>CAXXSW010000001.1:0-137876 GCA_963677625.2 Vallitaleaceae bacterium
CTTATTTTAGTTTTTTTAACTTGTTTTTAGGTATCTCATACCTTGCTAAACTTTGACTTATGAAGTCCTTACCTTCTTAATCAACATCCATAATATATTTGTGACTATCACAAATTTTCTAAACGATCTTGTAGATACCTCATGATACCATATACTGTTGACAAATACTCCTCCATAGAAGATTCTTCGTTATTTAAAAAGAAGTTGAGGGCACGGATTTTCTTTTCTTCTTCTGGTAGATTTGCATACAAATGATCAAAAATAAGAGGAAAATCGTCAGTCCAGTAGCCAACCTTATGAAGGATCAATGTAAACATAGCCCGAATTAAGCGTTTTGTTAGGGCATGTCGTAAGCTTTTTATTTCAAGTTCATTATCTGTAAAACGGAGTTTATTAAGTATTCTGGATATAACATGCATGGTTTCTTTGTTTAGATTTTCGATAAGTTTTTTTGTGATATGAATTGGTTCTAAAACATTACCTAAATCGTTACCATATATGCAAACACTGACAATCTTAATCCAAAACCCCCATTCATCCTGACGCTCCATAACATCTGAAACCGTACAACTTGCTATATCTACTTTAGTAATAATCGGATATTTTGACCTAAGTACATGCTTTAGATGTTGAATGGTTTCCATATAGTATGATTTGAGTTCATGTTTAAATACAATGGTAAAATCTACATCTGAAACATAGGGTATTGCCTGTCCCCTTGGAATGGAACCACAGATATATATTGAATGGATTTCGTTTTCAAACAATGCATTGGTCTGTTCAGCAAACTCTTCGATCAAGGGCCTAAATTCATCTTGAAGTTTTAATTCAGTAATTTGTCTCTTAAGTTCCATAATTCTCCTATGAGTCAATAACTTATAACTTTAAAAAGTCCATTAATCATATTCACATGCTTTTTATGCTTAACAATACAACTTAGTCAATGATTTCCAGCAAGTCTTTAGGCTGATGAAGTATATAATCTGGCTTCTGTTTTTTTAGATGTTCAAGACTACGAAAACCCCAGCTTACACAAGCAACTTTTATACCTAGATTCCTAGCCGTCTTAACATCAACTTCTGTGTCACCAACATATAATATTTCATCTTTATTGTAATCATTACCAATCAATTGAATACTTCCACCAGTTCCTGGCTTTCTCTCAGTATTTTCATCAGGACCTGATAAACCTAGATACGTACGGTCGGAGAAAAAATAATCAGCAATTTTCACTGCAATACTTTTAGTCTTATTTGTATGTATCCCCCATGTTATACCCCTGTCATCAAGACCATCTAACATCTCATATATACCTTTATAAAGACTCGTTTCCTTTAGGGGGTGTTCTATATAGAAGTCAATTAAATCTTTTATATATTCACCTATAAAAGACTCGTTAAGATCTACTTCACCTTCATTACCGCCAGCTATAGCCTCTTGATAATTAGGATACTTATCAAAAAAATCTTTTTTCACTTCTTCAGGCAGGGCTCTAAAAATAGTCAATGCCAAACCATTTCCTACCATATCTCTATAATCCAGAATAGAATGGGGACTATAACCCCTTTTTTCCAAAACATAATTACAGGAACTGGCTATACCCCCAATGGTATTAGCCAAGGTTCCGTCTAAGTCAAAAATTACTGTTTTTATCACTGTTCACCTCCGATAAAATATCCTATAAAAGATAAAAGCTGTACAGGAATAATTAGCTTCAGCTGCACAGCTTTCATGGATTACTTCAGTTGTTCTTTGGACAGCTCAATACCTTGTGTTAAAGCTTCATCTATTTTTGATGCGTCGCGTCCACCTGCTTGGGCCATTTGAGGTTTACCACCACCACCGCCTCCTACTGTTTTTGCAACGCTACGAATGATGTTCCCTGCATGAGCTCCTTTTTTTACGGCTAGGTCATCACAAGCAACAATTAGTGGTACCTTTCCATTTGAATCTGATGCAAGGATAAGAATACAGTCTTTAATCTTGTCTTTAATCTTATCAGACAGATCACGCAAACGGTTGTTGTCAAAGCCATCTAGTCTCGCTGTAATAAGACTGGTATCACCAACCATAATCTTATTTGCGATAATATCATCAACAATGGAAGACGCCGCTTTTGACTTCAGCTTTTCATTTTCGCTCTTAAGGTCTTTCAGCTCAACAATAAGGGTTTCAATACGATGGGCAAGTCCTGGAAGATCAGTCTTGGCAATACTTGCTGCTTGTTTTGCCATTTTTTCAAGATCTCTATAGTAAGCGATTGCTCCATTGCCTGTTAAAGCCTCGATACGTCTGACTCCTGCTGCAACACCACCCTCAGATGCAATCTTAAATAAACCAATTTCAGAAGTATTGGTCAAATGAGTACCACCGCAAAGCTCAATGGAATAGCCTCCCATATTAACAACACGGACTGTTTCACCATATTTTTCACCAAAGAGGGCCATGGCTCCCATATCCTTAGCTTCCGATATAGACATTTCTTTTATGTCAACATCAAGACCAGCTTGAATTTGTTCGTTAACTAAATCTTCAACCCTTTGAAGGTCTTCTTTATCAATAGCTTCAAAGTGGGTAAAGTCAAAACGAAGTCTGTCTGCATTTACACTTGAACCTTTTTGTTCAACATGATCCCCTAATACCGTTTTAAGTGCCTTTTGGAGTAAATGAGTCGCACTATGGTTTTTAGCTGTAGCCATTCGTTTGTTAACGTCTACCCTAAGACTAGCCTTTTGACCAACCTTGATACTTCCGCTGATTACTTGACCCATATGAGCAATGTTCGAACCAACAACCTTATTGACATCGGTAATTTTAATACTTCCGCTTTTTGTTTCAATAATACCGGTATCTGCATGTTGACCACCTGATGTAGGATAAAAAGGTGTTACTTTTGTTATAACAGCAACTTCTTGGCCTTCTATAACTTCATCAACTACTTGATCACCAGCAGTTAGTCCCGTGATCTCACTTTCAAGGGATGTATGGTGATAACCATCAAAAGTACCACCAATATTGATAGGTAGTTTATTGAAGACTGTTTCTTTAGCTCCCATATAGTTACTTTCTTCACGAGCCTCTCTTGCTCGTTTCCTCTGGGCTTCCATTTCGGCTTTAAATTCAACTAAATCAACTGTAAGGCCTCTTTCTTCAGCTATTTCGACGGTCAACTCAACCGGGAATCCATATGTATCATATAAAGTAAAGGCCTTATCGCCAGCAAGGACTTTATCTTTTCCTAAGTCTAGGAAGTATCCTTCAAGAATGTCCATTCCTTTGTCAATAGTTTCTGCAAAACGTTCTTCTTCAACAGAAATAACTTTGAGGATGTATGCCTCTTTTTCCTTAAGTTCCGGATAACCATCTTTTGAATTTTCAATAACGTTTGAGGCAAGCTTAGTCATAAAGCTACCCTCAATACCGAGAATCTTACCATGATGGGCCGCACGGCGAAGAAGACGACGCATAACATATCCACGACCTTCATTAGACGGCATAATTCCATCAGACGTCATGAAGGTTACACTTCTAACATGGTCCATTATCTTACGAATAGAAACATCCTTGACTGGATCTTCTTTGTACTTGACTCCTGCTAATTGACAAACTTCATAACGGAGCTCACGCATAGTATCAATATCAAAAAATGATTCTGCATCCTGCATAATAACAGCAAGACGTTCCAATCCCATACCTGTATCAATATTAGGATTATCAAGGAGAACATATTCACCTGATTCTAGTTTTTCAAATTGTGTAAAAACAAGATTCCAAACTTCAACGTAACGATCACATTCACAACCGACTGCACAGTTAGGGTTATCGCAACCATATTGAGGGCCACGGTCTACATAGATTTCTGAACACGGACCGCAAGGTCCAAGACCATGTTCCCAGAAGTTATCTTCTTTACCCATATAGACGATACGGTCTTTAGGTAGGCCTTCTTGCTCGTGCCAGATATCAGCTGCTTCCTGGTCTTCTTCGTAAACGGACACATAAAGAAGGTTCTCAGGAATCTCTAATACTTTGGTAAAAAATTCCCAAGCCCATGCTATGGCTTCTTTCTTGAAATAGTCACCAAAGGAAAAGTTCCCAAGCATTTCAAAGAAAGTACCATGACGGTCTGTTTTACCAACATTTTCAATATCACCAGTACGGATACATTTTTGACATGTAGTCATTCGTACATTTGGTGGTGTTTCCTGGCCTGTGAAATATGGCTTAAGTGGAGCCATACCTGAATTAATTAGCAACAAACTTTTATCATTCTTAGGTACTAATGGGAAGCTGGCGGCTTGTAAGTGACCTTTGCTTTCAAAAAAATCAAGGTACATCTTTCTAAGGGTATTAACGCCTATATTCTTCACTGTTTTGCCTCCTATAGATTATTTTAGGGAAATTATACTGACTTCCCTTGTATTTGTCAATGTTCCATTATATGTTAATGGAATAATTGGTTTCATTAATAAGGGTTTGTAGAGATTTAAGTATGCCGAACTTCCCATGATAATAAGTAAGTCCACCTTGGAAATAAACGGTATAGGGAGGCTTAATCGGTGCATCGGCACTTAGTTCAATAGATGAACCTTGAATAAAAGCCCCTGCAGCCATAATAACAGGCGCATCGTATCCTGGCATATCCCATGGTTCTGGGTCTACATAAGAATCTACAGGTGCAGCATGCTGTATACCTTTACAAAAAGCAACAACACGTGCTTCGCTTCCCATATCTATCGCTTGAATAATATCATAGCGTTTCTCGTTGCTAGCTGGTATTACCTTAAATCCTAGTTTTTCATAAAGCCTTGCTGCAAACAAGGCTGTCTTATGGGCACTCGCTACAACGGTCGGTGCCATAAATAAACCTTGGAACATGGCATGGGTCACTCCTAAAGAAGCACCAACTTCCTTACCAAGGCCAGGTGCGGTCAAACGGTATGCTGCATGATCGACATATTCTTTTTTTCCAGCTATATATCCACCAATAGGTGCCAATCCACCACCTGGGTTTTTGATCAAGGACCCAACAACTAGGTCAGCTCCAAAATCACTAGGTTCATCAAACTCCACAAATTCACCATAGCAGTTGTCTACCATGATAATAACATCCTCTTTAATGCTTCTAATATATTCTATCAGTTCTTTAATTTCTGCATTAGAAAAGGTTGGTCTCCAGTCATAGCCCTTGGACTTTTGGATGGAGATAAGTCTTGTCTTCTCATTTATAGCCGCTTTTATGCCTGCATAGTCAAAACTGAAATCTTCTAGCAGATCCACTTGCTTATAAGTTATCCCAAACTCAAATAAAGACCCTTTAGTAGGGTTTATTCCAATGACGCCTTGAAGGGTATCATAAAGCTTACCACTAGGTGCCAGTATTTCATCCCCAGGACGCAAATTCCCTGATAAAGCTAAGGTTAATGCATGGGTCCCGGAAACTATTTGTGGACGAACTAAAGCAGCTTCCGTATGAAATACGGAAGCATAAACTTCTTCAAGTGCATCTCGACCTGAATCATTATAACCATAACCAGTAGCATGATTAAAATGCATATCACTCAGTCGACACTTCTGCATGGCACCAAGAACTTTAAGTTGGTTATATTCTGCAATCTCATCAATTTCAAGAAAACGTTCCTTAAGTTCATTCTCAACAATTTTGGAAAGCTCAATAACATCAGGACTCAGTCCTAAAGAGTCATACATCTTATTCATATATCTTAGAATCCTCTCAAAACATGCTCTTACGCGTTGTCAGCTGCGTTAAAATGGATTTCTCTTGATGGAATCACCGTTGAAATCGCATGTTTGTAAATCATTTGTTGCTTACTTTCAGCCTCAAGTATGACAATAAAATTGTCAAAACCTTTTACTAAGCCTTTAAGCTGAAAACCGTTGGTTAGGTAGATCACAACTACAATCTTGTCTTTTCTCACTTGGTTCAAAAAAACATCTTGCAAGTTAATTGGTTTACTCACTTTTGCGTCCCCCTTTATATTATTTTAATTAGGTTTTGATATAAGTTTATCAGGTAACCCCTAATAAACTTTCTTATTATATAATATAGTATATTCTATTTTTGTTCAACCAGAAATCTGAACTAAGCCATATTATTTATAATTTCATGGCAAATTTGACTGACATCAAAAGCAAAATGGTCCACATGTATCCATTTTACTGATTTTTCCCGCCTAAACCATGTCAATTGGCGTTTGGCGAAATGCCTAGTGTCCCTTTTAATACGATAAATAGCCTCATCTAATGAACACTCTCCATTTAGATAATCAAGAATTTCCTTATAGCCAAGACCTTCCATAGCCGTCATATCTTTTGTAAAACCCATGTCTCTTAAATGCTTAACCTCTTCGACCAAACCCTTTTCAATCATTTTATCCACCCGGTTATTTATCCGGTGATACAAAATATCTCTTTCCATATTAAGTACGAAGAAATCTAGGTCATAAGGACTGGTTTTTTTATATTCACGCTGGTTATGGTCACTTATTTTCTCTCCGGTTAAAAGAAAATATTCAATATAACGTTTAACACGCTTCACATTATTAGGATGGATCCCCTTGGCAGACTTTTCATCCACTTCCATTAACCAATTATGCAAAGCCTCTTTGCCATGCTTATCATAATAATCATTCACTTCTTTACGAGTCTTTTCTTCTTCATCCGTTCTAGTAAAATCAATATCTTTGGTCACTGATTGTATATAAAAACCTGTTCCACCGGCAATGATTGGGATTTTCCCCTTAGCATAAATAATCTCCATGGCATCTTTAGCCATTCTTTGAAAACGATTGACGCTAAAGCCTTCTGAGGGATCCAATTCATCTACAAGATAATGGATAATACCCTGCTTTTCGACTTCCGTCACTTTAGCCGAGCCTATATCCATATATTTATAGACCTGCATAGAATCGGCTGATATAATCTCTCCACCAATTCGTTTGGCCAGTTCAACGGAAACACTGGTTTTGCCACTTGCAGTAGGTCCTGCAATGACAACAAGTTTTCTTTTCATTTATAACCTCGTTTCATCCACCTATATCTATAGAAACACACATCATACGATGCGTCTAAATTTTTTCTCTAATTCATATTTACTCATCCTTATCATGGTCGGTCGACCATGGGGACAGTGATAGGGATCTTCAAGATTGAGTAGTTGTTCAACAAGGGATTTGTACTCTATCTCCGAAAGTCTATCATTACCCTTAATAGCCGCTTTACATGCAATTGAAGCTAGTTTATGAAGATATTGTTCTTCCTTACGTATGGATACCTCACCTTCAACCAACTGATCAAAGAAATGAATAAAATCCATATCCTGCATAGGTGTATTAAGTAGATAGGGAACACTTTTCACAATAATGGTTTGTTCTCCAAAGATTTCTGTATCAAATCCTAGTCCTCTTATATCATCCTGAAAAGACTCAAACATATGAAATTCTTTGTCTGACAGTTCATAGACTTTCGGTTCTAAAAGCAGTTGAGATGAAATCTTAAATTCACTTACAGCCTTAACCCAATCCTCATAAAGAACCTTTTCATGGGCTGCATGCTGGTCAACAATATAAAGCTCTTTTCCATATTCAACAATCCAATAAGTCTTAAAAACTTGACCGATGACCCTATGTTTCTTAATTTGTTGTTCATCAAGAAATACGTCCAAATTTTGAACTTCCACTTGCTGTGGTTGATTTGGAGGGTCTGTTGGTTCAACCTTTTGAATCTTATTAGCGTGATGAGCTTCCTTAACTAATGAAGCATCCTGTAAAGGAGATTTTTTTTGTAAGTCCTCTGTTTTCACAGAATCCTTCTTCTTTACAGAATTATTAATGGCTGAGAGATCGTATACCTTTTGATTCTGTTTAGTTAATGACTGGGAAGAAGCTAGTAGGTCTTTAGAATTGTTTTTAGCAATTCTAGACTGGTCATGGTAATCTTTTCGGACCTTAACAGTCTCAACTTCCCTAGGCCCTTCTTTTTGAAGACGGTTAGTTTCAAAGGGTTCCGGTGCTTCTTTAAGGATTTTCTTTTCTTCTTTAACAATCCTTTTTTCTACTTCTTTTTCAAGTTTATCTTCCAAGGTGACCCTATCTACCGGTTCTCTATCAGATAAGGCTCCTTTAACGGCGAGCATAAAATGATGTCTGATCTCTTCCTCATGATCAAATCGAACTTCCATCTTATTAGGATGGACGTTTACATCAACCATATGATAGGGCAATTCAAGAAAAAAGACACCAAAAGGAAATTGGCCAATCATCATACCATCTTTAGCACCTTCTTCAATCCCTTTTTGAATCCATCTAGATTTGATATAACGACCATTGACATAATAAATCTCATACTGTCTGTTGCCCCTACTAATAATCGGTTTACCTACATAACCAGAAATCTTGATCTGCCCTGATTCATAAGAAACTTCTTTAGAATGTTTAGCATACTCTTTGCCAAAGACCTGATAAATACAGTCTCTTAAGGAAAAGTTACCGGATGTATGCAGACGCACTTTGCCATTAACAACATATTTAAAGGCTATACCCGGATGACTGAGGGCAATTCGACTAATAAGGTCGGACACATAGTTGGCTTCTGTCTTAGCGGTTTTGAGGAATTTTTTCCTTGCAGGCACATTAAAAAACAGGTCCTTAACGACAAAAGTAGTCCCCTTAGGACAACCAATATCCATCAGACCTTTCTCCTGACCACCTTCTATATGATATCGAACACCCGTTATGGCCTCACTGGTTTTTGTCATACACTCAACCATACTAACAGCAGCGATACTTGCCAAGGCCTCTCCTCTAAATCCCAAGGAGTGAATAGCAGAAAGATCAGTGGCATCAGCAATTTTGCTGGTCGCATGACGAAGAAAAGCATTTGAAACATCTTCACGTGTCATTCCCATACCATTATCTGTAATTCGGATGAGTTTAAGTCCACCCTCTTCGATTTCAACAGTAATTGCTGTAGCATCTGCATCAATGGCATTTTCAACCAATTCTTTGATAACCGACACAGGTCTTTCCACAACTTCTCCAGCTGCTATTTTATTTATGGTATCTTGATCAAGTAATCGTATCATAAGGACCTCTTTAGTTCATTAAGAGCATTAAGGGCATCAAGAGGCGTCATGCTATTAAGATCCATTTCTTTAAGCTTCTTAATAGTTGGATCTTCTTTCGCCTCAAAAAGATTAAGTTGCAATGGTTTTTCTCTAACGGTTAGATCTTTCGCTTTTTTAGTTATATCCGCATCACTGAGCTCTGACAAAATTTCTTTTGAACGTAGGATTACAGACTCTGGTACTCCGGCTATCTTAGCGACTTGTATACCATAAGACTTATCCGCACCACCCTTGGCTATTTTTCTCAAGAAAATAATATCATCGCCATTCTCTTTTACGGTTATACAGTAATTTTGGACGCCTGGAATTTTCCCTTCTAGTTCAGTCAACTCATGGTAATGAGTGGCAAACAAGGTTTTTGCACCAATGGTAGATGCATTAACTAAAAACTCAACCACCGCCCAAGCAATACTTAGGCCATCAAAGGTTGAGGTACCTCTACCGATTTCATCCAAAATAACCAAACTCTTCCTTGTTGCGTTTCTTAGAATATTGGCAACTTCACTCATCTCCACCATAAAAGTCGACTTTCCTGATGATAGGTCATCAGATGCTCCTACTCTGGTGAAAATTCGATCAACTGGTGATATCATAGCCATACTAGCAGGAACATAAGAGCCGATTTGAGCCATAAGAGTAATAAGGGCAACTTGTCTCATATATGTTGATTTACCTGCCATATTTGGACCAGTTATAATAGAGAACCTATGATCATCAATATCTAGAAGCGTATCATTTGTAATAAATTGATTATAGCCAATCATTTTTTCGATTACAGGATGACGGCCCTCTTCAATATGTATAAGACCTTGATTATTGAATTGAGGGCGAACATATTGGCTGGACACAGCTACCGTTGCCAAAGACTGAAGGGCATCAAGCCTTGATATCTTCTCAGCAGTTTCCTTGATACGAACAACATTCGCAGCTAATTTGAGCCTAAGTTCAACATAAAGCTCATACTCCAAGGCAATAAGCTTATCCTGAGCTCCAAGAACAGTATTCTCAATTTCCTTAAGTTCAGGTGTAATATAACGCTCTGCATTAGCTAACGTCTGCTTCCTCTGATATCTATCCGGAACCATTGAAAGGTTGGAATTGGTAACTTCTAAATAATAACCAAAAACCTTGTTGTATTTGATCTTAAGATTCTTAATACCTGTTTCATCTTTTTCTTTAGCTTCAAGACTTGCAAGCCACTTCTTGCCGTCTGTGGAAGCACTTCTTAATCGGTCCACTTCCTCATGATAGCCGTCTTTAAAAATTTTACCTTCTTTTATGGCAATTGGGGGCTCTTCTCCAATACTCTCTTCAATCAGTTCATAAAGATCAGCCAGATCATCTAAATCTCTCCCCATATTCTCAAGTACTTCACTTTTAGTTTGACTAAGGATTTCCTTTAAGCCACTAAGAACGGATATAGATTGGTGAAAGGCTAAAAGATCTCTTGGATTCGCTGTTCCAAGACTCATTTTAGTCATGAGCCTTTCCATATCATATACAGGTGTCAGCAATTCGCGAATCTCTTCTCGCATGATAAGGTCTTCAACCAATTCACTAACCCCATCTAATCGTTCTTCAATCTGACTTTGATCCGTTAACGGCTGCTCTACAAAATACCGAAGTTTTCTTGCTCCCATAGCTGTTTTAGTTTTGTCCAGCACCCATAATAGAGAACCACGTTTGTCTTTTTCTCGCATGGTTTCAACTAATTCTAGATTTCTTCTAGTTGCCATATCAAGCAACATGTATGAAGAAACTTCGTAATATCTGATATGATTAATATGACCAAGACTAGACTTTTGGGTATCATACAGATAATCAAGGAGCGCTCCACTTGCAATAATACTTTCATCATGACCGCTTAATCCTAAACCATCAAGAACTGAAATCTGAAAATGTTCTAGTATCCGCTTTCTTGTTCTTTCCCTGTCAAAGAACCAATCATCAAAATGATTGGTATAGACCTTAAGTCGGTCATCCAAGAATTCAGTAAAGTCAAGATTTTCTTTAAGTTCATTGTTAATGATGATTTCAGCAGGCTGAACCTTGCTTATTTCATCTAGTAAAGCATCGTAATTCTTAATGGTAGTCGTATAAAAATCACCTGTTGTTATATCAACATAAGAAACACCATAATTAGCAATATCTGAAAATACACAAAGGAGGAAGTTGTTTTTACCTTCATCCAAGGTCTGCATGTTGATATTTGCACCAGGTGTAACTACTCTGACAACATCACGTTTTACAATCCCTTTGGCCGTAGCCGGATCTTCTACCTGTTCGGCGATAGCTACCTTATAGCCTTTTTCAACCAGCCTGTTGATATAAGATTCCGCTGAATGATGAGGTACTCCGCACATAGGTGCTCGTTCTTCCAGTCCACAGTTCTTCCCAGTTAAAGTTATTTCCAATTCTCTAGATGCATGAATAGCATCATCAAAGAACATTTCATAAAAATCACCGAGACGATAGAAAAGTATGGCTTCTTTGTATTGGTCTTTAATGGCCATATACTGTTCCATCATTGGTGTCAGTTTACCTTTCATGTCTACCTCACTTACCCTTGTATTTGCCCTATAAGATGGAAGGTTTTTGCCTCTGTCACTTTCACGTCTAGAATTTTGCCAACGAGTTCAGGACTACCCTTAACATGTATAAGATGTCCATTGTCCAAACGTCCTGTAAGCATACCTTTTTCCTTCTCATTAACTTCTTCAATAAGTACTTTAAAGTTACCACCAACATGAGCTACACTTTTCTTGTTGGCTATATCATTAACTACCTCAATCAAACGGTTAAACCGATTTTTAGAGATTTCATCAGGAACCTGCTCTTCACGAACTGCCGCTGGTGTTCCTGTTCTTTTTGAATATATAAAAGTAAAAGCGCTATCATATTCCACTTCTTTTACCACATCAAGTGTATCTTGGAAGTCTTCTTCAGTTTCACCTGGATAACCTACAATAATATCCGTTGTAAGAGCAATTCCCGGCATAGCTTTCTTAATCTTATTAACCAGTTCAAGATAGGATTCTTTTGTGTAACGTCGGTTCATATCCTTTAGTAGTTTACTTGATCCTGATTGGAAAGGAAGATGAAGAGAGGGACATATCTTATTGGATTTTGCCATAACCTCAATCAATTCATCTGAAAGATCCTTTGGATGAGAAGTCATAAATCTGATTCGCTCAAGACCGTCAATAGCTTCAATTTTCTCAAGCAGACCTGCAAAAGTCTCCTCTTTTTCAAGATTCTTACCATAAGAATTAACATTTTGACCTAAAAGCATGATTTCAACAACGCCATCAGCCACTAGGGCCCTAATCTCTTCCAATATATCTTGAACTTCCCTGGATCGTTCCCTACCTCTAACATAAGGTACTATACAGTAGGAACAAAAGTTATTACACCCGAAAATAATATTTACACTAGATTTAAACTTGTGTTTACGTACAGTTGGAAGATCTTCAACAATATCCTTATAGGAATCCCATATATCAAAAATCTGCTCACCTGTAGCCATTCTAGTATCGAGTAATTCTGCCATCTTATATATATTGTGGGTACCAAAAACAATATCCACATGTTTATAGGACTGCTTCAATCGTTCAATAACCGTATCCTGCTGCATCATACAACCACAAAGGGCAATAAGAAGGTTTGGATTTTTTCTTTTTAAGGACTTAAGATGACCCACCCTGCCATACACTCTCTGTTCAGCATTTTCTCTAACAGCGCAAGTGTTGTAGACAATAAGATCTGCCTTATCTTCTGAATCAGTTTCTTCGTAACCCATTTCCTCCAGAACGCCTTTGATTTTCTCTGAATCATGAAAATTCATCTGACAACCAAAAGTCGCAATATGCATCCGCTTCTTGTAGCCTTTTTCCTTTTCAAATCTATCATTTAAAGTCTTTATTTTCTTAATATATTCCTTCTGACGAAGACCCTCCTGGGTATCATGGTTAACAATAATTGGTTTTCTTTCCATTGGTCCTCCTAATTAAACGAAGTATTTCCTTCATAACAGTCTATTTATTATAACCAAGTTGGTCTTTTTTTGCAACGACCTATACATTTACTTTCTTTTTTCTGATACTAATTGCTTTACTAATGAAATAACTAATCACTAGGCCAAATATCCATAGAAGATAAAAGCAGACTTGTCCATGGACTCTCTTAGCTACTAGTCCTATCAAACCATAGACATAAAGATGAACAATATAAAAAGCCATTGAATTTTCTCCTAAAATCCTTAACCAATTTAATTTCAAGAAACGACCACTCAGTTTATTCACAAAGTATAACATAACCAATCCAACACCCATGGTGAAGAGAAAGTATGAAAGGGACGGTGGATATTTAGTTAAAGAAAAGAATCCTTTTATTCCAGTATTTTGCGGGTGTTGGTCAAAGATGTATAAAAATCTGGTCAGACAAAAGGCTAATATAAGACCAGCTCCCGTAATTCCAGCTACCTTCATAGCCCCATCTTTAGATTTTGTATATAAACGACCAAAAACAAGACCAAAACCTGTGAGGGGTAACCAATGCAGGATTGGATAATGGCTAAGAAATGCTCCTGACTGGCCCGGTATATAAAACCATCTAATCAATGGATGATATGCATTATTTAACATGTACTGATTCGGAAAAAATATTTGATTTACTAAAATAAGGACAAGGGATAAACCCATAATCCAATAAGACTTTAAGCCACTTAAAAAATATGCTAAGACCATACAAACAGCAAGACTTGCAATAACATCCATAGAAATCAAAATGGTCCCTCCTTCTCCTGAGGGTATGGAAGAGGCAATAATATTAGAGTTTAGGGTACCAAGCATCCATGCAAAATTAATAAGAGTCAACTGTAGAATAATCATAATCAGTCCTCTTAACAGGAAATGCTTTGTATCTTTAGCAGTTAGTAGTCCTTTGCTTTCTGTTTGATTATGGCGTTCCTTATAAAAAACAACAGAAATACCTAGAAGAAAGAAGAATCCAGGAGCTACTATATGTGACAATATCCGATTCAAAAATATATACGTTTCTTCGTACTTAGGGAACGTGAATCCACTAGCTCCATCCCCAAAATATTCCATGGGATGAGAACCAATAATATAGAAAACCGTATGGTCAAGAGCCATAATGACCATTAAGATTCCTCTATAGATGTCAATAGATTTATCACGTTTCCTGAGAAAAACTGACCCTGAAATTTCTTCACCTTGAACAATCATAGCTACTACTCCTTTTTACTATCATATCATAAAATAGACAAAAAGAAAGAACACTACCAATTTAATGTTCTTCCTTCTAAAGTATGTTTTTCATATCTAGTCTCCTTTACATAAGATATATCGGTAAAGAATCAAGAGATTGTAACCTTTATAGTCAAATGGTTACAATCTCTTGACAGTTTATTAACACTAAGGACTAACGTCCTACTATCCAAAGCACTTCATAAGGATCAATAACAAGTTTATCTTCTCGGATTTTTTCTTTATAGTTCCTATTAGGGTAAAAAACATCTGGCATACCACTTGAATTCAAGAGAATCAACTCCTCAAGTTTAGTCTTGCTTAAGTCGACTTTTTTTCCTGAAAGATTCTGGATAATCAGAACATGATCATTAAGATAAAATCGCTTATATGACATAATAGACTTATTGTCAATTTCATTTTCAGCCAGGTCTACAAATTCTAAACGCCCTCTAGAAAAGGCAGGATGGTTTTTTCTTGCCTCTATCATTGTTTTTAACATATAAAAAGTCTTATACGTCAAACTTTTCATATCTTCCATCTCGTTTTCTACCCAAATCCAGTCAATCGGTCCTCTTACTAGATACCTTGAATCTTTGTAACCTGTTTCCTTTGAGTAAGCTTCATAGAAGGCCTCATCATTACCTTTTGCATATTCATCACCATAGTATATAATCGGTGTGCCAAGAAGCGTAAACATAATAGAATATGCCAATTCCATTTTGGATATGTTCCCATCAAAAAGATCCTTGATTCTTGCAGATATACCTTCTCCTTGCCTAAAATCCCAAAGAGACTTCTTAGCATAAACTCCATATATATATTTTCTTTCTTCCGGCCTTACCATTTCTAGGGTCAATTCATCATGACACCTTAGAAACATAAACCACTGACTGGTATCTGGTATAGGCGGCGTGACTGACTCATTAAGGGTTTCTACTACAGATGTCTTGTCGCCGCTTGCAAGAGCACTATAAATCCTTGGCATAACAGGAAAATGATAGGCAGCTTGACATTCATCACCATTACCAAAGTAAGCTACTACCTCTTTTGGTGGTTGACAAGCTTCAGCAAGAAAAAGAGTTCCCTCATCCAAATAATCAAGAACGGCCCTCATAAACTTAACAACCAAATGGGTTTTAGGCAGGTTTTCACAATTAGTACCTTCTTCTTTCCATATATAAGGAACTGCATCTGCACGAAAACCATCAATACCCTTGATTTTCCAGTCCACCAGTATTTTTGTCATATCAAAGAGGACCTGTGGATTCCTATAGTTTAAATCCGGCTGAATCTCAAAGAAACGATGAAAAAAATATTTACCCGCTACTTGATCATATCCCCAGTTGCTTTTACATAAGCCTTTAAATATAATTCTAGCCTTATCGTAGCCCCTTCCATCATCAGACCAAATAAAATAATCCCTATATTTGCTAGAAGGATCTATTCGAGCTTCTTGATACCAGGAATGCTCTATGGAGCAATGATTCATAGCTATATCAAAAATGATACGAATACCTCGTTGATGAGCCTCCTGAATTAATTGTTCAAAGGATGTACCACCTAGGAGTTCTTGTCGAACTTTTGTATAATCGGATATATCAAATCCTGCATCCATCATTGGAGATTCCAAGATAGGCAACAACCATAAACAATTAACGCCAAGGTCTTTTAGATCATCAAGCTTCGATATAAGACCTGCCATGTCTTTATTAAAATAGTCAACGTACATAGAATAAACGATGGCATCTTTATACCAGTCTTTATTTTCTTTGTCCTCGCCTATAAAATATGCTTGTTTTATGAAGTTGAGTTCATCCATAAAACCTTTAATCACCTGTTTCCCAACACCAAGATCTTCATAAATACTATTAAAGATATGAATTATTCTTTCCATAAAAGCTTCCTCCTTATCATAACAAGACGGACAAAACGTCCGTCTTGACAAAATAATTATATGAAGCCTTAGAAAGAAAAACTATTACTTTAAAGTTATTTCTTATTCTTTTTCTTGTTTTTTTGATGTTTCTTAGCTAGTTCCATGGCAACATCAGGAACAAAAGTCTGTTCATTCTTCGGCGGTCTAATATAGAAATCATTAACCTGCTTAGGAGGCAAAACCATTTTTTTCCTTTCAACATCCTCATACTTTATGGAACTTAGAAAATGAGTAATACAGTTAATTCTAGCATGTTTCTTATTATCAGACGGAACTACATACCAAGGTGCATGCTTAATATCGGTATAGTCCATCATTTCATCTTTTGCCATAGAATATTCTACCCATTTTTTTCTTGCTTCTATATCCATTGGACTTAGCTTCCACTGTTTAGTAATATCATTAATTCTGTCTTGAAATCTTTTTTCCTGCTCTTCTGCACTAACAGAAAACCAGTATTTCAACAGTACAATCCCCGAACGGACCAACATCTTTTCAAACTCAGGACAAGACCTTAAGAATTCTTCATGTTCTTCTTTTGTACAAAAGCCCATGACCTTTTCTACGCCTGCCCTATTGTACCAAGACCTATCCAAAAGAACAATTTCTCCTGCTGCAGGTAAATGAGCAACATAACGTTGAAAATACCATTGAGTTTTTTCCCTGTCGTTAGGAACTCCAAGAGCTACTACTCTGCATGATCTAGGATTTAGTTTTTCTGTGATCCGCTTGATTACTCCGCCCTTACCAGCCGCATCACGACCTTCAAAGATTACCACAACGCGAAGACCTTCTTTCTTGACCCACTGTTGAAGTTTTACCAATTCAACTTGCAACCTTCCTAATTCTGCTTCATATGCTTTCTTAGATAATTTAATTTCACCCATAAAAATCACCACCTTTATTCAATTATATCAAATGAACTTTTGAAATCCAAATATTTTTAATCTTTTTATATAATACTCTATTTTAAAAATATTCCTAGGTCGATTTTTCAAGTGACTGACAATTACTTGTAAGGGCTTTATGTTATGTGACTGATAGTGGATTTCAAAGTTTTTAGTTCTTAAATTTTATGTAAAATCCGAAATAATTATATTGACGCAGGTCTCTTTTGTTTGTACAATATATTGTGTGCCGATTTAGTTTCGGTACAATATATTGTATAGGAGCGATAGTATGAATGTTATCAAACGGAACAATTCCGTCGTAGAATTCAGTACGGAAAAGATCAGAAACGCCATAATTCTTGCTATGTCAGAGACGAAGGAAGGTATTGATGAAATAACTTGTGACAACATTGTTTCTTCAATCGTTGAAACACTTGGGACCTATTCTTCACCATTTTCAGTTGACATAATTCAAGATATTGTAGAAGACAAACTCATGGAATCATCAAGAAAAGATGTAGCTAAGAAATATATTCTTTACCGCTATGAAAGAGACAAGTCAAGACACGAACGTGTTAAAGACACATCAAACCGAATATTATCTGATGAATTTATCAGTAAATATAAACACATGCCGAACCCAATGAAACAATTGGGAAGTTTTGTATACTATCGTACATATTCCAGATGGTTACCAGAAGAAAACCGTCGTGAATATTGGTGGGAAACCGTACGAAGAGCAGTAGAATACAACTGTAGCCTTGTTCCTACCACCCGAGAAGAAGCCGAAAAACTTTTTGATAATATTTTCAACCTTCGTCAGTTTTTATCTGGAAGAACCTTTTGGGTTGGTGGTACTGACGTATCCTTGAACTACCCAATGAGTAACTATAATTGTGCTTTTCAAGTTATTGACAATTTCACTGCATTTAAAGACTTATTCTATCTTCTGATGGTAGGTTCTGGAGTTGGTGTACGTGTTCTAAAAGACGATGTTGCCAAGTTACCAAAAGTTCGCGCAGATTTTGAAGTTATTCACGAAGATTATACTCCTATACCCATGAACCAACGTGAGGATTCAACTAGTTTGGTCTTCGCTCACAACTCAATTGCAACCATTGTGATTGGTGACTCCAAAGAAGGTTGGACTCAGTCTATTGACCTCTTCTTTAAACTGATTTACTCCAACGAATACCGTAATATAAAAACTGTGATTATTAATTACAACAATGTACGTCCAAAAGGAGAGCGTTTAAAATCTTTTGGTGGTACTGCAAGCGGACATCAATCCATTAAGAACATGTTCATCAAAATCGTTAAGGTTATCAAGAAACGTGCTGTATATGACGAACACCGTCTTGTTAAACTACGCCCTATTGACTGTCTTGATGTAGCTAATATTATCGGAGAAAACGTTGTTGTTGGCGGTGTAAGAAGAACAGCTGAAATCGTGTTGGTTGATGCTGATGATAAAGAATGCATCGAAGCAAAATCAAACCTATATAAACAAATTGATGGCCAATGGATTGTTGACCAAGATATTATCCACCGTCAAATGAGTAACAACTCCATATACTATAAAGAAAAACCTACTAGAGAACACTTACATTGGCAAATCGAACAAATGCGTTATTCAGGCGAACCAGGTTGGGTCAATGAAATTGCAGGCGCAAAACGTCGTCCAAATATGAACGGTGTAAATCCATGCGGCGAGATTTTACTTGATTCAAAGGGTCTATGCAACTTAACAACAATTAACACTTATGCATTTGTTGATCAAGACGGAAATCTAGATACAGAAGGACTTCTTGAAGCCCAAAGACTATCAGCGCGAGCAGGCTACCGCATGACTTGTGTCGACTTAGAAATTCCAGAATGGAACAATGTACAACAAAGGGACAAATTGACAGGATGTTCACTAACAGGCTGGCAAGATATGGTTAACAAGGCAGGACTTACAAAGGAAGATCAAGCAGGTATCCTAGCCAAACTTAGGACTGAAGCTAACACTGCTGTTAAAGAATATGCAGGAGAAATAGGCCAAAACGAGTCTCTTCTTGTTACAACAGTTAAGCCAGAAGGTACATTAAGTCAGTTACCTACTGTATCAAGCGGCGTTCATTATTCGCATTCACCATACTATATCCGTCGTGTACGTATATCTGCGTCTGACCCACTAGTCAAGGTTTGTGAAGAGTTGAATTACCCTATCCACCCAGAAGTTGGACAAACAATGGAATCCTGTACAACCAAGGTCATAGAATTTCCTGTAAAAGCACCAGAAGGTATTACCAAGTATGATGTAAGCGCCTTAGAACAATTGGAAAATTATAAGTTGTTCATGGAAAATTATGTTGATCATAACTGTTCTATCACTATTCACGTTCGAGATCACGAATGGGACGAAGTTGAAGAATGGGTATATGACAATTGGGAAGACGTGGTTGCCCTTAGTTTCTTATCCTTGGATGACTCTTTCTATCAGTTATTACCTTATGAAGCAATTACTGAGGAAGAATATGAAAAACGTGTTAATGATATGCGTCCTTTCGTGCCAAATCTTTTGTCCAAGTACGAGACCAACGAACAGGAACTGGATGTTGGGGATGAAGAATGTTCAACAGGATCATGCCCCATTCGATAAACTTGTTTTAGACTTTATATTCTTACACCCATGTAATACTCTAAAAAGAAAGTATATATTTATCAGGTAGGATCAAGCAATAAATAAAAGGGATTTTAAAAGGAAGCTCAAGGCTATGAGCTTCCTTTTCTAAATGAGTAATACATATTATCATATATATCCTATTTTGATGGATCATCAATTTTCATACTTAAAATACCGCTGATCATGACTAGTTTTCTTAACCATGAATTATACATTATAGTGACCTTTAGATTCTTAAACATTAAGTTGAGTTTAAGGTCTAAACACTTGTGTATATATGACTTTCCTACCTTTTGACCAAATATTTCTGTCCTCACATCCACTCTATCTTTATGAATCACTGATGAAAGCTCATATAGGGAACGCCCACGGTTAAAGGCCTTAGCTAAGTGTTGCCCACTTCTTAGGGCATAGCTAATACCTTCTGCTGATGATGGACTAATTAAGCCAGCTGCCTCACCAATAAGAAAGACTCTTTTTTTATAAAGGAGAATTTGACTAAGTTTCCTTGTTCTCATAATCCATGTCCCGGTTTTCTTGATTTCTTTTCCTACCTGGAAACCCTGTCTTCTAGAATCTTCAATCAGTTTATCAAACCTTTCCTTGGAATAATCCTTCTCTTTAATGCCGGTACCTATATATAATCTTTTATCCTTTTGTATAATCCAGGAATAGAAGTCGGTTACTTGACTATCAAAAAGGGAAACAAAAAAAGGCATCAAACCCTTGGTTTCATATTCATGTTGAACGGAGATATAACGTTCCGGTCCCTTATTCTTGCCAAACCATTGACGACGTACAATGGAAGTTGAACCATCTGCTCCAACCACGTATTTAGTCTTTACAGAGACTTTTTTATCCCCTTCCTTATATGTAACCACAAAGTAGTCCCCCATGTCTTTAAGGCTTATAAACGAAGCGCCAAAGACCTTTTCTATAGGATGATCAATCAGTTTTACCAACCATCGGTCAAATTTTTCCCTATACACATTAATATAATGTCTTTGATAATGACGAATTAATTTATTATCATAGTCAATAGAACGAACTGAAAAGACTTGGGGACCGCATATAACTTCTTCAGGTATACCAAGTCCTAGATGAGCCAGCATTTTCTGTGCGTCCGGAGCCAAGAGCCCACCACAGCATATGGGATAGCTTATATCAGATTGACTCTCCATCTGTCTTCGGTCTAATAAAAGGACCTTGTACTTTGGACTAAGAAGCCTAGCAAAAGTAGCACCGGCAGGTCCTGCTCCAACTACGAGTATATCAAACATGTCGTCTCTCCTTATATAAATTTTTATATTTTATATACCTTTTGACTAATTCTTTTCTTGCAGTTAAATCAGGCTCAATTTTTTCAAAAGTCTGACCTAAAAGAAATTCATTAAACCCCTGCTTACCATCTAGACCTTTGATTAAGCCACCAAAAAGCGAAGCATGTTCCATACGATCAATCAACATATCATATCCAAAAAGGTTACATACCAAACCAGACCAAAGCCTAGACTTAATAATTCCACCTGACAGGTGAAAAAGGACTTGATCACCTAAGGCTTCTTCCATAAGTTGAAAACATTGGTAAAGGTTAAAGGCAACACCTTCCATCAAGGCCAAATATACCTTATCATATATTTCCAACTTACATGCCTCTGATTTATAACAAATTTCTTTCAATTTATCAAATTCCACCTTATGATTATTAGCATCATAAAGCCCTGAAGGTCCTGAAGAAAAAAAGCCTGGATTTCTTTCTCCGTAATCAAAAGGCAAATAGATATAATCCGTCATCAACCCCCTATTTGTAATTCTCTTTTCTATCTCTTCAAAACTTTGATCAGGAAATAAACTATCCTTTATTTTATTCAGAATATTTCCCGCTCCTCCTATGGCGCCTCCTAAAACATAATGATCTGATAGTTCATAGCACCATAGCCCTTTATATGGATATGGTTCTTGAAGGCCTCCACGAATGGCCCCGCTTGTACCAACACTTATAGTTATTCCATTTTTCTTAGAAAATTTCTTTAAAACTGCCTCACCATATATTTGATTCATGCCTCCATCACTAACACTTGTACAAACCAGGGCACTAGATGAAACATGGAGATAATCAGCTATTTGTTTATGGACTTTATATGTATTTCTATCATCCACAACGGTCGGCAACTGACAGCGATTAATACCAACTCTCTTTAATAAATCATCATCATAATCTTTCTTATTCAAATTGTAAAATCCACTGCCTGAAGCCATCATGGGATTAACTAAGAATTGACCGGTTAATTGATACATCCCATATGATGATTGATCTCCTATATATGGAACCTTCTTAGAAAGGCCTTTATCCATAGACAGATATAACTTCCAAAAAGGATAAATAGGAGTTAAGTTGCATCCTGTTTTTGCTTCATAGGACTCTTTCAGATCCATATCTGCTTCTAGTAAATTTGAAAAAACAGATTCTTCCATTTTATAAGACCACAGATAGACAGGACTAAGTGGGGAAAATTCCCTATCTAGAAAGACCATAGAATGCCAAGTGGTAACATAGACAATCTTTTCAAGAGCTAATTCCTGTCTACTCGGATCTTGCTTCAGAAGTTCCGAAGTAATGAGACTTCTTGCTAAATCAAGAGTCTGCTCAAATACATATTTTGCATTATGCTGGGAAATTCTTCCTTCTCCATGAGAAAAAGACTTATGTAGCGCCTCCATAGCAACTTGATAAGTCTTTTCTTCCTTGTTATATAAAAGCACTTTAGCTGATGATGTTGATGTTTCCATTACTAGGATATACATTAGTAAACCACCTGCACCTGATATCCATGCTCCTTAAGGGCATGTTTGATTTCTTCAATATGTTTTCTTCCATTAGTTTCACAAGTCACTTCTAGGTGAACTTGTTTAAAACGATCAATTGTCTTAAACTGATTATGATCAAGCTTAATAATGTTAGCCCCATGACCTGCCAGGATAGTTGCAATTGTCTGTAGTTGCCCTGGAGTGTCGGATAGTTCCACAGCAAAACAGAAGACTCTTCCTCGTACGACTAGACCTCGATTAATAAGCTCAGAAATTGTTACCACATCAATATTACCACCACTAATAACTGAAACAACATTTTTTGACTTGATATTTAGTTTTTTAAGGGCGGCAACAGACAAAACACCTGCATTTTCCGCTATCATCTTCTCTTTTTCGGAAACAAGTAAGAAGGCTTCCATAATATCCACATCATCCACAGTTATAATCCGGTCCACGTATTGCTTAATATATTCAAAATTGAGACTTCCACCTATTTTTACTGCCACTCCTTCAGCTATTGTATTAACCTCTTTAAGTTCTACAATTTCATTTCTACCAATGGATTTTTTTAGGGTTTGAGCACCATGGGGCTCTACACCGATGACCTCAATATCCGGTTTTAGTTCTTTTACAGCCATAGCTATACCACTGATAAGGCCACCACCACCGATAGGTACTATAATCATATCAATAGTATCTAATTGTTCCATAATTTCAAGGGCAAGTGTACCTTGACCCAATATAATATCTTCATCGTCAAAAGGATGAACAAAGGTATAACCATGTTCTCTCTTTAATTCTAAAGCCTTTTGATAGGCATCGTCGTAACAATCGCCTGACAAAATAACTTTCGCGCCATAATGCCTAGTAGCTTCCACCTTTATAAGGGGTGTATTGGAAGGCATAACAATAACCGCCTTGGCACCACATTCTCTGGCTGCAAGGGCTACTCCCTGGGCATGGTTGCCAGCTGAGGATGCAATCAGACCTCTTTTTTTCTCTTCGTCAGACATTTGAGATATCTTATTGTAGGCTCCACGTATCTTAAAGGCTCCAGTTCGTTGAAGGTTTTCTGCCTTCAAATAAATATTAGCTTCATATTCTTCCGACAAAAAATAGGAATACATAAGCGGTGTTTCTTTTGCCACTTTATCCACTCTTTTTTTTGCTTCTGTCAAACGCTCTACATTGTTCTTCATACTAACTAGCTCCCTCTATCATCACTCTTCCATATCCTTCATGGTATGGATGATGTCCTCGTTCTCTTTATATGCCTCTTTTCCAAGATCAGTAATGGTATAGATGCCTTTTTCTTCTTTGGTAAACCAACCATAATGGTTGTTATAAACAATACTATAAGCGCGCTCAACCCCTGTTCTCTTCTTGATGTCCGCCGCCTTTAAAGCTCCTTCTTTATGAAGCTCATGAAGTACTAAGAGTGCATCTTCCTTATAGGCAGTCAGTATTTTTTTCTGGGTTACGCCACCGACATTAGCCCTGATTTTCCGACTTGCCAATTCTTCAACAAGCTTGGTCTTTCTCTTTTTATTTCGAATCCGATAGTTATCCACAGGATGAACCTTGGGTTCCTGATATACATTCACTCTTTTAGCTCTTTTACTTACTAGAATGAGTCCTATTCCTAAGCGATTAAGAACGTAAACCTTATCCTTGAAGGCTTTTGACATCAAGTTTTTTGGGGACCATATAGCTACATAAACATCTTCAAAGAGCTTTTGTCTCTTAGCACCTTGGATCAGGAGTTTTAGATTCAGGTCCTTCTTTAACTCAACAGCAAGGACATGCTGTCCATTTGACATAAGCATGTCAACATCACCGACTTCTCCATCAACGATATAGCCCTGATTCTCAAAATATGTTTTTATAGGTATAAAGAGTTCAGCTTCTGTCATATCTATTACCTCAATTATTCAGGAATCCTATCAATGGTCATGCGTCCATATTTAGAGGCCCTAAATTCATCAAGAAGAACCTTACCCATCCGATCTGTATCAGGCAGGCTACCTTCACGAAGAAAGTTTCTAGATTTAGTCATAAGTTCGAGTATCTCATAGCCTTTTTTAGGTTGACCATCACTAAAAAGTTCAATTTCCGGAAAACTATTAGCAAGGTTTCTTGAATATATCTTCATTAAGTGGTTGATTAGCTCATAGGCTAGGGTGGTTGTATCTAGAATGTCATCTTTAATACTACCAATAAAGGCTAAATGATAACCTACTGTCTTATCCTCAAACTTTGGCCAGAGAATACCCGGTGTATCAAGAAGCTCAAGGCCTTTCTTAATTTTAATCCACTGTTTACCCTTGGTTACACCCGGTTTATTGCCAGTTTTAGCACTAGATTTGCCAACCAACTTGTTGATAAAAGTAGATTTACCTACATTCGGTATTCCTGCAACCATAATGCGTAAGGGTTTATTAACAAGGCCCCTTCTCTTATTTCTGGCTATTTTTTCAGCGCAGACTTCATTAATCAAGGGGACAACCTTGTTCATGTTCTTTCCATCTCTTGCATTGATTTCCATAGCAAGTATACCTTGACGCTTAAAATAGTCAATCCACTTCCCTGTCTGTTCAGGATCAGCCAAATCCATTTTTGTCATAAGTATTAGTCTTGGTCTTCCATTCGCAATTTTAGGAAGGTCTGGATTCTGACTACTAAGTGGCGTTCTTGCATCCAATAACTCGATGACACAATCAATGAGTTTGATATTCTCCGTCATCATCCGTTTCGCTTTGGTCATATGACCAGGATACCATTGTATATTCATTTTATGCTCCTAAATCTATCTCATTCTATAGTAGGCCCTACTTAATAAAGCCAAAGTCTTTGAAAGGCCACAATCTAACATAACCTTTTCCAAGTATATCATCACCATTTATAAACCCAACAGTAGAAAAGCGAGAGTCTTTACTGTGATTTCTGTTATCACCAAGTACAAAATAATGGCCTTCAGGTACTTTCACAGGTAATAAGTCCGACCCCATTTCTTCAATAACATCAACAAGTATTGGCTCATCAAGAATTACTCCGTCAATAACGACTTGGCCGTCAACAATATCCACCGTTTCGCCTGGAAGGCCGATAATCCTTTTGATATAATACTTCTTTTCATCTTTATCATAGGGAAAGACCACAATGTCAAATCGATTGTAACCAACAAATCGCCTACTAATTTTTTCTATGATTAACTGGTCTTTGTCATGCAAAGTTGGGTTCATAGATGACCCGTCAACTGTCGTTGGTTGTGCCACAAAAGATATAACAATAAATACGACAACAACTGTAATCAATATTTCAACAGCAAAACTTTTTAGTTCTTCAACCATTTCTTCACTAATAAAATTTTTATTTTCACTATCCATTTCAATCACCTCATTTAATTCTCACCCTATCATATCATAAATGTTGAGTAGTGGAAAGGCATACCCTTCTGCCTTCTCAAATCTACAAAAAAAAGAGCTTCCGCTCTTTCTTTTGAAAATCTTAAACGATTTTTTCTTTAACTTTAGCTTTTTTACCAACACGCTCACGTAAGTAGTTAAGTTTTGCTCTTCTAACTTTACCACGTCTGATCACATCGATATGATCAAGGTTTGGTGAGTTAAGAGGCCAAGTTTTCTCAACACCAACTCCATAAGAAATTCTTCTTACAGTGAAAGTTTCACGGTTTCCACCGCCTTGTCTCTTAAGCACAGTACCTTCGAACATTTGAACTCTTTCTCTAGTACCTTCTTTGATTTTAGCGAAAACACGTACAGTGTCACCTACATTAAAATCAGTAATATCAGTTCTAATTTGAGCTTGCTCAATATTTCTAATAATCTCGTTCATAATGAGTATCCTCCTTCCATCTTAGACATTCATTAACGGTCTTGCCGCCAGCGGAACATCCGTACTCACAGATAAATACTATAGCATATCAACTTTCATATTGCAAGTATTTTCGAGATATTTTTTATCATCATCACTTAAGGACGCTTTCTTCAACAAATCAGGTCTTTTTAATGCTGTTCGCTTTAAAGATTCCAAGTGTCTGTATTCTTCTATTTTGCCATGATTACCAGATAAAAGAACGTCTGGCACCGTCTTTCCTTCATAGTCATATGGCCTAGTGTATTGAGGATATTCAAGTAAATGATTATCGAATGATTCAACATCCATGGATACTGCATTACTGAGAACTCCATCTACATGGCGACTAACAGCATCAATAACCACCATAGCTGCCAGTTCACCACCTGTTAGCACATAATCACCGATAGACAACTCCTCGGTAACGATATTTTCGATAATTCTCTCATCAATACCTTCATAATGTCCACAAATAAACATAAGTTCATCTTCTGTCGCCAGTTCTTCCACAATATCCTGGGTCAAAGTCCTACCTTGGGGTGATAGGTAGATCACCCTTTTTTTCTTAGGATAAGCTTCCATAACACTTTTATATGCTCGGTCAATAGGCCCTGGCTGCATAACCATACCGGCTCCACCACCATAGGGATAATCATCTACCGTCATATGTTTGTTACCGGCAAAATCTCTAATGTTTACCAGATTTAGTTGTATTAAATCTTTTTCCCTAGCTTTTTTTAAAATTGACGAGTTTAGACCTTCATCTATGTGCTCAGGAAATAATGTTAAAACATGAAATTTCATTTATAGACCTTTCAAACCTTCAATCAGTTTTACAACAAGATAACCTTCTTCTACATGTACCTCAGGTACAAAGGACATTGTAGCCGGCACCATCAATCCGTTTTTAGAACCATCATCTATAACATAGACGTCATGGGCACCAGTTTGTAGAACATTGGTCAATTTGCCAAGAACTGTACCATTTTCTTCTCTGGCTTCAAGTCCAATCAACTGAAAAATAAAGTGTTCATTCTCCTCAAGAGGAACTGCATCATCCATAGATACAAGCAAGGCATCATTTTTATAGGTTAAAGCCTTATCTACATCCTTAATTTCTTCAGTTGTCAGTATGACCAAATTCTTGTGAAAGCGAACGCCCTTAATCGTTAAGGTTTCTTTCTTCCCTTTATGTTCAACATAAACAGATTTCAGTTTCTTAAAACGATTAACATCATCTGTCGTCGGATAAATCTTAAGGTCTCCCTTAACCCCATGGGTATTGGCTACTTTGCCTATTGTGATATATTCCATTCCATTTACCTCCATGGTTCACTTACCACATCTAATCATTCTTAGGAATTTCATAAACAATTACCAGTCACTTCCCAAGAAAAAATAGTTAGAACCTAATGTCCTAACTATTTTAGTAAATCCATTTGATTACAGGATTTCAACAACAACTTTCTTGTCGCTGTTTGTAGCAGCAGCTTTTACCACTGTACGGATAGCTTTTGCAATACGGCCCTGTTTTCCAATAACTTTGCCCATGTCTTCAGGGGCAACTTTAAGTTCAAGTACTGTTGAACGTTCGCCTTCAACTGTTTTAACTTCTACAGCATCAGGATTATCAACAAGTGCTTTAGCGATGACTTCAACTAATTCTCTCATCTTGTTTCCTCCCTAGCTAAAAAATCAATTATTCAGTTACGCCGGCAATTTTAAGAAGTTTTTTTACCGTATCGGATGGTTGTGCACCAGTGCTTAACCACTTCTTAGCAATTTCCTCGTCAACTTTTACTACAGCTGGCTCTTTAGTAGGATCATAGTATCCCACTTGCTCAATAAAACGACCATCTCTTGGTGATCTTGAGTCTGCTACAACGATTCTGTAAAAAGGAGCTTTCTTAGCGCCCATTCTTTTTAATCTCATTCTTACTGCCATGTCTGACACCTCCAAAAATATATGTTTGTTTCATTACTTTGTGTTATGCTTAAACCGTTTGGTCTATCATCACTCTATATCATACGCCTTGCGTAGAATATCATTATTAGAAAGGAAGGTTAAACATACCCTTCTTACCGCGCTTACCTTTCATCATACCGCTCATCTGCTTCATCATCTTCTTAGACTGATAAAACTGCTTAATAAAGCGATTGACAGTACCGATATCATTACCGGAACCAGCTGCAATACGTTTCTTTCTACTAGGGTTAATCAAGTCAGGATTAGCCCGTTCTTCCTTAGTCATAGATAGAATCATAGCTTCCATCTTAGCCATTTCCTTATCATCAACTTGAACATTTTTCATTTGATTGCCCATACCAGGAATCATACCTAATAGGTCTTGAATAGATCCCATGCTCTTAAGTTGTTGCATCTGATCCAAAAAATCTTCAAAGGTGAATTCCGCCTTACGGATCTTACGCTCCATCTCCTTAGCTTTAGCTTCATCAATATTTTCACTGGCCTTTTCAATGAGAGTTAGAACATCACCCATACCAAGAATCCTTGAAGCCATACGGTCTGCATGAAAAATCTCCACATCCGTCAGTTTTTCACCGACACAGGCAAACTTAATAGGTTTACCGGTAACCGCTTTAACAGAAAGGGCTGCCCCACCTCTAGTATCACCATCAAGCTTTGTCAGTATAACACCGTCTAGTTCTAATTGCTGGTTAAAACTTTCTGCAACATTAACAGCATCCTGACCAGTCATAGAGTCCACAACCAAAAGTATTTGGAAAGGATTAACTTTTTCTTTGATTTCAACAAGTTCATCCATCATACCTTCATCAATATGCAAGCGGCCGGCTGTATCGATAATAATCACATCATTACCCATTTTCTTACCGTGTTCAATAGCCGCCTTAGCTATATCCAAAGGCTTATTAGTGGTTCCCATTTCAAAAACAGGAATATCAAGTTGACCACCAACAACTTGCAACTGCTTAACTGCAGCTGGACGATAAACATCACAGGCTACCAATAAAGGCTTTTTACCTTTCTTCTTTAGAAGTCCTGCTATCTTAGCCGAAGAAGTCGTCTTACCAGCACCCTGAAGACCTACCATCATATAAATCGTAGGTGGTTGACTAGCAAATTCCAAGTCTTGTTTTTCATCAGCCATAAGGTTGATCATTTCTTCGTTTACTATCTTAATAACCTGTTGTCCAGGTGTTAAAGATTCCATTACTTCGACGCCAACAGCTCTCTCCCTTATGGAAGAAACAAACTGCTTAACGACTTTAAAGTTAACGTCTGCTTCGAGAAGGGCCATTTTAACTTCACGCATTGCCGCTTTTACATCAGCTTCACTCAGCTTTCCTTTCTTACGAAGGCCACTGAATATATTCTGGAAACGGTCAGACAAACTTTCAAATGCCATTATACACCAGCTTTCTGTCTTATCTGAAACATAAGACCTTACATCTTATCAATAAATTCTATAATGGTTTTACGTATATCTTCTACAACACCTTTGTCATCTCTTTCAGTCATAGCCAATACTTGAAGCAAAACCTTCTTATTGTCCTGATATCTTTCAATCAGCTTCAATCTATTCTCATAATTGGACAAAGCCCTTTCACTTCGCTTTAAATTATCGTGAACAGCAGGTCTGGAAATCCCCAGTTCCTCACTGATTTCTCCAAAGGAAAGATCGTTAAGATAATAATCCTCATATATTTCCTTTTGACGTTCGGTGAGCATCTCACCGTAAAAATCGTAGAGCAAAGTCTTGTTGGCTAAATCGTCCATCTATCTTACCTCTATACTGTTAAGTAAAAACACTTTACAGGTTGCAATTATACATAAGACTTAGATTCTTGTCAACACTTTTTTATTTAATCGTAAGAAAACTATCTTTTAGCCCCCTGATCAATCGTTAAAAAGGGCGTCAACAAAGTCGTTGGAGTCAAAAGGACGTAGATCATCAATACCCTCACCAACACCAATATATTTAACGGATAGATTTAGTTCTGACTGAATGGCAATAGCAATACCACCTTTTGCCGTACCATCAAGTTTAGTCAGAACAACCCCAGTAATATCTGCTGTTTCCTTGAAAAGTTTAGCTTGTTGTACAGCGTTTTGTCCCGTTGTTGCATCAAGAACTAGAAGTACTTCCTTATGTGCATCAGGGTACTCTCTTTCAATAATCCTATATATTTTATTAAGCTCATCCATAAGGTTTTTCTTATTATGGAGGCGTCCTGCCGTATCACAGATTAGAATATCCACGTCTTTGGCTTTAGCCGACTGTACAGCATCATATACAACTGCACCTGGATCTGAATTTTCACCTTGTGCAATAAGGGGGACCCCAGACCTAGTCGCCCATTCTTTTAACTGGTCTATGGCTGCCGCACGGAAAGTATCTGCTGCTGCGAGCATGACCTTCTTACCTGCTAACTTATATTGATTACTTAACTTACCAATGGTTGTCGTCTTACCTACACCGTTTACACCTATAATAAGAAGAACAGTTTTCTTCTCAACAAAATCATAAGCGTCATCGTTAACAAACATTAAAGACTTCAATTCTTCTTTAAGGAGTTCTCTCACTTCCTCAGTTGTAGTCAATTTATGGTCTTTTACTTTAAGCCTTAAGTCTTCAATAACTTTCATAGCCGTATTAACGCCAAGGTCTGCCATAATCAGGGCTTCTTCTAGTTCTTCATAAAATTCCTCATCAATGGAAGTAAAACTCTTAAGAACATTTTCCACTCCACCAATTAGATTATCTCTGGTTTTAGACAAGCCACCGACCAGTTTAGAAAAGAAACCTTTCTTTTTCTGTTGTTCATCCTTATTCTCTAAATTCATATCATTCATTTCGTTCATGTTTATTCCTCTGTATTTCATTATAGTCATATTAATATGTTTTCAGTTTAAATAATTATACGCTTTCTAGCACCTAGCTAGCAGGTTGCCCCAATTGATCTTGAATCAACTTAACACTTACTTGAGTGGATACTCCCTTTTCCTGCATAGTAATACCATAAAGAGCATCTGCAGCTTCCATTGTACCCTTTCTATGAGTGATAACAATAAATTGGGTCTGGTCAGTCAACTTATTTAGATACTCAGCAAAGCGATCTACATTAGCATCATCAAGGGCAGCCTCAATCTCATCTAATACTACAAATGGTGATGGTCTAAGGGATTGAATGGCAAATAGAAGAGCAATGGCTGTAAAAGCTCTCTCACCACCTGATAAGAGCATCATATTTTGTAGTTTCTTTCCTGGTGGCTGAGCAACAATCGTAATTCCTGATTCCAGTACATTATCCGTATCCGTTAATTCAAGCAGACCCTTTCCACCACCAAATAGTTCCTTAAAAACTTTAGAAAAGGTAATTTGTATTAACTCGAATTTTTCCTTAAATTGCTCAGTCATCTGCTTATCAAGTTCTGTAATAATATCAAGAAGCTTTTGCTTAGCAGCCTCAAGATCATCTCTTTGTTCTGTCAAAAAGACATAACGTTCCTTTACCTGTCTGAATTCTTCAATGGCATGGACGTTTACATCACCTAACTGCTTCATTTCACTCTTTAACCGACCGACTCTTTGTTTTATAGCAGATTCTGTCATATCCAAATCCGTATTAAACTCTTGGGCAGTAGTATAGGTCAACTCATATTCATCCCACATATAGTTGATTTGATTTTCTTTTTGAATTTCCAGCTTTTCTACACTACCAGTAATGCGAATCAACTCTTTCTCAAGAGCATTAGCCTCTTCCTGGGCTATATCCTTTTTGGAATCCATCTGCCCCTTTGACACTTGAATATCCTGTCTTTTATAGCGAAGATTATTTAGTTCATCATTCAGTTCATTCAGCTTTTCTTTCGCCTTAACCTGTTCTTCCTTATTAGTTGTCAGAAGCTGACGTTCTTTTAAAATCAGAAGCTCGGTTTGATTAATTTCCTCGCGTATACCAGTAATGGAATCAGTTTTTGACTGTAATGATTCATTGAGACGTAAAATATTCTCATCCATATGTTCTGCTGATTGCATAAGGGATGAAAGCTCCATCTTGTCACTTGTTATTTCTTCCAAAACAATATCTTTATCTTCTTTAAGAACCTGAATGTATTCACTGATTTCTTTAACCCTATCTTCAGCATCTGTGTGATCAGTCTCTGTGGAGTCCAGATTATTCTTAAGTTGATTCATCGTATTAGATAGTTCAGTATTTGCACTTTCCAGTTGTGTAAATTCCGCTTCTATATTCAAAAGTTCCTGCTTAAACTTAGCAAGTTCAGATTTATTGGCATTGAGTAAAGTAGTCACCGTATGAAGTTCAATGTTGATATCCTGTTCCTTAACACGGATAGATTCAATATCTTCTTTTAATGCTACAACTTTCGTTTCAGCTTGGGAAACTTTTGTCGCCAAAGAACGTACAATTTCTGAACTTTTGTTAATAGACGTCTCCAAAGATTCTATTTCATTTTTTCTTGATAAAAGTTGACCTTTCTCTTTTTTGAAAGCTCCACCACTCATAGCCCCTCCTGGACTTATTACATCACCATCTAATGTAATAATCCGGAAACGCTGTCCGTTAAGTTTAGCTAAATGAACGCCTCGGTTCAAATCTTCAACAATCAATATTCTTCCTAGAAGTTGTCTAATGATAGGCTTATATTTATCTTCACAGTCAATTAGTTCACTAGCGATACCTATAAACCCGTCTGCTTCCTTAATTCCTGTAAGGGTATTTCCCTTTACTGTTGTCATAGGAAGGAAGGTTCCACGGCCAAAGCGATTCTTCTTCAAATAATCGATAAAATACTTAGCCTTTCCTTCATCAGCAGTTACAATATTCTGAAGGTTTGAACCTAAAGCAATCTCAATTGCCCTTTCAAATTTTTCATCAACAGAAATAAGCTCCGCAATTACACCTAAAGCACCAGGGTCTTTCAACTCCATTATCTTTTTAACACTGAAAAAATAACCTTCATATTGATCTTCCATATCCTTTAAAGCTTCCAGCCGAGACCTATCTTTGTTCAACTGATGTCTCTTTTGGTTAAGGATATCCTTATCTTTACCCTGACTAAGTTCTAATCCGTTAATAGTCTTACGGATTTTCATTTTCTCATCAAGAAGTTCTTTCTGCTTCAATTCAAAAGCATCAACCTGATCCTTATTGCTTTCAATCTCTTTCTCAAGATCGCTATTAGTTTTCTTAAGTATAGCTGCTCTTGATTTAAGGTGTTCAATTCGATGGGTATTATTTTCCAGAATCAATTCATTCCGATGAACTTGACTCTTGATTCCTGACACCTCATTAAGACGTTGAATCATATTAGTTTGAATGTCCTCGATTTCTTTTTCCTTATCATCGATTTCAGCCAACATGGAATTCAATGTCTCTTGCCGTTCTTTTATCAATTCTTCTTTTTCTTCTAAAAGCTTAGCCTGTTTTACCCTATTATCTTTGAGGGAGTTCAGTTCCTGAGTCCTGTTTATTTCACTGTCTTGAAGACGTTGAATTTCCTCCACAAGCTTGGCTTTTTGATTCTCATGATTTTTAATCTTCTCTTCTGAAAGAGTAAGAGAGGATTGGAATTTTTCAACTTCCAAGGAAGTTTCTGTAATTCCCTCACGGTTCTTTTCCAGTTCTTCCTCTACAACATTAAAAAGTTCTTCATACTCATGATGCTTTTTAGCCAAATCCACATAGACCTGCTTTTTATGATTTAAGTCATTTGTAGCGATGGTCTCTTTATCTTTTAAATCTTCAAGTTTTTTGTCAAATTCATCGATCAAGCGAATAAAAGAAGTCACTTCCAGCTTCTTAAGTTCTTCCCTTTTATCCAAATATATTCTTGCTGTTTCTGCTTGTTCTTCCAAAGTTTCTTTCTGGCCTTCAAGTTCAGAAATAATATCTTCAACACGTTCCAGATCCTGTTCACTTCTGGTCAACTTCTTAATGGCAGCTTCTTTTCTTGTCTTATACTTTACAATTCCTGCAGCTTCATCAAAAAGAGCACGTCGGTCATCAGGCTTAGTAGATAAAATCTTGTCAACTTGACCTTGACCAATAATAGAATAGCCTTCACGACCTACACCCGTATCCATAAAAAGTTCATGAACATCTCTCAATCTGCAGGTAGTCCCATTAATATAATAACCACTCTCACCGCTTCGATATACCCTTCTAGATACAGTAACTTCAGAATAGTCAATAGGCATTTTCTTGTCTTGATTGTCAATTGTTAGATCAACTTGACAATAACCAAGGGGCTTACGTGTCTCTGTTCCGGCAAAAATAACATCTTCCATCTTACTACCACGAAGCTGTTTGGCACTTTGCTCACCAAGCACCCAGCGAACTGCATCCGCTATATTACTCTTACCACTACCATTTGGACCAACGATACCGGTAATTCCTTTATCGAACTTGAAAACCATTTTATTAGCAAAAGATTTAAACCCATACAAATCTACACTTTTTAGATACATCGTTTACCTCAATCTATTTTTATCTTTTTAAGAGCATCAAAAGCAGCTCTTTGCTCTGCAGATTTCTTAGACCTGCCTTCACCTTCACCAATAATTCGACCGTCATGACAAACATGAACAGTAAAAGACTTATTATGATCAGGTCCTGATTCTCGAATCACCTTATAGTCAATGGGTATATCAGAAACTTGCTGTATATACTCCTGTAAATGGGTTTTAGAGTCAACAAATCGTTTGCGTTCTTCAACATCATCAAGTAACATCGACTCAATGAAAGCTCTAGCTGCTTTAATTCCACCATCAATATAAATAGCCCCAATAAGGGCTTCTACAGCATCTGATAGAACAGAATCCCTTTTGCGACCTCCTGAGGCATCTTCACCTTTACCTAAAAGCAAATAAACGCCAAGTTCCATTTCTCTGGCAAATTGGGCCAGAGTCGGTTCACAGACAATACTAGCTCTAAATTTAGTCAGTTCACCTTCCAGTAAATTTGGGTATTGTCTATAAAGATAATCACTAGTTACAATTTCAAGCACAGCATCTCCAAGAAACTCAAGGCGTTCATTGTTGTCAATTTTTTTAAGACTATTTTCATTGGCATATGAACTATGTGTTAAAGCTTGAATCAACAATTTCACATCCTTGAAGCTATACGAAATTACTGATTCAAACTCATGAAAACTTTGTTTCTCCATAATCTTCTCCTTTTTAGATTTAGTTTTTGTCATCCATTAGAATTTATTGATGATTACTTGAACAATTCAAAAATAGACATGACAAAAAATGTGTTTTCACACGTCTCGTTATTATATCATACTTCTGAAAATAAAAAAAGAAAGAGGCCCCGATATGGGGATATGAAAGGTCAACGCTCAATTATCACACCACTGCTTTTGTATATATTATATCATTTTCTTAAATTTATATATCCTTATGTTTTGCTTTTTTACGAAAACTTTGGGGGGATATGTTGTATTCACTTCTGAACATTCTTGAAAAATGATCAGTAGATTTATACCCACATTTTAATGCTATCTTGCTAATTTTCAAATCGCTATTGATTAGATAATTTTTTGCATCGTTCATTCGCATCTGCTTGATTAAATCACTAAAAGTATAGCCAAGATTTTTTTTGAATAAAATACTCGTGTAGGTCTCACTATAAGAGAAAAAATTTGATACTTCTCTTAATGTTACAGTTGTATAATTACTTTGTACATATTGTAGCATCATAGAAAATATAGAAATACTATTTTTAAAGTATAAATCAATTGTATCTGAGTAGTTTCTTAAAAGCAATGAAAAAAGAATATGCAACCAGCCAATACAAACACTGTTTGAATATTCATCTAGATTACAGTTTTCAAGCATAATATTTTTGATTAAATCTCTAATATAGCTTTCTTTTATTGTATAGAAGACCAAATAATTTGATCTGCCCTTATCATATAAAATATTTTTAAAAAAATGGGCCAATAAATTTTTTTGACTAATTAATCCGAAAAAAGTTTTTTCGAAGGTGCTTTTTCTCACTAATATAGATATTACTTTTGATTTATCATCTATATATTCGATTTGATGTTTTGAATTTGGGGCAATAATACAAAACTCACCTTCGTTCATAATCACAACATCATCTTCAAAATTCATCTTACACTTACCTTTATAAAGATAATTCATTTCAAAGAAATCGTGAATATGCAAAAAACTTTTTACATTATGAAAATGTTGTATTATAAAACAATCTTTTTCTCTTGGAAAGATATCTTCATTTATAGCTGTTTTTTTACCAGTAAAAATAGTATCAGGTAAAATTAAGGGATAGTCCTCAAGTATATTCTCAAATTCTTCATCAGTTAATTGAGTACCCACTTTATATTTTTTTAGGTTAGGTTGTTTGGTTAGAAGCAATTCCTTAATATAAAGATTATTAGCAAGCTCTATAAATGTTGATTTTTCTTGAAAATCATTATAGTAATTATTCAATTCTTTTTGAAAATCAGCCCCACTTATATAATAATCCATTTTCCACCTCTTAAAATACTATTATTTTTCCTAGTAAGCCATATTCTTCTCTTTCCATTTATCATTAGACTCTTTAATTCTGATTAACTTATCTTTTTTGAGTGCATTTTGACTTATAAGATAAGTGGCAAAGGAAAACAACAATAAAAATATCATTTGAATTGCACTAGCACCTGATGCATTTATTCTCAAGGCTGTCATACATGAATTTAAGAACTGCATTCCAATCGTTACGCTAAAAATAGCAATTGGCATACTTATAAATTTTGAATAGTAAAATGCAATAATAACATTTACTATACTAAAAAAGGCTACCGCAACAGATCCCATACCTGTTGTAGCACTCATTGAGCCTCTATATACAGTGTCAAACACACCGGATACGCCCATTAAAGCACCTGCTATAACATAACTCATCATGACATTTTGAAATACTTTTATACCCGAATTAAAAGCAATTTTTTGGCTATTTCTAATAGCTTGGTAGTGGTATCCAAATGTAGTATAACTATAAAAAACTGTGACCATAAGTATAGCTACCATACAAATGATTATAACAAAGGCTGATGAATAGAGTATACTTAATTTTTCATTGCCAAAGAATTGAACACCTGCACCATCTGTATATAAAAATGCTACACTTTCAAAAACCAAAGCAACACCTAATCCACATACCATACTAGGTATTCTAAATGTAACAAATATCAAGCCACTTAATGCACCTGCCAAAATACCGAATACAACTGCAAATACTAATACACCTATACCAGACAGGCCTAATTGTAACGCTATCTTCGAACCCACTAGTAAAGCAATAAGTCTCTGTGATCCAAGAGAAAAATCCAAGCGCCCTGATGCCATACCTAATGAAAGTGCTACTCCTGAAGTAGATAATATAAATACATTTTTTATAAAGGAATTTAAGTCTACTTTAGATATAATGATATGATTGCCTGTAGATAAATAACAAATAATTTCCATTATTATCCCCATTACTAGCGGAAAGGCAACTACCTTTATATAACCTTTCAATTTGTGTTTTGTTTTGCTATTCATAATACCTTGTGAGATATATTTAGAAACAAATATGTCTCTTTCCTTTCCTTTTTCTTACTAGGGTGACTATCATGAGGCCAAATATGTGGACTTTGGATTAATTCCAATATTTGACCCCATCTGTCACATCTTCATAAATTAATTATTTTAATGTAAGTTTAGTCAAAACTGACTGTGAATCAGCAGATTCACACCATTCCCAGAAGTCATCAGCTGTTACAGTATTTCCAAAAGCTGTCATCATAGCTTTCATTTCATCAGCTGAGAAACATGCCAAATCTTTTTCTGAATCAACCTTGCTTAGTGATTCATATGTTTCAGGACTATCACATAACCACATTACATTAGGATAAGTCTTTGCTAAACCATTTTCCTTATATGCTCCACTATCCCCTGTCATAGCATTGTAAACCAATACAAATAATTGATCTGCAACAGAAGAATTTTTTAATAAGGCTGCATTTAAAGAAGGATTACCAGTAATGTCTTTGGTATTAAAACTTGTAGCTGTAGATTCACTTATACCCATTATTGAGCTTGTTTTAACATCCATATTCAAATTATCTTCAACAGATTTTATAACACTTTCATACCAAGAATATTGAGGGCCAACACAAATTAACACATCATATTCTCCACCTTTTAGTACTTGTTCAACGTCTGCAGCAACTGCTGGCGTTGGTCCAGGTATAATTGTAATTTTAATATCACTACCTGTTTCAATTTCTGTTACACTTGAAATTGTTGCTATCTCTTCAACAGGTAATGCATAAGATAAATCATATTGGTCTTTAACCGCTTCTAAGGCAGCTATTGTAGATTGAATATGTTGTACTGAACCAACTGCAGCACCCATTGTTGCAAGAACTATATTGTGATTTTCACCATCTCCAACTAAAATATTTGTAAGGATTCCAAATTGTTTTGCAACGTCCTCAACAGCAGCTGAGGCATCTACTCCACCAGTTACATATTCTAGAGTATTAACATTTTCGCTTACAGTACCATTTGTTGCTACATATAGTTCCATTTCATTTGCTTTAGCTATAATGTTTTCCGCATGTGCAGTTGTTGAAATATTAAATGATATATAACCTTCTGCACCACTATTTTTAGCATTTTCCATAAATTGCATTTCAGCGGCAATATCATTATTTAAAGCCTCTGAAAAAATAAATTTCACATTAAAATCTCCTGCAATTTGTTCATTATATATCCTTTTATACATATTCATTTGTGCATTACTATAGTCAGGTATTGCAACTGCAATTACATGTTCTGTGGCTGTTGGATCTGTTTGTGTCGCGTCTTGTGTTTCATCAGTATTTGCTGTGTTTTCAGTATCACTTGCATCGTTTTTTGTCTTACTTGATTCGTCTCCATTACCACAACCAGCTAAAAGCACAAGTAATGATAAAACTACCGTTGTCATTAATAATAATTTTTTTGCAATGTTTTTCATAATTTTTTCCCTCTTTCATTTTTTATTCTTTGATTGCAATTCCTTGTGGACGTTCCCATGATGCCATTACAAATAACATGAATATTATTCCTTTAAAAGCTTGAAGCACACTACTATCAACGCCTAACATAAGTAAACCACTATCTAATACCGTTAAAACAGCAACCCCAAGTATACCTGCATAAGGTTGTGTTTTATACCCACCAAATATAGGCATACCACCAATTACAATACTTAAAATTACATTCAAGTTCCCACTGCTCATTGTTGTTACAGAAACATTTCCTGTTCTTATAATTGTCGAAAAGGCACCAAGACCACAGGCTACACCACCTATCAAAAATGCGGCTGTAAAAACACTGTTTTTATTAAATCCTGTTAGTTCTGCCACTTTACTACTATCGCCTAAAAATCTTATTTTTCTGCCTAAAGGAGTTCCGTAAAATACAAATATACAAAATAATAGGAATGTAACAAACAAGATTAATAGAACTTGTGCATCCTTTAATTTGGAACAAACCATATAAGGTATAGTAATTGTTTTTGCACCAAGTAACCAACTTTGAATTGCAGGATATAACATCATCATTACTGTTGTAATTGTCAAAATATTCATTTTGGTCAGTTTACTAAGTATAACTGCTGCATAAGAAAAGATCGCACCTGCTACAACACAAGCTAAACCTACAAGCAACATATTTTCTGTCCATAGATATACATATCCACCAACTACTGCACTTAAGGCTGCTGTTCCACCCATTGCAAGATTAACATTACCTGACCCGAATATAAAAACTGCACCTGTTGAAATGGTTCCTAATATTAAACATTGATTAATCATAGATGAGATGTTGCCTTTTGAGGAAAACTGCCCTTTTGTCAAAATAGCAAATATTGAACTTAAGACCAAGAGAAGTATAACAGGAAACATTTGCATGAATGACTTATTTTCTCTAATTTTTACTAGCATTTCATGAACCCTCCTATATCATTACTTCGATAAGTTTATTCTCAGAATAACCATCTGTTCTTAAAAATTCACCGTTAATTTCGCCATTCTTCATTATTAAAATCCTATCACTCATACCAATAAGTTCTGGCATTTCCTCACTTATCATGATAATTGACTTACCTGCGTCTTTTATTTCTTTCATTATTTGATACATAGCCGCCTTTACTCCAACATCTACACCTCTTGTTGGACAATCCATAATATAGATATCTGAGTCTGCTGCCATCCACTTACCAAAAACAACTTTTTGCTTATTTCCACCAGATAGAGCTTTAACCTCTTGGTTTACATCCCTACATTTAATTGATAAAAACGTTTGTTGATCCATGACGTATTTTTTTTCTTTTTTATAATTTAATATATTATACCAAGAGTTTTTCTTATAACCTGTACTTGCAATATTATTATAAATTGGACTGGTAAGAGCTAGAGATTCTTTATCTCTATCCTTAGACATATAGGCAATTCCATTTGAAACAGCAGTTATACAGTCTTTTATTTCAGTATCCTGTTGAGGTAAAGTCACTTTTCCTGTAAGTACTTCTTCTGCTCCAAATAGTGCTTTTCCCAACTCGTGTATACCACACTCTGAAAGACCACCAATACCCAGAATTTCACCTTTATGCAAATCAATAGACACATTCATAATTGCTTTCAGGTCCGTTATGCGTTCTGCTTTAAGGACAATTTCATCGCTGTAACCATCATTGTCCGAGCGATAATAATCACCACTTAGCTCTCGGCCAATCATGGAATTTTTAATATGATTTTCATCAAAATCTTTTCTATCGATATCTATAATCCCTTTACCATCTCGTAATACCGAAAGAACATCACAATATTCCATAATTTCACCCAAGTCATGGGAAATTATCAGAACGGCTTTACCGTCACTTTTCATTCTTAACATTTGTTTATAGAGTTTTTCTCTACCTGAGTGTGATAAAACAGTGGTCGTTTCATCTACAATAAGCAATTCAGGTTTTCTATAAAGCACCTTTGCAATCTCTACAAGTTTTCTGTCTTGCATACTAAGCAGACGTGTCGGCATTTCCGGATATATTTCATCAAGTTCAAGTATATCCAAGGCTTTTTTTGCCGCAAGATTCATTTTTTTTACGTCTATAAGCACGCCCTTACGAAATTCCTTTTCGTATCCAAGAAAAATGTTTTGAGCAACAGTTAAACTTTCTATTGTTCCCATTTCTTGGACGATCATTCCTATACCCGCCGCTTGTGCTTCTAAGGTTGTATTTGGTTTCCAAGACTTCCCCATATATTTCATACTACCAGAAGTTGCTTTATGGATACCGGCTGCAATAGATGCCATAGTAGATTTTCCACTACCATTTTCTCCAACTAAACCATGAATTTCACCTCGCTTTATATTGAACGAATAATTATTTAACGCTACTGTACTACCAAAATTTTTGCATATTGCTTCTGCTTCAAATATTATTTCAGCCATTTTTCACCACCCTTTTATTAGCCTTTAGGTTTTTGCTAAATGCTGTCTACTTAAATTTTCTTCTTCTTTTGTCATTGGAACAACATCCCCTGTTTCTACTAAGAACCTTGATAACTCGTCTTTAAGCTCGAATAAAACTTCCTTATATTCAAGGTCATCTATTAAATTATGACTTTCTGTAGGGTCTAGTTCCATATTATACAATTCATCTTTTTCATATAACCTGTATACATATTTATATTTTTCATTTCTTAACATAATAGCCTTGCCATGTTTAAAACTATCACCATCATCACTTTGTACACTCAATCTTGGCCAATATCTATGATTTTCACCTGCTGGTTTACTTTGATATTCTGATGTATGATATTCATTTTTCAACCTACCACCTTCGCAATATGCTGTTTTTCTATGAATAACACTTGGGTCCATTAATGAATTTTTTAATGACTTGCTAAAATTATTTAAACTTAAAGGTATCCCTACAAGATCTTCTATAGTAGCTACTAAATCTAAATTTTCTGTTATAGTATCTCTTATTCCTGGTACAAATTCAGTATTTTTAGTCGGTTTAATAACTAAAGGAGTATTTACTAAACATTCCTGGAAAGTGTTTTGAGTTTTTTCTACCATATCAAAATCACCTGTATAATCACCATGGTCACTCATAAAAACAAAGACTGTATTATCATATGCATCTATCTTTTTGAGAGAGTCTATAAGTCTACCAACCCAGTCATCAACTTTTGCACACATTGCAAGGAAACATGTTCTGATATCGTCCCAATCATCCTCATTCAATCTGTCAAGTTGCATTATATCTTTTATTCCTTTTACCATAGGTATTTCATCTATAGCATCTACATTAGAAATTCGTTTAGGTAACTTACTTCTGTCGATTTTATCCATCCACTCTTGTTCCACTTGATAGGCTGGATGAGGTGAAAAAAGAGCAAGATATACGCAAAACGGATTGTCAGCATCCTCTTGTTCTTCTATGTATTTACATGCACCATCAACGGTCACCACATCTCCACAAGCCGGATTATTTCTTATACATTCACCCTTTTCATTTAATTGGTCTTCACTGGATATACCTTCATAAAAGGAATAATAATGTTTATTATCTTCTACTTTTCCTTCTAACTCTAATCCAGGTAAATTATTACCTTTCATGTCAAAATATTCAGGTATAAAAGGTCTCCAAGGTATGTATTGGTCACAATAATCATTTTGCCAACCTTCTTTGCTCATATCTGCAAAATCATTTTTACCTGCCCAACAAACTTTATAGTCATTATTTTTTAAAGTTCTCAGTAATACAGGCTCATTTTCATTTAAGAGATAATGCATTGTTCTATGTCCATTTGTGTGTGGATACCACCCACTCATTATAGAACACCTACTTGGTGAGCATACTGGATTTTGACAGTAATTATTACGAAATGATACTGCATCATTTTCTACTAAACTATCTAAATTTGGCGTATAGGATGCATCATTGCCCATATGATGTAATGCATCAGCTCTAAAGTGATCCGCCATTATAATTACAATGTTTGGTTTCAACTTAATCCCTCCTTTTTTTATATTATATAAGTTATTAGATACAGAGTCTATGTAGTATATTTATGAAAAATACGACATATTTTTACCTTTTGATTTTATTTTGACTTATAACTTATTTATAGACTTTCAAATTATGTAACATCTGAATTTATAGCTCAGGGTATAGCTCTATAATTTGACCTGAGAAAAAAAGCCAATATTCTTCCAAATTTTGGCTTTTTCACTATATTTCTAATTAATTAACTTTTATGCTTCTACACGTTCTAACTTAAAAATAACCGGTCTATTTCCATCGGTGCAGGAAACGATGTGTGTTTCATCAAATCCTAACACTTTTCCACCTCCGATTAACACATTCACAGGCATTACAAGTGCCTGCCATGCCATAGAACAGAACCCTTCCGGTATGTCATTTCCAAAAATCCCTCCAGTAATAAAAGTCTGCCCTACCTCTAATACCGGACATGGTCCAAAATTTGGATCTTTAACATACTCTTTAGCAATATCTTCTTGAAATGTCTTTTTTAAAACCGTAATTTTACATTTGTACATTTGATTCTCCTCTTTTCTTATATACTCATAATACTTTGCTTGTTACATTTATTTAACCTTTTACACCACCAATAACAATTCCCTTCACAAAAGATTTTTGAAAAAAGGGATAGATTGCTAAAACTGGTAACACACCTATGACTGCAACCGCCATACGAATACCAACACTTGGCAATGATGAACTTGCACTTGCCGTTACAGATGAGGCACTTGCTAAGAATCGAACATCAGCAATCATTCGATTTAAGATGTTTTGAATACTAAATAAATTAGCATCTGTAAGATAATATAGACCATTGATCCAGTCATTCCAATAACCCAATCCAATCATAAGTGCAAGTGTCGCCATCATCGGTTTTGATAAGGGGATTACTATTTGAAATAATGTACGATATTCACCTGCCCCGTCAATTCTTGCCGCCTCAATGAGAGCGTTAGGAATATTGGCTTTGAAGAAAGACCGCATCATAATTACATAAAAAGCATTTAATAATAACATTGGCACAATCAAGGCCCAAATCGTATTCTTAATATGAAATACCTGTGTGTACATGGTATAGGTTGGTACCACTCCACCATGGAACAACATGGTAAAAAACACAATAAATGAGAATAAATTTCTATGTGGTAATTCAGGTCTTGATAAAGGGTAAGCTAGCAATGTTGTAATGATAATCGCTAATGTGGTGCCTAGTGTTGTAACTAAAATTGTAATTCCATAACCACGGATGATTGTAAGCCCTTTTTGTACTAGGTAAGAATATGCTTCCAAACTAAATTCCTTTGGAAAAATAGAATACCCATTCTGCATCAAAGCTGCTTCACTTGTAAAAGATGACATAAGCAGTAATAAAAACGGAAATATACATGCAAATGTTAACAAAATGAAGATACTATGTAAAACAATCTGCCCAACTTTATTATTTGAAATCAATTTCTCACCTCCTAAAATAATGCATTATCTTTATCAACTTTAGTAACTATATAGTTAGCAATCAAAATTAACAAAAATCCGAGTATTGATTGATAGAACCCAGCTGCTGACGCACGTCCAACATCATTTAACTGTGTTAAGGCCTTATATACATAGGTATCTATAGTACTCGTAGCATTAAACAATAATCCTGAATCCATTGGTACCTGATAGAACAAACCAAAGTCAGAATAGAACACTCGTCCAACTGCTAATAAAATCAAAGTAATAATAGTATTTTTTAATCCTGGCAATGTGACATGCCAAATTTGATGCCATTTATTGGCCCCATCAATAGCTGCCGCTTCATAAAGGGCTGCATCGATTCCGATAACCGTTGCATAATAAATGATACTGGTATAGCCAAAATTTTTCCACAAATATACGAGTGTTAAAATAACTGGCCAGTATTTCGCTTGTGTATACCAACTAATAGATTTTATTCCTAATGGTGCAAGAATACTATTATTTATTACACCATTTTCTGCACTTAAAAGGGCAAATACAATGTAACTTACAACTACAATAGAAATCAGATATGGAATCAAGATACAGGTCTGATATATTTTTTTACCCATTTTACTTTTCATTTCATTTAGCATAATGGCAATTGCAACTGCAATAAATGTTCCAAGAAAAATGAATGTCAGATTATATAAGATTGTATTTCGTGCTATAACGAATGCATCCTTGGTTGCAAACAAAAACTTGAAATTGTTAAGTCCATACCAATCACTATTCCATATACCTTTAGAATAATTATACTTTTTAAATGCTATAACTAATCCAGCCATTGGGATATAATTATTAATCAACAAATATAAAAGTCCTGGTGCCATCATTGAAAGCAATGCAATAGTTCTTTGTTTTTTGGCACCTTTATTTCTCCTTTTTTTTACTTTTAAAATTCCTTCTTTCATAGAGCTCTCCACTATTATTATCATATTTTGTTCAATGCAATCATAAAAATCGGTGGCAGCTGTAATACTGCCACCGACTAAAGTTTTAAAATCAGTTTTCTAATTTCCAAAAAAGGCGTCTAATTGTGCTTGTTCTTCTAATATTACATCCTCAAGGCCTGCAGCTTTCATTTCATTGATTGCCTGAGGAATAACCTCTTTAGGATCTACAACACCACATAATAAAGCATTGAAATATTTCTGATGAACATTCAAGCATGCACTAAAGGCATCTGCACATTTGGAGGTATTAAACATAAAGCCTACCTCTTTCGAATTCTTAGCTTCACTATTGAATATCATTAATTGTTCAAAGTAATCTGCTTCTCCTAATGTATTAATAGGATGTGTTAATGTTGCATTTGGATATAACCAAGCTTGGGTAGGTCCACCATATTTTGTTGTAGATGCATCAACGCCTTCTGGGAAAGCAATTGTTCCATCTTCACTATTTACATAATGGCTTCCTTCAATTCCATCAACCAACAAGGTTGCAACTTCTGAATCTGTATAGATTGCTTCCATCAACTTCCAAGCTGCGTCAGGATTTTTGGAATTTGCATTAATACCATATGAAACACCTGTGTATGCACTACTTGCTGACCAAGGTTCAATAATAGTAGCTCCAACAAGTCCTGCTTTTAATTTTGCAATAGAACCATTTGCAAAACTTCCGAATGCTTTACCACCTAGGATCAATGCATCTCCACCCTCTGTATTACTAAGTGCATCAGCCATTATATAACCTTTTTCGTACCAATCATGCATTGTATTAGTAAAGCTTACAAAATCATCTAATTCATAAGTACATTCAACTTTTGTAGACTGACCATAATCTGCTGTAGAAATAAATGCACTTGCAAATCCTACTCCAAGATCATCCCATGTCCATTTACTGCTTAACATCTGAGCATCATGCTGAGGAACAACACCATATAGTTCTGGATAGGCCTCTTTTACTTGTGCAAGAATTGGAGTGATATCTTCTAGAGTCTTGATACTATCAACATCAATACCCATATCGGCTACAATTTTTTCATCCATGATAAATTTTACAGATCCAGCAAAATCCTTAAAATTACTTAATGAATAAAGTTCTCCATTTACTCGTGTACTACTCATTTGACCCTCTAAGAATATATTTTTCATTCTGTCTGAAGAATTGTTAAAATAGTCATCTAGTGGTAATAACTGTCCATTTGTTACATAGTTGCTCAGTGGTGAAATGAACACGGCAACTACATCGGCTTCATCACCTGTCAATAAAAGATTTGACTGTTGAACCCAAGCACCAATTGAAATATAGGTTAGTTTTGCTTGAATACCATATTTTTCACCAAGCACTTTGTTTAGTTCTGCCTCAACAGATGGTGCATCAGAAAAATCCGAAAATGAAGGCATGACATAATTTACAACCGGCATATCACTTGTTTTTGTTGGCAAGTTTTCTGCTGTTTCTCCAGTTGCCTTTGTTCCTCCTGCTTTTTCTGTTTCCCCCGTTGGTTCTTCTTTACCGCTTCCACATCCTGCAAGCAAACTTAAAGTCATTGCTGTACAAAGACATACAGAAAGAAGTCTTTTCCATACATTTTTCATAATAATAATCCTCCTTTTTTTAGAAAAATCCTATTCTGTATTTTAAGATTTCCCTATTTGTTTTTGATAAACCCATTATATCTTTCTTTAGATATTTTCTCTGTAACCTACATGACCTTCTAATGTTCTTTTTGTGACTCCTTATATAAAAGTCACAAAAACACATCCAAAACCCTTAAAATCTTTAGTTCCCCTGATGGTTCCGATATTCTTGAGGCGTCATACCTTCATTTTTTTTAAACATCTTAGAAAAATAGGAAAAATTATGACATCCAATTTTAGAAGCAATAATGGCTATTGAAAAGTTTGTATTCTCCAACATTTTTTTTGCATAGGTTAATTTTTCTTTTGTAACATAATCTTTAAAGGAAGCACCTGTATTTTTACTAAACCACCTTGAGAAATACTCCTCATTAAAATATACATAAGCTGCAACCTCAGCTCTCGAAATATTCTTGCTTATATTTTCAGAAATATATTTTTTTGCCCTTAAGATACGTTCTTCTTTCACCTCTTTGCTCTCTATCTGGAGCATATTTAAAGAATAACTTATTCCTTCCAGCATTTTTTCGCATGTTTCATAGCAGTTCATAAAATTATCGTAAGTATAATTCTCTTTGAAAAAACTGCTAACGCTTAACTGTTTTTTGTTAATGACTTCAAACAATGCTTTGGAATATGCTAAATGTATACTTTTCATGCTTTCAAGGTTCAGCTGTTCCCGATAAATCTCAAAAAAAGAAGCAATATCTTGATATACGACTTCACCACTGCCATCCTCCAAGAGTTCATTCCAACGTTCTTGATGCAGGGCTTCTATTTCTTTTCTTCCAATCAAATCCCCTTTTATTTCATTAAATATTTTTTCCTCCAGGGACACATTGTCTTTTTGTAATTCAAGTAGTTCTTGTAAGGCTAAATGCATATCACTTTTAAGATATCCACCTATATATATGGCAATTGCAAAATCCATTTTCATTTGAATAAATGTATGTAATTGTTCTATTTTATCTTCTATACTATTTTCTGCTAATTGATTCTTGTCACCATGGATAATCACAACATAATCTGTCTTTGAAATACCACCAATTAATATTTCACACACAATCTTTTCAAACATCTCACTAATCACGTTTAATAAAGCCATTCGGACAAGGGCATTATCCCATTCTGATTTTTTCCACCTGGTAATCTGTATTCCAAAAAGAAAGAAAAACTCGTTACTATATTCTTTATGACAAATTTGCCTAATTTTCTCCTCACCATTTTCCATCCCATTATGTAATAGCTGTTCAAAGGTTCGATCAAGAATAACATTTTCTTTCTCACGCAAAAAAATCTGAAGTTTTTCTAAATCCTTCAGATGCAATCGACTATTTCGTTCTTTTCTTACTTTATTGATGACACTCTCAATGTTAGATAACTTTGCAGGCTGCAAAATATACTCTACACTACCTAAGTGAATGGCTTTTTTTGCATATGAAAAATCAGCATGTGCTGTAAGAAAAATACAATCAATATCCCATCCCTGATCTTTGACCCAACTATAAAGTTCCAGTCCGTCCATCTCCGGCATTTCTATATCAGATAGCATAATATCAATTTTTTCTTCTGAAATAATTTTTTGGGCCTCCCTTGCACTGTAGGCAAAAAAGACCTTATCTATTTCCATGTTTTTCCAATTCACGCCACTACATATACTGTCAACCACTGTTTTTTGATCGTCAATCACCAATACGTTCATTTGTTTACCCCACCTTTTATCCCAATTAACGTACTTTCGTTTTTCCTATATAAATTTATTGGTTACTCTGTCAATAAAGAGGTATTACCACTTCACTTGCTGCACCAGGCATATTATAGAACATGTACTCTGCACTTTCACCATATAACAATCGACAACGTTTTTTCACATTTAGAATTCCAATTGCCACCCCATCATCACTTCTTTGTTCTGAGGAATTAATAATATCCAAAATGTCTTTAGGATAGCCTATACCATTGTCTTCTATGGTAACATCAAACATTCTTCCTTTTTCAGTCTGAAGAAGAATACCCTTAATTTTCAATTTCAGAAGTGTTTCACCCTCTGGCAAAACGGCATGTTTGAATGTATTTTCAACAAAAGTATGAATGAGCAAAATAGGGATTTCTTCAAGTAGGGATTCCTCTTCTATTTGAATATCGCATTCGAATTTGCGAGAAGATATTAACCTCTGTAATTCTAAATAGTCTTTTACATTCTCAATTTCTTCATCCACAGTAACCTGCTTTGCCTCATTTTTCATTAAATAGCGAAGTTGTTTTGAAATAGTCAATATGAGCTCCTGCATATCTTCTGTATCATTAGAAATCACCATGCTATTTAAACTTTTTAAACAGTTCAAATAGAAATGCGGCTGAAGCTGCATCTGAAAACACTGCATTTGTGCATTCTGCTTTTCAATCTGTTCCTCATATGAACTGATTTTTAGCTGTTCAATTTCATCCATCATAGAATTAAATGCGTTATTTATTTCTTTCAGCTCCAAATAATGACCTGATAATTCCAAGCTAGCCTTCTTTTTTCCTTCACGTATTAATATCATAGAATCTGTCATAGATTTAAGTGGGTTTAATATTTGATGGTTTAAAAAGCGATATAATACAAATACAAAGATAACAACAAAAACAGTGATTATAATCAGCAAGATATGTAAGGGATCTAATGATTTGCTGTAATCATTGTTTACAAGTAAATATACACCAATATTCATTTTTTTTATTTTATCTATGTATATTCTCGTACTACCTACCTTCATTTTTTTGTTTTTTTCATTTATTTCATTGCCGCTAATTTCAAATGTTTTAGCCAGCTCATGATTTGTCAATACAATCTGACCATAAGTTAAGATAATCTTTCTATTTTGGTATGAACGATTTTCTAAGCCTGTCTCTGATAATTTTGTCAAGCATGCGATAGTTGCATTTTTACGTTCCATCTCATAGACATAATAAACATCTTCATCTACGCATACCAAAAATCCTTCTTTCACATTTTCAGGCTGTGTGGTCTTTTCATAAACCCGTTGAACAATTTCTATTTTAGTGTTAAAATCAACGGATTCAGAAAAAACATATCTACGACTTCCCCCTTTGTTATAGAGGATAATGACACCTGTCAAATCTGTCTTCATCTTCATTTGCTCGCTTGCCTGTTCCATCAGCTTATAGACATTATTGAACTTAATTTTCTCATTATCAGTATAAGAAAGAGTCTGAAAATCTTCGCTTTCATTATAAAAGGAAAAGGTCGTTTCATCTATTGTTCTCATGGCCCTATCTGCATTATTTATATAAGTCTCTAAGGCCGTAATATTTGATGCTTCAATGTTTGCATTATGACTATAAATCAGACCATAATCCAGAATAATCAATACACAAACCACTGCTATGTAGCCAATCATAGACAACAACCCTAATTGGCCTTTTAATGTGTGTTCTTTATGATTTATGTATTGTTTATTCTTTCTAGTCTGATTCATTTCATTTTCCTCAAAAAGAAAAATTACACCATATTTGTTGGTTGACTTTTCTCTTCTTTATTCACTTTTTTCCCTTGTAACAAAACCAATAGTAACAAGGCAAGCACTAAAGATGTCACAGCCGTAAACAAAAATCTTGAACTTGCAAGATCATTTTTCATTATAGCTGCAGAAATACCTGTTAATGCAGGTGCTAAGAAAGTTCCTATATTGGCAACTGCAAATACGACTGACATTAAAAAAGTACTTTGCTTTTTATTCTCTGTTATCATTTGACCCATACATTGTGGTAAAACAAGTGTATTACTCGTTCCAACAAAAAAGCTTCCAATATATAAAAGCAAGGCTTGGTTTGCATTATAAATCAACATATATCCCATAAAAAGAACTAGAAAGCCCATAGGAATCGTATTTTTGCCAATCTTTGATGAAATTTTACCAAACACTAGACCCATAGCAGATCCACCAAGCAAGAGTAATGTTGTTGCATTTCCCGCTGTGATAGCACTACCAATCTGCCTTTCTTTTACTAAAATGGATAAATTTGTCGGTCCCATGTAGAAAAGTAACATAAATATTGCTGACACAAAAAAATATAGCCAGGCAGAGTTTGGAATTTGTATTTTATTATCATTTTCCTCAATTTTAGTACTCATATTCACTTTTGGAACAAAAAGAAATGATAAAATCAATCCAGGAACCGCAAACAGATAGACGAGATAATTATAATGCCAAGCTATTACTGTAAGCATTCCACCAAAAAAGGTCATTAACATGCTACCAATATTGGCTGCACTTGTTTGAAACCCTAAGAGTCTTCCCTGTTCTTCTCCAGAAAAATAATCAGAAATTAACGACGTTGCTATTGGCACAACAAGACCAATTCCTATTCCCAACATTCCTGCCCATACATAAAGAAGGGTTAAACTATCGTGAAAAAAGAAGGATCCTATACCAGACATACTAGCTAACAATAATCCTGTAATCTCTAAGATTTTTTTGGGATACCTTGTTGCAATTTTTCCTGTAATGACACTCATAATAACAGCTAAAAGATTTGGGAATGTCATGAGGTATTGTACACTTGTCACTGATTTTTCAGGAAAACGTTCCATTATATTTGCAAGAATTGGTGCAATTGCATTTGTTGCCATTTGAATAAATGACATCGTTAATATGGCTGCTTTGATTCCTGTTCGATTACACGAAGTTTTCATAAACGACTCCTATTTTGTTCCAATCGTAACTTGCATCTGATTATATGTATTCTGCTCTGCTATATCTAACATAGCCATTGCTAAATCGTTATATGTAACATAGCTTTTTCCTTCTTCATTGAAAATCAAATGACCTTCAGTTCCAACCTGATAGTTCTTTGTTAAGGCGCCTTCAAAATCAAAGAATGAAGATGGGCATACAACAGTCCAGTTTATATTTGTCACTTTTTTTAATTCATCAATTCCAAGCTTAATGTTCTTTGAAATACCCTTTAGAACTTCCGGATGATCAGGTGCTTCATAGCAATAGCTAGCGTGAGTTTCATCTGTAAACAAACTTCCTGCTCCACCGATTGCAATCAAATGGCGGTCTGTACCATCATTTAATTCAATGTATTTTAGAAATGCCTGATGATTTAAAGCAGGATCTGCATGAACTCCACTACCATATGCACTAATCATAATGTCACAATCGGCAATGTCTTCTTTTGTTATATCAAACAAACTTTTATTCACGACTTGAACGCGTTCATCTGGAATTTCACCATCATAAATGAATCCTTTTACTTCCATTCCTCTGTCTAGCGCCTGTTCTGTTACCTTTGTTCCTAACCTTCCGTTTGCTCCAATAATTGCTATTTTCATCTTTTATTATCCTTTCACTTTTTCGTTTTTTCTTAGTATCCTACAATTGAACTTCCACCATCAATGATAAGTGTCTGTCCCGTAATCATAGCTGATTTATCACTTGCTAAAAACTCAACGCTATTTGCAATATCTTCCGGTTTTGACAACTTCTTAAGCGGAATTGGATCAAGTGCTCCCTCTGGAAATTCCATTGCCGCCATTGCTTGCGTTAATACTCCACCAGGTGCAACCGCATTACAACGAACGCCATACTCAGCCCATTCTGTTGCAGCCTGCATTGTCATTGCAACTACAGCTCCTTTACTTGCACTATAATGAGCAGATGCCATTCCTGCACGCATACCACGAATACCTGCCATGGAAGCAAAGTTTACAATACTTCCTCCTGTATGTTTCATGGACTGGCTGACTACTTCTTGCATAACAAAAAACATGCCACGAGCATTGATATTCATCATTAAATCCCATTCATTTTCTTTTATGGCTAGTCCATCCTGGCCCTTTAATAATCCAGCTGTCTGTACCAATACTTCTATTTCACCAAGCTCTTTTCGAATTTTTTCAATTGCAGGACCAATTGTTTCTACTTTTGAGATATCAAGTTGATAACATGCAAAAGTTCCTAAACCTGCTAATTCTGCTTTTGCAGCATCAAGCCCCTGATCTGATACATCTACAATTGCAACTTTTGCATTAGATGCTAGTAAATTTTTCACACAAGCTATTCCGATACCGCCTGCTCCACCTGTTACTAATGCAACTTTTCCATTAAAATCAATTACCATGTCTTTTCTCCTTTTACTACTGAATATCTATGGCTACTACTCTTTCAATCATACTTTCTGATAACTTCATCAGTTCCACATGTGCAGGTAGCATGGCATAACTGCTTGCATCTGCTTCATTCTTAAAACCAATAAGTTGCATAACATCTCCAAATTCAGGAACTCCTGGTAAACCTTTTGGTGGGCGTTTCATACAATCGCTCCCTACCTGATACTCTGTAATATTTTCTAGTTTGCCTTCAAATTGTTCTAGCATTTTTACAAGGCTTTTTTTGTTCTCTTCTTTATTCTCATCTTTTAAAAAGAAAATTGATACATGTTTAATCATTTACATTCCAACCCCTTCTCCTATAAATTCAATTCATAATATCCGCAAGTCGTATCAACCGGATTTTTTCCTGTAAATGCACTTCTTCCTAGAATCTTATCCACAACCGCTTCTACATTATAATGACTCGTTGTATATGCATTGATAAATGTCTTTATTTCAGGCATATCACGAAGATGATAGGGATTTGCGAATGAAATGGCAATAGTTGGAATATCATTAACAAACCACGGTGCATCATTTGCTAGTGGTAAGTTCCAAGTAAGACGAACACTTGTCTGATTACTTGATGTCCCCTCACTTAGCACATAAATTGCTGCATCATACTTTTCGATGAATGCTTCTGTTGTTTCATTTGGATTCGGGAAATGCACAGAATAATCAAAGGTATCAATATCAAATCCTTCTTTTCTCATTGCTTCTATAAACATGGTGCCGACTTTTTGATTTCCATAAAAATCTTCCCGATCACCCATAACATAGACCATGATTTTCTTATGTGTTTCAGGTGAAATAGGAAGGTTGTTTTCCTCATCCTTTACTAAGGTAACTGCCTTTGTTGCACATTTTTTTGCTAATTCCTGATATTCATCTTTACCCAGAACTTTAAGCGCTTCTTCTGTAGGCACTAAAGTTCCCATCTCTTGCTTTTCAAATAATCCCATAGCAGTTTTTAATGCTAGGGTTCTAGTAACGGCTTCATCCACACGTTCTAGGGTTAAAATCCCATCTTCAATTCCCTGCTTCATAAATGCATAATCTTCTTGAACACTAAAATTGAAAAGGAACATATCGCATCCATTGGCTATGGCCATTGGCACCGCCAATTTTCTAGACATATGGGCATAAAAACCATTCATACTAGTTGAATCCGTAATAATTACCCCATTAAATCCCATTCGTTCGCGAAGTAATCCAGTTACAATTTCTTTTGATAGGGAACCTGGTGATAAAAGTTCTTTTTTTGTTGCATTTGGATTTATTTCTTTAACATATTCCGGCAATCCAATATGTCCCACCATAACAGTTGTCGCACCTTTTTCAATTAGTCTGCGATAATTATTTCCATAGGAAGCTTCCCAATCTTCTACAGATAATGTATTATATGTTATATGTAAATGTTGGTCACGATTGTCTACACCATCGCCTGGAAAATGTTTGATGGAGTAACACATATCTTCTCCATCTTCTGTTAATCCATCAATATAAGCAGAAGCCATCTGATATACTGTCTCCGGATCATTTCCAAATGTTCTAGTATTTGTAATTGGATTTAATGTATTGTAATCAATATCAATAATTGGTGCGAAGGCATAATTAACGCCACATGCTCTACCTTCTGTACCGGCAATTTTTCCTAATTCATAGGCAAATTTTGTATCTCCTGTTGCAGCTACCTGAAGTGGATTTCCAAATGCTGTCCCTTCTACTGCGACTCCGTTTCCACCTGATTCAATATTGGCAGGAATGAACATTGGAATTCTAGACTCTTCTTGCATAACACGGTGTAGTTTCTGATTAATTGCACCTGGTGCCGGACGATTCAAGAGACCTCCCGGTTGATAAGCTCTTACAAATTTTCTTAGTTCATCTTCTTCTGTAATAAAGTTAATCGGAAGAAATAACTGACCTATTTTTTCATCCAAAGTCATACTATTAAGTTTTTGTTCCACAAACGCAATCTGATTGTCTGATAAATTAAATGGTTTTTCTTTTAAATTGATCTTCACAAACTATTTCCTTCCCTTATTTACCCAGTTTATTTATGGTAAATAATCTAGTTTTATTATATGCACTTTACTGGTCGCTTTCCATGTTATCCTTTTCAATAAATCCATCTTTTTTTTACCTGATAATTTTTATAAATATTTTTTTTGGCAATAAAAATAATCTACATTCACATAAAATAATCATTTTTTCTATTGTCTTTTGGACTGTTATGATTCATACTAATTATAGATTTTAAAAAAGGAGAATATTATTTATGCATCCAACTTCTTATGTTACGTATGCGCAAGTTAAGGCTCAATCAAGTCGGCATCTCAAACAATATGGTTCAAAAACAAGTTTCAAAAATATTGTAACCTATCTGTTTAATCATAATTTAGAACATATTGGTACGCCTGCCCTTCCATCGGATGTTCTTTGGAGTACAATTAATGATGCTACTTTTTTTGACTTACTAGATAATCTTCCTGTAAGGAATCTTTTTGAAAATTTTTCTAATTCTAGTCACTCAATTGCGGCAGAATCAATCATGCCTGAAGCATTGGAAGTATTTGCGATTAGATATGTTCCTGATATTATTGAACATATGCATACACACAATTTTTTTGAGGTAAATTATGTAATGTCCGGTCACTGTAAAATGACCTTTGAAAACGAAACAAGAGTTTTATCTACAGGAGAGCTCTACATTATTGCACCACACTCCAGACATGATGTAACCGTGAATGATGATAGTATCGTTATCTCTCTCATGTTGCGAAAAAACACCTTTGACACCACCTTTTTTCAATTATTAGCAAAAGAAGATCTCTTATCTTCTTTCTTCCGAACAATACTTTATTCGAAAAAAGAAACTACCAATTACATTTCCTTTCGTACTGACAATTCTAATGATATCAGAAATACAATAAAAGATATTTTTATGGAAAGTTATATTTCAGATGCATATTCAAATACATGTATTATTAGTAGAACGCATCTTTTATTCAGTCTCTTGCTAAGAAGATATTCAAATACCATTCAAATTTATGATAGTCAGAAAAGTTCAAACGCCCATGCAGATTTTATACAGATTCTACTATATATCCAAAATCATTATCAGAATGTAACCTTGGAAAATCTTGCTAGTGTATTTCATTACAACATGAGCTACCTTTCTCGTATGATCAAAAAAAATACCAACCAAACTTTGGTTGATATTTTAACAAATATGAGAATGACAAAAGCAAGAGAGCTCCTATGTCATACAAACTTAAAATTAGAACAGATTTCCTCTATTGTTGGCTATAATAGTACTGATCACTTTTCAAAATTATTTAAACGTATTCATAAAATGACACCATCGGACTATAGAAAGAATCATTCTTGTTAAGAATGAATAGATATACTGATACATGAACTATACTTTTCTATAGAAGAACAAAAGCACCTCCTATGATATATTTTCTTTAGCAAAATAGTCATAGGAGGTGCTTTTTATTTTATTTTTCTAAAATTATCCTTAGCCTAACCTACCCAAGTGGGTCTCTGTCATTTAAATATCCTAATCCAACTCTTCAATGCTTTCTCTGAGCATTTCAAGAGCATCTCCTACCGTTTTTACATTTTCCATCATATCATCTTCCAAGTCAACATCAAATTCAGATTCAGCACTTAGAATAATCTGAGCAAGGTCCAAAGAGTCAATGCCTAAGTCGTCAACAAAGTCCATGGTTTCCTTAATATCTTCTGGTTCATAGGTAGTAAATTCGGCGATAATTTCTAATAATTTGTTTTCATCCATGTGAATACCTCCAATTAACTATAATAAATGTTGTTTGATTTTATCATTAACTTTCTCTTTAGAAAAAGTTCTGCACTGTAAAATTGCATTTTTAAAGGCCTTAGCATTAGAGCTACCATGAGCTTTCACTACCAATCCTTCAAGTCCAAGAAGTGGAGCTCCACCATATTCAGTATAGTCCAGTTTCTTGAGATTCTCTTTAAGAGCACCTTTGACCATAAGAGCACCAATCTTTGATATAAGTGTTGAAGTCATTCCCTCTTTGACCATACCCATTAATGTACTGGCAAGACCTTCTGTATGTTTAAGAATAATATTTCCAGTAAAACCATCAGCCACTACAACATCAGCAATACCAGTTGAAATATCCCTGCCTTCTACATTTCCTATAAAATTAATGGATGTATCTCCTTTAAGGAGTTGATGGGTATCCTGATATAGCGGATTCCCTTTTTTCTCTTCAGCACCTACATTAACAAGTCCAACCTTAGGGTTATCGATAGCTAGAAAAGCACCAATATAAACTGAACCCATTTTTGCAAACTGGTGTAAGTGACTTGGTTTATTCTCAGCATTTGCACCACAATCCATTAAAAGCATCATACCTTTTGCTGTTGGAATTAAAGATCCAAGAGCAGGTCGTTCGACACCTTTAATCCGCCCAACAATTAATGTACCACCTGCAAGAACAGCACCTGTACTTCCTGCTGAAACAAAAGCATGTGCATGACCCTCTTTTACATACTGCATCCCTTTAACAATGGATGAATTCTTTTTTCTACGTATGGCAAGAACAGGTGCTTCATTATTATCAATCTTTTCCTTAGCATCTATGATACTGATTCTCTTCTTATCAAAAGTTCTTTCTGATAAACGTCTTTCAAGATCTTCCTGATCGCCAAAAAGAATCAGTTCTATATCACTGGCTTCTTCTATAGCTTTCAAACATCCGTCTACAACGATTTCCGGTGCGTTATCACCACCATTGGCATCAATAGCAATCCTAGTCAAGTCCATTATAGACCCCCTTTAAGTTCTTCTTCATTTAATATACTATTTTTTATTTGGTAAATCAACTAAATCTGTAAACTTCTGTAAATTAAAATAGATCTGTTTCCAGTTCTACTGAAAACAGATCTATTTTAATTATTTCTTTGACGCTTTTTGGAAGGGAATCAAGAAGAAAACGCATCCCCCTAAAAAGAATAGCCCTCCTAAAAAACCTATTATGTCCTTATTATAAATACTGCTTGTAATATAAAGGAAAGAACATATAACAAAAAATATCCATCCTAGAAGTTGATACTTTTCATGATTCATACTCTAGTGACCACTTTCTTCATATTATAAGTCAAAACATTTGACAAGTTCTTCTAGATTTTCAACCATAACTGCCGATTGATTCATCATTCTTAGATAATCCTTTAAGCTTCCATATTCATTATCTATCCCCGCAAAATGACAGCCAGCATTAAGGGCAAATTCATAATCACTTACACTGTCACCTACAATAAGAATTTCATCCATCCTTACACCGATAGTTCTGCAGAACTCTTCTGCCATCATAGGGTCAGGTTTTCCCTTACAGACTCCGTCGTCAGACCCAAAATAATGAAAGTAGCCCAATAAACCACTATGACTAAGTGAGTGAAGCATGGAATCCTTGGTATCAGCTGTAGCAATTCCTATTCTATATTTATCACTTAAATAAGCAATAGTTTCCATAGTTTTTGGAAGAAGTTTAATCTCTACTGACTCATCTAAACTGGATTCATTGATAATCTGATATAACCTATCTTTAAAAAAAGACACTGGTTGTCGAATGACCCACATGGACCATTGATTAACGATTTCACTTGTTGGCATATATTGTATCTTAGATTCCTTAGAAAATCCATTCCTTAATATACCACTTCTTTCTTTTATTAACTTTATCTCATCGGATGTCATTAATCCTTGATCTTCAATTTTTTTAAAAACAAGGGTCATAATAGAAAACCATGTCTTTTCAAATTCAATCAAAGTTCCGTCTTTATCAAATAATATTCCCTTAATCATGCTTATGAAACTCCTCAATCATGTCGCCTAAAATGTACGTATCAGGTGTCTTTCTATTGCAATAGATAGGATTAACATAGGCTATATGATGCCCCATAGGATCCATGATACCAAAGCGTATCCAATGGTAATCTCTATAGTCAAGCGTGAAGTTACACTCAAAGTGAAGATTTTTCCCTATAGGTATCTGCTTCACTTTAATTCCATCAAGGACAAAATATGCGATATATCCATCAAGATTTTCACCTTCATAGGGATTGACTTTTACATAATAATCAATAATCGACTTATTAAAAGCTTCACCTGGTAATATTTGTCCATTATCGATAATCAAATCTATTTGACAAAAACGACTGACATAGGACCTTCCCTCTTTTATCCCTTTTAGAATAGCCTTGCTACTAAGTTCCTTTGAAGACACATAAGTTGATGGATCCCCATAGACACTTGGTCTATTTGCACCTTGGTAAAGTTCATTGATTCTTTGGTGACAGTCACTACCTCCAATCCCATAAATCTGCAATCCACATGTCCATAAATAATCCAAAAAATCAATTGCCTTGTCATTAGCATCACTAGCTGTAGGATATGTTGGATCACAGATAACCTCTATAGTATTAACTAAGCTTAAATCCAAATGATTCATTTGAAAGTCCCAAGGTTTCATAAACATATGATTAAGTGAGATATTTGAGTCTGAATAATTCATCAGCAACTCATTAATCCCTATAAGATGCTTGCTGTTTATATGCTCAAGTAAGGCTAGTCTTTTTTTATCAAGTATCTCACATGATTCCACTCCATGAATGTTAATATGACCAAATGGCAAGGTCATTTCAAAAGAAGGTATCAGAAGGCTTTGACATAGAGGCATTTGACAAGCTACTGCATTATGGTCTGTCATAGCCATAAAATCCAATCCTTGCACTAATAAATATTCGGGAACCTCCTCAATTTTTATATGTCCATCCGAAAAATTGGTATGTCCATGAAAATCTCCTCTATAATAGGTCCACGCCTTTGCTTTTACTTCAGGTATAAATAGTGATTTATAGGGTAGATTTAAAGTCTGTCCAAAGATTTTTGCTCCTTCCTCCCATGGCATTTCCTCAAGGTTTATTTCCAAATAATAAAAGCTGGGACTCTCTGCTAGTGTCGTAACCTTTATCATCAGTTGTTGCGCTTCTTTGAAGCTTTTCTTTAGATTTTCCCTTGTCCCATTGATTGATGTTTTTTCATCTGAAAGATAAATTGACTTTGGAAAATTAGTGTATCCAAGATGCACTTGTCCGATATATTCATTTTCCAAGGAATAGATCTGTATATATATAAGTAACTGGCAATCTGGGAGAAAAGACAACAAAAATCCGTCTGCAGATCCCTTATCCAATATAAACTCTTCATAAGATTCTCTTACTATATGTTTGACAGTTTTCATCCTTAACCTACATTCCATTGGAAACATGATGTTATCATCACACTTCCAATTATTAATTATAGGTGGGCGTGCTAGTCCCACCTTATTGTATATCATCTATTTATTGATTTACCTTATCCAGTTCTCTTTGGGCTTTTTCAGCAGCCGCATTAAGAGCTTCCTGTGCAGGAATATTCTCAATTTCAATCTTATCAATAGCTTCTTTTAGAGCTTCAGTGATAGCTCCCCCTGTTGGATCAACCCACTCAGGTACTGCATAAAGATCAATTTGCTTAAGTGCCGCATCCGCATCAGGATTTGAACTAAGGTATTCTTGATATTCAGCCAGCTTAAGTACCGAATTACGAACAGCTGCATATCCAGTTGCCATAGAAAATCTTGCCGTATTTTCTGTGCTGGTTGCAAAAGTCACGAAATCGGCAGCTCCCATTTTTTCCTCTTCACTGATATTGGATGCTTTTGGTATGAAATACATCATACTAAAAAAATAAGGAGCAGGGTCATTACCATTCCAACCCGGTTGATGTGTTACAGCAAATTCATTGATATAACCTTCTTCATTAGCTTTTGTAACTGCATCAAGAGCAATGACATAGTCACCTGGAGAACCAGTATATCCTAATGATTTACCATATACCCAGTCATCCATGGTTTTATACCAGTATTCCCAACCTTGTCCTCCTGAATGGATACGCATAATTTTGTCCTCATGGAGCCAGCTTCTAACTTGATCTAAGACTTCAACCCATTCCTGTGAATTAATAGTTACAGTCAAACCGTCGTCTGAAAGGAAGCTACCTCCGTTACTGGATACAATATCCGCAATATTGGATGAACCCCACATTGGCTCCCAAACATACTCAATAGCATCTACTCCTGTATTAATACCTTTTACTTTATCATACAAACCTGCTAGTGTCTGCCAATCCCCCAAGTCTTCTTCCAAAGCTCCCCCTTGACTTAATACCTCCTTGTTATAATAGAGCACTTGTGATGTACCATATGCAGGAGCAAAAGCTAATTTTCCATCCCTTGTTCCAGCTTTAAGAAACCCTCCAACGATATCATCCTTATCATAGGTTTGTGGCATATAATCTTCAAAATACTCTACTAATCCTTTTTGAAAAAACACATCTTTAGAACCACCAGCTACTAAAGCAGGAACCGTTTTCCCTGCATATGCGGCCTGAAGCTTTTCATCGATTTCAGAATAAGAACCGACAACTACCGGCTTAACAAGGTAATCACTTTGAGAATCATTGTATTCATCAATAATAATATTTAGTCCATCACCTAATGAACCACCTAAGGCATGCCAAAATTCAATCTCTACAGGTTCCTTTGCTTCATTAGCACCATCACCAGTTTCTAATGCACCCTTTACCTGGGCAATTTCATTCTCATTACTGGCTGCTCCACAAGCAGACAGCATCATAATCATTACCAATAACAAAACTATCTTTTTCATTTCTTCCTCCACTTTTCCTTTTGTCTATTTAAGACCACTATCTTCCATTATGCCTGTTACAAACCACTTTTGACCTAAGATAAATACAATAATAACAGGAATGATAGTCACCGTGCTGGCAAGCATAACTTCAGACCAATTCATTCCATAAGCACCATCTTGAATAAAAAACTGTCTTAGACCTTGTGAGACCAAATATTTTTTTTGGTCTTTCAGCAAAATACTTGGCCACATGTAGTTGTTGTACTGTTGAACAAAGGTTAGTACAAAGACCGTATAAAATGCTGATTTATTCAAAGGAAATATGACATGACGTAATATCTTCCAATGATTCGCTCCATCCATTCTCGCTGCATCTACATAATCTTTACTCATCTTCATAAATGACTGTCTTAAATAGAAGACGGCAAAGATACTAGCAACATAAGTGAACATTAAACCTGTCAGGGTATCCACCAAGCCAAGGTTAGCCAAAATAACATAGGCAGGCACATAAGTCACAGCACCAGGCAGCATGTATATAGCTAAAACTATATAGAAGAGCCAATTGCTGTACTTGTTTCCCATAAATACGATAACATAAGTAAATAAGGTTGATGCAATTAACATAATCAATGTCCCAACGATACCTACGTAAAAGCTGTTTAATATATATGAGGTAAACTTAATATTTTTAAGACTATCTATTACATGGATTAAGTCCCAGCTTCCCGGAAGAAGTTTATAAGGTGTCTGCCAAATTTCGTTGTTGGTTTTAAATATGCCAAGAACCATCCAAATAAAAGGAAAGGCAAATACTATTGATACCGAAATCAAGAAAATGTGTTTTAGGAAAGCTAATATGTCTTCTTTTCTCATATTCTCATCCTTTCTACTCGTAATGTACATACTTTTTACTAATAAGGGAACTGGCAAGGGAAAGAGCTAGTATCAAAGCCAGGATTATCATGGCAACAGCGTTGGCTGGACCCATTTGAAAGTTTTGAAAGGCCTTTTCGTAGTACATATATAGAAGGGTTGTTGTCGAACCCCCAGGACCTCCTTGTGTCATAATCTGTATTTGATCATAGACCTGAATAGCTGAAATCAAATTAATAATAAAAAGAAAATATGTTGTGGGTGAAATTAGGGGCAATGTAATATGTATAAATGTATTCCACCAGTTTCCACCATCAATCCTAGCTGCCTCGTATGCACTTTTAGGCACTTTCTCAAGTGCCCCTAAATAAAAGAGCATAGTCCATCCTATTGACTTCCAAACGGTAAATATGATGATACCAAGCATAGCGGTGTCACCGGAATGAAGCCATTGTAAGGGTTCAATTCCAAAAGTAGAAAGAATATAGTTGGCAAAACCTCGGTCAGGCTCATAAATCCAGGACCAAACAAGAGCTACAGCAACCGTTGGTGTAATCCAAGGTGAAAAAATGATTAATTGGTATATTCTTCCTCCCCTAAAATTCTCCTGAAAGAGAAGGGCGAAGGCCAAACCTAATAAGATTGTCAATCCTATAGTTCCAAAGGCAAAAATAAATGTATTTAGAAGAACATCTATAAAATCAGGATCACCTAGCATATATTCATAATTTTCTAAACCGACAAAATTAAATGTTGGCGATATATAATCCCAATCCGTCAAACTAATAAAAAAAGAAGTTAACAAGGGTATAATCCAAAATAATATCAAGGGTATTAAAAAGGGCATCAAAAAACCTATTCGTGTACTTTTTCTATGTTTCACTCATTTTCCTCCCATAATCACAGGTCTTCTCTTTATTACGTTCTATTATTTACTGCCTGTATAAAAAGAATACCATCGTTAATAGGCAATAAAAATAAAAACCAAGTAAACAAGTGTTAATTATATGTTTATTTTTGGTTTTATAGATTCGTTATTTTGTTTTTATTTGGTTTATTTGATTTTTTAAATGAAAATTTTGTTTCTATAAAATGGGATCTGAACAATAAGTTCTTAACCTGATAAGTCTACGCTTTATAGTATAGAACACCCATTTCTTTCAGTCTTTTTTGCCATTTTACATCTAAAAGATGATTGGTAACCAAAACATCCACATCTCTTAGGTCCATGGACTTATATCGTTTGACTACATCAAATTTAGAACTATCTGCTAAGACAATCTTTCTATCAGCTTGTTTGCTAACCCTATCCGCTATGTGAAAAGCAACCTGATCCCCATTGGTACAATGTTTATCTAAGTCAATCCCATCAAAGGACAGAAACATATGATTAAAATTAATGGATTCCACCATACGGTCAAAATAAGGTCCATAAGTTGTTTGAATATCTGTATGTACCTGGCCGCCAATAAAGAGCAACTCATGCTGATTCTCCTTAAAGGACTTCTCTAGCCCCTCCATAGCATACTTGGTAAGAACAGCAATAGACGGGGTAACGATTAGCAGATTTTTTCTTCTTGCTATATAATTTAGAAGATAGGATACTGTAGAACCCCCGTCTATATAGATACAATCGCCATCACTAATTAAGTCTACTGCCCTAAAACAAATATGTTTCTTATCTTCTTCATTGATATTCTTTTTCTCTGTAAACCGATATTTACTGTCCATCAACTTGTCATCAGACACCTTAATTCCACCATGGTATCTCTCATATCCAAATTGCTTGACCAAAAAGTCAAAATCGTTTCGAATAGTTTCTTTGGTCACTTTAAAGAGTTTGGCCATCTCATTGACATGTACAGAATTCTCGGTCTGGAGAATTGATTCCAGCTCTCTTCTACGTTTACTTACTTTAGATACCATAAGCCCTCCTCTTCTAATCTAAAAATAATTATACAGGAAGACTTGATTTTCTCAATAGACTTTACATAGATTTAGCATTTTATCTTCTTTTAATCAACTTCATTAGACTGTTAACGACGTAAGCAATGGTCCTGGTTTTATATACAAAGAAGGAGTTGTCACACCTTAGTGTAACAACTCCTTTATCATCGTTTTATCTGATTATTCAGCGTCTACAACAACTTTATTCTTATATGTTCCGCAAGCTTTACAAGCTCTATGTGGCATCATTAATTCACCGCACTTTGGACACTTAGCCAAGTTAGGAGCATTCAACTTAAAGTTTTGGCTTCTTCTCTTGTCTCTTCTCGCTGCAGATACTTTACGCTTTGGTACTGCCATTTCCTTACACCTCCTTAAATTCGCTTTCTAGCAAATCTTTGAATTGGGCCATTCTAATGTCAATCTGACCACGATCACATGTACATTCTTTTACATTCCTGTTAACACCACATTCAGGGCATATCCCCTTACACTCAGCATCGCACAGTACTTTTTGTGGAAATTCACGAATCAGTTCCTGATGTATGAATTCTTTCAAATCAAGGTTCGCACCTTGAATATAGGCACTGTCCTCTTCTTCGTGAAGGTGTATATCTCTGGAAAATTCCGTTTTAATGTTAACATGAACGTCTTTCGTACACCGATCACAAGGTATAACCAATGTAGTACTAGATATACCTTCAATTGTAATTTCGCTTTTAGCATACTTCTTAAGTGTTACCTTAAAATGTACACCCTCTGTTGCCGGAACTTGAATTGTACCGTCATCATAAACGAAATCATTAAAGGTTTCTTCAATCATCACCTGATCTTGTCTATTAAAAATTTCGACCAAATGTATTAACATAATCTCACCTTCTTTGGGTGGTGTCTGCTTTTAAATCACCAACAGATATTATACCTAGGTCAATCCTATTTGTCAACTAGATTTATATAAATAATGATAAATCTCTATATGAAAGGGTTAATCTTAGGTCGAGATTATATTATACCAGACTTTTAGTCTCACGTGCAATCATTAATTCTTCGTTAGTAGGAATAACCAATGAGCGAGTCGTTGCATCTTTTGCTGAGAAATCTCTTTCAATACCTCTACAGTTGTTAAGTTCATCATCGATCTTAACTCCAAGATAACTCAAGTAATCACAAATACCTTTTCGAACGTGCTTATTGTTTTCGCCAAGACCGGCAGTAAAGACAACCGCATCTAGGCCATTCATAGACGCAGCGTAAGCACCAATGTATTTAGCTACTCTATACTCAAAGACATCCATAGTCATAATAGCTCTTTTGTTACCATCATCTACCGCATTTTCAAGATCTCTAAAATCACTGGAAATGCCTGATAAACCAAGTACACCAGATTTTTTATTCAATACATCCATAACTTCATCATGTGAAAGGCCTTCTTTGTCTGAAATGAAATCAGGAATTTTTGGATCAAGGTCACCTGAACGAGTTCCCATTACCAAACCTTCAAGAGGTGTAAGCCCCATAGATGTATCAACTGACTTACCACTATCAACAGCACAAACTGACGCACCGTTACCAAGATGACATACAACAATCTTAAGGTCTTTAATATCTTTATTAAGGAATTCAGCTGTTTTATATGCTACATATTTATGTGAAGTACCATGGAAACCATAACGTCGTATTTTAAGTCTTTCATAATAATCATATGGCAAGGCATATAAGTAAGCTTTTTCTGGCATTGTTTGATGGAAAGCCGTATCAAAAACAGCAACATTTGGAACCTTTGGAAGAACAGCCTGAACCGCTGCGATACCTGTAAGATTAGCCGGATTATGTAAAGGAGCAAGTTCAATACAATCTTCAATTGCAGCAATAACTTCATCGTTGATTACAACTGATTCAGAAAAATTTTCTCCACCGTGTACAACCCTGTGACCCACAGCAGAAATCTCGTCCATAGATGAGATAGCCCCGTGATCTGTATGAGTTAAGGCCTCAAGTACAAATTGAACTGCCTTTTCATGATTTGGCATATCTCCCTGAATAACTACTTTTTCACCATCTTTTGGTGTGTGTTTGATTTGAGAACCATCAATACCGATTCTTTCACAAATACCTAAAGCAAGTACGTCTTCGTTTTCCATATTTATTAATTGATATTTAAGTGATGAACTACCACAGTTAAGTACTAATATATTCATTTTCGTTCTCCTATCCTTGATTAATAGCCTGAACAGCAGTTACTGCAACTACACCAACAATGTCATCTGCTGAACAACCTCTTGAAAGATCGTTTACAGGCATAGCAATACCTTGAGTAATCGGTCCATATGCTTCTGCTTTTGCCAAACGTTGGGTCAATTTATAACCAATATTACCTGCATCAAGATCTGGGAATACTAAAACATTAACTTTACCGGCAACTTCACTACCTGGGGCCTTAGATGCACCAACGCTTGGTACAATAGCAGCATCCAATTGAAATTCACCATCAATATTAAAGTCAGGATATTTTTCCTTTGCTAATTGAGTAGCCTCAACTACCTTGTCAACATCAGGATGACTAGCACTCCCTTTTGTTGAATGGCTTAACATACCAACAACTGGCTCTGCTCCAACAAGGGCCTTAAAGGATTTTGCACTCGAACCTGCTATAGATGCCAACTCATTTGCTGATGGATTTTGAACCAATCCACAATCAGAAAATATAAATGTACCCTTGTATCCAAGGTCACAATCAGGAACAACCATAACAAAGAATGAAGAAACGAGATCTGCACCTGGTGCAGTCTTAAGAATTTGTAATGATGGTCTAAGCACATTACCAGTTGAGTTAATAGCACCTGCTACCATACCACCGGCTAACCCTTTTTTAACCATCATAACACCTAGATATAAAGGATTTGTTGTTAATAATTCACGAGCTGTCTCCTCAGTCATACCTTTCTTTTTTCGAAGGTCAACGAGTGTTTCTACATAATCATCCATTTGGTCAAAAGACTTGGGATCAACAATTGTAGCGCCGTCAATATTTAAGTTACCTGCTTTTTCTTTAATTTCGCTTTCACTACCAACTAAAATAACATTAGCAATTCCTTCTTCCAAAATTTTCTCAGTAGCTACTAATGTTCTTTCTTCAAGGGATTCCGGTAGTACAATAGTCTGTACATTACTTTTTGCTTTCGCTTTAATCGTTTCAATAAAACTCAATTCTATATGCTCCTTTCGCGATATATATCATACCCATCGTTTACATTATAACGAAAATGTACATTGTATACAAGGCTTCTTTTTAATAATTCACATTTTTTCTTTTAAGTGATATAATTTTCACCTCAAAAGCTTAAATATGCTATACTTTAATTAATTATTTCAAAGAGGTGATACTATGAAAATATGCGGCATAATTGCAGAGTATAATCCGTTCCATCTAGGACATGCTTATCAACTAGAACAAACTAGACAAGAATATGATGCTGATATTATTATCGTTGTTATGAGTGGTAATTTTGTTCAAAGGGGTGAACCAGCAGTTTTTGATCAATTTACGAGAACAGAGATGGCACTTATGGGTGGTGCTGACATTATTATTCAGCTTCCAACCTATTATGCAAGTGCTAGTGCAGAGAATTTTTCATATGGCGCTGTTTCTCTTCTTAACACTTTAGGTGTTGTGGATATTCTTTGTTTCGGTAGTGAATCCGGCCAGATTGAAGAACTTAAAAATATTGCTGATTTTCTGGCAATTGAACCAGCCAATTATAAAAACGCCCTAAAAAGCGAACTTAAAAAAGGTTATTCTTTTGCCAAAGCCAGGAGCTTAGCATTAGATGCTGCTTTTACGCAACCACACCTTGATTTATTGGATGGAACGGATACAACTCAGTCTCGTCCTATTAATTCAGAGGTCCTTCTAAGGGGTTCCAATAATATCCTAGCTATTGAATATATGAAATCACTTCACAAATTATCCTCCTCTATAGAACCAGTCACCGTCAAACGGGTTGGTGCTTCTTATCTAAGTAATGATTTCGACCAGGTTCTACCAAGCGCTACAGCCATACGTCAGCATTTTTATAAATCACATAATCAATTGTCAACTTTTGATTCCCTTGCTAAGGCAATCCCTGAGAAGGTCATTCAAGTATTTAAGAAATCTTCAACCTATTTACCTATCTATATGGATGACATATTTCCTTATATCCTATATAAGTTACAGCTTTCTAAAGAAAGCGACACCAATGATATTTATGACTTACCTCTTCAGCTTTATCAAAGGATCAAAAATAAGCTTGATTTTTCATTAAATTATGAAGATTTTCTTAGTGAGGTTCTTTCCAAGAACTTCACCAAGACCAGTATTCAAAGAAGTTTACTCCACCTCTATCTTAATATTAGAGTCTCAGATCTTGACTATATGAACGCAAATGGTCACCCTTACATACGCGTCCTTGGATTTAGGAAAGAAGCATCAGAAGCTCTCCGTCTCATAAAGAAAAAAACTGACCTACCTATTATTACTAATGTCAAAGACCATTCTAAGAAATTGTCTCCCTTTGGTAAGCATTTATTGGAAGCGGAAATGACCTACACTAACCTTTACCATCAATTGGTTTTTATTAAATATGGCATCAAAAAAAACAACGACTTCCGTCAACCGGTCATCGTTGTCTAATCCTTCATGATTTTCAACTATAAACAAACTCTACTTATTCGCTCTTAATATTATTCCTGTTCTGCTCTAAAACATCCAACTGAGAACGTAAGTAGTGATTATACTGTTCAAACTGTTGATTACTCTTCATCAAAATCTCCTTGAGGACTTCTTGATTCTGAGCTAAAAGATTATCAACATATTCATAAGAGCCATTCGTTATTTCTTCAGCCGTGGCTCTTGCTTTATGCATCAATTCCTCTGCTTCCTTAATTGCTTGGGTCCTAATGGCATGTTCATCAATAAGTTTAGCCGCATGAGCTTTAGCCTCATCAACAATGGCACTAGCAGTTTGATTGGCCGTTTCAATCATCTTATCACGTTCATCAATAATTCGCTTAGAACGTTTAACCTCTTCCGGTAATTTCATACGTAGGTCTGCCATAAATTCATACAGAACCTCCATATCTACCATCACTTTACTTGAAAAAGGCAAAGATCCACATTCCTGCAAATAGCCTTCAATTTCATCTAACAATAACATAATGGAATCCATCCACTAACCCTCCTGACTTCGTCTCTCATTTTCCCTAACCATTAATTCCATAGTCTCGGTAGGCACCATTTTTGAAATATCTCCACCAAATTTCACCAGTTGCTTAACCATACTTGAACTGATATAGGCGTATTCATTTCTTGAAACCAAGAAGACGGTTTCTACAGTGTCATTTAGCATATAATTAGTTTGAGCCAGTTGTAACTCATATTCAAAGTCAGATATAGCCCTAAAACCTCTAACAATAATATTGGCATGTTTACTATCGACAAAATCAACCAACAAGCCAGTAAAGGGTTCGACAATAACATTATCTATGTGATTGGTCAGGCCCTTAAGGAGATCAACTCTTTGGTTTAAAGTCAAGTAAGGAATTTTATCAGGATTGTGAAGAACGCCAACAATGAGTACATCAACCAAGTTACTTGCTCGTTCAATGATATCCATATGTCCATTTGTCGCCGGGTCAAAACTACCTGGATATACACCAATTTTCATCTAGTCACCTCTTTTGTATAAATGTGAATTTATTAGTTTTAAAGATTTTTGTTTTATATATGCTAAGTCCTTGAAGGACACTGTCATTAATGTCTGTATCTTTGGAACTTTCAACAACTACAATACCATCTTGACTTAAAAGATTTACTTGGTCAATGATCATTAAGGCTTCCATCTCTAAGTTTTCATTATAAGGAGGATCCAAAAAAATCAAATCACACTTCATATCTTCATTTGCTAAATACTGTAGCATCTTCTTATAATCATACATAAAAACTTTTGCTTTTTCAATAAGTTTCGTATGTTGTAAGTTATTTTTAATACAATCAATAGAATGTCTATACCGATCGCTAAAATATGCAAAGGTCGCTCCCCGGCTTAATGCTTCAATACCAAGACCTCCCGACCCTCCAAAAAGATCCAAAACAATTGCTCCTGGTATATAGCTGTTGATTATATTAAACAAGGTTTCTTTCGTTCTATCAGTAGTTGGTCTTACCTTAGAACTAGGTGCCTCCAACCGAAGACTTCTTGCACTGCCTGCTATTACCCTCATAATTCCTCCTACAATCCAATATCTGAATCCAATTGATAATAAAAAAGATCTAGTTGTTTCTTAAGACCATCATCAATTTCATAATGATCAGATAGTTTTTTTGCGTATTCTAACAATTCCATATCCTCATACAAGTCCGCCACCTTAAAAAATGGCATACCAGACTGATGTGTACCAAATGCATCCCCAGGACCTCTCGTTTTTAAGTCATATTCGGCAAGAGCGAATCCATCTTCATGATCTTTCAAAAACTTGAGTTTTTTCTTTGTGTCAGTATTTTTAGTATCCGTCACCAAAACACAATAGCTTTGTAGGTCTGATCGACCAACTCGTCCTCTTAACTGATGAAGTTGAGCCAGTCCAAAACGATCTGCATTTTCAATAACCATTAATGTAGCATTAGGTACATTAACACCTACTTCAATAACAGTAGTCGATATTAGGACCTGGGTATCATAGGTTAAAAAGCGTCTAATAACATCCGTCTTTTCCTTGCCTTTCATACGCCCATGAAGTTTCTCTATTACAATAGAATCTGGAAGCTCCTGTCGTAAGGCTTCATAATGTCCTTCCACAGACTTAAGCTTCTCCATATCGTCATTATCTTCAACCATTGGACAGACCACATAGACATTATGCCCTGCTTCAACTTCCTTTATTATAAAATTATTAAGTCGTTCATGATAAGTAGAATTGACCAGATACGTCTCTATCTTCTTCCGTCCAGCTGGTAACTCATCCACAAGACTGATATCAAGGTCACCATAGACAATTAAGGCCAAGGTTCTAGGGATGGGTGTTGCACTCATAACCAAAGTATGAGGGTAGCGCCCTTTATTGACTAGAGCCTCTCTCTGCATTACTCCGAAGCGGTGCTGCTCATCCGTTATCACTAAAGCAAGATCCGCAAAGTTAACCTTTTCTTGAATCAAAGCATGTGTCCCAACAATGATCTGAATCTTACCAATCTTAAGTTCTTCATAAATAGCCTCTTTTTGCTTCTTGCTAGTGGATCCAATCAATAATTCCACCTTAACTCCATAAGGCGAAACTTGCTTACATAAACTTTCATAGTGCTGCTTTGCAAGAACCTCAGTCGGAGCCATGAAGGCACCTTGAAATCCTGACAAGGCAGTATTCAAAAGGGCTATAGTCGCCAAAATAGTTTTCCCCGAGCCTACATCCCCCTGTACCAATCTGGTCATGGTAAAGTTTCCTCTAAAATCTTGGAATATATCATCTAGGGCACTTGATTGGGCACCAGTCAAGCGAAATGGCAGCTGTGCTATAAAAGCATTGACTCCTGTATGCTTGCTCATCTTAAAAGCGTTCTCACTTTTTCTGACCTGTTCCTTAATTCCTTTCATCGCCATCTGAAACAAAAAGAATTCATCAAAAGCCAAACGTCTTCTGGCTATGACAAGATTTTCTTTTGTCAGTGGATAATGAATTTTTTCATAAGCAAAAGAGAGACTGGCTAGATTAACTTCCTTTCGAACATGATCTGGTAAATAGTCATCAATATCGTATTTCATCATTTCCAGTGTTTGATCTACATAAGAACTTAGTTGACTTTGCTTTAGGCTTTTTGATAAAGGATAGATTGGCTTTAACTGAATCTTTTTAAGTTTCTCATATTCTTCTTCTTTAATGATCTTAGGTGCTGCAATCATAGAACGGTTGTTCTTAATGATATATTTACCTTTGATAATTATTTCATCACCTTGGTTAAGCATCTTTTTTATGTAGGGTTGATTAAAAAACATTAACTTTATACGTCCAGAAGTATCAGCTAAGAAACATTGAACGATAACCCTTCCACTAAACCTACTAATGGTTACTGATGATGCTATCCTACCCTTTATATAATAAACCTGATTCTGAATCAATTGATTAATTGGTGTAATAGCGCCTACAGATTCATAGTTTCTCGGATAATAATGTAACATATCACACACTCTATAAATACCTAATTGATTTAGGATATCTCGAGATTTCGGTCCCACTTTTTTTAGTTTGATAATATCGTTTAATAAAGGGTTCATAGTATACTCCGCTTTTTATTGTATAACTGAAGTTAAGGTATATTATAACAACTTTATAAGAAACAAGAAAGTCAAAATAGTAAAATAGCATAGGAGATATCCAAATAATAATAAAGACTGCCAATGACTAAGTCAAGGGCAGTCTATTAAACATATGGTTTAGTTTGACTTATTAATATCTATTCTACTGAAATGATGAAATAATATAAGGGTTGACCACCGTAGTGAATTTCTACTTCTGCATCCTCATATTTATCTTCAATGTAGTCCGAAAGTTCTTTAGCACCTTCTTCAGTCATATCTTCACCATAGTAGATTGTTACAAGTTCAGAATCCGTATCAACGATATGATCAAGGAGCTTATAAGTTGCTTGCTTCAGATCTGGATCTACCGCTTTAATACCATCATCAGCAATACCAAGAATATCTCCTTCTTTGATCTCCATGGAATCAATACTGGTATCTCTAACTGCAAAGGTAATCTGTCCAGTTTTCACATCATCAAGAGCCTCTGTCATAGCCTCTATATTCTCTTCAACACTTACACCTGCATCAAATGAAATGAGGGCAGTTACACCTTGCGGTGCTGTCTTTGATGGAATAACATGAACATTCTTATCTTCAACCAAATCACAAACTTGACTAGCTGCTAAGATAATATTCTTGTTATTTGGGAAGATATATATGTCTTCTGCATTAATGGTCTCAACTGCCTTCAAAAAATCTTCTGTACTAGGATTCATAGTTTGACCACCTGTTACAACATGGTCGACACCAAGACTTTCAAAAATTTTATTCATACCTTCTCCCACAGACACTGCGACGAAAGCATGATCTTTCTTTGGTAACTCCTTAGTTACAGGTTTTTGACTTGTTGTTTCGTGGATTTCAGATTCAGTTACAAGACGGTTGGCATGCTGAATACGCATATTATCAACTTTTATGTTCTGAAGTTGTCCGATGGTTAAGCCATGTTGCATAGCAAGACCTGGGTCATTCGTATGAACATGGATTTTGATCAAATCTTCATCCGCTACAGATACGATAGAATCCCCAATGGTTTCAAGAAAGCGTTTCAAGGTTTCAGCATGTTCAACATTTTCTTCATAAGTATTTCTATCACCTGTATCAATGATAAATTCAGTACAGTAACCAAATTTAATATCCTCATCAGCATGAACAATAGCAACTTTGATGTTTTCTTCATCATTTGTAAGATTATCTTCGATTTCAAGAGTTACATCTGTACCATTTTCAAGAGCCATAAGAGCACCTTTCAACACATATAAAAGACCTTGACCACCGGCGTCAACGACACCTGCCTCCTTTAGAACAGGAAGCATATCCGGTGTACGGTCCAAGACTTCCTTCCCATGACCAATAACGATTCTAAGAGCTTCTAAAATGTCCTTAGTTTCTTCACAGATTTCAACTGCCTTATCAGCCATTCCTCTTGCAACGGTTAATATAGTCCCTTCCTTAGGTTTCATAACAGCTTTATAAGCTGTATCAGCCCCACGGACCATAGCATCAGCTAATATTTTAGTATTTAATTCTTCATACTCTGCGATTTCTTTAGCAAAACCCCTAAAGATTTGAGATAATATGACACCTGAATTTCCTCTAGCACCTCTTAGTGATCCCGAGGAAATTGCTTTTGAAATTGCTTTCATATCTGAACCATTAGTCTTCTCAACTTCTCTGGCTGCCGCAAGAATAGTAAGGGTCATATTGGTTCCAGTATCCCCATCTGGAACAGGAAATACATTTAACTCATCTACATATTTTTTCTTCGATTCTAAAAATTTAGCACCAGCAATAAACATATTCTTTAGAATATTCGAATTTATTGTTTCAATAGTCACTGGTAATCCTCCTTCAGTTACTTATTCGTCTACTCGAACGCCTTCTACAAAAACGTCAATGTGTGAAACTTCCATTCCCGAAAAAGTTTCAAGCTTATATTTCACCGTGCTGATTAGAGTATCAGTAACAGCTTGTATGTTCACACCATATTCAATAATAATGTGAAAATCAATAGTAATAACATTATCTACAACTTGCAGATTAATACCTTTCGTAAGACTGTCCCTCTTAAGAAGTCTTGTAAGTCCAGTTGAAAGGTTTACCATAGCCATCCCTACGATTCCGTAGCATTCAACAGCAGATAATCCAGCGACTTTAGCTAATACTTCGTTTTCTATAATAATTTCGCCTAGCTCATTTCCCATTTTTCCAATCATGGTTAAGCCTCCTTCTTGGATTTATTGCCTATTCATTATATCATCTTTTCTCTCGATTTCAAACGAAATTTGTGTTTTTTTCACTTTCTATAAAATTAGTCCTTGCAATTTGAGTCAAGTTTTATTATAATTGGATTGTTGTATTGATATAAGACATATATAAGGAGGTGTATCGCGTGGCTAAATGTGCAGTATGCGATAAAGGAGTACACTTCGGTATTCAAGTAAGCCATTCTCATAGAAGAAATAATAAGCAATGGAAGCCAAACATTAGAACTGTGAAAGCTGTCGTTGACGGCAGAGTTCAAAAGCTTAATGTATGTGCCAAATGCTTACGTTCAGGTAAAGTTGAAAGAGCTTAAATCGAACAGGTTGTACTTAATACGGTTATCAAGTAAATAACGGTCTCAGCAATCAGTATAAAAACTTATGGTGATTGTTGAGGCTGTTTTTTATTACCCAAATCTAAATACAAACTTTTGTAATAGAATAAAAAAAGAACCTCATATTTTTTGAGGTTCGTCATCGGATTGGGTAATTAGGAGCTTTCCTTTTGATATGCCTATATAATAGTCACCTTCTATCTCATTACTGACTCCTAGGCTGTTATAGGGCGATAATTTGGCATCATATAGGTTATACTTAAGGCCAGAGGTTTGAGTAATACAAGTTTCAGTTACAGGGATTAGAGATATATATTTATAAGTGGACGCAACTCCCCTGACCTCTATTGGTCCTTCATAAAATCGAATTTTATTATATCTATCAATATAAGTGATTTTGCACTCTTTTATATATTGAAATGGAACCATCAGATTGGCAAAAGTATGATCAATTCTTGTACCAAATCCTCCCAAAATAGTGATTTCTTGATAGTTTTTCCCTATAAGCTCTTCAATAGCACCATGGGTATCTGTTAAATCTTTTTCAGGATCTAAAACTTTATGTTCAATCCCTGAATCAAACAAACAGTCTCTTTTTTTTGCGTCCAATGTATCAAAGTCGCCATAGATAAGATCCATAGGCACTTCAGCTTCTAAGGCAGTACTACATCCACCATCAACACCAACAATATAACTACCCTGATTACGTTTATAATATGAACGTAAAAAATCAAGATCAATGGCTCCGCCTGTAATGATCAAAGCTTTATTTATCTCACTCATCTCCTACTGCCTTAAAGGCTCTTATTCTAGCGGGAACGTCCTCAGCACCAAATACTGCTGATCCAGCCACAACAACATCTACGCCGGCTTCTAAGACCTCTTTAAGATTGCTAAGACTTACACCACCATCTATCTGGATATCAAAATTCAAACTTTTATTTTTTCTTATTTCCTTAAGCTCTTTGATTTTATCTATCATTGCAGGTATAAATGACTGACCTCCGAATCCAGGATTAACAGTCATAAGAAGGACCATATCAATGTCTTCTAAAACATATTCAAGTGTATCTAAAGATGTTGCCGGATTAAGGGCTACACCTGTCTTTATGCCATGACTTTTAATCAATTGCAGTGTCCTATGAAGATGAACTGTAGCTTCTTGATGTACAGTGATTATATCAGCACCTGCATCAACAAAGTCCTTTACAAAACGTTCCGGTTGTTCAATCATAAGATGTACGTCAAAAACTTTATCTGTAACTTTTCGAATAGCTTTTATGATTGGTGGTCCAAGAGTAATATTGGGTACATACTTGCCATCCATAACATCAATATGTATATAATCACATCCTGCATCACTAACTAATTCTATTTCCGCGCCAAGCTTAGAAAAATCTGCTGATAAGATTGATGGTGCCAATTTAAACATTTTAATATCTCCTTATATCTTTAAGTTCTTCATATATATGCAAATAGCTTTCATATCTACTTTTACTAATTTTCCCTGTTTCCAGAGCCTTCTTGATTCCACATTTTGGTTCATTTACATGATTACAACCTCTGAACTTACATTCAGGCTCAAATGTTTCAAATTCAATAAAATAATTTTTCAATTCATCTTCCCTGAGTTCATTCAGTTGCAAAGAAGAAAAACCTGGAGTATCTACTACATAGGAGTGAGTATCCATAGGAATGAGATTCGCATGACGGGTTGTATGCTTACCACGCTTAATCTTGTCACTGACCTGTCCTGTTTCCATATACGTATGTTCTTGGATTAAGTTTATGATAGAGGACTTCCCTACACCTGATGGGCCTGCAAATACGGTTGTCTTACCTTTCAATAAGCCTTCAATTTCAACAAAACTATCATCCTCTTGAGCACTAATGGCCATGGTTTTATATCCAGCCATTCGATAGATATCAATCAAGTCCTTAATTTCCCTATCATCAATCAAATCAGATTTATTAAAACAGACTAGGGCTTCAATATCATTCATAGCAACTGCTACTAGAAAACGATCTAAAAGGTTTAAATTAGGCTCAGGATGACTAAGAGAAAAAACAATAAATGCCTGATCAACATTAGATACAGTGGGTCTTACCAGAGAGTTCTTTCGAGCTAGTATTTCAACAACATTCCCTTCCATATCTCCTTCGTGAGTGATATCAATAACGACATCATCACCAATCAATGGCTTCATGTTCTTATTCCTAAATATTCCTTTCGCCCTACATTCAAAGATGCCCTTATCAGGAACATCTACATAATAAAATCCAGCAATACCTTTTACAATTTTTCCAGTCATTAATTATCTCCATTCGTGTCGCTAAAGTAAATGGTTGCAGGGTAAACGAGCGTACCATCGTTATATACACGAACCACACCTTGTCCAACACCTGTTGCAGTCAGATTTAGAGGGAAATATGATGCGTCTACATCATCCTCGAAAATAATCACCTCACCGCTTCCAGTATCCAAAGTAACTTTTAGACGATATTCATCCTGTCCGTTTTCTGCTACATTATAAACAGCAAAGGGAATTGATACAGGAACAAACTCTGGTCCCTTACTAACCACATAGTCAACCACATATCCCTCTTTTACTTCTCTTCCAGCTTCTACTGACGCAGATATAATATAACCTGCTTTTATTTCATCATCATAGACAGTCGACATAGTCCCCGGAATAAAACCGTTAAGTTCAAGCATACCCAAACCTTCATTAACTTCAAGACCAACAATGTCGGGCATGGTAATCATGAATATTTCAGGTCCATTACTAACATAAATTTCAACTTCACTACCAAGTGGAACTTCTTCATTTGGTAGTGGGTCCTGACGGATAACTCCACCTTTTGGAACTACGGAGTTATATTCTGTAGTCATTTTGACTTGGAATCCTTTTGAATCCAAGGAGGTCTCTGCAACATCGTATTCAAGTCCCATAACATTGGTAACCGTGGCCATTTCAACTCCAAGGCTAACAACAACATCAATAACACGATCAAGTTCTACTATTGATTCCACTCCAGGTTCTTGGCTGATAATCTGCCCTTTAGGAACCTCATCGTCGTATAGACTATCAACAACTTTTATGTCAAGCCCCAAAGCTTCAAGACTAACTTCTGCCTGATCAACTGTCTGTCCCAAAACATCTGGCACCTCAATTGTCTCCGGAATATAGTCACCTGTAATATTCGTAAACATATAAAAAACGATAACCAATACAAGGGTAAAGCTTAACAAAATACCTAGAGCAACAATCAGTCGGTCTAGAGGATCTTTATTACCACTATACTCCAAAACCTCATTTTTACTCCATATGTGCTTCATTTCCTCATGATTCATAATCAGTGTTTCTTCTGGTGCATTATCAATAGTATATATAAGGACATCATCTGGATTTAACATGGATTGTTTTATGTCTTCCAACATCTCTTTAGCACTTTGATATCGAAGGGATGATTTTTTTTGAGTTGCCTTAGTGATAATCGTCTGAATATTAGTTGACAGATTTTCATTCAGTTCTGTCGGATCAGGCATATCATCATGAATTTGCATCAAGGCGACATTAACTGCATTGTCTCCTTCAAAAGGAACCCGTCCTGTAGCCATTTCATACATACAAATCCCTAAGGAATATAGGTCACTTTTATTATCGTGGTAAGATCCCTTTGCCTGCTCAGGTGCAATATAATGAACACTACCAGATGTGTTTTCATTTATTTCAATCGTATTGTTGCCGGCAATTCTGGCAATACCAAAATCCATGACTTTAACCTTACCATCATGTGTCAACATTATATTCTGTGGCTTAATATCCCTGTGAATAATGTGATTCTTATGAGCATTTTCCAAAGCTGTTGCTACACAAACAGAAATCTTAAGGATTTCTGTATCTGTTAGATGTCCATTATTTCGAATATAGTCTTTCAGGGTCTCACCCTCTAAATATTCCATAACAATATAATGGGTTTTTCCTTCTTGACCAACATCAAAAATACCTACAATATTAGAGTGCGATAAAGATGCTGCTGATTGTGCTTCAACCTTAAATTTGCGAACAAAAGTATCATCTAGACAATACTCATCACGAAGTACCTTTATGGCAACATACCGCCCTAGTTTGTTATCTTTAGCCTTATAAACAATACTCATGCCTCCAGATCCAATACGTTCAATAATTTCATATCGTTCTGCTAAGACTCCACCGATTTTAATCATGCTAAGCCACCTCCTGAAAGTTTAATCAAGACGATGGTTATATTATCTGTTCCTCCAAGATCAAGTGCTTTTCTAAGCATAGTATCGACACGGTCTTCCAAAGTACCATCTTTATGTATAAAAAAGAGAATTTCGTCATCGCGTAGCATATTGGTCAGGCCGTCTGAGCATAAAAGAATATATTCCCAATCCTTTTTTATCTTATATTCCTTAAAATCAGGCTCAATCGTTTTGTCAACACCTAATGCTTTTGTAATCCTGTTTTTATTGGGGTGACGATAAGCTTCTTCATGAGTAATAGCTCCGGCATCCAACAAGCCCTGTACATAAGAATGATCTTTGGTAAGCTGTACCATCTGATCAGTTTTAACTGCATAAACTCGGCTATCACCAATATGAGCCACATGACACATGTTACCTTCAACCGTTACAATATCTGTTGTTGTTCCCATACCAAAAAGAGAACCATCATTTAAAGACTTTTCAAAAATCGCCTTATTGGCCTTATCCATACTCTGGTGAAAGACTGATACAACCTGTTCTTGACTCTTCCTAACCGTTTCAAGAACCGTATCAACTGCAAGTCTTGAAGCCATGGCACCACCTTGATGACCGCCCATACCATCAGCAACAATATATATATTCTGAAGTGGGCCAATATTTATATCCATATTTATAAAAGCGTCCTGGTTTTCCTGACGGACGTATCCTTTATGACTGATACCGTATGAAATCATACTACCTCCCAGTTTACTTACCACTACATTGGATTAATCAACCTTTAATCCGTGCATCGGTTCTAATTATTATTTTTCGTATATCTGTTTCTAAGCTGTCCACATGCCGCATCAATACTCTGACCCAAAGACCTTCTTATTGTTGTGGGAATATGATGCTTTTCCAAAACATTTTTAAAAGCTTTGATCCTATCAAGGCCTGTTGGTGTATAGTCTCTTTCATCAACAGGATTTACTGGTATCAGATTAACATGGCAGAGTACGCCAGACAAGAGTTTTCCTAAATCTTCTGCATTTTGTAAGGAATCATTTACGCTGTGAATCATAGAATATTCAAATGTTATACGCCTGTTAGTGGTTTCTGTATATTTCTTACAGGCTTCTATAAGCTGTTCAAGTGGATATTTACCAGCAATCGGCATCACTCTTTTTCGTTCATCCTGATAAGGAGAATGCAAGGATATAGCTAGATTAACTTGTGGAGCATCTATACTTAATTTTATGATATTTTCGACAATACCGCAAGTTGATACAGTTATACTTCTTCGTGATAAATGACGCCCTTTTTCATCACTGATTAACCGTATAAAACGTATAAGTTGATCATAATTATCAAAGGGTTCACCTGTTCCCATCACTACAACTGAATGGATACTGATATCCTGATCTACTTCAATAGCATAGATCTGGTCAAGCATTTCTGATGCCATAAGTTGTCGCTTCAAACCACCAATTGTTGAAGCACAAAAAGTACACCCCATTTTACATCCAACCTGAGAAGAAATACATACAGAATATCCGTACTTATACTTCATTAGTACCGTTTCAATAATTTCTCCATCATGAAGTTTGAAAAGATACTTTATGGTCCCGTCCCTATCATCATGGAAGGCATTGGCCTTCTCTACCACCATCAAGGGCTTCTGTTCAGATAGTTTAGTCCTAAGGTCTTTAGGTATGTTTTTCATAGCATCATAAGAACGTACCTTTTTATTATGTATCCAGTCAAATAGCTGTTTACCACGGAACTTTGCTTCTTTTAGCTCCAAAAGTTTAATTTCTAATTCATCTAAATACAGGGATTTAATATCTAATTTTTCCAAAGAATCTTCCTTTTCTTTCACTATTTAAGCTAGACTTTTTCGCATCCGGCTAATAAAGAAGCCATCAGATATGGTTTCATCAGTGAGTAGTTGTAAACAGCCATCAGTAAAGTACGGTTTCAAAAGGTCTATATTAATCTGATCAGAGTAGACTTCAAAAACTTTATCTAAGGCTTCGATACTAAAGTTCTTATTTTTCTTTAAAAATCGTTTAACCTGATAAAGATTTTCTTCTTTATTGACTGTGCATGTGGAGTAAATCAGTACTCCTCCTGGTTTTACATAAGATTTAACATTATCTAAAATATTTCCTTGAAGGGCTATTAGCTGGTCCATATCCTCTAAAGTAATATTTGTCTTTATATCCGGTTTATTTCTAAGAATACCAAGTCCTGAACATGGCGCATCACAAACCACCACGTCAAAAGCCTCCACATAATCCTCATTAAGCACAGTTGAATCCTGAAGCTTGAGTTCCACATTACCAATATCAAGCCTTACTATATTTTCTTCGATTTTTAAAAGCTTAGTTGGGCTAATATCACAAGCCAAAACTTTTCCTGAATCTGATAATAATTGTGCAAGATGGGTTGTTTTGCCTCCTGGTGCAGCACAAGTATCTAAAACTTTCATCCCTGCTTCAACCTTAGCAGCATATCCCACAAGCGTTGAGCTTTCATCTTGAACTTGAAAGTGACCAAGTTCGAAGGCATTAAGTTTCGATAATTGATCATAACCACTTATTCGAAGACTATTATTTAACAAGGGACTTTGGTCTACCACTACATATTCTTCCAATTCATCAACTACTTGTTTCAAGCTAATCTTTAAAGGGTTGGTCCTTATTATTGTTGCCTTCTCTTTAAGACTTTCTTTTAAAAACTTCTCTAAAACAGAAGATTCATACTGTTCTAATAGTTTATTAACCAAATACTCCGCAACAGAATATCGAATAGATAAATATTTAGCCGTAGGAAGTTTGTCAATTTTACTGTCAATCTTATCCTTGTCTCTGGCAAGAGACCTAAGTACACCGTTGACAAACCCTGAAAGTTGATGAAATTTACGTTTTTTTGCTAGTTTAACACTTTCATTTATAGCAGCATGATCAGGAACCTTATCCATAAAGATAATCTGATACGCTGCCATTCGAATAAGATGTCTGATAACCGGCTTCATTTTTTTAACTTTAACTTTAGAAACCTGATTAATAGCATAATCAATATATATCTCTTGTTCTAGAATTCCATAAATAATCTTTGAAATAAAACTTCTTTGTTGCTTATCAAAATCATAAACATAGAAATAATCATCAAGAACCTGAGATGCAAACAGTTCTTTTTCTTCCATGTCTTCCAAGATCTTGAGACAGTAATTACGTTCAGAACCTTTAGTCACGCCGTCTTCCTCCTGTAAGAATCAAGAGCCTAACCAAACTAAGCACTGCCGCTGCGGCTGCTGCTACATAAGTTAAAGCTGCTGCATTAAGGACTTTTTTAGCTGGTACCATCTCTTCTCGATCCAAATATTGTTCTTCTTCTAATATATCAAGAGCTCTTGATGATGCATTAAATTCCACAGGCAAAGTAACTAGTTGAAAAATAACTGCCCCTGAAAAAAAGAGGATACCCATATTAATGAAAATTTCAGAAAAACCACCGCCAAAAAACATACCGATTATAATTAGGGGCATGGCTGCCTGGTTAGCAATATTCACAACCGGTACAATCGCATGTCTAATATTTAGGGGAAGGTAATCATGCTGATGTTGCATAGCATGACCACATTCATGAGCCGCCACACTAACCGCTGCAATAGAAGTAGAATTATACACCTTGTCTGATAATCGAACTGTTTTTGTTTTAGGATCATAATGGTCACTTAGATTTCCTTTAATATGCTCAATACCCACGTCATACATACCATTGATCCCAAGTATTTTTTCAGCAATTTCACGCCCTGTATAACCATTACGATTCCCTTGTTGCGAATATTGTGCAAAGGTAGATTTAACCTTGCTACTTGCGTATAAGCTAAGTAAAATAGCCGGTAAAAGGATAATATATGATCCGTACCATGCATACATAATCGTCACTTCCTATCTATTCAAGAATTCTTCCTTCAGCTAATTGGTAACCATTTAAAAAGGCAGATGCTTCCATCCTCTTTTTGCCTTGAAGCTGTACTTCCTTAATAAGAAGCGCCTCCTCACCGCAGGATACAATAAAACCCTCCTTCGCATTCACCAGACAAATAGTTCCCGGAGTATACTCATCATTTACTCTTTCGACAACCTGTGCCTTCCATATTTTCATTAATTGTCCATCTAAAAATGTAAAAGCACTTGGCCATGGATTCAATCCCCGTATAAGGCATTCTATTTCTTTTGCCGATTTATGCCAATTAATTTTACCAGAAGTTTTCTCAAGCATGGGAGCATGGGTTGCTTGATTATCATCTTGCTTTATTGGGTTAAGTGAACCTTTTTCAGCTTGTTCCAGTGTTTTTAAAATCAAGTCACCACCAGCCAACATAAGCTTATCATGAAGCGAACCTGCTGTTTCATCATTTTCTATATTTATAATCGTTTTAAGAAGCATATCGCCAGTATCCATACCCTCATCCATCTGCATGGTAGTTATACCTGTAGACTGTTCGCCATTAATAACAGCCCATTGATAAGGGGCAGCACCTCGATATTTAGGCAATAAGGAGGCGTGTATATTAATGCAACCAAAAGGAGGTGCATCTAAAATCTCTTTAGGCAGAATCTGCCCATATGCAATTACCACTGCTACATCTGCATCAATGTTTTTAAAACCTTCTATTTCTTCAATATTTCTGATACGCTTAGGTTGGTATACAGGAATACCAGCCTGCAAACACACTTCTTTAATTGGTGTCATTTGCATCTTTTTCCCCCTACCCTTGGGTTTATCTGGTTGTGTATAGCAGGCAACCACATCATGTTCAGAATCGATTAGCGTTTTCAGTGTTGGTACACTAAACTCAGGTGTACCCATAAATATTATCTTCATTTACTTCCTCCGTGTTCAAACCATTCCCTTAAACTTAAGGGAACCGAAGCAGGGCTTGCCTGCTTCGGCATCATTGGTTTTACTATTCTACAGTCATTAAGTCAACTGCAATATCTGTATACAACTTACCGTCAAGATGATCAATTTCATGACAGATAGCTCGTGCCAACAATTCCTCACCTTCTATTGTATAAGTCTCACCTTTTTCATTCATAGCTTTAGCCTTAACTCTATATGGTCTAGTAACAGTTCCTGACTTACCAGGCACACTGAGGCAACCTTCTATACCTACCTGCTCACCTTCAACTTCAATAATTTCAGGATTTATCATAACAATTGGGCCTTCACCAACATCAATAACTACAATACGTTTGAGAATACCAACTTGGGGTGCTGCAAGTCCCACTCCATTTGCCTCAACCATCGTTTCAATCATGTCTTTAATAAGGATTTCTATTTTGGGTGTTACTTCATCTACAGGTCTTGAAATCTTTCTTAAAATTTCATCTCCATCTAATCTGATTTTTCTTAATGCCATACGACTTCTCCTTTATAATAAATGAGATTAGTTAAATCCCATTGGATTTATTTCCATGGATAATTGTACCTCTTTATAATTATCGTTTCTATCCTTTCTATTATAAAGTTCTTTCATGACTAAAGTCAACTTTTTATAAGAAGAACCTTTAACAATAAGACGATTTCTATATTTCCCCTTGATCTTCCCAATATGTGTTTTTCCAGGTCCCAAAACAGCAAATGCCCTGTCAGCTTCCTCTGCGTATGCACCTTCAATAACCCTTGCGCACTGATTAAGAAGTTCTCTACCTTCGTACTCATCCTCCGAAGTTGAAACAATGTTTAGCAAGTGGCAAAAAGGAGGATATATCATGGCACGTCTAAAAAGGATTTCCTCTTCAAAGAAGCCTTTGTAGTCTTCGCTTATGGCATGAATAATACTGTAATGCTTGGGTTGATATGTTTGAATAATTGCACGTCCTTTAATTGAACCACGACCGGTTCGACCTACAACCTGAGTTATTAATTGGAATGTCCTTTCTGCCCCTCGAAAGTCCTGCACATTAAGACTCATATCAGCAGCTAAAACACCCACTAAAGAAACATGATGAAAATCATGCCCTTTGGCCACCATCTGAGTCCCTATAAGAATATCTGCCTGTCTATCCCTAAATTGCTTAAGAACTTTTTCATGACCGTGTTTGCTTGAAGTCGTGTCCTGATCCATTCTTAAAATTCTAGCATTAGGAAAAAGTTCCATAAGATGACTTTCGATTTTCTGAGTACCAGCACCAAACCCTTTAATGTACTTAGAACCACAAGCTGGACATTCCTTGACAAAAGGTTTGGAAGCACCACATAAATGGCATATCAGTCTACCTACATTTCTATGGTAGGTCATAGATACATCACAGTGTTCACATGTATGAACAAAACCACAGGAACGACAAGATACACTACCTGCATAGCCCCTACGATTTAAAAATAAGATTATCTGCTCATTTCTTTTCAATGCTTCTTCCATCTCTTTATACAAAGTTCGACTAAGAAAATCTGTGTTACCTGATTCCAATTCCAATCTCATATCAACAACTTCTATTTCTTTTTGGGCCCCTTGAACAGCACGTTCCTTCATTTCCAGAAGATGATATTGCCCCGTTTGCGCCTTCTGATAAGTGTCTACCAAGGGAGTTGCACTGCCAAGAATCACAGGACATTTATGGGATATTCCACGTTTAATTGCCACCTCTCTGGCATGGTATTTAGGGTCTCTTTCAGATTTATAAGTATGCTCATGTTCTTCATCTATAATAATCATACCTAATTTCTCAAAGGGAGTAAAAATAGCAGATCTGGCACCAATCATAATACTGATATCTCCATTTTTTGCCTTCTGCCACTGTTCATAACGCTCTCCAAGATTAAGCCTAGAATGCATAACTCCTATTACTGAGCCGAAGCGACTGGTAAAGCGCATAATAGTTTGAGGAGTCAATCCAATTTCAGGAATAAGTACTATAGCAGATTCTCCTTTATTGAGAACCTTCTCAATAAGTCTTAAATAGACTTCTGTCTTACCACTTCCTGTGACTCCATGAATTAAATATATTTCTGACTGATCCATTCCTTTTGATATTGTTTCAATAACAATCTCTTGCTCCTCAGTTAATCTTACTTCTTTATCAGCTACCTGTTCACCAAGGATGTCAATCTTTCTCTCGTAGGTTTCATCAAGGCGTCTAAATAAACCTAATTCTTCTAAACTTTTAATCATATTGGATGAAGTTTTGAATCTGGCTAAAAGATCTTTTTCAATGAAATAGTAAGGATAATCTTTGGTATTAAAACATACATTTTCTATGAAATCAAGTATTTCATACCGTTTCTTTAACTTTTTATTATCAGCAATTGTCAACTTATACGCCTTTAGTTTCTCTAGTTCATTATCATTTAATATTAGGGTCTTAAATGTCTTTAGTTTAACATCTATATCTCGTGGTAACATTAGTTTTAGCGCAGCCGTTAATGGACATTGGTATCTAGAATGTATCCAAAAACCAAGTTTTAGTAGTTCCCCCATTACCGACACATGCTCTTTTACTGAGTGAATGTATTTAAGCTCAAACTCCGGTTTTTCCTTAAGATTTCCAATTTCAATAACATAGCCTTCCTTAAGATGATTTCCACGTCCAAAAGGCGCTAAAACAACAGACCCAATATCTACTGAAGATATGAGGTCTGCAGGAATCATATATGTAAATGTGCGATTAAGTGCATTGGTAGATATACCAATAATTACTTTAGCTACTTCTTCATTCACTAAGCTTGCCCCTTTAATGACAGCATTTTAATTAACAACTATTCTTGATTTGCCCTGTTTCTTAGCTTTATACATAGTATCATCAGCAAGGGCTAACAATTCTTCAACATTCTTTGCATTGACATTACGATTGTAATTGACAATACCAATGGAGCAGGATAGCATGTTCTTACCTAAAAATTTGATTTCAGAACCAATTTTGCGTTCAATGAATTTTTTGAATCCTTTTTGCTCCAGTATCTTTTCGTGGATCCTTTCAGAAATCATCTTAGAAGATTCAAAATTACCATGTTTAAGAAGAATAACAAATTCATCCCCACCATATCTGGCCACAACATCATTGTCTCTTATATTATCCTTAAGGATCTTGGAAATTTCTATAAGTAAAAAATCACCGATTTCATGACTGAAAGTATCATTATAGTACTTGAAATTATCTAAGTCAACAAAGAGTACTGAAAATCCAGGGTCATCTCCTTTTAAGACCTCATCCATGAAGCCTTGAAGAGACCTAACTAACTCATGTCTATTATAAAGGCCGGTCAGCATGTCTGTGGTTGCCAAATTATGAAGTTTAGAATTGGTAGATTCCAACTCTTCATTCATGGTATTTAATTCCTTATTACGTACAACAATCTGATAATTCAAGTCAGCCAACATCTGAGTTCTTTCCTGAATTAATTCTTCCACATTATCCGTATGCTCAATAATAGTATCAGCCATACCATTAAAAGCCTTACCTAAGCTTCCAAACTCATCATTAGAATCCATTTTAGCACGAACCCCCTTGTTGCCGCCAATAAAAAGATTAACAACATGGATTAGTTGGTTAATAGGTTTAGTTATTTCATTTGCTAACAAGTAAGATGCAAAAGCACTGGCTGTCACAATAACCAGTAGACCAATAGCCATATAAAATAACAAGCTGTTAGTCGTAGTAGGAATTTTATCATCAAAGGTCGTAAAAGCCACGTACCAGTTATTATCATTATGTAGTGGCACAATGGATACTGTACGATGATAACCATTAGGATCTTCATAGGAAATAATGCTTTGATTTTTGTCTTCAAAAACGCTCAAATTCCCTTCAAGACCTTTAAACCCTAGTTTAGAGCTTGTTTCTAACCCACTCAAACCAAGACTATCCAATTGTTTTTTATCCAGAATAGACATTTCAAGAATATAGTCTTCCTCAGGATGGGCAATAACAGTAAAATTCTCATCAAGCAACCAACCAAAACCGGATTGGGCTACTACAAACCGCTCCAATCTTGAACTTATATCATTCATCGTAATAGTCGCTCCGAGAACTCCAATAATTTGATTATCTCTTTTAATGGGTACAATCATATTGAATAAGGCCTCTGAAAAGACTGGATGCATTTCAGGATTCGTAATAACAAACTCACGATCACCTGTCAAAAGTTCATTGACCATTTCATCTTTCATATTACTTTCTTGACCAAAGGTGTCAATATAGGCTAAATCCTTATTAACTATATAAAGATGTCTAAAGAGCTTTTTATTCTTTTGCTGCAACTCTTTGAGTCCTTCAATAGATGTCATGATGTCACCTTGTCTATCAGCTATTAAAAGAGCTGTATCTTCAAGTTTAGTCCTTGTATCATCTATCCAACTTCTAACCATCTCCGCTTCCAACTTGGTTACGTCAACAGAATAGCTGTTGTTAATATGTTTAATACCATTATAATTAACAATATATATCATTACAGAAAAAAGAAACATAATCAAAATCATATACCCAACAAAATAGGTAATAATTTTATTCAATAAAGACATAGAACTGTTTTCAAAAAATTTCATAGGCCCACCATTTCCCATATAAATTTACGCAAAAACAAGCGCCCTCTTATTATACTTGACTCTGTCCTTGATAACAAGTGCCTAAAAATGAATTAGCGCCTATTTGTTAAACAAATAGGCGCTTGACATTTTACACTAAATCGATTTTACCTTCATATAATTCTTCTACTGCAATGGAAAGTGGTTTATTGATGCCTAGATAGGCCAAAGGTTCATCTCCATCAATCAATTGTCTAGCTCTCTTTGAAGTAGCAATGATAACAGAGTAACGGCTTTTAACCTTATCCTGCTCTTCATCACTCCTGTCATTAATAATACCCATTAAATCTGAATAGGATGGATGTAACATGGGAATTCTCCTTTCATAGAGACCTAAATGATCTCACTTAACTCTTTTTTGAATTTGTCTTCCAAATATGTATATCTATCATAACGAATTTTTTCAGCCCTTCGAATACTTTCCAGGGATTCAATAGCATCGTCAAGTTCATCATTTACTAATATATAATCATAATCCTTCATTAATTCAGTCTCTTCATATGAACGTTTCAAGCGATTCTGAATCACTTCAGCTTTTTCCGTCCCTCTATGCTCAAGTCTGTCTTTTAGGTCCTTAGCATGAGGCGGAACCACAAAAATCATAATAGCCTCGTCATACATTTCTTTAACCTGAAGAGCTCCCTGCATTTCAATTTCAAGAATCACATCATGGCCTTCTTCCAACTCTTTCATAACGAAACTTTTGGGAGTACCATAATAGTTGCCTACGTAAGTTGCATATTCAAACATATCACCTCGGTCAATCATGTCCTTAAAAGCTTTCTCAGTAATATAATAGTAGTGGACGCCTTCAATTTCTCCTTCACGACATTCTCTTGTAGTAGCCGAGATAGATAGTTTGACATCATCATTCTTATCTAGAAAACCTTTGACGATTGTACCCTTTCCAGCACCTGAAAAGCCGGATACAATTAACAATAGTCCCTTATTCATATGACAACCTTTCTTTATTCAATGTTCTGAATTTGTTCCCTTACTTTTTCTATAAGAGTCTTTAATTCAATCCCTTGATTACTAACATCTAAATTATTAGCTTTACTGAGAATAGTATTTGCTTCACGGTTCATTTCCTGTGCAATAAAGTCAAGTTTACGTCCAACCGCTTCTTTTTCATCTAAAGCTTCTTTCATTTGGATAATATGACTTTCTAAACGTACTATTTCTTCATCAACACATGACTTGTCTGCAAAAACGGCAACTTCTTGAGCCAAACGATCCTTATCAATTAAGGTCTTATCCATGAGTTCACCAATTCTTTGGTCTAGTTTAAGACGATAGTCTTCAATAACTTCTGGTGCTATTTCTTTAAGAACTTGAACAAATCCTAGCATTTCATCAAGCTTTGACTTCAAATCCTTTACTAGAGCTTGTCCCTCTTTAAGTCGTGTATGAGAAATCTTACTGATAGCCTCTTTTAATGCATCTATAACAAGAGCTTTTAAAGCCTCTTCATCATCGTCCTGTTCTTCTAACTTTAAAACTTCAGGGTATCTGGATAAGGAGGAAACATCTACATCATTATTAATATTAAAGTTTTCTGCCATGGATTTAAAAACTTCCATATACTGAGCAGCAAGATTTTCATTGTATAGAATACTGTTAGCCTTGTCAGAGTGGTCTTCATAATTAATAAATACATCAATCTTTCCTCTGACTAATTCCTTTTTAATCATGTTCTTTAATTGATTTTCAAGAAAAATAAGTTTACGTGGCATACGAATATTGATATCACAGTACCTGTGATTCACGGATTTCATTTCTATAGTCATGGAACGGTCTTCTCTTACGCATTCACCACGTCCAAATCCGGTCATACTTTTAATCATATTTTCCCTCTTTTCTTTGGTTCTTAGTGTATTATACATGAGCGGCAGTCTCACGTCAATATTATCACCACCACATCAGCTGATTGCAAATTTCATCTTATTTCTTCTTCTTTTGAGTATTGCGGATTGTTTTCTTTTTCTTTTTAGGAGGACCTTGTTTTTTCCCTCCAGTATATCTGGAATGTTCTGAATAAGATGACTTTCCACTCCTTTCAGAACCAGTACCTTTAACAGACCTTCCTTGGTTTCCATATCTGCCACTTCCATTTGGTCTGATTAAACAAGATTTATCAAAACCAATCAAATCTTCTCGACCTGCCAATATAAGTGCTTCCCTAACTAAGCGGTAGTTCTTAGGATTTTTATACTGTATAAGCGCTCTTTGCATAGACTTTTCATGAGGGTTCTTGGCTACATAAACCGGTTTCATCGTCCGAGGATCAAGCTCGGTATAATACATCACCGTTGAAATAGTCGAAGGTGTGGGATAGAAATCTTGGACCTGCTGAGGTGTTATCTTTTCATCACGCAAAAACTCTGCTAATTCAACAGCATCATCTAGATTAGAGCCTGGATGTGATGACATCAAATATGGAACAATAAACTGTTTAAGCTTATACTTATGATTCAGCTGTTTATATTTGGCTACAAATCCGGTATAGACCTGATGATATGGTTTTCCCATATATTCAAGTACCCTCCGGCTTACATGCTCAGGAGCAACCTTTAGTTGTCCACTGATATGGTCCTTAACTAATTCCTTAAAAAAAGAATCATCTTCGTCATACATTAAATAATCAAATCGAATGCCTGATCTGACAAAGACCTTCTTGATTTTAGGCAAATCTTTCATTCTCCTTAATAGCTTCATATAATCCTTGTGATCAACTTCCAAACGTTCACATGGACTAACACCTAGACAGTCTTTGTCCTTACAAACACCGTGTTCCATTTGTTTAGAACAAGAAGGTGCTCTAAAATTTGCTGTCGGACCACCAACATCATGAATATAACCCTTGAAATTCTCATCACTCGTTATCGTTCTTGCTTCGTCAAGAATGGATTCATGACTTCTAGATTGTACAATTCTACCTTGATGAAAAGTCAATGCACAAAAATTACAATTTCCAAAACATCCTCTATTACTAATGATTGAAAACTTAACTTCCTCAATTGCAGGTACTGGTTCTTTGTACATAGGATGGACCTGACGAGTATAAGGAAGCCCGTAGACATCATCAAATTCCAATTGAAGTAAGGGTTTAGCTGGAAGATTCTGAATAACAAAGAGATTCTCATCATATGCTTCCACGAGAACTTTTCCATGAGCAAAATGGGTTTCCCTTGTTTGTGTCATGAAACTCTGTGCATATGCCTTTTTGTTCTTTTTCACTTCATGAAATCCCGGAAGAAGAAGTGCATTCTCAAACTCACAAGTCTTTGATTTAAAAACAGTCCCTCTAATATAGGTTAGCTCGCTTACAGGTATACCCGCATTTAAGGAATCCGCTACTTCAACAATAGTCTTTTCTCCCATCCCATAGACTAAGAGATCTGCTGATGCATCAAGTAAGATGGATCTTTTTATTTTATTATCCCAATAGTCATAGTGACCCAGTCTTCTTAAGGAAGCTTCTATTCCCCCAAGAATAATCGTGGCATCTTTATATTTCTGTCGTATAAGATTACCATAGACGCTAGTTGCTCTATCCGGTCTTGCACCAATTCGTCCCCCTGGTGTATAAGCATCCTTGTCTCTTCTTTTTTTAGCAACTGAATAATGGTTAACCATGGAGTCAATATTGCCTCCCGAAACCAAAAAACCCAATTTTGGTTTTCCCAAAATAGCTATAGATTCTTTATTCCTCCAGTCTGGTTGGGCAATAACCCCTACCTTATAACCGGCATTCTCCAAAACTCTTGCTATTATAGCAAGACCAAAAGAAGGATGGTCAATATAAGCATCACCAGAAACTAAAACAAAATCTAATTCCTGCCAGCCCCTGTCTGTCATATCCTGTCTATTGACAGGTAAAAATTTATTCATATATATGTCCTTATCTAAATCTTTATCTATAGGTTAAGATACATTACTTTTTTGTAATTCAATTTTCTTACATATAAAAACCAGTCATTAATGGTTGTAAAAGTAAAAATAACATTAACTGTTTTCCAAAAGTAAGGACAGAACCTGCCCATAAGATTCTACATAATAATTGGATAAAGCTTTCTTTTCATGATCCATATCTTTTGAGAAATCATCAAAAATAGCAACAGATTGCATGCCAGCTCTATTAGCTGCTGTAAGACCATTTGGGACATCTTCAAAAACCATACAAGCTCTTGGGTCAACTTTTAGATCATCTGCAACTTTAAGATATATATCCGGGTCTGGTTTGCCTTTATCAACTTCACAAGAGGTTCTTATGGAGTCAAATAAATCTTCAATTTCGTACCTGTCCATAATAACTTTCACAAGTTCTTTAGAATTGCTCGTCCCTATACCTAATTTAATCCCTTTTTCCTTAAGAGCGATTAGGAATTCATGAGCCTTTTCTTTCATAGGTACACGGTATCGATAATAATCATAGGCCATATTATTCCACTCTGCTTTTATTGTCTCAACATCATCAGCTATTTGAAATCTTTCCTTAAAATAATTGGCTGTCTCAGAGAAGCTCATACCTTCAATAGATTTTTGAAGATTATCTGGTAATTCAATACCATGTCTACCTAAATAATCTATGTCAATGACTTTCCATATCCACATAGAATCGATCAAGGTTCCATCCATATCAAAAATTACTGCTTTAATTTGATCAAACATTTTCCATATCTCCTGTCTTCAATTCTTCCAATTCTATTTGACTAAGTTCCCTACTCTGCCCTTGCACCAGGGATTGGTCTAAGATCAAGCTTCCCATCTGATGCCTATATAATTCCATAACCTTCATATCAACAGCTTCAAACATCCTTTTAATTTGATGAAATTTACCTTCTCTAATAGTAATTGAGACTATTTCCAAATGCTTATCCCACTCTTTAAAAATCTTTAATTCTTTTCTTCCTTCACTACACAACTTCAAGACGGCAGGCATACAAGCATAGCCATCATCCAAAACAATACCTGATCTAAATTTGTTAAGAATCTCTTCTGTAATATGTCCATCAATTAGAGCATAGTAAGTTTTCGCAACATGCTTTTTAGGCGAAAGCAATTGATGTGATAAATGTCCATCATTAGTAAGAAGTAATAATCCAGTCGTATCCTTATCCAATCTTCCTACTGGAAATAATTTAGACTTCATAGGATGATTAATAAGGTCTATCACTGTCCTCTCTTTTTTGTCTTCAGTCGCACTAATGACACCTTTTGGTTTGTGAAGCATTATATATATATATTCCTGATATCTTATAATGTCTCCATTAACCGAAACCTGATCCTTATCATCATCGACCTTTAAACCAGGATCGATAACGATGCGTCCATTTACCTTGATTTTTTTTTGCTTAATAAGCTTCTTTACTTCTGTTCTTGTTCCAATGCCAACATGACTTAAGAACTTATCTACTCGAATGCTTGTCATAGTCACCTGTTTTCTAACTAAAGTGATGAAAAGACCATTAGCTATGCTAGTGGTCTTTCACTTATTGAAGGCTCTGAGCCTTGTGATTTTCTGCAATAATGTCTAAGCGTTTATTAAAAGAAACCAATTTTTCAATATTCCCTTCTTCCCATAAACGATAGAACTCCTCCTGAATCTGTTCAGCCTCAAGACTGTGATCTGATGCCTTTTTAACATTCTGAATATTATTTAATATATCGGCTATAATATTGGATTTATATTGAAAACTATCCTGAGCGTCCATAATCTCATCTCTAATCTTACTCATTTCTTGGTCCAACATATGGGCAGCCTCTGCTGCACGAATTAGGCGCTTTCTAATTGAGGTTGGAATATTATGTCCGTATTTATATAAGAGAGAATGTTCAATTGTTGCCCAAAAATTCATAGCCAAGGTTCTAATCTGTATCTCTGCTTGTAAACGTTTTTCACCAAGAGCAGTATGCACATAATAATGTACGATAACATGATAACTTCTATAACCAGATTGCTTGGTATTCTGAATATAATCCTTCTCATATTTAATTCGCATGTCACCTCTGGCTCTAATTAATTCTACAACCCTGTCAATATCTTCAACAAACTGACAGATAATACGAATACCTGCAATATCTTCTATCTCTTCTTCTATCTTGCTGAGAACGATTTCTTTCTTCTTAGCTTTTTCCAGTATACTGGATATCTTTTTTACCCTTCCCGTCACATATTCAATCGGCGAATATTTTCCCAGTCTTCGGTTTTCATTAGCTATACTTTCAAATTTAATAACCAATTCCTTAACTGCTTGTTCATATGGAATGAGTGTTTCTCTCCACATCTGTGTTTGCATTATCTATCTCCTTGCAGGGGAATAGTATCGAGTACAGTCCCCAGTTTATGTTACCCATAAGTAAATACATTCTAACATATTGACTTTTGTATATCAATAAAACTAATGAATAATTCATACTTTTTTCAAAAATGCCTATTGACATCTGTATAAGTGTCTCTTATAATGGTTAAGTATGTAAAAATGATTTTGACGTAAATCTACCCCACAAGATTTATGTTTATACTTACTGTACTCACCCTCTATTTGTACGGTAATATAAAAAAATTCGTGTATGGAGGTGAAATCAATGGCAAACATTAAATCAGCTAAGAAAAGAATCAAGGTTAATGCAACAAAAGCTGCTAGAAACAAAAGTATTAAAACTTCTGTTAAAACTGCAGTTAAGAAAGTTGTAGTAGCTATCGAAGCAAATGATAAAGAAACTGCTACTACTGCATTAGTTACAGCTACTAGCGCTATTTCAGCAGCTCAATCAAAAGGTATTTTCCACAAGAATACTGCTTCAAGAAAGATTTCAAGATTAACTAAAGCAGTTAACAGTCTTTAATGACTAATACGTAATAGCATGGGCTTACCTTTCAACAATAATTTGTTGTAGGATAGCCCTTTTTTCATGCACTAATATACTTTAATTCATCATCTTTCTATTTAGTAGATTTAAGAATAAACAACTCAAGTCCAGTTTCAAGATTAATCTTCCCTGTCCTTGATTCATACTCCAATTCAACAAGTTCCTTAATCGTTGATTTAATCCTTTCATGACTAAACCTATTCCCTTGATTAATAAGTTTTCTGACAACAAAATCAGGTACCTTAAGTTCTTTGGCAATGTGACTATTTGTTTGTCTTTTTTCATTAAGTAACTTTGATTGATAAATAAGTGTATATTGTCTAGATATCATAAAGAGAACCCTTTGAATCGGTTCTTTAATCGTTACCATATCCTGATATAACTTCAGACCCTTCTCTCTATTTCTCATACCGAGAGCATCAACCAAATCAAAGATCTTACCCTCTAAATGCTTACTACAAACATCGTCAATAGCCTCACGGGTAACAATTTGGTCATGCCCCATATAATCAATTAATTTAGACACCTCCTTAGCTACACTCCGAAGTTCATAGCCAACAGTATCAATCAGATATCTAGCATCATAACTGGAAATGTTCATTTCAGCTTTTTTGAGCTCTCTTGCAATATACTGAATCAATTCCTTCTCACTTAAGAAGTTAAATTCAACAATGGTTCCCTTTTCTTTAACCAGCTTATACAATTTACTTCGTTTATCAACTTTCTCTTCTACGATCAAACACATAGTTGATTCGGAAAGCTTCTTAAGGCCATCATGGACTCTTTCGTTCTTACTTTTGTTTTTGCTGTTAAAAAGGTCCAAATAATCAAGTAAGACTACACGTTTGTCTGCAAAAAATGGTAATGTTTCTAAACTGGATTCGATTTTATCAATATCCTTATTATCCTGGTTGAACTGGTCAAAATTCATCATTTTGTCCTGTCCATCAAAGACATTATCAACAATTCTCTCTTTATATACATCAATTAAAAATTTCTCTTCTCCTACGAATAAATATATAGGAGAAAAAGTTTTATTTTTAATCTGTTCTCTTAGTTGTTTCATCGGTCAATGCTCCTCTATATGGTTTCACTTCATAATGGTCGTCAAAAACGACCACTTCTATCATACCACAATTCTTTGTAGAATAAAGAGGGATTTCATGGTTTTTATACCTAAGTTTAACCATATCACCTGGATGACCAAAAGTATTCTTTCCATAGGAAATTAGACCCGTTCTAGGATTGACGCTTTCGAGAAAACTATCAGTTGATGATGAGTTAGAACCATGATGTGGCACTTTTATTATGTCTGACCTAAGGTTAACTCCGCTCCCTGTCAAGATTCTTTCATCCTCTTCTTCAATATCTCCAGTAAAGAGCATCGAAAATTCACCATATATTAGTTTCATAACCAATGAATTATGATTCTCATTTTCTTGGTAATCCTGTTCTTTATATGGATATAGAATCTGAAATGAAAGCCTGTCTTTTGTCATCATCTGGCCCTTGCTTACATAAATAATCTCAATGTCTTCCCTCTCTGCCTCTTTAAGTAATTGACCATATAACTCATTAGCCTCCTTTTCTATATCAAGGTATACACTTGGAAGAATAATTCTATCTATATCTACATAATTCATTATTTCCAAAATACCTTTAACATGATCAAAATGTAAATGCGTTACAAAAACAGTATCAATATGCATTATTCCCATGTCCATAAGCAAAGGTAAAACAACCTTTATACCGACATTTTCACCTTTTATGTCCATGTCACCTCCACCATCAATCAGAATTACCGAATCTTCATATTTAACAAGGATACAATCCCCCTGACCGACATCAAGCATATATATACTCAAAGGATCATCAATTATACTATTCCATAATCTTCCCAAAAAGAGAACCACAATCATAGGCAATAATAATGACAAGGCAAAGCGATGCATTTTCTTCTTTAGTTTTCCTCTTTTAACTTTAGCCACAATCATAGTTTTTTGCTCTCCTTGCTTGGCATCTTGTGACTAAAAATGTCAGAACAAGGTAAAGTAATAAATAATACACTAGCACCTCCCAAAATGACAATTTACCAAGATAAGTATAATAATCACTTCCCATCATGGAAAAATAAATAGTATATACCTTAAATACCGCCATAGATCCACCTCCAACAAAACTACCTAAAGGAAGACTTAAACAAGACAGAATAAGACCACATATGCCAATAATATACTGATACATAAATAAGGGAACTAAAAGAAAGTTTGAAAACACACTAATCCATGAAAAGCCGTGAAAATAGTTCAAAAGTATAGGAAGAGTTCCCAAGTTAACTGAAAAGGTTACCAAGCCTAGCTCTACTACTGTCAATATTAACCGATTTGATATAATTTCTCTTGTAATTTCTTTAAGTCTGGGAAATATTAAATAAAGACTGGCAACCGCGCCATAAGACAATAGAAAACCAACGTTCAAAAGATCCCATGGTCGAATTAAAAGGTTGCTTACTAAAATCAAAAAGAGGTTTCGTAGATTATGATAAGGTTTATTATAATGTATGGAGAAGTTAAGAATCAATAGCATGAAGGTTGCACGCATACAAGAGATATGATAGCCAATTAGAAAATTATATATTAGAAGAAGGCCCATGGTCATCCAGTAAACTTTTTTAGGTTTAGGTATAAAAAGAAGGAGTAGTTTATGTAAGAACATATATAAAATACTGACATGAAGGCCGGATATGGCAAGGAGATGTAATAATCCATGCTTCTTAAAATTTTCTTTCAGGGATTCACTTAAATTTGATTTGTCACCAAGTACCATGGCTTTAATAACACCAGAATAGGTCTTTGAATATATACTGTCTATTTGATTGTTTAAATACAAGTTAGATGTTTTTTGACCGTCACCAAGAGCAATCACAAATGGTGGTGGAAGATCATATCCTAATATATCAACAATTCTAAAATCACCAATCTGTCGATTGGCCCATAAAGAAGTTTCTGGATTTATGACTCCAGGATTTGCATAAAATGCAGTTTTAGAGTATTCTCCAACCAACTTCAGTTTTGTACCTCTTAACAAGCACTTATTCTTTAGTGGTAGATTTTCCAACAGTTTACTATTTATAATAGCGCTACCACCAAAACCTTTGATAGGTCCATCATCTATATGGCGGAAACCGATCAAGTAAAAATCATCATATTGGGTGATTTCAGTGATTTTGATACTATAAATCATTCTATTTACATACCCCTCATGATTATCTAGCCAATCTTTAGCCTTTATGAAGTCCAAATGGTAGGTACTAATTCTAATAGCAAGAGCCATTAAAAGCGTAATAAATATCACTATATCTAAATGTATTTTTTGACTTTTTATTTTCATGTTAACCCTATAAACATCATGTTAATTACTATCATGATTTATCAGCGAATAATTCTTTACAAACAATCTGTTCATATCAAAATTACTTTTGAATTTTGATACAACCTTTCCATTGATCAATATTTGAACAGTAGATACATGGTCTAGTTCAATAAGTGAGTTCACAATAGAATAAACAAGCAGTCGTTCACTCATCCCTTCCTCTAATGTCATTGTAAGAAATTCAGGTGAAAAATCAATGAAACATATACCATTATGCGTATACACATTAAGGAGTTCTACATTATCAGGAAGCACTTGATACTCTCCATGTTTTAATTGGTCAATAATTATTTCCTCAATTTTTTTATTTGGTGCAATATCAATAACAACATCAGTTTCAATAAGCTTATCTATGTTAGGATCAGGATAATATATTACAGCATTTTGATACTCACTTCCTTGAATGGATTCATCAAAGGTTAATAGTACGTCTCGCTTTGACATACGTCCCATTTCAATTTCATCAAACACCAGTGGTTTTGAATCAATAAAAAACTCTACTTCCTTAAAAACATCAAATGAAGTTAAGGATCTTACAATAGCAGTCCTAGTTTGAAGCTCTTTTATTGGCGACATTAAGTAGTAATCTTTATCAAAGTTAATAAAGACGATATGATTAAGAATATTAATCTGTTCAATAACCAGGCTAGATTCTAAGGCTGGTTCAAGTAAAGAATTTTTAACTCCATTTTGTAATTGAGATATGATATCCTCGGCTAGCTCAAAAGGCAGTAAGTCATTAGGATTTTTATCAAAAGGAAGAGGTTTTAATTGCCCACTTCCACTATCTAAAAAATAGAGAAGATTATGGTCCTCTATTGGTAATGATGTCTCCTTTGTAGTGCATCCTACAAGATATACAAATACAATCAAGCATGCAATTAAGATTTTTTTATTCATCTTCATCCATAGTGTTTTCAATTGATGGCACCTTCTTCTGTTTCAAGGGAAGTGTTATAACAAATTCCGTCCACTCCCCGACTTCACTCATACATTTAATAGTACCCTTATGCATCCTAATCGTTCGCTTAACAATAGATAACCCCAATCCTGTTCCACCAGTTGCCCTAGATCTAGTTTTATCGACTCTATAAAAACGTTTAAAGATTTTCGAAATATTTTCCTCAGAAATCCCATCCCCTGTATCCCTTACTGATATAATCAAATCTTTGTCATCTGTGTCCAAAGTGACGTTTACAACACCTTCAAAAGCATTATATTTAATTGCATTCTCAATTAAATTAGTTATGACCAACTCCATTTTAGTTTCGTCAACCTCAGCGATAATCACCTGATAACTCTCAAAATAAATATTCACGTTTTTAACATCAGCCAAAGGTTTCAAACGTTTAATGACATTCTCAATCAAAAGATTTACAACAACATCTGAAAGAATTAGGGGATTATCCTCCTTGTCAAGCGTAACTAAAGTCAATAGGTCATTAATGATTTTGTTTTCCCTATCTACTTCATGGTTGATATCATTAAGAAATTCCTGATAAATTTCAATAGGAGCATCGGGTTGATGGAGCAATGACTCCGCAAGAACTTTTACTGAACTAAGAGGCGTTTTAAGCTCATGGCTTACATTAGCAACAAATTGCTTACGATTAGATTCAATGGCTTCTAGCTCAATAATCATTTCATTAAAAGATGTAGCAATTTCTTCAATTTCCTTATTACCTTTAACATCAATAGGTTCACTCCTGAACCCATCAGAAAACTGTTCTATATGATCTAAAAGCTTCTTAAATGGCCGAGTAAATATTGAGCTAATGTAGTAACTTAAAATAGAATCTACTGCAATAAGAATGACTGCAAAAATTAAAGTCAATTTCATAAGTTGACTAATAGATGCATCAATATCATCAAAGCTATCAGAGACTACTACGACACCAACAACAGTATTGAAGTCCCTATCAACAATAGGTATAATTACCATACCTTGATTAGTTTCCTCAATAAAGTAGTAAGACGACTTACCTTTAAGGCCCTCAGCCACCTCTTTAGTCGCATAAGATTTTCCAACGTCTAGGTGATTGGAATCATAGAGAATGACTCCGTATGAATTAAGAACCATAGCACGTCCAGGTACGCTTGCCTGTATGGTAGCCAGATAACTTTTGTCACGCTCTGCTTCAAAATACCCTGTTGTGACCAAACTGATAGCAATAGTATTTCCCTGACGATATAATTCCTTACGTTTTTCAGTTGTATACGATTGATTGGTTGATGTTATAAAGATTACTGACAGCGCAATAACTGATATTAGGCCAATAAAAACCAGTGAAAAAAATAAGATGACCCGAATACTGCGAGCAGATTTCTCACGACTATTGCTGATAATAATAACCCACTCCCCACTTGGTTTGTACATACTTCGGCGAACTTGGCTTCTTCTCTATCTTTTCTCTAAGGCGTCTGACATGAACATCCACTGTACGTACATCGCCTGGGAAATCATAGCCCCAAACAATATTAAGTAATTGTTCTCTAGAATATACTTTATTAGGACTGCTTAGAAAAAGTTCTAAAAGATCAAATTCTTTAGCCGTAAGATTAACCTCATTACCCTCGACAAAAACTCGTCTACTATCTTTCTGTAGTTCAAGATCATCCGTTAATATTGTTGTGTTCTCTTCTGACTCTTTCTTATCGGTTACATATTTATTACGCCTAATAATTGCCTTGATCCTAGCTTTTAGCTCAAGGATATTAAAAGGTTTTGTCATATAATCATCAGCACCAAATTCAAGTCCCAATATCTTATCCATATCCTCACCTTTTGCAGTAAGCATAATAATTGGCACAGTCGAAAACCCCCTGATTTGACGACAAACCTCCATACCGTCTTTCTTGGGAAGCATAACGTCTAGGACTATCAGGTCATAATCATTGGCCTTTGCATAATTAACGGCTTCTTCACCGTCATATGCGGAATCAATTTCATATCCTTCCTGTTCGAGACTAAACTTAATGCCTTTAACTATTATTTTTTCGTCATCTACAACTAATATCCTTTTACCCATTATTCCACCATTCCCTGCCCATTCATGATTGCTTATTTGATAATTTATCTATACTTAATCCGAGACCTTTATAAGTCCCTTTATCGATTCAAAAAGGGATTCTTTAATTCCACTGACTCCCATTATTTCTTCCGTATGTTTAAAATTCCCATTTAATTGCCTATAGGCAATAATGCTTCCTGCTTTAGTATCACCAATTCCAGGTAAATCCATTAATTCATCTTTTGATGCCTTATTGATATCAATCCTGGGATCATTTGCAGCCTCTTCTTGAGCAGCTATAATCATAGTCGTCTCTTCATCTTTAGTTGGAAAATATATGCTTTCACCATCTAAAATAACTCTTGCTTGGTTAATGGCTTTTGAAGAGCCATCAGCTGTAAGACCACCAGCCAACTCTAAAGCCTGATATACCCTTGAGCCCTTCTTCAATTCATAAACCCCTTCTTTTGAAACGGCTCCATGTATATGAACAAATACTGTCCTATTAGCACTCAAAGACTCTCCAACTTCTTGCGTATCTAAAGCATCACTAGAACCAATATGATTTTTCTGATCGTCATCCATCTTATTTTCAAAAGAAGAAATATTTGAAGTCGATTTTTCTAAACTTTTATTTGAGTCTACTTGTTCCAGCACAAACTCAGTACCGGAATCATGTTCAGTGGTTCCATACAAGATTCCAGATACCAGAACAAATAGAACTAAAACACTTATTAATATATATTTACTATTCATTTTACCTCCCTAAAAGGGAGTTCACTACATGTTTATTTTTCTTTGGAGACGGCTACTGTAATCAATAACAACACGGTCATATTCTTTTTCCATTAGCAAACTATGGAACATAAAGTCAGCCGATGCTACATTCATGGCAATTGGAATGTCATAAAGAACGCCTATCCTAAGAAGCGCTTTCACATCAGGATCGTGGGGTTGGGCTTCTAGGGGGTCCCAAAAGAAGACCATAAAATTGATTTCATTTTCAATAATTCTTGATCCAATTTGCTGATCACCACCTAAAGGACCACTTTTAAAGCTTCTGACTGGTAGACCAGTTTCATTTCTAATCAACATAGAAGTTGTTCCTGTACCATATAAAAAATGAGTTGCCAGAACCTCTTTATTCTGCTTGATCCACTCAATAAGATCTTTTTTTCTGTTGTCATGAGCCACCAAAGCAATATGCTTTTGAACTCCCATCGTGTAAGATTTGTCTATTCTATTTTCCATAGTCTTCCTTTCAAAACATAATATATACCTCCATTCTACAAAACTTTTGATTTACATACAACAATAATAGGAAAATATGTTAAAATAATAAATAATTAGTGATACAATCAATCCGGTGGTTTTACACCAAATAACACAAATATTATGAAGGATGGTGTTTATGAATATACATGGATACAGCCGAGTGGCGGCTGGTCGCCCAAATCTAGTTTTAGGTGATATTGCAGCCAATACCCAGTCAATCATCGAATTATATAATCAAGCTTTAGCAGATCAGGCAGACTTAATTTTAATGCCTGAACTTTCCATAACCGGTTATACCATGGCCGACCTTTTTCACCAAAAGGCTTTACTTGAAGACAGTTTATTCGCTCTTGAATCTTTAACTAAGCATACGACAGGAAAGCATACAATTCTTGTTGTTGGACTTCCAATGGAAGTTAACAATGCTATCTATAACTGTGCCGCCGTTCTTTATCAAGGACAGATTCTCGGTATTGTTCCCAAATCTTACCTTCCAACTTACAATGAATACTATGAGACACGTTGGTTTGCCAAGGCTAGTCACATGATAGAAAATGAGATTTTACTTTTTGAACAAACTGTTCCAATTGGCACTGATCTTATTTTTACGAATATTGGTGGTACCAATCTTTCTTTTGGTGTAGAAATCTGCGAAGATTTATGGGCACCAATCCCACCTAGTACCTATCAAGGGCTTCAAGGAGCCTTGGTACTCCTTAATCTGTCTGCAAGTAATGAATTAATTGCAAAAAGTGACTATCGCCGCGCCTTAGTAGCAGGGCAGTCTGCTAGATTATTGTCGGCCTATGTTTATTGTTCTTCTGGATACGGCGAATCATCAACAGATATAACCTTTGGAGGTCATACAATCTTCGCCGATAATGGCAGTATTATTGCAGAAAATCAACGTTTTAGTCTTGATAAGACTTATCTCTTTGCAGATATAGACTTAGATAAGTTGCTCTACGACAGAATTCACACCAATACTTATCGAGAATGTAAAATAGAAACTTCTCCATTTATATGCCGAAAGATTACATTTGAACAGGCATGTTCACCTAAAGAAATGATGGGTAATATAGATCCCCATCCTTTTGTTCCTGCTAGTACACATAAACGTGAAGAAAGATGTCGTGAAATTTTTAGCATACAAACAACTGCTCTTGCCAAAAGGTTGACACATATTGGCACTCCTAAGGCTGTTATTGGCATTTCAGGCGGATTAGACTCTACCCTAGCCCTCTTGGTTACCGTAAAGACCTTTGACCTCTTAAAACGTGATAGAAAAGATATTATCGGTGTTACCATGCCTGGTTTTGGAACTACTGACCGAACCTATAAAAATGCCATTGAACTTATGAAGGCACTTCATATTACCATACTTGAGATTCCAATTTCTGACGCGGTAACCCAACATTTTAAGGATATTAATCATGATCCAAATCTTCATAATATTACATACGAAAACTCTCAGGCAAGAGAACGAACTCAACTACTTATGGACTTATCCAACAAATATGGTGGTATTGTAATTGGAACTGGTGATCTGTCGGAGCTGGCATTAGGATGGGCAACCTTTAACGGAGATCATATGTCTATGTATGGAGTTAATAGCTCTATTCCTAAAACATTAGTTCGCTATTTAGTAGAATGGGTTTCCATAAACGAAGAAAGTAAGAAAGCCAAAGAAATACTTGCTGATATCCTCCATACACCTGTTTCTCCCGAACTTCTTCCACCAACACATGATGGTAATATCGCCCAGAAAACAGAAGAAGTAGTTGGGCCTTATGAGCTTCATGATTTCTTCCTTTACTATATGCTCAGATTTGGATTCACACCTGAAAAGATATACAGGTTGGCTCAAAATGCCTTTAATACAAGATATGACAACTCAACTATTCTTCATTGGATAGAAGTTTTTTATAGACGGTTTTTTTCACAGCAATTCAAAAGAAGTACCTTGCCTGACGGACCAAAAGTCGGTTCCATCTGTCTATCACCACGAGGTGACTTAAGAATGCCAAGTGATTCCACTGGTAGACTTTGGTTAAGTCGAGTTGAATCCCTAAAAAAAGACATGTAATTATCGTGAAAAACACTATTGATGGTATTGCCAAGCTTCATATTAACATTAGATAATCTCTTTTTTCTCCAACTAGGAGATACTTAATATTATCCAAACCAAAGGACCTTAACAATAGGTGATATTACTTATAGCTTCTATACAAACATATATAGACCCCGGAAAACAAAGGTTTTAAACAATTTCCACACTATATACGACATACTCCCTATTTACAGTAGGTACTTGTCTTGTAAAGAGGTTGTAATGACTAATCTATGTATAGGTCAAGCTTAATCAAGATAAACGACTAGTACTATAAAGAAAATATAAGGAGCTAGAAATACAATGAGAGTATTTATAAAAAGTTTCAGGCACGCAATTGATGGTATTATACACACCATTATAAACGAAAACAACTTCCGTATTCATTTAGTCCTGCTCACCCTAACCATTTGTTTTGGACTGTATTTTAAGATAGAAACCTTTGAATGGCTATTTATTATTGTCATATCTTCCATGGTCCTCTTTGCAGAACTTATAAATACTGCTGTCGAAAACACATTAGATTGGTTAGAGCCCAATCACCATGACGTTGTTAAAGTCGTCAAAGATGTTTGTGCTGGTGCAGTTCTCGTTACTGCTATTGGAGCTTTTATTATGGGGATTATCATTTTTACTCCCCATTTCATTACCCTTTTCTTTTAGATTAAGCATAAAGCCTAAAATTATTTTTTAGGCTTTTGTTTATATCCTTATGTAAATTTTTAAGTTAACATACATGCTGATTCAGAAGATAAATACATGTTCTAGAAATTCTTCATCATCCCTTCAAAACTGGCTTTTATTACAGCATAAGCTTCTTCTGCCGTAGCTGGTTGAAGAGATGGCCATGAAAGAACTGCCGTTTCCCAGGTTCCCCATACCAAACCCCATTCAGGAATTAACGGTCTGGTAGAAGCTTCTTGATAAGATTCGATAACAGCTGTAATAAGGGCTTTATCTATTTCATCTAAATTTGAATTAGCGTATACTATGGCGTCTACATTTCCCATTATTTTGCCACTGGCTTCATAAAACTCTACTGCAAATTCAGGATTAAGAATTTCTTCAATCATGGCTTGAGAAAGAAGCATAGTCCCTTCATCTCCTTCATTTCTAGTATTGATTGCAAGACCCCAGCCATCTTTCCACTGGGTTAATGGATTTCCGTTGAATGTAACTTGATTAATCGGAAGAACTGATAAAGCTTCACCATCACTTGCTAGTTGTGCAAGATGATCAGTAGACCCGGGTCCTTCAATTCTAAAGGAGGTTCTTCCTCCAGTCATGAATTCGGTATCCATATAAGTCCAAGCCGACCTTAAATCCCAAAGATCACCTGATCCACCGTTTGTTTTCCAATAATTAAAAAGACCTTTAAACATATCTTGCTGATCCTGAGTGAGCTCACTAAAATCCTTAGTCATATCTGAATAAAGTTCACCAGTCTCATTAACATTAAGGAGTTCTATATTTACAGCATTCATAAGTACACTACAAAATTCTAAATTAAATACTGGAAATAAGATGTCTTGGTTATTGAGCTCAGTAAATTCAACTGTAGAAGACAAATCAATCCCATTTGTTTCTGCATTAGCAATATTAGCAAAATTTATTAAGGTTTCAATATTCATTGGAAAAGCAAAGTATCTCCCATCAATATTGAAATTCCTCCCCAGGCCTGATTTAAAGTCCTTGAAGCCACCAACATCTGAAGCCATTTGCAATGCATCAATTTCAGCCAAAGTTTCTTTTTCTACCATACCATACAATCTGTCTGCTGGAACTACAAAAACATCAGCTATGTCTTCATTCCCTAAATCTGTTGAATCTAAAAGGTCTAAGTGATCATATGAACCATCAACAATAAAGTTAATTGTTGAATCTGGATTGACTTCGAGAACCCGATTTGCAGCTTTTTGGTAATACTCTAGCCATGACTCTTCAACTTGAACAGTAATATCAGCAACTAAGCCCTCGGTCGCAGGCTCTTCTTCATTAGTTTCTTCATTTATTATACTTTTTCTTTCTTCGCTTGCTTCTTCTTTATTAGGTTCTTTGGCACTATCAAAGCATCCTGTAAAAAGGCTGGTCAAGAATACAAGGACTAAAAAAAGCGATAATAATTTTGTCATTTTCATTATGACCTTCCTCCTATAAAAAAGAGTATACACATGTGTTACATGTACACTCTATTTACATCTTTCACGTGTTCTCTAAAAGTATTATTGTCTTCTTCTTTCTAAAGTTAATTTTTGGTGTATCGCTCTAGCAGCCTGCTTACCTGCTCCCATAGCTAATATAACCGTTGCCGCTCCAGTTACAGCATCACCACCTGCATAGACATTCTCAATAGATGTTTCCATAGTCATTTCATCAACTTGAATGCACCCTCGTTTGTTCAGTTCAAGTCCTTCAGTTGCATTCTTAAGCAAGGGATTAGGCGTCTGACCTATTGCAACAATAACATTGTCAGCATCCATAATAAATTCACTTCCTTGAATCTCAACAGGACTTCTACGTCCAGACTCATCAGGTTCACCTAACTCCATCTTAATCAATTGGATGCCAGTCACTTTATTGTCATTTCCAAGAATCTCAACAGGATTCATTAATAAATCAAAGGTGATGCCCTCTTCTATAGCATGATGAACTTCTTCCTTTCTTGCTGGTAATTCATCCATACTTCTTCTGTATACTATATGAACTTCCTTTGCCCCTAGACGTTTTGCAGTCCTAGCTGCATCCATAGCAACATTACCACCACCAACGACAACTACAAGATCGCCAAGACGGACAGGTGTATGATTATTAGGAAAATCATAGGCTTTCATTAAATTCACTCTTGTCAAGAACTCGTTGGAAGAATATACTCCATTTAAGTTTTCTCCAGGAATATTCATAAATCTTGGAAGACCTGCCCCACTGCCTATAAACACAGAATCAAATCCTTCTTCAAACAAGTCTGAAATATCAATAGATTTTCCTACAATAACATTCTTTTCCACATGAACACCTAATTCAAGGACTTGATTAATTTCGTCTCTAACCAGTTTCTTTGGGAGTCTGAACTCAGGAATACCATACATAAGTACACCACCTAGCTCATGAAGAGCTTCAAACATAGTTACTTCATATCCTAATCTAGCAAGATCTGCGCTACAAGAAAGACTAGCTGGTCCACTACCAACTACTGCAATTTTTTCTCTACGTTTTTCTTTTACTTCTGATTGATTTTTCACATTTTCCATATACCAATCAGCAACAAAACGCTCCAGCCTTCCAATACCAACTGATTCACCCTTGATACCGCGGACACACCTACCTTCGCACTGGTTTTCCTGAGGACATACCCGCCCACATATAGCAGGTAGGCCATTATCTGCAGTAATTATATTATAGGCCTCTTCAATATCACCCATTCTAATCTCATGAATGAACTCTGGTATCTGGATACCTACCGGACACCCTTTTTTACATGGTTCATGCTTACACTCTATACACCTTTCAGCCTCTTCCATAGCCTCTTCCAAGGTATAACCCAGCGCAACCTCAAGAAAATTCTTGTTACGAATACTTGGGTCCTGTTCTTTCATTTTTACTTTATTTAAACTCATATTAGCCATATATTCACCTTCTTGCTAAAAAAACAATTAATTAGTCACATCAGCCAAACGGCATATATGTGCTTCTTCATCTTTATAATAGGACTGTCTTGACATCGCTTCATCAAAATCTACCAAGAGACCATCAAAATCAGGACCGTCAACACAAGCAAATTTTGTCTCACCACCTACAGTAACCCTACATCCTCCACACATACCTGTTCCGTCAATCATAAGAGGATTCATGGAAACTCCTGTGGGAATGTTTTGGGGTTTTGTTATGGACACAACAGCCTTCATCATAATCAAAGGCCCTATAGTTATGATTTCGTCATATCTTTCACCTTGATCTAGAAGTTCATTTAGGATATCAGTCACAAATCCCTTATGACCAAGAGAACCATCATTTGTAGCATAATATACGTGATCACAAAACTCTTCAAAGGCCTGACCTAAAATGACAAATTCATCCGTTCTTCCGCCAATGATTACATCAACCTTAACTCCCATCTCTGCAAGCTTTTTTAGTTGAGGATATAAAGGCGCCGCTCCTACTCCTCCACCAATTCCCAAAACCCGTTCATATCTGTGAAGTTCAGTTGCCTTACCTAAAGGACCAACAAAATCAAGAAGATAATCACCTGCTTCCTTTTTAGCTAATCGTTTGGTGGTTAAGCCCAGGACTTGAAATACAATAGTAACCGTATTTGCTTCTCTATTAAAATCCATAATGGTTAACGGTATACGTTCACCACCTTCTTCTACCCTTAGTATAATGAACTGTCCAGGTTCACATTTTCTTGCAACAAACGGTGCTTCAACGACCATCATTTGCACAAGAGAATTTAAAATCTCTTTTTTAACAATTTTGTACATGTAATCGCCCTTTCATTATCAGTGTCTTTGTCAATATAATTCTCCGAAAATTGAAACATAACCATTTATGGTCTGTATACCAGTATAACAGACTCTTCATTATCAGGCTATAGTTTTGCACATCAATTCCTCTGTTCTTATTTTTCGTCTACAAGCTAAGGTTTTGTTTATAATATGCCCTATATTGAAAAAAACCGGGATAAGACTACTATCCCAGGTTTCATTTAGCAAATTCAGCCTAATATATCTGTCACTAGTTTATGTATGTATCAATGGTATCATAAGTAATAGTATGATCTTGTCTATAAGTCTTCATAGCTTTTAAATATGCATCAACTGTATCCAGGCAAGTAAAATTCATCACACTAAGATGTTCTGCCAAAGATCGAAGTTTAAACCCTGACCTATGGACATTTTTTCCTACTGTTGGTATATTAATCAAGATCTTAATATGGCCTGTTTTCATCATCTCTTCCAATTCAGTCAAATCATCAATATCAACTACTTGATTGCTTATTCCTGCTTGAGATAAAACATTGCTTGTTCCATGAGAAGCTAAAATCTCAAAACCAAGACTTTCAAATTCCTTTACATATGGAAGCACCTCTTTTTTGGATTTATCGTTAACGCTAATCAGGACCTTTCCTTGAGAAGGCATCTTGAAATCAGCTCCAAGAAAAGCTTTTAGCATAGCCTTTTCATATGATTTATCAATACCCAGAACTTCACCGGTTGATTTCATTTCAGGTGTTAATGCTGCATCCACATCTTGTAACTTAACAAAACTAAATACTGGAGCCTTAACAGCAACTAAACCATTATTAGCTTTTAATCCAATCCCATACGGCATATCCTTCAAATTAGTCCCTAAAATCACTTCCATGGCTATTTGAACCATTGGAACTTTAGTAACTTTACTTAATATTGGTACAGTTCTTGAAGCACGTGGGTTCACTTCGATAATGTATACTTTTTCATTTCTAACAACAAATTGAATATTTACTAGTCCGCTAACTTGTAGAGCTACAGATATCTTCCTAGTATATTCAACCAAGGTATCCATCACTTCATTTGTCAAAGTTTGTGGCGGATATACGCAGAAGGAATCACCTGAATGGACCCCAGTTCTTTCAATATGTTCCATAATTCCAGGAATAAGAATATCTTCTCTGTCACAGATAGCATCTACTTCAACTTCTTTTCCATTTATGTATTCGTCGATCAATATGGGATGTTCTGTTGATATGTCTGTTGCTTCTTTTACATAAGATAAAAGTTCTTTATCATTATACACAATCATCATCGCTCGCCCACCAATTACATAGGAAGGTCGTACAAGTACCGGATAACCGATCTCACTCGCTGCCTTAAGCGCTTCTTCTTCGTCTGTTACAGCACATCCTCTTGGTTGAGGGATATTTAACTCCCTAAGTAATCTTTCAAAGCGTTTGCGGTTTTCAGCTACATCAATAGCTTCAACTGAAGTACCTAAGATTTGAACACCTCTAGCTTGGAGTTTAGGTGCTAAATTAATAGCCGTCTGTCCTCCAAACTGAACGATAACCCCTTTTGGCATTTCCTTTCTAATAACATTAAATACATCTTCAATAAATAAGGGTTCAAAATATAGTTTATCAGACGTGTCGAAATCTGTGCTTACAGTTTCAGGATTATTGTTGATAATAATAGATTCATAACCAAGTTCTTGGATTGCCCAAACAGCATGGACTGAGCAATAGTCAAATTCAATACCCTGACCAATTCGTATCGGTCCTGAACCGATAACGATTATTTTTTCACCTTTACTAATAACATTTTCATCTTCTTCTTCATAGGTAGAATAATAGTATGGCGTTGAAGATTCAAACTCTGCTGCACAAGTGTCTACCATCTTATAAACGGGGTACATACCATGAGCTCGTCGAATGGCATCAACAATTTCATATTCCATCTTGGATAATTCCATGATCTCAGTATCGGTAAAACCCATTTTTTCTGCACTAGCAAGTAGTTCTCCTGTCAATTCTTCTTCTGTAAGCCTATTTTCAATAGTAATAATATTCTGGAGTTTATTCAAAAACCACTTATCAATCTTAGTCGTTCCTGCGACGTATTCAACACCATAGCCACGTCTTAGCGCTTCAGCTATGACAAAGATCCTGCGGTCATCTACTTCAATTAAATTTTTCTCAATCTCTTCTTTTGTCCACTGGGACATATATTCTTTACGAAGTCCTGTTTCTTTCCCCTCTAACGATACAAGGGCCTTAAGAAGCGAACTTTCAAAGGTACGGTCAATAGCCATAACCTCTCCTGTCGCTTTCATTTGTGTACCTAAAAGTCGATTGGCATAATCAAACTTATCAAAAGGCCATTTAGGGATTTTAGTAACAACGTAATCAAGGGCTGGTTCAAAAGATGCCTTGGTCTTTTTAGTTACTGAATTCGGAATTTCATGAAGATGAAGACCTACTGCAATCTTAGCTGCAATTTTAGCAATTGGATATCCCGCTGCTTTAGAGGCAAGAGCAGAACTTCTACTTACCCTTGGATTGACTTCTATAACAATGTAGTCTTTACTTTCAGGATTTAAGGCAAGTTGAACATTGCAACCTCCTTCAATCTTCAAGGCACGAATAATCTTGATACTAGCTTCCCTGAGCATGTGATATTCATTATCAGTCAAGGTCTGTGAAGGTGCAACAACTATAGAATCCCCTGTATGAATACCAACAGGATCAAAATTCTCCATATTACAGATAATGATACATGTATCATTCTTATCTCGCATAACTTCATATTCTATTTCTTTCCAACCAGCAACAGATTGTTCTAAAAGGCATTGGCTAATTCGAGAATGCATTAGACCTGTATGAAGGGTTTCCTTAAGCTCTTGAGGATTATCAGCAATTCCTCCACCTAGTCCACCCATTGTATAAGCAGGTCTAACTATAATTGGATAGCCAATTTTCTCAGCCAATAGGAGACCTTCTTCTATGGTTGAAACAATTCCACTTCCAGGAATAGGTTCACCAATTTCAAGCATAAGATTCTTAAATTCTTCTCTATCTTCTGCCTGTTTGATTGCTTCCAGTTTAGTTCCTAATAACTGGACATCATATTTATCCAGTACTCCTGCCTCTGTTAGCTCAACAGCCATATTAAGACCAGTCTGTCCACCCAATGTAGGCAACAATCCATCTGGTCTCTCTTTAGCAATAATATATTCAAGACTTGGTACTGTAAGGGGTTGTATATAAACTTTATCCGCTATCGTCTCATCAGTCATAATAGTTGCCGGGTTGGAATTGACCAAGACCACCTGAAGACCTTCTTCTTTTAACGATTTACAAGCCTGAGTACCTGCATAATCAAACTCAGCAGCCTGACCAATGATAATCGGTCCAGACCCAATAACCATAACTTTTCTTAAATTCTGATCAAGTGGCATTCTAGTCAACTCCTTTTAATCGATTCATCCAGTCAGTAAATATCACAGTCGCATCTGTCGGTCCAGGTCCTTCTTCCGGATGGAATTGAACTGATTCTATCTGAAACTGTAGCAGGCACAAACCTTCAACAGTGTCATCATTTACGTTCATATGGGTTAATTGTATTTCCCATGGAATATCTTCTTTTTTTACTGCATAGCCGTGATTTTGAGAGGTCATATAAACCTTTTTAGTTCTTAAATCTATAACAGGATGGTTGGATCCTCTATGCCCAAATTTTAATTTATATGTATCAGCACCTAAACTTAAGGCTAAAACCTGGTGACCTAAGCAAATACCAAATAAAGGTATCTTCCCCTTTAAATCTTTTGCCAATTGAATCGCGTCTTTACACTCTTTTGGATCACCAGGTCCATTAGAAAACAACAAAGCCTTATGGTCACCCTTTATAACAGTATCTTTATCAACATCATAAGGATAAAGCGTTATATCAAAGCCATGCTTAAGTATTTGATTTCCTATGCCACGCTTAAGACCAAGATCAACAATACCTATATTACCAAAACTTTTTCCATCAGTCTTTATGGTCTTCGCTTGTCCCACCGTCACTTGCTCAACGATATTGACAGGAAAGCTATAGGCATCTAGGTCTTTTTTTAGTTCTTCTATAGATTTTTCTTTATCTGTTGAAATAAGACAATTCATAGCTCCAATATTTCTTATTCGTTTAGTAATCATACGCGTATCCACATCACTGATACCTACTATCTTGTTCTTTTTTAGAAATTCATTAAGATTCCCATCCATTTGCCAGTGATTTGGCATCTCAGAATATTCTTTTACCACAAAACCGGAAACTTGAACCTTATCTGATTCTACATCCTGATTATTAATGCCATAATTTCCTATTAAGGGATAAGTCATAGTCACAATCTGGCCAGCATATGATGGATCTGTCAATATTTCCTGATAGCCCGTCATTCCAGTATTAAAGACGATTTCACCACAAGATGTACCTTCGTATCCAAAACCTTTACCGATAACTAGTGTCCCGTCTTCCATTAAGAGTCTAGCTTCCATCTAAAGTACCTTCCTTAGTATCTCTATCATCTTGTCGATTGCTTCCTTGTCGACAACTAAAGGAGGAACAAAACGCACAACATCACTACCAGCCCCCACTAAAAGCAAGCCTTCATCTAAAGCTTTTAAAGTCAGTTCTTTAGGCGAATAATCCAGAGAAATACCCTGCATGAGTCCCATACCTTTAACTTCTTTGATGCAAGTAAATTCTTCTTTTAAGCCTTCTAGTGATTTCTTTAAATATTGTCCCATTTCTTTAACGTGTTTCATCATTTTTTCGTTCAGCATCTCATCTACAACTACTTGTACAGCAGCCATAGCCAAGGGGTTTCCTCCAAAAGTCGATGCATGATCACCAGGTTCAAAACCTATAGCTATTTCTTCTTTAGCTAAGCAAGCACCTACTGGTACTCCTGCTCCAAGGCCTTTTGCCATAGCCATAATATCGGGTTTTACCCCAAAAATCATATGTCCACAAGGCTCACCTAATCTTCCTGCGCCTGTTTGAACTTCATCAAAGATAAGACAAATATCCTTTTTATCACAAAGTGCTCGAAGGCCTTCCAAGAATTCTTTTTTGGCGGGAACAATACCGCCTTCTCCTTGAAGTACTTCAACCACGATTGCACACGTATGTTCATCAATAAGGCTATTTACTGAACTTAGATTATTATATTCTGCATATGATACCCCTGGTAGCAAGGGTCCTAATCCCTTTTGATACTTGGTCTGACCTGTTGCTGTAATAGCCCCCAAAGTTCGGCCATGAAAAGAATTTTTCATACTAATATAACCATAACGTTCTTTATGACCTTTTGCTGCTGCATACTTTCTTGCTAGTTTCAAGGAGGCTTCTACTGCCTCAGCACCAGAATTGCAGAAAAATACTTTATCCATCTGCGTTACTTTACTAAGTGCTTCAGCTGCCTTTAACATAGTATCTGTATAATATAGATTAGAAACATGCAAAAGTTTATCCACCTGTTCTTTAAGTGCAAGTTTGAGGCCTGTATGACTATATCCCAAGCCATTAACTGCAATCCCTGCTACAAAATCCAAATATTTTTTTCCTGTATCATCCACAAGATACAGGCCTTGGCCATGGGTAAAAGTAACCGGTAGCTGAGCGTATGTATTCATTAAAACTTGAGTCTTCATTTTATTCTCCTTACTAATCAGTGTTCATTCATGACTTTCACATAAACATGGTTCCAACGCCATTATTCGTAAATATTTCAAGAAGCATACTATGTTCAACACGTCCGTCTAATATATGGACATTTTTAACACCCTTATCTATTCCATAAGAGCAACACATAACCTTAGGTATCATGCCTCCTGATATAATACCACTTTCAATCAACTCATCTACTTCTCCAGTCTTGATTTGAGAAATTAGACTATCTGGATTATCTTTATCTTTAAGAACACCTTCTACATCTGTCAAGAATATTAGTTTTTCAGCTTTCAAAGCTCCAGCAATAGCAGAAGCGGCATAGTCAGCGTTAATATTGTAGGTTTCACCAATATCATCTGTACCTATTGGGGCAATAACAGGAATCAAATCATTGTTAATCAGAGAATAGATGAGGGAAGTGTCAACTTCTTTGACTTCACCAACATAACCTATATCTTTCCCCTCAACAGTCTTTTTATTAACTTTAAGTGTTTTTCCATCCTTACCCGATATACCGATAGCATTAAGATCATGATTCTGTATTAGCTGAACTATATTTTTGTTCACCTTACCGGAAAGAACCATTTCAACTACATCCATTGTTTCCTTGCTCGTTACACGAAGCCCATTATAGAACTCTGATTCAATACCCATCTTATTCAACGTTTTAGATATCTCTTTACCACCACCGTGAACAATAACCGGTTTAAAACCAACTAACTTAAAAAGCACAATATCTTCAATGACTTTTTCTTTAATCTCGTCATCAATCATAGCTGATCCACCATATTTGATAACGACTATTTTTCCATTAAACTTCTTTATATATGGTAATGCTTCAACAAGCACATTTGCTTTATCTATAAATTTCTGCATGTCTTTCCTTTCTAATCTCAAGTTCTATATTCACCGTTAATCTTCACATAATCATATGAAAAATCACAACCCCAACCTTTTGCATCTTGATCACCTTGATGGCAACTTACCAAGACCTTTATTTCTTTTTCTTTGAGAATATCAAGGGCATACTCTTCATCAAAATCCACTGGCATCCCTGCTTTAAGAAGATTTATAGAACCTGATTCGCTCAAATATGTGACGTCAACAAGTTCGGGATTAAAAATTGCACCTGAATAACCTAATGCACATAGAATTCTTCCCCAATTGGCATCTTCACCAAAAAATGCAGTCTTGACTAAATTTGACGTAATAACCGCATGTACCATTTTTTTTGCTTCAATACTTGATGGCATACCTTCAACCTTAACTTCTATAAACTTTGTAGCCCCTTCTCCATCTTTAACAATAAGTTTAGCTAACTCTTCATTTAAAGCTTGAAAAGCAGTTTCAAAAACCTTAAATTCTTCAGTCTCTTCTTCTACGTTAACACCACTTGCACCATTTGCTAAAACTAAAACCATATCATTTGTCGATGTATCACCGTCAACACTAATCATATTATAAGTTTCATCAACCGTTGATTTAAGTAATTTCTGGAGTAATTCCGAGGTAATATTAACATCTGTTGTTATAAAGGATAACATGGTACCCATGTTAGGATGGATCATGCCAGACCCTTTTGCCATTCCTGAAATCACAACATCCTTACCCTCAATAACAACTTTAACACTTTTCACCTTAGTAAATGTGTCTGTTGTCATAATGCCTTCTGCAGCAGAATCAGCGCCCACCGACTCTTTCGTAAGGGTTTCAGGTAACCTGGCAATACCTGCTTCAATTTTTGCCATATTCAAATTAACACCAATGACACCAGTTGAAGCAACAAGCATATTCTCTGCCTGTATATCTATATTAAAATAGTCACTAATCCCTTCAGCAGATTTAACCGCCATTGTTTTACAATCTTCTTCACCTTTTGCTCCAGTACAGGCATTTGCATTTCCACTATTAATGATTACGCCATATATAGAATCATTTGCCTTAAGTCTTTCTTTGTTCCACTTGACTGGTGCAGCTTGAACTACATTTTTTGTAAAGACCCCGGCATATTGGCAGGGAAACTCAGACAAGAGCATTGATAAATCTTTTCTTTTTCTTTTAACACCACTAAATAATCCATTTGCCTTAAAACCTTGTGGTGCGTTAATTCCTTTCTCTAACCATTCCATATTGGGACTCCTTATCCTAAAAGTTTTTATTATTATACATTTATATTTATATTTATGCAAGTCTTTTATGAATTTGTTCAAAAAACAATGTTTTACTACATATTTTAATGTGATACAATAAGTCTGAAACAATTCTATAATCATGAGGTGATTACATGAACGATTATTTACAATATTTACCTATAAATTTAACTACATTCATAATCATAAATCTAATCTTGTCAACAGTTGTCATTTTATTGGAGAGGAAAAACCCAACAGGGGCCTTAGCTTGGTTATTTTTCTTAAATCTCTTACCTGGCATTGGATTCTTTTTCTATGTCCTCTTGGCCCAGAATATTTCAAAGAGAAAGATATTTAGATACACACAAGAAGAAGCCAATCTATACCAAAAAATACTTCGGGACCAACGACGGTCTATTATATACGGAGATTTCACATTCACTAGTTCCACTGCAGAAAAGCATAAAGACATTATCCTTTTCCATAACAAACTATCTAGTGCACTTTATTCACAAAATAATTCTGTTAACATTTTCACCCATGGACGTGACAAATTTAAGTCCCTTTTTCAAGATATTGAAGCTGCCAAATATCATGTTCATGTCCTCTATTATATTATAAAGAATGATGAACTTAGCAACAAACTTTTTGACCTGTTAATAAAAAAAGCTCAAGCTGGTCTTGAAGTCAGATTGCTAATTGATCATGTAGGTGGACGGTCCATTCCTAATAAAAGAATCAATGAACTCAAAAATGCAGGGGTGTATACCGCTTTCTTCTTTCCTTCAAAAACCAAATACATCAATTTTAGAACTAATTATAGGAATCATAGAAAAATAGTCATCATTGATGGTGCTATTGGTTATATAGGCGGATTTAATGTAGGTGATGAATATTTAGGAAAAGATAAAAAGTTTGGAAATTGGAGAGACACCCATTTACGATTAGTGGGAGATAGTGTTTTATCTCTTCAAACTCGTTTTATTCTGGATTGGCGTAACGCCTCAAAAAAATATTTAGACATAAATGCACCTTATATGCAAGATGTTATAAGCGACTCTAATGTAGGAATCCAAATTGTGGATTCAGGTCCTGATGACCAAAATGAACAGATTAAACAAGGTTATTTACAGATGATTCATAGGGCGGAAAAATACATTTTTTTACAAAGCCCTTACTTTATTCCTGATGATAGTATTATTGAAGGTCTTAAAATAGCGGCGGCCAAGGGTCTTGATGTTAGAATAATGATTCCTAACAAACCAGATCATCCCTTTGTATATTGGGCTACATATTCCTACTGTGGAGACCTCATCCCATACGGAGTCAAAATTTATACCTATGAAAATGGATTTCTCCATGCAAAGACCATTATTGTTGATGATGAAGTCGCATCTGTTGGGACCTGTAATTTTGATATACGAAGTTTTAAGCTAAACTTCGAAGTAAATGCATTTATCTATGACAATATTGAAACGACCCATCTTAGGCATATTTTCGAAGAAGACATAATGTATTCACGAGAGCTTTCAGCCGAGAGATATGCTAAAAGAAGTATTGTCATAAAGATTAAAGAAGCCATATCCCGACTCTTTTCACCAGTTTTATAGACCTCCGAAGCCAATTTCTTTATTAAAATACATAAAAAAGAATTTTTATGCAAATAAAGCTTGCATATCTATGATTATTATTGTATAATCATACCCAATTAATGAATATTATACATGCTTATTTATAAAGATCATATCTAAGTCACTAGAGAATATGAAAAACCTGAATATCAGGACAGGAGGATTATAATGAACAAGAAAGTTGTATTAGCTTACTCAGGCGGATTGGATACCACCGTTATTATTCCATGGTTAAAAGAAAATTACGATTATGAAGTGATTGCTGTTTGTGTAGATGTTGGACAAGGACAAGAACTTGATGGGCTTGAAGAAAGAGCATTAGCTTCAGGTGCATCCAAGTTATATATAGAAAATGTCATTGATGAATTTGTAGATGACTATGTCGTACCTACTATTCAGGCAGGTGCTGTATATGAGGGTAAATACCTTCTTGGTACTTCAATGGCTCGTCCAATTATTGGTAAACGTTTAGCTGAAATAGCTCTTGCAGAAGGTGCTGAAGCCATTTGTCATGGTGCAACAGGAAAAGGTAATGACCAAGTTCGTTTTGAACTTGCAATTCTTGCTGTTGCTCCTCATGTTAAGATCATTGCACCATGGCGTATCTGGGATATTAAATCACGAGAAGATGCAATGGAATATTTGGCAGCCCGTGGTATTGAGGCTCCTATGAAAAAGAAAGATTCTTATTCAAGGGATCGAAACCTATGGCATTTAAGCCACGAAGGATTAGAACTGGAAGATGTTAATGCAGAACCAGATTATGACCACCTTCTTCAAATGGGTGTAACACCAGAAAAAGCTCCAGATAAGGCAACTTATGTTAGCATTGACTTTGAGCAAGGTATCCCTACTAAACTTGATGGCCAAGCCATGAAAGTTTCTGCTATGATTGAGAAATTAAATATAATTGGTGGTGCTAATGGTATTGGATTAGTTGATATCGTTGAAAATCGATTGGTAGGTATGAAATCTCGTGGTGTATATGAAACTCCAGGTGGTTCTATTCTCTACTATGCCCACAATGAGCTAGAGCATTTATGCCTTGACTGGCAAACAATGCAATTTAAGAATCAAATAGCTGTTCGTTTTGCTGACCTTGTATACTCTGGCGAATGGTTCACCCCTCTACGTGAAGCCCTAAGTGCTTTTGTTACCGAAACACAAAAAACGATTACAGGTACCGTCAAATTAAAGCTTTACAAGGGTAATATCATTCCCGCTGGTTCATCTAGTCCATATTCTTTATATAGCGAGGAATTAGCTAGTTTTACTACTGGCGACTTATATAACCATAAAGATGCCGAAGGTTTTATTAACCTATTTGGACTTCCAATCAAAGTTCGTGCTTTAATGAAAGAAAAGGCTCATTTAGAAGATTAGTAACAATAAATCAAAAGGCGCATATCATATGCGTCTTTTCCTTTTTATGATAGATAAACTGTAGCATATAACTATTAGTTCAAGAAGAAAGAGAAAGGATGTTAGATTATGAAACTTTGGGGAGGACGTTTTTCCAAAAGTACTGAATTCATTGTCGATGATTTTAATTCATCTATTCGTTTTGATAAACGGATGTATAAAGAAGATATAGAAGGTAGCATTGCTCACGTTACTATGCTTGCTCATCAAGAAATTATTTCTGCCCAAGAATCACAAGCTATTATTAAGGGTTTAAAGGAATTAGAACTTGATATAGAGGCAGGCAATGTATCCTTTGATATTAGCGCTGAAGATATTCATATGAATATCGAAAGTCTTCTTATAAACAAGATTGGCGATGTCGCTAAAAAGATGCATACTGGTCGTTCGAGAAATGATCAGGTCGCTCTGGATATTCGCCTTTATATAAAAAAAGAAATAAAGACAATCGATCAACACCTGATACATCTACTAGAGGTGCTTCTTAAACTCGCTGAGGATCATCAGGATACTATTATGCCAGGCTATACCCATCTACAAAAAGCTCAGCCTACAACCCTCAGCCATCATATTATGGCCTACTTTGAGATGTTTAAAAGAGATAGAGACCGGTTGGCAGCTACATATAAACGTATGAACCAGTCACCACTTGGTGCAGGCGCTTTTGCAACTACCACTTACCCTCTTGACCGTCAAATGACCGCAGATTTACTTGGTTTTGATTCTATTTGTCTTAACTCTATGGATGCTGTTAGTGATAGGGATTTCTTATTAGATCTTCTACAAAACATCGCTGTTTGTATGATGCATTTATCAAGGTTCTCTGAAGAAATTATTATCTGGTGCTCTCACGAGTTTAAATTCATAGATTTAGATGATGCCTATTCTACAGGTAGTTCCATTATGCCGCAAAAAAAGAATCCTGATATAGCTGAACTCATTCGGGGAAAAACTGGTCGTGCCTATGGAAACCTTATGTCATTACTGACAACTATGAAAGGTATCCCTCTTGCCTATAATAAAGATATGCAGGAAGATAAAGAAGTAACCTTTGATTCTATTGATACAATTAATATGTGCCTACCTATTTTTACCAAAATGCTTGATACCATGACTGTCAATAAGAGTATTATGAAAAAAGGGGCTGAAGGTGGATTTACAAATGCAACTGATGCAGCCGACTACTTAGTAAAAAAAGGACTTGCTTTTAGGGATGCACATGAAGTTATTGGTAAACTTGTTCTATACTGTGTTAACAATCATACCAACCTTAATGAACTCTCGCTTGAAGAATACAAATCCTTATCTCCACTTTTTGAACAAGATATATATGAAGCAATCTCCTTGGAAACTTGTGTCAATCTTCGCCAGGTATTAGGTGGACCAGCAAAAGACCAAATGAAAAAAGTCATTAAGATAAATCAAGACTATTTGAACACATGCTATTAATCTATATTGAAAGTGTAAATTAGCAATATATGAATAAAATAATAGAGCTTTTAGCTAACTTACTCATAGCTAAAGGCTCTATTAATGCCTCTTGTAATTAATTAGGGTAATACTTTAACATTACAGTTCCAAGTGGTGGAACTTTAATATCAACTGAATGTTCCAGCCCATCCCATGGTATATCATGAGACTTCAATGCTTCTGTATTAATAACTCCACTACCACCATATTTAAGGTTATCTGAATTAATAATCTCTACATAAGAACCTTTCTTAGGTACTCCTATACGGTGCATATTTCTTGGCACTGGAGTAAAATTACTGACAACAATAAGCAAATCATCTTCATGCCTACCCATTCTCGCAAAGGATACCATACTCTCTTCAGCATCACTACAATTTATCCATCTGAAACCGTCTCCACTAAAGTCTATATTCCACAAGGCTGGTTGTTCTTTATAAACGTGATTCATGTCTCTGCAAAAAGATTGCATCTGTGCATGCTTTTCAAAATCCAACAAATGCCAGTCTAGACTTTTTGCTTCAGACCATTCTTCAAACTGCGCAAATTCACTTCCCATAAAGAGTAATTTCTTACCTGGATGCCCATACATAAATCCGTATGAACACCTGAGATTAGCAAATTTTTGCCAATAATCTCCAGGCATCTTGTTAATCATAGATCCTTTACCATGTACAACTTCATCATGAGATAATACGAGTACAAAGTTCTCTGTAAAAGCATAAACCATACCAAATGTCAGATCATTATGGTGATACTTTTTGTGTATAGGATCCTTAGATACATATCTTAAAAAATCATTCATCCATCCCATGTTCCACTTAAGACCAAAACCAAGACCCCCAATATTTGTCGGTCTTGAAACTCCGGGCCATGCTGTTGATTCCTCTGCTATCATGACAACATGAGAATTTCTAGCATATAAAATGGAGTTAAGATGCTTAAAGAACTCAACCGCTTCCATATTCTCACGACCACCATGAGGGTTAGGTATCCATTCCCCTTCTTCTTTCCCATAATCCAGATAGAGCATAGAGGCTACAGCATCTACACGTAATCCATCAATATGGAATTTTTCCAACCAATAAATAGCATTACTAATCAGAAAATTCTTCACCTCATTACGTCCGTAATTGTATATCAAGGTACCCCAATGCGGGTGTTCTCCTTGTCTTGCATCATCATGCTCGTAAAGAGCTGTCCCGTCGAATCGTATCAACCCGTGACTATCCTTAGGGAAATGTGCTGGAACCCAATCAAGAAGCACACCAATACCATTTTGATGCATGTGATCTACAAAGTACATAAAATCGTCTGGAGTTCCAAATCTTGACGTCGGCGCAAAAAGACCAGTCACCTGATATCCCCATGAGCCATCAAAAGGATGTTCTGATACCGGCATTAGTTCAATATGTGTATAACCCATATCTGCAACATATTCAGCAAGTTCATGGGCAATTTCTCTATAGTTAATAAAACCAGTCTCAGAATCATTTCGTTTCCAAGAACCTAAATGAACTTCATAAATGTTCATGGCTTGATTTAAATTATCTTTATTATTCACATCATCCATATACTCAGTATCGCCCCAAGTGTATCGATTGTTGTTCCAAATAACTGATGCTGTATTAGGTCTAAGTTCTGCATAGGATCCATATGGATCAGACTTTTCAATAATCATACCTTCTTGAGTTTTGATTTCATATTTATATCTTTCATTCTCTTTGAGACCTGGTACGAAAAGTTCGAATATACCTGATTGACCTATAGCCCTCATTGGTAATAATCTTCCGTCCCAAACATTAAAGTCTCCTACAATACTTACTCGCTTAGCATTAGGTGCCCAAACAGCAAAATGTACACCTTCAATACCATCAATTTCCAATGGATGTGCTCCCATTTTTTCGAAAATTTCATAATGGGTACCTTGGGCAAATAAGTAGCAGTCAAAATCTGTTATAAGTGGTTCAAAATTATAAGGATCAAAACCTTCCCATATCTGGTCCTCATAATTCTTATATGCAATTTTATATTTGATTGGTTTATCAAGTTCTAATGTATAAATCCCAGTTCCTTCAACCTCTTCCATTTTGTAATTTTTACCACTGTCCAAATCTTCAATCTTAATACATTTAGCATAGGGTTGATATACATTGATAAAGGTCTTTCCATCATCTAAGGTATGTTGACCTAGAAAATGATGAGGATCTCGGTGTTCTGAATTAATAATTGCGTTTATTTCATCTTTGTTCATATAACTTCTCATTTTACCCCACCTATCTTACTGTGATACTCTTATTTTACATGTAAATTTTATAAATTACAATGCCTTTTCGCTTTTTCTTGAGATTGTATAATATTTTATACAACGCTTATGTAAAGCTTTTCACTTTTATGATAGCTAACTGCTATTATAAAAAACAGGACCTCCATCTATAAGATGCGGGGTCCTGTCTATCTTTCAATATTTAAATACTACTCATGCATAAAGAATTTAGTCATCTTACACATGACATGTCTATGGAGTTTCAGTAGTTTCTTCAACATCAAGAGTTTGACTCTGAGTCTCGGTCACTGTCGTTCCTGCCATTTCATCAACATACCCATCAATCATATTAAATATGGCACTATCCGAATCAAGAAAAACTGTTGTATCTTTTATATTAGAATAGATTTCCATACGTTTAATAAATTGATAGAAGGCTAGGTTCTTTTGTAATGATTCCTTATAGATACTAATAGCTTCTGCATCAGCTGCCGCTTTTACAATGGCAGCTTCCTCGACTGCTGCTGATACGATTTCAGCCTTTTGACGATCAGTAGTTGCCTGTGCTTGAAGATATTCTGAATCTCCCTCAGCAATTAATTTCTCTGAATCTTTCTCAATTTCCTTGGCCATTTTTTCTTCTATATTAGCTACATTAGACTGTGGAAAACTTTTACGATTTATACCAATATCAGATACAAAAAGACCATATTGATCCACCAATTGTCCATTTAAAGCCTCTTGCTTAGATAATAAAAGGTCCTCTAATGTATTCTCATAGAAAAAAGAATTAAAGTCCAAGGTATTGGCTGAATTAATAACAGCCTTATAAACCAAGTCATCCATACGCTTGTTAGCCTGACTCTCTGTCCCTACAGCTTTCTTATAGACGACAGGATCAATAATTCTATATTGAGCATACATCTGTATTTCAATACGACGACCATCGTTAGTATTAACAGTTTCACTGTTAGATGTATAAGTCAAGTACTTAGATGTAAACTTCTCTACTGATTCTATAAATGGCACTTTAAAATGAAGCCCTTTTTCTGTAGAAATCTTAATCGTTGTATTGCCAATACGATCTAGATTGGCTGCCACTTCATCTTCATCTGTTGCTGATATTACAACTTTCTCCATTCTTGACAACCTTTGCACAATTGCCACTTCATCTTCTGCAACGATAAAAAACGAATTGCTAAGGACAATTATTGCAATTAAAATAATAACTCCTGTTAAAACTCCTGCTGCTCTTTTCATGTTATTCTCCCTCCTGATCTACGACTGATTGCTTAAGGGCATTTTCATCAAAATTGTAGAATTTATGGATGGAACCGTCGTCTGATGCATCAATAACTACTGTATTGTTTCCTAAAAACTCAGCCATAGCTTCTATATAGTAGCGTTCACGTAGAATTTCTGGATTGTTTAAGTATTCTTCATAAAGTGCGTTAAACTGAGCAACGTCAGCTTTTGCAGCTGCTACCGTTTCAGCCTTATAAGCATTGGCATCTTCAACTAATTGTATCGCCTCTGCCTCTGCCTGCGGAATTATCGTATTATTATATTTTTCTGCATCTTCACGTTTACCGTTTTTGTACTGATTGGCATTTTCTTTGGCCTGATAAGCAGCTTCTACATTGGGAAGAAACTGAACATTTTGTGTCGCTACCAATAAAATCTCTAGTCCTGCTTCGTAATCATCCATCTTCTTTTGTAAAGTGGGACGAATAGCCTCATCAATGATTTCTTTTTGAGTTTTGGCTTCATCAAGTGTTAAGGCTTGTACAGCTGTACGAACAGAATCCTCAAGGGCTAAACGTAGTGTTCCTTTTGGATCATCAACCTTAAATAGGAAATCAGCTGGATTTGAAACTTTGTACTGGATAATCAACTCAATAAGTGCGATGGATGCATTATTATTTGCACCGTCAACAATTACTAAAGCTTCATCTTCCTCATCAGTATATTGTGCTTCTTGCTGAGTCGTTCCAGCTCTTTCAGTTCTGTAACCATACTCCATACTATATATAGAGTTTACATCAACCTTCTCCACTTCATCGATAAATGGAACCTTAAAGTTAAGTCCTGGGGTAGTTACAACTGCATGTTGTCTACCAAACCGTAGCACTACACCATTTTCCTTATCTTCAAGCATATAAAAACTGTTAAGTCCTCCTAATACTACTAAGACAATAATGATAATCAAAGGTACGATTTTAAAGATGTTTTTCTGCATCTTTTGCATATCGATATCAATGACATTCTTGTCGTTATTATTGTTCATTTCTGGGCTCATATATGACCTCCTTAAATTTTGGATACTCTCCATGTTCATTCAAGCTATGCTAATCAGCATCATTGAACATCACTTATTATATCACAGGTCACACCTAAATCTATTAAAAAAGTATTATAAATTCATATATGAGCCTAAAATGTCAAAAAAACAGTCTCTAGTAACTCAAGATTATTCATTTTCACTAGTCAAAGGGAGTGAAAAATAAAAACAAACACCTTTTCTCGTATTATAAACACCATATTCAGTTTCATGTTCGTCTAAAATGGTTTTAACTATGGCTAAACCCAAGCCATGACCTTTAACTTGCCTGTTATGTGATTCATCCACCTTATAAAATCTATTCCAGATCTTTTCCATCTGCATTTCAGTAAAGAGTTGGGCATCGTTGTAGAAATAAAACATACAATGATTACTCTTACTAATTGCCTCAATACGAATAGTAGAATTTTCATTGGCATATTTTATAGCATTTCCAACTAAGTTGCTAATAACCTGATATATACTGGAATCATCACCAAGAACTTTAGCCATTGGCAATTTAAGATCAACTGATAAACCTCTTTCATCAATCACTTGCTTTGATGATGTTATTACGTTTTCAATCATATCTCCAACATCAAGAATCTCATTATTATAAATCATTGTTTTAGCATCAAACTTAGACAATTGAAGCATTTCCAGAATCAAAGTATTCATGTGCTCAATTTCATCCATAATGACATCCATGTAATAATCCTGCTTTTCCTTTTTCACACCATCTGCTATAGCTTCTGCATAACTCTTTACAATACCCAAAGGTGTCTTAAGTTCATGAGAAGCATTGGCAACAAAGGTTTTTCTTGCCTCTTCCTGAGCTTGTTTAATCTCAACATCTCTTTCAAGCTGCTTATTCTTCCTAACCAACTCATCCATAGCCTCCTTCAATTGAAAGGCCATAACATTAAGAGAACCAGATAATTCTCCTAGTTCATCCCTTCTATTAATAGCAAGTTCTACATCAAGCTCCATATCGGCCATCTTATTAGCAACCTTCGTTATATGAACAATAGGCTTCGATACCCTTTGAGAGTAATAGCTGGATATAAGAATCGACATAATAAGCGCTATCAAAATATAATAAGGTACATAGGTAATGATGACATCCAATAGTTCTGACACCGGTTGCAAACTTAAAGTTGCATAATACTCTACAACATTTTCACCTATGTCAACCGTTTTTGTAAAAACCACCTGACGATAATCCGTATATGGAATTCCACTAATTACATAGTGAACAGAATCAATGTCACCTTCAATGACTTTTGAGTCCTGATTTAAGTACTGTTCATCTAACGTCACAGAAAAAACAGTGCTAGTGTTCATAGAAGTTTCCAAATCATCACCTTCATCTGACTTAGGTTGTTCAACCTCATTCTCTGATACTTCTACAGATTCCAATGCATCTTCAATAGTCCCTGTATCTTCTTTTTTCTTATTAGATCCGTTTTCATCTCCAGACATCTCTTTTGATAAAATTGCGTCAGAATTTGTCTCATCTGTATATTCATTTAAGAATATACTAGAACTCATACTAAAATTATTAGCAAAGAGTTGATTATAATCAACATCAAATATTTCCTGGGCTGTCAATAAAACAACTTCTCCTTCAAAGGATTTCATATTAGTCATATCAATCCCTTCCTGCATTCTCTTTGAAGAATCCAAATAAATATTATCTATTTTTTCCACAATGAGAAAATTATAGTCATCGACATAACCTTCTAGGTATATTCCTTCTATATTTTTTAGTTTATTGCTTGATCTCAAGGCGAGGTATTCTTCACGATCTAACATAAAGTCATAATATATACCATCTTTTGTCACAGTAAGATAATAGTAGGATTCAGATTCAGGTAACATAGCATTTTCCACATCATAATAAATGCTCTGCCCTTCTGAAGAGTTATAGACCCATAGATCCATGCTGTTTCTATAGTTAAAATTGGAAACATTCTGATACAGCTGATTCTGATCCCATTCACTGTCCTCATAATCAATAGCAAAGGTATTAATATTATCCACAACCCTTTTTATCTTTTCTTCTTCATAGAAATATTGAAAATAAACTATTAATATGGTTACCATGACTGTAATCAAAACCAGAAAGGAACTTAGTAAAGTCACGAACATTTGCCTAGTCAATGAACTTTTCATTCTTTCACCTCAAATTTGTAACCAACACCAATAACAGTAACTACATATTTAGCTCCATCTCCAAGTTTTTTTCTGAGGGTCTTGATCGTTGTGTCAACGACTCTACCATCACCGAAATACTCATATCCCCATACCTTTTCAATAAGAACTTGCCTTGTATATACTTTACCTTCATTTTCAGCTAAAACCCTTAAGACTTCAAATTCCTTAACAGTAAGTTTCACTTCACATTCTTGGTAAAAAACGTCATATCTTAAAGGATCAATCACAATTTCACCATGACTTATCTGATCATTAACAGACTGCTTATTAGCCATTCTTTTAAGGAGTGCCTTTACCCTTGCTACTAGAACCTTTGGACTAAAGGGCTTAGTAACATATTCGTCAGCGCCTAGTTCAAATCCCATCAACTTATCATCTTCGTCACCTCTAGCACTAAGAATAATAACCATGGTATCTGAAGAACTTCTGATTTTTCTGCATACCGACCAACCATCAAGTTTAGGCATCATTATATCTAATATAACAAGATCAATAGCTTCCAGATGAAATATCTTCAGAGCTTCAACTCCATCGTATGCCTGAAAGACTTTAAATCCTTCCATCTCTAAATAATCTGTAATGATTTCATTCATTCTTTTTTCATCTTCAACAACTAATATCTTTTTACTCATAACAAACCTCACTAAAGTAATTATCCAGCTTATTTTATCATACTTTTATAGCTTTATCATGACATGTGAAAAAGACACACATAATACTCAAGTCTTTTTCACATAAATCCCACATGAAACTTGTAACATTATAATGATGATAAAATGTAAAAAATCTAGGAGGTAACTATGCGAATATTACAGCACAGTTTTAAAAGCCTTGTCCGTAAACCGGTCAAGGGAATCATGATTTTCTTTATTCTAGTCCTTGTTTTTGGATTAGTATTTACAGGAATCATTGTTCAAAACAGCGTATCTGAATCAAAAGAGTACGTAAGAGTCAAGCTTGGGGCAACAGTCAGAATTGTACCTGATTATATGAAAGCAATGGCAGATGAGGTAGATGACTACTCTATTATGAGACCAAATGAAAGTCTTGCCGATGATTTAGCTGATGACGAGAGAATCAAAGGTGTTTTCTTCGTTAAAAATGGATGGTCACAGGGTGTCGATATCGTGTCAGGAAGAAACAATCAAGACGAATTTGAAGATATGCCGGAAGACTATGTAAGAGAAGCCTATTTTGACATGGTTGGAACTAATCAACCAAAGCCTATTGAATTTGAATTAGGTAATTTAAATCTTGACGATGGTGAGTTTTTCACCCAAGAACAAGTGGATAATGGCGAAAAAGTTGTTCTTATTACTCATGAACTAGCCAAAGCCAATAATTTTAAAGTGGGAGATACACTTACCATTCTTAACGAACAAAAAATGTATAGCTCTAATAATTTTGAGTATGATCCTGAAAGTACTGAATTTCAAGATGATTTCACCATAGTGGGTATTTATTCTGGCAATGGTTCTGATCAGGCTGATAGGTTATTCATGCCCTTCCAAGTCATCACAGATTATGCTTGGGAAGGTGAAGAGGATTTGCTAGATAATGTATATCTACTTCTCTATGATCCTCTTGATGTTGATCAATTCATTGAGGATAACAAAGATAAATTACCTAATGAATACATGACATTAGATGCCAATGACGACGAATATAAGACGCTGACTCAACCTTTGGATCTCTTGGAACTTATTACTTCCTTACTAATTTGGGTTATATTTATTGCCGGTGCCTTAATTGTTCTATCAATTGTTACCATATTTGTTAGAGACAGAAAGTTTGAAATTGGACTTCTATTAGCAAGTGGTGAGTCTAAACTTAAGATTATATCTCAGTTTGTCCTTGAACTGGTTATTGTTGCCCTACTCGCCTTCTTTGTCTCCGCAGGTGTTAGTCAGCTTTCATCTGATTTTGTTGGAAGTTGGATAGTTGAGAATCAGCTTATGACTGAAGAACAGAGTGAACAAGATGAACTCATGGAAAGGTATTCTTATTGGGACCAAACTAAAGGTCGTGTTAGTATGACTAACATAGCTGAGGATTTTGACGTATCCCTTAAAATGGATGTTGTTCTTAACTTATTACTCATAAGCTTGGGAATTCTCCTTTTTGCAGCTAGTATACCATTAATCATTATACTCTCTTACAAACCAAGAGAAGCATTACAGGATTAGGAGGAAATTATGAGTAAAATACTATTTGAACTAAAGAATATCAGTTACGGCTATATCGATGGCGGTAAGAAACGAATGATACTAAAAGATCTTAGCTATCAATTTGAAGAAGGAAAGTTCTACACTATTCTGGGACCATCAGGATCCGGTAAAACAACTCTTCTTGCTCTAGCTAGCGCCTTAGATGTTCCTGAGGGTGGTCAAGTCATGTATGAAGAGAAAGATATTAAAAAAATCGGGTACACCAAATTTAGAAGAAATTACATGGCCATTATTTTCCAAAAATACAATCTATGTGATTATTTAACAGGTGTAGAAAATGTTGAGTCTAATATGTTGATTGTTGATAAAAAATTTAAAGGCAACAAAAAAGAAATTGCCTACAAGATATTAAACAGTATGGGAATTGTCAAAAGTAAAGCTGATCGTCGTGTCACTAAATTGTCCGGTGGTGAGCAACAGCGTGTCGCCATTTCAAGAGCCCTAGCCAAAGATGTCGATTTAATTTTTGGTGATGAACCAACTGGAGCATTAGATACAGCAACAAGTAATGAAGTTATTGAGCTTTTCAAATCTTTAGCTCACGAATACAACAAAACCATTATACTAGTAACACACTCCGATGATGTAGCCGAAAACAGCGATATCGCCCTTCGGCTTCATGATGGTCAACTACAACCTATATAAACAGAAAGGTACACCATGGATGAAAACAAAAAAAGCTTCCTTGATGATTTAGCAGCTGAAAAGCCAGAAAGTTTCAATGAGGAAGTATTTATCAAATCAAAACGAAATTATGTTCCAATCATTGTCCTATCCACTTTGGTCATCGCTATCTTTGGTATCTTATACTTCACTTTTACCAAAGGCAGCGTTGTACCAGATATGACGGATTGGAAGGAGCAGGAAGTCTATGCATGGGCAAACGCAAACCATGGAACTATTGTTAAAGAGGATACCTACTCCCTTGACATTCCAGAAGGAATATTAATCAGCCAAGATATTGCAGCCGGTAAAAAGTTACGCCGAAACGGAACCCTAAAGGTAACAATTTCACGAGGTGCTGACCCTAATGAAAAAATAAACTTCCCAGACATCAAGGCAATGAATTTAAAAGAAATTGAATCATGGATTGAAGATAATCAATTACAAGGCGTAACTGTCAAAAAGGAGAATAACTCTGTTTTTGAAAAGGACAGTGTAATCAGTTATGAATTCACTGATGGAAGTGAATCCAATTTCCTTAGAAAAAATCGTTTAAAAATCTTTGTCTCATTGGGCAAAGAAGAACTAAAAGACACAATCACTGTACCCAATCTGACTGGTAAACTCAAAGGTGATGTTATCCAATGGGCTAGTGAATATAATATTGATGTGGAAATTTTAGAAGATTATAACGAGTACGTCGAATACGGCAAGGTCTATCATCAGTCCATTGAAGGTAATACAAAAATGAAACGTGATGATAAACTCACAATAACCCTATCATTAGGCAAGGCTATTATCGTACCAAGTTTTGTTGGTCTTCATCGAGATGAAGCCCTTGATATAGCCAAGCTAAACAACATGGAACTCTTTTTCAAAAACCAAATCAGTAGCAAAAAAGAAGGTACTATTATTGAGCAAGATGTTGAACCAGGCTCAAAAGTCAGTTCAAAGGAACTGATTACTATTACAGTTGCCGCCACTAGTGACATGATTATTGTCCCTAACCTTGTTGGACTTGATCAAAGTGAAGCATCAACTCTTGCCTCATTATACAACATGAAAACTTTTTTTGTTACCAAATCATCTACTGAAAAATCAGGAAAAGTAATTGAGCAAAGCCACTCATCAGGAAGTAATATATCTTCAGATACATTGGTCACTATCTATGTATCCAGCGGTGATATAGCTCTACCGGATTTTATTGGTCTCTCAAAAAATGAAGCAGATCTAATTGCAGATGAAAACGATTTGTCTATAATATTTAAAGAAGAAAACTCCTCTACTATAGCAAAGGATGAGATTTTAGAACAAAGTATTATGCCTAAAACTATCATAAGCAAAGATACAAAGCTTATATTGACAGTAGCAGATAATAATGGACACTTGGTTCCAGACTTTAGCTCCATGACGAAAAACGAAATTGAAGCCTGGGCAAGTAGTCACGACACTAACATTAAGTTTGTCGAAGAATACTCTAATACTGTTCCTTTAGGTCAATGTTTCAAGCAAAACTATATAAACAGCTACGTTCCTAGCAATGACTCTTTACTAGTTTCAGAAAGCCTCGGATTAGTGCCTATAGATAACTTTCAAAACAAATCAAAGTTAGAACTAAGTGAATGGTTAAATGAAGTTAATGCAAAAGGTGGTCAATTGACTATTAATACATTTTATTCCTATGATTCAACTCAACCAGAAGGAACAGTCGTTGACCAATCAGTTATTAATGACTTTATAACTACCGGTTCAACAATTGATGTATGGGTTGCTGCCTCTAATGTTAACAATACAGTACCCGATTTCACTTGGGTCCCCACAATTAAAGCAACTGAATGGTGCAATACCAATGGTGTATCCTATAAAGTTATTGAGCGATATTCTAGTGATATTACCTTTGGATATATATTGGGTCAAAATATTACCAACCAAGCAATCAGCAGTGGTGAATCACTGGTATTATATCAATCAATAGGTCCATTGAAAATATCAAGCTTTGTTGGAAGAACAAAGCAAGAACTATTGACATGGGTTAATAATGCTAATTTAGCTGGTGCAAACATCAACTTATCTTTTGACTACTCATACAAACGTAACTATATTAAAGACTTAGTTTTATCCCAGTCAATAAAACCTGGTGATTCAGTTCTTAACTCAGATTTATCTGTTGTCATAAGTAGTGAAGAGTATATGAAAATACCTGATTTCACAAATATGCAACTTAGCGAAGCTATTCAGATATTAAATGATTTAGGCCTTGAGTATGAAACTCAGTACTTGTATGTAAGTGAAGCAGCTTCTTCATTAAGTCCTGTTGGTACAGTATTAAGCCAGAATATTACAGGTGAAATTAAATATGAAGAAATTGATACAATTACTCTGAGCGTTTCTAGAGGAAGTAAATAATACAAAGAAAAACAAGCGGTTGCAGATGGCAACCGCTTGTTTTTTTGCAATATTTTTATTTAAAAGCAATTTATCATATCTGATGAATAAACAGTCCTGAACGCAATTTAGGTTCAAACCATGTTGATTTAGGTGGCATCAGCAATCCAGCATCAGATACGTCCATAAGCTCCTCTATTGACGTTGCCTTCATTGAAAAAGCAACTGTCATATCTTCATCAACTCTTCTTTCAAGTTCCTTAAGGCCTCTAATACCACCAACAAAACCAATACGATTACTGGTCCTTGGATCATCAATACCCAAGATGGGTTTTAAAAGGTAGTCCTGTAGCACAGCAACATCAAGGCTTTCTATCGGTTTATCCTTAACTTCATCATATTTCTTAAAGCGTAAGAGATACCATTTACTCTTTAGGTACATTCCAAAAGTAGATTTATCAACTGGAGATTGGGGTTCAAGTTTTTTAAAGACATCAAAATTCTCACTAATAGCTTTCAGAAAATCATCTTCACTTAAACCATTTAAATCCTTAACCACGCGGTTATAGTCTAAGATATTCAGTTCTGAATCAGGGAAGATAACCGCAAGAAAATCGCCACACTCACCTTCATAGTTGTATTTTTTTGCAATTGCTGCGGCAGATGCAGCCCGATGATGACCATCAGCTATGTAAAGAACGTCTATATCCTCTGACATCTTTACAATCTTTTCCATTGCAAGTGCATCACTGACTATATATCCCTTATGCTTCACACCATCATCTGCTATAAAATCAAAAATAACCTGACTCATAGGTATAACTTGATCAAAAAGATTCATAAGTTTATCATTATTCTTGTAGGTCAAAAAAATCGGACCTGTATGAGCCTTTAATCGATCTATATGTCGAATCCTGTCATTCTCTTTTACTTCTCTCGTATTCTCGTGCTTTTTGATAAGCCCTGCTTCATAATCTTTAGCCTGGACAAGGCCAACAATACCTCTTTGTACCTTACCAAGCCTTTCAAGTTCATAAATATAATAGACACGTTCAGTATCATTGACGAACTGACCAGCATCTATCATCTCCTGTAGACGGTTTGCACAGGCTTCATAAACTCTTTCATCATAAATATCTATAGCTTCATCTAGTAGAGTTTCACCACGGTCAATCTGCAAAAAAGACAAGTGGTTGTCTCTAACTACTTCCTTAGCTTCTTTTCTATTGTATACATCGTATGGCAATGCTGCAATCTTTTCAGTCAACTCACTGGAAGGTCTAAGTCCTTTAAATGGTTTTACAATTGTCATATACCCAACTCCTTATTTCAATCATTTTTAGAAAGTAACCCAAGAAAGTCAAGCTTAAATCAAACAGATCATAATACTCTTACTTTCAAGATACCCTCAACTGCTTCTAATTCCTCAGATACAGTATTAGAAATATCAGCATCTAAATCCATGATTGTACACGCATACTCACCTTTGGATTTGTTAATCATATCTTCAATATTAACATTATAATTAGCAACGATAGATGTCACACTACCAATCATATTAGGAATATTCTTATGAAGCACACAAATTCTTGTTGCCGCAGTACATTTACCAAACTCTACTGTTGGATAATTAACAGAATTTACAATATTCCCATTTTCTAAATAATCTTTAAGCTGAGACACAGCCATAACTGCACAGTTGGTTTCACTTTCAGGAGTAGAGGCACCTAAGTGCGGGATAGCAATAACCCCTTCCATTCCAATAGTTTTCTCATTTGGAAAATCTGTAACATAACGACTAACTTTGCCAGAGGCAAGAGCCTTACCAATAGCCTCATCATCTATAAGACCACCTCTTGAAAAGTTTAGGATTCTTACCCCATCTTTCATCTTGCTTATCGTTTCATCGTTAATCATACCCTTTGTTGCATCCATTAAGGGAACATGAACACTTATATAATCAGCTTTTTCCAAGAGA
>CAXXSW010000002.1:0-906417 GCA_963677625.2 Vallitaleaceae bacterium
TCTTCTCTACGTGAAAGGGAAAGTAAGCTGGTTGTCTTCACCTCGAATCCATAATGCCAATACCCATGGAACTGGCTGTACCCTGTCATCGGCTATTGCATCTAATCTTGCTAAGGGCTATAGTTTATGGAACAGTGTTAGGTTAGCAAAAGGGTATGTTGCTGGTGCAATTCAAGCAGGTCTTGACCTTGGTAGGGGTTCAGGCCCTCTAAACCATATGTACAGATGGTAAGAGAAAGTTTTTAGGTAAAAAACTGGACAATTGAGTTCAAATTGTGTATTATTCGGTTTGAATTGCTTTTATTATTGTCCAGAAATGTTAGAATATATGAGTAGAAAAAGATAATGAGATAAATAAAAAGAGAAAAATAAATGATAGAGGGAGAGCAAGATGGGTAATGGAGGACTAGCTATGGAAGATATGTCGGGATACGGTGAATTTTTAGATATACCTGAAGAAGTCAATCGGTGGAACTGGGGGGCCTTTTGGTTGACCTGGATATGGGGTTATAAAAACGAGGTTATGATTGGCTTTCTCGGTCTGATACCGATAGTTAATATATTTATTATGTTCTATTTAGGCAAGAATGGAAATAAGATAGCTTGGAAGAACAGGCATTGGCCCCACCTCAAGGATTTTGAGAATGCCCAACGTAAATGGGCACTTGCTGGATGGATTATTGCCCCATTTTTTATTGCCTTCCATTTATTAATTATATATAACTATTTTTATTTGGAAAATCAGGAAGAATACATAAGAAGCGAAACACTTAAAATGATTAATGAAAGTGAAGAGGCTATTAGGTTTATTGGCGGGGAAGTCGAGATTACCGGATATGTTCGTGGGTCAGGATTCTTCTTTGTCGATACCACATATTCAGCTTTGGTTGATGCTAAGTATGGTAAATATTGGGCAGCGATTCGACTGGATGACCAGGGAAAGGTTAGGGAAATCTTGTTGTCCCATCGCTTTTTAATACAAGGCTTTAAAGAAGTTATTATTACAAGAGAGTAATCAAGTAATAAAAGGTAAATGGATCTTGATGATTTTGAATAATTTGATAGATATGTTATGCTAATTACTGTTAGTTTGATATTGTATTATACTTGAAAGGAGTAACATGTCAAAGTTATTATTAATCCTCTTGGTTCAGTTGCTATATGTTCCAATGCTCTCATTAAGAACGATTTGTATGGTCAAAAATCTTAAAATCCTGACAGCACTATTTGGGTTTATGGAGGCTATCATCTATATATTTGGATTGGCTATTGTACTTTCTGGTGATCAAAATATTTTGGAAATGCTTGTATATGCAATCGGTTTTTCATTAGGCTTGGTGGCAGGTATCTTAATCGAACAGAAATTGGCTATTGGTTTTTCTAGTTTTGAAGTTAATATTAATCATGAGAATCCAATATTGGTCAAGGAGTTACGTGATAGGGGATATGGTGTTACCATTTATAATGGTCAAGGTCGAAATGGCAAACGAATCAAATTGGATATCCTGACTAAAAGGAAAAGAGAAAAAGACTTGATGGATATAATCCTATCAAGTGAGCCACAAGCCTTTATTATGTCATATGAACCTAAATCATTTAAGGGTGGTTACTTAAGTGATATGATGAAGAAGAGAATGAAGTTACGAAGGTCAACACCAGTTTCAGACCAAGATGATACTAGTGTAATAAGAAGAATGTTTAAGGAAATAGGTAGAGAAGTAAAATCATTTAAAAAGTATTGGAAAATATGATTATAAATAGATTTAAATAAGCTATATGGGAAACAGTAAGGTAAAAAAAAGAATCCATTAACTAATTGATATTAGTTGATGGATTCTTTTTTTTTAATAATTAAGGTTGTAGGATACAATCTTCATTACCGGCACTACCGTCTTGAAGCCTTTGACCCATTGTTCCGCGAGCTCCACCGCCTTGGTTTCCTCTGCCGCCATTACCTTTGTAGGCATTGCCGCTACCAGTTCCGTCTGCTGCTTGAAGGCCTATTCCATTGCCGTTTCCTTGGCCAAGACCTGAATTTGCATTTCTAAAGATTCCAAGTCCACCATCTTCACCAAGTACGCAGGCTTCAGTATCTGCTGTCGCATAACTCTGTGGTCCTCTACCAAATAGTCCGTTTTCGGCATTTTCTGTAATGTGAGCTAAAAGTAAATCATAATCTTCTTGTGAGATAACTCCATTTGCCAAAGCTTCATCTAATTGGGTCACTCTAAGATCAAGGTAAGTAGCTGCATCCATGTTAGTGGTAATCTCTTCGTCAACTGGGTCTACATCACTTGCAGAGACAGCCATCACGCTCATAAGTAATAGTGATAATGTGGTTAAGGTAACAAATAATTTTTTCATTTTTAATTCCTCCAATTCATTGTTTGATTTTTTAACCGGTCGTTTTTTCATTGACCATGTTTGGTATGGTTATATATTATTCCCCTTATGTGACAGCTTCGTGTACAGAATATGTAAAAAAAGGAGAATTGAAGAATTTTGGTCAAGAAAAAAGAAAGGGAAAGTGATATGATGGATATATGATACAGGAATGAGGTAAGGCTTATGGATGAAAAACGTGTTGCAGTAAGGCGAATGCAAGACTACATTAAAAAGAAGATTTCACAAAAAATAAGTTTAAAAGACCTAAGTGCTTCTGTTAATCTTTCACCGTCCTATGCAACAAAAATTTTTAAGGAGGAAACAGGATATACGCCTTATCATTATATAAAGGCATTAAGACTGTCTGAGGCAGCCAGAGTCCTTAGAGACCAGAATATCAAAGTCATTGATGTTGCCCTTGATTATGTTTTTGACAGCCACGAAGGTTTTACTAGAGCTTTTTCCAAACAATTTGGGCTACCACCAAAACAATATGCTAAGGAGAAACCACCTATTCAGTGGTTTCTACCTTATCCAGTTCAGAAATCTTCCGGGACTAATACAAAATCTAATGATTTGTTACTAGTTAGTGGAAGTAAGGAGGAAATTATGGAGCAATTTATTTTTACACAAGTTATAGAAAGACCTAGGAGAAAGGCCTTGATTTTAAGGGCGAGAACGGCAAGAGAATATTTTAAATACTGTGAGGAAGTAGGTTGTGATGTTTGGGGAATTTTAATGAGTGTTAAGGAAGCCTTATACGAACCAGCCGGTTTTTGGTTACCGGACTATCTGGTGCCAGCCGGAACTTCCAAGTATGTTCAGGGGGTAGAGGTTCCTGAGGACTATGATAATATTATTCCTGAAGGTTTTGAGCTCATTGATTTGGAACCATATAAAGCGATGATTTTTCAAGGCCAACCCTATGATGATGACAACTTTCAAAAAGCTGTTTCAAGTATGATGGAAGCCATGGATAGCTTTGATCCTAGACTTTACGGATATGAATATGCTCCGGAAAAGGGACCTAGATTTCAGTTGGAGCCTCGAGGTGAACGTGGGTATATTGAAGGACGACCTGTTGTTGATATGATCTAGGAATAAGTGTGAACCACCTTATATTGGCGGCACTAATTCGCTAAATATGTGCTAAGAATGCTTAAATCTCTCTCTCTTCCATCCTATTATTTTCCTTACTAATGTTGTAAAATATAAGAAGTACATATTTGGCTTAAACGAGTCAGGCATAGAAATCAATTTCTATACCTGATTCTTATTGGAGATATACATGAAAAAGAAACAATTCTTATATACGCTGATTATCCTATTTATATGCTTTTTGATTGGGGCCATGGCTGTTGGTCTCTATATTTCTGAGCAAATCGCAGGGTCTTCTGCTAAGGAATATTTATGGGAAGATAAGTCTAGGGTTGAAAGTCATATATTGGTTATTATTGATGATTCCAGTCAGACCTATGACAGTGAATTTGAAGCAGGTATTGTAGAAGCCGCTGATGAATATCGAATCGCAGTGGAGATTAAACGGATTCCACCAAAAAACTATATTGAAGATGTTGTAGATGAACTTGATAAGGCTTTATATGCAGGAATGGATGGGGTTATTGCCCATACTAGCGATAATCCGGCCATCAAGAAAAAGATTCAAGAACTCTACGATGTAGGGATTCCGGTGGTTGCTATGGAGCAGGACATTCCTGAAAGTCCGAGAATCACCTTTGTAGGTGTGAATCAGTATGATATAGGATATATGGCAGGAGAAAGCCTTGCTAAAGCCCTTGATGGTAAAGGAATTGTAGCGGTTATATCAGAGAAGAATTATGATGAATCAGAGGCTAGGGAAGATATGATGTTACTCGGACTCAGAGAGGTTCTTAAGTCCTATCCCCAACTCTATCTTGAGCAGATTGATTATACAGAACAGGGAGTCCTTAGTGCCGAGACCATTGCCCTTGATATTATTCGAAATAACAGTGAGATTAATGCCTTCTTTTGTACGTCAGGTACCAACACCTTAGGTGTGGTTCAGATGCTTATTGACAATAATATGGTTAACAAGCTTCAGTTAGTTGGTTATGGCAATGATCCTGAAATTATGGAATTTATCAGCAAGGGTAATATTGTTGATGCTTCTATTATTGCTGACTATCGGGATATTGGTAGACAAAGTGTGTTGGCCTTAGTTGAATATGCTAAACATGGATTCGTGTCCTCCTATATTAATACAGATTTTGAAGTGATTGATGAAAGCAACATCCAGGACTATATGAAAGCGCTGGGTGATGGAGATGAATAGAGGGTTGTGGAAGAAGAAGGCCAGTAGAGAAATTTCTCACTCAGATGACAAGCAAAATACGAAGCATCACAATAAGTTTGGGTCTATCCGTATTAATCTTATTGTCTTTTCACTGACTATTATCTTGCTTATGACTATACTTAGTATATATTCCTTGTCTGTCTTGAATCGGTACAAGGGGCAGATAGAAACCATGTTTGACAAACACATTGAGCTTTCTGAGCTTCATGGATTGATACAGGAAATGGATGATGACCTTCTCGGTTTCCTTACAACTAAAAGTTCTAGCAAGCTTAATGACTTTAATAAAAATACCCAAGGTCTATCTATGGTCATGGATGTTCAGGAAGATGACATTTATACTATGGATGGAGTACTTATGAAGAATATTCGTAATCTGATATCTGCTTACCAAGAGACTGCCAGTGAAGCCATATCTTACAAAAGGCAACGAAACGTATCCCGTTATTATGCTAGCTATGAAGAGTCAGAGAAGATTAAGTCATTTATTTTTGAATATATTGATGAACTTAATGAAATTCAGTTGACTAGAAACTCCTTGGCATATGTTGAATTGGTTAATGAGATTCGATTGCTACAGAATATTACTTATTTTATTGTTATCAGCCTAATTGTAGTCTCTTTGCTAATTGTTTATCTGATAACTGATCGAATGGTTAAACCTTTTGGACTCTTGTCTCATGCGGCAGAAGAGATTGCAGAAGGAAATTTTGAGGTTAAGGATATTGAACTTCAGACAGATGATGAGTTTAAGTTACTTGCCATTGCCTTCAATAAGATGAAAGCCAGTATTAGAGATTATGTAAATGAGCTTAATAACAGAGCGGAAACGGAAGCTAAACTGAAAGATGAGCAGATGAAAAATATTAAAATGGAACATCTGTTGGACAATGCAAGGTTATACGCTCTTCAGTCTCAGATCAATCCTCATTTTCTCTTTAATACTATTAATGCAGGCGTTCAGATGTCCATTATGGAAAGAGCAACACGGACTGGGCAATTTTTAGAGTCTATGTCCAGACTCTTTAGATATAATATACAAAAAATAGATTCTATATCTACACTTGGTGAAGAGATTAAAAATATCACCGATTACTATGATTTGTTGAAAGTGCGTTTTGGTCAGCGTATATTATTTGAGTTAGATGTGGAGCCTATGACATTGGATGTGAAGATTCCACCTCTTATTTTGCAACCATTGGTTGAGAACGCTTATATACATGGGCTCAGTGGCTTGGAACAAGGCGGTAGCATAAGAGTCGGAACCAAATACATGGCAGACTATGTAGTGGTGACTGTTGAGGATGATGGAAGAGGTATGGATGAGACAAGCATCCAAGAGATTCTTTCCTATCAGGATACCCGTTTAGACGAAGGTAGTGGAGATGAAAACCAGGGGATTGGTGTACGAAATGTACGGGACCGTTTGGAGCTCTTTTGCCATTCCAACCAAGTCTTTCGTATGGAAGGCGAAAAAGGTAAAGGTGTTCGTGTTATCATGTACATACCCCATGAGGTATAGATAGGAAGTAAGGAAGTGACTTATGTATAGACTCATTATTGTTGACGATGAACAAATTGTTTTAGATGGATTGAAATTCTTAATAGAAGATACTATAAATGATGTTGAGGTGGTTGCAACGGCAAGTTCGGGAAGAGAAGCTATTTTAGCTTGTGAAAGACATCATCCCGATATCGTTTTTATGGACATTAAAATGCCTGGAATTAATGGTATTGAAGCTATAGAAACCCTTCAGAAAAGAATGAACCATATTAAATTTGTTATTATATCTGCTTATGAGCAATTTGAATATGCCAAACAGGCGGTTGAGCTTGGTGTTAGCGATTATATACTGAAGCCGATGAATCCAGATAAGGTGGTTGAAGTCCTTAAAAAGATTACAGAAGAGATTCGTCTGGACCGGGAAGCTAGACTTAGAGAAATTGAAAACAAGGAAAAATTGGAGAAAATTTTACCGGTTCTAGAACATGGATTTATATATTCCCTTCTTATGAATACGGATTATAGGGAGGAACTAAATAAATACCAGGGACTCTTTGATGCTAATAAGGAAAAGGCCTATGCCATGATTTTGGAATTTGGTGAAGGAAAGCACCCTCAGCTTAGTAATAAGATTGGGACAGGTTTTAGAGGTCAATCCTTTTATCCTAAGGTTCAAGCTACGATTAAGTATAAATGTAGGGCCATTGTTGGACCGATGATTGTTAATCGGATGACTGTGTTGGTTTTTTCTGATGATAAGGGAGGAGAGTATGAACAACGGGTGCATGCCCTTGAGTTGGCTGAATCCATATATGAGTCTATCTCCAAGCAGATAGATGCTAATGTTTATATTGGTTTGGGATCTGCTTATCCACTGGAAAAATCCAAGAATTCCTTGGAAGAAGCTATGTATAGTTTGAATCGAATGACAGATGAGCATATTGTACATGTTAATGATATTGTGGTTAAGAGTGAAGAAGAATATTATACCCATATCGATATAAAAGAAGATGAAAACCATATTATTAAGTTACTTGAATCCGGTCAAAAAGAAGAATTGATTAGCGAATTAAAGCTTTTTTTCAATCGGATTAATAAGAAATATCAAGGTGATATGGACAGTATCCGTAATACGGTAATTGAGCTGATGGTTATGGTTTTATCTTGTTCCTTTAGGAACAACCTTCAGGCAGATATCGTTGGGTATTCAACATATATTAATGAGCTCCATGAAATTCATCACTTTGTAGAATTATCTAATTGGTCCATTCGCAAGGTTTCCTATATTGCAGATGAAATTGCTAGTAGGAAATCCAACCATATTTCCAAGGTTGTGGTGAAGGCAAAAGCATATATTGATGAACATTTGATGGAGGAAGTCAGCCTGGTGGATATTTCAAAATATGTATCTGTCAGTCCCCAGTACTTCAGTAAGATTTTTAAAGATGAGATAGGTGTAACTTTTGTAGAGTATGTGAGGAAGGAGAGAATTGAAATAGCTAAGAAGCTCCTAAGGGAGGGGCAGTATTCGGTCAAAGAAGTGTGTTACAAGATAGGTTATAATGATCCGAATTATTTTAGTCGTTTGTTCAAGAAACTGGTTGGTGTTTCTCCAACAGAGTACAAGTAAATGGTCCTTTGTGGAGTCACCATTGTTTAACAAAAGGTGGGGTTTTTATTGAAGAATAATAGTTTTACAAGAAAGCGTTACATGTGGGGCTCCGTTTTCTTTGTAGTCATGGCAGTGGGCTTCAGTATCATGACTTTTGGTGAAAAGGAAGTTGAATCTGATGATAGACCAATAACCATTGGTTTTTGTGCTGACAATCTAGTTATTGAAAGATGGCAAAGAGATCAAGAGATTTTTCAGGCAAAAGCAAAAGAGAAAAGTGTAGATGTTATTGTTTATAATGCCAATGAAGATAACGATTTACAAAATCAACAAATCAGGAAGCTTATTGATAAGAAGGTAGATGTTATTGTCATCATACCATACGACAAGGCAGGTATCAGTGAAGCAGTTGCTGAAGCCAAACATGAGGGGATTAAGGTTATCGCCTACGATAGGCTTATTAACGATGCTGATATTGATGCTTATATATCTTTTGATAATCTAAAAGTCGGTCAATTGCAAGCCCAGGCTTTGTTGGAAGTGGTTCCCAAGGGCAATTATGTTCTTATTAATGGATCACCAGATGATAATAATTCATCCATGTTCAGAGAAGGATACATGACAGTTTTGAAAGATGAAATCAGAAAAGGGAATATAAGTATTGTTGCTGAAGAATGGGCTGATAAGTGGCGGGAAGAGCCAGCATATGACATCGTTGCCAGGACCTTAAATGATGGTGTTGAAATTGATGCTATCATTGGCGCAAATGATCGATTGGCAGAAGCAGCTATTAGAGCTCTTTCTGAACGAGGGCTAGGTGGACAGGTTATGGTGGCAGGACACGATGCAGATATATCTGCATGTCAGAGAATTGTTGAAGGAACCCAGTACATTACCATCTATAAACCTATTCGGCTTTTAGCGGAAACAGCTGTTGATTTGGCCATAAGCCTGGCTAATGGTGAGACCGTAGCTAGTGATGCAACCATTAACAACGGAATGAAAGACGTACCCTATATTAAATTAGATGTTTTATCGGTGACTGTTGATACCATTGAAGAGACGGTTATTGCAGATGGATTTCATGAAAGGGAAGACATCTACCGCCAAGATTGACCTATAAAGAAGTTATAATGTAAAGAGATTGTACAGAGATGAATTTAAGCTTAAATTCGTCTCTGTATTTTTTTATAGCTTAAATTCATCTCTGTAAAAAATTATCTTCTTAAATCTCTCCTAGTCGAAGAGAAAAAAATAAAAGAAGGATAAATTCGTCCTGCTTTTCCCTTTTGACAGTCATGGTTATATGGTTTGTTTTTTCATATACTAGTTTTTGTAGCAAAGGAATCTATATATAAAATGGAGGAAACACATGAAAAAATTACTCGTATTATTATTAGTACTGTCTCTATCAGTAGCAAGTTTTACAGCTTGTAGTTCAGATGAAGATACTTCATCATCAAGTTCAGAATCTAAGGACACAGGAGCAGACACAAAAGAAGATAAATCAGATTCTTCAATAGACATCGGTATTGTTCTTCCTACTAAAGAAGAACCACGTTGGGTACAAGATGAAGCTAGATTTAAGGCAGCTCTTGATGGAACTGATAAATCGGTTGAAATTCTTTTCAGCCAAGGTGACTCAGCAAGAGAAAAGCAAAATGTTGAGACTTTGATTGCAAAAGGCATCAAGGTTCTTATCATCACTCCTCATGATGGTGCAGCGGCAGCAGCAGCAGTTGAAGCCGCCAAAGCAGAAGGAATTACCGTTATTTCTTATGACCGTTTGGTTACAAACACTGATGCAGTAGACTACTACATCACATTTAACTCTATATCTGTTGGTGAAGCTCAAGGTCAATACCTTGTAGATCAATTAGTTGGTGGATCTGATGAAAAACTATACCTATACGCTGGTGCAGCTACAGATAACAACGCTTTCTTATTCTTTGAAGGAGCTTGGAATGTATTGCAACCAAAAATCGCTGATGGTACTTATGTAGTACAAAACTCTTCAAAAGCTGTTGAGTATAAAGATAAAGCAACCTTAACTCGTGAAGAAATGGGTGAGATTATCGAGCAAATCACAACTGACTGGAAACCAGAAGTAGCCAAGTCAAAAGCTGAATCTCATATCACAGCAGCACCTCCATCAGGTAAAACATTTATTCTTGCTCCAAACGATGGTACTGCTCGCTCAATCTATGACCAATTCGCTAAAGAAGACGGCGTTGAGATTTTCATAACTGGACAAGATGCGGAAATCCCATCTATCCAATATGTAATTGATGGAAAACAAAGCATGACAGTGCTTAAAGACGTTAGGGACCTTGTTGCTGGAGCTATCCAAACTGCAACTGATGTACTTGATAATAAATCAATCGAAACTAACGGCTCATATGATAATGGCAAAGTTCAAGTTCCAGCAAAAGATATCAAAGTTATTACTGTAACACAAGATAATGTAAAAGATACAATTATTGGCTCAGGCTATTATGAAGCATCTGAGTTTACAGGACTTGAATAATCAAAAGTAAGTAACACCCCCTATGAATGTAGATAATAGTGATGGGCTGAGCCTATCACTATTATGATGTGATTAAGGTGTCAAAGGTTTTGGCATCTTAATCCATATTTGAAAAAGGTTGACCTGGTATATCCGGTTAATCCTTTATCAGTGAATCAAGACAAGCGTGTAGGAATTGTGATAGGAGCATTGATATGGCAAATATATTGGAAATGAGAAATATATGCAAGGAATTCCCTGGCGTCAAAGCCTTGGACCAAGTTAATTTCCAAGTAAAAAAAGGTGAAATCCACTGTCTCGTCGGAGAAAATGGTGCCGGTAAATCAACACTGATGAAGGTGTTAAGCGGTGTTTATCCTAAAGGGCAGTATAGTGGAGACATCGTTTTTGATGGACAAGTCCAGCAATTTAACGGTATTAGTGACAGTGAGGCCAAAGGCATTGCTATCATTTACCAGGAACTTGCCTTAGTTCCGGATATGACCGTTTATGAGAATATTTATCTTGGTCATGAACTTATGAAAAATGGTATTGTTGATTGGCATAATACAAAAATTGAAGCTGCAAAAATGTTGGAAAAGGTTAAGCTAAATGTTCACCCTGCAGCAAAAATCATTGACCTTGGTGTTGGGGTTCAACAATTGATAGAGATTGCAAAAGCATTAAGTAAAGATGTAAAGCTTTTGATTCTTGATGAGCCAACAGCGGCTCTTAATGATGATGATAGTGAAAATCTACTTGAACTACTTGAAGATTTAAAGACTCAAGGGGTTACATCTATTATGATTTCTCATAAATTAAAGGAAGTCATTCAGATAGCAGATACGGTAACTGTATTACGTGATGGTCAGACAATCTGTTCCATGAGTAAAGAGAAGAATGAAATCAACGAACGAGACATTATCAAGCACATGGTCGGTCGTGAGATTAACGATATCTTCCCTAAAAGAAATAGTAAGAATTTTGGCGAGGTTCAATTAGAAGTGACAAACTGGTCTGCATATGATAAGAATCTTGGCCGTTATGTGGTTAAAAATGTAGACTTCAATATAAGAAAAGGTGAGATTGTAGGAATTGCGGGTCTCATGGGTGCTGGACGAACAGAGTTTGCCCATTCCATTTTTGGTAACTCCAGAGAATATAACCTTACCGGTGACATGAAAATAAACGGGAAATCAATGAATTTTAGAAGTCCTAAGCAAGCTATTAAGAATGGACTGGCTTATGTATCAGAGGACCGTAAAGGTAATGGGCTTATTCTTATTGATGATATTAAACAAAATATAACACTGGCTAACCTGAAGTCCATTGCTGAGCCCTTTGTTATAAATAAACACGAAGAAGTTAAAGTGGCTGAGGAATACAGAAAATCCTTAAATATTAAAACCCCAAGCATCGAGCAAAAAGTGAGAAACCTATCCGGTGGTAATCAGCAGAAGGTGGCCCTTGGGAAATGGTTATTCGTTCAACCGAATATCCTGATTCTGGATGAGCCGACACGCGGCATTGATGTTGGCGCTAAATACGAAATTTATACTATCATGAACCAACTGGTTGCAGACGGATTGAGCGTTATTATGATCTCTTCTGAACTTCCTGAGGTTTTGGGTATGAGTGACCGTGTTTATGTTATGGCTGAAGGAAAGATGACAGGCCAACTTTCCATCGATGAAGCTACACAAGAAAAAATAATGGAAATGGCTACTGAATAGGAGGATACAAATGTTTAAAGATTTAACGAGTGCGATTAAGGAAAATATCCGCGATTATGGTATGTATATCGCTTTGGCGGTAATTATGTTTATTTTTACGACATTAACTGATGGTTTATTTATGACACCAAGGGTTATTTCTGACCTTATTGATATGACTGGTTACATCGCTGTTCTTTCAGTAGGGATGACCTTGGTCATTGTTATCCGTCATATTGACTTATCTGTTGGTTATATTGCTGGCTTCCTTGGAGCTATAGCAGCAATTCTAAGTTCACGGGTCGGTTTGCCACTCTATCTTATTTTTCCGATAGTTCTACTTCTAGGTGCTGCAATAGGAGCTCTTTGGGCAGGTACACTAGTTGCTAGAATGAAAGTTCCTGCTTTTGTTGCAACCCTAGCAGCTATGACAATCTTTAGAGGGTTACTGATTCGTACAACGAATTCCGCAACAATTTTTACTGATAGTGATGCCTTTAATGCAATAGGTAATGGTTTTATTCCTGATATTATGAAGGTTGAAGGTGTACATGTCCTTACCTTGATAATAGGAGCTCTAGCAATTGTATTTTTTGCTTTTACTGAAATTAAGAACAGAAGAAAAATGATTGAATATAAGCTACATGTTTCTACCCTACCGATTTTCATTGCTAAACTTGTATTCATAGCAATGATTGTCATGTACTTCGTATGGAAACTGGCTACTTTTAAAGGGCTTTCATGGACTGCCGTCATTGTAGCTATAGTCGTTGCTGTTTACTACTTTATTACCATGAATACAACACTTGGACGTCATATCTATGCCGTAGGTGGAAACCCTGAAGCGGCTGAACTTTCTGGTATTAGCGTTAAGTACATCACTTATGTTGTTTTTGGGTCCATGGGTATGCTTGCAGGTCTTTCCGGTATGCTCTTTACAGCTAGACTTCAGTCTGCGACACCTACAGCCGGTATGGGCTTTGAACTTGATGCCATTGCAGGTGCCTTTGTTGGTGGTACATCAGCCTCTGGTGGAATTGGTAAAGTAACAGGATCTATTATTGGTGCTTTGGTTATGGCATCCCTTACTAAGGGGATGGACCTTATGAATGTTGGTGTTTCATATCAATATATTATTCGCGGTCTAGTTCTTGTTGCTGCTGTTGTCTTCGACGTTAAGACTAGGAATATAAGAGGAAAAAGCGCTTAAAGATATAGTTGTTACTACGGGATGAACGATCGTAAAGGGGTATACGATTATGCAAAAACTGAAAACCAGCAAAAGAGATTTTAGAATAAGTAATATAAGCACACTGATTCCTCTATCTTTTGTTATTATTATCATTATGATGGTTGGAATCGGTGGCCTGTCCTACTATATGTCGACAACAGTACAGGAAATGAATGCTTATTCGGATATAATTGACGATATTAAAGATACTATGATAGAAGCAACTAGTGCAGGTAATAATTACTTGGTTGGAATTGAAGGTGTAGAGGAAGAGGCTGTTACTAGGCATGTATTAGAGCTTTTTGACCTAATAACTATAGCAAAAGAGAAGACCATTGATCCTGAACTGACCGCTTACCTAGACGAAATCAACACCAGTGCTGAAGACTATTTCAGTAAATTTAAATATTACGCAGGTATTAGAGATTATCAGGATGGCAATGACTTTTATAAAGAAGTCCGTCCTATATCTGACCAAGTTAAATCCCATATATTGACTATGAAGCTTATAATTGAAAAGGACCTAAGTGGGATGATGAAAGATAGTCAGCAGTTGACTCTTGTGGCAATCGCTGTGATTATTGTTATTTCCATTGCCTTCACCTTGTTTTTGACAAGAATCATCTATGTATCCTTATCAGAATTGACGAAAAAGTTAGGTGATGCAACTCAAAATGGTGACCTGTCAACAAGAGTTCAAATTAAGGGTAAGAACGAGTTCAAGTTGGTTGGATATGCAGTTAACAGTTTTATTGCTAATCTTCAGAGTGTAGTTTTAGCTGTTAAACGGGCATCAGAGGATGTTTCCCTGCACTCAAGTAATATTGGAAGTAAGTTGAATGCCTTGGATGAAAATATATTAAACCTGTCCTCAACCCTTCTTCAGCTGTCAGCAGGTACCCAGCAGACGTCGGCATCATCTCAGGATATTACAGCCAGAATCGAAGAAATCGCCTCGGCTATAAATGTGATTTCGGGAGATGTGGAAGAAGGAGCTGATTTATCAGACAAGAGTGATAAAAGAGCCTACCAAATGGGAGAAGATGTTAAGGCAAAAATAGCCAGAGTCAGAGACCTATATTCTGAAACAAAAATAAAATTAACCGAATCTATCGAAAAGTCTAAGGAAGTGGAAGAAATTCGATTTCTGACTCAGACGATTCTAAATATTACCGATCAAACCAATCTCCTTAGTCTTAATGCCGCCATTGAAGCAGCAAGAGCCGGAGAAGCAGGTAAAGGTTTTGCTGTTGTTGCCGGAGAAATTCGTAAACTGGCAGAAACATCTGGAGAAAGTGCCAACAAGATTCAATTGGTATCAACGTCTATCGTAGAGACAGTGGAATATATGGCCTCTGAAATTGAAGCCTTGATGACCTTCATTGAAGTGGATATTCTAAAGGACTATCAGGATATGTATGATCTTAGTAACAATTACCGTCATGATTCACAGGAATTTAAGACTAAATTTGATTCTATTCGGTCTTCTTTTGAGGATGTGAATATAGCAACAGATGATTTGACCACCAGTATTTCTGAGATTTCAGCTGCTATTATGCAAAGCGCTGATGGCATCAATGATATTTCTGAGAAGTCAGCCTATATGAAAAAAGAGTCTAAAGACATAAACCAATCAAAAGAAGAAAGTAATTACGCTATTAGTCGACTAATTGAAGAAATTGAAATCTTCAAGGCAGCGCAATAGATATATTGATTATTGATTACTTGCCTGATCAATAATTCTATCACCCTAGAGCAGCGGATTTCCGCTGCTCTTTGCCTCGTTCTACAAAGGTATGTAAATGATTAAAATCAGATCAAATAATCTAGAGGAAAATATCGAAATCTGACCGGGCTAGGGATTGTGTTCTCACATAGTATTTGACCATAGGTATCTTCAGAAGCTCTAGCCAACCTTCATAAACACCATGAATAAAGTCATCTCGCCAGGATTCTTTTTGATTAAGGAGAGGGCACTTGTGGAATTGATTATGCTCAATGACAAGATGAAGTTTCTCTCCTATAAGATGTGGTTCAAAGGGATAGGTTCTGCATTGTATAGGGCGAAGATGTCTTAAACATCCCTGATTTTCATGACAAAAGATATAGTACATTTTTTTAAGTTTTCCGGGAATGTCATATTCCTTACTAGTATGAATTTCATAGTCGGTGACATAGGGCTTTTGGATGGCCTCGAATTCCAGAGGCAGGAGATACATGCCTATAGGATTTCCAATTTCATCCTTATCCCTACAACAGTGATAATTACATAAAAGACCACAATTGGAGTCTATAATCGGTTGGTCCATAAGTTGATATGCTTTTTGATAAATAACTTGAATATTCATGAAAATCTCCTTTTATGTGGTAAAATATATTTTATACTACATAAAGGTGGATTGCAAAGTAGATTACAAAATATATCTTAAGTCCAAAAGGGATGTAGAGAGAATAAAAATTTGAGAGGTGTTTTTAATGAAGAGATTGAGTTTGTTATTAACGGTGGTGATGATGGTGAATGCCTTATCTTATACTAGCTTCGCCGAGGATGATAAAAAGTTTGATGATGTTCCAGTGGGGCACTGGTCAGAGAGTTATATTCAGGATTTAAGGGCTTTGGGAGTCACTGATGGTATGGGTAATAATCAGTATGGTTATGGTTTGACAATGACAAGGGAGCAGTTCGTGACTTTTTTGTTTAATTTAAATGGATGGGAAGAAATTATTCCAGAATCAAACAGCTTTTCCGACGTCCCAACTAGCAGGTGGTCATATCCTAAAATTGAAACTGCTCTTAATAAAGGTATTATTCAAAAGGACGGAGGGGTTTTTAGACCGGAAGATTTAATAACCAGAGAAGAAATAGGGATTATGATAATTAATAGCCTAGGTTATGCTTGGTTGGCAGAACAAAGAAATGATATAAATAGTCCTTTTGATGATGTGACCCAAAACATAGGATATATTAGTATGCTGAAAGATTTTGGTATTGTTAACGGTAAAAGTGAGAGAATTTTTGATCCTAAAGGCTTTGCGAAAAGAGAAGAAGCAGCCGCGATTTTGATGCGTATGTATGACATCATGAGTGGAAAAATAGATGAAACCAATGTCTTTTATTCACAGGGTAGCTACGATAATATTGATCTGATGACTTCCTTTGATAGGGTTAGTTTTAATTGGGCCTCCCTAAGGTTTGATAAGGAGGGACAGGTTTATGTAGACACAGATTTTCCCCTTGATTACAATTTAGCCACTGATCCGGCACTAAAGGATGGAATGGGTTTAGAATTATCCATAAGAAGTGAACTGACAAGTGAAGATAATATATATGGGTCGGTTTTAAAAAAATCCTTGGCGAATGAAGAGAATATAGATCATCTTGTAAAAGACATCATAGGTGTGATGGATGATTATAGCTTTTTTACAGGAGTGGTTATCGACTTTGAAGGACTTCAATCTACCCAAAAGAAAAATTTTCTTATTTTCCTAGAAGAACTTAAGATTGAATTAGGTGACCTTGATAAATCCCTGACGGTTATGGTTCAACCAAGTGAGAATTTTGGGGGTTACGATTATGCAGGAATTGTAAATCTTGCAGACCAGATGATTGTGATGGCACATGACTATGCTCCGGTTTCTATCAGTGATGACCAACGCTTGCAGACAATAAACAGAAATACACCAGTCGCACCTATTGAAAAGGTTTATGAAGCCTTAAAGGATATTATCGATGATATTAAATCTGTAGATGGTATATCTCAAAAACAGGTTAAAGAAGCTATTAGCAGGATTTCCTTGCAAATATCTTTTGACTCAGTCCAGTGGCAAACAGATAGTGATGGTGTTATAACAACATATAAACCCTATAAACCAACCTATGATAAAATTTTTAGTCGCTTAATGAAAGAGGACACAAGCATAGGTTATGGTTCTAGATCAAGAAGTCCATATGCAACTTATTATGACGCAAATCTTGGCATAGATAATATTCTATGGTATGAAGATACTAGATCAATTGAGGAGAAACTTGATCTTGCAGGCATGTTTGGCATACGTGATATATCGGTCTGGTTTTTAGGTGGTATTCCTGATTACCAAGATGGTGATAAGGTCAATCTAGATGTCATGAGATTATTTAAGTAAAGAATAGGTTTGATAAAATTGGCTATAGTGACCCATCATATGGGGCTACTTGTAGTAACCTAATACAACTGTGACTTTCGTTCCTTTTCCCTGGTCACTTTCATATTGAATGGTTCCATGGAGTAAGTCTAAAATTCTTTTTACAATTGCAAGTCCAAGTCCTGATCCTTGTTTCTTATGGGATTCTTCACATTGATAAAAACGATTATAGATCTTATTCATCTTATCTGTTGGGATACCTGGGCCCTCATCGATAATAACAATAGAAATTCTATTATCACTCTGAGTGAGACTAATATGAATTTTCGTGTTGGGCTCTGAGTATTTCATGGCATTATCAATTAAATTGATCCAAACTTGCATCATTAGGTTCTTGTCTGTTATAAATGTGATTTCTTCTAATCTGGGAACAAACTCTATATGTTTGTCTTGCCACTTTTCAGAAAGAATAATCATGCACTTTCGAAGCTGTTCATCTATACGGACACTGTCTTTTACTGATATTATTTCCAGATGGTCTAATCTTGATACTTGCAACATGCTTTCACATAGATTTGATAGTCGAATGGATTCTTGATGTACAAGTGTCAGATATTCTTTCTGATCATCTTTTGAGAGATGATCGTCTAAAAGAATTTCTGAAAAACCTGTAATAGCCGCTACGGGGGTTTTAACTTCATGAGATACATTACTCATAAAATCTTTTCTCATATAATCCATGCCCTCTAGCTCTTTGACCATTTTATTTAGATTATGGGTTAGCTCATCCAATTCATTTTCATATTGATATTTATCGTCTGATTTTTTATCATTTTGAACACGAACTGAAAAATCGCCAGATGCAATCTTTATCATAGCATTATTTACACGAGTAATGGGTGCTGTTATTTTCTTAGTTCTAAAATAAAGAATTCCACCTGTTAGACAAATAGTCATACAACAAACAAGCAAGGCTAGGGCACTTACAACAAGGGGGGTTAAGTCCTCAAGACCGGGAAGTATAACCATGGTAATTATTACAATCATAATAAGTGCTATAACACAGCTAATTAGAATTGCACTGAGAACACCTTCTGCTAGATAATGACCTAGATTTTTTTGGTATCGACGGTTTAATTTGGTATGCATCATTAGTCATCACCCACTTTACGTATTTTCTACTGCTTTATATCCAAGTCCACGAACGGTTACAATTTCAAAATCAGAACATTCCTCAAATTTTCTACGTATTTTCTTGATATGTGAATCAACTGTTCGTTCATCCGCTTCTGAATCCATCCCCCATATTTCATCCATGAGTTCTAATCTGGTAAAAATATGGTTTGGACTAGATAATAGCTTGTATAAAAGGTAAAACTCTTTCGGTGGAAGTGTCTGCGTTTCTTCATGAACCTTTACAGTTAATGCATCATAATCAAGAACAAGGCTTCCAACTATCATTTGGTGTTCATTCATTATCTGGGAACGTTTTAATAGTGCATGAATGCGAAGGACCATTTCCTTCATGTTGAAAGGTTTTATAAGATAATCATCCGTACCCACATGAAATCCCATTTCCATATCCTCAATTTGAGCTTTCGCAGTGACCATTAAAATTGGTAATGTGTAATTTGCTCGACGAAGTGCATCTGTCAGTTCATAACCATCCATCTTTGGCATCATGATATCACAAATCAGTATGTCAACATGAACCTGATCCATCATGTTTAACGCCTGTTCCCCATCAAATGCTGTATGTACTTCAAATTGCTCCTGCTTCAGTTTCGCGCAGATCATTTTGTTTAAAATTTCATCATCTTCAACTACTAAAATAGAAAACATAAGTTTCCTCCTTCATGGTCTTCTATAAGTATACTCTGATCATATCATTTTTGAAATAGATTTGAAGACTGTACTTCTTAGTATTATTTTCTTTCCACTAATTGTCCTGCTTTTAAATCATAAATTTTATCAACTAAATTCAATACCCTTTCATCATGAGTAACAATGATGCCTGCTTTCTGATATTTTTTCACTTCCTTACAAATCATTTCCACAACCTGATACCCCCTCGCTGCATCTAAACTTGCCGTTGGTTCATCTGCAAGGATTAATGAGGGATGGTTCATAAATGCTCTGGCAATGGCGGTTCTTTGTTTTTCTCCACCAGATAATTGCCCTGAAAATCTTTTCTGACATTCGGTTAATCCAAGGTCTTCTATAAGTTCATCTATCTCTTTTGAAGCTGACCTATTATTCATTTTTCCAATAATTTCAAGTTGTTCTCTTACTGTTAAAAAGGGGAGTAACTGATGACTTTGAAAAATAAAACCTATTTCCTGTCTTCTTATTTCTGTAAGATGCTTTTGTGATTCTGAAGATATGTTTTTATCATGAATCATTACAGAACCGCTATCTGGAGAAAGTAATCCACCAGCAATGGACAAGAATGTACTCTTTCCTGTGCCCGAAGGTCCAACCACCGCGAGAAATTCACCTTCATCTACTGTAAGATTTAAATTTGATAGAATCACACGATTGTTCATTCCATCTTGAAAGGATTTTGTTACATTTTGCATATTTAATATTTCTTTATTCATGGTCCGCGCCTCCAATCACCATCAAGGGATCTACTTTTGCAACATATCTTGTGGAAAACAATCCGAATGCCAATGAAATCAATACAAATACACAAGATATCAATAATACATCTGATAATTTTAGATAAAAAGGCATTGCAGCAGGTAAAACTGAAGCAAGCAAAAATGCAAGCGAATTTCCTATTACCACCCCAAAAACGGATAACATTAAAATTTGAGACAGCATAATTGTATTAATCTCTGTCATTTTCATTCCAATGGCCTTTAATACGCCATATTGACTTTGTTTCTGTAATGTTAAAATATAGAAGAAGATACCAAGAATAACTGCAGAGATTATAAGTAAAATCCATAAAATCATCTGAATGGTCATTTGTTCAGCAGCGTAACCGGGAAGCTCCTTTATGACCTCATCTTTACTTAGTTCTTCTAAGTTATCCAGATGGAAGTCTGTCATTCCATTCACTGCAATTGAATTATAAGATAACTCATACCTGGTATAGAATTCTGTTTCAGTTCTTCATAACTTTTCGATGATATATAGCCTACTGCTACATGAGAATACATGGCATCTTTTGTAAAGCCGACAACTGTAAATTCATAATTTGTTCCAGAATCTTTAATTACATCACCAATCTGAATTCCATCTTCTTCAAAAGAAGAATCCAATACAATTTCATGGGTAGCTTTTGAAAGTTGTTTTCCTTTCATAATATCTGGACTTAAGAACTTATTCATTTCAAGGCCAAAGTAAACGATATTAAGCTTTTCCGTATCATCACTTTTATTTACTGTAGAGCGAAAAATTGAAAATCCTGCGGTTTCATTATCTTCCTGCTTCTGTATAGATGCATATTGTTCTTTATCAATATTAGATAATGCAAGCATATCTTCTGAATCACTGCTCAGGACAAATGATTTCGCTGACATATTTGATATTGTTGCGCTTACGGCTCGTCCTAAACCATTTGTTAATCCTGATAAAAACAAGACCATAAAAATAAGCAGAACCAAAATCAATTCAATTAATATATATTTTTTCTTACTATGTTTTATTTCTTTCCATGCTAATAACATACGATATTATTTCCTCCAAATTCTTTGTTTTGTATACAGAACTATAGCATGCTTATATGACCTGAATATGACCGAATAAGCATCATTATAGTTTGTATGTATCTTATGTATCTAGAGTTGAAGGGATAACTGTGATTGAAAGAGAGAAGAAAGATAGTGCGCTAGATAAGCACTAAGATTAAAGTTACATGTTGTTTATTTTCTTTTGTCTAATTTTCTTTGAATTTTTTTAGATACTTTTCTTTTTTCTTTAGTTTTCAAAGGTTTAATAAATGAACGTTTTTCTGAAATGAATACATAGTAATCGTCTATTTCATGAATCTTTACACCACCGAAAGTAGAGATTAGCTTGTTCTTATACCATTCCTTACGTTTAGTAACCATAATCATTTTACCGCCAACAAGTAACCTATTGAATCCAGCTTCAATAAATTTTTTTGGAACTGAAAAATCTGTGTGATATGGTGGGTTAGATAAAATTAGGGTGAAATCATTATCTTTAACATGATCTAATCCATCGCTTAAAACAATATCTAATTGGGAAAGGTCGTTCATTTTTGCGTTATCTTGAGCTAATGCTATTGCAGTTTCAGATATATCACACATTACGACCTTGTCTTCACCAATAATTTTCCCTATTGTAATACCAACTACTCCATATCCACAACCTAAATCAAGAACTTTATCGGTTTCTTTTATTTCAACAAGTGACAACATTGCTAATGTCCCCTTATCTATTGCAGAAGGGGAAAATACAGTGTCATTAGTGTTAAAACTAACATCTTGGTTCATTACTAATGTTTTTATCATCCTGTGCATCCTTTCATGGTTCATACGAACCGTTGATGAGAGTTTATTATACCACTTTTTAATAATAAGACCAATTTTAACCATGAAATATCCAAAATAGGCCATAGCTTCAGATTAAGCTATGGCCTATTTTTATGGAGCTGTTGGATTTTGCTTTATAAGCTTAACAGCTTATAAAGCAGCTGCGCCATTTGGGCGCGGGTTGAATTGCCTAGAGGGTCGAGTTTTCCGTCGCTGCCGGAGATGATCTTCGATGCAACCAGCGCCTCTATTGCTTCATTGGCATAATCCGATACATCATCCGCATCGCTGAAATCCGACAGGTTAGAGATACTGTTTACTTCCGGTAATTCTCCCAAAACATCCAGCGCGCGGTATAAAAGTGTAAACATATCCTGCCGCGTGATCTTACTTTCCGGCGCGTACAAATTATTGCCGACGCCGTTTGTAATCTTCAGGCGCTTGGCTACTGAGAGATAGCCGGTATAGTAGGTGTCCCCCGCATCGTTAAAGTTGTCCGTACTAGTCTCGTCGGCTTTAATATCGTAGGCCCGCATCAGCATGACGAGGAACTGCCCACGGGTCAGCGTAACATTGGGGCTGACCCGGTCGTTTCCAGTGCCGGTTGTGATCTTCCGAGCCGAGCAGAAGGTGACCGCGTCATAATACCAATCGCCTGCTGATACGTCGTCAAAAATGACTTCGTTGTAGCCGATTGCATAAATAGAGAAGTGCGTCACTGTGAAATTCACCGAGCTTGTCGCAGGGTTGTATCTGCCGCGCACTGTATTGAGTGCACCGGAATCGTCTATGTAGTATATGACAACGGTTTCCGGATTTTCTCCGGCCTGTAGGGTATACGGCACACTGACGGTCGCTTTGCCATTAAGATTTGATATCTGCGTGTCGCTAGCCATCAGCGTAAAGTCAAATACGGGGCGGCTTCCGATTCTCACCTGCGCGCCTACCGGAAGATCAGAAGGGTCGACTTGCTCCACGGAAAGGCTGATGTCGCCTGTGTCGGAATTGCCGCTGATGTTGTCCATCGCCTTGCTGTCAAAGGTAACCTCAGCTATCCCCAGATCAATCGTAACTCTGTTGTCACTGTTTTTGGCCAGTTTGTTAAATCCGCTTCGGGTGATATCGACCCGCGCGCCGTTTTCAGTGTTGGTGCGGGTGCCGCCGATCACATTGCCTTCCGAGTCGGTTATCGTAAGGTCTTCTCCGGCCTGATTGTCCGAGGGACTACCACTGCCTGAGATACCGCCGCTTGGGTTGTTACCTGGGTTGCTACTTGGGTTACCGCCTGAGTTGCTGCCGCCCGTGTATGTAAAATACGGCGTGACGGTGACGTTTTCGGTAGGCATGGTGAACCAGGTTTCTGGTGCGTCCTTGTCATTTATATTGACGGTGCCATCCTGTGTACTGCCTACCGTCCATCCGGAGAAGGTGTAATCGGTTTGAGCTGCCGCCTTGATTGTGACCTGCGTTCCGGCAGTGCAGAAGGACAAATCGGCTGTGGCTGTTCCTCCAGTAACAGTCACGATGGTCACAGTGTAGGCCGCTTTGCCGGATGCTTCTACCACTAGGTCCTCGGTTACGGCGTTTATCGTACATATCCATGTCCCATCATCCAGGACCGACACGTCGTCGAACGCCTGTACTGTTGTCCCTGTAACGCTTAAGGAATCAATCAAATAGCCCGGGTCCGGAATTACGGTTAAGACGGTGGACGCCCCGTCCCGGACGGAGCCGGAACTACCCGTAGAGCCATAGCTGTCGGGAGTAAAGGAGGAGGTCAGTGTATAGTGTTCCTGCTGTGCCGGGACGGTGATCGTCCAGATCTGCTCCGCCCGGAAAGAGACGGAGACCGTCGTATCCCGGGAGAGCGCGTCTATGGTGTAGACTGAATCCACATAGTCCGTGCCGTATTCATTTTTGACTGTTTCGCCGTCCACTGTCCAGCCGGCGACCATATAGCCAACGTTCGGTGTGGCATTGAACTCGATCACGGTACCACCGCCCGGGCGCTCGCCGCTTGTAAGAGTATAGGTGTCGTCCATGACGGCTGACACAGAGCCGTGATCATCGGCTGAAAATTCCACCGTATAGTAAATCTTAGCGGCAAAGTTTAGCGACAGTGTACGGTTGCTGTCGATGTTGCTGAGCGTCCAGGTATTGCTTGTGGTCTGATACCAGGTTCCGTCCACTGTCCAGCCGCTCACCATAAACTCTGTGTCAGGCGCGGCGGTGAAAACCAGGGTGTCCCCCTCGTAAACAGGGATGAGTGCGGTATCCGCATCACTGCCCAACGGCACTTCATCGCCGCCGTTTAAGCTATAGCCCATTGCGCCATGGGCTTCCTTGGAGACCGTGACGGTATAGACTTCATTTTCAGTGAAGAACGCCGTAACTTCGAGGTCTTCGCCTAGGGCAACGCAAGTGTATACTTGTGGATCTGCGAGGGTATCGGGGTCTATCGTCGCGCCATTTACCGACCAGTGATCAAATATGGCACCATAGGCAGGCACGGCAGTGAAAGCGACGGCTGAGCTACCCCCAAGGTCCGTCAGGGCATCAAGGTCAGTTGAAGTCCCATCGATGGACACGGCCACTGTGTTGCCGTCTGGATCGGCACCGCTACCGAGCCACTGTGTCGTGACTGTTACGTCGTAATACTGGATCGTGGTGTCTGCGTCGATTGTGGTATCCTGCGTTATGTTGAACGCGTAGTTTTGCCCACTGTAATAGACGGTCTCGTCCACCTCAGTATTCGGATCATCCTCACCGGTTGTCACGGCAATGTTGTCCACATACCATTTGCCGTCGTCTGCAATGCAGTGACCAGCCGCCGCTTGGACGGTTACTTCGGTGTCACCCATAATTTCGGCTCCAGAGGATACAGCCTTTAAAACGTCATCAGTCTGGCTGTCATCGTCATTGTCCCAGTAATAGCTCGCTATAAGGTGATCTCCCAGAGAAAGGACATAGTTGTCTCGTTCGAAAACGGCCATAAGATTGGCCGAGACAGCGCCCATCGTCAGGGTACAGGTGTGGAATCCATCTATGTCCTCGGCGTCCGCAGGATAGGAAAACTCGCCGGCATAAAGGCGCCACTCTTTGAAATGATAGCCTGCATCCGGTATAGCCTTAAAGGTATAGGAAGCGCCTGCGATCACGTTGTCGCCGCTTTGTAACATGGCAGAATCCACACAGACGACGCTGCCGTTTGTGCCGCCGAAAGTCAGCGCGGCTTGCTGGACCTTAAACGTCACCACTACATCGATTGCCTCGTCATGTATAGTCTTTGTTAGCAGGTTCGGATTTTCGAGGGTATCCGGGTCGATTTCCTCTGTATCGTTTCCGACGGTGACTTTCCAGTTGTCCACCTCGTAGCCGCTGTTGGGGTCCGCCACAAAAACGATCTCGGTACCATACTGATATTCCGTACCGTTTGTAAAGTTTTGGGGTGAGAAGACACCAAGCGTACCGACGGTTTCTCCCATCAGCGTTTTAGCTGAAATGGTCACCGGATAAGTAAGGCCCGTGACCGCATAGGTTCCGTTGATAAACGTAAGATCATAGTTGGCTTGTGCGGCGCTGTAGTTTGAATCTGCCGTTACCCTGGTTGTATAGACGCCGGGGGAAGTGCTTGAGGTAATCGTAACTGCAGTACCGGCCGATGTGAGGCATTCCACACCAAGCCCAAGATCGGTAAGGCTCTCGGAAAATGCCAGCGAGCCGTCGCTTTTAATCAAATCTCCTGTGGTCGGCTGCGTGGGTTCATCCTGAGGCAATCTGTAGGAGGGCGCGGTCACGGTCAAGGACCGCTGCAAAACGGTAAAGGTCCTGGCCAAGGTAGCGACTTCTACCAGAGAAGCATCATTCCCGCTGCCGTATCGCTTTGAAAGTATTACTTCTAGCTTATAGCTGCCTATCTGGGTAGGGGTGATCGTATTACCTGAGATAGGATAATCAGAATAGCTACTATAGATGCGTGTCCAGTTGGAGCCGCTGGAGCGGTATATCTTATAGGAAAGCGTATAATCCGCCAGTTCGGAGATCGCCGTTCTGGTAACGTTGCTGTCGGCGCTGGTATATTGGCTGACATCGGGCGTCAACGCCCCACCGTAGACAACTTCATCTGGGATCTCCAGCCCGAAGCCGGTATCTGTCCCGATCAGGGAGGTGGTTTCGGATCTTACGTTTTTGAAAATGCGATTTCCGTTGTAGCTGGCAGTGATACTGTAAAAGCCATTTTCCGGCGCTGTCCAGCTGGAAAGCGTAGCCGTGCCGTCGGAGGCTACCGCTACCGTAACGGTCTGGGTGTTTTCGTCCCCGGTAATTTCAAACGCTACGGTTCCGGACGGAATGCTGTCGCTGTTGTTATTGGTCAAGGTTGCCTGAATCTCAGGCGCTATGTCGGTATCTGATTCTTTGATGACGGAAAGCGTCATCTCGGGTGTGCGCTTTGAAACGCTGACTTCGACCCTATCCGAATAGGTGGAGATGTAATAGGCCCCCACAACCTGATTGACCCTGCAGCGGTAGGTGCCCGCTTCGTATGCGTCGGCGTTGGAGAAGGTCAGTGTGTCGGTGTCTTGGTAACTCAGGTTCTCCCATTCACCGTCCACGAGCCTCTGCCACTGGTAGAGAGGCGTTTTGGCGTTTTCATCGTCATTAGTCACAGTTACACTTAAATTGACCGTGTCATCGGGGTGAAGCTGCAGGGATGTAGCGGATAGCGTGATCTCGGGCTGACCTGTTTCAGGAGCTGTGTAGGCTGAGACCATATCGCTGGGCACACTGTAATAGGGAGAGGTGCCGCTGATCGATTGGATGCAGTATTGATATTGTGTATAGGGATCCAGATCTTCATCGGTATAGGAATATGTATATTCGCCCGTTATATCATTATAGGAAGCATAGTCGTCGATGCTGATGACATCGCTCACGGGGTAGTCTCCTTCTCCGTCTGGGAACTCATAATGACGGTAGAGCTGGAAGCCGACTGTGGAGGGGTCGGCCACTTTCCAGGTCAAGGGAATGCTGTCGGAGGTGATATTTTCTACATCCGCGCAGAAATCTGAGGGGAGATCTGCCGGAGCGATCACGCTATTAACGACATAGGTAACAACTGGGAAAGTCATATCACCATCGGAATACATAGCCTTAAAGATTTTCCAATTGTAGCCGTAGCCGTATTCTTCGGCCTCCTCGGGCATGCCGAAGACCGTGCCGGAAAACTCCGAGCCCGTCATGTTGCAGTAAACAAGGCCTCCGCCGGCTTCGATTCCCACAACCGGGCCTGCCGAGAAGCCCAATATTCCACCGCCTACTTTTAGAGTGATTTCCCCTGTATAGGAAGCCCCAATAGAGGTCTCCTCTGTAATGGCTAAAGATTGTGTGATGAATCCGGCGCTGCCGTATCCGACGCCTGCATAGCTGCCGTCGTATATATTAACATCATTGTATCCGGCTGTGGTAGAGGGATAACTGGCCGGATAGCCGGGTGTGCTGTCAAGGATATTGCCTCGTACCGTCGGCAAGTCCTCGAAATTTTCAGCAATGACATCGTAATCCTCCACAGTGAGCGTCCTGACGGCCGCGTTATAAGGCACGTCCACCGTCATGGTTTGCTTTTCCCATTTAATGGAACCGTTGCTTTGCTTCGTGGGAACATAGACGTCATATACAAAGACGTCTATGGGAACGGTATACAGAGCCACAGTATCCTGTCCACCAGAGGTGCCGTACTCAACCGTCTGGGTCATTTCCTTGGAACGTTCATATTCCGCCGTAATGTGCGAAAGAACTTCTAGTTCCGCTTCCATTTTGGCCCCTTTGATTCCCAAAAACGCAAGTTCTTGTTCAAAGCTTACATAGAGGCCGCTCGTCAGCGTTGCTGTGGCGGTGCCGGTTATCGAGGAACCGGAGGTGGAAGCATAAGTGGTTTCACTATTGCCCACGTAGCTGTCACCGCCGTCCAGATGCTCCAAATCGCCGAAATAGGGCGGAGCTGCCACGACGGCAAGAATCTTCGGATCTGAATAGATCAGGTGATGCTCACCTGTGTATGTCATCTTCATGGTATCCTGATCGGTATCGGGCGCGGCGAAGGCGCACGGGTTTTTTGCCAGAATGGTGTAAGAGTCGTCATAGCTAAGATCCGTATAATTTGTTTCACAGTAGATTGTGCTATAGACTGTTTCGCCATATTCAGTTTGAGGGGATGGGTTATAGACCTGGATCACAACGGTTTCCTTACCGTCGCCGTTGAAATCCGCCGCCGTTACATTGTATATGTAGTAATTACCGCCCAGAATATCGGTGAAGAGGGGCTGCTCCACGGAAAATCCGAAGCTATCCATCTTTAGTAGGACACCGTCGACATAGACATAATCCTGTGTGCCGATTCCGTCTTTTTTTACAACAGCCAGCGCGGTACGAACCCCTCCCACAGACAGATACGTTACCTGTTCTCCTAGATCGACATTGGTCTCGACGCTGAGGGTGAAGTTTTCATTGTCGCTGTCGTACTTATAGGCGGCGAGATAGCGGGTCCAAGGATTACGGTTCCCATCTTCGGCTGTGAAAAAATCATACATACTTTGTCCGCTGAGCACCAGGTCGTCCTCATTGCCGTCGCCGTCGACATCACCAAAGGCCAGGGAAGCGCTAAGGATGCCGTAGCCTTCATAGTCACTGATCGGAACCGCGATTTCGGTTTCTAGGGCGTCGCCGGCTTTAGAGCCGCGGAGCACTACAGCCTGGCTGGCTACGCGTTCCGTGGCCGAAAAGATACCACCCCAGGTGATGCCCAGGTCGTCAATGCCGTCCCCGGTCATGTCGCACGCCGTAAGGCCAACCTGATTGGGGGCGTAAGTATTATAGCTTAAGGGATACTCTTTTATTAGCGTCCATGCATCGGGCGTCTGCCATTGTGTGCTTGATTCCTGTAGCTGAAATACTTTTATTCTGGGATTAGTATCGTAAGGAATATAGACCACGATTTCATCGATGCCGTTGCCATCAAAATCCCCTGCGGCGATCTGAAGATAACCCTGATATAAGTTCGGAAAATCTATGAAATCATCTATAAACGTAGACGAGTTGGCAAATTTCTTGACGTCTACCATTATACGTCTGGTACTGCTTGAATAATCAAAAATGTCCATCGTTGTCGTTGGATCAATAAAATTCAGATCCAAGTTATAGGTTGCGTTTTTGTCTGTGCCTGATCTGTACATCCTCAGCAATGCAACCTGACCGTCCAGGCCATTGCCGTCAAAGTTACCGGCAACACCCTGATAAGCGGTGGCATTTAAGGGCATGCCGACGCCTTTAGAACTATCCACCCACTCCTTTGTAGTGGCGGCCATATCCAGGTTGTCGCCGTAAAGATCAGCTCCAGCTATACCGATGGTATACAGTTCCTTTACAGGAGCCACGGCCGTATTCTTCACGCCGTACGGCGACGACGAGTCCTCGCCCGCCACATATCCGTCTGGTTCAGCGCTGGTGTCAAATCCCAATGCGCTGAGGACGTTTTCCTCGTCCTCGTCATCTGCTGCGGCTGCAGGCAGTGATACCGCGGGCAGCAACCCTATGATAAAAATCAGGGTCATTGCAATGGATAAAAATTTATGTAGCCTTTTTTTGATTAATTTTTGCATATTATATAACCTTCTTTCTCAATGATTTTATTTTTTATTTAGCTCAAAAACCTCGCTTGACGACAGGTCTACTTTGTCGCCCAGCTAATCACCACGCCGTCCGCCTGCGTGTGCCGGAAAAAACGCCTCGTCCTTGAGCTGCCCGAAGCGGATATTCTCGATCATGTCATCATTCCAATAAAAAATAACCACTGCACTTATTGTACAGTGGTTATTTTCCCTTGTAACCTACCCATCGGGTAGTTTTTTGCTACTTTTTTTCGTTTAAGGCTTCAAAATGCTTTCAAAGTCTCCACAGGCATACCAAAACTGCCGAGCAGTTGTATTGATGTTTCAATACATAGACGCTTTCTATAACACCAAACATATTCATAGTCATTGTGAAATGAAGTTACCTATTGATTATGAAAAAGCATATGTAAATTAAATTTAGAATTCGCAAATTTATACTGTCCGGAATCTTGACAGAAGGTCAGGACTTTTATATGTAAAAAGGCAAGAAAAAGACCTGAAACCATTGCAGTTTCAGGTCTTTTAGTGGAGAATAGCGGGATCGAACCGCTGACCTCTTGAATGCCATTCAAGCGCTCTCCCATCTGAGCTAATCCCCCATATATTACTATTCTGGTAGTTGCTGGAAATGGTGTATGTTTAACTCAATTGTTATACCAAGTTATCGTAGAAGCTAGTGTTGCGCTCCCAACTGCGTCATACCCCCGAAAGTATTTATATTTTAACTGTTTTGAGCCACAAAAGCAATAGTTTTGTGACTCAAATTTATAAAAAATGTGTTTATTTTAAAATTCAGCCTTGAAGATAGGATTTTCGTCTATAGAATATATACACTTGGTTTGAATACGTAAGCAAAGGACCTCCTTGATGACCGAAAGCTCAATATGATACAAATTGCTGACAAAATAGGATACTGCGATTCCTCATGCGTTAGCAAGGTGTTTAAGAAATATGTTGGCCTATTTCCCTTAACATATAGAAAGACATATTCTAAATAAATAGGGGATGATTGATACCATACTGACCATTGAGAATATCAGTATGTTTTTTGATCCAATCAGGTGTTTCGTCAATTAAAAGGCCGCTGATAAGATGGGGAATCAGAGGATCTTTAGGATTTAGGAGGTGGCTGGCAATAATTTTACGGGCCAAAAGGAGTTTTTTTAGTTCATGAGAAAACCGGTGACTCGTATTCCTGTGAATGGCATCAATAAGTTCTATAACTTCTTGATGATGGTCGATTCGGTGGAGAAGGGTTGCATAATTCAAATAGGCAGCACCGGTTAAATCTTGTTGAAAAATGGTCTTTTCCTTAATGGTATTCATCTTATCAAGGACATTAAGAATAATTTCTTTGGACTCGTCAAAGCGATTGTTCATTCGATACCTTATAGACAGCATATTGGCAAAAACAATTTCAATATCAAAAAATTCATAACTGTCTATGAAGCTTTTATCGTTAATGGAAAGACTGTTAAGAAGGAGCATCAAATGATCAAGTTCCATGGAGTCGAATTTGTAGTTTTGCTTATTCATATTGTTATAAATACTGATATATTGGTCGAAGATTTTGCTTGTTCTTTTATCACCATGTTCCTTGCTCTTGAATTCATCAATAATAACATTGATTTCCTGATGAAGCGCATCTAGATTGCCGCTGTTATAAGCCTCATTTGATCGCTTAATCATTCCACTAGAAAAGAAGTCGATTTCTGTTCTGCACCTAGATAACAAAAAAATTAGATCTGTTTTATAAAAATGTGAGAGAATCTCCAATGATGCTAGAGAGGGGATTCTTTTTGCATGCTCAATATTTCGCTGGGTTTCAAGGGCAACTCCAGTCTTTTCGTAGACTTCATTGCGACTTAATTTATTCCTTTTTCGGATATTATATACAATTTTGCCGAAATCATGATAATCAATCATAAAAAGACTAACTCCTTAGGTTTTTTCTCTATATAGATGATTATACAATAATTGTGGGGAGTCATCAATCGGTCTTTAATAAAGGAGTTGGTGTAATGAAGAGAACAATCATTACCTTGTTGTTGATCGCTATATTGGTTCTATCTGGAACTATGTTCGGACAGACGAATCAATTGGTTGGAGATGAAGATTACGACCCCAGAGTGACTGAATTAAATGTAGACATATATCGTGGGTAGGAAAAAATTTGCATCATTTACATGTGATGAGGGAGTTATTGAAAGAAACATTGATTAAGCATGTATTGCTCTAATCACAATTTGGGGAGTTTAACCCGGGAGTAATCCCGGGTTTCTGTACGTACAAGGAGGAAAAAAGAGTCCTAAACGGGTCTAAATGGATAAAAACTATTTTATGAGGAGATAAGAAGATGCCTATTCACTTCTATGATACAATGGAGGAAGCAAGAAAGAATTATGTCAATTCCTTAATAGGAGGAAAAATGAAAATACTAGTAACAGGTTTTACGCCTTTTAATGGAGAGACAAGAAACCCGTCATTGGAAATCCTTAGTAGATTGCCCGTATGGGTTGAGGGTCATGAGATTACTACCTTGGTGGTTCCTACGGTTTTTAAGAAATCAATAGAGGTCTTAAAGGATGCTATTGAAAGAGAGAAGCCCCATCAAGTCATTTGTATCGGACAGGCAGGTGGTGAAGCTGCTCTTCGCCTTGAAAAGGTAGCTATTAATCTGGAAGAAGCCCGGATTGCTGATAATGAAGGGAATCAACCTCTTGACAGTCCTGTAGTTGAAGGTGGAGACAAGGCATATTTTACCAATTTACCATTAAAGGCTATGAAAAAAAGCTTATATGAAGCTGGAATCCCAGCAGTTATTTCCTATACTGCCGGTACCTTTGTATGCAACCATCTTTTTTATGGTTTAATGGATATAATAAAAGACAGGCCGGGTATTAGGGGTGGATTTGTTCATGTTCCTTATACACCAGACCAAGTTGTTGACAAGCCTGGAATGGCTCATATGTCCTTGGATATGATGGTTAATGGAATTATCAATATCATAGGAGTTGCCTGTAGAATTGACAATGACATTAAAGACCAGACCGGTAAACTTGATTAACATAAGATATAAAAATAGATGTGGTTAGTTCTTTAATGACTTACGATAGTCAGTTGGAGAAATACCACATTTTTTTTTGAATTGTTTGGAGAAATGATAGATATTCGTATAGCCAATCCTTTCTGCTATGTCAGATATTCCATAGGAGTCGTTGGATAAGAGGAATTTAGCAAGATCCATACGGGTCCTCATTAAATCTTCTTTAGGGCTGACACCAAATATATAGGCATAAATATGACTGAATCTTGATCGACTTAAATTAGTCAGTCTTGCCATTTCGTCAATGGTCCAATGATAAGCTGGTTTGGAGAGGATGATTGACCTTGCCTGTCGAAAGAGAATATCAGTATTGTTTTCAGAAGTGATGCTGTCTTTATTCTGGTTGAGTCTGGAAATTTCTATGAGAAGCTGCTTGATAAGCAGGTCTGACATCTGGCCAGCACTCCTATCTTGCATCCAGGTTTCTTTCTCAATTTTTCGTATGAGTTGGGGAATGAGGTGGTAATTATTTAGTTCCATTGGTGTGTTAAGAGGCAAATGGATTCCGTCAAAAAAAGCATTACCATCATCACTTGAAAAATGAAACCAGTCATTTTCAAAACCTGTATATGAGTTCTTATAATACTGGGGATGGTTGGGGCTATAGACCAGACAGGTACCTTTTTTATGACGTGAAAGACGACCATTTGTTTCGATGTAGATATCTGTCAGGAAAATAAGGAAGAGATAATCGTCTGTACCTTCAGGTCTATCGATAACAAAGTTTTCCGGTTCCTTGTAGCCACAGCCGATTTGATTGATATGAAACATAGATAGTCTCCTTGTGAATACAAGATAATATAGTTGATATAGCATAAAATGACAAATTAAAAGCTGAACATGACATTTTATTATTATTTCAGGTTACTTATAATAATATTATATTATTACGCTTTATAAGTGTCAATTATTGATTGTAATAAGATTCTAGAAAGTAAGTTATATCATTTTGTAGTCTAAAATAACAAAATTTTTTATTGAAAGGCAGTGATGCCGGAAAGTAGGTTAAGATGAAACTCGTAGTAAATCCTGGTAAAAAACTGGCAAAAATTAATAAGAATATCTATGGACATTTTTCAGAACATCTTGGTAGATGTATTTACGAAGGTCTTTATGTAGGAGAGGATTCAGATATTGAGAACATTGATGGCATTCGAGTAGATGTTCTTAATGCACTTAGACAGATTAAGTTGCCGGTACTTCGTTGGCCAGGTGGATGTTTTGCAGATGAATACCACTGGAAAGATGGTATAGGTCCAAAAGAAAATCGTAAGAAGATGATTAATACTCATTGGGGTGGTGTTGTAGAAGATAACTCTTTTGGTACACATGAATTCATGAGACTCTGTGAACTTATTGGATGTGAGCCCTACATCAATGGTAACGTGGGTAGCGGTACTGTTCAGGAAATGTCTGAATGGGTTGAATATATGACCTTTAATGGACTATCTCCAATGGCAAAGCTAAGGGAAGAGAATGGACAAAAAGACCCTTGGACTGTTAAGTATTTTGGTGTGGGAAATGAAAACTGGGGTTGTGGCGGTAATATGAGACCGGAGTATTACGCAGACCTTTACAGGAGATTTTCTACTTATGTAAGAAACTATGGTGACAATAAAGTATATAAGATAGCTTGTGGATCCAATAATTTTGATTATAATTGGACAGATGTTGTTATGAAGATTGCCGGACCTTTTATGGATGGACTTAGCCTTCACTATTACACTGTTCCTGGAGATGATTGGGAGAATAAAGGAAGTGCTACTGAATTCAGTGATGAAGATTACTATTTGACTTTGAAAAAAACCCTCCTTATGGAAGAAATTGTCAGCAAACATTCTGCAATTATGGACAAGTACGATCCAGAAAAAAGAGTAGGATTGCTAGTTGATGAATGGGGAACTTGGTTTGATGTGGAAGAAGGAACCAATCCGGGATTTCTTTATCAGCAGAATACTATGAGGGATGCACTTGTAGCAGGAATCAACCTTAATATTTTCAATAAACATGCAGATAGGGTTCAGATGGCGAATATTGCTCAGTTGGTTAATGTTCTTCAAGCTATCATTCTTACTGAAGGTGATAAAATAATCTTAACTCCTACTTATCATGTTTTTGATATGTATGCCAAGCATCAAGAAAATACTTTATTGGAAAGCAAGGTTTTTAATGATATGGTTGGAACCAAAGATAATCAAATTCCTAATGTTGTTGAATCAGCTTCTGTCAATGAAGATGGCCAAGTAATCATAACACTTTGTCATACAGACCTTAGCGAAGATGTGATAATGGATATTGAACTTTTAGATAGTCAGGTTGAATCAGTAACAGGTGAATATGTTTCAGGAGCTTCTAGTGACCATAATACATTTGAGAATCCTGACTGTGTTGTAAAACATGAAATGAAAGATATTAAGATTGAAGATAATCACCTTCAAGTAACCATGGCTCCATGCTCAGTTATTCAATTAACTGTAACACCTAAGGCATAAATAATGATTTGCAAACGATGCATGACCTTTGATGAAGAAAATCAAAAAGAGCTTCTTGAAAGATACTTAAGCAATATGGATCCTGCTATCCAGTGTTCTGATGAGGTTTATGTTAACCGATTAAGTGCTTGTGACGCCTGTAGTCGAATGGTTAACGGTATGTGTTCTTATTGCGGGTGTTATGTTGTCATGCGGGCTAAGAAGAAGCATATGGATTGTCCTGAACCTTCAGGTAGCCGGTGGTAGAAATATTGGCTAGTGCCAGAAGAAGCTTTTTCTGTCGCTTATATGCTTAATGAAATGAATAGAATAGAATGGTAAACCATGCAAAATGCGCTGTGTCCTTCACAGCGCATTTTGCATTTCATAAATATATGTAGGTTTGAAATAGGAAGAATCTTAAACTAATTAACTATTTTGGGCCTCTTTTCTTCCTGAAACATCCTCTTTGTTCTGAAGTCAAAAAAATAATTTGAACCTTTTTTCATTTTCTCTTGTCTTATTCATGTAAAACAAATTAAATGGGCACCTAAACATAAGGAGGAAAGAAATGGAAACTAGTGAACTTATAAAATTATTAGCACCTCTTATAGTATTGCAAATGGGACTTTTGACGTATAGTTTGTTCGATCTGCATAAGAATGGGGTAAGAAATCTCAACAAGCTTGCATGGATTCTAATTATCATATTTGTTAATATGATTGGACCAATTGTGTATCTGGTTTTTGGAAGAGGTGACGGTTCTCATGGTGAAGATTAAGGACCTTAATAAATCTGTTGGAAGCAGAAAGATTTTGAAATCCATTAATCTAAATGTGGAAGAAGGCATGATCTATGGCTTTATCGGCCACAATGGTGCTGGAAAGACAACAACCATGAAAAGTATTGTTGGTCTGACCGGTTTTGAAACTGGTGAAATTATCATTGATGGAGAGGTATACAAGAATAAGGTGACCACATGTCAAAATATTGGTTACTTGCCTGAAAGCCCAAGCTTCTATGGATACATGACAGGCATCGAGTATTTGACCTATGTCAGTGGAGGCCAGGAGAGAAAAATCATATTGGATATCCTAGAAAGGGTAGGCCTAGGAAAGGCAAGGAAGAAAAGGATATCTACCTATTCCCGAGGCATGAAACAAAGGTTGGGTATGGGAGCTGCCATGATTCATAGTCCCAAGCTAATGATTATGGATGAACCTACTTCTGCCCTTGATCCAGCAGGAAGACATGAGCTATTTGATATGATAAAGAAATTAAGAGATGAGGGGTCTACCATTATTTTATCTACCCATATTCTTGATGATGTGGAAAAAGTTTCTGATCGGATTGGTATTATTAAGGAAGGTCAGGTCCTATGTGAAGATACAGTAGAGCATGTTTTAGCAAAGTATGTTCATTCAATATTTGATGTTGATTTGGGCCACAATGGGAAGAAGATAAATGACAGCATTCTTACCTGCTTAAATAAAAAAGCCTGGGTTGATCAAGTGGATTGGAATCCTAATGGATTGACTATAAGGGTTGGTGATATGGACACCGGTGAAAGTGAGATTTTAAAAGCTTTAGCTGAAACAGGATTGCCTGTTATTGGTTTTCAGAAAAGAAAGCCAACATTAGAGGAAGTCTTTATGAAGGAGATTCGTTTATGAAAACACTAATACTTGGAATAAAGAAAGAGTGGATGGAAGGGTTTAGAACAAAAAAAATCATTGGTTTAGGGGCGCTTGCCCTTTTGCTTGGAATGATGGATCCTGTTATGTTTAAACTAACACCATACCTTCTGAAGGAATTTTCAGGAATGGATGTGGATGGCCTGATTCAACTAAGTCAGATTGCAGAAATTAAAGATTTTCACAATGATATTTACCAGCTGTTTACAGTTATTTCAGTCATCATAATTAGTAATATCTGGATCAAAGAAATTAAAGAAGAAACCATGGTAATTCCTGTTTCTAAGGGTGCTTCTATTAGCCAGATCCTTCTATCAAAGAGTTTGGTTTACAGTGGTTATTTAGTAGTGCTGATGGTGGGAACCTACTCTATAAATTATTATTATGCTGGTATGATTTTCGGATTTAGGATGGATCTCTATCAAGCAGGTCTCAGTGGTTTATATATGGGTGTGTATTTCGCCTTTTTAGTATTTTTTATGGTAGGACTCAGCACCTTGGTTATTCATTTTGCAAGTGTGATTTTTATTACCTTGCTTTTAGCTTTTGCAGGCCCTCTCCTTGCAGAAATATTGGATGTCACGATGTTCACACCTTTTGGCTTGGTTCAGGAAGCAGGTATGTTTTCAAGGGTTGTGAATCCACAGATTATACAAAGCATGTTAGGAAGCCTTATATTGATGGTTGGAATTTATACTTTAGGTTCTCTCATGGCAGAGAAGAAAGAAGTTTATAAATACAGGTGATTAAAGAGAAAATAAGAAATTTAGTGATTATAATGCTTGTCCTGGCCTTGATTTTAAATCTTTTTTCAAAATAAAGATATGGTCATAGCCAGTGATGAAGGGTAAATCCATGGGACACTCCGTGATGTTGGAAAAGATAAATTGGTCATTCACAAGGAGCCTTAGTAGCTGAAATCTTAGGTCTATTCACAAAGAAGTGGTAGACCTGATTACTGATTTTGTTTTACAATAAGGATATAGTGTCTTTGCTGACCCATAAAGGATAAGGATTTGGACGAGAAAAAATTAATTGAAAGGGCGAAAGAGGGACATAACCTGTCCATGAACTTTCTCCTAGAAGAAAACTATACAGCCTTATATGCTTATCTTTTAAAGATGACAGGGAATGAGGAAGTGACCAAGGATATGGTTCAGGACACCATGATTAAGGCCGTGGCCGGAATCAAGAAGTTCAGGGGTGATGCTAAGTTTTCTTCATGGCTGATACGTATAGGCATTAACACCTATAAGAATTACCTGAAGAAAAACAAGCTTCCTGTGACAAGCTTGGAATCAAACCTTATTAGTGGGCAAGATCTTGAAGATGAATTCGAGAAGAAGGACCGCTTTAAGCAGGTAGTTGAATGGCTTAAGAAGGTTAAGGAACCCGATAGGACCATATTTATTCTTAAGTATTATGAAGGCTATAACTATCAGGAAATTGCTCATATAACAGGTGTCAAGATTGGTACCTGTAAGTCGAAAATGCATTATTTGATCAACAAGATACGAAAAGAAATGGAGGTAGCAGGGTGAAAACTTGTGATGCATACCAAGAAGAAATCATGGATAGTTTTGATGAGACCTTTTATCTGAGTGATGATCTAGCTAAACACATAGAGAACTGTCCGTCATGTTCAATTTTTTATAAGCAACTGAAGGCTCTTAATGAACAATTGGAAATGCCTAAACCATCCATTGAAATTGACCAGGACCTCATTCAAAATGCTGTCATTCAAGGAAGGAAAATCAGCGAGACAAGGTCAGTTATTAGGAATAATATTGCATTTATCCTGCTTGCTATTCTTGTATTTATTCTTGCAGGCTTGGTTGTTGGATTAGGATATGGAATGGCCCTTATAGGTCTGCAAATTATAATTGTATTTGTTTCGCCGATTATTATTCCTGTCACCATTGTAAGGCAGTTGAAAGGAGCTAGACAATGATTGAAGAGTTATCTGTAATTCCATGGTGGGTGTGGTTGCTTATCTTTATCATATTAACAAGTCAGGGACTTTGGGTCTTTAATGACGCTCGGAAAAAGGGATTGAACCGCTGGATATGGGGCTTGTTTTGCCTTATGAATACGCCAACGAATTTAATTATCTATCTTCTAGTTTCACGTGCGATTCAAAAAGAAAGTCAATGTATGTCTTGTGGAAAAAAAATTAGTGGCAACTACAGTTATTGTCCTTATTGTGGGGAAAAACAAGAGAAGTAGATATGTATAATATTCACAAAATATTTTTTGAAGATCATTAATTTTTCACAATTTATTCTAATAATCCTTGACGAATCTATGATCATGGTGATAGTATGTACTTAAGTTCAGAGGAATGCCGACGGTAGATTCAATGAATTATGGCAAAATATATGGTGATATAATCATCTTTTATCTGGATTCTTTAAAGATAATGTGTAATTAGACTTTAAAGGACCAGTACAAAGCTTATTAAGCTTTGTACTGGTCCTTTTTATGTTGACTAAGAGTTATAGAGAACATGCAAGCCTAGATTCAAACACATAACTATGTCAATAGAGCTTAAGACTTAAAAATGAGGAATGATATGGCGCTTACAGCAAGAACAATATCAATAGCGAACAGTAATGACTATAAAAATATGATAGACCTGTTGGCCATTCAACATATTAGGTTGGATCGAAATATTGAGAAGATTATTGGAATCTACGATGAAGATAATTTGGTAGCCTCCGGTGGAACTTTTGCTAACACATTAAGGTCCATTGCTGTGAAGCAGGAATATACCGGAACAGAAGTCATTAATCGGTTGATGTCAGAGCTCATTAATGAACAGTACAGAAAGGGAAACAGCCACTTATTCATTTATACAAAACCTGCCAGTGCCAAAAGCTTTAGCTACTTCGGATTCAAGGAACTGGTCAGAGTGGAGAAAAAGGCAGTATTGATGGAAACAGACGATGGTGGTATAGAAGATTACATGAAGGATTTGAAAGAGATGAAGGTGGAGGGTAAGAAAATCACCGGTATCGTCATGAACGGTAATCCTTTTACCAATGGACATCAATACCTTATAGAGAAGGCAGCGGAAGAATCTGATCATGTCCATGTGTTTGTGGTTTGGGAGAATAGGTCCTATTTTCCGACAGAAGTCAGATATAGGTTAATCAGAGAGGGCACAGCCCATCTGGACAATGTGACCATTCATAAAGGTAATGATTACATCATATCATCAGCCACTTTCCCCACCTATTTCCTCAAAGAAGAAGATAGTGATGTATCGGTTCATGCAGAGCTTGACCTGAGAATTTTTGGTCACTACATTGCTAAAGCCTTAGGAATTACACATAGATATGTGGGAGAGGAGACTTATTGTCAGACTACAGCCTCCTACAATCTGGAAATGAAAAAACATCTGCCAGAGTATAATGTTGAGGTGGTTGAGGTAAGTCGATTGAAGGCAGAAGACAAACAAATTAGCGCTTCCCACGTACGATCCTATTTGAAGGAAGAAGAGTGGGAAAAAATCAAGAAGATCGTACCCAAAAGCACCTATGACTTTTTAAGGTCAAAAGAAGCTGAAGGGATAATCAATAATATAAGAACAAGTGATTTCAGACATTGATTCAATGTTCATGGTCAGAGGAGGATATGATGGAAGTCGTCAAGGAAGGAATGGCGGGAACAATGGAGTCCAGCGATATCAATATTAGGATTTTACCCAACCCGGGAAAAGGTATTCGCATTCACCTTAAGAGTGCTGTTGAAAAACAGTATGGAGATGTGATTAGGCAAGTCATCAGAAAAACGTTGAAGAATATCGGCGTCACGGAAGCCAAGGTGGTAGCCAATGACAAGGGTGCTCTGGATTACGCCATTAAAGCAAGAGTTGAAACAGCAGCCTTTAGAGCAGCAGGCCAGGAAACCGAAGTGGATTGGGAGGTGGTTTGATGCCAAAGCTTAGACGTTCCATGTTATATATACCTGGGAATAATGCGGGTATGATGGCTGATGCAAACATCTATAAAGCAGACGCCATTATGTTTGACTTGGAGGATTCAGTTATCGTCAATGAAAAGGATTCTGCAAGATTGATGGTCTATAATGCTGTCAAAGAGATGGACTATAATGGTTCAGAGCTTGTTGTGAGAATCAACAGCCTTGAATCCGGACTTGGACAGATAGATATCAGAGCTATGGTTAAGGCTGGAGTTGATGTGATTCGTTTGCCTAAGACAGAAAGAGCTATTGATGTACTTGAAGTGGAAGCTCTCATTGTGGAAGCAGAAACAGATTTCGGCCTTGAGGTTGGAAAGACTAAGATAATGGCTGCTATTGAGAGTCCATTGGGTGTTATGAATGCCTACAGAATAGCTAAAGCAACCAAGCGGATGATTGGTATAGCCATTGGTGCAGAGGATTTTGTTACCAAGATGGGAACTAACAGAAGTGCAGATGGTTCAGAGTTAATGGTTGCAAGAAGCCAAATTCTCATGGCGGCAAAAGCTGCGAATATTTGTGCTATTGATACGGTATACTCGGATGTTGATAATGAAGAAGGCTTCCGCTACGAAGTCAAGCACATTAAACAACTTGGTTTTGATGGAAAATCTATCATTAATCCGCGACAGATCAATATTGTCCATGAGATTTTTACACCAAGTAAAGCAGAAATCAACTATGCAATCAGGGTCAAGGAAGCTATCAAAGAAGCGGAAAGTCGTAACTCCGGTGTTATTGCACTAGATGGAAAGATGATTGACAAACCAATCGTTGAACGGGCTGATAGAATACTGACTCTTGCCACTGCAGCAGGTGTTCATAGTTAGGAGGGGAAAGAGATGATCAATACAATTGGCAGGGAAATCCCTGATGAACTTTTAGAGAAATTCGATAAAGTAGGTTATGTGAAACCATTTAATGAGTTGCCTACAAAACGTATGCGGGGTAGAAAGGTCGTCAGTGTGGGACCCAATGATAGTAAGCTACTGGATTCTATCGATGAAGCTATTGAAAAGACAGGTCTGACTGATGGCATGACCATATCTTTTCACCATCATTTTAGAACTGGCGATTACGTGCTGAATATGGTTATGGACCGGATTGCAGCCAAGGGAATTAAAAATCTTAGACTGGCTAGCAGTTCCTTGACAACAGTCCATGAACCACTTATTGAACATATTAAAAACGGTGTTGTGACTTCCATTACCACTAGCGGTGTCAGAGGTCCTCTAGCAGAAGAAATATCCAAAGGAATCTTAGAGAATCCAATCCTTATCAGAAGCCATGGTGGACGGGCACGAAGCATTCAGTCAGGGGAGATTGAAATAGATGTAGCATTTTTAGGTGTTCCGTCAGCTGATGAGTACGGTAATGCTTCAGGTGAAAGGGGCAAGGCCATTTGTGGTTCTCTGGGTTACGCTAGAGTGGATTCTCTCTATGCAGATAGAGTAGTTTTGATTACAGATTGTATTTACCCGTTTCCAAATCTGCCGGGTAGTATTAAACAGGTGGATGTGGACTTTGTGGTTAAGGTGGATGCTATCGGTGATCCAAATGGTATCGCTTCCGGTGCTACAAGATTCACCAAAAACCCTAAAGAGCTCCTAATAGCTGAAAGAGCATCAGATGTTATCATCAATTCCGGTTATTTTAATGATGGTTTCTCTTTTCAGACAGGCTCAGGTGGTACGTCTTTAGCTGTGACAAGATTCTTGAGAAAAGCTATGCTTGACCAGGATATCAAAGCCAGATTTGCTCTTGGCGGTATCACAAAGCCCATGGTTGAACTCCATGAAGAAGGCTTGATAGAACATCTATATGATGTACAGAGTTTTGATTTGGTGGCGGCTAATTCTTATAAAAAAAATAGGAAGCACCATGAAATAGAAGCTTCATACTATGCTAACCTTCATACCAAGGGATGTATTGCCAACAAACTGGATGTGGTTATCCTCAGTGCTCTTGAGATTGATACGGACTTTAATGTCAATGTCATCACCGGAGCTGATGGCATAATTCGTGGGGCTTCTGGTGGTCACTCTGACACGGCAGCATCAGCTAAGCTCACCGTTATCGTCGCACCATTGACGAGGGGAAGAATTCCAACAGTGGTTGATAAAGTACAGACAGTCATTACACCTGGAGAGACTATTGATGTTCTAGTTACAGATAGGGGTATCGCTGTTAATCCCAGACGTCAAGACATCATAGAAAAACTGGAAAATGCCGGACTTGAACTAACTACTGTAGATAAGTTATTAAAACAGGTAAATCGTATGCTAGGTGTACCGAAAAAGGTTGAATTCACTGATAGAGTGATAGGGATTGTTGAGTATAGAGACGGTACTGTTATAGACGTGATCCGACAGGTAGCTGAATAAGAGAGCATAAATGGAGAGGATACCATGAACAGGATTAAAGAGATGCAAATGAAGCTGTTAATGGCTAAAGAGCGAAGACTTGAGAAGCAAACCCTTCTCTTAGATGAGTTCGGGTGCACTTTGGTGTCCTTCTCCTTAAATATTCCGGGACTTGTTAAAGATAGCCAGACATTCAGAGCTGTTCGGGATATAGGAATCCAGGACTTAGTGAATCATTGCCCTGCAGGTGCTGTAAAGCATATGGAAAGACTGGACGGTGACACAGGACCTGAAGGATATATAGTGCTTGATATTGAGGCGGAGAGTGTGAAAAGAATAGCTGTTAGTATTGAAATCCATCATCCCCTTGGCAGGATATTTGACATTGATGTTTTTGATGGTGATGGACAACAAATAGGTAGATCAGAAGTTAATCTACCACCAAGAAAATGTTTAGTGTGCAGTAGGGATGCCCACGAATGTACCAGAAACCAAACTCACGGAATAGAGAACTTGATTGAATGTATAGAGCAAATGTGTACTGATTATTTTGAACAAGACAGTCTGACTGAAAAGGCTGTTGTATAGAGGAGAGACTATGGGTAAGACAATAACGCAAAAGATACTTGAATCCCACCTTCTAGAAGGTGAAATGATCAAGGGGCAGGAGATTGGAATCCGAATCGACCAGACACTGACTCAGGATGCTACAGGAACAATGGCTTACTTGGCTTTTGAAGCTTTGGACATTCCAAGGGTGAAGACAGAAATGTCCATTAGTTACGTAGACCATAATACCTTGCAGACTGATTTTAAGAATGCTGATGACCACCTGTTTCTTCAGTCATCAGCCAAGAAGTTCGGTCTTTATTATTCACGGCCAGGCAATGGCATCTGCCACTTCATACATCATCAGCGATATGCTGTTCCGGGTAAGACCTTGATTGGGTCTGACAGTCATACACCGACTTCAGGTGCTGTTGGTATGATTGCCATGGGAGCCGGAGGTATGAGCGTGGCAATGGCTATGGCTGGAGAGCCTTTCTACTTAAAGATGCCAGAAGTCATTAATGTTAGGCTTACAGGTAAACTGAATCCTGGTGTGGCTTCCAAGGATGTTATTTTGGAAATTCTTGGAAGGCTGTCGGTCAAAGGCGGTTTGGGAAAAATATTCGAATATACTGGCGAAGGAGTGGAGACCCTGACAGTACCTGAAAGGGCAACTATAACCAACATGGGTGCTGAGCTAGGAGCTACTACCTCTATCTTCCAGGCTGACGATGTCACTAAGGAATTTTTCAAAGATCAGGGTAGAGAAGATAGTTTTACTTATGTACTAGCTGATGAAGATGCTGATTATGATGATGTCATTGATATAAATCTGGAAGATCTAGTGCCTATGGTAGCCATGCCTAGTATGCCGGATAAAGTAAAAACAGTAAAAGAGTTAGAAAACGTGAAGATACAGCAGGTATTTATTGGCAGTTGCACAAATGCTTCTTATCAAGACTTGGCTAAGGCAGCAGAGATTCTTGATGGCAAGTGTGTCCATGAAGATGTCAGTCTCTGTGTATCAGCAGGTTCCAAGCAGGTATTTGAGATGGTCGCTAGAGACGGGATTCTGACTAAGTTAATCGCCGCAGGAGCAAGAATTCTTGAAAGTGCTTGTGGCCCATGTGTGGGTATTGGTCAAGCACCAAACAGTGGAGGAACTTCTCTTAGAACCTCTAATAGGAACTTCCTAGGAAGAAGCGGAACAAAGGATGCTCAGGTATATCTAGGAAGTCCAGAAGTGGCGGCAGCAACAGCTATAACTGGCCATTTGACAGATCCTAGAGACATAGCAGATTTAGAGAAACTTAGTAGTATCAAAGAGGCAAAAGATTATATCCTTGACGATAGAATGGTTGTTGAACCGGTTGAAGACTCAAGTGATGTAAAGATTATCAAAGGTCCTAACATCAAGTCCATGCCTTTGAACGATCCTATAAGTGACAGTGTCTGTGCCCAGGTAATACTGAAGGTTGGGGACAACATTACAACCGATGATATTATGCCGGCTGGCGCAAAAATACTTCCTTTGAGATCTAATGTACCTGAGATATCAAAGTATGTATTTTCAGGTATTGACAATACTTTTTCAGAAAGAGCCAAGGTGCTTGGTAAAAGTATAATCATTGCAGGTGAGAATTACGGACAGGGATCCAGTCGTGAACATGCAGCCCTTGCCCCTATGTATCTTGGTGTTAAGGTGGTTATCGCTAAATCAATGGCCCGAATCCATAACGACAACCTGATCAACTATGGTGTACTACCCCTTGTGTTCTCCAATCCAGAAGATTATGACAGAATAGGTCAGGGAGATGTTTTGGAGATTGAGGACCTAAAAGACCAGTTGAAGACAAAGATGTTTGTCGTGAAGAATGTTACACAAGATTATAAATGTACTGCTAAAGCTAATCTATCTGAACGTCAGATGGAAATGTTGGAAGCTGGTGGTCAATTAAATTATGTGAGGAACAAGAACAAGAAGGAAAGGGTATTTGTATGAGAAAGTTTCCATGCACTATTATGAGAGGTGGTACCAGTAAAGCCACCTTCTTTCTAGAAGAAGATATGCCCTCTAATAGGGAAGACTGGGAAAGTTTTCTGTTGGATATAATGGGTAGTCCGGATAAACGCCAGATAGACGGTCTTGGAGGTGGTAACTCCTTAACCAGTAAGGCGGCTATCATTAAAAAATCTGATAAAGAAGGTTTTGATGTGGACTACACTTTCGGACAGGTCAGCCTAGACAAGTTCAAGGTGGATTTTAAAGGTAATTGTGGTAACATTTCATCCGCTGTAGGACCTTATGCGCTAATTAAAGGCCTAGTTGATCCGGTAGAGCCAAGGACAAGGGTTCGAATTTATAACACTAACACTGGCAAAAGAATTGATGCCCAGGTGGCCGTGAAGGATGGAAAATTTGATCCCGACGGTAATTTTTATATACCTGGTGTACCAAACCCAGGATCTTTGGAAGAGCTTACCTTTTATAGTCCCGACGGTTCAGTAACAGGCAAGTTGCTTCCAACAGGAAAAGCATCAGAAATGATTGATACCTCAAAAGGTCCTATTAGGATTTCGATCCTTGATGCAGCCAACCCATTGGTATATGTAAAGGCCGAAGATGTTGGACTTCAGGGGACGGAGCAACATTATGACTTTACAGATGATGATTTGACTTATCTTGAAGAAATTAGAAGTATAGCAGCAGAGTTATGTGGCTTCTGTAGCAAAGAAGAAGCGACAGCATACTCACCAGCAGTTCCTAAGATGACCCTGCTTAGTGAACCTAAGTTTTATGAAGATAGTTCAGGGAAAACCCATAAGCCGGAAAGTATGGATATGCTTATTCGTATGTTGTCCATGCAAAGGCCTCATCAAGCTCTGGCCATTACCGGAGCGGCTTGTACAGCAGCAGCAATCAATACACAAGGAACGATAGCCAATGAGATCATCGGTGGTGGAAAACTTGACACTATCCGAGTGGGACATCCGAGTGGAATCATGAATATGGCTTATGCATGCTCTGAAGAGGAGGGCATCAGTGTATCAGTAGAACGTACGGCTAGATGTATTATGGAAGGTTACGTGTATACAAGAGATGACTACAATGTAGATAGGTTATGAAAGAAACAGAGTAGAACATCACTTTTTATGCAATAGACTTGAGTAATCAAGTAAAAAAATTTGAAGAATGTATATTGGAGGGAAAGAAAATGAAAAAATTAGCACTATTAATGGCCACATTACTATTAACATTATCACTTTCAGCTTGTGGGGGATCAGCAGAAGGAAAGGCTGAAGACGCAGCAGCTAATTATCCTGAGAAGCCTATTGAATTAGTCATCCCATTTGGTGAAGGTGGCGCATCTGATATTTTTGCAAGGAAGTTTGCTGAAATCATGGCAGATTCTATTGACCAACCAATTCAGCCTGTGAATAAAAAAGGTTCTAGTGGTCTTGTTGGTATGGTATATGCAGCACAACAACCTGCAGATGGATATACACTTTTTGAAGTAACACCATCCATGGTAATTGCAGATGCAACAGGGGTTAGTGATGATGTTAAATTTATGGAAGATTTTGAACCACTTGCAAGAATCCAATCAGATATCTACATCCTTTGTGTACCAGAAGGCAGCCAGTTTGAATCTTTTGAGCAGCTTGTTGAATATGGTAAGGATAATGCCGTAACTTTCGCAGGTGTCAGCCCAGGTGGTCTTGACGATATGACTCTTAACGCACTTGCAGATGCAACAGGTATCCAAATCAAGTTCATTCCTTATGCATCTGGTTCTGAAGTTAAAGCAGCGGTACTTGGTGGTGAAGTTGATATCTATCTTGACAAAGTTGTTTCAGCCATTAACTACATTAAAGACGGAAAAGTAGAACCTGTACTTGTTTTGAATGATGAAAGAATTTCAAAAGTAGAAGAATTCAAAGAAGTGCCTACATCTGTTGAACTTGGTTATGACGTGACCATTGGTTCTTGGAGAGGATTTGTTGTTAAGAAAGGGACACCTCAAGAAATCAAAGACAAGCTGATTTCCGTAATGAAAGAAGCTTATGATACAGAAGAGTATCAAGATTTTGCAGAACTTAACTTAGTTAACATCAGAGATGGTTATCTTGATGCAAAAGGTTTTGCAGAACAGTGGGATAAAGAATATAAGAAATTTTCAGATATCGCAGATAAACTCGGCCTTTAGTAAGAAAGGAGCCAACAATGGGTGAAATAATATTTCACGGTTTTCTGATGGCGGTTCTTGGGGCCTTCTATCAGCAGACTACACTTATCAATAAAGCCAGGATGACGGACCCTATCGGTCCGGCTGGCTTCCCACAGGGAATGATTATCATTGCATTTATCCTTGTGACAGTTTCTTTGATAAATACGATTAAAAAGTATCGCAAGGAACCTAAAAAAGAGGGTGGCAAGATTCAAGAATTGGATAAAGGATTCCTGTTGCTTTTTGGATCCATCATTCTATTCGTACTACTTGTCAATTACCTCGGTTTCCTTTTCTCAGCAGCGCTTTTAATTTGTTCAATCCTTGTGATACTAGGGCAAAGAAAGCCACAGAGGGTGGTAGCATTCACTATCATTGCATCACTGACTTTCACCTTGGTCTTTGGTAGACTGCTGAGCGTACCCCTGCCAAGAGGAATCATGTTCTTCGAGTCAGTTAGTCATATTCTTTATTAGAAAGGAGATTCAAATGTCTGGAGCATTATTATTAGAAGCATTGCAAACTATAGTACAGCCAATGAATCTTCTACTGATTATTGGTGGTATGCTGCTTGGGGTGTTCTTCGGAGCTCTTCCAGGTATCAGCTCATCCATGGGTATCGTACTTATGATTCCATTCACTTATTATATGGGGATCATCCCATCTATTATCATGTTGGTTGCTTTGTATGCAGGATCGGCTTATGGTGGTTCTATTACAGCAATCCTTTTTAACACACCTGGTACACCAGAGGCTGTTGCCACAACTTTTGATGGCTACCCAATGGCTCAGAAAGGTAAAGCAGGTAAGGCTCTTGGCTTGGCGATGTCAGCGTCAGCAGCTGGTGGCGTTTTTTCTGTCATCGTCATGTTGATACTGGCACCAACACTGTCAACAGTAGCCTTGAAAATTCAGAGTGCAGAGTACTTCGCTTTGACCCTTTTAGGTATTGCTTGTATTTCATCAGTAGGTTCTAAGAATTTAAGTAAAGCACTGATTACTGGCTTCCTTGGTATTATTATTGCTATGATGGGTCTAGACCCTATGACTGGTGTTACAAGAATGACCTTTGGTGAGTTGAATCTTCTCAACGGTGTTGAGTTTATTCCGGTCATGATTGGTGCCTTTGCTATGTCAGAGGTGTTCAAGCAGGTTATTCACAGAAATGATGAAGTTAAAGAATTCGATACATCAGGAGGTATTTCTCTTGAGAGTTTGTCTCTGAAAGAGTTCTTTTCTCATAAAATCACGGTATTCAAATCAGCGCTGATTGGAACCATGATTGGTATTCTTCCTGGTACAGGTGGATCCATCGCATCTATTGTTAGTTATGGTGAAGCTGTTAGATCCTCCAAGGATAAAGAACGGTTTGGTGTTGGTGCTGAAGAAGGTGTTATTGCTCCTGAAGCAGCTAATAACGCTGCAGCTGGGGGTGCTATGATTCCTACGTTGGTGCTTGGTATACCAGGTTCACCAACAACCGCCATCATTTTGGCAGCCCTTGTTCTTCAAGGTCTTCAACCTGGTCCTCAGTTAATGAGTGAACAACCATTGCTTTTGTATTGTATCTTTTTCTCTATGCTTATTGCCAGCCTGGTTGTATTTGCTGGAGGACGTTTTGCAGTCAAAGCCTTTGCTGCCATTCTTAAGCTGCCATACGCATTGATTGCACCTATGATCGTTATGTTTTCTATTATCGGTTCATATGCTATTGCCAATGACTTGTTCCAAATCTGGGTAATGATTGGATTTGGTGTCTTTGGATACTTTATGAGAAAGTACGAATTCTCACCTGCATCCCTGATTCTTGGTCTCGTACTTGGTAGCATGATGGAAGAAAACTTTAGAAGACAACTTCTTCTTACAGACGGTGATTACTCATCCTTTGTAACAAGACCTATTTCACTAGTATTTTTAATTGCAGTAGCATTCGTGCTCTTCTTCCCAATTATCTCTAAACTGTTTAAGAAAAAAGATAGTAAAGATGATGTAAATGGAAAGGCAGCAGCATAAAGTGTTAGAAATATAAACAACAGTAGGCTGATGGGGAGATTCCTCCCTAAATTTATTACGATATATAAATCTCCCCAACAGACTGCTGTTATTTTATTGATGAGGTGAACAATGAAACCATTGAAAATTACTGAAACCGTCCTGAGGGATGGTCATCAAAGTCAGATAGCAACCCGGATGAGAATTGATGAAATGTTGCCTGTATTAAAGGTTATGGATCAGGTAGGCTACCATGCCATGGAGGTATGGGGTGGAGCTACATTCGACGTATGTTTGCGTTATCTTGATGAGAATCCCTGGGAACGGCTTAGAATAATTCGGTCGGAAGTGAAGAATACTAAACTTCAGATGCTACTTAGAGGACAGAACCTACTTGGCTATAAACACTATCCAAATGATGTCGTCGAGAAATTTATACAAAAATCCATTTACAACGGAATCGATATTATTCGCGTTTTTGATGCATTGAATGATTTGCGGAATCTTGAACAGTCCATCATTACGATTAAGAAAGAAAAGGGACATTGTCAGTGTGCTATTGCCTATACAACCAGTAAGGTCCACAATATTGAATATTTTGTGGATAAGGCAAAAGACATGGAAGACCTTGGTGCAGATTCCATATGCATTAAAGATATGGCCGGTATTTTGCTGCCAAAGGATAGTTTTGATTTGGTCAAAGCTTTGAAAGAAAATTTGACAGTGCCTGTTGAACTTCATGGTCACTGCACCAGTGGTATTGCAGAAATGGCTTATCAAAGAGCAGTTGATGCGGGAGTTGATATTATAGATACCGCTTTGTCACCTTTTGCTGCAGGAACATCGCAACCGTCTACCGAAAGCATTGTTCAGGCCTATAAGGGGACTTCTAGACCTACCACTCTTGATGAGGATAGGCTTAATGAAGTAGCTAGACATATGGCAGTAGTTAAAGATAATCATGCAAAGCAAGGTGACTTTAATCCAAAGGTCATGAAGATTGAACCTAAAATTTTACAGTATCAGGTACCTGGTGGCATGCTATCTAACCTCTTATCTCAGATGCAGGCACAACATGCTGAAGATCGATATGAAGAAGTATTAAAAGAAATATCAAGAGTACGTGAAGACCTAGGGTTCCCGCCATTGGTAACACCCCTTTCTCAGATGGTGGGCACTCAGGCTGTCTTCAACGTACTCTCTGGTGAACGTTATAAGATGGTACCAAATGAAATCAAGGAATATGTTCGCGGTTTTTATGGGAAATCGCCAGCACCCGTTGATGAAGAAATCAAGAAGTTGATTATTGGTGATGAAGAAACCATTGACTATCATTGGGAAGAATTATTGCGGCCAAGTATTGAATTATACAGGCAGGAAAGGGAAGACCTTGCTAAGGATGATGAAATGCTTCTTGCCCATATTCTGTTTCCGGAGATGACGGATCAGTATCTGAAGAGCAAGGAAGGGGAAGAGATTCCCATGATTGAGATATTCATTTAACAGAAAGGAAGCTATTATGACGGATATGACATTGGTTCAAGCACTTCAAGTTACCGGTGTGTGTATGGGAGTGGTTTTTTGTGCATTGATTGTAATCATGTTTCTAATCGAGATGTTTAAATATGTTTTTCCTGAGAAAAAGGATGAGAAATCATCTGATTCCGTCCAAGTGGCATCTGTAAAACAGGAACGTATCATTGATACTCTTGATTTGGAAGAAGATCTTATTGTTGCCATGATGGCTGCAGTAAATCTTAGTAATGATCAGCCGCATACGCGGGTGCAAATCGTATCTTTTAGGGAGGTAGTAGGATGAAAAAGTATCGGATTAAGCATAATGATAAAGTTTATGAACTTGAAGTTGAGGTTATAGAAGAAGGTCAGGAAGTACCTGTTGCTAAGGCTAAGCCAGATTCAGCTACACATGTAACATCTATACCTACCTGTGGTGGTGATGACGTAGAGGTAACAGCACCTATGCAGGGAACTATTCTTGACCTTAAGGTCAGCGATGGTCATCAGGTGAAGGCAGGAGATACCTTGATGATTCTTGAAGCTATGAAACTGGAGAATGATATTGTTGCACCTAAGGATGGTATTGTTAAAAGCATTCATGTCAGTAAAGGCAGTAATGTGGCAACAGGTGAATGTTTACTGGTGATGGTATAAGAGACAGAGGGGAGCTAGTTATGCTTAAGAATTTTATTGATAGTATCGGCTTCTTCAGTCTGACATGGCAGTCTGTACTGATGATCGCTATATCACTTATATTTATCTATCTTGCCATTTATAAACGATATGAACCATATTTATTGTTGCCCATAGCATTTGGTATGTTGGCAGTGAATCTTCCTATGACAGGACTAATGGAAGATGATGGACTCTTTCATTACTTATATGAGGGGACTAAACTTGGCATCTACCCACCACTGATTTTTCTTTGCGTTGGTGCCAGTACGGACTTTGCGCCTCTTATTGCTAACCCTAAAAGTATTCTTTTAGGTGCTGCAGCGCAGTTCGGAATCTTCTTTGCATTTATCGGTGCCATTCTCCTTGGTTTTGATGGGGCAGCAGCTGCTGCTATAGGTATCATAGGAGGTGCTGATGGTCCGACGGCTATTTTTCTGACATCAAAATTAGCACCAGACCTTCTGGGACCTATTGCTTTGGCAGCTTATTCTTATATGGCATTGGTGCCTATCATACAGCCTCCAATTATCAGAGCACTGACAACCAAAGAAGAACGTGTCATCAAGATGGAACAGCTTAGGGTAGTCAGCAAGACAGAGAAAGTAGTTTTTCCACTGCTTGTTATGATTTTTGTAGTACTTTTGTTACCATCCTCAGCACCGCTGATATGTATGTTAATGTTCGGTAACTTGATTAAGGAGTCGGAAGTGGTGCCAAACCTGGTGACGACAGCGAAAAATTCCTTAATGTATATCATCACTATTTTCCTTGGCGTGACTGTGGGTGCTAAAGCCACAGCGGAAGCGTTTCTGAACCCAACCACCCTAATGATTATCGCTCTTGGATTGATGGCTTTTGCAGTTGGTACAGCTTCAGGTGTTATTTTCGGTAAGATCCTGTGTAAGGTAACCAAGGGCAAGATTAATCCAATGATTGGAGCAGCAGGAGTTTCGGCTGTCCCAATGGCTGCAAGGGTTGTACAGAAAGTAGGACAGGAAGAGAATCCTAGCAACTTTCTTCTAATGCATGCCATGGGACCGAATGTGGCAGGTGTTATTGGTTCTGCTGTAGCTGCAGGTGTGTTGCTGAGTATTTTCGGGTAAAGGAAAGGATTAACAGAAATCATGAGAATTTCCACTACACCTGAATGAGACTAAAAATTTTTGTTTACGAGACATGAAAGCTCTTATAGAATAGAAGTAGTAGACCTCCGACATTAGTTATTGTCGGAGGTGAAAGAGGTTTTGTGAATGAAGAGATATATTATGAGTAAAAGATATTTTGTAGCTGTGGTGGGAATCTTTATCGGAATTTCCATGGCTTTGTTGATTATGGACAATTACAGAACCCTTCGGGACGGTTTGATCAGTAATGAGCAAGACTACTTACTTACCTTGGCGGATTCCACAGCTAAGAGCCTTGAATCTTACCTGAATGCTGAAAAGAAGTCTCTTACCCAATTGACTCAGGAAAAGACTTTTCTAAGTAACTTTGAAAGTTGGATGAGGGGTGAAACCGTCAAGCTTGAGGATACTTCTGTTGGGGTATATTATTATCTTGAGTTTCCAAGAATTAATTATATAGAACTTTTTGATATAGATGGAAAAGTTATTGGTACCTATACGAAAGATAAGGAAGAAGTGACTGTATATCCCCTAACACAAGAAGAGTTGGATATGATTAGTACAGTGGAACATGCTGTAGTTAGAGATACTTTTTTTGAAGGGTCTTCTCCTTATGTACATGTGATGCAGCCGGTTATTAAAGATGGTGAGCACATAGGCAGTGTTAGAATCAAACTGAATGTGAACTATATGTATGATACCTTTGTGGCCTCAATTAAATCTGGCAGCAAGGGTTATGCGTCTGTTAAGGACAGTAGTGGTCGCTTTCTGATGCACCCCAATAAGTCTCAGGTCGGTAAAGATGTCCTTGCTTTGAGGAAGGAAAAGTATCCTGATTTTGATTGGTCGGAACTGGAGACCTTGTTTGGAAGACAGATGCGTAAGGAGTCCGGTGCAGAGGTCTACCATTCAGTCTGGGTAACAGAAGAAGAACCAGAACGTGTGTTGAAATTCAATGGATATGTTCCAGCGACTGTTGGTGATGACTTTTGGATTGTGACAGTATCAGCGGATTATGATGAAGTTGTCAGTATTATCAGAGACAACTATTACAAGACAGTTTTCATTGCGGCCTTGATTTTCCTGAGTATATTTGCTTCCTTCATTTTTGTTTATATTTCTAAGCAGAAAGAAGAGAAACTGACCCTGAATACAAAACATCTTGAAGAAGTCAAAGTGCTGAATGCTGAATTGGAGGAAGATTTAAGGAGGCGGAAGCTGGAAGAAGAAGCTGTTAGACGTAGTGAACAGCGATTTATCCGTATCGCTAGTCAATTGGCTTCTGATGATGAGGATTTTACTACAGATTTTATCGGGGACGAGGATGGTGAGACCCGGCTCAGTGCTAGTAAGCTTGAGAGAATCAATAGACAGCTTGAAGTTATGTTTAAAAAGGAAATGGATGAGAATAAAAGGAAGGAAGCGCTGATGATGCAGCAGTCCCGTTATGTGGCTATGGGAGAGATGATTGGCAATATCGCTCATCAATGGAGACAGCCTTTGAATGCTTTGTCTGTAATGCTTTCTAACTTTGAAGATATGGTGACAGATGAGGAGTATGACAAGGACTATCTTCAGTCCATGTTCGTTAAGAGTAGGAAACTGATTAGTAAGATGTCTATGACCATTGATGATTTCAGGTATTTCTTCAAGCCCAGGACAAAAAAATCTGCATTCAATGTGTTTGAAAGTATTATTGCCACCTCTTCTCTTTGTGAGGAGCGAATTAGATTTCATGGTGTAGTTTTTAAGGTCTTAGGCGATAAAGAAATGACCATTGTGGGATATGCAAACCAGTTGTCACAGGTGGTGTTAAATTTGATCAATAATGCGATTGATGCTTTTCAGGAAGCTGACAACAATGACAAGCAGATTCTTGTGGTCATCAGACGAGAAGATGAAAAGTGTGTTGTTGAGTTTGCTGATAATGCAGGTGGTATTCCCCTTGATTTGATGGACCAGATATTTGATCCCTATGTCACAACAAAGGATATGAAAAATGGTACAGGACTGGGACTGTATATGTCAAAGATGATTATTGAACAGAATTTTAATGGATCAATAGAAGTAGCGAATAGGAATGGTGGTGCTTGTTTCAGGCTGATTATGGCATCCGGAGAGGAGAACGAAAGCTATGACAGAACAGTTGTTGATGACTTATAAGGTACTGTATGTAGAGGATGACGATTATACCAGAGATGCCCTTCAGTATTACCTGAAGAAACGAGTTGGTAAATTGATGGTTGCAAAGAATGGTATTGAAGGTCTTGAGAAATTCAAACACTTTTCACCGGACATGGTAATCACTGATTTGCGTATGCCGGAAATGGGTGGTTTGGAACTAGCAAGAAACATCCGACAGCTAACAAAAGACTGTGCAATCATTGTCATTACCGCTTTTTCTGATGTAGAGACTGTGATTAAAGCGGTAGATCTTGGTATAGATAAGTATGTCCAAAAACCCCTTGATACAAAAGAATTACTTGAAGCTATGGTTGAGGTAGCAAAGAAGTCCCTGATGGAAAAGGATGCTACAGAACATATTGGTCGACTTAAATTCAAGAATCTTCAGGAAAAACGATCTCATGAAGAGCGAATTCAGAAGCAGATGGCTCTTTTTATCAAGCAATATTCAGGTAAAGGTCCTCAGCTTGTGCGATCTTTCCTTAAAGGGGATTATATTGAGATTGAAGTGTTGGGTGGTGTGACGGTCATGGAAAAATCACTGCTTCAGAACCCAAAGAATAATCATTTGGTGAACTTTTCTAGGGAGACATTATATTTGGATAGAAGTGGGATGATTGAACATCTGATTAGTCAAGTACTTGGCATTTCATGTATTTTTGAAAAAGTGGAAGTGAACCTGAAGAAAGAGCGAGATCTGATTATTCTATCAGTAAAACAGGAAGGACAGTATTGAGGTGGTAGATAAGAACATAAGCAGCGAACGCTTAAGCGTTTATATAGGGAATATGGCGGCAAAAGCTATACTCTATGAAGTAAGTGCTGCACCGAAACCGGGACTTGTGGACCGGATGGATGCTGGAGCTCATGAGGATATGGATTACTTTACTTTTTTAGACAGTATCATGGCCATCGGTGATGATTTTAGGCGTATGGCAGAAGCTGGTACTGTTTTTAAGGGTAGTGAGCTTAGAGATCTTTTTGCTGAAATCAGGGAGATCGGGAAAGGCACTGAGAAAATCATGTTGGCGGCGACTGATGGTGTTAATACCCACAAAGGGATTATTTTTTCGATGGGTATTCTGTCAGCTTTAGCTGGTTTTTTAATGGTAAAAAAAGGAAGAGAAAAAGTCGCAGCAGAAGAATTATGTAGTTATGTACCTATGATGGTAGGTGATTTGTGCCATGAGCTGAAGCATATCCCCAATAAAAGACCTTTAACTCATGGCGAAAAGCTCTATAAAAAATACGGCGTCACCGGTATCCGAGGTGAAGTTTCTTCTGGCTTTTCAACCGTTCTGGCAACAGGGATTCCAACGCTTCGCAGGCTTCAAGATGACTGTAACACAGACCAGCTTCTTGTATCAGCACTTTTATCCATTATGTCAAAAGCGGAGGATAGTAATGTTTTGCATAGACATGGGATGGATGGACTTGAATATGTCAGAAAGACAGCTGCAAAAGCCATCGAACTGGGTGGACCATTGACAAAAGCTGGCTCTAGTTATTTACTTGAGATGGAAGCGGACTTCAAACGAAAAAAGATTAGCCCTGGAGGAGGAGCCGACCTTTTAGCGGTGTCGGTCTTTCTAAGACAGATAGAAACCGGAAAAGATATATACTCCAGTCTATAAAACTATCAGATACTGAATTCAATTTAGTAGTCTTCGTTATATGTCTAGGAAACTCATAAAACTTCAATTTATCACAAGAGAATCTATAGTTATGTTAGGGGAAAGTAAATCTTTCCCTTAATTTATATACCAAATATGACATGCAATATACCATATATTACATTCACATCAAAACTGGTTCAGATATAATAAAATATTGTAAATAAGTCTGACTACATGGAGGTGCATGATGATAAAGACCTTGATTGCAATGAAAAAGTATATCAAACCAGAGATGAAGCTCCTTATTGGATCTACAATTCTAACCTTGATTTTTGCAATTCTTGCCCTATTTGAACCAATTGCAACTGGCTTGATTATTGATGCTATTAATAAGGAAGAAGCCAGTCGAATGATTTTTATCGGAATTCTCTTGATCATTGGCGTTACTGCTATACGTACATTATTGCGTTACGGATTTTATATTGGGTTTGAACAACTTTCACAAAGAATTGTTTATGGTCTGCGTAAAGACTTATATTCTAAATTACAACAATTGGATATTTCATATTTTGATAATACTCCAAATGGAAAAATTATGTCTAAGATGACAGGTGATGTTGAAGCAATCCGTCATTTTTATGCCTGGATTTCCCATGTGAGTATTTTTCATGGTGTAGTTTTTATCATGGCACTTGTATCCATGGTTGTTATTGATCCATTATTGACGGGAACCTTAATTGCTATTATTCCTTTTATATTATTCCTTTCACTGAGATTATCTAAAACTGTTAAGCCGACTTTTTCTCGGATTAGGGAACAATTTTCCAAGCTCAACACAGTAGTTCAGGAAAATATCAGTGGTAATAGGGTCGTTAAGGTTTTTTCCAGAGAGCCTTATGAAATCGAAAAGTTTCAAATAGAAAACCAGGCCTTTATGGATAGAAACTTGGAAAGTGCAAAAATATGGGAAACCTATCTTCCTTTACTGGATGGCTTTGCCCTCTTGTTTAATGTCATTGTCTTGGTAGTAGGAGCTATTTTTATTATGAACGGTCGGATGACTATTGGTGAGCTAGTTATGTTCAACCGTTTATTATGGATGATTAATAACCCTATGCGGATGATTGGTTGGTTGATAAACGGCACACAGAACTTTGTCGCTTCCTATGAAAAAGTGTCTGAGATTCTAGATCAGGATATTATAATTAAAGAACCTAAATGCCCAATAGTAAAAGAAGAGATTCAAGGTTATGTTACTTTTGACAATGTATCTTTTACCTATGAGGATTTACCGGTCCTTAAAAATATTTCTTTTGAAGTCGCACCGGGGCAAACAGTTGCCTTGCTTGGGTCTACAGGATCAGGAAAATCAACCCTGATTTCTCTTCTTTCTAGATTTTATGATGTGTCTGATGGTCAGATACTCATTGACCATGAGCCTATTACCAGATATAACTTACAAAATCTTAGGAGTAATATTTCTATAGCTATGCAAGATATTTTCTTGTTTTCTGATACGATAGAAGGGAACATCTCTTATGGTGTCCCTGGAGCAACCAGCAAAAAAATTCGATTGGCTTCAGAAATTGCTGGCGTTAATGAGTTTGTTCACCAGCTTAATGATTCTTTTGATACGGTCATTGGTGAACGTGGTATGGGCCTTTCAGGAGGTCAGCGTCAAAGAATTGCCCTAGCAAGAGCTATTATTGAGGATCCGTCTATCCTAGTTCTTGATGATACAACATCAGCGGTTGACATGGAAACGGAATTCAAGATTCTTAGTGAACTGAAAAAGATTAATAGTGAACGGACGACTTTCATTATTGCCCATCGTATCTCATCAGTTAAAGATGCAGATTTGATTTTGGTTATGGATCAGGGAGAGGTTATTGAACGCGGAAACCATCAAGCCCTCCTAGATAAAAAAGGTTATTACTATGATGTCTTTACCAGCCAAATGGGAGAATTTGATAGTTTGAATCAGAAGGAGGTGGGATAATGAGTCAAAAGAAAAGAAATACTTTTCAAGAAGATGAAATGCTAGAACAGGAATTTAACGCGGAGCAATTAAAACGGTTAGGTGGATATATGAAGCCCTATGCCAAAGAAATCTTTATTGCCCTGATTATTATACTTTTATCAACTATGGCTAACTTAGTAACACCTCTTTTGATAAAATACGTTATTGACGACTTTATCCCTGACAGTAGGTTGGATCTTGTCCTGCTGACAGGAGGTGTGTTTGGGGTCGTTATAATTATCAGCAGTATTTGTATGAAATATCGTATTCGGTATATGTCTAAGATAGGCCAAAGTGTTATTCGAGATATTAGGGGTGATCTTTTTAAGCACCTGCAAACATTGCCATTTACTTATTATGATTCAAGACCGCATGGCAAAATATTGGTACGTGTGGTTAACTATATTAACTCCTTAAGTGACCTCTTGTCTAATGGACTGATTAACCTGGTTGTTGACTTTTTCAGTTTTTTTGTAGCACTTGTTATTATGCTGATGTTGAATGTGAAAATGACCTTAATCATTATTGCCTTTGTCCCTATTGCAGCAGTCTTAATTATGATAATTAAGAACAAGCAACGAAAATCCATGCAACTGGTTAGTGCCAAACAGTCTAATATGAATGCCTATATTCATGAGTCTATCTCAGGTATGAAAGTTGTCCAGTCCTTTACAAGGGAAGATGTAAACTTAGGTGTTTTCTTAGAGCTTATGGATGAGTATAAGAATAACTGGATGAAATCCAGACACTACATTAGTTTGATATTCCCAGTAGTTAAGAATACTTCTATTATTTCCATGTGTGTTATGTTGCTTTATGGATTGTTCTGGTCAAAGGATGTTATTACTGCTGGTGTAGTCGTTGCACTTTTGGGATATACAGGGAACTTTTGGATGCCACTCCTTAATATCAGTGAGTTTTATAATCAATTGGTTGCCGCCAGTGCCTATTTGGAAAGAATATTTGAGACACTTGATGTGGAAGCAGATATTCGGAATGTAGAGGGAGCTTATGAAATGCCCGAAGTTCAAGGGGACATTTCTTTTGAACATGTTAATTTTGGGTATGAAGAGGACCAGACTGTCCTAGATGACTTTAATCTAGAGGTTGAAAAAGGTGAAACTATTGCCTTGGTAGGACCGACTGGGGCTGGGAAATCAACCGTGGTCAACCTTCTTAGTCGCTTCTATGACGTCAGGGAAGGGGCGGTCAAAATAGATGGTCATGATATCCGACAGGTAACTCTTCATTCTCTTCGGAGTCAAATGGGAGTCATGATGCAAGATACCTTCATATTCTCAGGTACTATTATTGACAATATTCGTTATGGTAAATTAGATGCAACAGATGAGGAAGTTATTGAAGCAGCAAAATATGTCCGTGCCCATGAGTTCATCAAAGACATGGAAAAGGGCTATTATACAGAAGTTAATGAGAGAGGAACTAGCCTATCTACAGGGCAAAGACAGTTAATCTCCTTCGCCAGAGCCCTTTTAAGGGATCCTAAGATATTAATTCTTGATGAGGCTACTTCCAGCATTGATACACAAACAGAATTGCTTATTCAGGAAGGACTTAACAAGCTGCTTAAGGGGAGAACTTCTTTTGTTATCGCCCACCGCTTATCCACTATTAAGAATGCAAGTCGAATCTTAGTTATTAATAACCAAGGTATTGAGGAAATGGGCAGTCATGAGGAGTTAATGAAAACAGGAGGTCACTACTATAAACTCTATTCTGCTCAAGTGAAATTTTTACAGCAGGCCGTATCATAGTAGGTCTTTTGGTCATATTATGATTTCTGTAAGTAGGATGTTTTTTGGATTAAGGTCTGTCATACATCCACGCTTCGTGGTAGAATGATAGCATAGAGGGATTCTTATATTAGGCTAATGATGAGTGTAAACCAAAAATCTTAATGACAATGATATTGAAATTGAGGTGATTTTACTCATGATGCAAAATATAGTAGTTCATATTAGTAGTCCGCTTATTCTCGAAAAATTGGAAAGAATCAATGAAGAACTTCATTTGATGAGTTTGAATATTGACGATTATGAAGAGTTTTTTCATATACTTCTTCATCTAAAACCAGTTATGTTTATTGTGGAAATCAACGATATTAAAGATCCTTATCTAAAAATTATCAAGATTATCCGCAAGTCTGTACTAACCAAACATGTTCCTATTATAGCCATTTCTAATACTATTGATGAAACCATTATTAATAAAATAGCCGAAATGGATATTGTTGGTCTTGTTTATATGCCAATTATTGAGTCTGTTCTTAAAATGAATATTATTAATATCCTTCGTAGATCTGATGAGAAGCAGCAGTTGGAAATTACTCAAGATCTCCAATCGGTTCAATCGGTTATGATTTCCGGTCTGGCATCATTATCAGAGTATAGAGATCCTGAAACTGGTCAACACATTAAGCGTACGCAAAACTATGTTAAAGCATTGGCGGTAACCCTTAGAAGAAAAGGCTTATTTATGGAAGAGCTAACGGATTCAAATATAGAGGCCATCTATATGTCAGTACCCCTTCATGATATAGGAAAAGTAGGCATACGGGATGAAATTCTTCTTAAACCAGGTAGGTTGACTCCAGAAGAATTTGAAGTTATGAAAACACACACTAGGATTGGTTATGACGCCATCCACAAGGTTGGAAATAGTCTGAAGAATAGTGATTTTCTCAATTATGCAGCAGATGTAGCCTATACGCATCATGAAAAATATAATGGAACTGGCTATCCAAGAGGTCTCAAAGGGGAGGATATTCCTCTGGTTGGTAGACTAATGGCAGTAGCTGATGTCTACGATGCCCTAGTTTCCAAAAGAGTATATAAGGAAGCCATGACCCATGAAGAAGCTATGGAGTATATTAGGGAAGAAAGCGGCAGTCATTTTGATCCTGCTATTGTATCTTGTGCTCTTGATCTAGAACAGACATTTAGCAATATAGCCCAAACTTATTCCGATACGGAAGTCCACAATCCTAATGACCATTTTCTCGAAGAGTTTAAGAAAAAAGGTCTTCTCAACAAAGTATTGATTGTTGAAGATAGTAAAATTGTCAGGATGGTCATGAAAAATCAGTTTATGGCCATGGGGATTCAGGTCGACGAAGCCATTGATGGGCTTGCAGGTTTTGATATGATTATGAATACTGACTATGATCTTGTTCTTTTAGATATAGAGATGCCTAGGATGAATGGCTATCAAATGGTTACAAAGCTTCGTAGAGAAATGAAGTTGCCTATTATTATTGCTATGACAGCAGCGGATTATGATGTGACTTTGCAGGAACTTCATGAATTGGGAATCGAAGGCTTGTTGCTAAAACCAGTGGATTTGAACCGGTTGGCGACAAAGTATGAAGAGGTTTTGTTTAAGAGAAAATAAAGAAAGAATAAAGAGTAGTAATAGAAAGGCGCCTTTTGATGGCCAAGAAGCTCAATTTTTTTGTGATAATAATCTTGTTTCAGGCAGTTATCGTGACGGATTGAGAGTTATACACCCTCATGAACTGACAGAGCTTGACAATGAAGAATATATAATACTTTTAAGTAGCAAAGATCTTGTAGATATACTGTGTAATCAATTGCTAGAGTTAAAAATTGAAATGGAAGTACAGATGATTCCAGACTATGTCTTCCGCATGAGGTGGAATGATGAACAGGGTATGCCCTTTTCTATTCCTGTTGATATGACTAAACCGCGACTTCCATATCTAGAAATTCAGATAACTTCTAATTGTAATCTAAATTGTAGAGGTTGCATTGCTATGTGTAATGTAAAAGATTCACAGGAAATGACCTTAGAGAAGTTTGAAAATAACTTACTCCGACTGAAAGAATTATATTGGGGTATAAAGTATTTAAAACTGTTCGGCGGCGAACCATTATTGCATAAGGACATAAATAAGTTTGTCAACCTGGCGAGAAAATATTTTCCTGACTCTGACTTAGTTGTACATAGCAATGGTTTACTTATTGAAAAAATGGATGACCTTTTTTTTGATACGGTACATAATTTGGACGTAGAGCTAATGTTTACTCAATATCCACCAACGGGAAAAATCAAGCGTAAAATAGAAAACAAATTAGGTATGAAAGACATTCGTTGCTTATTTACTGAACCTGTTTATGAGTTTAGAAGGGCTATTAATATAAATGGTAGACATGATCCAGAAGAAGTCTTTAGAACTTGTAGTAAGTGTATTAATCTAATAAATGGAACGCTTTCTTGCGGTATAGGCCATGTTATAAATGATTTGGAGAAGGAATTCGATATTCAAATTTATGATAATAAGTTCGAAAATTGCATTGATATTTACACTACTGAACTTGATGGTTGGCAAATCAATGAGTTTTTAAGTAAAGCTTATAAGCTTTGTGCTTATTGCTCTTTCATGGATTATCTTCACACGGATGAAAAAAATTATTATCCTTGGACAAACATGGGTAATGCAGATATTAAAGACTGGATAGAGACTGACTAGTATAATTTCTGAAATTGGGAGGAAAAATTTATGATGATGGTAATTTTCATAGTCAAACCAAGTAGGACGCATATTGTTTAGTTTGAAAGGAAGATAGATTATGGGAATAAAACCACAAATAAATGTATCTGATGTTAATAAACTCTTTGAAAAACTTAATATAGAAGGAAAAAACATCAAAGAAATCGGAAATGGTCAAATTGCTAAAACTTATGAGTTTCAGGTGGAAGAGAAAAGGTGTTTTATCCAGTTTAATGAGCAAAATATGTCTCAAGGAACTATTAATGAGTTGATTTTTGCACATGACTTCAAAGTGAACCATATACCCTTAAGAAAAATGATAGGACATGGTGATTATCTAGGCTTTTCCTATATTATTACAGAAAAGATATTGGGCAAGGCGTTTGATAACTTATCCAAAGAGGAATTTCTTCGTTCTATTGTGGATATGATGAATGTCCTTTATAGAATTTCAGAAACTGATATTAATAGATTTTCTGGCTATGGTTGGTTGGATGAAGAAGGTAATGGAAAATCTGAGTCATGGGAAGATCATTTGTCTTTTATCTATAAGGAAGAACCAGGCTTTTTTTACGGCAATTGGTTTGAACTTTTTGATACTAGCTTTCTTGAGAGAGATAGGTTTGAGCTTTATTATGAAAAGATGAAGGACCAGTTTAGGTTCCTGCCTGATATTAGAAAGCTCATACATAGCGGCTTTTGTGGTGGAAATATACTTTTTGATAAAAGTAAAGTTACTGGTGTTCTGGATTGGCAAGACGCTAGATATGGTGATCCGCTTTATGACTTAGCGTATATGGTATTTTGGATGAATGATGAGGATGCAGCAAGAAGTCTATTGGAATATACAAAAGCATTTAAGCTTGATGCATCAAAAGATAATTTTGACCAACGTTTAAAATGTTATAAATATTACATAGGATTAGATTGTATGCGCTATTCAGCTAAAATAGGAAATAAGGAGTTTTACGACTACATTATTCGGTTGATGGAGAAGATTTAAAAGACATGCTAAGTTGTAATCGAACGGACTGGGGAAGGCCTTATTATAAAGATGTCGCAGGGTAGCAAAAAGGTGCTCAAATCCCACATATAAAGAAAAGTACTGAAGCCATACTGTATTAAGGGTTTGAGACCAATCATCCGCGTACGGTCGGTGGGCGAATACTCGAGTAAATTTTGGAAGCTTTGTAGAAAGGAGCTTTCTGGAATGTCTGATTTTAGGGTGCTTAATTGGGTACTCAAAAGATGACAAAATATTTAAAAGATTGTTTGACAGAAAAAAATTATTTAGTATAGTTTTAGTATGATGAAGTGTGGAGGGGATATGTTTGGTAGAGAATCAACATGGTATGATAATGCTATTAATTTGATGAAATATATTGGGATTATTTTGGGAGTTGTTGCTTCAATAGCATCAATTTTTTCGTTTTTATACGGTATAACAACTGAGATTACTTTTAGTGTTTTCCTAATATTTGCGGTGTTATTAGTTATTGTTGCCTTTAGTGCTCTTATTGAAAAGATGAATAAACCTGATTCGAGAAGAAAGGTAATAAAACGACTATAGAGTGGTCAAGAGATGCTGAAATTCAAAGGTTAATTTCAAGTATTAAGACGGAAATGGACCATTTTGATAATATGACTTTTGTAGAGTTTTATAAAACATTACCAGAAGAGTTTGTTAAGAAGTATTTCAGTGTTGCTTAAATATAGAGACTTTGTTTCCTTAAAAATATTAAATTTTATTTTAAATGAAAAAGTGAATTCCAGAGTCCATCAATAATTCATGAGATATACTGACATTTAAAAACAGAAAACGCTTGTTGTAAGTTAAGTTTACGATCAGTGACACATTTGAATCAGGAAGTTGCCATAGGACGAACCACGGGGGATTCCCACCGTAAGAGTGCCACTGGCACTCTTACTTTCAGGCCCCGTTCGAATCTCTAAGTGCATTAAAAAAGAGCCCATACAAGTATGGGTTCTTTTTTAATGCGGTCGGGGGGATTCGAATACTCGAGTAAAATCCTGAAGGCCTTGTAGAAAGGAGCTTTCCGGCACGTCTGATTTTTAGGGTACTCATTTTTTTGTTTGATAAGTTTATTGAGTCTTTTATTCTAAGATTGCTAGTAAAAGTACACGGACCTATTAGAATGTAAGTATTTATACGTATTTTGTCTTATTATTAGGTTTGTGAATTGACAATAAAAAATGCAAATAATATACTTGAATTAGAAAAACTTATTGGAGGATGAGGTTATGAAATTCTGGAAGCCAATATTATGGGACGAGTTCGAACAAGGTGATCATCTGCTTTATTTTGCGCATAGATGTCAAGAGATGTTATTTCATTATACAAATGAAAAATTTAAAGTGCCTCTATTAAATACTCATTTGCTGGCTCGTGAATATTGCAATTTTAAGACTATGGTAAGGGAAAATGAAGTCCAGACAATGCATGGAAAGGTAATATTACAGGAATTTAAAGATTCTTTAATTCATGATGTTGTTATCAAGCAAAAACTAGGTCAAGTTTATATTGATCATTTTGCTAAGAAGATCGATATAAATGATGATATATCAACTGAGAAGTATATGTATTTTTTTTATGATAAGTTAAATGTAGAGAAATACTATAACTGGGTCGTGGTTGCTTTAAGGAATAATATTGAAGAGCAGAAGCGAAAGGACGAATTGGAAAAGATTATAAGAATCTTTATTACTGAGTTGGTAGGGTTAGGTTATTCATATAAGTCGATATATTATCGTGTTCATAAATATTTTTTTAAAAATAGAGTGTATGGTATTCAATCACTTAATGAGTTTATTGATAGCTTTGATTTTAAAAAAAGGAACTATGATGTTTATATTAGTGCTAAAAAGAGTGTGCTTCAATTTAAAGACATTCTTAAGAGAAGAATGAAAGTTGAGTTTGATGATGATGGTTTTTTTAGTAGATTTAAAATAAAGCATAGTAAAATAATACTTTTGTTCAAAGATATAAGTGCTTTAGATTCAAATAGTGCATATGAGACAGTTTTAAATCGTATGCAGTTAATTCATGACTTTAATATGTTTCTAACAAATAGAGAAAAAATAAAGTTGGAAAAAGGTGCTATGGTTCATAATTTAGAATCTGATGAGTTTGCATTTTTGGAATTGGAAGATGGAAAATTTAGGGTTTTATGTGAAAAAATCGATAATGAATTAGAATTAACTGACATTCTTATTACACAATTAGTAAAAAAGTACAATGCAAGTGAACAGTCAGATTTACTTAAAATTATGAAGATGTTGCAATTACATAATACATCTCTGAGAGTAGACGATGCTAGAAGTGCTTTTCTAAATTTGTGGTCAATATTTGAAGTTTTGATTTCTCAATCTACTGGAAAAGATTTGATTGAAAAGATAAATTCATATTTAAGTGTAATTCTAAGGCGTGATTATATAGAAGATATTTTGAATTATCATGATCAATTGATTAAGGAAAATATAGGGAACGAGTATATTGATATTATTGATAAAATAGAAGTCGGTGATGAAGATATTGGTGTTTTTGAAAGTGTTTTTAAATTTGCTAAATTGGCATTTCAAGAACAAAATGATGAGTTGAGGAGTGATCTGTACAGTAAATTGAGTGATTATCCAGTTCTGAGGCATAGGATTGCGCAACTAGAAACTAAATATTGCACATTGAAAAAGATAAATCCTCGTATTGAAAAATATTTGGAAAGAATCAGGTGGCATTTGTATCGGTTGTATCGTGCACGTAATTTAATTATTCATTCTGGTGAGGAGCCTGATTGGTTGTATGAAATAGGTGCTCATTTACATAGCTATATTGATGTTGCTATGTTGGCTACTTTGACTGAAATTGCAACATCTGAATCAATATCCTTAATTGATAATGCTATACTTAATCAAAAGTTAGCATCTGAAATTAGCAAGAAAAATTTAATTGAAAAGAATCATTTTAGTGATGAAGTAATATATTCTTTGTTTAAAAATTAATAATCATATATATTGAACTATTGCAAACTGGAATTTAATCTTACACTAAACGGATGATAAAATAGTCAATTTAACATGCGAACGTTTGTTCGTAATAATGTTCTTATAAATTTCGCTGCTGGATTAATTTGTGTCATTGTGAGAGGTGTCAATTAAGTTGAGCAAAAAAGAAAAAAAGGTCTTGTTATATAAGCTGAGAGTTCTAGAAAATTTGATTCTTATGGATGAAGATATACAAAACCAAATGTTCTATTCATCTATGATTCATGAGATATGCAGACATTTAAAAACGGTCAAATGACCGTTTTTTTGAGCTAAATTATGTCTAATACATCAAGAATTTTTTCAGCTTCTTCAATATCCTTGTTAATTTTTGATTTTATATATAAAGCTTGTTCATAGAAATTTAACATTAACGTTTTATCAATTAATTTCATTATTCCTTCATCATTTGTGTCTAAATAAAATTCGAAAAGTGTACGAAAGTTTCGTAATGTTGTATTATTATCGTTTATTGGATGAAGTAATTTTTCGATATATTCATAGGGAAATGAGTCTTTGAAGAATGTTCTGCTATCGATAAATGTAGGATCGATAATATTCCATATTCTAGTGAGTTTTTTATTTGAACCAAATGGAAATACATATCTGAAGTCGTTATGAAAATCAATGATTTCTCCTTTATTGAATTTCTTCTTAATAATTTCCGTGTCGATGTCTATTAATAAGTAGGTATAAAGCTGTTTAATGAATTCGTGAGTGTTTTTTGATTCATATTCTTTAATAAAGTCATCACAGCTGGGTATTATAAAGTACTTATTATAACTGTAGGAATCGATTTCGTTGTAAATCTTAACGAATTCTTGGAATTGCCAACTAAGGTTTGTTATTAATTCTCTAATAATTAACTCTTTTTTTGAAAAGTCTTTTAAGAATAAAGCAGCGAGGTATTCTTGTATAGATCTATGTATAAAAGAAATAGAACCTTCATCATCAACTAGTATGGAGTAGCTGATTAATAAATCATTTAAAACTGCTGTCAAATTGAAATCAAGGGTTTTTGATTTGACCTTATTTAAGTATTGTTTTATCTCTACTTGATTAAACTGTATTTGTTCGTCATATACTGTTAAAAAAGATAATAGTTTTAAAATTGATATCATGTTGTCATAATTCAACTTAGAGAATGATTCTCTTTTGAATGCAACTTTAGAAGTGCTATCATGCTCTATTAATAATGTTGAGAGAACCCTATCATAGAAAGTGCTTCTTTTGATAGGTATATCTGCAAAATTTGAATGAGTTAAAATATAAAGTGATAATAAAAGAGGGTTTTTGTAAAATGATGAGATGTAGGTTGTTTTTATGTCCTTTATGGAATTGTATATATGCGTTGCTTCTTCAGGTTCTTTTTGCCTATAAATGAAATCTTTAATTTCTTCGGGAGCTAAATCATCTATACCTACACATGTAAACGATTCGGTGAACTCAATATTTGTTGATGGTCTAGTAGTAAGGACGATATGATTCGTATAATAGTGTTCTGTGAAGTGGTTTAATGAAATGATAAATTTATTTTTATCGTCATGAGGTAGTTCATCGTAACCATCAAGTATGATTAAGAATACGCCAGACTTAATCATCCTATAAGCAATTCTTTTATGACTTGTCAAATCGTGATCGATAATAAGTTCAACAATTAAATTGTAAAGTGATTTTTGAGAATCAAAATTATGGTTTCGTAATGAGACAAATAAAGGAATAGTATGAAAATTCTCAACACAATCTAGAAATAAATATTTCATCGCTGTGCTTTTTCCACTTCCAGCTGTACCTTTAATAATGATGTTATTACTTATTTTTTTAAGATTTTCAAAATTGATTTCTATTCGATTTCCTTCGTGAATGATGTTTAATGGTTGATATATTTTTTTTAGTTTTACGGGTTCATTTCTATAGATTAAAGTTTTTAATTTAGAGTATCGTTCGTAATTATCCCTGTAGTATTCATTTATACTCGTGAAGAGATATTTCGTTTCTGCAAATAATCTTTTTGTAAAACCATTGTTATTTTTGATTAGTTCTGTAGATGTTTTTGCTACAGTAAGTCCAGTTATGAAATCAGCCATTTTAATAATCTCCTTTTCTTATTAGGGAAGAATTTATTTGCTAAATGTATACCATCCACCACTCGTATCCTTGTATTGATGGTAGTCAACGTCTATGCCATGGTTCTCACAAATTGCGAAGATCGTTTGACGTTCTTTATAAAATAAGTCCTCAAGATTTTTAATGTAGTCATCGTATTTATCTTGAGTAACTTGGTTGGTGATTTCTAATTTCTTGTATTCTAGTCTTAAAGTTAATTCGTCCATACATACTGATCACAGTGCTTCTGAATCCTTCGGAATCGATAATTCATCGAGTTTGATTTGCGCTGCAACTATATCTTCTAAAGAGTATTCATCTTCTAGTATTGTAACGTTAAGTATTTTACCAATTGATCTAACATATCTATTAGTTGAGTGTTCTGCATTGCCTTCATGCTCTGATGGATCTAAGTTTTCATAATATGAGCTGTTATGAATATTACTCGATGAACTATTACCGAGAAGTGTGCTTGTAGTTATCGTTGAACCACCAAATCCTATTTCATTTTGATTGTAATAATAGACATAAAAAATCAAGCCTGCAATTAATAAGAACGGTAAAAATTTGAATGGTAAATTAATTGAAGTCTTTGGCTTATAATTTGGATCCAATTCTTTCATTTGTTCATGAAATCGTCTTTGAGTATCTGTTTGTCTCCCCACATCCAGTCTCCTTTACATGTTTTTAATTTTTTGAATTTTTAAGAGATGTTTTATTTCTTCAATTGCTAACATCTTACTTTTTTTATCAAGCTGATCATATAGTGCAAGTAAATCGGCTTTATCTTTTGAAATATTTATGTCTTGCTTCTCTCCGAAAATTAGGAAATCACAACTGACATTGAAGAATTTTGCGATATTGCCGGTGATTTCTGCTGATGGCACATATTTCCCATTAATATATCCAGACATTGTTGAACGACTAATGCCTATTGTATCAGCTAATTCAGAGGCTTTTATGTCGTTTTCTATAAGAAGTTTTTTTATATTATCTTGTATAATCATCTTATCTCCAATTCGGAAAACAAAATTTTGTGCTTGGCAGATGTAGAATACACAATTATAATATGAAATAAGTTCGGAATACCGAATTATTCAATTTACTTTTCCTAACTTTTGATTATATCACCATTGTTATTGAAAATCAAAGGCAATAATTGAATGATTTTGTATTAAGAAATTCCAGACGTCCGGAAAGAACTCATCAACTTAGTTTGGAAAGAGAGTGTGAGATGTCAGAAGTAAAAGAAATTACCAAACAAGATTTTTCAGACATGAATGAAGAACAATGTAAAGAATTCATTGGAACATCAAATTTCGTTTTCATCAGTTTTAGAAAACTCCAGTTCTACACAGAGCTGACCGATGTTGAGGACCATATAGCTAATAGCTCCTTTAGGTTGGATCATGAAACAGGACAACTTATTCCTGTTGAGTTTGAAGAAGTAGCAAAAGCCTTTGGATTATTGTCCTATAAGAAAGAGGTGGTCTCATGAATAACGAGAAAAGTAATTCATGGCTGCTATGGCTCATAGTCATGTGGTTGATGATTATTGCTGTGAGATTGGGACAAATATCTAGTCCGGATCCTCAGGAAGTTGAAACCACTGAAATTGAATCAATCCAAATTGCTGAAAATGACCAAGTTCAAGTTGAACTCCTAAACCAGTCCCTTGAAATAATATCCTATATGCAACCTATGATCATTATTAGCATTGTACTTATGGTTTCATTAGTAGCATTTATAGCCATAAGACATTTGTTAGGGCGGTTGTGATATGAGCGAACTAAGAAGAGATTACGAGAAGAAAATCAATAAGAAACTAATCATCATTATCTGGATTATGGCCATTGTATTGAATGCTGGATATTTTCTTTTTACGAAGATTCCTGAATGGATTATTAAGGAAGAAACTGTTCTGGACCAAGTTGAAAGAAATGATGTTGAAGTAGTTGGAGAAGTGATAGAGCAGATTAAAGAGGATCAACCAGAGACAAGGTCTTTTGCCATAGAAAAGGTTTTTGAAAGTCAAGATGAAGTTGCTGAAATCTGGAATGTAGTTTTCACGCTATTGGTAATGGGGTTTGTCGTAGTAGTTATTGGATCAATCATAAATGCTCTAAACAGTCTTAAATAGGAGTGTGTGTGATGAATGAGATAACAATTAATACCAAACATGGAAGTGACTTAAGTGATACCCATGTAAAAGAAACCTTTGATATCTTACATAAGATTGACGGTTATTTCATCAGTATGAAACAGTCGTTCTTTGATATCGGAAAAGGCATGGTGGAGCTGAAAGACCACTTCGAAAAAGATATAGAGCATAATTATAACGTAGATGGAACTTATGTAGGTGGAGTAGATTATACCTGGATATTTATTTTAGAAAAAGCTTTTAATCTCAAGAAGTCAGCTATCTATAATTACATAAATTTGTATAATCGGTTTGCTGATCGTCCAGAGTTTGAGAATTATGGACTTAGCCAGTTGACAGAGTTATCAACTCTTAAAGATGAACAAGTTAAAGAGATCGTTGATTGTCAGCTGGTCACGCCAGAAACCAAGATTAAGGATATCCGGGAGATCAAGAAGAAGTATAAGCTTGATGATCAGATAGCAGATATACAAGAAACTGGTGAAGTCAAAGAGAAACCAACCAAAAAGGTAAAAGAACAAGCTCCGGCTCAAGGAGACCAGAAGCATGTTGGAGAATACGAAGAAGCCTTTGATAAGAAGCAAGTTGAGAATAGCGAAAAAGCTAAGAAGTATCTTAATGAAAGATATTTAAGCAGAATGGAACAGATAGTTAGTTATGCTAATACCATTGCTTCTCGGTATAAACAAATTGCTATAGAGATCCAAGAGAGCCCTAAGAATATGGTCCTTAAGGGTGAATCAAAAGCCTATAAGATGTTCTATAAGGAAATCAGTCGAATGGCTGCTGATTTTGAAAATGATTATATTGGGTCCATGCAGTACTACGATGTTACCCAATTAAGAGAACGGACCTTTAAGTCTTTTGACATTGATAATTGGCAATCAGTAAGTATAGGTAAGGAGTGATGAAATGGAAAAATATATGTTCAATTATCCTTTTGCTTTGCCGACTCTTGAAAAAGTTTTGTTTAACAGTGGCATGATTGGTAAAGATTATATTTTATCTTCTTATTCGATACAGAATGAACATGGAACAGACACAGCTATTCTCGTATATTCAGCTGGAACAGAATCTTTTGATTATTTCAAGATGTTCCTAGTTGAGAATGAAATTTATGTAGCAAGAATGGTCATTGATAGATCCGTTATAAAAAAAGCTATAGAGGTTGCATATCATGATGAAGTCGCAAGACTAACTCGTGAAAAAGCCTTTAAAAATAAACTTTTCAATAATGCTCTAAGAGCAAAGAATGACTTGATCTTCGGCTCTAACAAGCAGAATCATCAAATGCTTAGAGAGTATTACGATATAAGTGAGATGTATCCAGAAGAAGATTGGACTGAGATTGGTCCAGATGAAACCGAAAATTTAGATTTTAGTATATCAAAACATTTGGAGGTAGTGAGATGAATGTAACACTTGAAGGAAAAGTAATGGAAAAAATCGAACAAACAAATAACGGAGAAACTAAGCGTAAGGTTAGATTATATCAAAAGGGTGTGAAGAACCTGATTGATGTAACGGTTAGTGACCAAGCTTTTGCAAATTGCAAAGAAGAAGGACCATTTAAGGCAAAATGCCAGGTCGGCATGTATAACATGAACGGTAACGTTGGTATGTATGCCAAAGAAATTTTTTAAGGTATCTATTTCCTATATATAGATACATCTCACACACAGGTAGCGGAGCTTAAGCCGGAGTATTGGGTTCGAATCCCAACTTCGCTCTAGTGATGAAAGGACGGTCAGGTAACGTGGAAATGAATGAGAGCTTAACTTTTATTGTAACATTACTGATTTTGATTTGGCTTTTCATCACTTTAATTCGGGCGTAAGCCTAGATAATTATATTCCTAACACTCTCACATTGCACTGGTATGCTATAGCCGGTATGCCAGTGCATTGAAAAAGAAGTGAGATAAGGAGAGTTATATGACAAACTTACAATTAAAAATATTAGCAGTTACATTAATGACAGTGGATCATATCGGAGCTATTCTTTTTCCACAAATGATTATACTTCGGATTATCGGAAGAATGGCTTTCCCAATCTTCGCCTTTCTATTGGTCGAAGGTTTCAGACATACCAAGAACATGAAAAGATACTTAATCAGACTAGGCTTTTTCGCCTTAATCTCGGAACCAGTCTTTGATATCTGCTTTAACGGTAGAGTATCAATCCTGAATCGTTCCAATATCTTTTTTACCTTGTTCTATGGCTTGATCTTATTGCTGGTTGTTGAGTTATATAGAAACGAAAAGCTACCCTTTTTACAGGCTTTTGTTGGTACAGTGGCTTGTGTTTTCATGGTAGTTGGCATGGACGCTGACTATGGCTTGTATGGACTTTTCATGATCCTTGGATTATATATGGCTAAGTCCTTTAAGGCACAGGCCATAGTATTGGCTGCATTGAATGTCGGTTATGTTTTGATCCTCCTGATCGGTGGTTATACAACTGTTCAGGTATGGAGCATCTTAGCTCTTTTGCCTATAGCTTTTTATAATGGAAAGCTAGGAAAGAAAGTGAAGCAGTTTAGTATGTATATGTACTATCCGATGCATCTGCTTTTACTATTTGTGATTAGTAGGGTGATGTCATGAGGAAGATAGCGATTTTGTTGGTTGTCGTGTTGACGGTTACGTTTTCCTTTCAAGCTAGTGAGGTTGAGGTTCATGCGACTGGACTTGAGCTAGTTGTTGGGGAACTCTTATATGATCTCCTTTTATCAATTGTTATTACTACAGCTGGTCAAGCCTTTGTAGATGAAATGGTTGCTAAAGGTGTTACAGTTGAGATCATAAGAGACTATCTTGGACACTCGGATATCAAAACAACATGGGGTTATATCTTCGATAATAATGAAGAAGAAAGGACCGCTAAGATCATTAGTGACTCATTAATGGACATGAATAGCTTACGGATTTCATAGGGTACTCAAGGGTACTCAAAGGTACTCAAGGTACTCAAGTCCCACATATAAAGAAAAGCCCCGAACCCCTACTGTATCAAGGGTTTGAGACCAATCAAACGCGTGCGGTCGGGGGGATTCGAACCCCCACAGCCTAAACCACTGCCGCCTGAAGACAGCGCGTCTACCAATTCCGCCACGACCGCGTGAATCTATTTTATTATATTTTGCTTCATTTGTACAGTAGATGTTATAATATTTCTAAATTTTGATTAAATATATTAGACTGGGCTAAAAGTGCTGTGGAATTCGATGGACCCGATATGACTTCAAATTTTTGGAAGCTAATTGGACGGGTGAAACTTAGGATTGACAGCTTATTAAAGATTGGTGTTGAAAAATAAGAAATATATGACTTGACATCGTTAGGGCCCTAATGTATAATAAGGCTATAATCATTAGTGCCCTAATGAAAAGAGGTAAAAATATGGAAGAAGCTTTTGATCCATTAAGACTGGAACATCAACTGTGTTTCCGATTATATTCGGCATCAAGGAATATAACCAGGGTGTATCAGCCTATATTAGAGAAACATCAACTAACCTATCCACAATATATTGTTATGATGATTCTTTTTGAAAAACATAGTATCGATTTTAAGGATTTAAGCAAGATTATAGACTTGAAGACGCCGACCTTGACACCCATTGTTAAGAAACTTGAAACTTATGGATACTTGATTAAAGAAAAGAATCCTGAGGATGCAAGGAAAATCAATGTCATATTAACAGACAAGGGGAGGCTTTTAAAAGAAGAGCTCTATCATGTTCCTATTGATTTGGCTCAACGTATTGGCTTGGAAAAAGAACATTATCAGACCCTAGTTAGTGAACTGGATATCTTATTAGGTAAACTGCAAAATGTCGAGTAATAAATAAACTGATTGATATAGAAAAGAGGATTATAATGAATAAAATTTATGATTACACAGTTAAAGATTCAAAAGGAAATGAAGTAAAACTAAAAGATTATCAAGGTAAGGCAATGATCATTGTCAATACAGCAAGTAAGTGTGGTTTTACGCCACAATATGAAGACCTTCAGAAGCTATATGATGAGTATCATGATCAAGGTCTCGAAATCTTAGCTTTCCCTTGTAACCAATTTGGTAAGCAAGAGTCAGGTTCCAATGAAGAAATACAGGAATTCTGCCAGATTAATTATGGACTGACATTTCCTGTTATGGGGAAAATCAATGTCAACGGTAAGGAAGCAGACCCCCTTTACAAATATTTAAAAAGTGAAAAAGGTGGTGGCCTCCTAGGTAAAAACATTAAGTGGAATTTTACAAAATTCCTTGTGGACAGAGAAGGTAATGTTGTTGAGCGCTTCGCACCAACAGTAAAACCACTTGATATGAAAGGAAATATTGAAGAAGTCTTATAGATACTAGATTATATTAGACATCAGTTTCATAGCGGTTCCGTCCATTATCTTTTGCTAGGTAGAGACATTTGTCAGCTCGATTAAAAATACTGTCAATAGTATCCTCGTCGGTTGCTTCTACTACACCGATGCTAACGGTCACCCTACGTTTTTCATCCTCAAGGATTGTAACCTTCGTTTGAATGGCTTTAAGCATTTTCTCAGCGAATAAGAGGGCGGAATTGATCCTGGATCCAGTTAGGAGAATGACAAATTCTTCACCACCGATTCGGAAAGTATAGTCATTTTTACGAACTTCTTTATTCATTATTTGGCCAATTTGAATGAGTACTTGGTCACCTACGCTGTGGCCAAAACTGTCATTTATGGATTTGAAGTGGTCAATGTCTAACAGGAGTATGGAGAAGGGGTATCCATAGCGGTGAAATTGCTCCATCATTTCATTTAGACGTTCATTGTATGCCTTACGATTATGGAGTTGAGTCAGTTCATCTATATATGTTTGTTTACGGACAAGATTCATGGCTTCAACATATTCTGTAATATTGGTGAGAGTCCCAATCATTCGGTGTGGAGAGCCATCGTCGTTGAACTCAACAGTAATCCCTCTGTCTCTTACCCATATATAGGTTCCGTCAGAACGTTCAATACGATACTCACAGATATAGGAAGGGGCTTCTCCTTGTAAATAAGAGAATAGTGCCTCTTTCATATCAGTGACTTCATCTGGATGAACTAAGTTTTGGATATCACTGATGGAGTTCAGTATACTTTTATCGGTGTATCCCAACATGCTTCTGAGTTGTGGTGAGAAAAAAACCTCATCATTATCAATCATCCAATCCCAAAGACCGTCTTTATTACCTTCAACAGCAAACTGCCAACGAAGTTTCGAGTCTCTAAGTGCATCTTCAACTTTTTTCATGGCAGATATGTCTCTAACTGAGGCGTATATATAAGTAACATCCTTGAGTTTAATAAGATTGCTTGTAATATGAGAGTTGTAGCTAGTACCGTCCTTCTTATAATGAACTCTTTCGAACTCTAGAGTTTCAAACCCAAAAGAAGCAACATAAGTCTTCCATTGTTCCTCTGTCATGTTTCGATCCCAGTCATAGATAGTCAAATCCTTCATTTCTTCTTCACTGTACCCCAATAGTTCACATGATTTTTTACTGAACTCTATGAGCTTTCCATCTAAATCCATGATAAAGATACCATCAGAAGATAGTTCCAATAGAGACTTATATTTGGTCCGTTCTGATTCGTAGAGATTCATAGTCGCTTGTAGTTCTAGCATGTTTTTTTCAAGTTCGTCATTAATGGCAAAAAGCTCATCCTGTTGATCTCTGAGTTTGGCTTCTTTTTCTTTGATTTCTGAAATATCGTGTTGCGATGCATAAAGATATTTTTTTCCATCCAATTCAATACGTGTGGCATTAAGCTGGACGTTTATTAAGCTGCCGTCCTTTTTTTTGTGAATGGATTCATATGGTTTATCATAGTCACGAACGGATTGAATCCGTTTTAATGCCTGAGGAATCATGTCTTCTGCTACCCATTGGGTCACATGCATTCCCGTGATATCTTCATCAGTATAGCCAATGTTTCGGGCAAAGGATTTACTGTAATAAACGAGGTAACCTTCTTCGTCTAATAGGTGAGCACCATCAGAGGCATTTTCGAGAATGAATTGGAACTTGTGTTCTGAAAGGTGCTTGTCGGTAATGTCATAGATACTACCAATGGAGTTTGTATGCTTATTAAGTCTGTTATAGTAATGTTTCACCCGTTCTTCAACATATTTAAGAGTTCCCTTTTGACTTAGGATTTCATGAGTATAATGAAAATCCTCATGAGTTTGGATGGAATTTTGAAGTGAATCATGAAATTTTAAACGTTCTGCTTCCGGCATATAACTTAGGAAACGTTCATAGGTTATGGGACTAGATATATCGTCAATTTCAAAAATTTCATAGACACCCTCGTTCCATAGGATTCGACGAGTTGTTGGATTGTATTTCCAGAAACCGATTTTAGCAATTTTTGAAGAGATGTTAAAAAAAGTATTGAGGCTTTGAAATGTATCTAAGTTAAAAAGAACTTTACGAAAGATGAAAAAAATAACAATAGCCAATAGTGATGAAAAAAGAGCGATAGAGCCAATAATTAATAAAGATTCATGAGTTTCCACTGAGCTTGCGGGTGAGTATGTATGACTTAATTGAAGTATTAATTTCAATCCATTATGGATGGGAAGGTCTAATTCCTTGGAATAAAAAATGTCATTGTGATAATGATCTTCTGCCATAATCATTTTGAAATCATTAGGAAATTCATCAGAGATTTTATACCCATCTACAATAGAATTACCCCAACTTTTGCTGAAATCTTTTTTCTTTTCATCATAGTGATAAAGTACATTTCCGTAATTATCAATTAGAATCATATCGTATAGGGGTGCGTTAAATAGCTGGTCTAGAAATGGTTGCATAAAGTAGTTAATAACAAGGGTACCGTCAAACTTACCGTCTAGATAAACCGGATAAACACAACGTAGGTTAGGTTCAGTTTCACTGTTAGATTTTAGACCCTCGTTGGTTAAGTCAATGGGAGAAAACCATAATTCATCTGGATTAAGCAATAGAGATTCTAAATAGCTGGAACTTGTTGAAACATCTGATTCCTCGAAATCAGTATATATGACAGGCACTGCAGATCCGGAGGATCTTTCAACCCGAATATACTCGATACCCTTGTCATCAATATAGCAAACTTTTTTTATGGCAAGGTTGGATTGAGCGAAGGAAAAGAAAGTGTTAGAGATGATACTTGTATCATCTGGATCTTCTATATAATTTTGGAAATATTCTGATGAATGGAGAGAGCGGATGTTCTGTTCTAGACTATCTAGGTATGTTTTAAAGAAGAGCTCCCTTTCGAGAATCTTATTATGAGCATTACTTATGGCTATTTTTTGATTTTGGCGCTTGGATATATTACTTTCAATATAAACAATAGACGTTGAAAGTATAGAAGTGAAGAGTATAGTAATAATGATGAGGAGCATTAGCCCTTTTTGTTTTTTATTCATGCCTACCTCCAAATAACCCCTCATATAGAAACAATCATATACTCAGTTTATCATATTTGAACAAGAAAGAGAATGATTTGTCTTTAATTATTCGTATGTATACAGTAATGTGTAAAAAATCTGTTCTCTTCGACGACTTGTTCGAGGCTTCAAGTTGACAAAAGACTTAAAGAATGATAAATCCAGTTCAGTTTAAGTGATTTTAGTTGAAGTCCTATATTTGAGCATGGTCATTACTATTTATTGGTTGTTTGTATACTCAGGAGGAAAAATGAAGATAAAGTTACAAGATATAGCAAATGAATTGAATATTTCTGTCGCAGCAGTTTCTATGGCCATTAACGGGAAAAAAGGGGTTAGTGATCAAACTAGGATACAAGTTTTAGAGTTAGCTGAAAAATATGGTTATGAAATTAAGAAGAAAACAGAAACTTTAAATGAAAGGACACCTGTTTTTATTAAGCTTCTAAGAGTCAAGAAAGAGGGGCTTGTAGCACAAGACACTGCATTTTTCTCCAAGCTCATTGAAGGAATTGAAAATGAAACAAAGAAAATGGATTGTCAATTGGTTGTTTCCAATATGACCTGTAATGAAATGGATGATGATTGGCTAAAGAGTGAAAATTCTTCTTCTATGGATGGACTGGTTATTCTTGGGACCGAGCTTAAGTCAGACGATCTCGAAATTCTGGATAAATTGAATAAACCATTTGTGATCCTAGACAGTTATGTGATGGGTAAGGATTGGGACTCAATACTTATGAACAATCAACAGGCCGTTTACAAGGGGGTTACTCATCTTCTTCAAAATGGGCATAAACAAATAGGTTATCTTAGAAGCTCTTATTCCATATATAACTTTGATGAGCGTTACCGTAGCTACCAGCAATTTGTCCATGAGTCTAAAATTCTCCAAAAACCAAGTCACATTATAGAAGTTGAACCTACCTTAGCTGGTGCTTACCGAGATATGTTAGTCTATCTTGATACCATTGATGGACGATTAGACCAACTACCGTCAGCCTTTATGGCAGATAACGATTTAATAGCGATAGGTGTCATGAATGCACTTATGGAAAAGGGAATTAAGATTCCTGATCAAGTCTCCATAGTTGGTATTGATGACATGCCTTGTGGTCGTATTGTAACACCTAAGCTGACAACGGTAAGAATCTATAAGAAAAAGATTGGTGGATTTGCAGTTGACCGCCTTCTTACCCTTTGTAAGGATCCAACAGATATTTCTAGAAAAGTTGAAATTAATACATTTTTGATTGAGCGTGAGAGCGTGAAGGAACTTTAGAGAACTAAAACAAAGATGGATTAGAAAGGTCTAGTACTTAAGAGGAGACAATGGTTTTACCTTTTAAGTACTAGACCTTTTTGTATGTGAAGGCCATCTATCACATATGCCCTTACACTTAAGGAGAAATATAAGCAGATTAACTTAAATATACTTAATTGCAATAAAAAGTATTGGTAATTAAGTTAAAATGAAATAGTATTTAAGCAAAGATTAAGTAAAAATTTAGTTATTTAAAATGAAGGTGAACTTCTTGAACGCTTTGAAATTGAAATCTATCCAATGAGTTTGGTTGAAATCAAAGATAGAACGGATGCATTCTATGAGAGTAATGATCCTAGAGTAGAGGATACCGTTAATCTTATTAAGAGTAAGCTGGATATTACGGCAGTTACACTTCAGTTATGGCCCAAGAAGCGGCGATTCGAAAAACACCTACTTTCTTTGCTGATCTGACGGTACGTCACTCAGAAAATGATAATGGTGAGCTTCTTTTTCATTGCGGTAACTTCCCCTTGTCCTTATCCTGTAAAGGTTGCAATGCAACAATGAATAAACATTTCCTTTTTGAAGATCATGCACCTGGGACCCATGAAACGGAAATTATTGAGTGGCTTAATGGCGGCGAGACAAAATGGCTCAAGTAGATCTTTTTCGAAAAAGTATTGAAACTCGTAAAACGGTTCTTAAACTGATTCATCATGCTAAGACGGGTCACACAGGAGGTGGTCTGTCCTCTACAGATATGATGGTTGCTTTATATTATAAGATTATGAACATAGATCCAAAGAATCCGAATATGGATAATAGAGACAGATTTATATTGTCTAAGGGGCATTCGGTAGAGCCCTTGTGGACTATTCTTGCAGACCTTGACTTTTATCCTGAAGAGGAATTGTGGAGTTTTTCATCTTTTGGCTCAAAGTTGATTGGTCATCCAAATAATAAGATGCCAGGTATTGAGATGAATACCGGATCTCTTGGTCATGGTCTAAGTGTAGGAAGTGGGTTAAAGAAAACCTTGGTATGTTCAGCGATGACAGTGAGGTGGATAATCTGGTTAAAAGTGTGGATTCCAGTGAAGGTGTCTATGTGGTTCTGGCTTTTAGTGGTTTAGGCGCTCCTTATTGGGAACCGGAAGCCAGAGCTGCTATTGTAGGCATAACACGACGAACAGATAAAAGACATATTGTTCGAGCAGCCCTTGAATCAATCGCTTATCAGGTGGCAGATATCTTAGAAAAAGTTGCTAGTCAAGGACTTGTTAAGGTTGAGTCCTGTTTTGTCGATGGAGGTCCGTCAAAAAATGAATTTCTCATGGAGTTTCAAGCAGATTTGCTCCAATCCAAATTGATTAAAAGAAGTCAGGAAGAACTTAGTGTCATAGGCGCTCTTTATTTAGGTGGACTAGCTCTTGGTTAATGGAAAGACTTGGAAAGCTTGGAAAAACTTGGAGGACAATCCAGAGTATACGAACCAAGAATAGAAAAAGAAGGAGCTGAGAGTTTAATTAACAATTGGAGAGATGCAGTTAAACGTGTTTTATAAAAATGGGATAGTATATATGGCGTATATGTATCGTGTGAAAAGGGCATATGCCTGTTTTAATAATCAACAAAGATGCCCCCTTATTTCCCTAGTTGCCTTCGTCACTTTTACTAAAATATTAAAATTCTATTAAAATTGATTGTTGATTTGTATGGGGATTAACAATCTTTTTTTGAGGGCTAAGGTCATAATCACAGTGTTAGATTGACTCTGTTGACTTCCTATTATAATAGGTATAGTATGGAGAAGGCTTCTCAAAAGGGCGTAACTTGGGATATTAGGAGAAGTCAATACTTGGAGAATATATTGGGATTGATAGATAGTGTTAAGTGCTAGGTGGTAAGTAACGGTATAGATCAGCTTTTTCTATTGTTAATAGGAGAATGCTGTTTTTTTTTGCGCCTTTTCCTGTTATAAATAGTCAGTATTTTAACAATGGATAGGAAGGATAATTATGTCGTGTTAGCTGTTATTATTTTCGTTATTACCTATGGAATTATTGTTTCTGAAAAAATCAATCGAACGTCAATAGCTTTGGTTGGTGCATCTTTGTTAATATTAACCCATGTCATAACCCAAGAAGTGGCCATTGAACAGATTGATTTTAATACGATTGGTCTATTAATTGGGATGATGATTATTGTTAATATATTAAGACGTACTGGTTTGTTTGGCTATATAGCAATAAAGGCTGCTAAGGCCGTTAATGGTGAGCCGTGGAAGATTATAGTTGTTTTTTCTGTCTTTACTGCAATTTCTTCAGCACTTCTGGATAATGTGACAACTATCTTACTTATTGTACCTATTACACTGGTTATTACAGATACCTTGGAACTTGATCCAATTCCATTTGTCTTACCATTGATTCTTGTATCAAACATTGGTGGTACAGCTACCTTGATTGGTGACCCCCCAAATATTATGATCGGTTCAGCAACTGGTCTTGGATTTATCGATTTTATTGTAAACCTGGCTCCGGTCATTGTGGTTGTTTTCATTACTGTCATTTTAGTATTTCGTGTCATATTCAAAAAAAGACTTTCGATAACTGAAGATAAACGTGGTAAAATAATGGAGATGAATGAAAATCTTGCCATTAAGGATACAGTGCTTTTGAAAAAAAGTCTTTTTGTATTGTTCTTTACTATTATTGGATTTGTTTTACACCAGTTACTGGACTTTGAATCAGCAACGGTGGCTCTTGTTGGTGCCGCGGTCCTACTACTGATTAGCAAAATTGATCCTGAAGAAGTTTTGCTTGAAATTGAATGGCCTACCATCTTCTTTTTTACCGCATTATTTATTCTTGTAGGTGGTTTAGAACAAGTTGGTGTAATTGAATACCTTGCAGAAAAAATGCTTATCTTAACTGGTGGCAACCTTTTCTGGATGGCTATTGTTATCTTGTGGGGTTCTGCCATTGCTTCAGCATTTCTTGATAATATTCCTTTTGTGGCAACGATGATTCCATTGATTAAGAGTATGGCTCTTATTACCGGATTTTCAATTACACCATTGTGGTGGGCTCTAGCACTTGGCGCCTGTCTTGGTGGAAATGGAACCTTGGTTGGCGCTTCAGCCAATGTGATTGTAAGTGGGATGTTAGAGAAGCATGGTAATAAGCTTGGATTTATTGGTTTTATGAAAGTTGGATTTCCGATTATGTTGATTTCCGTATTCATATCTACGATTTATCTAGTCATTTTTTATATATAGGTCAGGAGGTATGAAATGAGAAGTATTATAACAGCGGAAGTTTCGCAGCATACAATGAAATTGCAGCAACTTGGTGCAAAGGTGAATGTTATTAATTCAACTTTATGCTATGTTAATTTTGATATTAGTGGTTTTGTAGTACAATATGTGTATAATGTTAATCAAAAGGGTAATTATTTTCTTGAGAGAACCAAGCCTTATCCATTGGCGATTCAAGAGTTTGATAGTGAAAAAGATGTGGTAAAGCTTATTAAAGAAGATGTTAATAAGTTTAAGAACGCCCTTAAATGTCACCATATTGACAAGTTCATAACCATTGCCAGAGATATCAACCGCACATTCTCTATGTTTGAAGATACATTTTTGAATTATAATATTCCAGGAGAACGTGTTGAAAAAATACATAAGAAGATTCAGGCATTGTCACTTGAAATTGAGATCATTCGAGATAATGCGGACAAGCTTTTCGATGAGAATAATAATTGTAAACACTAAAGATTAATAGAACTGGGACATATAAACCTGTAAGTTTGTTGTTAACCGGATGATTTTATAGTGGAGGATATGATGGAAAAAGGCAAGTTAGAAGATTTAATCAGCACCAATATGATTGCGTTTCAGAGAGAGCAACTTGGGCGAGGGGCTGAGTCTGCAAAAACTTATATCATTGATGATATGATTATCATAAGGTTAAAAGGTGTTTTGACACCAGCTGAGAAGCAGTTAGCCATACAAGAAAAAGGCAAAGCCTTGGTTAAAGAAATGCGTTATCAGTTAGAGGAGATCATCCGTCCTAAACTGGAACTCTTGATAGAAGATATAACAGGCTTAAAAGTTGTTTCTCTTCATAATGACATCAGTACAAAAACCGGAGAACGTATTGATGTAGTTGTCGTCGATAAAAAAGTTTATTAGTATATTTATTATAAGAAGCCATCTCAAGGAAATAGTGAGATGGCTTCTTTATGTGTATTAGGATATTTGTTTGAAGATATCATTAACAGGAATGCTAAAAATGATACCTGTATTAAAGGCTTGCTTCTCGTTGTTAATCATTTCATAGATATGATTGATAATATCTTGGGTTTTATTTTCTGTGTTGTTAATAACAACCACGATTTTCCCCCTGTTAAGCATATCAAATTTATCATCAAAAGCCACATCAATGGAATATCTAAATGAATTATCCGGATTTAGCAAACCATATGTTCCAAAGGAAGGTAGGGCAAGAAAGTTTCCTAGGCCTATTTCCTTAAGGTAGGCTTTTACTTTCCGACGCTTGCTCTTATCATTAATGATTGCAGTAATCAGATCCATATGTAACCTCCTTACTCTGTATGGTATTCGCCATCCCGACGAATGATATGACGTTCTAGTTCACCGCCTCGCATATAATTAATGGGGAGGGTGAATATAAAGGCACCACTGGAATCTTGACCGTCTGAGTTAATCGCTTCATTAATAGAGTCCACAGCTTTCTGGACTTGCGAGTCTTTTTCTACGACGGAAAGGATAATTTTCTTAATTTCATTTCTTTGTTCAAGGCTTTCTACAAGACTTGCAAGAAATGAGGCTGTATTAAGCTGGTAGTTTCCTTTTCCGCGGCTTCCAACTCCTTCAAGAATTGTTGCACCTCGTATACCCGACTCCTTCAGAAGCTGAACTACTGTTTGGGTATACTCCATTTTATTGAGTATAATAATCAGTGCTTGCATAATTTCCCCCTATTCTTCTTCTAATTGATAAGCTTCACCTGACTTGATGACAGCGAACTTTGTCATAAGTGGTCCGATGATTTCAGTTGCTATTGTTGTGGCTAGTAAGACGGTGATAACTATGTCTCCAATCCCGGTTCCTGCGAATTCGTGACTGATGACAATAGCTAGGCCGACAGCAACACCGATTTGAGATAGGAGACCGAAACCTAAGTACTTTGATACATTCTTATCTGCTTTGGTTATGAGTCCCATAAGTGATGCACCGCTGATTTTACCTGCCATACGCATAAAGAGATAAACAACTCCAATGAGGCCAACTTTTGTAATAAGGCTAATATCCAGTCTTGCTCCTGCTATAACAAAGAAACTAATATAAAGAGGAGTTGTAAAGGATTCAATAACCATAAATGCCTTTAACCGTTTGGAAGAGTAATTAGCGATAACAATACCTAAGGTCATGTTGGCAAGGAGGGTGGATAGTTCAAAATAGTCAGCAACACCAATTGCAATAAAGATACCTGCAACAACGATTGCTAATACCTCGCTGTTTCTTGAGAAATACCTAAGTAAAACCATAAGGATAAGCCCGATACCAAGTCCAAGAAGTACAGAAAAACCGATTTCATAAACTGGGCCTAGGAGCATTTTAGATATATGAACATTTTCACCATGTTCAAGAGTCACCTTTGCAATAGATGAGGCAATAGCATAAATCATGAGACAGATGATGTCGTCAATAGCTACAACAGCTATTAGGGTTTTGGTTAAGGGACCTTTTGCTCTTAACTGATTGAGGATCAGAACAGTAGCAGCTGGTGCGGTAGCAGATGCTACAGCTCCCAGTAGTATGGAAGTTGCTAGGGTTTGGTTAAGTAGGAGCATGGAAATGAAGACTAAGGTAAAAGCCATACCTCCTTCAGCCATTGCAATAAATACAACTCGAAGTCCTATTTTTTTTAGTTCTTCGAAAACAAGCTCGCCTCCTATAGAGAAGGCAATAATTGCTAGGGCAACTTCACTTACAGAGTTTGCGTTTTCAATAAAATTGCTGTCTAAGATGTTTGCGAATGATTTCCCAAGTACCATTCCTGCGATGATGTAACCGGCGACTGATGGTACCTTGATTAGTTCAATGAGCTTTCCAAGTAGGAAACCTACAATAATAGCAATACCAAGTCCTAATAATGTAGTCATATTAATCCTTTCTGATACAAGATGATTTTGAGTCTCTAGTCAATGTGAAATCGAGAAAGGACCAAACACAAATCTTTTCTATTAACGTTTGTTAATCTAAAAGATCTATATTTGGTCCACATTTTTGCTTACAGACTGCACTCAAAATCGTTTACCGATTTAATTGTAAAATATCATGTTCCATAGGCTATTGTAAGGGTTCTAGCCAATAAAGTCAAATAGAAAAAGTTCATTTCTTTGTAGTTTTCATTGGTTAATATGCGGACTTTTATAGAGCCTGTGATATTCTTAGTGAAAAAAACAACAATAAATAATTTGATGAGCCTCGATTCTTGGTTTATGTGATAATAAATACTTTTTTATTCTATTGGAAAGTTGAGTTTCTTGTTGTAAAATAGACAAGTAAGAGCAAAGGTATTGATAAGTCCAGTCCCTTGCTCTCTTATAGGAAATTGATTTTCTTAAGGAGGACCTATGTGTAAGAATAGATGTTTTGGAGATAAGCCTGGACAGGAGGCTTATGCTATATATCATGATGAAGAATGGGGAAAACCGGTATATGACGATCAGACCCTTTTTGAGTTTTTGATTCTTGAAGGAGCTCAGGCAGGCCTTTCTTGGTATACCATATTAATCCGCCGTGAAGGTTACCAGAAAGCTTTTAAAAACTTTGATCCTGTAAAAGTGGCAGCCATGACAGACAATGAGTTGGAAGACCTTCGCTTAGACGAGGGAATTATTAGAAATAAGCTAAAAATCTACTCAGCTAGGACGAATGCTGAAGTTTTCCTTAAGATACAGGAAGAATTTGGTTCTTTTAGCGAGTATTTGTGGTCTTATGTGGACCACCAACCTATAATAAACCACTACACATCCTGGGAAGAAGTACCTGTAACAACAGAGATTAGTGACCGTTTGTCAGCAGATCTGAAAAAACGGGGCATGAAGTTCGTCGGATCTACAATTATGTATGCCTATATGCAGGCGGTAGGCATGGTGGATGATCATTTGGAAACATGTTTTCTTAGAAAGAGTGGTCACTAGATGTATTCATCCATAGTAAAAGGAATGAATTACAAATGTCATCAAGTCAGTGACTTAGTGTAATTGTATAGCTCCTGTTAAAAGAGTATGATAACGAAAGAGTTAATTATACAGATAACAGGAGGAAAAAATATGAATAAAATACGATTAATGATGCTATTAGTACTTATACTTGCTCTAACAATATTCTCTGGCTGTGATGGTGGAAACGAAGCTGGAGATCCAGGTAAATCAACAGAAGACAGTAAGTCAACAGAAGATGGCAAGGAATCTGAAGATATAAAGGATAAAGGAAATTCGGATGAAGATTTAAGTAGCCAAACAAATGAGGTTAGTCAAGAGGCGCAAGAGTCTGATTCCCAAGAAACTGTAGAAACTAATACGTCTATACAAAGTGGGGAAATACAAGGCGGTATTTATAGAGTTTTGGGATGCCGTGAGTTAACTCCAGAAGAATATAGCCCTGATTACGACGGAATGGTTGGTATCTTAGTAGATATGGTCATCGAAAATACAAGGGACAATATCTTAAATGTTTCTCCAATGATGGCTTTTGAGATAGAGGGATCTAGTGGAGAGACATACAGTGTAGATACTTTTGCCAAAAACTTTAAGGGTAACCTTTCTTCAATTGCAGGAAAAGGAAAAATCATTACAGGTAGTTTTGTATTTTCAGCCAATCAAGATGATACTGGCTTTACATTAAATATTACACCGGATTTTATGAGCGATGATCTACTGGCATTAAGTTTTGATAAAGGTGTGGTTTATGAAGAGCATACCTATCAATCATCCACTGAGGGAAAAGGATTGGGCAGCCAGCTTGATAACGGTGAATTATCTTATGTAGTTAATGAAGTGACATCCCTTCAAGATGGTGATCACTTGAACCTATCTATCCTTATGACCGTTTTAAACAATACGGATGAAGTTTATGATGAATACGAAATTCCTTTTACATTAATAGGACAAGATGGTATTAAGTGCTCACTAAGTTATAAGATGGGAAATTCAGCACTAGCAGGCATACCAGCTAGCGCTAGTAAAGATGTTGAAATTATATACGAAATAGAAAATCCAGAAGTTGTGGAGTATGACTTATACCTATCTCCTATGGGTAAGGCAGATTATTGGGACTATATTCATTTTAGTATTCAGTAGACAGTCCCTTTGCATGATATTAGTTTATATGGAAGTTTAATGAAATCCTACTATATTTCTTGTTGAAAGATGAGAGATATGAGTAGGATTTTTTTCTTTACTAAAATGGCTGTATTAGTCTGGTATGAATATATACTTATGTTAGAATATAGGTGGTTATAATATTTAAAAAGAATAGATTGAATAGAGTTTTAGTAGATAATTATTCTATAGTATAAAAACGATATTGATAAAACCCTTTTTAGGAAAATGATAAAAATAATTAGGAGAACAAAAATGGACCGGATTTTAATTGTAGATGATGATCATGATATTATAAAGATGTTAAAGGACTTTCTTGAAATGGAAGGCTACAGCGTTCTGACGTCATTTAATGCAGAAGAGGCTATTAGTAATCTTATACATAAACCTGACCTTATCATGCTGGATGTCAATATGCCGGTTATGAATGGTCTTGACTTATGCCGAGTTATTCGTAATCAGGTATCTTGCCCTATTGTTTTTTTGACGGCTAACGCCAAAGAAGGAGACAGGGTTGAAGGCTTAGTTGCCGGCGGAGATGATTATCTTGTGAAACCTTTTAGTCTAAAGGAGTTAAGTGCAAGAATTATGGCCCACATCAGAAGAGACCAGAGAGTCAGTGAGATGGGAGAAATGGTTGTTTTTGGCGGTTTTCATATAGCTTATGAAGCCAGGAAGTTCTTTTACATGGATAACGAAATAGATATGACTAAAACAGAATTTGATATTATCAGCTATTTGTCTAAAAACCCTGGCCTTATCTTATCTAAGGACCAGATTTATGAATATTTGTGGGGAATAGATAAGTTTGGGGATTCCACCATTATAGTTGAGCATGTTCGTAGAATTCGAAAGAAGATAAGCCAGTGGTCTGACAAGGAATTAATTGAAACCGTTTGGGGAGTGGGATATCGTTTCACATATCATTAGTACATTTGAGAGGTTATAGTGTATGAAAAATTATATAAAGAAAGTAAGTGCAGGTTCCCTCAAAAAAAGTTTATATCTATATATTTTGATGGGTATAGTAATTGTCGCCTTTTTGTATGGGATGACAGTTATTTTTTGTAATAATTGGGAAGAATTGATTCTTAAGAATAATCAGGTTTTGTATCCTAGGTCAATCAACCTATTTGAGATTGATCGAATTAAGAAATTAAATCTTTCAGTTAGGGACTATTGGAGACTAATGAGTGTCGTTATCTATCGGGGGACTAGTGTTTTTCTATATAGTAGCGTAGTGATCTATGTGGTGGCGAGTCGTTTTTATAAGAACAAAATTGATGAACCTCTCCACCTCATTGCAACAGTGACAGAAAAAATTAAGGATCGTAATCTTAGCTATTCCTGTAGATATGAAAGTGGTGATGAAATGGCGATGATATGTGGCTTGGTTGACGATTTGAGACTTGCCCTAATCCATAACGAGAAAGAACTTTGGCAGGCCCATAATCAGCAGAAAGAAATAAATGCTGCATTTGCCCATGACCTGCGAACTCCCTTGACTGTCATGGAAGGTTATCTGGAAATGATGGAACTTTATTTTCCATCAGGACGAATGAGCCAAGAAAAAATGATAGAGAATATACAACTTGTAAAAGGTCAGATTAATCGTTTGAAAATATTTTCTACAACTATGAATAATATACAAAGCTTAGATGAGCTAGGCTTAAAGCTTAAGAAGCAAGCCATAGTAAATCTTTTCGATAGTATAAATGTTTTGATAAGAGGTTTTCAGCATATACGTCCTCAGATAGTTTTTAAATTGGAAATAAATCCAGATATATTAGACAAACATATTGATTATGATGAAAATATTCTTTTAGAGGTCTTGGAAAACCTGCTCTCTAACAGTGGTGGTTTTGCTGAAAATGAAGTCAGTGTTCATATAAAGTTAAGAGGTGAGTACCTGTTTATATATGTAAAAGATGACGGACCAGGTTTTAGTCGAGAAGATTTGTATCAAGCCACAAGGGCCTATTATGGTACAAGAAAAGGTGGAGACAGTCACTTTGGTATTGGTTTGACTGTGGCAAAATTACTATGTATCAAGCATGGTGGTAAGTTGACCCTAGAAAATTCCATACACGGAGGAGCTATTGTATGTGCAAGTTTTAAAATTTCATGATTCGTAGATAAGTTGTAGATAAATGATGATTATACTTCTTTTAGAATCAAGATGGTCCAGTATAGAAGGCCTTATATTAGGAGGCAGAATATCTTATAACTAGGAACCGGAATATTCTAAATAATAGAAAGTAGGTAAAGCTCTTGCAAGCAATAGAAATTAACAAGTTAAGTAAGAATTATGGAAAAGTTCAAGCGTTAAAATCAGTGAATCTAACCATCGAAGAAGGCATGTTTGGACTTCTTGGTCAAAATGGTGCAGGTAAAACCACTTTAATGAAAATAATGACAACCTTGCTGCCGGCATCAGAAGGTCATGTGGTCATGTCTGGTGTAGGCTTGGATAATAGAAAAGCAGTGAGAGATATGGTTGGTTATTTGCCACAAGACTTTTCCATGTATCCTAACATGAGTGTCTATGACGCAATGGATTATTTAGGTGTTCTAGCAGGTTTGAAAAAGGCAGACAGAAAAAAACGCATTCATGATCTCCTGTCAAAAGTAAATATGGAAAATAACCATAAAACTAAAGTCAAAGCCCTTTCTGGCGGTATGAAACGACGATTGGGAATTGCCCAGGCCCTTTTGAATGACCCTAAAATTTTAATTGTCGATGAACCAACAGCAGGTTTGGATCCAGAAGAAAGAGTTCGTCTTAGAAATCTTTTTTCGGAAGTTGCCAAAGATAGAATTGTTATTTTGTCTACTCATATTGTTGGGGATATTGAAGCCACCTGTAATCATATTGGTATACTTGATGAAGGCGAATTAATCTATAACGGTGATATGGAAACCCTTCTTGAAATGGCAGTAGGATATATTTATCAAGCTCATATATCTCTACTGGAATTGGATGAGATTAAAGCTAAGTATCCCATTACCAATATTAAGTCAATGGGAGACTCAGCTCTTGTAAGATTCATAGACTTAGATAAGAGTAACTTTTATGATAAAGCTGAAATCTGTCAACCAAATGTTGAAGATGCATACTTATATGTATTGAATAGTAAGCGAGGTGACAGGTGATGATGGTTACACTAGTTTTAAAGGAATGTAAAAAAATTTTAAAAAGTCTGATTTTCTATATTTATTTGGTCTTGCTTCTCATCTTCTTTTTCCAGCAAATGGGTGGAACGACAGTTGCTAAACCGATTCCAGGCTCTGATTACTACGGCTATGTAATAGCGTCTGATACCAAGGAGATAATTTCAACTACCTTGGAGTCTCTTAAACTGGAATATATAACTAATTCCTATGGAACCTACCCATTAGGTTTTTACAAAGAAGTTACCCTAAATGAGGAAGACCAAGAAATAGTTAGAGCAGTTATTGACCGTTTGTCTGAACCAGATATTGACTATGATTTTTTCCTTCAGGAAATGGAAAAAGTCAGCCAGCTTATTGGTAATGGAAGCAATTATTCCCAAGACATGATAAAGAATAATTCTACGAGAAATATGACTTATGAAGAGGCTCTTATAGAATATGAGGCTGTTGTTAGTGAGGATCAGGTAACAAGGGCCCTTGCTAGATTGTTTGCTGATTATATGGGAATTGTACTTGGCATTTTACCAGTGTTTGTGGTTGTTTCCGTACTTTTAGCTGACAAAAAGCATGATCTTCAACCCTTATTAGCCAGTAAGAAAATTTCGTCTTTCAAGTTGGTTATGTCAAGGTATTTGGCTTTGATATCCATGATGGTTATACCTTTGATATTTATCAGTCTCATACCCTTAAGTCAGGGGCTATATAGTGCAGAGGCGGCTGGTATACAAGGAGATTATTGGGCTTTTATCAGGATTATCTTTGGTTGGCTGTTACCAACGATTATGGCTGTGACTTCATTGAGTTATTTAATAACTGTTCTCCTTAACAATAATTTCGCTATATTTATTCATATTGGTATCTGGTTAATTAGTATTTTCACTGGATCTTCAGCGGGTAGGGTGGGAGTATTTGGTCTTCAATTAGTACCAAGATATAACAAACTCGGGTCTAGCCTTGACGCTTATCAAACCTATAGAGAAAAATTTGGGGAGCTAGTTCTTAATCGAGTCGGATATAGTATATTGAGCATATTCATTATGTTGCTGGCGGTTTGGCTCTATGAACTGAGACGGCAAGGAAGGTTGAGTTTAAATGACTGATATAAAATCACTTGTCAGATTTAATTTTAGGTACTTTACTGGACCTTATGTAGCTCTTTCCCTAGTTCTTCTTGTAAGCATGCCAATTATTTTCAGTATCAGTTATTTGGATATGTACCAGACAGCAAGGATTCTGGAAATATATCTTGTCTTCAATGGTATGTTAATATTGGGACCCTTATTTTCCCCCGAAGAAGATGGTGCTATAAGAAGACTTATATTGTCCAAAAGACAATCCTATTTAGGCTTATTACTTATCCGTTTATTTTTGCTGACAGTTATACTTATGGCTATCATAACCTTAAATCTTATTATACTAAAAGGTAACCACTGCGAATTTCCCTTTTTTAAGTACCTTTATGGAGGTTTTGCAAGTGCTTGGATTCTTGGAAGTATCAGCGTTTTTTTTTCAGGCATTAGCGGCTCAACTATTATTGGATATTTAGTGAGTTTTGTTTACTATATGATCAATTTAGGATCGGGGAGTAAGTACCTGGGCAAGTTTTATTTGTTTTCTATGTTAAAGGGCAGCGTTCATGATAAAATCTATTTACTATGTTTAGGTGCCCTGTTGGTTGGATTAGGAATTATTTTTAATGTTTATAAAAGTAGAAAGACTTCTATTATATCTTGACATAATTGCTTCTATATAATAAACTAACAAAAGCTACTCGTATAAATTCGGTAATATGGGCCGGATGTTTCTACAAACTACCGTAAATAGTTATAGGCTACGAGTTCATACTAATGATATAAGTCGGATGGGAATAATAGATCTATTATAACCATTAGAATCATTTACTGAACTCTGCCCTTGGCAGGGTTCTTTTTAGTTCTATAGGAAAGTATTTGTTTTATAACGACTTATAGCAGTGGCATAAACATAGCACATGTTTAAAAGGGCGGAAATCGTCGCCAGGGTGAGACCCTAGAGCGGCAACCATGTATCAATCAAAAGATGGAGGAAGACATGAAAAAATTATTAGCGTTATTACTCATGGTAATGTCAATGGTATTCGTACTCGCAGCATGTAGTCAGGAAAAAAAAGAAGATACAACTGACAGTACTGCAACAGAAGAAGAAACAACAAATGAAACAGGTGAAGAGACCAGTGATGGCACAACAGAAGAAACTACAAATGATGCAAAAATCGGTATTATCCTTGTTCACGATGAGAATACAGGTTACGACTATGCACATATTGATGGTATTCAAAGAGCAGCAAAAGCTGTAGGTTTCTCAGAGAACCAAATCATTTGGAAGTACAATGTTTCAGAAGATGAGAACTGTTATGATACAGCTACTGACCTTGTTGAACAAGGTTGTACTTATATTTTCTCAGATTCTTATGGACACCAATCATACATGCAACAGGCAGCAAGTGAGAACCCAGAAGTGACTTTTGTTTCTATGACAGGTGATCAAGCTGCACTTTCAGGTCTTGATAACTTTAAAAATGCATTTAACTTTACTTTTGAATCACGATATGTATCAGGTGTTGTAGCTGGTATGAAATTGGCTGAACTTGTAGCTGATGGTAAAGTGGGTGACAATAATATGGATGCTGATGGTAACATTAAGCTTGGTTATGTTGGTGCATTCCCATATGCTGAGGTTGTTTCCGGTTATACTGGTTTCTTCCTTGGAGTTCAATCTATCGTAGATAATGTTGTTATGGACGTTACATATACAAATTCATGGTATGATCCAACAGCTGAGGCTGAAGCTGCTAATTCATTAGTATCTAACGGTGCAATTATTCTTAGCCAGCATGCAGATTCAACTGGCGCTCCAACAGCTTGTGAAGCACTAGTTGAAGGTGGAACAACTGTTTATATCGTTGGTTACAATATTGATATGCTTTCAGTAGCTCCAACAGCTGCTCTTACCAGTGCACAAAATGACTGGGGTGTGTACTACACTTACGCTTTCAATTCAATTAAGAATGGCGAAGAGATTATGACTGATTGGGCAAGTGGTTACAAAGATGGTGCTGTTATGATTTCTACTCTTGGTGAATCCTGTGCAGAAGGTACTGCAGAAAAAGTTGCTGAAGTTGAAGCTGGCCTTAGGGATGGTTCAATGAATGTCTTTGATACAGCTAACTTCACAGTTGGTGGAGAGACAGTAACAACTTACATGGCTATTGACACTGATGGCGACTGGGTTGGTGATAGTGGTGAAGCTATTGTTGACGGTATTTTCGTAGAGTCAACATTACGTAGTGCCCCTTATTTCGGATTACGTATAGATGGTATTACAGAATTAAACGCCCAATAATTAGTGTTTAACTCAGACTGCCACCTTTTTAGGTGGCTTTCTGTTGTTTATAACCTAGAAATTACTCTAGAGGAGATTACTCTAAAGGAGTTGATTTCTGTTGGACAGATGGAACAATCCGCCAAAGGCGGAACTAACGTCGTTAAACGACGCTTTTGTTTATAGGAGGAAAATATGCAAAGCACACATACAGCAGCCTCTTTGAAGGACATAAGGAAGACATTTGGCTCCGTTGTCGCTAATGACAAGGTGAGTTTAGATATAAATAAAGGTGAGATTTTGGCCCTATTGGGTGAAAATGGAAGTGGAAAGACCACTTTAATGAATATATTATCAGGAATATATTTTCCTGATTCCGGTTCTATTACTATACACGATAAAGAAGTAACAATCAGAAGTCCTAGAGATGCCTTTGACTTAGGGATAGGTATGATCCACCAGCATTTTAAGTTGGTAGACGTTTTAACAGTTGCTGAGAACGTTATTTTAGGTATGGAAGGTAAGGGCAAGCTGAATCTTAAGGATGTCAGCGTCAAAATTTCTGCTATTTGTGATCAATATGGTTTCCAGGTAGATCCTAAGGCTAAAATCTATGATTTGTCTGTATCAGAAAAACAAACGGTTGAGATTGTTAAGGTCCTCTATCGTGGAGCAGATATTCTAATATTGGACGAACCGACCGCCGTTCTTACTCCCCAAGAAACAGCAAAACTTTTCAAAGTACTTCGTAATATGAAAAACGATGGTAAAGCGATTATTATCATTACCCATAAACTTAACGAAGTGGAAGAAATATCAGATCGAGTTGAAGTTCTAAGACGTGGAAAATATGTAGGTGGAAAAGCTACAAAAGACACCAATGCTGGAGAAATGACCAATATGATGGTTGGTCGCTCAGTTACCTTGAATATTGAGAGACCTGAACCTGTCAATCCAGAACCTAGATTAGTTATTGAAAATTTAACCGTGGTTGATAAAGATGGTATTACAAAGCTGTCTGATGTATCCTTTACAGCTAATTCAGGAGAAGTTCTTGGTATTGCCGGGATTTCCGGTAGTGGTCAAAAAGAGCTTCTTGAAGCTATTGCAGGTCTTCAGCATTTTGAGTCAGGCAGTATTATATATAAGGACCCAGAAACAGAAAGTGATAGAAATCTTGTTGGTATGGATCCTCGTAAAATTGAAGACTTAGGAGTCATGTTGTCTTTTGTACCTGAAGACCGATTAGGAATGGGTCTTGTGGGTAACATGGACTTGACTAATAATATGATGCTCCGTTCCTTTAGACAAGGTAAATCATTATTTACTAATAGAAAATCACCAAAAAAATTAGCTAAACAAGTAGTTAAAGACTTGGAAGTTAATACACCGGGTCTTACGACACCAGTACGTAAACTATCCGGAGGTAATGTACAAAAGATTTTGGTTGGCCGTGAAATTTCTTCAACGCCCACTGTTCTTATGACGGCCTATGCAGTTAGAGGCTTGGATATCAATTCTTCCTATACAATTTATGACTTAATTAACAGGCAGAAAAAGGAAGGTGTAGCCGTTATTTACGTTGGTGAAGACCTTGATGTTCTTCTGGAAATCAGCGACCGAATTCTTGTTCTTTGTGAAGGCAAGGTTAGTGGAATAGTTCCCGGTCCAGGTGCTGATAAAAATGAAGTTGGCATGATGATGATTAAGCTTAAAGAGGAGAAAGAAAATGAAACAGTCTCATAAAGCGCCTTTTGTGCGTATATCAAAACGTGAGTCCATGACAAGGTTACAGTCTTATGGAATCCGAGCGCTTGGTTTGGCTCTCGCCCTTTTGGTTAGTTCCATTGTTATCTACTCTATTGTTCAGTTAAATCCTATCAAAATATATGCGGCCATGTTTGAAGGAAACTTTGGATCGGAAAGACGTATTTGGGTTGGGCTTCGGGATATGGCTATGTTGCTTATTGTTGCCATTGGTCTTGCACCTGCCTTTAAAATGCGCTTTTGGAATATTGGAGCAGAAGGACAAATTCTTGTCGGTGGTCTTGCTACTGCGGGAATGATGATTTATTTTGGTAAGACCTTACCATCAGGACCTATTCTTGTAATGGCTTTTGCTGGCAGTATGGTGATGGGAGCTATATGGGGTGGATTACCCGCCTTATTCAAAGCAAAATTTAACACCAATGAAACCCTTTTCACCTTGATGATGAACTATGTGGCTATTCAATTTACAGCATATTTTGTAGCTTTGTGGGAAAACCCATTTGGATCTAATACAGTTGGTATCATTAATCAGATGAATAAGGTAGGATGGTTTCCAGAGCTTTTTGGACAAAAATATATGCTTAATGTGATGATTGTAACCTTGCTTATTTTCCTCATGTACGCTTACTTAAAGTATTCCAAGCAAGGATATGAGATTGCAGTTGTAGGAGAATCAGAAAATACAGCTAAATATATTGGTATTAATGTCAAATTAACAGTAGTCAGAACCATGTTAATATCAGGAGCTATTTGCGGTATGGCAGGTTTTGTAGCTGTTGCAGGTGCATCACACACCATATCCACATCAACAGCAGGTGGGCGTGGTTTTACGGCGATTATTGTAGCTTGGTTGGCAAAATTCAATACCTTTGTCATGGTATTGATTGCAGCTTTATTAGTATTTCTTGAGAAGGGAGCAAGTCAGATTGCTTCTCAATATAACCTTAATGATTACGTCTCGCATATGATTACCGGTATCATCCTATTCTTCATCCTAGGAAGTGAGTTTTTTATTAAGTACCGCCTCATATTCCGTAGAAAGGAAGTGAATTAATATGGCACAGATGATCGCTTTATTACAAGCTGCCCTTGTTTTTGGCACCGTTATCTTGTTTGGTGCCCTTGGTGAAATACTAACTGAAAAGTCAGGTAACTTAAACCTAGGTGTTCCCGGAATAATGTACCTTGGTGGAATTGCAGGTCTTGCTGGTGCTTTTGGCTATGAGAATGCCGTAGAAAATCCAGTACCTATTCTAGGCTTAATGATTGCAATTTTATGTTCTATAATGGCTTCAGTTTTTGGTGGATTAATATATAGTGTTTTGACTATTACTCTTAGGGCCAATCAGAATGTAACTGGCTTGACTCTGACAATTTTTGGTGCAGGTGCAGCCAATTTCTTTGGTGGTCAAATGAATAAGATGGCTGGTGGTGTTGGTCAGATTTCAGTTGCTTCAACTAGTGGAGCCTTTAGGGCTACCCTGCCCTTTCTTAAGAATGTGAATGGACTTTCTGCCTTTGGATTTATGGTGTATCTGGCTATTCTTATTGCCTTTGTTATGAGTTGGTTTCTTCATAAGACCCGTAAGGGCCTTATGCTTCGTGCCGTTGGAGAGGATCCTTCTACAGCCGATGCAGCAGGTATTAATGTCATTCTTTATAAATATCTGTCTACAGGAATAGGGTCAGCGATTATCGGTCTTGGTGGTCTCTATTATGTAATGGATTACATTAAGGGGACATGGGCCAATGATGGCGGTATAGAAAAACTGGGTTGGTTGGCAGTAGCTTTGGTTATTTTCGCTAGATGGAAACCCAGACATGCTATATGGGGGTCCTATCTTTTCGGAATTCTTTTTTGGTTATATTTCTATATGGATGGCCTTACTCGTTCTTCACAGGAGTTATTTAAAATGCTTCCATATATTGTAACCATTATGGTTCTAATTTTCTATTCTATACGGCGTGAGCGTGAGAATCAACCGCCTGGACATCTGGGACTTCCTTATTTTCGTGAAGATCGATAGAGGATTAGAGATACTGGTGAACTAAATGATAATCATATAGATAATCGGAACTTCAGTGATGAGGTCCCGATTATTTTTTAATCGTATAGGAAAGTTCTCTATATGAAGTTTATGATAGGAAACCTAGTTATAGCCTATCTTTGTTAACCAAAGAATAGGATTTAAAATAAAAATATGTTATAATAATTTACGGCGTTTTGAGAGGGTAAAGGAGAATAATTATGAGTAGTATTAGGCAGAAGTATGGCATTGCTTTAGGTATTTTTGTTGTTTTTATTTGTATCAGTTTAAGTCTTATTGCAGTAATAACGACAACATCTTCTATTAAAGAAAATACAAATCTATTATTGGAAGAAACGGTCACAAATGCAGCACAGACTGTTGAAAATAAGATCGAAGCAAGATTCAGAGAAGTAGAAGCAATCGCTGCTACAGATATCATGAGCGATGAAAGCGTATCCCTTGAAGAAAAATTGGTCTATATGAATAAAGAAGTCAATAGGATTGGAGACTTAAGTCTAGCTATAAGTGATATGAACGGTAAAGCATATGTTATTGATGGTATTGAAATCGACATCAGTTCTCGTGAATATTTTCAAAAAGCTAAAGCTGGGACTACATCTATATCGGATCCTGTAAAAAGTAGGGCAGACGAAACTTCGTTGATTGTTACAGTTGCAACACCTATCTACAATGAGGATAACATTCAAACTGGGGTTCTTGTAGCTGCAATCAATGGTGATGTCTTCTCTCAAGTGGTTGACGATATTTTGATTGGTGAGTCAGGTAAAGCTTTTATGGTTAATGCCGATGGTTTGGTTGTAGCCCATTATGATAAAGAAAAGGTCTTGGCCGGAGAAAATATCTTGGAGTCTTCTGCGGAAGATCCTGAATTAAAAGGTCTTAATACTATTATCAAGCAGATGACGACTTTGGAAAAGGGTGCGGGAGAATACAAGTATAACGGTTTATATAAGATTGTAGCATATGCACCTGTCAATGGAACCCATTGGTCGTTGGCAATTAATGTACCTGAGAATGAAGTGTTGAGCGTGTTAGGTAAGTTGCGCCAAAATATGATTATGACTTCTATTGTGTTTATTGCGATAGGTATCATCGTAACTTTTATAGGTACATCTATCATTTCATCAAGAATTAAAAAGCTTACAGGAAAACTTGATAAGGTTTCAAAAGGTGATTTTGTTTTAGAACAAGATGAAGCCAATATTAAAGGAAAAGATGAGTTGTATAATGCCTTCAGATCTCTTGTTAGTATGAAAGAATCAGTTGGGAATATGATTTCTTCTGTAAGAAATGCCTCTCATGAGGTAGATGGACAAGCAAAAGAACTATTGGATATTTCTTCAAGCGTTAGTGAAACGGCTACTCAAATGGAATATTCTATTAGAGAAACAGCCAAAGCTTTAAATGAGCAGTCCATAAGTCTTTCAGATATCAATGAAAAGGTTACAGATTTTGGTGAACAAATTGATGGTATCAGTAGAGAAATTGATGCTATTGAATCCAGTGCACAAGGTGCTAATGAAATGACCACAGAGGGTAACGAAAAAATGGCTCTGATGCAGAAGTCTGTTAGTTTGACAGGGGATATATTCAATGACTTTACAGTAAAGGTCAATGGACTGAGGGCTAATATTCTTCAGGTAACAGAGATTACTACTATGATTAATGGTATTGCTGAACAGACGAATCTGTTGGCTCTAAATGCCGCTATAGAGGCTGCAAGAGCTGGTGAATCAGGAAAAGGATTCGCTGTGGTTGCAGATGAGATAAGAAAGCTTGCTGAGCAATCAAAAGAATCCTCATTTAAGATTGATGAAATGGTTGAGGAAGTATCTCATGAATCTGAAAAAATAATCGAAGCTACAGGTTCTTTGAATGATGAACTTCAGATTCAGACAGATTCTATTGATGTTGCTATTCGTTCATATAATAATATTGTTGGTGCTTTGGAAGAGATAGGTAATCAGATTCAATCTGCTTATAATGAGACCAAACGTATTAATGAATCTAAAGAGAATATCCTTGAAAGAGTAGCTGATGCTTCTGCTGTATCAGAAGAGGTTTCAGCAGCTACTGAGGAAATCAATGCTTCTGCTGAAGAATTACAAAATGCTTCTGCGAATGTTTCTTCAGCCGCATCTAGTCTAAATAATGAAGTCAAAACCATGATGGAACATGTGGATGAGTTCAAGAGCTGATACAAGAAATATATGAATATATTAAACTAATCCAAAAAAGAGCAGGCTGTACACGACAGCCTGCTTTTTTTTGGTGAATGTACCTGTAACTTCATAGGTCTGATTATTTACATAAAATCTAAAGAATAAGTGGAGGAGGCTTGCTCATGAATGATAGTAATTGCTGCTTCTTCAAGACTTATATCTGGTAAGATACAATCTTCCAGATTACCGGGACCTCCATAAACCATAGATATCAGCAGATGTTCTCCTGGTTCTAGTTGAGCTATCAGGCTCGGTATAAGTGTTCTTGAGACCATGATATTGGTATTGGGGGCAGGATTAATGATGTCTGCATGATCAAAATTACTGATGTTCTGAATGGCTGAGAAATCCTTATTTGATGAAATGATGGCTGAATCTTTATCTGAGTTTTTGCACATGTTTTGACTGTTTTCGATAGCAAAGCCACCTTCAGCAACTTGTAAAGGTCTAGCGCTTTTAACCTTGTGTATTCTTATATGCCATGGGTAGCCTACAATAAGCATGGTCCTAATAGTTACATCCTTGAAGGGAGCCCACAAGGTGATGATAGAGTCTTTTTTCATGTGAATTTCCTTAGATTTATCCTTATGCCTATAATAAGAACCATCTTCAGATACAGCTAGAGTCGAATCAAATGCTCCTGAATGAAGAGTTTTATGACTTTTAGGTACAGAAAAGCCAAAGTAAGTAGAATAGACGAATTTCTCATATTTACATTCTACATGTGTATGGCCGTTGCTGTGTTTGCTCCCGCCGTTATAAGCCAAGAGTTGCTTACCCATAGGGTCATGATAGAAGATAAGCTTAGGCGTTTTTTGGATGATAGGTTGTTCACATACAGGATAGGCTTCTTCTTTGGTAGTCCAAAATGGATGATCCTCTGGTAAGGTAAGCAGAATCATGGTTTTCATTGACCAGTAGACAGATCCTGGAGCATTATAGTTTTCTGCCATATAATGGTTGGGGTAAGCGTAACCGATGGTCAATATACCCCTGGAATCGGATATGGCTTGACTATCCCACCACCGAAGGTGGCGAAGAATGATACCCTTGAGAGTTCCGAGGGAATAGGAACATTCATTTCCGGAAACAACCATCATGGACCAAAAAGCAGCCTGGGCAAAACGATAGGTTAGACTTCGGCCATAAGGAAGTGCAGAACCATCAGCCTCAAACCAGTGGATAAAATCATCAGCAAAAAGTCGGGCCCTATCCCTATATATCTGACATCGCTTTGGATCTACATCTTCCATATGCATAGCATAAAAGAGTCCGTAATAATGCATGGCAAAAGGGACATAGTAGTCAGTATGGGCATGGTCTGGATGCCCGTCTTTATACCAACCATCACCTACATAGTAAGCTTCCATATCATTGAGATAAAGCTCACAGGCTTCTTTGTTCCAAGGAAGTCCAAGAGACTTAAAACCAATATTGACCATGATGCGGAAGAACTTCCAATTGCATTCATAGGCCTTTCTGTGGTTGACTTGGTCAAGCCAGGCGATTAGATTTTCTTTTTCTACAGATGATAAGGGGTTATAGATACACTCAGGCCTTAGAACAAATGCATAGCCTATTGCAGCTGTTTCAACAATGCGTTGATCATAATCTTCTATATCACCAAAATAATCTGGATCGTCGGGGTCACAACCATGAATAAGTCCTTCCCTAATATCTTGCCACCAGGGATCATTAGGGCCTAATTCACTTATTGCTGTAATAGCCCAGATAAGTCTTGAAAATCCTTCTATCCTACTGACATCATCAGGAGCTCCTGATGAAAAATGTTCAAGATTTAACCGGGTGTGATGTTGAATGAAGTAGGGTTTGACCGGATTGAGTAGGTTCATGGTCCATTGAAGGAGATCTTCTCTCTTATTTAGGAGTGGGTGACTTAGATTGATATTCTTCATATTTGCGTTCATCCTTTCTGTTTTTAAGTCTAGTCCTTTACATTAGATGACGCAACCCCTTCTATAATTTTTTTTGTTTTCCTAGTAAAATACGATATAATAAACTTAATTACGAATATCTACTATACTCTGGGAAGTTCCCGGAGTATGTTGTTTTCTAGTGAAATAGAGAATGACATTATGACTAGGGACGATTTGGACAAACGGCTGGGACAACTAGCGGGAAATAAAGAGGTGAGGTATAAGATGAAAAAAAAGAACAATAAAAACTTAAAGAAACGATTGGTCCTTGTAGGAGGAATCATATTAACTATATTTGTTGTACTCTTTGCGGCTTTTTATATATATACTTTGGATTACTATAGAGCCAGTGATGATGTTCAGGTGATGATTGATGAAAGTGGTTTGAAAATTGAATCATTAGATGGTTTTGATGTAATTTATCCAGAAGAAACTAAGGACCAAGGTATAGGAATTGTTTTTTATCCTGGAGGGAAAGTTGAAGCAAAAGCCTATATGCCACTTTTGCTCCAACTTACTGATAAGGGCTATACATGTGCCTTGGTTGAGATGCCTTTTAATCTGGCTGTTTTTAATGTCAAGGGTGCAGATAGGGTCTTGCAAGAGGTCAAGGAAGTCGATAAATGGTATCTAGCTGGGCATTCCCTTGGAGGAGCCATGGCAAGTTCATATATAGAAGGGCGTGAAGATCTTTTTGAAGGTTTGATTCTCTTAGGTGCTTATCCTACCAATGATGCTGATATAAACACGCTTGCTATCTATGGAACATATGATATTAAACTTGACTTGGAAAAGGTTGAGAAAGCTAATCAGGTCTATGAGATCATTGGTGGCAACCACGCCCAATTTGGAAATTATGGAAAACAGGAAGGTGACGGAGAGGCTAAAATCAGTCGCGAAACTCAGCAAAAGGAAGCTGTTGAGGTCATCGTAAATTTTATAGAGGGATAGGTTAGGTGATGAGGATTATAATTCTATAGTATAAATATGGATATCTATCTTAAAGTTGTGAATTTATTTAACAGGTTTATTACATTTCCCCAGACTGAGACAATTTCTATTTATCCTGTGATATAATTGAAAAAAGTAAGCAGATTTGCCCATAGGAGATATAGATGAGAAAGATAAAAAAGATAAGTTTTACCTTGGCCCTTGTTGCCATATTGATGATAAACAATGTATTTGTATTTGCCGGTGACTATGATAGTGACTTGGTTTTTTCTTATGATGGAGGTTTTCACCAGTATAAGTCTAGAATCGTTGATGTCTATATTAACGATCAATTAGTGGAAACAGGAGATATGCCGGGGGTTATTATTGATGGCAGAACCTTGGTGCCGGTTAGGGAAGTTTTTGAACATGAGGCTATTGGTGCAGAGGTTAACTGGAATGGGTCAACTCACGAAGTTTATATATCCTATATGGACCAGTTTATTGTTCTTCAGATCAATTCAAGTACAGCCTATGTCAATGACGAAAAAAAGGAGTTGGATGTTCCTGCTAAACTGATTCGTGATGCTAGTAAGGAAAGTTCCAAGACTATGTTACCTCTCCGCTTTGTGGCTGAACAAATGGGTTATGAAGTTCAGTGGGATGAAGTTAACTTTGCAGTTAAGCTTTATAGTAAAGATCATACAGATGATGAGGAAGGGCAAGAAAATCAGGAGACTGGTAATGAAGATAATGTCAGTCAAGAAGATCAAGTTGCGACTCTTGTCAGTGGTCATGATCTGATTATTAAGGATAAGCTAGAAAATATGCCTAAGGGAGAATGGATTGTTCAAGATAGTGATGGACTTTCTACGTCAACAAGTCTTCAATCAAATCCTTTAGTCTATATTGGATCAGAGCTTGAAACCATACCTAGAACTCAGAATACTATTATGACAGATATTGAATCTACAACTTCTGATTCAGTTGAAATATATAATCTCCTTTTTCATTATGATGAGGCGATGCCTGAGAAAGTCACTTTTGAAGTAGCTGCTGATGGACCGATTTCAGGTATTATTACATCTCTTGAGGGCAACGTCATGGAATTATATGTACTCAAGGCTACCCTTGATATGAAGACAAGAGAATTCACATATGATGACCATCCTTTTTTGGATTCTCTAGAGATTACTGAATATACAGGAAGTGAGACTGGTAACAGAAACTGTGTTATACGATTTACGCTGAATGATACGGGTAATATTTTTAACATAAGGATGAATGAGAATCGTCAAAAAATATTTATTGACGCCGTTATGAATCAGATTGATGCTATTACGGTTGGACAGAATTCTACTGGCGATTATGTAGATCTTAGGGGAGTAGAGACTGATCAATTGCATGCTTACAGAAGTGATGCGAAAACCTTATCTTTTGACATAGATAGGGTAAATACTATGATTAGTAAAACGTATACGGAAGTTGGTGGCGAGTTTATAGAGGGTGTTAGTCTGTCCCAAAAAGACGTAACAACAGCCAATTTAACCCTGAACCTTAAGGATTCTTCTCAGTATAGGTTGGAGTATCCTGGAAATAATGTGACCAGAATTCAGTTAACAGGCAGACTTCCTTTAGGCTTTTCTTATACAATTGGTGAAAATTCGGCTATTGCCCTTAAGGATGTTGGAGAAAATATCACGGATATAAATCTTCTTACCGGCATTGACTCTTATAAAGATAAGATTTTTGAAGTTACCATACCAGGAAATCAACTTAGCCTGGTTGGCAGCCAACAAGTGGAAGTCAACAACGAAGGTATTGATGATGTTACTTTTGAACTGGATAGTAAGGGCGACACACGGATGACTATTAAGACAAATAAGATACAAGGTGTAGAAGCTTCTATCTTTGGCGGTGATTTAATCTTTGAAGCCAAAGATCCTCAAGACGTATATGACCGTATATTAACTCTTGACCCGGGGCATGGAGGTTACAAACCCGGAGCTAATGCGGCAGGTCATTATGAAAAAGATGTTGTCCTTGATGTATCTTTAAAATTAAAAAACCTGTTAGACCAAGACCTAAAAATTAAAACATATTACGTGAGGACCGATGATTCGCATGTTGAACTTAAAGATCGTGCAGATCTTGCTAATAATTCACAATCAGACCTTTTTATTAGTTTGCACTGTAACTCCTATTGGGCAACCAGAACGGGGGTTGAGACTCTTTATATGAATCGGCCAACCAATAATGGATATAGTAATCTGGATTTTGCAGAACTTATCCATAATACCTACGTAGATAATACAGCCTTTGTTAGTAAACGTTTGTCTGAACGGGATGACCTTTATGTCCTTAAATATACGAAGATGCCTGCCGTTTTACTTGAGTTGGGCTATCTGTCTTATTCAGGTGACAGAGCTATTCTTCTTGATGAAAGTCAGCAGGAAATTATGGCCCAAGCAATTTATGATGGCATAAACAAGGCCTTTGAAGCAATTGGAAAATAAATATAGTATAGCTTGTTTGCATGGTGTGACAGAGAGGGAAAGTAAGATGTTAAAAGTTGATTTTCATGATATAGAAGATAAGAATAACAGAAGTCTTAAGTATGTGGTTATTCAGGCCAAATATAAGGATAAATGGGTTTTTGCTCGACATAAAGATAGGACTACTTGGGAAATTGTCGGTGGACATATAGAAGCTGGAGAAACCCCTTTGGAGGCTGCCAAACGAGAACTAAATGAAGAGACTGGCGCTTTGGAATTTCGTCTGTATCCCATTTGTGATTACTCAGTTGATAGAGGTCAGGGACCGATCTTTGGTAGACTTTTTTACAGTGAAATTGACAGTTTGGGAGAACTTGAATATGAAATTGAAGAACTGTCTTTTGGGGATGAAATGCCTGAGAATCTCACTTATGGAGAAATACAACCTTATCTTTATGAAAAAGTATTGGCTTATGTGAAATATGCATTTTAAGAATTACATAGTGATGACAAATGTCATAGAAGAGGTGACCAAGCGGACTTACTCCATACTTCTAGGATGATTATACTTAAACTATAATTATTCGTAATGAAAGGTGGAGAGAGATGAAAAAGCTTGGTCATATCATTGTTAAAACGATTATATTTTGTTCCTTTATGGTTGGGATAATCAATGTAAATCAAATGGAAATTAGAGGTGAGGAAAGTTTTCCGGGAGCATCTTCATGGGCTCAAGCCGAACTGAAAGAAGCTAAGGACAATGGATTTATACCGGATATCTTTTTTGATGATTTTGGTAAGATAATTACGAGAGAAGAGTTTAGCCAAGTTGTCATGCAAGTTTATTATGTCATGGGCTCAGGTTTTTATGAGCTTGTTGATAATCCTTTTACTGACACTGATTCCTCATATGCAGCAGCGGCATATAGCCTTGGTATAGTCAATGGTTTAGGTGATGGACGATTCGGGCCAGAAGCCCCTATAACGAGAGAACAGGTATGTGTCATGTTAGTTAGAACGATTGGGGCTTCAGGACTTAACTTGTTGGATGAGTCTAACTATGACTACCAGAAAACCTATGATGATGGATCTAAGCTATCAACTTGGGCAGAGGAATCTGTTCGGATTATGAATAGTCTTGGAATTTTTAAAGGCAGAGGAAGCGAGCTGGATCCAGAAGGATATTTGACTAGGGAACAAGCGCTTTTGTTGGCGGTTAGAACCTACAAGATCAGGGATGAGATAGTTGCAGATTTTGATAGTCATGTGGAAGAGATGTTGGCGAATTTGCTTCCTGTTTATTCCAATGAAGACTACGATGAAATTGGCTTGCGTGAGGCTGCCTATGAAGGACTAAGTCTTCCAGTAGTGTATTTCCCTGTATCCGGTCATATACCGAGTAATGATGATATTATAAGTTATGACTCTGGTCTTACGGGCAAAGCTTTATTTGATAGTCTGAGTCATAAAGGTTTTGGTAACCTTGATCTGGTTATGGAGAAAGACAAGTATACATGGTTTGTTTTTTTTGATGATTACAGCCTAGTAACCAGTCACAGCCAATCTACAATAGCCATCTTAGAAAATGACCTGAAAAGCATAAGAGTTGAAGATGATTATATGGAAGAGAGAGGGTATTATAGGGACGTTGAAGGTGTTTATTATCAGGTGACTGAGTATATCCTTCCAGAAGAGAGTGATAGTGTACCTAGCGTGACAGGAACTTCCCTTGTAAGCAAAGGATTACCAGGTATACCTTATATAGGCATGAATCCCTTGGTTCTTGAAAGTGGTGAGGAAGTAAGAGACTGCTTTATTACTAACTATGATGGGCAATGGGTTGTGTATTTGGAAACCATACTGAATGAGGAATTGAAACAGTCCTTCATTTCTCTTGAAAGTGGGTTGGCTATTAGACGTTTAAAATTTGATGACAAGGGTCTAATTGAATTTGAGGAAGTCCTGAAATCTGTAAGTGAGGGAAGTCATGAGCCTTATGAATTTTACCCTGAAAGTAATGTTGAATATACTGAGATGACCCTCTTTATACTTGGACTTACTAATAGTGAGATCATGAAACCTTTTTTGGGAGCAGTTGGAGCCTATACCAGTGATGACCCTTTTAAGTTGACTATCCAAGTGGACGGAGATCAAACTTTTGACCTCTACGCAAAAGGTTTTGAAGAATCTATTGACCATGCTTTGGTTTCAAGGCAAAGCCAAGATATGTTTGGGAACGAAGTTACTATCATTTCCTATCAGACAGGGGACCGGTTTGTGACTATATGTCCAGAAAAAGCATATGTGGAAATGTATGGATCCTCGATCCGTGAGAATAAGATTTTTAACTTCCTTACAACAAGATTAATTGGATATAAAGAAGAAGACGGACTCTACTACTATAAGTTTGCAGATACCGGATTAGGATCTGTCAGTGGTATGACAGATATATATGAATATATTGCTGATAGTGAGGGAAATTTGATTGGTATTGACTTGTACTCTTTGGAGGAAGGCTCAAGCGATGAGATTTTTGGTCAGGTAACCAGTTATGTGGTGCTTGATAGTCAGCCAGAGGAAACGGAGCTCTATAATTATCCAGACACATATGAAATTATAGATCATGGTGAAAACAGTCATTACGATGGAGAGAATCCTCCCTATTGGTACTGGAAAGAATAAGTAATAAATCAAAATTTACATTTTTGACAAAAAAATGCCATCATATTGGACTCAAATTGCCACATACTTGGTGTATAACAATATATAGAGAGAATTATATATCAAGTTTGAAAGGAGTTTTGAGTATGTACGATGATTTTAATAATGAAAATAAGGTAATTGATGTAGAAGACAATAGAGATTCATATGTATCTATGGAACATGTAGATGAGACGGTAATGAAAGGAAAGCCTAAGAAGGCAAGAAGATTGCCTAAGGTTTTTTCCCTCTTTCTTGCAGGTGCAATCATTTTAGGTTCTGGGTTTGGTGCCGGTTATGGTACAGCCAGTTTAGTGTCAGGGATTGGAGAACCAGCTAGTGGAGACCTTGCATTAACCACCACAAGTGGCTCGGTTCAGCCGGTGGTATTAACCAGTGAAGTTGACGGAGACTATGTAAATCCTGTGACAGCAATTGCACAAGCCGCAGGACCATCAATTGTAACCGTAATAAGTGTTATCGATCAGGTAGTGCCGGGATTCTTTTCTAATCAGGTATATGAGAGTGAAGGAACTGGTTCAGGTGTTATCTATAAAGTTACTGATGATGGAGTTTTGATTATAACTAATAATCACGTTGTCGAAAAGGCTAAATCCGTTTCAGTTATGTTGGATTCAGGTGTTACCCTAACAGGTGAAGTTCTTGGATTTGATTCTAGAAATGACTTGGCTCTTGTAAAAGTGTCGAACGACGAACTCAAAAAAAATAACGTTGATAAGTTAACCCCAGCGGTATTTGGAGACTCAGAAAATCTTATGTCCGGTGAATTAGCTGTTGCCATTGGTAATCCAATGGGAAAAGAATTTAGTCAAACCATCACAGCAGGAGTTATCTCAGCTGTAGATCGTGAACTGAACATTGATGATACTAGTTTACATGTTATTCAAACAGATGCTGCAATCAACCCAGGTAATAGTGGCGGTGGCCTTTTTAACAAAAATGGTGAAGTCATTGGTATAAATACAGCGAAATTAGTGGACTCTAGTGTAGAAGGTATGGGATTTGCCATTCCGGTACACATTGCCCTTCCAATTATTGAACGCATTGAAAATGTAGGTAACGGTGAGAATATTGCCTATGTCATGGAAGATGAACGGGCTTATCTAGGAATTATGATGGGTTCAGCTAGCAATAATAATATGCCTTTTGGTGTATACGTTCAAGACCTAGTTGAAAATGGACCGGCTGATCAAGCTGACCTTCAAATCGGAGATATTATTGTAGCTTTGGATGGTAAAAAGGTAACAGATTCACAAATGCTATATGATGCTTTGACTGATTTGAAACCTGGTAATGAAATACTTCTAGAAGTTTTAAGAGATGAATCTTTTGTGGATGTTCATGTGACCCTTGGTCGATATGGGGATTATAAAGAAGAATAGTTCTTTACATATTAGTTGATATACCTGGTCCAGGCTTTGCCTGGACCTTTTTCGTTCTATAGGAAAGCGAATAAGGAGGAACCTCTTTGTTCTTTTGTTATATGAGACAAATATGTTTTATATGAGGAGAGATTTGTGAATATATTGACGAAGATAATTGTCATTGGTGGGAACTCGTAATGCATAATACCAGATAATGTGAATAAGCATGGACATAAAAGCTTCTTATATGTATAATGTAAGTTAAGGTTTGGAAAGGTGTAACGGTAGAAGGATGGACTTTAAAGTATTCAAGTATTTAGCGTTAGTTTCACAAATCGGGTTTGTTATGGCAATACCAATTTTCGCTATGGTATTTGTTGGGAACTGGTTGGATAACTTTTTTCATACAAGTGGTATTCTTTTAATCATTTGCATTTTGGCGGGGATATATATGGCCTTTTATAATCTTTATCGAATAGTAATGAAAAATATTGACGACGGGAAGAAGGATTCGAAACGATGAGTGAGCAAAGATCTATGATCTATTTACTGATAAGAAATTCAGTGATCATACTCTTGGTCGCTTTGATTTTGGGTCTTTTTGTTTATACGAACAAAATGGCCTATGTTTTAGGGCTTGGCCTTGGGGGTGGGATTACTGTACTTAAGATTTTCTTAATGGAAAATACCTTTAGACGTGCAGTTGTCAAAGAAGCCCATGGTGCAACTAATTTTGTTAGGGCCCATTATTTTCTCAGATATACCATCACATTTGTGGTGCTGTTTATCGGTGTTATCACACCGGCAATAGATTTAGTCGGACTGGTTATTGGACTTTTAGTTCTGAAGCCTGCTGCTTACATTCAAGGCATTCTAGAGCCACCGGTTCCTAAAGATGGAACGGTAGAATTTCTTGAATGGGAGGAAGAGGATGAAGACGAGAAGTCGGATTTCTGGTAGACACTGGTGTTTAACATAAACATGGTCTGGTATGGAAGTTTATACCAGACACAAGCTAGTATGCATGAAAAGGAGTTGATTGAAAGTGGATATAGGTATTCATGTAGCCAAAGTCATTTACATTGGCGGCGTTGAAATCTGGATTACAGAGACAATGATCAATACATGGATTATCTGCGGTGTATTGATACTTATTGCTCTCTTAATCAATCGATCCATTCGCGACCCTAAAAGAGTGCCATCTGGTCTTCAAAATGTCATTGAGTTTCTTGTAGAGTCTCTGGACAGCTTTGTCAATTCGACAATGGGTAAACACGGAAAACGCTTTTCGACCTTCTATGCAGGTATGTTCCTGTTTTTGATTTGTTCGAATCTTTCCGGTTTGTTTATCGGACCCGGTACACGATTTTATGGAGTGTCAGACGGTACGTGGTTTGATTTTATGCGACCACCGACAGCTGATGTCGCAATGACCTTTGCATTAGCTCTTATAACCTTTTTTATGACTCAAGGTTTTGGAATTTATGCAAAAGGTCTTAAAGGCTGGGGTAAGGGACTGACCGAACCTTTGTGGCCTTTAACACCTCTAAATGTCATCGGAGAACTTGCAAATCCAATCTCACTGTCTTTCCGTTTGTTCGGTAATATTCTTGGTGGGACAATCATCATGGGGCTGTATTATAATTTACCTTGGTATTTGATGCTGGGTATTCCTAGTGCACTTCATGCATATTTTGATATATTTGCGGGTGTCTTACAGGCATTTATCTTTGTTATGCTGAGTATGACTTTTGTATCATCGGCCATGGATGGTTAAGAGTTGATAGACAATTTACCTAGGTAAATTGTTGGTGCAAAAGATAGGGATAACTTAGATGGATAGTTTTAGATGAAAAGCGAGGTGAAACACAGTAATGGATATATTGAAGTTTCTATTTGGCTGGTTGGAAGAGTCCGACCCTAAAGCAATTATTTTAGGGTTCTCAGCCATAGGAGCAGGATTTGCTATGATTGCCGGAATTGGACCTGGAATCGGCCAGGGTTTTGCAGCTGGTAAAGCTGCTGAGGCAGTTGGTAATAATCCTGAACACGGGCAAAGGCCTGCCACACTGACTATGTTAATCGGTGCAGCAGTTGCTGAGACATCAGGGATATTCTCCTTGGTTATTGCCATCATTATGCTTTTTGCAAATCCCTTAGTAGATAGACTCAGTGAAAATTTCGGTGTTTCTTCTACACAGGGAGCAGCCCTCATTCTTGCAGCGTGTGCTGTTGGAGCGGGACTAGCCATGATCGCAGGTATTGGGCCTGGTATCGGTCAGGGTTATGCAGCCGGTAAAGCGGCAGAAGCAGCAGGAAAAAGGCCTAAATTGCAGAGTTCTGTTGTAAGAACTATGTTACTTGGTCAGGCTGTTGCACAAACAACAGGTATATATGCTTTGATTATTGCCTTGTTGTTGTTATTTGTAAATGTATTTGCTTAAGATTATTAGAAAAATATTAACTTAGGAGGAAACAAAAATGATCGATGGAAGAGCGTTAATATTAGCATGTTCAGCAATTGGAGCAGGACTCGCAATGATAGCAGGTATAGGACCTGGTATAGGACAAGGTTTTGCAGCAGGTAAAGGTGCCGAAGCAGTTGGGCGTCAACCTGGTGCGCAGTCAGATGTGGTTCGTACCATGCTTCTTGGTGCAGCAGTTGCCGAGACAACAGGTATCTACGGCTTGATTGTTGCAATTATCTTGTTATTTGCAAACCCACTTATTAGCTACTATGAAAACAACTAGTAGTTAAAGTGGCTTTTGAGGCACTAAAATAAGTGAAAGGAGGCAAATAACTTGACAAATTTATTAAGCGGAATTGGATCATTGTTTCAAAGTGTCAGTTTGTTGGAAACTGATCTTGGATCTTTGACTCGTATTCTAGGATTCGATTTACAAACTCTAATTCAGGTTGTATTTCATATGCTTGCTGTTTTGTTACTCTTCTATTTCTTAGGAAGATTACTGTTCAAACCGGTTAGGAAAGTCCTTGATGATCGTAAGGAAAAAATCGAATCAACATTAGATAAAATTGAAGCAGATAATAAGGCTGCCCAGAAGCTTAAAGCTGAATATGATGAGAAACTGAAAAATATTAAAGCTGAAGCTGATAAAATTCTGGCTCATGCTCATACCAGAGCCGTTGCACGTGAAGATGAAATTGTTAAAGAAGCTCATGATGAAGCAAGTAAGATCATGGCTCGTGCTCACTTAGAGGTAGAAAGAGAGAGAGAACAGCTGAAAGATGATATCCGTAAGGAAATTATCGAGGTTGCCACTATAATGGCAGGAAAGTTTGTAGAAGTCTCTTTATCTGAAGAACAACAGAAAGTTCTCGTGACTGAAACAATTAATGAAATGGGTGATGACACATGGTCGAATTAATTGCGAAGCGTTACGGACAGGCCCTATATGAGTTGGCTGAGGAATCAGGAGATTTGGTAGGAAGAGAAGAAGAGATTCGCATATTACTTCAAGCTTTAACAGATGAAGATGAATTTCTAGAAATACTCAACCATCCTAAGCTATCTAAAGAGGATAAGCTGAGTATGGTGAAAACCATTCTTGATGGAAAAGCCAGTGATGATTTAGTCGGATTTATGATTCTTGCAGTTGAGAAGAACCGTCAGGAGTATATTCCTGGTATTCTTGAATATACACTGGAAAAAATGGAAGAGCACAATGGCTTTGTTACTGCCTATGTAACTAGCGCTGTTGAGCTTTCCTCTGAGGATGAAGACGGGATCAAGAAAAAACTTCAATCTCAAACTGGCAAGAAGATAACGTTGGAGACGACAGTGGATAAATCTATTATCGGTGGATTGATCATTAGGATCAATGACCGAATTGTGGATAACTCCATCCGTAGAAATTTGCGTAGAATGTCTCTCGATGTATATGAAGCAAAAGTTTAGAGAAAGGCGGTAAAACTTCGGTATGAATTTAAGACCAGAAGAAATCAGTTCAGTTATAAAAGAACAGATCAAACGATATAAAACTGAACTTGAAGTAGCTGACGTTGGTACAGTTATTCAAGTTGCTGATGGAATCGCCCGTATCCATGGATTGGAAAATGCAATGGCAGGTGAACTTCTTGAGTTCCCTGGCAATGTATATGGTATGGTACTTAACCTTGAAGAGGATAATGTAGGTGCTGTACTTATGGGTGATGATAAAGATATATCAGAAGGTGACATCGTAAAAGCCACAGGTCGTGTAACAGAAGTACCTGTTGGTGATGCACTGATTGGCCGTGTTGTTAACTCTATTGGACAACCGATAGATGGTAAAGGCCCTATTAACACAGATAAATACAGACCAACAGAGAGAGTCGCTTCCGGTGTACTTTCAAGAAAATCTGTTGATACACCACTCCAGACAGGTATCAAGTCTATTGACTCTATGATTCCTATCGGTCGTGGCCAAAGAGAGTTGATTATTGGTGACAGACAGACTGGTAAAACAGCGATTGCTATTGATACAATTCTAAATCAAAAAGACACAGATGTATTGTGTGTCTATGTAGCTATTGGACAAAAAGCATCAACAGTAGCAAGTCTTGTTCAAATTTTAGAAGCTAACGGTGCCATGGACTATACAACCATTGTTGCGGCAACAGCGGCTGAGCTTGCTCCACTTCAATTTCTTGCTCCATTTGCAGGATGTGCTATTGGTGAGGAATGGATGGAAGAAGGAAAAGATGTATTGGTTATCTATGATGACCTATCTAAGCATGCGGTAGCTTATCGTGCCATGTCACTACTTCTTCGTAGACCACCAGGTCGTGAAGCATATCCTGGAGACGTTTTCTATCTTCACTCAAGACTTCTTGAGCGTGCAGCTAGGTTGAATGACGAATTAGGTGGAGGTTCTCTGACGGCTCTTCCTATTATCGAAACTCAAGCTGGTGATATATCAGCTTATATCCCAACAAACGTTATCTCCATTACAGATGGTCAGATTTTCCTTGAGACAGAGCTTTTCAATTCAGGTATGAGACCAGCAATTAATGCCGGACTTTCCGTATCTCGTGTTGGTGGTGCTGCTCAAATTAAGACAATGAAAAAAGTTGCAGGACCTATCCGTGTGGAACTTGCCCAGTATCGTGAGCTTGCTTCCTTTGCACAGTTTGGTTCAGACCTTGATAAAGATACTCAGGATCGTCTTGCCCAAGGTGAGCGTATTATGGAGGTTCTTAAACAGCCTCAGTATGCACCACTTTCAGTTGCAGACCAGATTCTTGTATTGTATGCGGTAACAAGAAAATATCTAATGGAATTTGAAGTAGAACACGTGAAGCTTTACGAAAAGAAATTTATCGAATTCGTAGACTCCGGTTATGCTGAACTTCGAGATGAAGTAACTGCACCAAGCGGTTTAACAGATGAACTGGATGCTAAGCTTGCAAAAGTCTGTGAAGAATTCCGTGATGAGTTTAAGAGAATCTTAGAAGAGGAATGATAATATGGCTTCACTACGAGAAATAAAACGCCGTAGAGTCAGTATTACCAGTACTCAGCAGATTACTAAAGCTATGAAACTGGTTGCTACAGCTAAGTTGCAAAAAGCAAAAACTCAAGCTGAATCAACCAGACCTTATTTCCAAAACATTCACCAAACTATTTCATCGATTCTTTCTCAAGCGGTTGGTGTTAGCCATCCATTTTTAGAAGAGAGAGACGGTAACAAAAACCTTTATGTTGTGATTACATCCAACAGAGGTTTAGCTGGTGGTTACAATAATAACATCGGTAAATTAGTTCTAAATCATAGTGTGAATGCAGATGCTAAGGTAATTGCTGTCGGTAAAAGAGGTGCAGAATACTTAAAGAAACGTGATGCAAATATTATCTCGACTCATCATGAAGTTTTGGATGACCCTAATTACTCACATGCTCTGGAAATCGGTAAAGAAATCCATGAGCTTTATCTGAACAATGAAGTGGACAATGTTTATGTGGTATATACCCATTTCCAGTCAACACTTGTTCAGGAACCACAGGTAATGAAGGTAATCCCAGTACATAGAGGCGAATTTAATGACGAGAGCTCATCACATTCAGTGATGACCTTTGAACCTTCGCCAGAAGAAGTACTGGCACATATTTTGCCAAAGTATTTAAGTAGTATTATCTATGGTGCATTAAAAGAATCCGTTGCTTCTGAGCACGGTGCCCGTATGACTGCAATGGATGCAGCTACAAATAATGCAACAGATATGATCGATAAATTGTCACTGCAATACAACCGTGCCAGACAAGCAGCAATCACCCAAGAAATCACAGAGATTGTTGGCGGTGCGGAAGCCCTTCAGTAGAGAGGCTACAAATTCAAGTACTAAAAAGGAGTGAGAAAGATGCAAAAGAACGGAAAAATCACTCAAATTATTGGTGCCGTATTAGATATTAAGTTTGATAATAACGCATTACCTGAACTGTACAATGCAGTAAGCATCAAGCGTCAAAATGGCGAGGAACTTATTGTAGAGGTTGCACAGCATCTTGGTGATGACACGGTTAGATGTATTTCCATGGGACCTACGGAAGGTTTGGTTCGTGGTATGGAAGCGATTAACACTGGTGGTCCTATTTCAGCACCGGTTGGTGAAGCGACATTGGGGCGTATGTTCAACGTAACAGGAGCACCCATCGACAACAAGCCAGTACCAGAATGTGAACGTTGGCCAATACATCGCCAGGCTCCAAAATTTGAAGATCAAGCAACAGAAACAGAAATTCTTGAAACAGGTATTAAGGTCGTTGACCTTCTTTGTCCTTATCAAAAGGGTGGTAAGATCGGTCTTTTCGGTGGTGCCGGTGTTGGTAAAACTGTACTGATTCAAGAGTTAATTCGTAATATTGCAACTGAGCATGGTGGTTTCTCAGTGTTCACCGGTGTTGGTGAGCGAACAAGAGAAGGGAATGACCTTTTCTGGGAGATGACTGAATCAGGTGTTATTGCTAAGACTACTATGGTTTTCGGTCAGATGAATGAGCCACCAGGAGCAAGAATGCGTGTTGGTCTAACAGGTCTTACCATGGCTGAGTACTTCAGGGATGAAGGTGGAAAGGATGTTCTTCTTTTTATCGATAATATTTTCCGTTTTACTCAAGCTGGTTCGGAGGTTTCTGCCCTACTTGGACGTATTCCTTCAGCCGTTGGTTACCAACCAACACTTGCGACAGAAATGGGTCTTCTTCAAGAGCGTATTACTTCAACTAAGAAGGGTTCCATTACGTCAGTTCAGGCGGTATATGTACCAGCCGATGACTTGACTGACCCTGCTCCTGCAACAACTTTTGCCCACTTGGATGCAACAACTGTACTTTCAAGAGCAATTGTTGAGCAAGGTATCTACCCAGCCGTTGACCCTCTTGATTCATCATCAAGAATCCTTGACCCACACATCGTTGGTGAAGATCATTACAGTGTTGCCCGTGGTGTGCAAGAAGTCTTACAAAGATATAAGGAACTTCAAGATATCATTGCTATTCTTGGTATGGACGAGCTTTCTGACGAAGATAAGATCTTAGTAGCAAGAGCTCGTAAAATTCAACGTTTCCTAAGTCAACCATTCTTTGTTGCTGAGAACTTTACAGGTCTTGGTGGTAAGTATGTAGCACTCAGCGAGACGATTCAAGGTTTTAGAGAAATCCTTGAAGGAAAGCATGACGAAGTACCGGAATCAGCTTTCCTTATGGCAGGTAATATCAGTGACGTCTTAACCAGAGTATAGAAGGTGATCTTATGGCAGAAACGTTTAAGTTTACAATCATAACACCAGATGGCGAGTTCTATAATAAACAGGTTGAGCGTATTTCTATCGTTACATCTGAAGGCGAAATGGGTATCCTTTATGACCATACGCCAACAACCGTAGCCCTTTCAACAGGTGCTATTGTTATTCAGAAGGATGGTAAGGAAATGCGTGGCCTTGTTCACGGTGGTTTTGCTGAGATTTTAGAAGGCCAGGTTATTCTTCTGCCTGATGCAGCTGAATGGCCTGAAGCCATTGATATTGAACGTGCTGAACGTGCAAAAGAAAGAGCCCTTAAGATTCTCGAGTCCAGACACATTGACGAAATTGATGAGGAGACTATTGCTGAGGCAGAGGCTTCCCATGCAAGAGCGATTACGCGGTTGGATGTACAGAATTGGGTTGATCATAATTAAAGTTGATTATCAGGTAGTCGGAATTTGACTGCCTGATTTTTATTTGGGAAAAAATGGGAAGTTTCCATGAAGAGAAACTTCCCATTTGATTGTTAAACAAACAGATTTGATTTAGCTAAAATCAGGTATTGGGCATTTATTTTGATAATAATAAATAGGGTTTTGATGATCTTACTTACTTGGCCTTTGTGGTTGCTAGTCTTTATAGTGGAAGATTCTATTATCTTGTCTTTATAGAGGATTTGATAGGAAAGTGGATCAAGGTCTTCCTTATCCCGAACTCTTATAAGCTTCAAGTCTTCCTTATAGATGGATTGTAGTTCTTGTCTTGTTTCCTTGATGGCCTTTAGTAAGGGTTCATGGTTTTCGGGTGAGGCTATTGGTATGAGACCTGTTCCGATTTCCAGAATAAGAGTATCAGTTTTTTCAAGCATGGCAATAGTCCTTTCTTCCTCGGCTTTAAAGAAAAGTTGTTTTTCAATAAAGCTTTGGATAGAAGTAGTTGAAATCTCTTCTCCTTCAAAAGAAAGAAGAAGAGATTTGATTAATTGTTTTTTGTGGCTAAGGTTATTAATATGTCTAGTTAGTTCATTTACTTCTCCTTGGAGCTTTTGTCTCAGTTGTATCTTGCCCTCTGAATACAGGATTTCCTTTATAGAAGATAAACTGAAATTGAACATTTTAAGGAGCAGGATAAGTTTAAGTTTTTCAATTTGACCGCCGTCATAGACTCGGATATTTCCTTCGTTTCGACTAGGTGCAAGTAATCCGATTTCCTCATAATAACGCAGGGTTCTTAAAGAAATGTTATAGGTTTTAGCGAGTTCATTGATTAACATGAGGCGGGATCCTTTCTGAAGTACTTCAATTACTATTATATCTGATGACGTAAGGGAAGTGTCAAATGTTTTAGTATCTTAAATGATAGAAAGTATCTTGATTTTTATTTGGGAACTTCCTTATTTAAGATGATAAAATACGAAACTATGTGATATAATCTTATAAGATAGTAAATGAAGGTTTTTAGGAGGATGACTTATGGAAAAGATATTTATGCAACTATACTCATTGGAGGATGGAGTCCAACGGACACCTGATGAAGCATTACAGCTTGTCAAAGATATGGGTTATGATGGTGTTGAATTATTTGGTCCTTTTACTGAAATGGATAAGGACGAACTTAAGGGAAAATTAGATAACTTAAACCTCACTGCAGTATCTATGCATGTATCAACAGACTTGGTTGTTAGTAAAATCCAATTAGCTAAAACACTAGGTATTAAGTATATCGGTATTGGGATGGAACCATTGAAAAACAAGACTGAGGTCTATGATTTTGCCAAGAGATTGAATGAAATTGGTAAAGAATTAGCTAAAGAAGGTATGATGGTTACCTACCATAACCATACTCAGGAGTTTGCAGAATTTGAGGGAGAAAGAATAATTGATGTTTTAATGAAAAACACAGATAGTGATTGTGTTGGGTTTGAATTGGATGCCGGTTGGTGTGCAGCAGCAGGTGTGGACCCGATTGCCTTTGTTAAAGAAAATTCAGGCAGAATTAAGCTAATCCATATCAAAGAAAGCGAATCAGTATTGGGACCACAACCTCCCTTTGATTTTTCCAAAATTACATTTGATGAAGATGGTCGCCCTATTATTCCAGAAGAGGTACAGGCGCAACTAAAAAAATCAAAGGAAATCAATTGTCCGGCAGGAAAAGGTATTGTTGATTGGAAAGCATTAGAGTCTGTAGCAGACGAACAAGGCTGTGAAGCTTATATAGTTGAACGTGAATATTCTTATGCAGGTAGTAGAGTGGACTGTTTAACTAATGATATAGAATATTATAGGAACATGTAGTTAAACGGATTCTACTTTTTCTTGTATTGAACAAATAGCATCCTTTGTAGAGGATGCTATTTTTCGTTCTACAGCAAAGAAAAGGTGGTGAAGTCTCTTCGTTCTTAATCTGTAAAAGTAATAAACTTGTAATATAAGTCCTCTCATGAAACACCTGCAATAAACCGATACTTTATTTGACTAGGCTAATTCCGCCCATTTTTAAAATTTAAGTGAATTAATATAAAGAGGTGCCCTATGGGATTGAAAACAAAGGTAAGATATAGACAAGCTTCATTAGGATTTAAAAAAATAGTGACATGGCTAATTGTCATATCCTTGGTTTTGTCTGTTTTTCATGTGTCGACGGTAGTTAACCGTGGAGCCGGTCAGATTATTGACTGGCGTAAAAATGATATTATGGATATTAATTTAAATATCATAAATAATAAAGCTGGCGCTGATGATGTGTTTTTTGAAATGAATCTTGAAGATGCCGGTACATATGTTATGGAATATTATTTGGAAGATGGACGAAAATCCACGGCGACATTTGTTAATAATTTTGAGCGCTTGGACGTGTCTTTTAAGGTTCAAGAATACGATCCTTTGAATCCTGGTACACCAATCGAAAGAACACAAGATCTTATTGACCTCTCTTATTTGGAAATTGATTATAGCCAACAGGTTCCATCATGGCAGTTTGTATCCGGTAAAGCGGTGGATCCAGTTTCTGAAGCCTTGGAATTTAGTATAGAGCGATCAGCAAGCGCCAGATATCCAGGTGTTGCTTTTCAAATGGATAATAAAAAGTTTATTGCAAAATGGGATTTTCAGGATAATACCCTTTATGTTTTGTTTGATAATTATGAAAATGGGCATATCATGCCTGTGACTTTTACTAATCCAGACACAGATAGCCAGACAATAAAGGTTCTTCGAGGTCTAGAGGATTTCCTTGTCTCACCAACTTATTTGGTTGAAGATCCAAATAACCCTGGAACTAATATTCAGATGTCACCTGTTACACACCCAAATGCAAATGGCGATAAGCCCGGTAATAGACCCGGACTAAAATATAATTTTAAACAGCCTCAGGAGTTGGATCCGGCCACTTGGGCGTATGATTATAATTTGACAGACCTAAGCGATATTAGGGCTGTCTTTGAAGTGTCGGATATAAGCTCTAATAAATATCTAGATTTTAATATGCTCCTTCAAAATGGTGGCGATACAAGAATTTATGAGGTTCCCTCTGAAAACGGTGATCAGTCTGTACCTGCCAATCAGGTGAATTATGTTTATGATCCTGCTACATTTGAGTATGAGGTTATTATTGTTCAGGATAAGTCGGATTTGGCTGTCCCAGAAACTATTATCCAGTGGAATGATATTGAATCCAGTCGTATTTATAATACTAGTATAGGTTTTCAATTTGAGAACCACATGCCTGAGTACGAGTTTGCAAATTTTACTCCTGAGTCAAACTTTGCCTATACATACTTGGAGTATCAGTTAAAAAGAAGTGATCAACAAGAAGCTTTTCTGGAGATTGTACCTTATCAGACTGGATCGCAAGATGAGATAGAGTATATTGTTCTATATTCAAAGATTATTGCTGCTGAGCTTGATCCAGTCAATGACCTTTGGCTTAAACATTATCAAACGGACGGGGATGATAATTCTACTATTAATATACCAGTACCTTTTAGGGCGAATTCATATCAGGATGCCTATCAAATTATAGTTAATTTTTCAAATACAGAATTGACGTCTCAGGTCCTCAATTACAGGGCTATAGATGATTTGAATGTGCCACCGACGACACCATCAATTGTTGGTATTGAAAATCTTTATGTGGTACCACCAGAAGATGAAGTAGATACCAACCCTACAAAAATTCAGTTTGATCTAGTTTGGGATGCTATTGAAAACAGGGCAGTAACAGACCTTGATGATATATTTGCTAATGATGATGGTATGGATAATGACTATATATATTACGAAGTATTAGTTAATGACATTCCTGATTTAAACGAAGATAATCCATTTGAGGTTTTTAGGGTTTATCGTATGTATTTAGATGATACAGACGGTCTCTACAAGTTGGAAGAATATCCTGGATTGACAGAAGAAGATGAACCGTCGACTTCAGCCAATTATGTTGAAGGATATAATGACCTTGATGAACTTCTTCGAATGGAAAAAATAGTAGTCTATGAAAATGATCTTTGGACTAGACGGGTTGATACAGTATATGATGAAGATGCAGACACTTATACAGTGACAGAAAGAACGCCTGGTAGTCATCCTACATCTTATGAGACTGATTTTGAATTTCCAGGTGTCAATTATATAAGAATTCGAGCTATTACTGAAAAAGACGGTGTGCTTGGTGTGTCCAATTATTCTATTCCAGCTTCTTTATCTCTTAGTATGCTTCCCTATGAAATTCCTATTGTTGAAGGAATTACCTATGAACCCTTTTATTCTTTGGTTGAAACAGATCCCATGGGGATAACCTTAGATTGGCCGGCTATTGATATATCTACTTATGAGAACAACATGCTATTCCCTGTGGATAAACAGGCGACTGGCATAACTTATAGTGTATATCTGTCTGAAGATAAGGATTCATTACTGAGCTTGAAAGATACTGATGTTGATTACCAAGAGGTAGCACCTAATGCAGGTGGTGATGTAGACATTGACACGGCAACCTTACAATGGCTTAGGGGGGAAGATGGAGACGGCATGGGTCGTGTTATCTATTTCAATATTGATAAGGATGCGGATTCATCACAGAACCTTTCCCATGTTATTAAAGGCTTAGACTTAAATGCCAATTATTATATTCGTATTGTAGTTAACGTGGATATTGAACATGTTATTACAGGTGATACAGAGACTAGGCGAGGACAACCATCAACAGTGATAAGTGTGACAACGCCGATAGTACCACCTGAACCTGGTGAAGATGATATTATTCCCCTTGCGCCTGAGGGTCTTGTTGTTGAGTTTTTAGATGACAGTCAGTTGAGTACATCTCTTGAATGGGATATTCCTGAAGCCGTAACTGTTGAGGAAGATACCTTTGGTTTTGAAGTTTTTGCCATTGAGAATATGCGACTTCCAGATTCTTTGGATAATAAAGATGTGGATCTTATGGATATTTTGGAATCAGAGGAACTTGATGGGCAGGCTATGGAAGCCTGGAGAATTTTTTATGAGGGAGCTGATGTAGTCCTGAAAAAATATGATCCTGATACAGATACATGGGTGGTTCAAGATTTTAGTCTATTAACGGTTTCTGATAATGGAATCAGGATGATTGATGATAATAATGCCCCTAATAGGGTTTACTATTACTATGTAAGAACGATTAATATTAAGGGTGGACTACCCCTTCGTATGTCTTCATGGCTCCTTGATACCATAACGACAGCACCAGTAAAAGGCCCTATTAACCTTAGTGTCAAGTATGATACAGATTATGATGTTAATTATAAATATGAGACAATAATAAAGTTTGATGCTCCGATTCCGGATTCAGCAATTATTGACCTAGATTTTGTTATGGAAGTCTTTATTAAAGGGCCCGACGATTTGGATTATGTCAAGTCTACGAGGATTAATTCCCCTAGATCTGATGATAATACTTATTATTCTCAACTTTTAGGTTCTGAGGATGGGCCTATTGGCTATACTAGAGTTTATTACCGTATCAGCGGCCTTCAATCAGGTAAGCAGTATTCCATAAAGGTGCGAATACAAGACAGGACCAAGGAAGTGGAGGTCTTACCCGACGGCAGCGAAACATATCCAGTATCTCCTTTTTCAGCAATTGTAATGACCCGTACTGAATTTGACCAAGCTGATTATGACAAAGAGCGAAAGTATGCTCAATATATAGAATACTATTTAAAAAAGGCAGGGGAGATAAAGCAGAAACCATATTTTATTCTTGGTGAAACTGATGATAGTATGAAACTTAAGTATCGTATGGACTATGTAGATGGTTTCCTCCAGTTGGCAAAAAATGACGAATATAACCTTGTTGATTTTGATGTGGAATCATTGGTCTATTACCTTCCAGCGGATATGATAGAAAATGCTAATGACCTTAATATTACTTATGTACTAGAGCCTTATTCCCAGCAGATTGGTATACCAGCCTATGCTCTTGGTACCGTCATCACTGAAGAAATTAATACGGTTGTTGACTTAATCAATGATTATAATGCAACCTTAGAAGACTACTATATCCGTATTCAGCTTATGACAGGAGATTATTCCGGTACCATTAGTGGTTTTAATCCGGGAAGTCAGCTGGTGGATATAAACATAGATGTTGTCGGAAGTAGTGATATTGAGGACAATATTGATTTATATGTGGAAAACGAGTTAGATTTAGCCATATCCCGTGGAAAAAACCAATTGGTAAATCTTTTGGATGATGAACTAGAACAGGGAATTAATGATGTTAAATTGACTGGGATAGTTGAAAATGTTCTTGAAGATGTAGCCAGTGATTTTGCTATTCGAGGAAACAGTATATTTGTTTCTTATCTGGATGATACATCTTATCCTATTGAAAGCATGGACAAGGCTATGACTATTGGATTGGCACCATTTGAGGATAATACGAGTCTGACTATCTACAAAAAGACTAAAGCAGGTTGGGAAAATGCCTCTGCCCAATATTATGACGGACGTTATCAGATTTTTACTAAGGACCTAGGTTCATATATTGGTGTCAGTCTGATTGCTGGAAATGAATTGGCTACTTTTTACAGCGAAGACCAGATTAGTTTAATTAATAATTATAGGTTGAATGAAGTATTTACTAGTTATGAACTTAAGCATCCTGAAGAATTGATTACCAATAGGCAAATGATTCAAACCTTGGCAAGACTTACAGGTGCTAATGAAGATAATGATGATGATGATTACCTAAGGGATCAGGGAATTGTCGTTCCTTACCTTAGTGAGTTTGGTATCACCAATAACCAGACTGTCAACTACCTCTATGTTCAGGTATATTCAGATAAGAACCAGATAGATCTTAATGCTGTAATCATAATGGATTATAAGGCTATTGAAGATATTAGTTCTGTAAATAGTCAGTATAGAAATACACTTCTAAAAGGTGTATCCTTATCGATTATTCAACTGAATAATGGTTTTATTCAACCAAGTAAACAAGTGACTATTGAAGATTTTATGAATATTATCAGTAATATTGAGAACAGTCAATAAGTGGAAAAAGAGTCAATTGAATTTTAGATCATATGGATGAAATATAATATTGGAAAAATATAAAGAATTAATAGAAGGCAAGGAGAATGACTATGAGCAGATGGAGAAAATATCAGGACAAGGTAAGTAAACGTTCAATAAAGCAGATTACAGCTGAAGCATTGGTTTTAGTTATGACTATCGGTTTGTTTGCAGTACCTTCTTTTGCCAATATTCAAATTCCTGTTGATTCAGTTGATGTTGATAATGTTTACTATATTATTGGTGAGAACATCGTAACTGGGGAATCGATGATTAGCCCTACTATGACTGTGTCTTGGGAAGATCCCGATGAATGGGCACCTGCCAATGATCCAGCTGATATTCATCCTCCAGACTTTTATGAAATTGATATTAATAACATTACAACGGGTAAAGATAAGACCGTTGATATTAGTAGTGGGTCAGATGAGTATAATAATAAACGGGCAGATGTTCATGAGTTTACAAATCTGGATACAGGTTCCCTTTATGAGATTAAGGTTAATCCATACCATTATCATGAAACAGATGGAGTTCTGGATTTGGCCCCTGTTAGTGGTATTCCGGATAAGGCTTATGCCATTACAGACCTTCAAGTAAATTTTGAAAGTGACGATAACTCTATAACTGTGATTTGGGATAACCTTGGAATTCCTGAGTTCCAATATCGAATTGTTTATGCCATAGGAGATTTTTCTGGTCAGACTAAAAGTGATTTAGAAGACAATAAAGAGGGTGAGATTTCTGGTCTTACATTGGACAGTGATGATGTTACAAGTTTCTATGATCCAATTAGTAAAAGAAACAAACTATCTTATACAATTACACAAAATGTATATCCCGGTCAGGTTTATTCTATTATGGTTGAACCCCTGGTTGAATATTATTCAGGTGCCCCTGTTACTAGAAACAGAAACTATCCGGTAATTAGTAATGTATCGACTAATATTCGTTTGGATTATGCTGAGGTTGGAGACCAATTAAGACTTCAATGGGAAATTCCAGCCAGTTTTAAGGTTGGGTCTAACAACTCAGAGTATGAATTGGTTGAAACTAGGTTAGTAAGATATCTGGATGGCCAGGGGAAAAACCTAGCAATTTTAAATGGTCAAGCTGGGGCTGTAGGTTATTACACTGTGAGTAAACCTACGGTGGAAACTGGTTTTCAACTTGAATTGACCTATAAGGCAGTAGAAGACGAATCCAAACCAACAATTGAACCTGTTTCCAATTACTTGACCTATTCACCCTCCTTGGTTGAGGTTGTGCCGACGAAACCGATAATTCCTGAATTTATTTCCCAGGACATATTGGATAATCTGAGAGAAACCAATACTATAGAGCAAGTAAGGGATATATTAGCTGATAAATATTTGGTTCCCGGATCGACCTATACAGGAAATCTTGATGATCTTCTGGACCAAAATATTACCTACCATCTTGACCTTAGCGATGATGCTATTAATTTAGCCTGGTCAGCATTTAGGCGTATTGATATTGACCAAAATTCAGATACTTATAACAGATATATAACAGACCTTAATACATATTATGATATAACAGTGACCAATTCATATAATGCTCTTTCCTATGCAACTAGGTTTTTAACAGATCAAAGATTTAGTTCAATGGATAGTTCGTCTTTGATAAAAAATGAAGCAGGTGGCATTGTCGGTTTTCATATGAAACTAGATGGTTATTATAATGAGGAAACAGGTAAACTTGAGACTATTCGTCCAAACCAGATTTACTATATTAAGGTAGTAGCTAAGAAAAAAATTGGTGATGAAGAAATCACCTCAGAACCTACGATTACCACTATTTACTATACTGATGATGGAGCTACTTATGTGCCACCATTAATTACCAAGCCACCACTTAGGGTTTTGGAAGATAAGTCCTCATCTGAAAGCATTACGATTGGATGGAAAGAATCCTGGTGGGCAGTTATTGATATGGATGCCCTTCCTGGTGAGCCTTTAGGTAAATGGGTTAATGAAGTTTGGGTTGAAGATAGCGGTGCGGTTTCTGACCAAGAAATTGAAGGTGCTGAATATTTTCCTGTCTATGAAAGCGCTGATGAAGTAAACAGATTAATTAGTTATTTGGCTTCAAAAGGTTCACCCATTAATCTTGATTACAGGCAAATCGATCTGGGGTCTGATCCTTTTGGTGTATCCAACATTTACTATAAGTTTTTAAGAATCAACTATAAGGATGTTGAAGAAGCCATTAAGACAAGGCAGTCCGTTGATCCAAATTTCTCCTTCTTGGAATATTTTGATGAAATGGTAAAAGCCGATAAAGATGGAACGAATCCATTGAATTGGAGAAAAATAGAGGCATTGGTCAACGAAGACGATATAGAAGAATTAGTTTTTAAGGAAACTGGTTTGTTGCCTAATACATCATACCTTTTTGTTCTCTACCCATACAGAGTCCTTTACGATACGGTGGAATTAAATGCGCATTATCCAACACCAATCATTGTAGCGACTGAGCCTATTGATGTTGTTGTTAATCCTGATCCAACAGTACCATCTATGTATGTTACAGACAAGACCGATCGTACCATTAGTTTATCATGGCAGTATAATACTGATTTTGAGTACGAGATTCTATACAATACGACTGACAATGTGGAAACTGCTAAGGTTCATGAAATAATTTTACCTGAGAACTCAAATGATCCCGATTATCCACAAAGTGGCGAGTATTATGAAACAACGATTAAGGACCTCTTCCCAGATACAGGCTACTATTTCTTTATCCGGTCTGTACAGCCGGTGACTTTAACGAAGTCTCTTTGGAGTAATCCGGTATTTGGGGTCACCCTTGATGTGCCGGTCCCGGATCCACCACTGGGCGTTGGTATACCTTCTGATTCACAAATGCTCCTATACGATTATGATACAGCGGTGACCACGGATTCTATAGCAATCTCCTGGCTTCTGGATGTGAATGACACACCAGAGCTTAACGAGGACTTAGGTGTTAAGGTATATTATTCCTATATTCTAGAAGCAGCTAATAATGAGAAATTTATAGGTCCTCAATATATTGTCAGTGGTGAAGACGATTCAGTCGTCCCAGATAATGTTGAGATTTTGGAAAAAAACTTGGTGAAAATGAATGAGCTAATCAGTAACCGATATTACTATTTTAGGATGAAAACCAGGGTCACTATTGTGGGTGAGGAAGCTGATCAAATTATTATTAAGGAATCTAGTTACTATTCACCAACAATTCGGATTCTGACTGTAGCTTCAGAAAACGAGTATGACTCTACTCAAGATCCAGCTTTGGAAATTTTACCAAGTGAAAACTATGAAATTATCTATGATGGTGACTCTTATACCTTGACCTATCGATTCAGGGACAACGGTGTGGATGAAAATGGATATAGAGATAATAATGTTGACCAGCGCCTGATTAGTGATTTGATTAAACGTAATCTCTATGAATATGAAATAGATATTGCTAGTTATGATAATAAGCCAATTACAACCAGAGTGGTTGAAATCCCATATTCAATTATGGAAGCTTTTGAATCTTACCAAATAGAAATGCAGATTGATGCTGGACATTTGCTGATGAATATTCCATATGATTCTTTGATGAAGGAAATTTCCAGACAGAAAGATCAATATGGTGTAGCACCGACCTTGCAGATTACCATATCTGATGTGGATAATTTCTATGACCGTTCAAGAATGCCTGATGGCGCCTTAACTTCCGTCAGTGTTCCACAGGACCTTGAGGTGAAAGTAAAATCCAGTAAAGTGAATAAGACCTTAAGATTCTCTGATACCCCAATAGAAATTGGTTTGAATACGTCTAGTAGATATAGTGTTTATGGTAAAAATCCAGTGGTCTATTCCAGCCATTCTGCGTCAGGATGGGATAAACTGTCAGGAACATACAATCGTTCTGAAGGGGCTTTTATGGTTTCGACTAGAAATGTAGGGTCTTATGGTGTTTTCCTTATGGAAGGTAGCCAGGAGATTGTATCATCAATTCCAAACCATTGGTCTGAATCCTATAAGAGTCAAATTGATGACCTTTATACTGTTAAAGGCTTAGCTGGTTATAACCCTGATAGTCCTATCAGTGAAAATGAAGTACTGAATATTATCTATCAAGTTGTTAGCAAGCAAAAGGAAATCAATGCTGATGCACCAGTTGGATCCAGCCTTTTAGATGCAATGTATTATGCTGGCTTGAAAACGGATACAAGTAGTGGTGGTTCTACAATCAAGCGTGAAGAAGCTATTGCTATGATGATGAAGGCTATGGAAATCAGGAATAATTTGACCCTAGTTGCAGATATAAATATTTTAAACCAAGTTATGGCTAATAGTGGTGTTTCTTCAGATTATAAAACGATGATCGCTAAAGCGACTACCTTTGGTCTAGTATCAGACCTTGGACAATTGCGCCCTCAAGATAAGCTGACCTATGCAGAGTTTTTTGCCCTATGGGCCAAGGCTGAGGACATGTAAGGAGTAAGGAATGAGAATCAATAGTAAGCTTTTGACATTAGTACTGATTGCCAGCCTGTGTATAATGTTTTTAGGACCTAAGACAATGGTAAATGCTGCCGATGATCATGTTATTTATGATGTGACCTGGAAGTCAGACAATAGTGCTTTGGTAACTCTAAAATGGAACAATGACAGCAATAAGACACCAATTATGATTACTTCTTGGTCAGTGAATGATTCAGGTGGTCTGATTCTTCGCTATAATCAAGGAAGTGACATCATGGAAGGATTTAATAGTAGGATTGTTGAAGATGCGAATATGGAGAGTCCATGTATCATATTTCTTCGTGAAAATGTTACCAATGGATCAATCAGTATTTTTCCGGACTTGCCTACGGACTTAGAAAAAGCTAATTCAATCGAGCACTTATATCACATGGGGATCATTAATGGTTACCCTGATGGAACTTTTAAACCTCAAGGTAATGTAACACGAGCTGAATTTTCAAAGATGCTTTATGTGTCAGGTAAGATGACGGATGATTTAGATACACCGATTGTCTTTAATGATGTGCAAGACAGTCATTGGGCTAAAGGTTTTATTTATACTCTTGCAAGTAAGGAAATTGTAAACGGAAAGGGTGGAGGTAAGTTTGATCCTGAGGGAACGATTACACTTGGAGAAGTTTTGACTATTATTTCAAGGGCTTTCGATACCTATGGAGATACCTATTCATATCCCTATGGATTAGAAGATCATTGGTCTAATTCCTATTTCATTGAAGCTATTAATCAAGGGGTAGTTAAATCTACAGATGCTTTTTTCTATCCTTATACACCGGATCGAAAGGCGACGAGAGAAGAATGTGCACTTCTTCTTTCCAGAGTTATGACTACATACCATTCGGTGAGATAAAGACTCTAAAGTTGAAGTCATAGGGTTTCTTTATATAAAACAAACTAGGTCAAGACTCATGTTCATGATTTATTCATATTTTTTCATTGATTTTGACATGATATTGTTATAAACTGTAGTAAGCGTGGTTTCATCATGGAGACGTGATGAAACTTAATTTTTAGGAAGAGCTCCATGAAGACGGGTAGTTTTGTGAAATGAGGCTGAATGGATTTGTGAGATTGAACTTCCAGTAAGGTAAGGAGATAGAAATGAAGAAGGTTTTAGCATTGCTACTTGTTATGGTACTTGCAATGGGTATGATGGCAGGTTGTGGAAATGATGAGGTTACGGATAAAGAGGATACATCAGATACAAAGGATGGAACAGAGACAGCAGACGGAACAGAGACAGCAGATGCAACAGGTACAGAAGAAGGTGACCAGGAAACACCTATAGAAAGTGATTTTGTAGATCAGGTTGTTTTCAGAGTTAATGACACAGATATTATGCTTAGTTCAGTCAATGTACTTCTTTATCAAATAAAGAGCTATTATGAAAGTATGTATGGACCGACTGTATGGGATATGGATGCTACAGATGATATGAAAGTGGAAGAGTTTGTAAAGAATGATATTCAAGATCTTGTCCTTCGTTCAGAAATTCTAAGGGAAGAAGCCGAAAAAGATGGGTTGACTTTGAGTGAAGATAAGAAAACCGAATTGTTAGACCAATCAGCACAGATTTATGGAGCTTTTAGTGATGAAGCAAAAGCAGAATATGGCTTTACTCAAGATATTGTTGATCAGTTGATTCTTGACCAAGGCTTATCTGAAGTGGTTTTTGAGGATAGAACGAAAGATCTTACTTTTACTGATGAGCAATTAGATGAAATATTAATGTCTAATACTCAATATGTTAACATGATGGATAAGGGTGTGGAGAACTATTATGAAAAAGTTAGAGCTCGACATATTCTCATTTCAACTCTAGATGACAGTGGACAACCACTTGGTCAAGAAGAATATGATGCTGCACTCGCTAAGATTGAAGACTTAAGACAAAGAGCGATTGATGGTGAGGATTTTGCAGAACTCGCGACTAATAATACTGAAGACCCAGGTTCTGTAGAGACTGGTGGAGAGTATACATTCGGCCGTGGCCAAATGGTTGCTGAGTTTGAAAATGGTGCATATAATCTTGAAGTTGGTGAAATCAGTGATGTTATCGAGACTCAATATGGTTTCCATATCATTAAACTTGAAGAAAGAATTCCAGCAACTGATGAAGAAATTCAAGCAGGAAAAGACCTTCTTGTAAGTATGAAGGAAGATGCTGAGTACCAATTAAGACTTCAACAATTTGAAGACATGTATGAAGTTATTGCTCTTCCCTATGAAACTGAGGTTATCAATGAAGTATGGGGTGGCGTTAAGATAGCTAATCCAACAGAAGAAGCAGAAGAATAAAAAAAATAATAAATATTGAATAAGTGATGATGAACTGGTGTATATGCTTTTGCAGATACACCAGTTTTTTTGTCTACTAGGAAAGTCCTCCATAGGACTTTCCGTCGGTAATTAGAACAATTTGCCTTCGGCAAAACCGAGGATGTAAAATATCCTTTTTGTTCTTACAGATAATTCTAGATGTCATTCTTTTTCTTGTGGTTTCAATAATGAAAAAATAGCAAGATTTAGGCAATCTTTGGCAAGTAATAAGCTGAATTCGGGTATTCATATACTTATAATTATATGTATAAATAAGGATTATAAGTTAGGAGAATAGAATAAGATGGAAATAATGAAAGAGTCATACAGAAAACAAGCGATGGAACTTGTTGGGCAAATGACCTTGGAAGAGAAGGTTCATCAAACCCTTCATAATTCTGCGGCTATTGAAAGACTTGGTATCAAGGCATATAACTGGTGGAATGAAGCACTTCATGGTGTTGCTAGGGCAGGTGTTGCTACTGTTTTCCCTCAAGCTATTGGTTTAGCTGCATCTTTTGACCAAGATTTGGTTTATCAAGTGGCTGATATCATTTCTACCGAAGGTAGAGGGAAATACAATATGCAAAAAAAATTCGGTGATAGAGATATTTACAAAGGTCTTACCTTTTGGTCACCCAATGTAAATATCTTTCGTGATCCAAGATGGGGCCGTGGCCATGAGACTTTTGGAGAAGACCCTTATCTTAGTGGTAGACTAGGTGTTGCCTTTGTAAAGGGTTTGCAGGGAGATGATGAAAAATATTTGAAATCAGCAGCTTGTGCCAAGCATTTTGCTGTTCACTCAGGGCCTGAAGATGAACGACACTACTTTGATGCAGTGGTAAGTAAACAAGACCTCTATGAGACGTATTTACCTGCTTTTAGGGATTGTGTTATAGAAGCAAAAGTTGAAGCTGTTATGGGCGCCTACAATAGGACCAATGGCGAGCCTTGTTGTGGTAGCAAGACCCTTTTAAAAGATATCCTAAGGGATGAATGGGGATTTGAAGGTCATGTGGTTTCAGACTGTTGGGCTATTCGAGATTTTCATGAACATCATAAAGTGACTGCTTCTCCAGTTGAATCGGTGGCAATGGCTATGAACAACGGATGTGACTTGAATTGCGGTAATCAGTTCTTTTACCTGGAACAAGCTGTAAAAGATGGCTTATTAGATGAAAAAAGATTAGATGAGGCTATTGTTAACCTTTATATGGCAAAGTTTAAGCTTGGTATACTTGGAGATAATGATGATAATCCATATAATGCTATTTCGTATGATGTTGTTGATTCTAAGGAACATCAAGCCTTTAATCTAGATGCTGCCAAGAGAACCCTGGTTCTTCTCAAAAACGAAAATAATATTTTACCCCTAGATAAGGATAAGATTTCCTCTATAGGAATTATTGGACCGAATGCTAACAATAGAAAAGCACTTGTTGGTAATTATGAGGGAACAGCATCTAGGTACTATACCATTACGGAAGGTATCCAGGACTATGTTGGAGATGATATACGTGTCCATTATTCAGATGGTTGTCATCTCTATAAGGACCGAGTAAGTGGTCTAGGTATGGAAAATGACCGACTGGCAGAGGTTAAAGGTGTTTGCGATCAAAGTGATATCATTATTGCCTGTATGGGATTGGATGCCGGCTTGGAAGGTGAAGAAGGTGACATGGGTAATGAATTTGCCAGTGGTGATAAACCTAATCTAAATTTACCTGGAATCCAGCAAGAAATTCTTGAAGCCATATATGGGTGTAATAAGCCTGTTATACTCGTGCTCTTGTCAGGAAGTGCTTTGGCAGTGACCTGGGCCCATGACCATATTCCAGCAATTATTCAAGGTTGGTATCCAGGTGCTCAAGGTGGGAGGGCTATAGCTTCTCTTCTCTTTGGTGAGTTTTCTCCCGAAGGTAAACTACCTGTGACTTTCTATCGGACTAGTGAAGAATTGCCGGATATCCGTAATTATGATATGAAGGGAAGAACTTACCGTTATATGGATAAGGAAGCTCTTTATCCTTTTGGATATGGACTTAGCTACAGTCAGTGGGCCTTATCTGATATTGAAGTTTCATCGAATGAAATAAGTGGAGATGAGGCAATTGAAATAAAAGCAAGACTAACTAACCAAGGTCAAGTAGCAGGACGAGAAACTGTTCAGGTCTATGTAAAATATCTTGGTGATGGAAGACCTAATCCTCAGTTAAAGGGGGTAAAAAAGGTCTATGTTGAGCCAGGAAAGAGTGAAATGATAACTATTAGTCTTGAACCAAAAGCCTTTGGACTCTTTAATGAAGCGGGAAACAGGCTGATTCATAAAGGTCAATATGAGGTCTATGTTGGGACTGGCCAACCTGATTCTAGAACTACTGCTCTTACAGGTCAGGAAAGTCATAAGATCGTCTTCACAAGTCATGAGACCGTAGAAGTTGATAGATAGGAGAAATCATGAATTGGGAACTTATGTGGCTGGACTATAGTCAAAAAAATAAGGACAAAGAAATAGCAAGTAGAAATTTAGCAATAAAAATAAATGGGAATGCTGAATCTAATCGAATAGAAGCAGCTTGTAATGAATTAAGCAGAGTCTTTGACACAGATTCTGAAAAAGACCCTCTTACCCTGTTGGAACTTAATCTTAATGAATCAAGTAGTGCAAAAGATAAATTTGGTCAAGAAGGATACGAAATTATAGGCTCCCAACAAGGCATTAGGCTGGAAGCTTATAGTGACAGAGGTCTCCTTTATGGTGTTTTTGCCTTAATAAGAGCTTATCGGTTAGGCCAAAAGCTTGAAACTATTAATGAATATTCCTTACCTGTTAATCCATTACGAATGATTAATCATTGGGATAATAGTGATGGGTCTATTGAAAGAGGTTACTCAGGTAAATCTTTCTTTTTTGAGGACGCTAGCTTGTTAGTTAATGAAAGAACGGTAGATTATGCCAGATTTATGGCTTCTACCGGCATTAATAGTGTGGTCATTAACAATGTTAATGTGGCTGGAGATGCCTGTTGGCTCATATCTGACCGTTATTACCATCAGTTGGAATTACTGACAGAAGTTTTTGATCGATATGGAATATCATTATTTTTAAGTGTTGATTATGCAGCGCCTATTGATATTGGAGGTATGTCATCGGCAGATCCTCTGGATCCTGAGGTCATCAAGTGGTGGCAAGTCAAAATGGAGGAGATTTATAAGGCCCTTCCAGATTTAGGTGGATTTCTAATAAAGGCGGATTCGGAAGGAAGACCTGGTCCTTTCACTTATGGTAGGAATCAGGCACAAGGGGCCAATATGCTTGCAGATGCCATTAAGCCCTATGGTGGCATAATTATCTGGCGGTGCTTTGTCTATAATTGTCAGCAGGATTGGCGAGATAGAAAAACAGACAGGGCTAAGGCTGGTTATGACTACTTTATGCCTCTAGATGGAAGTTTTCATGATAATGTTGTCCTTCAGATAAAAAATGGCCCTATGGATTTTCAAGTAAGAGAGCCGGTATCCCCTCTTTTTGGTGCCATGAAGAAGACCAATCAAATTCTGGAAGTTCAGATTGCCCAGGAATATACAGGGCAACAGAGACATGTTTGCTATCTTGTTCCTATGTGGAAAGAAATTTTGGATTTTGATACCTGTTCTAACCAAGAAAAGCCCTTAGTTAAGGAAATAGCTTCAGGTGCTGCCTATGGCCGTTCTATAGCTGGTATGGCAGGTGTTAGTAACACAGGAAGCGACCCTAATTGGACAGGGCATGATCTTGCGGCTGCCAACCTTTATGGCTTTGGTCGTTTGGCTTGGAATCCCTCGCTAGATGCAGAAACTATTGCATCTGAATGGATAGTACAGACTTTTGGTGGTGATAAGAAGGTTTATGATAACCTAAGTCATATTTTATTGGGATCATGGAAGACATATGAGAATTATACCAGTCCACTTGGCATTGGATGGATGGTCAATCCAAACCAGCATTATGGACCGAATGTAGATGGATATGAATATGACCGTTGGGGAACGTATCACCGTGCAGACCATGAGGGAATTGGTGTAGATCGAAGTGACAGGGGAACCGGCTATACCAGACAGTATGCTGACCCTTTATTTGAAAAATATAATAAAATTGAAACCTGCCCTGAAGAACTTCTCCTCTTTTTCCACTACCTACCATATAGGCATAGATTGCCTAGTGGTAGAACCTTGATTCAGCATATTTATGATACACACTTTGAAGGAGTTGAAGAAGTGGAAACAATGGTCGCTAAGTTTGAGGAATTGGAAGATAGGATAGATAAAGATAAGTTCCAACGTATCAGAGAAAGATTGGACCATCAAAAGGAACATGCAAAAGAATGGCGTGATGTAGTCAATACTTATTTTTTAAGAAAGTCAGGTATTCAAGATGAAAAGCAGAGAAAAATATATTGAAGAAAAGATAAGAACATATAGTAATCCCATATTACCAGGCTTTTATCCTGACCCATCTTTGTGCAGGGTTGAAGATGATTATTACTTGGTAACGTCATCCTTTACGTATTTTCCAGGAGTTCCTATTTTTCACAGTAAGGATCTGGTTCATTGGAATCAGATTGGTAATGTATTAGATCGCGAAAGCCAGATACCACTTGCTGAAGGCCACCATTCTATGGGAATTTTTGCTCCAACGATTAGATATCATGAAGGTACCTTTTATTTGATTACAACAAATGTATGTAACGGTGGGAATTTTATTGTTACAGCAAAAAAACCTGAAGGTCCTTGGTCAGATCCCATATGGCTAAATTCTGAAGGTATAGATCCCAGTCTCTTTTTTGATGATGATGGTAAATGCTATTATTGTGGGACAAAAGACAGGAGAGAGGGAGCAAAGTACTATGGTGATAATGAAATCTATGTTCAAGAGCTGCATTTGGATAAAATGGAACTCGTTGGCCAAACATGGGCGATTTGGCATAGCGCATTAAGAGATGCTAGGTGGCCGGAAGGTCCACACCTATATAAAAAGGATGGTTGGTATTATTTACTGATTTCGGAAGGGGGAACGGCACATGAACATGCAGTTTCCGTGGCTAGAAGTAAGTCCCTTAAAGATTATTTTGAAGGACATCTTTCTAATCCAATACTAACTCATCGTCATCTGGGAAAGAAACACCCTATTGTTAATGTTGGACATCCAGATATAGTTCAAACCCAGAATGGAGAATGGTGGATGGTTCTTTTGGCATCAAGACCATATGGAGGTTATTATCGAAACTTAGGCAGGGAAACTTTCCTTGTTCCCATGAAATGGGAAGACGGTTGGCCAGTTATAAATCCCGGCCGAGGAATGGTAGAAGACGAATTTCCAATTCCTAAGCTTCCATATTGGGAACCAATTAAAGTCAAGGAATGGGAAGATTTTAATTCTTCATGTTTACCATATCATTTTATGTACTCAAGAAATCCGGATATGATCAAGTATAGTTTAGAAGAAAGAAAGGGTTATCTGAGAATGTACCTTTCTGATACTGGACTTCATGAGCTCCAAAGCCCTTCCTTGGTTCTTAGACGACAACAGCATATGACTTTTACCATGGAAACGAAGTTGGAGTTCAAACCCTCATTAGGTGAACGAGCTGGTATATGTCTTTTTCAAAGTAATGAATACTATTATGCCTTTTATCTTACTTGCTCTCAGGAAGGTAAGAAAAGAGAAGTTTGTCTTGTTAAAAGGGAAAAAGAAGATGAGCTTATGCTTGTAAAACAAAGCATAGATATGGATAGCGATTGCATATATCTAAAAATTCACGCAAGGGGACAGGACCTTTCCTTTGGTTATAAATTAGATGATGATAGTGTATATAAAAGCTTAATTAGCGGTGTTGATGGAAGAATCTTAAGTACAGATGTCGCTGGTGGTTTTGTTGGAACCTGTGGTGGTATGTTTGCAACTTCAGATGCGGTTTCAGATAATTTTGTTGATTTTGACTGGTTTAGAATGACTGGATTTGATGAGTGAGTTGGGAAAAGCAGATGATGCTTTTGCCTTGATTATTACAGTTTCATTGGGATTCTTAAGTTTATGTATACACTAGAGAAATTGGAGAATGAAGTATGAAGGTTTTAGAAAGACAATATGAAAATTATTTCAGTCGAATTGGTATAAGTGACAAAGAAGTTAATAAGCGAATATGGGATTCTTTTAATACTATATTCTTTGATTCGGAAGAAAGATTCTATCATGAATATGATGAAACCATGGCTTATATGCGGGATACAGGTAACAATGATGCCAGGACAGAAGGAATGAGTTATGGCATGATGATGGCTGTTCAGCTTGACAGACAGGATATCTTTGACAAACTATGGCTCTTTTCTCACAAATTTATGCAGCAAAAAGCGGGAAGCAACCAAGGCTATTTTGCCTGGTCAGTATCAACAGAAGGTAAGAAATTTTCTGAAGGACCTGCGCCGGATGGAGAAGAGTATTTTGCTTTGGCCTTATTCTTTGCCTCTCATCGTTGGGGGGATAAGGAAAGTCCTTTTGACTATGCTTCTCAAGCAAGAAAAATATTGAGACATTGTCTTCATCAAAGTGAAATGATTGAAGGCGGTCATAATATGTGGGATATAAAAACTCACTACATTAAGTTTGTACCCAGTGTAGATTTTAGTGATCCATCCTATCATTTACCTCATTTTTATGAACTTTTTGCCAAGTGGGCAGATGAAGAAGATAGATCCTTCTGGTCTGAGGCTGCTGCTTGCAGTAGGGACTATATCAGAAAATCTTGTCACCCAAAGACCGGTATGGCAGCAGAATATGCAGAGTATGATGGAAAACCTAAATATATCAATGGCAAAGACTTTGATTTTTACTCAGATGCATATCGGGTCGCCATGAACTTGGGATTGGACACCTTATGGTGTGGCAGGCAAGAAGGCTACCAAGAGATAATGGAGAGCTTACAGAGTTTCTTGGATCCTCATGATGGAGTTCAGAAGACATATATGTTAGATGGAAGTCTTGTTGATGAACCTGCTATGCATCCCCATGCTATGCTAGTGACAACTGCGGCAGGGACACCAGCTACTCAACACGAGGAAGCAAACCAGTGGTTAAGGGCCTTTTGGGACCTTCCACTTCGTAAGGGAGACCGTCGTTACTATGACAATTGCTTATATTTATTTTGCTTATTGATTCTAGGTGGCGTCTATAAAATTTATTAATTGAAATGTATAGTAAGGGATAATACAGTCTGGACAATTTAGTCCAGGCTGTGATAAGAGAGATTTTCTTCATATGAATGATGTCCGTGATTGATTCTCTTTTTTCTGAATTCGCTGGCTGAGAACCCTTTATTTAGTTTGAAAGACCGATTGAAGTTAGAAATAGAATTAAAGCCACTAGAAAGAGCTACTTCAAGTATGGATAAGTCCGTATCCATAAGTAGCGTTTCTGACTTTTGGAGTCTTTGCTTGGTCAGATATTGATGGAAGGTCATGTTGGTGAACTCTTTAAAAAGGCGAGAAAAGTGATACTTGCTGAAACCAGTCATATCTGAGATAAAATCTAGGCTAATGTCCTCCATGTAGTGTTTATTGATATAATTACATGTATTCATAAGCTTTTCTATATATTCATGTCTTTTTGAATGGTTTGTATCAGAAAAAAACTTCTGATCATAGATGATCTTTCGACAGAGGGTAACATAGATTCGAATTAAATCGCTGTATATAAGTGGGCCTTTTAAAGGCGTGTTTTTTTCATGTTCCTTAATAATGTTATCAATAAGTGAATAAATTACAGGGTATATTTCAGGATGATTCTCCTTATTCATATGGAGGGCTGGAGGTAGCATGAAAAGTGTTGTATCAAACTCGTTTAGGTCATAAAGAAGTGAAAGATCAAATTGAAGAATGATCCTTTCGCCTTTTGATGGTGATTCTAAGCTATGAATAACACCAGTATTGAGAAAGAGAATGTCCTTTTCCTTTAGGGTGTATGAATCCTCGCCTACTCGAACCTTGTACCAATTGTGAAGAGGCAGAATGATTTCTATACCCATATGCCAATGGGGGGGATAGTTTTCGTTTTGGGTATTACGGTAGAGACGTAGATGTGATGAATCATTATATCTAATAGTTTCACGTATGCCCTTAAGAACTTCAATCATTTAACTGCTCCTTCATAAACTTATAATAAGATATATGTATATACGTTATTATAACGATTGGAAGATATGATGTAAAGGCTATCCATTATTGGAGGAACAAACAATGGAGTTTGAAATAAATGAAGACCATAATAATATGAACCTTATTGTTTGTGTATAGAGAAATCGTCTGGTAGAATGGATTTATACAATCAATAAAATCTTTTGTTAGTTGGGGTAGAATTATGCTTCGTACAGTTATTATAGATGATGAACCACTCGTTATTGAAGGACTCTCTACAATGGTGGATTGGCAGGGCCATGGATTTAGAATTTGTGGTGTTGCTGAGGATGGGGAGAAGGGTCTTGAGACAATAGAAAAGCTTAAACCAGATGTTGTATTTACTGATGTCAGGATGCCAGGGCTAGATGGCCTCTCCTTGGTGAAAAAGTATCTTGAAAACCACAGTGAACCAGTTTTTTTTGTCATTATAACGGGCTATAGTGAGTTTGACTATATTAAAAAGGCTATGGATTTCAATGTAGTCGACTATGTATTAAAACCTATTGATGCAGATGATGTCCATCGTATTCTTAACCGAATTCAAGAGGAATACAGGAAAAGAACGGATTTAGAGAAGAAACTTAATCAGGATATTAGGAACGTAACCAGGATGACTTTAAACAGGCTCATTGACGAAGACCAAAAGCCATCTCTTATTGGTCGTGGGAAAATGCTCCTTGATTTGGAGAATGGTAATTACTATACTTACTGCTTTTCTAGTCCTAAACTTATAGATAGGCTCATGGAGGCTTGGCAGGACGAAGGATCAGTTGAGAGTATTTTGGTTAAGGAAAATGAAAGAAGACACAGTTTCCTGATTTGGGGAAAGAAAAAACAAATTTTAAAATGGATGGAAGAAGCAAAAGAAAGGATCTTGTCTAGAGAGAATCAAGACAATGACTTTCTCTATCTAACAGAAGTAACAAATGATATTCGACAAATATATCAGAAACATCAACTTTTAAAGACTCATATGAAAAATAGATTCTATCATACCTATGCTTATCTTGAAATCGATTCAGATTCAAGTATAGAGTTTTCCAGAGAACTTACCTTATTTGACCTCCATCCGATTATTGGAAAACATAGAATTCCTGACAAGGAAAGAGCGATTTTCGAATTAAATAAACTCTATCATGAAGTGTATTCAGCAGAAATTGATCCAGACCTGGTAATTATGAGGTATGGTCTTTTTAGGGAAAGGGTAGGTCAACTGGCAAATGTTGATATGGTCACTGCCTATCCAAAACGTTTTTCTGACTTTCGAGAAGCCTGCCTAAAACTTGTGGATGCCTATTTTCGTGATTATGTCCCTAATCAACCTAGCTTAAGCAGAGAGAATATTGAAGTATATGTTAACCAGCATTTATCTGAGGACTTAAGGCTCAAAGCTCTTGCAGGAGTTTTTAACTACAATCCGGTATATGTTGGCCAGTACTTCCAGAAGGAAACAGGTAAAAAGTTTAGGGATTATGTTTTGGAGGTAAGAATGGAAAAAGCAAAACAATTATTGCTCCACACGAATCAAGGAATTAAATCTATTGCAAAAGATGTTGGCTTTAGAGATAGAGATTATTTTGTGAAAAAATTCAAAGAAATTAATGGTTGTCTACCGGGGGAATATAGACATGAAAAATAAATTGATTCATTTATTATATAAGATTAATGATGTCCCTATTAGGCAAAAGTTTATTTGGATCTATATGGTTCTTTTTCTTGCGCCTATGTTGGTCATTATTATTTCAATCACTGTTCAGCTCAGAGATGAAATATCTGCAAGGGAATCCAATATTCAGAATCAGACTATAAATAAGGTTTTAACAGATTTAGATTATATGATTGAGGGGTGTTATTCTATCGCAGTTGATATATCTGTCGATCAAAATCTTAATGAAGCCCTTGCTAAGGATTATGATAGTCCAAGTGATTATTTTGAGGCATATACGGAAGACCTAAAAGAAAAGACTTTTATGTATGCGACTGGCTATAATAATGTTATCCGCGTTTCTATGTACGTAGATAACAATAATCTTCTTAATGGAGGAAATATTTACAAGCTGACAGATGAGGTCCGAAATTCCGACTGGATGAAGGCCTATTTAGAATCTGGAAAGAAATTGGCTACCCTTACATGGATGGAAAAAAATCCCAATATGGTTGGCTTCTATGATAACCGTATTAGTATTGTTAGGAAGATGGATGAATTCACCCAACTACGAAAAGATATGTATACCCGTATAGATATTGAAGTAGATAAAATAAGTCAATTAATGAAATCGGCTTATGGCATAGAGTTTGTTATGACTGATGAAGCTGGTCAAATTTTGGTTGACGCCTCTTCGGATTGGTTGTTGCCAAGTGATGAGAGAGAAATTTTCCAACCTCAAGTATATGAAGAAGCAAACAATGTCTACACCTATGAATATCCTTTACAAGATGGGACGATGTGGTATATGCATGCTATTGTTCCTAAGACTTCTTTAAATGATGTTATTAATCGTTATAGCGGCTTGTTTTTTCTATCCTTTGGTGGTAGTCTTCTTATTTCGGTAGTGGTTATCAGTGTTTTTTCAGGATCTTATAACAAACGGATTCAACTTTTAAGTAAACACATGAAAAAGGTAGAAAAAGGGGATTTTTTAACCATTGAAGGTGAGTATGGAAAAGATGAAATAGGAAGTTTGATGGAAGTCTTCAATAGGATGACTGAGCGGATTAATGACCTGGTCAATCAAGTACTGAAGTTTAAAATCAAAGAGAAAGATTTGCAACTTCAATCTGTTAAAGCAGAACTGCAATTTCTCCAAAGTCAGATGGACCCTCATTTTCTTTTTAATACTTTGAATGCTATCTTGGTTGTCAGTAATAGAAAAGGCTATGATGAGATAACGGATATTATTAAATCCCTGTCAAGAACCTTAAGATATCTTATTGAATGGGATGACAGTTTAGTGGATCTTGAAAAGGAAGTTACCTTTATTAGGATGTATCTTGATATTGAAAAATTCCGATTTAGGGATAAGTTCGACTATGATATTCAGGTGGATGAGAGCCTTTTAAAGGCCCAGGTTCTTAAGTTGTCCATACAGCCATTTGTTGAAAATGCTTGTAAGCATGGGATTCAAGCTTCAAAAAACAATGGTTTCCTTCAGATTCATGTGTCTACTGACGGAAGATATTTACTTATTTCAATTAAAGATAATGGAATAGGAATAAGTAAGGAAAAACTGGAGGATATCCTTAATTCAGATACAGCTAGTCATATTGGTATAACAAATGTCAGACGAAGGCTGGAGTTGAACTATGAAGACTATGATTTCAATATTGTTAGTAGAGAAGAAGTTGGAACAGAGGTTATCTTAAAGATACCTATGTAGGAAGGGGATTAATATGAATAGATATATGCAGGGTTACCATGTATTAATCGTAGATGATGAACCTCATGTCCTTGAAGGTCTTAAAACCATGATTGATTGGGAGGAACTCGAGTGTAGTAAACTTTATTTTTGTGAGTCTTCTGAAGAGGCAAAAAAGATTTTAAATAACAACACCATCGATCTTCTTATAACAGATATACGTTTACCTGGTGAAAGTGGACTAGATCTTATTGAGTCACTTAAGAGCCAGTATGAATCTATGAAGCTAGTGGTTATGAGTGGATACAGGGATTTTAAATATGTTAAAAGAGCTATGAATATAGGTGTTGATGGATATTTGATTAAACCGGTGTTTCAAGAAGATGCCTTTGATGTTTTAAGGCCTATTATTCAAGCCTTGAATAATCAAACTAGAAATCAAACCTATTCAGAAGAATCGGCCTTATTTATCATTAAAGACTATTTGGTCAATGATTGTAAATTAGGTAATCAAAAATCTAGCCTCATGGAATATATCGAAGCTAATGGTTATTACCTATTAGGCTGTTGGCATAGGGAAAAAGCATTCATTCACAGACAAATCCAGGAAATAATGTATGAAGATACCCTAAAACCACAAGGGATTATTTTGTATGAAGATGATTATGGTGTGATCAGTTTGGTCAAAGAGGAACTCCGACCTAAATGGATAGATTTACAATTTAAGTTTAATCATGAAATGGTATGTCAAGAAGGGGAGTTTGGAAAGTCTTTTGATCAATTGCGCACTTGGTTTGAAAGTTTTCGACATACCCTGCCAAATCTCTGTCATTATATGAAAGGAAATGATCTTTTTGATATGAGGATGCTTCGTCAGGATAGTTTTGTTAAAGAAGAGAAAGAGCTGCGAAAGCTATTTAAAAAAATTATCACAGAAGATGAAGGTGACTTGTTAGACATAGGTATAGAAAATTTCTTCTTTCTTTTAACGGAAAATGAATCTGAATTTGTATCTATAAAAAAACGATTTATGGACTTTTATTATCGCTTGATAAATGAAGTTGATTTCATTCTTCAGGATGATAATCATAGTGAGGAGATTCGAGTGATTCCACAAAAACTGAATGAAGGGACGCTGGAAACCTTGCTTGTTTTTTTTGAAAATCGAATCTTGAAAATAATGGAAATCTCAAAAAAACAGAGAGGTAAGTGCAAAGAAAGTATTGTATGTCAGGTAGAAGAGTTGATGAAACAGGATTTATCCAACAATTTAACACTTACTGAAATGGCAAAAAAAGTTCATCTTCATCCTGCATATTTGGGACAGAAATTAAGTGACAATTGGGGAGAGAGCTTTAAGCGGAGACTGAATCGCATGCGAATAGAGCAGGCTGTTAAGCTTTTACTTGATGATAAGACACCTGTTGGAATAGAGTCCTGCGCTTACCAGGTAGGTTTTAAGAACTATTTGACTTTTCTTAAATATTTTAAATTATTCTACAAGACAACTCCTCGAAAATATATAGAAAATTATAGGAACTAAAGTTTTTACGGATTATCCTTTAATTTGCTTCATTTCTTAAAAACAATTAGAGGCTACAATATTCTTGTAGCTATTATATATATTTATTTTAGGAGGGAAACATGAAAACAAAAAGAATAACATCTTTGTTATTGGCTATGATTTTAGTTTTGAGTTTGATTCTTAGCGGATGTAATCCGAAGGAGACGGATTCTGATCAAGCATCTAATTCAGACGGCTCTAGCCAAAACACGGATACCAAAAAAGATGACAGTAAAGATGACACTAAAGACGAAGAACCATATGTGTTTACTGTATTTATCGGTGACCCAAGACAGCAACCAACCAAAGACAACAAAATATATAAGATGATTGAAGATGAACTTAATGTTAAGTTTGAATTTGAATTTCTTGTTGGTGACTTAGACCAGAAACTTGGAGTCATGATAGCAGGTGGAGACTTCCCTGATCTTATTGACAGTGCTAACAGTTCTGAAAAAACAATCAATGCAGGTGCTTTAGTACCTCTTCAAGATTTTATTTCAGAAGATAAGACACCTAATTTGTGGAGACAATATGGTGACTATATGAATAAAATGAAGGCAGAAGATGGAAATGTATATATCTTACCTAACTATGGTATGTACTACAATGACTATATCCAAACTTCATATAACGGACCAGCTTTCTGGCTTCAAAAGCAGCTTTTAGTAGATATGGATTACCCAGAAATCAAAACTCTTGATGACTACTTTGATGTTATTGCCGAGTATAAAGCTTCTCATCCAGAGGTAAATGGACAACCGACTGTTGGTTTTGAAATCCTTACATTTGACTGGAGAGCATTCACTATTAAAAATGCACCTGCTCAATTGAATGGTAATCCTAATGACGGTGGTGTTATAGTTAATCCTGATACAGGTATTGCTCATATTTTTGCTAATAATACTGAAGAAGCTAAACCATATTATAAGAAACTTAATGAAGCTTATCATGATGGTTTAATTGAAGCAGATACTTTCGTTCAAAACTATGATGAGTATATAGCTAGACTATCTACAGGTCGTGTACTTGGTATGTTTGACCAAGGTTGGCAATTCCAAACAGCGATTGATTCACTAGTATCACAAGGTCTTGACAAATATACATGGGTACCATTTGGTATTACATATGATGAGTCCATTAAACCTTGGTATCGTGATAGACCAATACCAAACTATAATAGAGGATTTGGTGTATCGATTGACTGTGATAATCCAGAGAAATACATTGAGGTTGCTGAAGCTTTACTTTCTGATAAATGGCAAAAAATCTTTACTTGGGGTATTGAAGGTGAAGACTACTTAGTTGATGAAGAAGGTATGTTCTATAGAACTCAAGAACAAAGAGATAATGCAGAGGACGTAAACTGGAAACTAGCTAACAAAGCGGAAGCTCTTTACGCCAGCATACCAAAAATACAAGGTTTGTTTGATGATGGTAATGCAGCAGATCCAGCATCACAACCTAAAGAGTACCAAGAAACCTTAAAGGATATCGACAAGCAAATCCTTGCAGGTTATGGACATGACTTTTATTCAGAATTCCTTGGTGAGGCACCTGAGAACAGAAAAGACTATCCAGCATGGCAAATTGCCTTGGGAGATGGTACTGAAGCAGCCATGGCAGATACAAACATGAGTGAACTTCAGGTTAAAAACCTTCCACCAATGATCTTAGGTCCTGTTGAAGACTTTGATGCAGCTTGGGAAGAATATTTAACGAAATATGATAGTGTAAATATTGAGGCTTATTTAAAAGTTGTAAACGAAGGTCTTGAAAAACGCCGTAATGAGTGGTAATTAGGACAGAAATGATCTTATCAGCGGGGCTATAAGTCCCCGCTGTTTTTATAGACTTGCTTATAAACACCTTGTTTTTTAGAGTATCGGTCTTGGACTTATTAGGTGTTTTGTATCAGAGAAGAATTGCATGAGGATGAAAGTTTCCTCTGATACAAAAACCGGAAATTAAGGGTTAAGTATTGAAACGCATATATAAACAGGTTCTGAATAATGAAAGGAGACCATCGGTAATTGTAACAACCTTAGCCGATGTACAGATAGATAATGAAACAAATTACTTGGACACGGATAAAGAGACAAAAGGAATTGGTATTGATTTCCATACCCTTTGTTATCTACATATTTATCTTCGCTTATGTTCCTCTTTGGGGATGGTCAATGGCCTTCCAAGACTACAAACCAAAACCAGGTATGCATTTTTGGGATTATCCATTCGTTGGATTAAAACATTTTAAGTTGCTTTTTCTTGATGAAAGATTCTTGCGGGTTTTAAGAAACACCCTCGCTATGTCTACTTTAAACTTGATTTTAGGATTTACAACGGCTATTGTCTTAGCTCTTTTGCTTAATGAAATCAAAAATGTTCTTTTTAAAAGAACGGTTCAAACAGTTTCTTACCTGCCTCATTTCCTTTCTTGGGTTATTGCTGCCGGTATTGTATCTATGGTTTTGGGAACCGACGGAATTATTAACGTCTTGTTGATGAAGTTTCATCTAGTTGATGAGCCTATACTTTGGTTAAGTAAGGGTAAATATTTCTGGGGAATCTTTAGTTTGTCCACAGTTTGGAAGGAACTAGGTTGGAATACAATTATTTACCTTGGTGCCATGACTGCTATTAATCCTGCCTTGTATGAAGCAGCTGAAGTCGATGGAGCTGGTAGACTTAAAAAAATGTGGCATGTCACTTTGCCTGGTATTCGACCAACGATTGTTATTTTGTTAATCCTTAGTGTCGGAAGAATTTTAGAGGCTGGATTTGAAGTGCAATATCTTTTAGGTAGAGGTATGACCATGGATTACGCAGAGACTATTGATCTGTTTGTTCTTAATTATGGTATAAAAATTGGTAACTACTCCTTGGCAACGGCAGCAGGTATCTTTAAAAGTGTTATCAGTATAAGCTTGATTTTTATGGCTAACGGTATTTCCAAACGTCTTGGCCAGGAAAGACTTTTGTAGGAGGTTTTGTCATGAGAAAGAAAAAATTAGGAGATAAAATTTTCGATATTGTCAATGTAACCATTATGCTTATATTGATGATTACGACCCTTTATCCTTTTATTAATACAATTGCTATATCATTAAACCCCGGCCTTGATACAGTTAGAGGTGGTATCTATCTTCTACCAAGACAGATTACCCTAGAAAATTATCGAGCAGTTTTTGCTTCAGGAACTATCTTTCCCGCCTTCTTGGTATCAGTTTCCAGGACAGTATTATCCGTTGTTTTTGGTTTGTCATTGACAACATTATTAGCCTATATACTAAGCCGAAGAGATTTTGTGTTTAGAAAACCAATCACCATGCTATATGTCTTTACTATGTATTTTAATGCAGGTATGATTCCTATTTTCTTCCTGATGAGAGGACTTGGATTGACCAATAACTTCTTTGTATATGTTATTCCGGGTATGGTTAATGCCTTTAATCTAATCGTTATTCGGACATATATTCTAGGCTTACCTGACAGTCTGGTAGAGAGTGCAAAAATTGATGGAGCATCTGAGATGCGTATTTACTTTTCTATTATTATTCCTTTGGCTAAGCCTGTTTTGGCAACTATTGGACTCTTTATTGCAGTTGGCTCTTGGAATATGTGGTTTGATACTTTCCTTTATAACTCATCTAAACAGGAACTTTCAACCCTACAGTATGAATTGATGAAACTTCTATCTTCATCCTTGAGAAATTCCTCATCAGGTTCTATGGCATCTGGTGGTGTTAATGCAGATGCTGTTCAAGCTAATATGGTTACACCTATGTCTATTCGTGCAGCCATTACTATTGTAGCAGCTACACCAATACTGGTTGTATACCCATTCCTTCAGAAGCATTTTGTTAAAGGTTTGGTTATTGGATCCGTTAAGGGATAATTTTAGGCTGATAAGTGAAGCTTAAAAACAGGAAATATAAGTGAACTTTCTGTATAAATGTTTTTATACAGAACTATGAGTTAGTTTAATTACATGTTAAAGATGGCTAGAGTTGTGAGCTCTAGCCATCTTTATATTCATTTGATATAATAAGTATTAGAAAATTGGATAAACAGAGGAGGATATAATGAACTACCTTAGTATTGCAAATAGTAGTGTTCTTTTTATTATGGCTGGTTTGGTCATTGTTTTTGTTATGGGGCAGTCGGTTTTTTTCCTCCGAATGGCTCTTAAAAGAGCAAAGGAACTAGGTATTAAAGCTGAAATTCTGAAGGAGACCATTCGGTCAAATGCAGTATTTGCTATTGTTCCATCTGTACCGATTGTCATTGCCTTGATTGCTATTGCACCAGTTTTGGGAATACCTTTTTCCTGGATGCGCCTTTCTGTCATTGGTTCTCAAAGCTATGAGTTAATAGCAGCAGGTATTGGTGCCAGTGCAATGGGGATTGAAAATCTTGGTGATCCTGGATATACAGGAGAAGTCTTTGTCAATTCCATGTGGGTTATGACCATTGGGATTATCTGGGGTTTGGTTTTGTGTCTCACACTTCTAAAGAAATATCAAGAGAGAATGAAAAGTGTAAAAAGAAAAGATTCTATATGGGCGGAATTGATGATTAATGCCTTGTTTTTTGGTATGCTGTCTGTTTTTCTTGGCAGGCCAATTGCAGCGGGAGGGTTATCCCTATATGTGATGATTTCATCAGGGCTTATCATGCTTATATTGAATTATTTAGGTAACCGTTTAAAACTCCAGTGGATTACAGATTTTGCCCTGTCCCTATCTATGATTGGTGGTATGGGATTGGCTGTGCTTTATACAAACATTGGACTGGTATAGGAGGATATGATGATGACATACGAAGACAAAGTACATCGAATTGGTCGCATAACGACAGGTTTGGCCTTGGCCCTTCTTTTCCTTCCACCTACAGTTATCAGCTTATGGTTTAATATTTTCCCACCAGTTAAAAACTTGCTTATAGGAGTAGGAACCGTATGCATGGTTTATATTCCAATTGCAGTAGCAGAGTTTCTTACCTATACACCTATGTTAGGGGCATCCGCTTCGTATCTGGTTTTTGTTACGGGAAATCTGACTAATTTAAAGATTCCCTGTGCTCTTACTGCCATGGAGAATGCAGGAGTGAAACCGCAGAGTGATGAAGGAGAGGTTATTGCAACTATAGCAGTTGCAGTGTCATCTATTGTGACTACTATTATTGTTTTCTTGGGGATGATTCTATTGGTTCCCCTGCAGCCAATATTGGAAGCAGATAGTCTTCAACCGGCTTTCGTACAAATCCTTCCAGCACTTTTTGGTGGGCTTGCAGGCTATTGGATAATAAAAAAGTGGAAGTTAGCTATAGTTCCTATTACCTTGATTGTCCTCATATTCCTATTTTTGCCTATCCCAACCAATGTTGATGGAGCTCTAATTCCTCTTATGGGACTCTTATCTGTTTTGTCTGCCAGACTCTTATATAAAAGGGGATTCTTTGATGAAAAAAGGGGGGAAGAGTTATGATTGGATATTTTTTATTAGCGATACTTGGTGTGATTGTAGTCGTCATTACAATTAGAACCCTTAGATTTACAAGGCAAGAAAAAAAGTTTGTTAAGGTAATTGAACCGGCTGCAAACATTGAAAAGTTGGCAGAAAAACTTCAGCACGCTATTCAAATCAAGACGATTAGTTATGCCGATAAAGATAAAATTGACTATGGGAAGTTTCTTGAACTCCATCAAAGTCTGGAAAAGGACTTTCCTCTCATCCATGACCAGCTTGAAAAAATAGTTATTAATAAGTATAGCCTTCTCTTTAGGTGGAAGGGATGTGAGAATTCAGGACTTCCAAGTCTTTTTATGGCTCATCAGGATGTCGTCCCTGTATCTGAAAAGACAAGCAGTGACTGGGAAGAAGAACCCTTTTCAGGAGCCATTAAAGATGGATATGTTTGGGGAAGAGGAGCCTTAGATACAAAGAACACCTTGATATGTTCTATGGAAGCTGTCGAAAGCTTGCTAGACCAAGGCTATGAACTAAAAAATGATATTTATCTAGCCTTTGGACACGATGAAGAAATTCAAAGTGATGGTGGAGCTTACCAAATAGCTAAATATCTGGAGGAAAATAATATTCGCCTTGGGTTTATTATGGACGAAGGTGGAATTGTATCAGTAGATTCAATACCGGGTATGAACCAGGCTGTCGGTCTCATTGGAATTGGTGAAAAAGGTTCCTTGGACTTAAAAGTCACCATGTCAGGAGAAGAAGGTCACTCGTCAATGCCGCCTAAACATACGGCGATTGGAAGAATCAGCCAGTTGGTTGTAGATTTAGAAAATAATCCGATGCCCATGAAACTTTTGAAACCTGCTAAAGAGTTTCTTATGGTGATCGGACCTAAAATGGGTATCCTAAATAGGGTGATTCTCAGTAATCTTTGGCTATTTAAGCCTCTCTTTATGTTTGTTTTTTCAAAAAGCAATACTGGAAATGCTATGCTTAGGACTACTCTTTCAGCGACTATGTCAGAGGGAAGTCCTGCACCTAATATTCTGCCTAGTGAGGCTTCAATTACCTTTAACTCGAGAATCGGTTTAGATGATTCAGTTAATCAGGTGATTAGTCATATAAAAAAGATAGCAGGTAAGTATCCGGTTCGGATTGATATTATTGAGAGCAAGGAACCATCAAAGATATCAGAAACCGATTCAGAAGGATTTAGATTAATTAAGGAGACGGTTCCTGAAATATTTGGTCATGTCCTAGTCGCTCCATATATTGTTATGGCAGCAACTGACTCTCATCATTATGAGAAGGTTTGTGACCACATTTATCGCTTTGCTCCAATGAAGTTGAAGCAAGAACAGTTGGCTACTATTCATGGTAGTAATGAACGAATTTCATTCGAAAACTTGGAACGGTGTATGTCCTTTTATAAGACGTTAATTGGGAAGTTAGACAGCTTATCTTAGCCAATATAGGCCGTAATATGTATAATTCAGTCAAAGTGACTTGTACTTAAGAATCAATATAGTAATATGAGTATAGAAAGAGGTGATTGAATGCAATATATAGGACTTATATTGATTTTTGCCATTGTGGCAGTCATAAACCTGATTTTTTATGCTGGATATAAACGGAAAATTGAAGAGAAAATGATGGAACTGGGCGTTTTTGACTATGATGCAAGCAGACAATGGGGAGTTTTTACCGTAGGACCATTTAAATGGGTGGGTAGAGGTCAGTCTGTATATAAGATTGCATATGAAAAAGACGGTCATTATAAAGAACTATGGGTGAAGTTCGGAACTTTTGGAGGTCCTGTCTGGAAAGAGTTCTAAGCAAGGAGGAAAGTGATGGTCAATAGTTGGTCTGTTTTATTTATGTTTCTAAATGGTATCCTGTGTATTGGAATTCCCATTGGAGGGTATTTTTATTTCCGCGAGAAGTCAGCTAGGTATATTGGGGTATTCATTGCTGGTGGTTTGTCCTTTTATCTAACCCAGATGGTTATCCGATTACCCATACTTCAACTGGTTTTGCCAAAGATGAAGTGGTACCTTAATCTGGCAGGAAAAGAAGGCTTCCTATATCCGGTGGGGATTGCTTTGTTTCTTGGCGGAACAGCGGCTTTATTGGAAACTATAGGTCGTTTTATCACCTTGAACTTTTTACTGACAAAAAGATTGTCATATCGAAGTGGTATTATACATGGTCTTGGTCATGGTGGTATAGAAGCTGTTTTACTCGTCGGATTGAACAATTTATTATATGGTTCCTATAGTCTAATGTTAAATGCAGGAAAGCAGAATCCTATGGCTTCTATTATTCCCTTGGAACAACAAGACCTATTAAGGGGTATATTGATGCAAACACCTAGTGATCAGTTTTTTGCTGCTGGTTTTGAACGAGTCATGACAATATTTCTACATGTGGCCTTAAGCTTATTGGTTACCATAGGGATTGTCAAAGGTAGAAAATGGTTATATGTACTGATCGTATTTTTTACCCATATGTTTGTTGATGCATCGGTAATTATTGTAGGCAATTATACTACCAATACATGGGTTCTTGAAGGTATAATTTTTGTTTATGGTATGCTTTCACTTATTCTTATTTGGAAATTAAAAGGCACCATCAATGATGGAATAGACATTGAAGATGCCACAAAAGCAGTTGATGAAGGTTATTAAGAATATATAATAAGAAAATAGATTAATGCTCTTTCATAAATTAATGAATATTAAGAATCTGCATCTAGTTCTTGAAGAAGCTGAAAAGTTCGCTTGCCAAGGATTGGATGCATTTTATATGGAGCAATCTCATTAAGAGGTTCAAGGACAAAGCCTCGTTCATGCATTCTTGGATGGGGAATGACAATTTCTTCTAGGCTGGTAATGGCATCGTCATAATAGATGACATCCAAGTCAATGGTTCTTGGCCCCCAGTGAATGACTCGTTCTCTTTTTAAGTCCTTTTCAATGGTGAGTAGCCAGCGTATAAGTTTGACAGGGCTAAGTAGGGTTTTGATTTCTATGACGCCGTTTATAAAAGTATCCTGATCTTCATAGCCAACAGGATCTGTTTCGATAAGGGTTGATTTTTTAGTGATTGATGTATGCCAGGTATTATGAATTGTTTCCATAGCTGATGCGATATTTTCCCTCTTATCACCTAAGTTGGCACCTACTGCAATGTAGGCAGTATGCCATTTACGGATTAGGCGAATAGCGGGATAATCAATAGGTAAATGAATGGGTGCCCAAGGTTTTTTTAGGGTTAAATCGACTTCCGTCACTTGAGGATAGTGGGTAAGAATATATTCACAGAGAACAGTAGCGGCCCTTTCAATTAAGTCATGTTTGGATGAGGTAAAAACTTCTTGGAGTTCATGACATAGTTTTGCATAGTTTATGGCGGATGATAAGGAATCTGATTCTCCGGCTTGGCTAAGGTCTAATGTGATTTTGGCTTCCACTATAAATTTTTGCCCCATGGTTTTTTCTTCTGGATTAACACCATGATATCCAAAAAGTTCAAGATTTTTAATAATTAATTGATCCATATTATCCTCGATTCTATATTTGGTAAAAGAAGTCAGCAGGTTTTTCGCTCTTATGTATATGCCTTCATTGTATAGGCTGTGAAGTGACTATGATTTTTACTTGCTTATATCTTTTGGATAGACCATAGCTTCTGTCATCTGGAGGGCCCTAAGATTTTCTTTAACATCATGGACCCTGAAAATACGACAGCCCTTCATATAGCCATAGACAGTGGTAGCAATAGTTCCTTCAACCCTTTCTCTAGCTGTAAGGTTCAAAGTTTTTCCAATCATGGATTTCCTGGAAGTACCTAGAAGAATAGGATAACCCAGATCAAGGAAATCATCCAACCTATTCATGACAACTAGGTTCTCCTCTAGTGACTTGGCAAAGCCAATACCTGGATCAATTAAAATGTTTTCCTTGCTTACACCGGAAGCGAGGGCTATATTAATACTTTCTTTTAGGTCATCAAGGATGTCAGGAATAAGATTCTTATAGTCAGCCTGGATCCGATTGTGCATTAAGCAGCAAGGAATATTGTAGTGGGCGGCGATAGAGGCAATGTCCGGATCCTTTTTAAATCCCCATACATCATTAATAAGGTCAGCCCCGGCCTCAATGGCTGCTTTGGCTACTTCTGCCTTTGATGTGTCGATGGAGATAGGTGTGTCGTAAGTTGCAACTAGTGCTTGGATTACAGGAACAACACGACTGATTTCAGTTTTAGCATCTACTTCAGAGTGGCCTGGTCGAGTGGACTCACCACCGATATCAATGATATGAGCGCCCTCAAGAATCATTTTACCTGCTTGCTTGATAGCTGTCTCAAGGGTATTATATTTACCACCATCGGAAAAGGAATCAGGAGTAACATTTAAGATTCCCATCACATATGCTTCTTTTTCAAAATCAAATATTTTATTTCCAATTTTCATTAATCCATCCTCTTTTCATTAATCTATCCTCCAAGCTTATATGGACGAGATATAAGTTCTAGATTATATTGTTGACCTTTTAGTATATTAGGGTCATATTTTTTTTCTCTTTGTTCCAATGGCAGTCTTTTTCTGCCGGACATGAGTGGCAAGCCCTTGACATTTTGTCTGCCTTGTATAAGTAACCGCTAAGAGTCTTATCTTCTTTAATGGATTGGTTTCGGTGGTCTACAATTGCCTGTATGATTAGCTGGCCTTCCTTGTCTGAGAAACCACAATCACTTAAGATTGCCTGTGCTAAGTGCCCACTGGCTATTTCATGGGCTTGTCCCTTTTCATATTGAAGAAAACGACCTATATCATGAAGGAGGCCTGCTGCATAAATGAGCTCTTTTGATAGGCTAAGACCATCTTCCATAATTAGGATGTATCCAATTCTTGCAACATCCAGAAAGTGGGACATATCATGACCACAGAAAATCCTATCTTTTTCATGGAAGGCTATTTTTTTAAGATAAGTCTGATAATCTTGATGTTCTAGAATCTTGTTAATGCGTTTCATAGCTTCTTTATTTATCATAAGAATGTTTACCTCTCATGTAATGCCTCTTGGCCTTAGTATTTTAATAAAGTCTATCATAATAGCATCATTACGATAGACTTCAATATGTTCGTTTAATTCTTCCAAATAGTGGACCAAGTTATAGACGAATGAGTCATAGTTGTCAATTATTAAGAAGGTAGCTATACCTAACTTTGGTAAATGGACATGAGTTTTAGGTAGAGATTCTCATCAGTCATAAAACGTCCCTTGAAAGTAGTGGTAATTGTAGATGTATTAGGCTTCTTGATACCACGGGAAGTCATACATGAATGTTCACCCTTTATGATGACGGCAACATCGCTTGAACCTGTAATCTTCTGCATGATATCAGCAACATCACTTCCAATCCGCTCTTGTAGTTGAAGCCGTTTGGAAACCATGTCTACAATTCGTGCGATCTTGGAAAGACCGATAACCCTGTCTTTGGGAATATAAGCAACGGTTGCCTTCATATTATACATAAGTGCAATATGATGTTCGCAATAGCTGAAAAGTTCAATATCTTTCATGACAACCATATCCTTGCTCTCAGCTACAAAATCTAAATCTTCATCAAAAGTCTTATTGAGCATGTCAACGATTTCACTGTTATTGAGAGTGATACCTGCAAAAACTTCTTCATACATATTGGCTACTCGTTTAGGAGTATCGATGAGGCCTTCTCTGTCAGGGTTCTCACCAAGGGCTTCAAGAATTCCTCTTACATGGAATTCGATGGCTTTTTTATCTATCATAGAATCACCTGTAGGTTTCTAAAAATTTCTGTAATGTCACTTGTACTAATGTGGTAACTGTCTTCTTATTATAAGGCTTCACCTGGCGTTCGTCAATGGTATGTCCATAGGCAGAAGGAGTCCTAATATGTTATAATAAAGTGGATTATAAGCAAGTAAGAAGTTAGAAAGAAAAAGGTAATTAGCATGAAAATTTCTAATACAAAAGTTGTTATTGTCGGAGCTGGCATGGTAGGTAGTGCCATTAGCTTCTCTCTTATTGAGCAGGGTATATGTGCAGAAGTTGTATTGGTCGATGTTAATAGAGAAAAGGCATTGGGAGAGGTTTTGGATTTACAACATAGTATTGAATATATGGGTAGAAATGTTCGGGTTTCTGCTGAAGGTTACGAAACATGTCAGGATGCTGATATCGTTATAATTACAGCATCAGCCTCTATGGCCGGAGTTAAAAACCGTATGGAACTTTTGGATAAGAATATTGTCATTATGGATTCCATTGTCGATCAGGTCATGGAGTCAGGGTTCGATGGTCATTTTATTCTTGTATCCAATCCGGTAGATGTGATTTCCTATCATGTTTGGAAACGTTCAGGACTTCCAAAACAGCAAGTTATTGGAACTGGAACTGCTCTTGAAACAGCAAGACTTAAGCAACTCATTGGACAGATGATGAGGATTGATCCAAGAAGTGTTCATGCTTTTGCTATGGGAGAACATGGGGACTCTATGATGGTTCCATGGTCCCATATTCGGGTTGCCGGTAAGGACTTTGTAGATGTTATGGAAGATAATCCAGATAGATTTCAGGATGTAGACTTAGATCAATTGGTCGAAAGAACAGCCAAGGCAGGGTACGAAGTTCTCAAGAGAAAGGGATCTACCCAATTTGGCATTGCAAGTGCAACTACCGCTATTGTAAGGTCTATCCTCCACGATGAAAATCGAATGATAACGGTGTCTACACTTCTTGAAGGTGAATATGGTGTAGACGGTGTTTTTTGTGGTGTTCCGGCAATACTTGGCCGGGGTGGTGTTATTGAAATCGGTGTTTATCGTTTAGAAGAGCATGAAAATGAACTCTTTTTAGAATCGATACATCACTTAAAAGAGGCCATCGAACGCATTGAGTCTAAATAGTTCTAGGAAGAGTAAGTAAACTTAGTCTGTCATATGGTGAAACTTGGAATCATTATAATAGAGTTTGAGTTTCTTCATGTTAAAAATCCACATCCAGATAACGAAAGGCACCAAGAGTATAATAAGAAATTGGTAGCGAGACATAAGGATGTAGTCGTAAAATCCGTGCAACAATATGGGGACAAGTAGAGCTAGAACCATGTATTTGGTCTTATTGATATGAGCTAGGCTAAACTTGCTGAGGGATAGGTAATAACCCATGGTTATACCAAAAAGCATATGAGCAGGAACTGAGAGTATTGCGCGCATAAGAGCGACAGAATAAGAGCCTTCAATAACATAGAAGATATTTTCTATGGTAGCAAAACCTAAACTTACAAAGACACAATAGATGATACCATCCAGATATTCATCAAATTCTTTGCGTCTAAAAGCGAAGAGAAGAAGAAAAATAAATTTGAAGAGCTCTTCTGTAAACCCTGCTACGACTAAGGCATCGTATAGGTTCATAAGATCAGTATTAAAAAATCTAAAGATATTTAGTGCACTAAGAATAGTCTCAACAATTAGGATAGGTATGACACTAACCATACCCATGAAATATAGAAAGAGTAAGAGCTTTAAAGGTTCCTTATTGTAACGGTCAACCTTGTAGAAAATAATCAGTAGTAATATAGCCGGAGCAAGGGCAGCCAGTATTAAATCCATAAGTCCTCCTACAAAACAAAAGCAGTCTTTTTGTCGTTGACTCCAATTATATAGTAATTATTTTGAATCAGCAAGAAGAGTCCCTTATATCAGGCAATTTCGCCACTAAGAAAAACACCTCATTTAGGCAAACTTGTTTTTATGATATAATGAAAAAAAACAGTGGAGATCAGTCATGAGACATAGCGCAAAAGATGATATTGAAAAAGTATTTAGACAAGTGATTTGTCACAAATCTATAGACAAAATTCGGGTGACAGAAATTTGTGACTTATGCAGGATTAATCGACAGACCTTTTATAATCATTATCCGGGCCTAGTAGATATCTTTAAGGTTATTTTCAGGAGAGAGTTATTTAAGGAAATAGACGATAATAGGACCTTGGAAACCTGGCATGGAGGCTTTCTAGCTACGCTTCACTATCTTAAAACTAATGCGGGTATGATGCTTCATGTTTATGAATCTTCTTATCGATTAGAGGTTAGTGATTTCTTTACTGAAGTATCGAGTGAGTTAATGGAAAATGTAATGAAGGAATGTCTCTCTCGAAAGAAACTCGAGCTTGATAAAGAGGATTGTAAGTTTATCATTAATTTTTATCGCTATGTTTTTGTGGGACTTATGATGGACTGGGTCAATGAAGGAATGAAAGAAGAACCGGAAGTCCTTCTTAAGAAATTGAAGGTTATGTTGGATGGGTCTATTAATCCTTCCATAGAATCTTTTGCCGATAGGGAAAGACATCTTTGGCTATAGAATTATAAAAGTGAATATTATAAGACGATGAAAAGTGTAGACAAAGTCGACACTTTCTTTTTTTTGTCTATTGTTACAAGTTTAACACAAAGATACAATTATTATATGGGATTTAATCCCAATCAGAAATGGGAGGAAGAATATGTTCACATTTAATTATGCAGAAGGAGCAAGCCTTGTAACCGGATGGGGAGTTTGGATTTTGGTTTTAGTCTTGCTCTTCGGATTCAATGAAGTGGCAAGACGTTTCAAATGGATTGGTTTTTTTAGTTTTGTCATCTTGCCAACAATTTTAACGCTTATTTGGTTTACTAGTCTCAAAGGAAAGATTTATACGGATTGGTTTCATCTGGCTAAGGTTTATTCATCAACAGCCGGTTGTATTGGATTTTGGGCAATCCGACACGCTAAGTTTACATCTAAGAAAACAGGAAAAATATGGAGGCTGGCTGATAAGAAGTGGGCGCTGTGTTTTCCACCCCTTATATTGAGCATTAATATTTTGGAAGCTGTTGTAAGGGATTTTGAAGTTGGATTGAATTATGCCGGAGGGGGTATATTATCTGATGAAGCCATGTATGTACTGGGAGGTTCCTGGAACTTTATGAACGGAGTGGCAGGTATATTGAATATTATTGCCATTACAGGTTGGATGGGTATTGTTATCCGTAAAAAGACATCAAAAGATACATCTATGGATATGCTGTGGCCTGATATGCTTTGGTTCTGGATTATTGCCTATGATATTTGGAATTTTGCTTATACTTATAATTGTTTACCTGGACACGCTTGGTATGCAGGTTTTGCCTTACTTTTAGCACCAACCCTTTGTTCATTCACTCTTGGAAAAGGTGCTTGGCTTCAACATAGGGCACAGACCCTTGCTATTTGGTGTATGTTTGCACAGACTTTTCCTGCTTTTCAGGATGAAGGTATGTTTATGGTGGAATCAACCTATAAGCCAACAATCATGTTAGCAGTCAGCGCTTTAGCCCTAACAGCAAATGTGGCAGTCATAGTCTATATGTTTACTAAGATATGGAAGACAAAACGTAATCCATATAGAGGTGAGCTCTATACAGACTTACCACACTATCTTGAAGTTCGTGCTATGGCTGAATAAAGAAATATATAAGAGAGAGGTTAAACATGTACAAAGTTATTGAAATTAAAGAAAGTGTATTTGAAGACAACAATCAAAGAGCAGAGCTTTTGCGTTCTGAACTTAAAAAAGATAAAACTTTTTTATTGAACCTAATGTCATCACCAGGATCAGGTAAAACCACAACCCTTGTGCAGACACTGCCAAAACTTAAGCAAGACCTTAAAATTGGCGTTATGGAAGCTGATATTGATTCAGATGTTGATGCAAATACCATTTCCAAAACTGGAGTCAAGGTCATTCAACTACACACAGGTGGTATGTGCCATCTGGATGCAGACATGACGAGACAGGGACTTGATGCCCTAGACAGGGAAGGACTGGATTTGGTTATTCTTGAAAATGTAGGAAACTTGGTCTGTCCTGCTGAGTTTGACACAGGATCATCTAAAAACGTTATGATCCTTAGTGTGCCTGAAGGTGATGACAAACCTCTTAAATATCCACTGATGTTTTCTATTGCAGATATTGTATTAATTAATAAGATCGATATGCTTCCACATTTTGACTTTGACTTGCAAGCAGTAGAAGAAAGGGCAAAGAAGCTCAATCCTAATGTAAAGGTTATACCTATATCTGCCAGAACTGGTCAAGGTATTGAAGAATGGGCCCAGTGGCTGAAAAATCAAGTTTTAGAATGGAAAAAGTAATGAGACTCATATTCGTAGTGTAAAAATGGAATTAAAAGATGAGTATAACTAAAATATGAGGAAGGAATAGACAATGGTAAAAAAGAATGTGTTGGCTTTAGCCAATAAAATAAATGCAGGCCTTACAGGTGGTGTGATTAAGGTAAAGCCAACAGACCCGGAATATAGGATACTTGAACCGGTAACGACAGATGAAATGGCAGGAGTTGCCCTTCACCTTGAAATCAGAAAATCGAAAAGTGTAGAAGAAGTATCTAAAAAGTGTGGTAAATCACCTGAGGAAGTAGAAGAAATCCTTAATAAAATGGCTATTGATGGTTCCGTTAAGTATGAAAATGAAGACGGGAAAAAAATGTATTTTCTTGAGCTATATGTTCCTGGTGTTATGGAGTATATGGTTGCAAACAAGGAAAATGTAAGCAAGTACCCAGTAATTGCAGAATGTTTTGAAGAGTATACAAGAAAGCTGGGTCCTGTTCTTGCTGGTAATCTTCCTGTAGGTATGGGCGTTATGAGGGTTATTCCTATTGAGACTGCTATTGAAGGTGAAGTGAAAAAGGCTACTTATGAGGAAATAACTTATCTGCTTGATAAACATGATGTTTTTTCCGCAGCAGACTGTGCTTGTAGAACTTCCATGCAAGTTATAGGAGAAGGCTGTGGACACAGTATCAAAGATATGTGTATCCAATTAGGTCCGGCAGCAGAATTTTACATAAAAACTGGACGTGGACGTCAAATCACAAGGGAAGAAGCAGTCGCTATCTGTCAACAAGCGGAAAGGGAGGGAATGGTTCACTCGATTCCAAATCTTTCAGGTCCGGGAAATGCCTTGGCTATCTGTAATTGCTGTGGATGTTCCTGTTTCGGTTTAAGAAATGCAACGATGTATAAAAATCCTGATTTTTCTAGGTCTAATTATACAGCAGTTGTTGACAAGGATAAATGTGTCGCCTGTGGTGAGTGTGTGGAAAACTGTCAGGTCAATGCCTTAACTTTAGGTGAAAAACTGTGTGGAGACGCAAAATCTTATGTGAAAGAGACAGGTGATACCCCAAGAGATACTAAGTGGGGACCGGACAAATGGGACTTGGATTATAGGACAAGGACTTTTGTTGAGGAAACCGGTACCAGTCCATGTAAGTCTGAATGTCCAGCTCACATTGGTATTCAAGGCTATATTAAATTAGCTTCCCAAGGAAGATACAAGGAAGCTTTGGAACTTATAAAATTAGAAAATCCTTTCCCAGCAGTATGTGGCCGAATTTGTCCTAGAAAATGTGAGTCAGAATGTACAAGAGGTGATATTGACGAACCATTAGCTATTGATGAAATCAAAAAGTTTATTGCTGACCAGGATCTTGAGGCTGACCACCGTTTTGTACCGGTCAAAAGTCCTGACAAGGGTATTAAGATTGCTGTTATCGGTGCTGGTCCAGCTGGCTTGTCCTGTGCTTATTACTTGGCGAAAGACGGTTATCAGGTATGTGTTTTTGAAAAACAAAAAGTCCTAGGTGGTATGTTAACCCTTGGAATTCCATCTTTTAGATTAGGTAAAGATATTATTAATTCTGAGATCGAAGTGCTGAGAGAACTTGGAGTGGAATTTAAAACAGGTATTGAAGTTGGCAAGGATATAAGCCTTAATGACCTTCGTAAAAAGGGATTTAAAGCCTTTTATATGGCTGTAGGAGCACAAGCTGGTAGAGGTCTTGGCCTTGAAGGTGAAGAGCATGAGGACCTTATGACTGGTGTTGATTTTCTTAGAAAGGTTAATCTACAGGAAGACTTATCTTTTACAGGTAGGACCCTTGTTATCGGTGGTGGTAATGTAGCTATTGATGTAGCCAGAACTGCTATAAGAATTGGTTCACAGGAAACTACGATGTTATGTCTGGAAAGCAGAGAGGAAATGCCTGCCCTTGAAGAGGAAATTGAAGAGGCCTTAGGTGAAGATATCGCTATTGATAATGGATGGGGGCCAAAGGCAATTGTTATAGAGGATGGTAAGCTTATTGGCGTCGAGTTTAAGAAATGCGTATCTGTATTTAATGAGGAAGGAAGGTTTTCTCCAGTCTTTGATGAGACAGTAACAAAGGTGGTTAAAGCCGATAAAGTTATCCTTTCTGTGGGTCAGAGCATGGCCTGGGGGGATCTTCTTAAAGATTCAAAAATGGAACTAAACCCTAATAAGACCTTAAAAGTAGATTCCATAACATTCCAAACAGGAGAAGTGGATGTTTTTGCTGGTGGTGACGCCGTTACAGGACCTAAGTTCGCTATTGATGCCATTGCCCTTGGAAAACAAGGGGCTATATCCATTCATCGGTATGTAAATGACTATAACCTTGACCTTAATAGACGCAGAGAATATCATTCCTTTGATAAGAATACCTTAAATCTGGATGGTTATGATTCTATTCCAAGACAACGTCCTATTCATGTTGAGGGTCACAAGTCCAAAGAAACTTTTGTAGACCTTAGAGAAACATTTACTGAGGAACAGATGAAAGAAGAAACAGAACGTTGCTTGGGATGTGGAGCAACTATTGTAGACGAATTCCAATGCGTTGGTTGTGGTGTGTGTACAACCAAGTGTAAATTTGATGCCATTCATTTGGAACGTCGTTATGATAGTGCCGGAGTGGACTTTTCTGAAATGAAGATACCGGTTATAAAACATGCAGTTAAGCGTCAGGGTAAAATTGCAGTTAAAAATATTAAGCATCTTATAAAGAAATAGGTGGACTATGCATGAATTAGGAATCGTTCTTCAGATTGTTGAACGAATTGAGGCAGTGGCTAAGGAAAATAAGCTAGAAGAAATTCAGACCCTTGTCCTAGAAATCGGTGAACTGTCTTCCATGATTCCAAGGTATGTGGAAGCTTGTTATCCAATGGCAGTTGAAGGAACCATTCTTGAGGATACCGACTTGGTCATAGAGGTTTTACCGGGAAATGGAAGGTGTAGAGCATGTGGGAGAGATTATAATTTACCTGCTATGAAGAATACCTGCCCTGACTGTGGATGTCAAGAGTTCATTGTTTTATCCGGTAAGGAGTTTAATATTAAAGAAATTGTGGCCTGCTAGGCTATAAATAAGAGGAAGTCCAGGTTTATGTATTGGCCTGGATTTTTTCATTCTATAGGAAGGTTCTTTGTTCGGTTTTTAAATAGATGGGATTAAATGGTCTTTTTTCATTTGCGTTTATTGGATTTTCCTTTATAATAGTAGTGAAGTAAAGATATAGTATAAAAATTAAGACACCCCAAGCTTGTGAGGCCTTAATTTAAAGAAAGAAGTATGATAGGATAGAATTTATTAAACAAAGGAGGATTGTAATGAGTTTAAGTTTTGATTATTCAAACAGTGGCATATTAGAACATGAGGTCGCAGGTCTTGCGCCGCTTGTTCAAGCTGCACATAAAACATTACACGATGGAACTGGACTTGGAAATGACTACTTAGGATGGGTGGATCTTCCAGTAAATTATGACAAAGATGAGTTTGACAGAGTAAAAGCGGCTGCTAAGAAGATTCAAGAAAAAGCGGATGTTCTTGTTGTTATCGGTATTGGTGGTTCCTACCTAGGTGCAAAAGCTGCTATTGAAGCCCTTAGTAACTCTTTTTATAATTTACAGGATAAAGAAGAAAGAAAAGGCCCACAGGTTCTTTTTGCAGGACATACCATTAGTGGTACATACCTTAGCCAATTGGTTAAATTCCTTGAAGGTAAAGACGTATGTTTAAATGTTATATCAAAGTCTGGCACAACAACTGAGCCGGGTATTGCTTTTAGAGTACTTAAAAAGATACTTGAAGAAAAATATGGCAAGGATGAAGCTAAGTCAAGAATCTTTGCTACAACAGATAAGGCCCGTGGTGCTCTTCGTGAATTAGCCGACTCAGAAGGCTATGAAACTTTTGTTATTCCTGATGATGTAGGTGGACGTTTCTCTGTATTAACTCCAGTTGGGCTTTTGCCAATTGCAGCAGCAGGTATCGATATCGATAAGATGATGGAAGGTGCAGCAGCAGCTAGAAAAGAATACGCCAATCCAAATGTGGAAGAAAATATCTGCTATAAGTATGCTGCTGTTCGAAATGCTCTTTATAATAGAGGTAAGTCAACTGAGATATTAGTTGATTATGAACCAGCTATGTTCTTCGTAGCAGAATGGTGGAAACAATTATACGGTGAGTCAGAAGGTAAGGACAACAAGGGTATATTCCCAGCAGCTGTTCATAATTCAACTGACCTTCACTCAATGGGACAATATATCCAAGAAGGTAGAAGAAATATCTTTGAAACAGTGATTACAGTGAAGAATCCGATTGAAGATGTGATTATCGAAGAAGCTGAGGTGAATCTTGACGGCCTTAACTACCTTGCAGGTAAAGGTTTTAACTTTGTTAACGAAAAAGCCTTCCAAGGAACATTGCTCGCTCATGTTGATGGAAATGTTCCTAATCTCGTTATCGATATGGAACAGTTAGATGAATTTGCTTTTGGTAAACTGATTTATTTCTTTGAAAAAGCTTGTGGTATCAGCGGATACTTACTGGGTGTTAATCCATTTAACCAACCAGGTGTTGAAGCTTATAAGAAGAACATGTTTGCTCTTCTTGGTAAGCCTGGCTTTGAAGACCTTCGTGAGGAACTTTTGAAGAAGCTTTAGAAGGGCCAATTTATAAAGGTAGAGAAACCCTTGATATATCCTTAGGAGGCTATAATGATAACTATATATGATATTGCAAAAAAGGCTGAGGTTTCAGCAGCAACTGTATCAAAGGTTTTTAACGATTATCATGAAGTTAGCAGGAAAACAAAGGATAAGGTGTTGAAGGTAGCTGATGAATTGGGGTATGTACCTAATCTAGCAGCTAGAAGTCTCAAGACAAACAAAAGTTATTTAGTTGGCGTTATTTTTTCTGCGGAGTTAGGGATAGGCTTAGAACATCAGCTTTTTTCACCTATACTAGAAGCATTTCGGAGACGGATTGGAAAGCTGGGTTATGATACGGTTTTCATTTCGAAAAATTTAGGTAATCGAGAAATTGGATACTTAGAACATGCAAAATATAGGAATGTTGATGGAGTATACATTATTGCTGCTTTGGCTGATGAGGTTACGGTTAACCGAATCCTGGCTAGCCATATTCCGTGTGTAACATCAGATATTAAGTATAGTAAGACTGTTCAAGTAATCTCAGATAATTATAAGGCTGCTAAAGATGCTGTAAAATATCTTTATGATATGGGGCATAGAGAAATCGCCCATATTTCAGGACCTTCGGATATCTTGGCAGCAGTGGAAAGACGGGAAGGTTTTCTTGAGGGATTAAGACAAGTAGGGATTGAAAGTCAGGATTTTTATGAGATAGAAGCAGATGCCTTTACCTTTGAAGCGGCTTATAAGGCAACGGAATATTTTTTAAGTCGCTTTGATGAAAATTCTAGACCTACGGCAATATTTGTTGACGCTGATATCATGGCCGTTGCGGTTATGAAAGCTATTAGTTCAATAGGACTTAACGTTCCTCTAGATATATCGGTAATGGGCTTTGATGACATTGTATTTGCAAAGTATGTAACACCAGAACTTACGACTGTCAGTCAAGACAAAGAGCTTATTGGTATAACGGTTGCCAATGTTCTCTATGAACAGATGAACCAAGGAGTTATTCATGAGGAAGTCACTAGAATTCCAACTAAAATTATTGAGAGAGCTTCCGTAATGAGAAGAAAATGAATAAAGCATGCGATTTAATTTGATGTTTTAATAATGATAAGCTTGTAGTCTTGGACTACAAGCTTTTTTTCTTATATAGGATAGCGAAGGAGGTGAAGCTACTTTGTTTGATTAAGAAATAATGAATAAGTCCTAGCTGAATTGTATATTATTGTAAAAGAAAAATATAAGGAATATACTTAATAATATGGACAGTTTAATTGGAAGTTGTAAATGATTATATAGGTGTAGATTTTAATGAGGGAACTAAATGTATATTGGACATAGTAATGATAAGGGTGAATTACAACCATTAGCAGAACATTTACTAGGTACAGCAAAATTATCAGAAGCATTTGCACAAAGTTTTAATCATGGTGACTATGGGTATATTTGTGGCCTTATCCATGATCTTGGGAAATATTCTGATGAATTTCAAAACAGAATATTAGGACATGGACATAGATGTGACCATTCATCAGCAGGAGCAAGAGAAGCTATAGCTCTATATGGACGTATAAAAGGCAAGCTCTTAGCCTACTGTATATCAGGTCATCATAGTGGACTTTTAAATTGTGGAAGCATGGCAGATATTGGGGGAGAGGGGACTTTATCTGCTAGACTATCTGATCATTATCAGATTCCTGATTATACAGATTATGTTACTGATATTCCTAAGGAGGTAAAAAGTGAATTGAACAATCCTAGGCTTTTGCCAGTAAAAAATGGTGGATTCACAGTATCTTTTTTTATCCGTATGTTGTTTTCCTGTCTTGTTGATGCTGATTTTCTCGATACAGAATCTTTTATGAATTCAGGTAAAAAAAACCGTTTTACCGAATGTTCTTTTAAAACGCTACAAGAACAATTAAATAGAAAAGTTAAGAATTTTAATCAAGAGGGAATTATTAATGAGAAGCGTAATAAAATATTTAATGATTGTGTTTATCATGGAGAAAAAAGCCGAGGTCTGTATTCATTAACAGTCCCGACTGGCGGTGGAAAGACATTAGCAACAATGGGTTTCGCATTAGAACATGCAATGAAAAATAATATGGACAGGATTATATATGTCATACCATATACATCTATAATTGAACAAAATGCAAAAGTTTTTAAAGAATTGTTTGGAGAAGAATATGTCCTAGAGCATCATGCTAATTTTGATTTTGACGATGATGAAGGACACTATAAAAAAAAGAAGTTACAATCAGAAAATTGGGATGCCCCAATTATCGTAACAACCAACGTTCAGTTTTTTGAATCATTATATGCTTCAAAATCTTCTAAATGTCGTAAAATCCATAATATTGCAAATAGTATTATTATTTTTGATGAAGTCCAAATGTTACCAACAGAATACATAGTCCCATGTGTTTATGCTATGGACGAATTGTGCAGGAATTATCAAGCTTCAATTGTTTTATGTAGTGCAACTCAACCTAGTATAAATCATATTTTTCCATCAAAAAAACCTGTAGTAGAAATATGTAGTCAAGTGGATGAAATTAATCGACTATTTCGAAGGACTAGTCTTCTTATTAGGGGCAAGATGGGTATGGAAGAACTGGTGATAGAATTGAACCAATGTGAGCAAGTCTTGTGCATTGTAAATACAAGGAAGCATGCTTATGAACTTTTCAATCAACTTGATGGAGAAAATAATTACCACCTTTCAACCTTAATGTATCCAGCTCACCGTAAAGCAACTATAGATAAAATAAGAAAGTGTTTAAATAACAATCAGCCATGCAAAGTAATATCAACACGTTTGATAGAAGCAGGTGTTGATCTTGACTTCCCGGTAGTTTATAGATCTTTGGGTGGATTAGATTCTATCATTCAGGCTGCTGGTAGATGTAACCGTGAAGGGAAGCTGGGTGATAGAAGTGGCAAGAAAGTATTGGGTTTGGTTCATATATTTGAACCAGATGGACTTTATTCTCGAAGACAACCTGCAAGTTTTAAAAGGGAAATTGAAGTAACTAAACAAGTTGTTGAAGAATATGAGGATCTCTTATCTAACGATGCAATTTATAGATATTTTGAATTGTTGTATTTCTATTTAGGAGAAAGTCTTGATAATAAAAAGATTGTGGCACGTTTGGATAATCGTGATAGGGGGAGATACTTTGACTTTGATTTTGCTGATATTGCTAAGGAATTCAAAATAATTGAAGATATTTCTCTTTCGATTATTATACCTGATGAAAAAGTAGAAAAAGATTTGGAAAGGCTTGCACATTTAGATTATAAAAGAAAAACACTGAGAAAATTACAATCTTATGTTGTAAATATTTATAAAAAGGAATTTGAACATTTGCTGAATGGTGGAAAGCTAAGAGCAGTGGATGATGATATATATATATTGCGTAGTCTGGAGGACTATGATTCGAAATCCGGATTGATTATTAAGGAAGCTGAAGGAATTGGGATTTATTTTTAGAAAGGAGATGGTATTGTGGGATATGGAATTGCACTTGAAGTATGGGGAGATTATGCACTTTTTACAAGGCCTGAATTTAAGGTGGAAAGGATGTCATACGATGTGATGACACCCTCAGCAGCTAGGGGTATTATCGAGGCAATATATTGGAAACCTGCTATCAAATGGACTATAGATAGAATAATTGTCTATAACGAGCCAAAATTTGATAATATTAGAAGAAATGAAGTTAGTGAAAAAATATCACATAATAAGATGAAAAGATTGATGCAAGGTAAGGAGGGGAAAAATAATTATCTTGTTACTAGTCAAGCAATCCAACAAAGAGCATCAACTGTTCTTAGAAATGTTAGATACGTAATTGTGGCACACTTTGAATTGACATCAAAGGCTGGAGAAAGTGACACAAAAGAAAAACACTATAATATTGCACTTAGACGAATGAGAAAAGGGCAATGTTATCATACGCCATATTTTGGATGTAGAGAATTTCCGGTGAAGTTTAGACTGGTTGAAGACGAAATACCGGAAAGTGAGTTGTCTGGAACTCGTGATTTAGGTTTTATGCTTTATGATATGGATTTTAGTGATAAAGAGCAAATAGACCCTATGTTTTTTCGGTGTAAGATGAATAATGGTAGTATAGATTTGAGGGATGTTGATTTAAGGAGGTGATAAGGTGTTATTGCAAGACTTGGTCAGGTATTATGAAATTATTAAGGATGATCCGGATTGTAAGATTCCTGAATATGGTTATTCCTTAGCTAATGTATCTTTTGTAGCAGTCATTGGAGAATATGGAAATCTGAAAACATTATTACCATTAAAGGTCCTGGATGAAAATGGGAAGAAATATGTTCCTTGTTCAATGAAAGTACCGCAACAATTGAAAAAGTCCTCATCTGTAAATTCTAATTTTATGTGTGAGAATGCAAGTTATACTTTTGGTCTTGATATTAAAAGTAAACTAAACGATAGTGAAGAAAAAAGAAATAAGTCAGAAGAGAAAGCACTATTGCATTTTCAGAATTTCAAGAAGAAGCATTTAAAGCTATTATCAGATATCGAAGATAAAGAAGTTCTCTTATTTCTTAAATTTATTAAATCATGGAATCCGGAAAAAAGTTATAGCTATCAATGTATTAGCGAAAATATAGATGATCTAAAAAGTGGTGGATCAATTATATTTCAAACTGAATTGAATATGAAGGCTTATTTACACGAAAATCATATGGTTAGAAAAACGTGGGATAGGTATATGAATGTTAAAGATGGAGTTAATAAGATGTGTCTTGTAACTGGAAGAGAAGATATCATAGAACGGCTTCATCCGAGTATTAAGGGTTTATATCAAGGTCAATCAATGGGAAATTCTATGGTTTCATTTAATGCCAGAGCTTATGAGTCATATGGAAAAGAAAAAATGCAAGGATTAAATGCTCCGGTTGGTGTATATGCTTCATTTGCATATGCAACAACTTTGAACTATATGCTAAAAGCTCCTCACCATCGATTAGTTCTAGGTGATTCAACAATTGTTTTTTGGGCTGAAAGTGCAGATAAAGGAATTCAGGATTTTATGTCTTTAATGTTTGATCCAACACCGCTTTATGAAGAGGAGGGAAAAGTCAGAAGCGATACTAGGGCATTAATCGCTATTAGGGATGGCTTTAAAAATTTGACTGAAGGTAAACCTTTTTACCAATCATCACAAGTATTTGAGACTACATCAAAGGTAGTTATTGTAGGTATTTCTCCAAATGCAGCACGTATTTCCATAAGATTTTTTATTGAAGATTCTCTGGGTAATTTTACAAAAAATGTTTCCAAACACTATGATGATCTGAAAATAGAGAAACAGTATAGTAAGGACTTAGACTTTATCCCATTATGGAGACTTGTTAGAGAAACAATACCGTCTACATCAACTGAAAAAAAAGCGTCTCCACTCCTGTCTGGAGCTATTATGAGAGCTATACTAAATGGAACACCTTATCCGAATGGCTTATATCAGACTATCATACTTAGAATTAGAGCTGAGAAAAATATTAACTACATAAAGGCATCAATTATAAAGGCATATTTGTTACGAAATCAGAATAATAATGATTATGAGGAGGTATTAGTAATGGCGCTTAATGAACAAAGTGATAATAAAGCATATGTGCTGGGAAGACTTTTTGCGGTTCTTGAAAAGACACAAGAAGATGCTAGTCCGGGTATAAAAGCATCTATCAAGGATAGCTTCTTTTCATCGGCTTCGACAACTCCGTTAATGGTATTTCCCCGGTTACTGAAATTGTCAAATCATCATATCAGGAAATCTGATTTTGGTAATATTTCAGAAAAAAGAATTAATGGGATAATGGATAAATTATCAGTTGATAACCAACCTTTTCCAGCAAGTTTAAGTATGGAAGAGCAAGGTATATTTATACTTGGATATTATCATCAGAAAAATAGTTTTTATAAAAAAGTAAAGGAGGACTAATATGAAATCAGTTATAAAGAACCGATATGAATTTACTGTGTTATTTGAGGTGGAAAATGGAAATCCCAATGGTGACCCTGACGCAGGCAATATGCCTAGAATTGATATGGAAACCGGGCATGGTATTGTTACGGATGTCTGTATTAAGAGAAAAATAAGAAATTATGTTGAAACTTTTAAGGAAGACTCACCGGGCTATAGAATCTATATTAAAGAGAATATTCCTTTAAATAGGAGTGATAAAGAAGCCTATGAATACCTAGGAATAAAAAATGAAAAGCCTGAAAAAGGAAAAGATGATGAGCGGATACGGGGGTTTATGTGTGAGAACTTTTATGATATTAGGGCATTTGGTGCAGTAATGACAACTTTTGTAAAAGCAGCCTTAAACTGTGGACAAATTCGTGGTCCTATTCAATTAGGCTTTGCTAAGTCAATTGATCCTATTGTTCAGCAGGAGGTGACAATAACAAGGGTAGCGATAACCACAGAAAAGGATGCTGAAAAAAAAGGGACTGAAATGGGAAGGAAATACGTTATACCATATGCTTTGTATCGACTTGATGGATATATCTCCGCAAATTTAGCTAGAAAAACGACGGGTTTTAATGAAGAGGATTTAGAACTTTTCTGGAAAGCAGTGATTAATATGTTTGAAATTGACCATTCGGCTGCACGAGGAAAAATGTCAGTTAGGAACTTATTTGTATTTAAACATGATAGTGAGTTAGGGGAATGCCCTGCTTATAAATTATTTGAGTCGATTAAGGTTGAAAGGAAGATAAGCCCCGCCAGAAAATATAATGACTATTCAATAAATGTGGATGAAAATGAAATTCCTTCTGGTGTCAAATTTATGAAGGTATTGTAAGTGTATAGAGAAGATGATTATCTAAGCTTATCTGGGATCCAACATTTTGCCTTTTGTAGACGACAATGGGCGTTGATACACATAGAACAACAGTGGAATGAAAATGTTAGAACTATCGAGGGACAAATAATACATAAGAGGACACATAATTTTGAACTCAAGGAGAAAAGGCCTGGATTAATTGTGTCAAGAAGTATGTATGTCTTTTCAAGAACACTTGGGACCAGTGGAATATGTGATGTTGTTGAATTTCATGAAAGTGATGAGGGTATTTCACTGTTTAGCCACAAGGGGCTGTATATTCCTGTTCCGATTGAGTATAAAAGAGGAAGGCCTAAAGATAACAAAGCAGATGAGCTACAGCTGTGTGCACAAGCAATGTGCTTGGAAGAAATGATGTCTTGTTCCATATTTGAAGGATACCTTTTTTATGATGCGGTTAAAAGAAGAAGTAAAATTGAGTTTACAGATGAACTGAGAATGGAAACAAAAAAGATGTTTCAAGAAATGCATGATTATTACAGAAAGGAGTATACCCCGAAGGTGAAAATGACTAAATCATGTAATGCCTGTTCTCTTATTAATATCTGTCAACCAAAACTTGATAATAAGAGAGATGTATCTGAATATATCGATAAGAGGATTGGAGGTGATTGAAATTAAAAAAATGCTTAATACTTTGTATATTACCACTGATAACACATACTTAGGTCTAGATGGTGAAAATATAGTAGTAAAACAAGATAATAGTGAATTGGGAAGAGTTCCTTTACATAACTTAGAAGGTATAATTTCATTTGGATATATTGGCGCAAGTCCTGCACTTATGTATGCTTGTGCTGAAAAAAGTATTGGATTAACCTTTTTAAACCCTTATGGTAAATTTTTGGCTAGGGTAGTTGGAAAATCTAAAGGAAATATCTTATTAAGAAAAAAACAGTACATACAATCTGAAAATGAATTCGCTAGTACTATAATCGCAAGAAATATGATTCTGGGGAAGGTCTATAATTCAAGATGGGTTTTAGAACGAGTAACTAGAGACAATCCGTTACGGGTAGATGTTGACGGGATAAAAAGAGTTTCGTTACAACTTAAAGATAGACTACCCTTAATAAGGAAAAGTGTATCGCTTGATCAATTAAGAGGATATGAAGGTGAATGTGCGAAATTATATTTTAGTAAGTTTAATGAGTTGATTTTAAATCAGAAGAAAGATTTTTTCTTTACAAAAAGAACGAAAAGACCACCCTTAGATAGGGTTAATGCTATGCTTTCGTTTTTATATACAATGCTTGTGCATGACATTGGTTCAGCTTTAGAAGCCCTAGGGTTGGACGCTTATATTGGCTACTTACATAGAGATCGACCAGGGAGGATGTCTCTTGCATTAGACATCATAGAAGAACTTAGACCAGTTATGGTAGATCGCCTGGTAATTAGTCTAATTAATAAAAAAATTGTATCTAAAAATGACTTTCTTGTGCAGGAAAATGGTGCTGTTCTGATGACAGAAAAGAGTAGAAAGAAGATTCTTAATGCATGGCAGGCTAAAAAAAAGGAAGTGATTACACACCCCTATTTAGGAGAAAAAATAGAATGGGGATTAGTTCCTTATATTCAAGGAATGCTATTGGCAAGATATTTGAAAGAGGATATTAATGAATATCCACCATTTTTCTGGAAGTAGGTGAGTAAATGCTAGTATTAATTACTTATGATGTAAATACACAGACTCCTGAGGGAAGAACACGTTTAAGAAGAGTTGCAAAGCAATGCGTAAATTATGGCCAGAGGGTACAAAATTCTGTTTTTGAATGCGTTATTGATCCTGCGACCTTTAAGGTAGTTAAAAGACAATTAGTTGAGCTGATTAATAACGAAACAGATAGTCTAAGATTTTATTACTTAGGTGATAATTATAAGAGGAAAGTTGAACATGTAGGAGCTAAAGAGAGTTTGGATCTTGAAGGTCCGCTTATGATTTAGTGCGAAGTTTAAGCTGTCATGTAATTGTAGTGTTCTCGCACTGAGATTAATGTGATTAAGTTATAAAATATTAGGAATAGTATTATTTATATTTCTGATATACCAAATTACTGTACCAAATAAATAAAAGTCGCAAAAAAAAGACAATATTTTTTGTCATATTTTGCTGTCGTCCCTTGTATAGGGACGTGAATTGAAATAAAGTCGTTGTAATCAGTAACTTCAGAAACACTTGTCGTCCCTTGTATAGGGACGTGGATTGAAATCTTGAATATTTTTGCCAATGGTTTAACTGCATTTGTCGTCCCTTGTATAGGGACGTGGATTGAAATAATGTCTGCTGTTGTATCAACCGTCTCTGCCAATGTCGTCCCTTGTATAGGGACGTGGATTGAAATCATCAATTGCAGCAATGGTAGATAAACTTTTTGTGTCGTCCCTTGTATAGGGACGTGGATTGAAATCATCAATTGCAGCAATGGTAGATAAACTTTTTGTGTCGTCCCTTGTATAGGGACGTGGATTGAAATATTGGTACTGAGAATGGATTCATGTTAGCTGTGCGTCGTCCCTTGTATAGGGACGTGGATTGAAATTAAAGGATCATTACAAGATTCTTTGGGGATTGCTGTCGTCCCTTGTATAGGGACGTGGATTGAAATAGATGACAAAGGTGAAACTGTTAAAACCTATGTGGTCGTCCCTTGTATAGGGACGTGGATTGAAATTCTGGTATTGATGCTGAGCTGGCTGCTAAGTTTTGTCGTCCCTTGTATAGGGACGTGGATTGAAATTCTGCTACTAACGTACCTCCAACAGCGTAAACACGTCGTCCCTTGTATAGGGACGTGGATTGAAATCGATTTGATCACCCATGTTCCCAAATGCTGCATGTCGTCCCTTGTATAGGGACGTGGATTGAAATTGGTATACTTGCACCCGAACCCGATGAAGCTGAAGTCGTCCCTTGTATAGGGACGTGGATTGAAATAAGTCCATCCCTTAAGAAGTGATACCCTTCTTTGTCGTCCCTTGTATAGGGACGTGGATTGAAATATGTGTTTCAGCGTTTACTATTGACTTAACTAGGTCGTCCCTTGTATAGGGACGTGGATTGAAATTGATTCCATAAGCTGTATAATGTTTGGATTACCAGGTCGTCCCTTGTATAGGGACGTGGATTGAAATACCTACACCTCAGGTTAAGTACATTATATTTGATGTCGTCCCTTGTATAGGGACGTGGATTGAAATTTATAAAATCATCACAATCAAGAACAGGGAAATTGTCGTCCCTTGTATAGGGACGTGGATTGAAATTAACGTATCGATTGTACCTCGAATATCAGCAAGAGTCGTCCCTTGTATAGGGACGTGGATTGAAATATCAAAATAAGTGAAATCTACTATTTCGCCACTAGTCGTCCCTTGTATAGGGACGTGGATTGAAATAGACAGCCCATACCATTAACATGAACTCAGGTGGGTCGTCCCTTGTATAGGGACGTGGATTGAAATAAACTTACATCAAAGATTAAGTTAATACGTATAGATCGTCCCTTTTGGGTATGGTTTACATAGCGGGTTGCCAAAACAAAGCTTTAGTGATATAATCAACACAATTTACTTAAGGAAGTGAAATTATGTTTAGTCAAAATATGTTTTCACAATTGCATCATCATCACATCATGCGCTTGTAGCCTTAACCGGATGCAAGTGCTATTTGCATTTGCATTCGTGATGATAAGTAGACGTCGTCCGAATGGACGGCGTCTTTTTTAGTCTATAGAAAACTTTCCTATGGCAACAATCATAAAGCGAGGGAGACTAAGCTATTTTTCTTAATCAAGAGCGTGCTCAGCGTTCTGATGTGATGCTTTTGTTCGTATGTGACAGTTTATAATCAAAGGAGGTAAGAGATGAAATCAGAAAGACAAGAATGGATGAGGAATGTTAAAGGAACTTATGATTATTTGCCAGATGAGCAGATTGAGAGAAACAGAGTGGTGGATCAACTAAGAAAGATCTTTGAAAGCTATGGCTTTAATCCTATTGAAACACCAATTTTATCTATGGAGGATGTCTTGGCATCTAAGTATGCTGGAGGAGCGGAAATAATGAAGGAGGTTTATACCTTATCCGATCAGGGGGAGAGAGCGCTTGGACTGAGATATGATTTAACCGTTCCTTTTGCAAAATTTATTAGCTTAAATAAAAATGACTTAAGCTTTCCCTTTAAGAAGTATGAGATTGGTAAAGCTTACAGAAATGGCCCAATCAAAAGAGGAAGGAAAAGAGAATTTATTCAGGCAGATGTTGATGTAGTGGGAGTAAGTTCCATATATGCCGAATTGGAATTCTTTAATATGATAAGTTATGTCGCTAATGAGCTAGACATGAAGGTGACCGTCAAGTTTAACGATCGAAGGATTTTAACTAGGTTATTGAAACTTTTCTCAGTTCCAGAGAAGAATATGAGTAATATTATATTGACGATAGATAAGCTAGAAAAATTATCAAGGGAAGAGCTAGTAGAAGAACTATGTGAAAAAGGAATTGCAAATGAGAGGGGTGTAGAGTTGTTGAATCTCCTTGAATCAGAAGGAAATGAAGAGCTGAAAACTATTCTTGCTTGTGACGAACTAAGAGAATTTAATAAGTTGATGAGAATGATAAGTGAAATGAATGATGAAAACACTCGATTTCTATTTACTCCATCATTGGCTAGAGGTCTTGAGGTTTATACAGGAACAATCTGGGAAGTTTTTGTTGACCATAAAGATTCATTAATCACTTCTAGCATTGGTGGAGGCGGACGTTATGATAATATGATTGGAAATCTTTTAGGTATTGATGAGGCTTATCCAGCGGTAGGAATGACATTTGGCCTAGATGTAATCATGGAGGTTATGAAAGACAAGGGAGAGCTGGCAAAAAAAACAATTGTTGACTACTTAATAATTCCTATGTCTGGCCTAGAAAGTGACCTTAGTGGTTTTAGTGAAAAACTTAGGAGAAATGGGATAAAACTAGATGTGGACTATTCAGGTAAACGTATCAAAAAGATTCTAAATAGGGCTAATAAACTGAATATACCCTTTGTGACTGTTTTTGGAGAAGATGAAGTAAGAGATGGGAAATTTAAGATAAAAGACATGGAAAGTGGTTTGGAAAAAGAGTTTACTATGAGTCAATTTGAGGAGGTCTCTAGGTATATCTTAAAAGGGAGAAGTCAGACCTAGGGCCATTACTGGCCCCCTGATCTGACTAAGTGGTTACCTTTAGTATTTTAGAAGACGCATAAGCTTCTTTTGCTTTTCCTTTGGAATATCCTATGAGTTAAAGGGTAGAACTGGATCAAAGCTTAAGTAAAATACGAATATGGTGAACATCAGCTTTTGATAGGTTTAAAATGATTTCCCTGGGTAGGATTAATGTTTTGTCAGATATGTATTTATCCAAGGAAGTATCATCCATACTTGCTGAAATAATATCATACTGCTTTTTATTTGGGTCGCTTACCAGCTTATAAGTGATGTGAAGTTTCCTTTCGGCAAAAGTTGTAGTAAGAGAAGTTTCACCATTTTTAAACTGTTCCTTAACCAAACGAGCTTGTATGGTCAAGTCACCTAGTCGTCCCTGAACACCGTACATTTCTGTTAGAACTGTTAAAAATAGCCAGGAAGCTGAACCGGTTAGGTAGTGGTAAAGACCTTTGCCTTCTAGGTTAAAATATTCGGGTATACCGGGATATATTTTACTTTTACCTGTATCCATTGCAAGATCAAAGAGAGATCTAAAGACTTCATAGCCTTCCTCGATGAAGTTACGTCGATAAAGGGCGTTCATATACATAACTACCATATGGCTGAAGATGGCCCCGTTTTCCTTGTCACCATAGGCGAAGGAGAAACCACGACCAAAGTTCAGTTTATTGGGACCAAGAGGTGTGTTGAGTTTGTAACCACCAGTGGTTTGGTCTTTGAGATAGGTTTGACAAGCCTTATAGGAGGCTTTAACTTGGTCATCGTTAGCTAAACCATACATGGTTGTAAAGACCTGACCGGTTAAGTACATACGAATGTCTTGGCCAAAGATTCCGCCAACAGGCTTTCCATCATTATTATAGTAGCTGTTGAAAAAGCCAATTGTATCGCCAACGTGAATAAACTCTTGGTCTCGGAGTTCTTGGATGATCCAGTTTCCCTTGGTTTCCAGATCATCAATAAGTTTGTTGATGGAGATAGTGCTTTGTTTTGGGTTGAAATTTGGTTGAACCTTTTTAAAATAGAGCTTTAATAGATTCTGTTTATAGGTGTAATCATTATAGTTGACATCGGTTTTAGAAGCATCTAGGAGAAGCAGAAGGTCTTCAAATAACTTGATTTCCTTAATACCTTTTGCCTTCATAGCTCTTAGAAGCTCGGCAATGCCTAGGAGGTTACTACCGTAAAGGGCAGTAAAGGCAACGCTTTCCCCACGTTCTCTGGCCATATCCAAGGTGTCATTCCAGTCTGCTCCTTCAAGAAGAATACGATTGTGCTCACCTACGTTAAAGAAGGAAACCAAATGCTGTACTAAGATATGTTCAAGGACACTACCTTGATAGGTCTCTTCAGGATATGATTTTTTAGGGCTCCAGTTGTCGTCTTTGACTTTTGCCCGGTTAAGTTGTTTGTCTCGGAAATAAGTTTGGGTTTTCAACAGAATATCAAGGTCACCGCTTTGGTCGATATAGAGTCTAAGCGTTAAGTAGGGCCAGGAGCCGTGATCCATCCATACCCTTGAAATGCTGTTTCGGTCTGCGATGAATTCGCCAGGTTCCTTACCAATGATAGTGGCGTTGGACCCATCCAGTCGAATACCTGCAAAGTTGTTCATGAGAAGGTCTTTAGCTTCATCGGGGCTAAGGAGAATTAAGGAAAGTAGGTCTTGCCACAAGTCCCTCCATCCCCGGCCACCTTTACCATAGTCGTGGTGGGGCAAGAAGGAACAGCCAAATATTTTTCTAAAGACAGGTTGTATTTCTACCCACTTGAACCAAGATTCAAAGCCTTCTAATCCAGACTTGATTGAGACTTTTTCAGCTTGGTCAAGCCAGAAAGCTTGATTACTTGTAAGGGCCTTATTGACCTTATCTATAGTCTTATATTTGTCATAGATTAAAGATAAATCTTTAGAATCATCTGAAATTCCAATCATGATAATAAATGATTTGGATTCATTTGGTTTTAGGGAAAAAGCTTGGAAGCGAAGGCCACCAATACATTCTTTACCATCTAAATTTCTGCCAGAAAATTGGAGGGGAGAAAGGTTTTTTACGATAGATTCTGGCCATTCCAGGTCACCTTGTTCACCAATAAAATTATCCATTGCTCCAATAGTAGCTAAAGGTTCTTTCCCATCTTCATCTGAACCAAAAACAAAATATTTGTTATGGTTATATTGATGACCGGTTTCATCAAAGTTGATGATTGGTTGCATAGTAATACCTTCCCTGACAAGGGAGGTACGGTTAACCAGAGATGTCACATGGCGGTGGTCCCGAATGTTTTCGGCACTTCGCCCATAGATGGGAATAGCTGAAGTCGGTGTGAGATAGGCTTGCTTGCTACTGTCATTGGTAACTGTAACTACCATGAGTTCGAGTTCGTCTTCTAATGGTATAAAGCTTAAAACGCTCATGGTCAGCTCAGCTTCATAGTCTGTAAAAGTTGCCTTATGCCACAGAAGTCCCGCTTCAATTCTTCTTGATGGATGTATGTCCGAAAAACGATCTAAATGAGCTTTTGCTGAATTGCCTGAAACAGATACAGGTCCATAACCTTCTTTGTAAAACCAAAAGTTTCTTGCTGCTTTGGAATTGTGAAGATCTTCTATGGATACGGGAAGTGTTAGGAAGTGGGCCTGTGATTTCTTGATGTCCCCGTGTAAGCACGGTGTTATGGCGGACATGAGTCCATTTTCATTACATAGGGGAAAGTAGAGTTCGTTAATGGCAGAAGGGTTTTCCCACTTGAAAGATCCCTTGTCATCAGTGAAAATCCATTTGTTTTTTGACATGTAAATATCCTCCCTTTACAATTCAGATTATGATTACTAATACAATTGTAACATCGAAAATGTTTTTGGAATAGATATCATGTCATAATAATGAGTATAAAATGATGGTGACCAAGTTGCTGTGGAACTTTTATAGGATATGGGTACGACCTTGCGCCAGCTTATGGTGCTTTTTTATTGTAAAAAGACTGGTCGGCTTTTTTTATTCTATTGCAAGCGAACGAGGCGGAGCCTCTAAAATCCTTATAAGAGTGAAATTCTAAATAAATCTAAAGAAAATCTAAAGAATATTTAGCATTTGTTAAAAGAATTTTAATTGAATTGACTTAGTGTTGATGATACAATAAACAAAAATGAACGGAGGTTTATTATTGTGCAAGTTCTGAAAGAAGACGTTCGTAGGAACATTAAGGATGCCGCCGTCATGTGTTTTAAACAAGTAGGTTATGATAAGGCGTCAATGCGGCAGATTGCTTCAAGTGCAAATTTATCAGTTGGAAATCTCTATCGCTACTTTCCTAACAAGGAAGCGCTTTTTGATTATTGTGTACAACCAGCCGTCGATTTTTTTCAAGAAGGTATGAAAAAGCATGACAGAGAAATGCCACCACCTTTTATGGATGTCAATTTGTTGGAAGAAATTGAACTGGTGTCAAGTATTATTGAAGCAAGAATGTTTGATAGAGATGCATTATTTTTAATGCTTGTGAGAAACCAAGGCAGCAAGTATGAAGGTGCTAAACAGGAGTTTGTTGATTTTGTTTATGAGAAGTCAAAGGAGTTTATGAAAAGAGAATTTAAGGACAGTCAACCATATATGGATGATGGACTTTATCGAAAGGCAGCTGCAACAGCTTTTGTGGAAGGGTTTATGGTTCTTTTGGAAGAGGCGCCTGATGATAAGTCATTTATACGAAGCATTATCCAATATATTGAATTACAAGTACGTGCTGTCATGAGGTATCTGCTGGATATAAGGGATAATAAGATAGAATTTAGGAGGATTGATCATGAAGAAGTTTATCGGCATTTTAGTAGTGATTGCAGTAATCGCAGCGCTGGCTGTTCCGAGAATAATGGATAAGTTAAATGAGAAGACAGTCAGTGAGGAGTCACAGGTGATTACTGTAGGTGGTGAAGCTGCCATTAAGGGTGATATCACTACATATTATGAACTAATCGGTAACACCTATTCCAATAAAACAGTACCAGTGCTGCCTATGATGCCTGGTGAAGTGACTAGTATTGAAGTTGCTGTTGGGGATTTTGTTAATGAAGGTGATGTACTTTTTGTTATCGATGGGGAAAGTCTAGAATCCCAAGTGACTCAGGCTGAATTAGGAAAAGAACAGGCAGACGCGGCTTTGACCCAAGCAAGCGTAGGAGTGAAGAATGCCAATGCGGGTATAGCTTCTGCTCAGCTGGCCTATGAAATGGCAAAGTCAAGTTATGAAATGAACTTGAGTTCATACAATTTCTCAGTTGCCAATTTAGAAAAGTATGAAGAGCTTTATGCAGAAGGTATCGTTTCTGAGATGGAAATTGAACAGATGAGACTTCAGGCTGATCCTGAAACTTTGGCCATATATGAAAAGCAACTACAGCAAGCTGAGCAAGGCCTTACCCAAGCAAGACTTGGAGTGGAACAGGCCAGTGCGGTCTATTCACAAGCCGGTGTTGGTGTAAAGCAGGCTGAAGAAGGTATTAAAACAGCTAGTGATACCATGGAGGATTTGACAGTCACTGCTCCAATCGCTGGTTATGTTACACAGCAGAATCTGATTGAAGATACCATGGCTTCTAATACTAATGTAGCTATGATGATTGATGAGTTACAGGTGATTAAAGTATCAGCTAATGTTACAGCCAACCAGGTTGGTTCCCTTAAGGAAGGCGATAAAGTAGAAGTTTATGTTTCAGCAACGGAAAAATTCTATGAAGGTACAGTCGACACTGTTAGCCTTACAGCTGATGCAAGAACCATATTGTATCCTATTACTGTTCTAGTTGAAAATAAGGATCTTGAAATTAAGCCCGGTATGTTTGCCACAGTTCATATGGTGGAAAAAGCCATTACCGGTGGTATTATTGTCCCAACAGAAGCAGTCGTAGTACGAGATGGTAAAAATGTTGTTTTCGTCTATGATGGTACGGATATGGCAATTATGAAGGAAGTTGTTGTAGGTCTTGAAGATGGCTACAATACAGAGATTCTTGAAGGTATTAGTGAAGGGGATGTGGTGATTACAGATGGTGTCGGTTTAATTGATACTGAAACCCCAATATCTGTTGTAAGGGGTGATATGTAATGAACCTTTCTGGCTTATCCGTAAAAAGACCTGTTACAACGGTTATGCTGGTTTTAATCGTTGTGCTTTTTGGTGTGGTATCCTTTACAAGGATTCCAATCGATTTGTATCCAAATATTGAAGTTCCAGTTGCTATAGTTTCTACATCATACGCCAATGTAGCACCTGAAGAAATAGAGAACCTAATTACTAGACCCTTGGAGGAAGCAGTCGGAACTGTCGCTAACTTAGATTCTATCCAATCGATAACAACAGAAGGCCAGTCTATTATTGTTGTTATGTTTGAATTTGGAACAGATATGGACTTCGCTGCCCTTGAAATGCGTGAAAATGTAGATATGGTATCAGGTTTTTTGCCTGAAAATGCCACAGATCCGATGGTTATGCAAATTGATATTAATGCAGAAGCTATTGTTCAATTGTCTCTTTCCGGCTCAGATGTATCAACCTTGCAACGCTATGCAGACGAAGAGTTAAAATCAGCTCTTGAGAGAATCGAAGGTGTTGCTTCAGTTGATATTGGTGGTGGATATGATAATTATATTTCCATCCAAGTAGATACAGAAAAACTAAACGGGTATGGACTTAGTATTGATACCCTTGCAGGAATTCTTGCTTCAGAAAACATTAACCTACCAGCTGGTTCTGTCAGTAAAGGTGACACAGGCCTGCTTATACGTACTGTAGGTGAATTTGAAAGTCTTGAAGATATTGAACAGACCCCAATTACCATGGCTACAGGAGGGATAATTAAACTTTCTGATATTGCAGATGTTTCAGTTGCTAATAGAGACCAGAATTCTATTTCAACAGTCAATGGAGAAGAAGCGGTAACGATTTCCATTCAGAAACAATCCGGTGTTAATACAGTTGCAGTTGCTCGTGAAATCAATGAAGTTGTGAAGGACTTATCAGCCTCCAGTCCTTATGAAATCAAAGTCATTGTAGATCAATCAGACTTTATTAATAAAGCCATTGGCCAGGTTGGACAAAATGGGATTATTGGTGGTGTTTTGGCTGTCATCATACTTCTACTTTTCTTGAGAAGCTTTAGATCTACCTTGATTATCGGATTATCTATTCCGATTTCAATTATTGCCACTATGGTACTCATATACTTTTCCAATATTACACTTAACATGATGACCCTTGGTGGCCTGTCTTTGGGTATTGGAATGTTGGTCGATAACTCTGTTGTAGTTTTGGAGAATATTTACCGATTTGTTCAGGAAGGTATGGATAGAAGAAAGGCGGCAGTTAAGGGAGCTCAAGAAGTTGCTATGGCTGTTACAGCATCAACGCTTACGACAGTGGCAGTTTTCCTTCCAATGGTATTTGTTGAAGGGATTACTTCTATCATGTTTAGAGAATTTTCCTTAACAGTAACCTTCTCTTTGCTATCTTCACTTGTTGTATCCCTTACCTTGGTACCTATGATGGCGTCACAATTACTTATTGTTGATGAGTTTCAAGGTAGGCACCATGAAAGTAAGTTTAGGATTATCGGATGGGTATTAGATAAATTTGACCAATTTTTCTCATCAATTGAGAGAGGTTATAGGAAGCTTCTGCACTGGTCATTACATCACAGAAAAACAGTTGTAGTTACGGCTGTCTTTATCTTTATCATCAGTTTATTATCAACAATGTTGATTGGTATGGAGTTTATACCAGCATCAGACGAAGGTACTTTTTCCATTGATGTGGAATTGGAGCCAAGTGCAAAAATTGAAGATACCTCACTTGCCCTGGAAACCATTGTTGAACGTATTATTGATATTGAGGAGATTGACTATGTATCAACAACGACTGCAGGGAATATGTTCCTGTCCTCAGGAGCTAATTCAGGAACCATAAATGGTGTGCTTATTCCAATGAACCAAAGGGGACCTATTGAAAAGATAATATTAGAAATTGAAGATAGAATAGAAGGTATACCTGGTGTTATCACTAAAGTTACAGCAACTTCTTCCATGGGAATGATGATGGGTGGAGGCGCACCTATTTCCATTCAAATCAAAGGAGACGATATGGATACCTTAAAGGAAGTATCTGATAATATTGCAAAAGCTGCTAAGAGTGTTGAAGGTGCCAAGAATGTGACTACATCTCTTGATGATCCAATTCCACAATATGAAATCCGCCTTCGTCGTAATGATGCTTCAAGATATGGATTGACGACTGCTCAGATATCAAGCGCCGTAAAGGCCATGCTAGATGGTCGAACAGCAACTAGATATAAATTGGATGGAGTTGAGTTAGATGTTATTATTGAAGGTGACTCCAGATATGAGGAGAGTGTTGAGAATCTGAAACAACTTATGATTCAAGCGCCGACAGGAGCCTTAGTTCCTTTGGAGTTAGTTGCTGATATTACGACTGAAACAGGAGCAATCACTATTAATCGTATTGATCAATCTAGATATGTAACCGTATCTTCAGATGTAAGTGGTCGTGACCTAGCTGCTGTTGTTGCCGACATTGAAGAAAAGGTAGACGAGATGGATATACCAAGAGGATACACCATTGAGTTTAGTGGACAAAATCAGGAAATGATTGAAGCTTTTTCTGATCTTGGTTTGGCATTGATACTTGCAGTACTTTTGGTTTACATGATTATCGCTTCTCAGTTTGAATCTTTACTTTTACCATTTATCATTATGATGAGTGCACCTCTTGCATATTCAGGAGGACTAATTGGATTATTTGTTACCAACAGGACCTTAAATATTACGTCCATAATTGGTTTTATTATGTTATCGGGTATCGTTGTTAATAACGCTATTGTTCTTATTGACTACATACAAACAAGACGTCAGGATTACAAGGAAGATCGTGAAACTGCTATTCTTAATGCTGGTCCAATTAGACTTCGTCCAATTTTGATGACGTCACTGACAACTATTCTTGCCCTTGTTCCATTATCTCTAGGTATTGGTGAAGGTGCAGAAATACAGGCATCTATGGGAACAGTTGTTATTTTTGGATTAGTCCTTTCATCCTTATTGACCTTAGTGTTCATTCCGGTTGTTTATACAATATTTGACAACTTGAGCGAGAAGTCAAAGGCAAAAAGACATCATACAGATAAGACAGATATACAAGTGTCTTCAGATGATATATAATCTGAAGAAGCAAAGTAACCGTTCACTAGAGACATCTTATACCATTCATGTGACATTTTAAGCAGATTCATTGAAATAGCTATGTGATTGGTGTAAGATGACAATAGAATAACTAGGAAGGGAGCAAACCACATGAGAAAATCAACCTCCAAGTGGAGGAAAAAGTGGCTGCCAACGCTTTTAGTTCCAGTAATAGCCTTTGGAGGCTTTATGGGGAATCAGGTTCTTAGAGCTGAAGAAGAGATACCCGTACTGACTAAGGAAGCCTTTATAGATCAAGTTTTAACGAATAATACAACAATTATGAGTTTGGAACGACAGCTGGATGATTTGCAAGAACAGGCAAATAGTGTAGGTCAATCGACTAAAGGTCTTGTTACATTACAGAAAAATGTTAGCGAGTATAATCGTGTATATGAATTATATGAAGATGAGAGTACTCAGCCTACACATATGACATATCTGAATCTTTCATATAAAGCCTACTTAAGTTCAATAATGATGGGCCCAGCTTTAACTGTTGACGAAACCAATGAGCTCGTTGCAGCAACAGCGACTCTTACTGGAAATGGCGAGATATCAAACATGATGTCTATACAAGACTATATTATATATCAGCAACTTTCTGCTGTATTTGGACCAATGGGTTTTTCTGGTAAACCTATAGAAAAATGGCAGGAATATGAAACATTTGTTTATCCATCCAGAATTGTACCCTTGCAAATGGGAGAAGGTGTTCAGGCCTTAAAAGAAGGGATTAGATCTGCAGAAGACGGGTTGGAACGTGGGGCTGCAAAGCTTTTTGACACGCTTGTAATGATGCAGGACTTATCTCTTATGCTTGAAAAGAATTATGCCCTTGCTTCTCTAAAGCAGGGAAGATTTAACAGCCAAGTATGAACGTGGACAGGTGAGTGAATATCAATTTACTGAAAGCAAGAACAGTGAAGAAATTGCACGTATTAATTATGAGAATTTGCTTCGAAATATAGATAATATCAAAATGAATATAAACATTATGCGGGGTGTTGATCCAACTATAGACTTTCAGATTGAAAGTAATGCTGTTCTAGTGGTTAAGTTGGATGACTTAGATGTCTATGTCGGAGAGGCCTTAGAGAAAAACAATGACTTACTTGCATCAAAAAAATCCCTTGATACTCAGTCAGCTATTTTAGCAACCATTGGCGAATATTATAATAAAGACTCAAGAGTCTATCAGAATGAACTAAATAATTATAATATTAAACGTATTGATTATGAAGCACTTAAAAAGAGCCTTGAAATTGATATTCTAGGCTTATACTATGACGTAGAGGAAAGTAGAAATGCCTATATAACGGCTAAAAAAGATTTAGATCAGATGAAAGAAACCTTGGATGAAGTAACACTTAATTATGAGTTGGGATTTGTAACCCTATCGACGGTAGATGAAGTGAATATTGGAGTGATCCAAATGGCTAATAGTATGGAAACAGCTGCTAGTGACTATTATGAAAAAATGGAAGATTTGTATGAAACAGCCGGTCTTCCTTCACCTTATTAAGGAGGCATGACGATGATAAAGAATATTGTTAAACTACTTGCTTCTGCACTAATCTTGATCCTTGTTGTAACCCCAACATTAGGTGAAGAAGAGCAGAATAATATTATGCTTAATACATTAATGGAAAATATTGCAGAGATTAGTTATGATGCGCAGAAAGTGATATTGGAGGAAAAGAAATATCAGTATGATTATGATGAGGCTGTAATAAATAGGAACAACTATAAAGGTGGAGCATCTCTTGAAAATAAGCTTAATCAGAAGTATTATTTTGATCAGGCAAAAATGTCATTAGACTATGCTGTATGGAATAAGGAACAAGTTATTGGACAGGTAAAGCTTGATGGTACAGAGCAGTATTTTGAATATCTTTTTAAGTTAGATGAAATTGCTGTACAGGAAGATGAAGTTGAAAGCCTCAAACTTGACGTTGTGAATACGGAAAAGAGAATTAGCCTTGGTTTATCTGTTGCCAGTGACTTAGAAAAAACTAAGTTGGCATTAGAAAAAGGTGAATTTCAATTGTCTCTTCTTAAGAATGAACTTACCGAGATTACTTACAATCTAAATAACTATTTAATGTGGGATTTAGAGAAAACCATTAATGTTTTAAGTGTTAGTGTTCCAGAAGTTAATATAGAAAAGATTAATCTTGAAGATATCATTGAGACTAGCTTGGCAAGTCATGGAGATATTATTAAATCTCAGCAGAGTCTAGAATTGACAAAAAACTTATATTAAGGCCCTTGAAGATGCAGATTATAATAAAGAAGATAACGATTATCTAGACGCTCTTGCAGACCGTAATTTAGCAGCTCTTGAAGCAGATGATATGGAACGAACAGTAAGATTTAATCTGTATAGCGATTACAATGATGTAATAAGTAGTGAACAGACTATGCATATTAAAGAAATGGAATTGGAAAATGCTTCCATTCAGGGAGAGATTATACAAAAACGTTATGATGTTGGATTAGAAACAGAGGCTACCCTTAAAGAAGTACAAAGAAATGAAAGTAGAGCTGAAATTGCATATAAGAGGGCAAAACTTGAACTATATCTACAATATACTCGTTTTTTGAATATTTACCAGTAGATTATTGATTGCATATACGAAGATGGTCATTAAGAAGAACGCAGTTACAATAGATGTAGCTGCGTTTTTAATATTGTCGTAAGACTAGATGGGCTGACTTGCGTAATTGGCTAACAAACCGTATAATGAAGCCATCAATTAAAAGAGGTGTATTATGAGTAAAGCGCTAGTATTAGCCGAAAAACCATCAGTTGGAAGAGATATTTCCAGAGTTCTTGGATGTAGCAAAAAAAGCCACGGACACTTTGAGAATAAAGATTATATTGTTACTTGGGCCATGGGACACTTGGTTTCTTTAGCAGCACCGGAAAAGTATAAAAAAGAATGGGCTAACTGGGAAATGGAGCCACTTCCCATGCTGCCAAATCACTTTAAGCTGGAGATATTAAAACCTACATCAAAACAATATTTTTTAGTAAAAAAACTTCTTGAGAGACAGGATGTTAGTGAAGTTATTATTGCCACAGACGCAGGCCGTGAGGGCGAACTTGTAGCCCGTTGGATCCTTGACTATGCTCATTGTAAGAAACCTATCAAACGTCTATGGATATCATCTGTAACCGATAAAGGTATTAGTCAAGGATTTGCAAAATTAGTCGATGGACGGAAGTATAATGGTCTCTACTATGCTGCAAGGGCAAGGGCCAAGGCTGATTGGATAGTAGGCATAAATGGTACTAGGGCCCTGACATGTAAGTATAATGCGAGTTTGTCTATGGGAAGGGTACAGACGCCAACCTTAAGCCTTATTGCTAAGCGTGAAAAGGAAATTCATACCTTTAAACCAAAAAAATATTACGAGTTAATCCTTCAGATTGGTGAATTTAAACTACGCTGGCAGGGAGATAAGTTTAATCGTGATAAGGCAGAAGATGTTCTAAAGCAAGTTAAATCTGCAAAAGATACAAATGGTCTTAAAGTAGCCGGATACCGTGAAGAGAAAAAGAAAATATATTCCAAGGGGCTCTATGACTTGACTGAACTTCAACGTGATGCTAATAAAGTTCATGGTTTTTCAGCCAAGGAGACCTTAAATATCATGCAGGGTTTATACGAACGTCATAAGGTTCTGACTTATCCACGAACGGATTCTAAGTATTTGACCGATGATATTGTTGAAACACTTAAAGACAGGGTGAGAGCTTGTCGCAGCATTGGCGAAAAAGAAGAAATCTCTTACTTAATGAAACATGAGATAAAAGGGAATAAGAATTATGTAAATAATGGAAAAGTTGGAGACCACCATGCCATTATTCCTACAGAGATGCAGCCGGATTATAGGGCTTTTTCAGCTAAAGAGCAGAAGATATACAATATGGTAGCTAGAAGATTTATTGATACGCTTTTGCCTCTTAGAGAAGAAAAAGAAGCAAAATTGGAAGTTGTTTTGGGTAAGGAAAAATTTATTGGCAAGTTAAGAAAGCCGTTAGGTTTATCCGATGATGCAGTCAGTAAATTTAATGGGTATAAAGTTGGAGATTCGCTTGAAATACTGGGTTCAAAAATTGATGTTGATTCTACCAATCCACCTAAGCTTTTATCAGAAGGAGACCTTCTTCATGAAATGGAAAAGGCAGGACTAGGCACAGTTGCTACTAGGTCGGATATTATAGAAAAAATCATAAATAATCAGTATGTGGATATAAGTAATAACCTACTAAGAATTACAAAGACAGGCAAACAGTTACTTGAACTTGTTCCTGATAAAATAAGGACTTCAGACTTAACTGCTAAATGGGAGTCTGACCTTGAGAAAATTGCAAAAGACCTATATAGTGAGGATGATTTCATGAAAGAAATGGTTGCTTTCACCAAGGAGATTGTCTCAGAAATAAAAAGGTCTGACCAAGTTTTTAAGCATGAAAACGTATCTAGCGAAACTTGCCCAGAATGTGGTCAAAAATTGCTCATACACAAGAACAAGCATGGTAAGCGGCTAGTTTGTCCAAACAGGGAATGCGGCTATCGTAAAAACCTTTCAAAGATGACTAACGCCAGATGCCCCCAGTGTCATAAGAAGATGGAAATGGTGGGTCAGGGAGACAAGAAAACTTTTGTCTGCAAGTGTGGTTATAAGGAAAAGCTGGAAAGTTTCAATAAGCGTAAAGAGTCAAGTAATAAGCAAATGTCTAAGCGAGACGTTCAGCGATATATAAAAAAGACAGAAAGCAAGGATGAATCTTTTAATAATCCCTTTGCAGATCTTCTTGGAGATTTTAAGAAGGAGTGAGTTGAAGAGTAGCTTGTTCATGATTCTAGTCTGATGAATAGGACCATGAAGGTGTCATATGAATGAAAATTTTTTAAGTGCAATTATTCCTGCATTTATAGAAGAAAAAAGTTGTAGAATATTATCAAAAACATAAAAAATAAAAAAAAATCATTTTTTTTATTGACACGAAAAATTTATAGTGCTATTCTGTATGCAGAAACGAAAACAAATTAAGCAAATGTACTTGATTTGACAAATAATTGAAACGTAAATTTTAAGAAAAGGAGGTAGGAACATGATTAACTTAAGTAAAGTATTTGTTTTAGATTTGACATTTATCGGTAAGGTCAGAGATTTTGATTTTGGATCTGACGATAATAATGATGCCCTACCTCAAATGATAGATTTCTAACATGTAGTTTGAATATAGCATAGTTTTGCTAGGCCACAACTGCAGTATGAAAACGATTAGATTGAGCCATGGGTGTTAACCCATGGCTTTTTTAGTTTTTCTTAAGTGCCTGGAGACAAGTCTTATAGCCTTAACAATAGAATCAGGGTGCCTGAATTTTTTGATAAGTTTATAAAAACCTTTCCAAGACAAACAAGAGGAAGCCATGGATATGTTATCCATGGCTTTTTATTGGCCTTAAAAAAGAAATAGTTATAATAAATATATAATTTATATAGATTTTTATTGAAAGTATAGAGGGTAAGAGAATGACGAAATTACGATTGAAAGAATCACAAGTGGATATAGAGATGTCAATGAATGATGAGAATAACATGATCTATAGGGCTTTTGACTATGATGATGATGAAAAAATACAGACTTTTTTACAGAACGCCTATGCACTGAATGGTGTCGGTTATTCATGGATGATTGACCGTTGGAATTTTACTAGAAGCGTTTCAAGATGTATGTACGGTCTGACAGTTGATGAATGGAATGATAGAGTATTGATTCTTGAAGAGAGAGGCCATGTAATTGCTGTGGTCAATTCTGAAGGTGAAAATAAAGGCGAAGCATTTTTTCAGTTAATCAGGAATAAGTACTCACAAGAAAACATAGGACGTATGTTTGACTTTGCAGAGGATAAGCTGATGGTGGAGGAAGAAGACGCTAAAAGTGGAAAGTTGATACGAAAAATTGAGCTTAGGCTGAATCCATCAATTCCGGGATTTGTTGAAGAAGCTCTCCAAAGAGGATACCGGAAAATGGATTGGCAAGAACCAACGGCAGAGATGAAAGTGATTGAGGAAACCCAACTTAAGTATGACTTGCCGAAAGGATACCGTTTTCTATCCGGCAATAAATTGTCAGGAAAAGAAAAAGCTGTTCTTCACCGGATGGCATTTGCCTATGATGATCCAAGTAGGGTTCTTGAAAAAAGAACTGCCATTGGCTTCAAAACGATGGAGATACAACCTTTCTATAATGCCTTTTTGGATATTATTATCTTGAATGATAAGGACCAAGCAGTATGTTTTGCAAATTTTTGGTTTGACCCTATTAACAAAATTGCTATTCTTGAGCCTCTGGGAACCCATCAGGCTTTCAGGAAAATGGGCTTAGCAAAAGCAGCTGTTTATGAAGGCATTAAACGATCAATGGCACTTGGTGCCGAAAAAATTTATGTTGGATCTGACCAAGACTTTTATAAAGCCATCGGTTTTGAAGTCGTGAGTCGATATGATATTTACACGAAAATAGAATCTTAGAGGGCCTTGTTTGATAGTAAGCCGGCAAGTTATAGAAATGATTAATGCCGAATTTCTGTCATAGACCTAAAGATTACCATGTGATGAGAGATAAAGAGGTATAAAGATGAAAAACAATAAAATGTATAGAGAGAATACTGGATTTACACGTAAAAAGCGTCGTGACCAAGTTGGTTACCATATAGGAACTAATGATACTTATAATTACTTCGTCAGTACAATGGATACCATAGATAATCTTAGAATTCCAAGACGATAGATAATACTTAACTTAGAGAATGAGGAAAAGATAATGACTGATATACACCAATTACTAAAACCATACAAAGGGCTTCAGAAAGGGATATATATTCTGGCGATTTCCAGATTTGTTAATGCTCTTGGAGCATTGATCTTCCCTTTCATGACCCTTATATTAAGTGAAAAAATAGGATTAAATGACTTTGAAACAGGACTTTATGTGTCCATTACAGGCTTTCTTTTTATCCCGTCAGGGTTAATTGGTGGAAAGCTGACTGACTATTTTGGTAGAAAAAATATTATCCTTGGATTTGAATTCTTAGGGATGATGGCTTATGTCTACTGTTATTTTGCCCAGGTAGGTATGTCCATGGTATACGCCCTCATGTTAGCTGCCATTTTATTTGGGATAGCTAGTCCTGCCCATGATGCCATTGTAGCAGACATGGCTGATAAGGATGAACGGGAAGGAGCCTATTCCCTAATGTATTTAGGCTTCAACTTAGGATTTGCAGTAGCCATTACCATGGGAGGTAGACTTCTTGCCAACCACCTCAATCTAATGTTTGCTATAGATGTGGGAACAGCTATGGTAGCACTTGTATTGGTAGCGTTTTTTATTAAAGAGCCTAAGAGAGTAGATTCAGAAATTGAAGTCACTGGTGAGAAAACAGGAACAATCTTCCGAGTTCTTCTCAGACGGCCTGTACTGGTTGAATATATTCTACTCCTATTCCTATACAGGTTTGTATACTCCAATTGGTCCTTTATGCTGCCCTTACATGTGACAGACTTGTTTGGAGATGTGGAAGGTTTTGCCTTATATGGTGACCTTGGTCTTGTTAATGCGATACAAGTTGTTGTCCTAACTGCACTTATTACAGGACTTCTTCGTAAGGTTAAGACTATTAATAAGGTAGTGCTTGCTGGTCTGTTTTTTTCCATAGGATTTGGTCTGTTTGGTTTTGCTTCAACCAAATTTGCTTTCTTCATCGGTGTATTACTTTTTACAACTGGTGAGATTATGGAAGCCATAAGCTTCCTGCCATATTTGATGAATCATACACCTGAGTCTCATAGAGGCCGCATGTCTTCCGTGGCCATGACAGTACTTAGCATTGGATATTCCTTAAGTCCCATTGTTTTTGGATGGATTCTGACTGTAACTGATTACCAGATGGCTTGGGTTATAACCGGAGGAATTGCCCTAGTTGGAACTATTGGCATGTGGAGACTATCCGCAAAAGAAAATAGACAAGAAATAGAAAAGCGTTTACAACTGGAAAGTGGGAAAGTTTTATGAAAAGAATAATAGGTTATATGAAAAAATACTGGTGGCTTTATGCCATCGGCTTTACAACCATGTTCATAGCCATAGCTTTGGACATGTTAAATCCTGTGATTACAGGAAGAATTGTTGATGATGTGATTACAGATGGAAAGATTAGCTTATTCGGAAGCCTGGCCCTTATGCTTCTTGGGATATCTTTGGGTCGTGCCGTTTTTGGTTACGCAAAAGAATATACTTTTGATGCTATCGGTGCTCATATTCAAGTGGATTTGAGACAGAATTTATTTGATCATATTCAGTCCCTATCTTACAATTTTTTTGAATCAAAAAACACCGGCGAACTTATGGCCAGAATCAAAGAAGATGCAGAACGAGTATGGGATGGTACCGCTTTTGGAATCATGTTAGTTGTGGAAATGTTTGTTAACTTGGTGGTTGCCTCCTATCTTATGATTAGGATTAGTCCCTTACTGTCCTTAATTACCTTATCTGCACTCCCGGTACTAGGATGGATTGCTATTAATCTTGAAAAAAAGATTGGTAAGACTTACGAAGAGATTAGTGAACAAAACGCCATCCTTAACACAACAGCACAGGAAAATATTGCTGGTGTCCGCCTCGTTAAGGCTTTTGCCAGAGAGCGTCATGAGATTAAAAAGTTTTTAGCTAAGAATGAAGGCTATTATAAGTTGAATTTTACACAGGCTAAAATCTGGAGTCAATTTTATCCCGGAATAGAATTTATATCAAATATTTTACCTGTTATTGTTGTTACCCTTGGTGGAATCTTCGTTATAGGTCAGTCCTTGTCCATAGGTACTTTGATTAAGTTTATGGGATATACCTATATGGTTATATGGCCTATTCGTAATATTGGCTGGATTGCTAATGTTATGGCAGAAGCCTTTGCATCTGTTAAAAAGATTGATACAGTTTTTAATTATGATACTGAAATCAAAAATAAGGAAGATGGACTTGTCAAAGACCATTTGGATGGAAAAATTGAGTTTGAACATGTGTCACTGACCCTGAATGATACCCAGGTACTTAAGGATATAAGTTTTACAGTAGAACCTAATAAAACTCTTGCAATTATGGGCGCTACTGGATCAGGAAAATCTTCTTTAATTAATGTTTTAACCAGGTTCTACGATTATACAGAAGGCTCCATTAAGTTGGACGGACATGCCTTGGCTGATTATGATCTTTATAACCTTCGAAGTCATATTTCTGTGGTTATGCAGGATGTCTTCCTCTTTAGTGACACGATTGAAGAGAATATTCTCTTTGGCGTCAATGAAGATATTGACCATGACATGATGATAGAAAAGTCTAAAGTCGCCCAAGCCCATGATTTTATCCATGCTATGGATGATGATTATCAGACGATCATTGGAGAAAAAGGGATTGGACTTTCAGGAGGTCAGAAACAGAGGATTTCTATCGCCAGAGCAATGGCCAAAAAAGGGAATATACTAATTTTTGATGATTCCACATCAGCCCTTGATATGGAAACCGAATATAGAATACAAAGTGAAATTGATAAACTAGAAAAAATGACTAAGATTATTATAGGCCACCGAATTTCAGCAGTAAAAAATGCAGATGAGATAATTATTCTGGATAAAGGAGAGATTGTTGAGAGGGGAAGCCATAGAGAACTGATCAAGCAGAAAGGACGCTATTATCAGACCTATCTTGAGCAGTACGAAGGTTTCGCCAGTGGCGCATAGAAAGGATTACCATGCCGATTAATAACTTTAAAGAGGATGAACAGACCAAACACGTACTTAAGATTGTAACAATCAAAAGATTATTTGCCTATATGTTCAAGTATAAAAAAGATATTGCCATCGTTTTAATTCTTATGGGTATAATCGTTGGAGTCTCTACGATTAATCCGATTTTAATGATGGAAGCTATTGATACATATGTAGGAAACAAAGATATATCAGGCCTATATCTTATGGCAGCTATGGCAGTAGGTATTAATATTATAGCTGCTGTTTGTATCCGTTATCGGATACGAATTATGGGTCGAGTTTCCAATAAGGTTTTAATGGAAATTAGACAGGAACTCTATGAACATATTCAAAAGTTGAGCTTTAATTTTTTTGATAACCGTCCTGTTGGAAAAATACTTGCCCGAGTTATTGGTGACGTTAACTCCTTAAAGAATATTTTGACCCAGGCAGTCATTAACCTGATTCCAGACTTTGCAACTGTTGTTGTAGTTCTCGCCATTATGATGGTCCTTAACTTCAAGTTAGCATTTGCCGCCCTTGCCATGCTACCCTTACTTATTGGTGGGATGATTATGGTTGAGGTTAGAGCCCATAAACGCTGGCAGACCGTTAGAAAGAAAAACTCTAATATGAATGCCTTTACCCATGAAGATTTTTCGGGAATTAAAGTTGTTCAAAGCTTTACAGCAGAGCCGATTACGTCAAAGACTTTTGCAAATATTTTAATGGAATTGAAGAAGAGCTTTATGCATGCCATTCGACTTAATAATCTATTCTTCCCTATGGTTGAGTTGTCTTGGGGGATTGGGAGTGTTCTGGTCTTTTATTTAGGGGTGAAACTTCTTGGTACAGGAACCATTACAGTGGGTCTCCTAGTGGCTTTTATCTCATATATTTCTATGTTTTGGAGACCAATTATGAATTTAGCAAACTTCTATAATCAGCTGATTGCCAACATAACCGGAGCAGAGAGGATTTTTGAGATACTGGACATTGAACCAGATATTAGCGATGAAAGTGAAGCAAGAGAAATGCCGACCATTAAAGGAGATGTACGCTTCCATAATGTTTCCTTTTCCTATGATGGTAAAGTTGATATTCTGAAAGACCTAACCCTTCATATTCAAGAAGGGGAGACTATTGCCCTTGTTGGACCAACCGGTGCTGGAAAGACAACTCTGGTAAATTTAATTTCCAGATTTTATGATATTCAAGAAGGGGTCATTATGATTGATGGTATCAATAATAAAAATGTATCCATTGAAAGCTTAAGAAGTCAGATGGGTATCATGACCCAAGACACCTTCCTTTTTTCAGGTAGCATTAAAGATAATATTAGATACGGTAAGCTAAATGCAAGCGATGAAGAAGTCATAGAGGCCGCGAAGGCTGTTCATGCTCATGAATTTATTAGTGGATTTGCAGACGGTTATGATACCAAGATTAATGAAGGGGCGTCTCAATTGTCTGTAGGTCAAAAGCAGCTCATTGCCTTTGCTAGAACTATGATTTCGAAACCAAGAATCCTAATTCTCGATGAGGCAACATCAAGTATTGATACTAGGACGGAACGTTTGGTTCAAAAAGGAATTGAAACTTTGCTGGAAGGTAGAACGTCATTTGTTATTGCCCACAGGCTTTCAACAATACAAAAGGCAGACCGGATACTTGTTGTTGATAAACAAGGTATCAGTGAAGCAGGCTCCCATGATGAACTTATGGCTAGAGAAGGTCATTACTACGACCTTTATATGGCACAGTTTAAGACTATGGACCAAGATTTAGAAAGCTTTGTTTCTTAAACAAGAGGGAGAAATGAAATCATTGTTTGAGTTGTACAAGTCATGAAAGGAGGTGGTGCCAGTGATTAACACACAAATAACTTGCACCAGATTGGGAGGTAACCTTTCATAATTACCCCCAAGACCTGGTCATTTGTGTGAGACTTCCTGGTGCCTGTGGCACCGGGAAGTCATTACATTAAAGATTGGTAAAGAAGAGATTACTTAAGTATTATAGGAGGTTCGATGGAATTTACTCTAATGAATGACATATATATAATAGAAGAAAAATTTTCACAACATGCTCAATCCTAAGTGGGGACGAAGCCAAAGACAGTGAAATATTCACGACACCAACTGGCGGAGGGTGGACCCAGATCACAAGTGATCCCGCCCTACAGTGGCCGGTACAAAATAAAGCCGGTCGTGGTTCGGATCTCTACACGAAATGGACACCTCTATATGATAATATAAGTGGTGCATGAAGGTAGAGTGAAGGTGGAGGCAGAAGTAATCGCTGACCGTAATTGGAATGGCGGTGAATCGGTTCATCGGAATATTAAGCCTGTTGTAAGCCGGACTTTCATTAAGGTCCATATGTGCTTATGAGAATCTAACGGAACCCATACTTCTTGATTAGAAATTAGTCGAGAAAGGGGACGCCGGGATTGGGCAAAAGAAATGAAAATCAGGGTTTTATCTGTATCAATTGTGGAATAGAGATTAAACCCCTTAGTAATGGATCCGTAAGGAATCATTGTCCTGCTTGTCTTCATTCAATTCACTTGGATATTCAACCAGGTGATAGGATGAATGATTGTAAGGGAATGATGAAACCTATAGGAATAAAAATAGGAAAAAAAGGAATGCAAATCATTCATGAATGCATGGTTTGCGGTCAAATTAAAGTGAATAAGGTGGCAGAATTTGATGATCAGCCAGATGATATGGATCTAGTCATAAAACTGATGGTGGTCTATCATTAATAATAAATTTAAGAAAGAAGGTGGTTTTATGAGTAAGAGAAAACAAAGTCGTGCATTTAATTCTATGAAACAAAGCGGAACTATGAACGGAAACTTTAAGAACACAACAAGCCATGGTAAAGGAAGAGAGATTGCCAAACACTCTACTAAGAAAAAATAAATGCAAGAGTAATATCATCATATATCAATAGAAATTTCAATGGAGATAAAATTATGGATAAGATTATAAAATCAGAATTAAAAGATATTTTAGTAGAAAAAGAGTTTTCAGGTGTGGTCATGGTCAGAAGAAAGGGCCAGATTGTTTTTGAAAGTGCAAGTGGTTTGGCAGACAGAGCTAATCAAAGACCTATATACTTGGATACTAAGTTTGGCATTGCATCAGGAACCAAGTCATTTACCGCTACAGCTATAATGAAGTTAATTGAATCAGGTAAGCTAGGCTTGGATGATAGGGCTCTGGATTACATTGACTACGATTATCCAACATATAATCACCGGATTACTATTGATCAACTTCTTTGTCACAGGTCAGGTTTGCCCGATTATTTTGATGAAGATGAGGTTGAGGATTTTGACAATTTTATGGTGGATAAACCATGGAGCCTTATGTTTGAACCGAAGGATTACTATGATATTTTTCCTCAAAAGTCGATGAAGGCTGAACCTGGCTCAGTCTTTTCCTATAATAATAGTGGATATGTTATGTTGGCAGGAATCATAGCTAAAGTATCTGGTCAAAAATATACCAAGTATGTAGAGCAAGAAATCTTTAAAAATATAGGTATGACATCCAGTGGTTTTTATCCCATGAACCAGTTGCCAGAAAATACTGCATATGGGTATATCGATTTTGATGGAGGATATAGAACCAATATATTCAATTTACCCATTGTTGGAGGTGGAGATGGAGGAGCTTTTACCACGGGGAAAGATGTTTTTGCTTTTTGGGATGCCTTTATGGATGGAAGGTTAGTATCAAAAGCGGGTGTTGAGGCAATGACGCAGATGGTCTCACCAATTGGTCCACAGGATAAAGGTCAAGCATACGGTAAAGGTTTTTGGAGAAAAGCAAATCTTGTTATGATGGAAGGGTGTGATGCTGGAATTTCATTTCAGTCCGGCTATTATTTGGACCATGATCTTCAGTATGTAGTTCTTTCAAATACAACAAATGGTGCTTGGGACATCGTTAGAAAAATCCAAGAACTTGAGTCTGACATTTAGTACATTGTAGGTTGTCTGAAAAAATCAAAAAAACATATAAAAAGTCGGTGGTCATGTATCACCGGCTTTTATGGTATAATGAAAGAGAGGCTTGGAGGAGAAATATGGAGTTACTGAGGTATATTATTATCGTCCTGATTATTCAGCAAATAGCTTTTATGAATTATACTGATGGAAAAAATCAAGAGTATGTCCAAGAGGAAGAGCAAGTTGGGCCTATTTTTAATGAGCAAAATATTGACAATAATGAAGAATTGGCCATCATAAAAGAAGGTCGGAATCTTTTATTTAAGCAAATGAATAGGGAAGATGGTTTGGCTAGTCTTTCTGTATCGGCTATCACTCAGGATAAATACGGTTTTTTGTGGGTTGGAACCCAAGGGGGACTTCACCGATATGACGGTGAGAACTTCTATAAATATAGGCATGACCCTTTAAGAAGTGACTGGCTGCCAAACAATCTTATACAATCTATGTATTATGATGATGAAGAACACGTTCTGTGGCTAGGAACATATGGTGGGATTAGCCGTTTTGATATTGCAGCAGAAAGTTTTCAGAATTATACAGTTGAGTCTCATGGCTTGACTAATCAGGTTATTGTTGCCATTACCAAGCGGGAAAATGATATTTGGTTTGGCACCTTGAAGGGAGCATATCGGATCAAGGGCAGTGACGGAACGCTGGATTACTATCCTATGGGAGGTAGGAGCATCCGTTCCATGTATATTAGTGATGATGGAACTTTTTATCTCGGTTCTGCAAAAGGTCTCTTTATATATGATGAAGAGAATGACCACATGGTACCGTCGGATATTTTGCCAGATAGTTCTGTAATTATGTCCATAGGAGATTATGGAGATAATGTGATTGGTTTTGGAACATGGTATCAGGGCTTAATTATGTATGATTCGATTACCGGTCAGAAAAAAATTATTTCTCCGGGGGAAGACAACATTTATACAACTTATCAAACTGGAGATGATACCATATGGATGGCAACTTGGGGTGGTGGCTTGTATGCATATAACCGCGATATCATCTACCATTTTTCAGGAGAAGGTGAAGACAACTCCCTCTCTCATCCAGTCGTTTACTCTTTTTTTCAGGATCAGTCAGGTATTTTTTGGATAGGAACCAATGGTGGAGGACTTAACTACGTCAACCCACGTGCAGACAACTATCTCTTATATGCCTATGAAGTTGATAATAGCCAAAGTTTAAGTAAAGGTAAGGTTATTGAAATTTTTCAAGATAGTAAGGATAGGTTTTGGATTTCTGTTGCTAATAAGGGTTTACATGTAGAATTAAGAGATGGTAATTTCTACAGTATAACAGATGAAAGTGGGGATAAGGCAATCCCTAACAATAATGTGCGAGTCGTCAAGGAGTTTCAGGGTAAAATACTTATAGGAACAGATTTTGGTATTGGAAATTATGACCTTTTAAAAGAAAAGTTCTATTCATGGGATATTCTTCAGAACAAATATATTTATGATCTTGAAATCGTTTCTGACCACGAACTTTGGATTGGAACCAGAGAAAATGGACTTTATTTTTTTAATACGGAGACAAGCTGGCTGGAAAATTATACTAACGATCATGGTCAATATCCTATTACAGATAATCATATATATGATATTCTTCATGATTCAAGAGGGAGAGTCTGGGTTGCAACCAACAACGGCTTGAACATGCGTGAAAAAGATCAAAAAGACTTTAATCATTATTATAAGGATGTTACTAAAGAAGATGCATTACCAGCTAACCAGGTACTTGCATTGGCAGAAGGCAAAAATGGAGATATTTGGATTGGATTTGATGGTGGTGGTATTGCCAGATATATGGAAGACACTGACAGTTTTATGATATATACCGAAACAAATGGATTAAGTAATAACACGGTTGCGTCCATTCTTCCAAACCCAAATGGTGAGATATGGGCAGGAACTCAAGATGGAATCAGCATTATTAATCCTGATAATAATACGATACAAACAATTGGCTATGTAGATGGCCTCGGTGGCTACGAATATAGTGAAGGAGCGCTTGCTGGTGAGAAGTATATGTATTTTGGAGGGGTTCATGGAGTGGATGCTATTCCCTATGATTATAGTTTAGGTGAGAGCTATATACCTAAACTTTATATTACAGGAATTAATGAGAAGATTGGTAATGATTCGGGAAAGTTAAGTATTTTGAATGATGAGAAGGTAACTCTGCCTTATGATCAGAATTTTATTACCCTATCTTATTTGCTATTAGACTTGGATGGGTCCCATGAAAATGATTATTACTATAAGTTGGAAGGCTATAATGAGGACTTTGTCAATAATGGTAGCAATACACGAATAAGCTTCACTCACTTACCAGCAGGCGATTATGTCTTTAAGATTTATTCTATTAGCTCAAAAGATGTTAAGAGTGAAGTAGCTTCAATTTCAGTTAGTATCTTGCCGCCATGGTATTTGACCATAAATGCTTTCGTCGTGTATGTTTTTGTATTTGGGCTCTTTATCTTCTTATTGGTAAAACTTAGAGAAAGTATTGTGGTAGGTAGGAAGAACAGGGAACTGGCAATAGTTAATCAAAAGCTGGAAACAGCTAATGTCACTTTGAAAAACCTTTCCTCTACCGATAGTCTAACAAAGGCTTATAATCGAAGATATTTTTCCAAGCATCTTCAGGAAATGTTAGATTTAGCCAAAAGAAATTCTTCTACCTACATCTCTCTTTTAATGATTGATATTGATCTTTTTAAAGACATTAATGATAAGTACGGTCATGTAACAGGAGATCGACTTCTTGTTAGGATTTCAGAAAATATTCAGGCTAATTTGCCTAGAAGTACAGATGCTTTAGCCAGATACGGTGGTGATGAGTTTGCGGTTATCCTATATGATACAAAAGTAAATGGAGCATTACTTGTTGCTCAAAAGATTCGAAGGGTAGTTGAAGGTAGTAAAGTAGAATATAAGTCAGAAAATCAAATGACAACAAAACAAGTAAGTACAACATCAAGTATTGGTGTTGTCAGTCTTTTACCGGACAAAGAATTGACAGAGGAAAGCATTATTAATAAAGCCGATGAAGCACTATATGAAGCAAAAAAAAGTGGAAGAAACTGTATTGTTATCTATGATGAACTCATGGACTAAGGAGGTTATCTTATGTGCAAAATCGAAACATTCAATGTTATTATTCCTTATACTAAGAAAGAGCGTCGTATATGGGTATATCTGCCAAGCGGGTATTTAGATTCAGGTATAGATTACCCGGTTCTTTACATGCACGATGGTCAAAATCTTTTTGAACCTTCAACTTCATACTTGGGTATTATTTGGGATGTTCATTCTGCAGTGGAGAAAGCGATGGTTCATGGAAAAACAAAAGGTGTCATTGTTGTAGGTATTGATAATCCTGCTAGTGATAATGAAGAAAATGTGGTCGGTCGTCTGGACGAATACTCTCCATGGGTCAACGCTGACCTTAAGAATAATCTTTTGTTTAACACCATAACAAGAGATGTTGGTGGTTATGGTAAACTCTATGGTAAGTTCATTGTTGAAGTACTTAAACCTATGATTGACCATAAATACAGAACTAAAATTGATCGGGAAAATACTGGCATAGCCGGATCTAGTATGGGTGGTCTTATTTCTTTATATCTTGGACTTGCTTATGAAGATATTTTCTCAAAAATCGGGGCTTTTTCTTCAGCTGTTTGGTTTGCGGAAGAAGAGCTTATTCAAATGATTAAGGAAAGAGGGCCAGATATTCCAATAAAATGGTATTTGGATATCGGAACCAATGAAAGCAGTAATGAAAACATTAAAAATTTTAATGATATCTATGTCCAGGGAACAATGAAGGTTTATGAAAACCTTCTAGCGGCTGGTGTGAGAGAAGAAAACATCAAATGTCTTGTTGATGAGGGTGGTGTCCATAGTGAAGAAGCATGGGCCAGACGTTTTCCTGAAGCTTTTGAATGGCTTTTTTGTTAAGGAATAATATAGTAGGTATGTCATTATACCTATCTTAATAACGATTTGGGTGGAAGAATGGAGGGACTATAGTCTGACAAAAGGAATAATGTCAGAAAGTTGTCATAATTCTTTAATAGCATTTTCAAAGGGTTTTTATAGAATTTTTATATTTGATTGCTATAGTATATACATACTTAATTAGTCGCTAAATATAATACCCCAAAAAATTTAGAAACTTTTAAGTTACCCCTCTTGAATAGCTTTTATCAGATTTCGATAGATCCATATTCATCCTCTATAATACTGATTGAAAAGAGACCATGCCCAAGATGGTCTCTTTTCTTGTGATAATAAAGTCTGATAGAGGGGGCATATGCTATTTTTGTCAAGTCCCGAAAGTCACTAAATTGAGTGACTTTCGGGACTTGTGTTATGATCATCAATTGCTATAATTGAGGAAGAGTATATATAATAAGGAATTAATTGAGATATATATTAATAATGGAATGCTTCTTTTAAGAAGTTTTTTATTTAGTTGAAATATTCAAATTTCCTGTGAATTATAAATTCATAATCAGATGACTATTGCATTGGCAAATACTCAGTTTTTATGTGTAACCAGATTTATTCCTTAATAGGGAAGAAATCTTTATTATAGGTGTTTTTAAACAGTATTTTACAGCTTTACTATAGAGAATTTTAGACTTAAATAGGATTAAAGCTATTAAAGAAGATTTGATACGCTTTAGTCTAGAAAGGAAAATAAAGAGAGTGTTCATACATTTACGCACAAATAAAGAAGTTCTAGAATGAAGGATCAATAGTTTAGAAGTATCTATGTTTACAAATACTTACTTATTTATAAGGAGGAGTTTAAATAATGACTGGAGTAAAAAAAGTTTTTGGAGTTTTATTGGCATTAAGTATTATTGTAGTAAATGTAGGGTTCACAAATAACGTACAAGCAGCGAGCATGCTAGCATATGATATTGGACATGAGGAGACCTATGATTTCACATGCACAGGTGATTCATATACCGCATTAATGGATATAAATGGACATATGATTATATCTGCCGACAGAAAAACAATTGATATTTATTATGATATAAGAACTAGTAACACAAATAGTTTTGTCTGCTTAATAAAAGCGTATTCTAATAATTCATTAATGTCACAAAGACCATTTGAAAATCAACAATACTTTGTGCCAAGTTATGGTGGATGGGATGTTAATAATGATTTTACCTATAAACCGAGTGGTCATTTTAGTTACACATATTCTGAACCTGTTGAAAAAATAAAATTGGGTTATAGTATGTGGTTAAAACCAGCTTCGGATATGTCATCAATTTTAATCTGCAATGAATGGTATGAAGAAATAATTGTTAACTAAATTATGCGAGTAATAAATTTCTCATTAATAATGCTATAACCTTAGTGAGAAGGGTGTGTATGAATAATGGTGAAAAGCAGACTCCTGAAGTATCTGTGAGAATTTTACTAAAATTTCCCACCCACAGTTTTGGTTTAGGATTTGAAAAATTATATAAAACGGTTTGTAAAAAAGCAATAAAAGTTTCCCTGAAATATCCAGTTACTATCTTGGTAGCTGGGTATTTTATGTTTTAGGAAAATTCTACTTTTCTAAAACAGAGGATTTTAAGACAAAAAATAATCCGAGGCATAAAAAACAGTCAAGGATTACGGTACCGTCAAGATTTTTTCGCAAATTTAAAATTAGCCGTCTGGTTGACGCCCACTAGTTGACAATGGATTCGATGTCCATTTGATCCATTGTGTTGAAGTGTTTCATGTTGAGGTATCGTTTTGAGCTCCATTGCGTTCCGGCTACATGTCGTAGCCTAGCGCATACTAGCATCAGTGCCGAATTACCATCTGGAAAAGTTCCCACAACCTTGGTTCGTCGCCTGATTTCTCGATTCAGACGTTCTATACTGTTGTTAGTTCGGATTCGGTTCCAATGCTCATATGGAAAGCTCATATATGTTATCGTCTCTTCAATACCATCTTCAATCTTTTGAGCAGCCTTATGTAACTTCATGGCCTTGAGATCTTCGGCGACTTGCTTGGCTTTCTCTCTAGCAGCAGACTTGCTTTCGCTGGCATGAATTGCTTTAAGCATTTTTGAGACTAGTTTCATCTTGGATCTCGGAGTTACTGAAAATACATTCCGATAGAAGTGTACTGTACAGCGTTGATATTTAGCTTCAGGAAAAACCTCTGGTATGGATTCAAGCATACCAAGACTTTTGTCACCAGTTATGAGTTTAACACCAGATAAACCACGTTGTTTCAGCCATAACAAAAAGGATTTCCAACTTTCTTTATCTTCCTTCATACCTTCGGCTGCACCTAGGATTTCTCGGTATCCATCTTTATTAACACCAATGGCAATGAGAATGGCAACATTCTCGTACTCACCACCCCAAGAGCGTTTCATGAAGATTCCATCAACATAAACGTAAGGATACTCGCCACCATTTAACGGGCGATTACGCCATGTTTCGATATGCTCGTAAGCTTTCTTATTAAGATTACTTATTGTACCTGGTGAAACTTTGGTTCCCCAGAGGGCTTCTGTAATATCTTCGACACGGCGGACAGAAACACCAGCAAGATACATTTCTATAAGTGCTTCTTCTACTGAACATTCACGACGACGATATCTCTCGATTATGGCTGTTTCAAACGGTATGCCTTTCAACTTGGGTACCTTCAATGTTACATCACCAGATGTAGTGGTCAGATTTCGTTTATAGTGACCAGAACGATATCCCTGGCGTTCCTGGGTCCGTTCATACTTAGAAGCATTTAGAAGTTCATCAGCCTCTTGGTTTAGGAGATTGTTGAGGGTTTCCTCAATACTGGTTCTCACAAGATCTTTAATTTCGGTTTTGATTACTTGTTCGTTAAGTTGTATAATGTTATCGGACATGATTCTTAGCCTCCTTTGATAGGTTTTTGTGTGGTAACTTAATTCTACCAAACGGCTAGGACTCATGTCCTTTAAATTTATGAATTTGCGAAATTAATTATACGTTATCAGGATTACAGGTTTCCGTGATTGATTTGGCGATTGCCTCACTGGGAGTTGTGCCTTTCATCTTAGATAATGGTGCAATTCCTTCCATGATGTAATCCTTTTATAAAGCATAACCGAAACTCATTGATTTTCAAAGAGTTTTGGACATTACACACTTTATATCCCCCTGCCGTATATGTTAAATAGGCTTGGTTGGAAGTGATGGAGACTTGATGGCCACATATCTCTATGATGCCTTTGGTAATATCACAGAGTCAAACAACATTACAAAGGCTGATATTACCAATCCATTTAAGTATGCATTTTTAGCAGAGAATAATACAACTGTTACGCAAAATGCATATGAGGTTATAATTATGTACCAGTGCATTAGTGGTAGTTTATCTTCTGATGCAAAAAATAATTTTATCAATGGCCAGAGAGATATTTATGATTGGGAAAAGTACTGATTTCCATCTAGTATACAATTTCATAACTCATAACATACATTTTATTGGATGCTATTAAAAATCAAAGCAAATTTTCCCATAAGCTTCAAAAATGAATATAAAGAGTCTAGAAATATCAGTTACTTCTAAAGATAAAAAAATGTATAATTTATTACAAAAGTTCTAGTAGGAGGAAATGATGATTGATTTAAAAGCAGCACCTTATAAACTAAATGATGAAAAGATTCAATGGGTAAAGGATACAATAAAGAGTATGACAGAAGATGAAAAACTTGAACAGCTTTTTTGCCCTCTTCTTTTTTCTAATGATCCTAATTACCTAAAAATGATGATGAACCAGTATAATTTTGGTGGTTTGATGTTCAGACCAAGCCAGAGTGATGAAGTGAAGTTGGCTATTGATACCATAAATGAAAATGCTAAAATTCCTATGCTTCTTGCTGCCAATCTTGAAGATGGTGGTTCAGGTGCAGCTTTTGAGGGAACTTATGTTGGCCGCCAAATGTTAGTCGGTGCTACCGATAAAAAAGCGCATGCATACGACTTAGGTAGGGTTTGTGCAAGTGAGGGAAGAGCCCTTGGTCTTAACTGGTCTTTCTCACCAATTGTGGATATTGATATGAACTTCATGAATCCTATTACCAATGTAAGAACTTATGGAAGTGATAAGGATAAAGTCCTTTCCATGGCATCAGAATATATGAGGGGACTGACTGATTATGGAGTTATTCCTTCTATTAAACATTTTCCAGGAGACGGTGTTGATGGTAGAGACCAGCATTTGGTTACTTCTGTTAACTCTTTATCTCTTGATGAGTGGGAAGCTAGCTTTGGTAAAGTGTATCGTCAGTTGATTAAAGAAGGTGCTGAAACGATTATGGTCGGACATATTGCTATGCCGGCTATGGAAGAGCATATGGATGGAAAATCTTGTCAAAAAGTAATACCAGCTTCAGTATCTAAGAATATCCTTTCAGGATATCTTCGTAAAGAAATGGGTTTCAATGGCCTTATTATTACAGATGCTTCTCCTATGGTGGGCCTTATGTCATCAACCAAAAGAAGTGAAGCAGTTCCTATGGCGATTGAAAACGGTTGTGATATGTTCCTCTTTACTAAAGATTTGGAAGAAGATATTCACTATATGAAAGAAGGCTACAAGAATGGACTCTTATCTGAAGAAAGGCTTGAAGAGGCTCTTACAAGTATTCTTGGACTAAAGGCAGCTAGACTGTTAGGGAGAGAAGGTTTTGATGAGATTGATAGGGATTCTTTGGCAATTATTGGATGTAAAGATCACCAGGACATAGCAAGACAGGTGGCAGATGACGGGATTACCCTTGTTAAAGATGTGAAAGGCCTTTTACCTATATCACCGGATAAACATAAACGTGTTCTTTTGCAGATATTGGGTGATTTTGATTCCAATGATAGAGTCTATAGCCATTTTGAAAGCTTGTTGGCAAAAGAAGGTTTTCAGGTGACTAAGTATCTACCTGAGACGATGGAAACGATCTTCACTGATACCAAGGTAGAAGCTTTTAATGCTAAATACGACTTAGTTTTCTATATCGGAAACATTGAAAATTCCAGTAATAAGACGGTTGCCAGAATAAGTTGGCATACCTTATTTGGGGCTGGCAACAACATTCCCTGGTTTGTTCATGAAGTGCCAACTCTTTTTGTTAGTGTAGGTAATCCCTACCATCTTTATGATGTACCTATGATTGGGACTTTTATTAACGCTTATTGTCATGCTCCAAGTGTTATTGATGGGGTTATTGAAAAGCTACTAGGTAGAAGTGAATTTAAGGGAGTGTCACCAGTTGATCCATTCTGTGGTCAATGGGATACACAACTATAAGCCTATATCCGCTGTTTACGAAATTGTTGAGGGGTCATTCCAGTGGCCTTTTTAAACTGCTTGTGAAAATATGAAGTGTTTGAGTAACCACTTTGTATGGCAACTTCCTGAAGGGGGATATTACTTGTCAAGAGGAGTTTTTTTGCCTCATGAATTCTTTCATTGCTTATATAGGTGCTTAAGTGTTGGCCTGATAATTTATGAAAGAGATAGGATATATAATCTGGATTCATGTGAATTTCCTCGGCTATTGAATTTCTGTTTAAGTTTTTTGAGGATAGATTATCTCTAACATGTTTTTTGACTCTGGAAAGGAAGACATCATGATTATTGTCATGGTGAAGTAACTGGGAGGCTTCTGATAGTAATCGGTTGGCCCAATCCAGCAAACAGTCTAAAGAGGCGCTGGCAGAGTCTTCTTCACTAAGAAGCTTGAAGGATTTGGCTGATTGATCATTATAGCGACCAGTTGATTCAACAGCATTCATAACAGCGTGAAAGAGTTGCTGGTAAATAAAACGAAGGTCAGACAAGGCGTAGAGAATGTTCCTCTTGATGTAGAAGGATTCAATTTCCTTCAGTATCAAGTCTGAACGGTTTTCAACCACAAGTCTAGACCAAACTTCATAGTTTAGTGAGTTGATATGAGTGTGTGTGGGCACATCAGAAGTGGAAGATGATAAATGGACTGTTAAATTTCCTGTAGAAAAATAAGACTTTAAAAAGTTGTGTGTGAGTTTGAGAAATGTGCTCGCATCTTTTAAAGGTGCTGATTGGGATATATATAGGGTGAAGATATCGTTGGGGTAAAGTTGCTTTAGTAATGTGTGGACCCTTGTAGATGAATCCCTATTATCCATATCAATAATCAGACAGTTGTCTGAATCTATAGAATAGAATAAGCCTTGATCTGTAATGAGAGACCTTTCTAAAACCAACCAATCATGACGAGAAGAGTTCCTTGATATCGGTGAAGGATAGTGATGAAGGACGATAAGACGAAATTCACTACTGATCCAACTTCTATCTAGGTCGTAACGCACTATTGCCTGATGGATTGCCTCTTGAGAATTAAGGGTCCCATTGAAGAGTTCAGACCAAAATCTGTTATACTTTAACAAAGTCGATGTATTCCATGAATTAGCTAATTGTTTAGCACGTTCGATTTCTTGAGTTTGCTTGAATTTATTGATTGCATCATGAAGGACCGATTCTAATGATTCAGATTGAATGGGTTTAACTAAATACTGAGAACAACCTAATTCCAATGCCTTTTTGGCATAATCAAAGTTTTCGTGACCGGTTAATAGTAGTTTAATCATAGAATAGCTTCTCCGATTAATCTCTTCAATAAGGTCAAGTCCGCTTCCTTTAGGCATTTCTATATCTGTTAATACAATATGAATCTCTTTTTCTTCAAGAAGGTCTAAAGCTTGCTTCATGCTATAGGCACAGTATTTTTCTTGAATATTCAGGCTGTCCCAGTTGACGCTCTTTAGAATGCCTTGTACAATGTAGTATTCATCATCGACTATTAGAATGTTCATTTTATTTCTCCTAATTCATTGAGTTATATGGTATATATAAATCTATACGGGCTCCATAGCCTGGTTCATTGTTAAATTCGATGTGGCTTTGATTTCCATAAACAAGTCGCATTCTTTTTACGACATTTGGTATTCCTAGATGACTATTGTCTTCAGTGGATGGTATATTCGTATTATAGTCCTTAATATAGCGCTTAAAATCGTGGAGTTGTTTTTCTGAAAATCCATCACCGCTATCAAGATGAGTCAAGTGAAGAAACTGACTGGAATCTTTTTCTATTAGTTTGGCAGATATGTGAATATCAAGGTTTTCTCCCATAACAAGGTTAAACTTTATAGAGTTTTCGGTAAACATTAATAGAATTAGCGGGAAGACTAGGCAGTTATCAGTTTCTGGTTCAATATCCAGTGTATAGGTCAGGCAACCAGGAAATCGAAGGGAAGTCAACTCGATATAGTTCTTAATGTAATATAGTTCTTTGGATAATGTTACCTGTGTTTGGTCGTTGAGCGTATAGCGTAAATGATCGGATAAGGTTTTAACCATTTCATGTAGAATGTCTTTATTATCTTCAGGATTGTTTGCCAAGTTCATGATAGAATAGAGACAATTAATCAGGAAATGGGGGGCAATTTGAGATTTAAGGTACTGTAGTTCAATCTCGGATTTTGTGATTTTTTCTTCATAAATATCGATTCGAAGGTGATGAATCTCATCAATCATTCGATTGTATGCAATATCAATATCAATAATTTCTTGGCAGTTTGACATATCTTCAGGTAGTTTTTGATCGAAATTTCCAACCCTCATTTGGGAGGCTGCCAGCTCAAGGGTATGAATTGGCTTGGAGAGAAACCTTGTTACTGAAAACATTAGTGTTACAGAAAAAACAATAATAATGCTAAAGAGAATGGCAAACAACCGATACAAGGTGGCTAATTGGTCGTCGATGCCTGCTAGTGGTATGACAGCTGTTAAATAGTAGTCACAATAGTCTAATTCATTAGTAACCATGAGAGAAGTTCCATAATCAGTATCTATGATATGATAGGTATCAATGGGTAAATCGACAGGGAATTGGAATTCACTGTAAGGACCAGTGGTTAGTGCTTTTCCATCCTTATCTACATAGAAGACATTACCATTAAGTTCGGAAATACTTTCAAAAATTTCTGTGAGTCGGGAGATTTTGGCCCAAGTCCCAATAAATGAATCTTGAATTTCAATGATGCGAACGAGATAATAATTATTGCTGATCATTTCAGCTGTCCAACCTTCTGTATTAATAGATGAATAATCATCTAACTGCCTAAAACGGTTTTTAAGGAAAATACCTACAGAAGAACCATCGGGATGCTCGAAGGATTGAATAAAGGTATCGCTTATGGGAGCATATAGAAACATGCCATCAATTTCTGTGAAAGAAGGAATACTATAATTCAGTAATTGTTTGCTTCGCATGATCCGATTATAAATGTAATCTCGTTGTTTGGTGGAAAAGACTTGGACCATATCAAGGCTATATTCGCTCATGTCATACATAAAAACAGGGAGTTTGTCTAAGTTATGTGTTAATTGCTGGTTATAAACTTCTAGGGTGTCTCGAACACTTTCATAGGTTTTCCCTCTAAAGCTATTAGAAAAGTAAGCGGCTATCCATACGAATATAATTAAAAAGGCTAGGATAACTAATGAGAAAAGTATAAAAATACGTTTGCGAAAAGAGTAGGTTTTCCTACGTCTCTTGTTTGTTTTTGCTGGCATAATGTTAGTATCCTTTGCTTATATCGTTATTTTACATATGTATCTAAGGATAGTATAATACAAAAATATGAAAAATGCATATAAACTAAGAAAAGTGAAATGAATGCTAAGAATAATGCCTTGTATGAGATTAGATGTGCAATATAATTAGAGTTGTTACAGGATACAATAAAGTATCTCAGACAAGAATTATTTTATGGAGGATAAGTTTTATGAAAAAAATTGTAGCAATGATGATGGTGTTAATCTTGATTCTAAGTCTTGCGGGATGTGGAACGTCAGGAGATGACTCTAAAGAAAAGGGGTCAAACGAAACACAAAACACCAATGGTGATGAGGCATCAAACAGTGATCTTTCAGCTTCTGAAAAGGCAATAGCTGAGAGAAAGGAAAGTGGAGAAGTTCCTACAATTGTTATGGCATTCATGAACTGGGCTGGTAAACCAGCAGGACTAGAGAGAATTGAAAATCTAATGAGTGAATATACAATGGAAAAGTTAGGTGTGAAAGTTCAGCTTGAGATACTCGACATTGCATCATACTCACAAAGTATGACTTTGATGTTATCATCTGGTGAGCATGTTGATATCTTTACACCTATTGTATTAGGATATACTTCTGCAATCAACAAAGGTTATACATTAGATTTAGAAGAAGATGATTTGCTTCAGACATATGGAGCAGGTATTCTTGATACTATGAATGAAGCCTATGTTGAAGCATGTCGTGTAGGTGGGATTCTATATGGCTTACCTCAACAAAGAGATATGGCTATTGGACAAGGTGGTTTTGCTATTGGCGCTGAATACCTAGAAGGTATAGATTTTGATTATGAGTCAATGTATAAAGATGGTGATGAAATTATATACACTGACTTAGCAACAATCGAAGATATATTTACCCAGTTAAGCGAAACATACCCTGATAAACATGTTTTTGCACCATCTAACACAAACTTGCAACAACATAACCCATACGATGCAATCGGTGGTGATGATTATGGTGTTTTACTTGATCCTAAGAATAGTCTAGTTGTAGAAGACTTATGGTCTAGTGATATGTTTAGGACTTTTGCAGATAGAATGTATAGATGGAACCAATCAGGATTTATTTCAAAAGATGCGTTAACGGATGATACTGCACCGACTGCACAAGTAAAAGCAGGAACTGCAATGTCTTATGCTACAGCAACTAAACCTGGAATTAAAGCTCAGGAGACTGGACTTTGTGGCCGACCAATGATTATCTTCCAAACTGGTGATGATTTCCTAAGATCAGCTGCAGTATCTAGCATGCCTTGGAGTATTAACTCAGGAACTGAATATCCGGTAGCTTCTATGCAGTTATTGAATATGCTTTATACGGATCCTTATATGTCCAATCTCATATGTTGGGGTGAAGAGGGTGTCGAATACCAGAAAACAGATGACGGATTCATTAAATTCGCAGAAGGTGTTGATGCTTCTAACTCAGAATATTTCAACAATGTTAACTGGTTGATGCCTAACCAATTTATCGCACATATCTGGGAAGGCAACGCTGCTGATATATGGGATAAAATGGAAACTTTCAATAATGAATCAGTGAAATCCAAAGCATTAGGATTTGCTTTTGATAATAGTGCAGTTGCAACAGAATATACAGCACTGATGAATGTTTATAACGAATATGGCTTACAAATCATCATGGGATTTGCTGATCCGGCAGTTGCCATTCCAGAAATGGTTGATAAACTGGAAGCTTCCGGTCTTCAAACATACATGGAAGCTAAGCAGGCAGCTCTCGATGAATGGGCAGAAGTAAACGGCGTAAAGTAATAATTAGCTTTGACGGAGAAGCCTTAGCTTCTCCGTTTGTTTTGAAGTACGATAGATGGAGGTTATGAATGAAAACAAGAAAAAAAATGGGAGTGACAAATCCATGACTTGGATCCAATTCAGACGATTTATACCCCTTTACCTTATGGCGTTACCTGGCCTATTATATCTCTTTATCAATAATTACATGCCATTGCCAGGACTGGTACTAGCTTTTAAAAATTTCAATGTACGAAAAGGTATTTATGGGTCTGATTGGGCCGGACTCAAAAACTTTGAATACTTATTTAAAACCCAGGATGCCTATATAATTACCAGAAATACCATTGCATATAATGTTACCTTTATTATTGTTAATACGATTGCAGCTATTGCGGTTGCCATTATTTTAGCAGAACTTACAGGTAAGCTAAAAAAATTATATCAATCTGCAATATTGCTTCCATTTTTAATATCAGCAGTTATAGTTAGTTATCTTGTTTTTGCTTTCTTATCGACTGAAAATGGCTTCATTAATAATACAATATTTGAACCCTTGGGTATTGAAGGTATATCTTGGTATACAGAGAAAAAATATTGGCCGTTTATACTTGTCTTTGTAAATACGTGGAAAACTGTTGGATATAGTTGTATTATATATTTAGCAACGATTATTGGATTTGACAAAGGCTACTATGAAGCAGCCATCATTGATGGTGCCAATAAGTGGCAGCAGATAACAAAAATAACAATTCCAATGTTGAAGCCAACGATTATTATGCTTACACTTTTGGCTATTGGGAGAATATTTTACTCGGATTTTGGACTGTTTTATCAGGTTCCTCAAAATTCTGGCGCTCTATTTTCAGTTACCAATACAATCGACACCTATGTATACAGGGGTCTATTGGAGTTAGGTAATGTGACAATGTCCGCAGCAGCTGGACTATATCAATCCTTTGTAGGATTTGTACTTGTTCTTTCAGCAAACTTGTTAGTCCGTAAGATTGATCCGGACAGTGCACTGTTCTAGGAGGTGTGATGATGAAATATAGAGAAGATAGAATTTTTCAAACCATCGGGCATATTGTTATGATTATCATGACCCTATGTGCGATCGTACCCATTGTCTTATTATTTATATCTTCAATAACAGACAATGATACGCTTATACGTAATGGTTATAGTTTCTTTCCTGAGAAATTAAGTTTATTTGCCTATCAATATGTGTTCAAAACGGGTAATGCGGTACCAAGAGCTTATATGATTTCCTTTGTTCTTACAATTTGTGGTACTTCAATATCTTTGGTTATAACAACCATGCTGGCCTATACATTATCTAAGAAGAAATTGCCTGGAAGGAATATACTTACTTTTCTTATATTCTTTACTATGCTATTTAATGGTGGTTTGGTTCCAACTTATATGAATTATACTAATGTATTCAACATTAAGAATACCTTTGCAGGTTTATTGGTACCCATGCTGCTTATGAATGGATTTAATGTTTTATTGATGAAGTCCTATTTTGTAACGGGAGTTCCGGAAGAGATTCTTGAAGCCGCTGTCATAGATGGAGCTTCAGAGTTCAAGACCTTTATACATATTGCTTTGCCACTTGCTAAACCAATTGTAGCAACCATTGGTTTGTTTACAGCTATTTTTTATTGGAATGACTGGATGAACGGCTATGTATATCTGACAAGGCGGACGGACTTATATTCCATACAGAATCTTTTGAACCGTATGATACAAAATATTCAATTCTTAACCCAGAATTCTGATAATATATCAGATGCCAATGTCGGGCTGGCTTCTATTCCATCGGTATCAGTAAGAATGGCTATGGCAGTACTCGGTATACTACCTATAATCGTTGTTTACCCATTTGTACAAAATAACTTTGTAAAAGGTATTACACTAGGAGGCGTTAAAGGTTGATAGAGTTTGAGATTGACAAAAATAAAGTGACACCATTTCCCCATTACTGGGAAATGTGTGTAGGAAGTTCCAATGCCTATACCGCATTAAGAGAAGATTACCGAAAACAATTAAAAAGGGCCCATGATGAACTCGGATTCAAATATGTTAGATTCCATGGTATTCTTGATGATAGGATGAGTGTTCTAATAGATAAAAAGGATCATTCAGGTAATTCACTGGGTAAAGTTTATAACTTTGTAAATATTGATAATATCTTTGACTGGTTGCTGGATCATGGGATGAAACCCTTTATTGAGCTGGGATTTATGCCAACAGTACTTGCCAGAGGAGACAGAACGGTATTTCACTACAAGGGGAATATTTGCCCACCAAAAGATTATAGTGAATGGGAAGAATTAATAAAACTTTTGACTGAGCATTTGATTGAACGTTATGGGATTGATGAAGTAAGGAAGTGGTTCTTTGAAGTATGGAATGAACCTAACTTATTTTTCTTTTTTGATGGTGATAAAGAGGAGTATTTTAACCTATATGCTTCCACTGCAAAAACCATTAAGTCAATTGATGCTGATTTACAAGTCGGTGGTCCGGCTACTTCTTGCAATTCATGGATAAAAGACACGGTAGAGTTTTGTTCAAACAATGGGGTTCCCCTTGACTTTATTTCAACCCATCATTATCCAACGGATGATCCACTGTGGGAGTCTGGAATGGATATTATGGAGTTTTTCCAATCAGGACTTGCTGATAACCGGGTATACCACCGAGGCGTTTTACAAAAGATGACTAAGGAGGTTAGAAAAGAAGCTGGTGACCTTCCTGTCTATTTTACTGAATGGAATACATCAGCAATGACTAATGATGCTCAACATGACGAACCCTATGCAGCAAGCATGGTAGCAAAAACCTTAGTGGACAACGATGGACTGGTTGATGGCTATGCTTTTTGGACATTTTCTGATATTTTCGAGGAAAGCGGCCAGCTTCCAGGAGCTTTTCATGGTGGATTTGGTTTGCAGACGTACAGTGGTGTTGCTAAACCAGTCTATAGGACTTTCGAACTTTTTCATGGTTTAGGTCAGGAAAGAATGGATGTTGTATGTAACAAGAAGGATTCAACAGTTGAAATGATAGGGACAATCACCGATGAGGGTTATCGATTTATTATCTATAATCATAACATTCCAGGTGAGTCTATAAAAAATGAGCATGTTTGCATACCTATCAGCCATTTGAATGTTTCCAGAACAGGAAAATTGTGGCGAATTGATGATAATCATGCCAATGCAAAAGAAGTATGGGTAGAAGAAGGTAGTCCTGAGTACCCATCGAGAGCATTGATTGAAAAGCTACATGAAGCTTCAGAACTTGAAGTCGAAGATATAGAGTTCGACCAGATTCTTGAGTTTGATGTGCCTAGTCATGGTTTGATTTGTATTGATCTTGTTTCTAAGTAGATAGATAATGATGATAAGTTGAAAGTGTGAATAGTTGATAGTAAGAAACTGTAGTAGCAAGCTTATAGCAGTTAAAAGGAGTATAGTATGGCAAGAGAGAGAAAGTTAAGAACAGTCATTATGCATGATCCTGAACTGGATGATTTGAATACGGTAATCCGTTATCTGCTTTATTCAAATGAGTTTGAAACAGAGGGACTTATCTATTCTAGTAGTCAGTACCACTGGAAGGGCGACGGTCAGGGTACCTTGTTCCAAGGTGTGTCCGAACACATTAACCAAGGTCTTGGACCTATTCCCAATTGGCGATGGGATGATGGGGTTCGATTTATGGATCAGGCAGTAGAAGCATATGGTAAAGTTTATCATAATCTCAAGAAACATGCCGAGGGCTATCCGGAACCAAGTCTCTTAAAGGAAAGGATATTTGATGGTAACATCGAGTTCCCTAGTGATATATCCAAAGACAGTCCTGGTTCACTTCATATTAGAAAGTTAATTTTAGATGATAAGCCAGGTAAACTTTATCTCCTAACAGGAGCAGGTCAATCAACAATAGGAAGAGCCTTAAAGTCCATAGAGGAAACCTATAAGGATTCTGAAAAATGGCAGGATATTTATAAAAAAATTGGTCATAAGGTCATTATTCAGTCATTTGGCGATCAAGATGGTGTTTATGAAAGTTACATAGGAGTTCATTGGCCTAATATTGAATTTCGAGAGATGGCAACGGTTACCTGGGGATATTTTGCTAGAAAAGTTCTTCAACCTGAAGACCAGCAATACGTATCAGCCTCTTGGACTAAAGAGTATGTATCCTCTGTAGGCCCTCTAGGTGAATTATATATGACCTGGGGTGACGGTAAACAAATGCATAAAAACGACAAAACTGATTATTTTGGATTTTCCAACTTAACGGTGGATCAGTTGGTTCAGATGGGATATATACCCTGGTGTGGACAGCCCCAAGACAAAGGTTCTTGGATATCAGAAGGTGACACATCCATGTATATGAATCTTTTAAATAATGGACTTGATGGCCATATTTCAGCTTCCTACGGAGGTTGGGGAGGTAGGAATGGCAAAGATATTGATCCCCAAGGATTTGCCTCAGATGATTATCCTTCTGCTAGATGGTTTGGTCCGGCTCAATTGGATTTTGCATCTAGATTAAGATGGTCCGTAACTTCCGAGTATAAAGAGGCCAACCATCCGCCGATTTTGGAAATGGATGAGGCGGATTATCGCCAAGTCAAGCCAGGGCAAAAAGTGAAACTAGCTGTTCGGGCAAAAGATCCAGATGGCGACCATCTTACCGGTAAATGGTGGCAGTATCTTGAAGCAGGTTCCTATTCTAAAAAGATTGATTTTCTAGAAGAAGAGAATAAAAATAAGGGATTTTTTAACTCTAGTGAGGATAAAAGCCCTGAAAAAAATATAGAAACTATTGATTATCCCTTTCAGATTCCCGGTCCAGAGAGTCTTGTCTTGGAGGACTATATAGAGTCTGAGATAGAAATTATTAATCATATTAGAATACCCTTTGATGCTAAGGAAGGTGATACCCTTCATTTTATTGCTGAAGTCAAGGATTCGGGGCATCCCTCCCTTCGCTCATATAAACGTCTTGTCCTTTGTGTAGTAAGAGACTAAAGCAATTATAAGGTATTTGAAGAAAGAATGAGGTAAATATGTTATATCCTATAATGACAGAATCGAGAACTGTAATGGACCTTAGCGGGGTCTGGAACTTTAAACTTGACGATGGATGTGGTTTTAAAGAAAAGTGGTTTGAGAGACCTCTTGATAATCCTCTGACAATGCCAGTTCCATCAGCCTATAATGATATGAAAGAGGACAAGGATCTGCGTGATCATTATGGATGGGTTTTTTATCAGAAAGAGATTATATTTCCTGATGTACTCCTTACTCAAAGACTTGTTTTAAGATTTGGAGCTGCAACACATAAAGCCATCGTTTATTTAAATGGAAGCAAGATTAAGGAACACAAAGGTGGTTTTCTACCTTTTGAGGTGGAGTTAACAAACGTAAAAGGGTCCAATCTCCTAACGGTGGCAGTTGATAATAGAATCGATCACTCAACCCTACCTGTTGGCTCTGAGAATTATGGAGCGAGTATGTTGATTGGTGGTAAAATGACAACTAGAGAAATCGGTAAACGTCAGAATAAGCCCAACTTTGACTTTTTTAATTATGCAGGGCTCATTCGTCCTGTAAAGTTATATACAAGTCCTAAAGACTATATTGAAGATATTAGTCTCATAACGGACTTAGAAGATGGGAATGCTCTGGTTACCTATGCGGTGAAGACAAAAGGTCTAGGTCAAGTGAGTGTTTCTCTTTTAGATGAAGAGGGGAAGACAATCTGCACAAGTCAAGAAGCCGAGGGTGTTTTAAAGATTGAAGAGCCTAAACTTTGGAAACCTTTAAAACCCTACCTTTATCAATGTGTAGTTAGATTTAATGAAGACATATATCGACTTCCATATGGGCTTCGTACAGTTAGGGTTGAAGAAGGTAAGTTCTTAATTAATGAAGAACCATTCTATTTTAAGGGTTATGGAAAGCATGAAGATACTTATCCGGCTGGACGTGGCCTGAATGAACCAATGAATGTTAAAGATATTAGCCTAATGAAATGGCAAGGAGCCAATAGTTTCCGAACTAGTCATTATCCTTATAGCGAGGAAATGATGCGATTATGTGATAGGGAAGGCATTGTTGTTATAGATGAAACACCAGCGGTAGGACTTCATTTGAACTTTGGTGGTGGTGCCAATTTTAAGAAGGGTAAGAAGATAAGCACTTTTGATTCACCTGAAGATGGTGGCCTGAGAACCTTTGAACACCATTATGATACGGTGAAAGAACTCATTAACAGAGACAAGAACTATGCTTGTGTCGTTATGTGGAGTATTGCAAATGAAGCTGATTCTGCAAGTGAAGGCGCTTATGAATATTTTAAACCCCTTTTTGATTTGGCACGAAAGGAAGATCCTCAAAAACGTCCATGCACCATTGTTGGTATGCAGGTTGATGACAACCTTAAGGACTGTACCTTGAGACTTAGTGACGTATATTGTTTAAACCGTTATTATGGATGGTACGTTATGGGCGGTGACCTTGATTCAGCTGAAATACTCATGCGTGAAGAAATGGATTTTTGGAATCAACAGGGAAAACCTGTCATCATGACAGAGTATGGTGCTGATACTGTTAGTGGCTTTCATGATACAGTACCTGTCATGTTTACTGAAGAATATCAGATTGAATACTACAAGATGAACCACAAGGTTATGGATGAGTTTGATAACTTTATTGGAGAACATGCTTGGAATTTTGCTGATTTTGCAACTTCACAGGGAATCATGAGAGTTCAGGGGAACAAGAAAGGAATATTCACAAGAGAGAGACGTCCTAAAATGGTTGCTCATTACTTAAGAGACAGATGGTTAGACAAGTAAATAAAGTCACTACGTTCATATAAAGAATTCATTTTTTGAGACCTATTTCCTGTTGGTGTAAAGCCGGGAAATAGGTCTTTTGATTTATGGGCTTTTCTTATAGTGAAGAGTAGAATAGAAATAGGCTGTTTGACAGATAATAAATAGAAATAAATAGATTTGTTTGAGGAGCTTCTAGGAAAATTACCAAAGGTATTTTTTTAGAGTATTTTTTTGTATAAAAATACGGTTACTGTTATTTTGATTTATAGAATAGGAGCCAATTTATGAGGAATCTTCTTCGTATATTTATTTCAATTGCATTGATTGTATCAGTTTTTCCTAGTACGAATGTGAGTGTCTATGCAGCAGGGATATTGAATTTTGATGCAATAGCTTTCACGGAAGGTGCCAGTAATGATGGAAGTGTTGATACAAGCTTGACCATAACATTATCTGGAGATACTTTTGCTGTTTCAGGAGGGGTGATGACTGAAACGACTCATTACAATGTGGTCAATGAGCCTGCTGGACTAAGTGTGCTTATCACAGGAACCAGTGCTACTACGGCAACTGTTGAACTAAGTGGTCATGCAGTAGCGCATAACAGTGTAGATAATATATCTGATTTAGAGATTTCATTTTTAGATGCAGCCTTTACAGGTGGAGATGCAGCAGGAACAGCGAATGGAAGTATAAGCAACCTATCTGTGAATTATGATGATCCTGAGCTTAGCTACAATATGGACACTTTTGTTGAAGCATCGGCTAATGATGGATCGATAGCAACAGTGGTGACAGCAACTTTAAAAGGAGATACTTTTGTAGTCTCAAGTGGAGTTATGACTGAGAATACTCACTATACAGTTGCCAATGTGCCTGATGGATTAACACCTATTATTACAGGAACATCAGGAACAACAGCTACACTCACACTTAATGGCAATGGGGCTGCTCATATGCAAGCTGATGACATAGCTGACTTGACCGTGAATTTTCTTGATGGAGCTTTTACGAATAGTACATCAGCCGTTGTAACAGGAGCAAGCAAATCTGATTTTACGATTAACTATCTCGAGCCATATTCCTTAAGCTATGATGGATCTGCATTTACAGAAGCAGTAGCTAATGATGGAAGTATTGACACTTCAATTATAGTAACCTTAAATGTTGGTGCATTTGCTGTTGAAAATGGAATGATGACAGCGACAACACATTATAATGTAGCTAATGTACCTTCCGGGCTTACCCTTGTAGTAACCGGAACATCAGCAACAACAGCAACCATTACTTTGTCAGGTAACGCGGATACTGGGACCCATAATAGCGGTGACAATGTCAGTGATTTAGCTGTCAACTTTTTGGATGACGCCTTTGTGGGGTTTGGGGCAGCTGATGTTTCCAATACAGAAAAGGTTGATTATACTATTACTTATAGGGATCCAACTATAAACTATTCGACAACTACATTTACTGAAAAAATAGAAAACGATGGTGGTGTTGAACCTTCAGCAATTTTAACCTTAGAAGGGGAAACTTTTACAGTAGATGGAGATAATATGATTCTTGATACTCATTATAGTCTTGCCAATGTACCTGGGGGGTTAACAGTAGGAATCACTGGTAACTCAACTTCAGCAGTAACAGTTACCTTAAGTGGAAATGCAGCAAGCCATGGTATAAATGATTCTATCAGTAATTTTGGTATTACGTTTTTAGATCCTGTTTTTACCGATGGTGATGCGACTATAGTAAGTAATTACAACAGAAGTGATCTTGAAATAGATTTTGTTGATGCGTTCGATCATATGGTAGGTTATCAAGGTACTAATATAGATTATGATGAAGCAGATGGTGGTGATGTATTAGTTGCACCTTCTATACAGGTTACAGGAGAAAGTAAATATATAGAGTTTGAAATTGGTGATGCCACGGTAAATGAAGTTCTTGGGCTTCAAACGGTGGGAAATCCTGATACAGGTAACGGAGTGGTAACTATAGTTGGTACTTATGTCTACCTAGGAGATGGAGTAAATGCTGATATCATTGGTAGTATAGATCCTAATAATGATGGACAGAATGGAGATAAGTTACGGATTAGATTCTCAGACAATATTCCAAATGGCGATTTTACAGAGGCTTTGGTTGGTAGTGATATACCAAACTGGACAGAGTATGATGAAGGGATTGTAATGGGAAGTCTGGCTTCACGTAGTCAGGGTAATGCATTAACTATAAGTGGAACAGGGCCATATACAATGACAAAAGCTGATCCTAATGGCTATAGTTACGAAACAGATTATGATTATGGTCAGGCAAGTGGTAATTTAAATCATGAGATTGCCTGGATGCATGAAAGTATAGAAAGACCAACTGGAACACTTACAACATCCTTATCAATTGTCAATGATGCTAATGCAGTCGGAGGGGTGGCCCTAGAACTGTCAAGTGGAGGTAGCGTCGTTAGCGATAATAGTTATAATGGTAGTGTTAGATATGGATCTCACTTTGGTCCTTACATTGTCAGTGATGCCTTTACTGCAAATGAAGGTGATGGTTTGTCACTTGATTGGAAAGCTGTGGCTAATAGTGACCAGTATGAAGTATATGGCTTCTTAGTGAATGCTGATACCGACGAACATAACTTGTTTTTTTATGGAAGGGGTTCATCTCAGGACTGGACACCTGCTGCAGGTGCAATTCCAGCTGATGGTAATTACAAGTTTAAATTTGTGAACGGCACATATGATAAAACAGGTGCTTATGCCGTTGGTTCATATATGTATATTGACAATATACGTCTTATGGGCTCCAACCCTAGACCAGCACCAATAGTTCAGCAAATCATAAGGCTTGTTACTTATTCAAGTTCAGATCCTGATCCAGCAACAACAAGAACATTAAGCTTAACTCTTGAAAATAATGCAACAGGAATTTCAACACAGACAGCAACTATAAATATTAATAGTCAGTATAATCATCCACCAACCCTAGATTTGGATGCAGCTTCTCCAATTCTTGGTATAGGTGCCAATGAAGCTGTTACTCTTTTTAACAATAGTGATGCTTCAACTGTTGAGGCTGGTGAACATTTTACGGGTATGAGCCTGACAGCAAATACGCTCGTAGATGGAGCAGATGAGATATTGGTCATTGATGGTACGGATATTGTACTCACGGATGGTAATAGTGGAACAACGATTGACTCTTCAATTAACTATAACATTGCTTTAGCAGGGGGAACAGCTACTGTTACATTATCAGGATTCAGTTTAAGTGAACTTGAGCTAAACTCATTAATTGATAACATCAAATATAAAAATAATAATGAAGCTCCTGTAGCAGGAACCAGAACAATAAAGATAACCGGATTAACAGACGATGGTGGAACAATAAATGGTGGAACGGATACATCAGTATTTAATGAATCAAGTCAGGTGACTATAAAAGTGGTTGTGGATGATTTTGTTTCAGGTACAGTATCACAAACAACAGTTGATTTTATATGGACAGCCGCATCAGGTGCCAGCTCTCTTAAAATTCAGGTATCCACTGATGATGGTTCAACTTGGACCGATGCAAGTCATGATACACTAGCGACTGACGCAACATCAGGTCAAGTCACTGGTTTAAGTGTGAATACAAACTATAGGTTTAGACTTGTTGTAATTGGAGGTAGTGAAGAGGGTAATTCTAATATTGTTACGGTAAGAACATTAAATAATACATCAATAGGAGATAAAACTAATGAAACTGATGAAACTAATGATATTGTTACGGCAGAAGTATCTGGTGATAATGGAGCAAAAGGTGAAGTAGTGGAATTACCGGTTGATGTAGATATAAAGACTATAGGAGGACAAAAGTCTGTTAATATGACCTTTAACAAGAGAAAACTGGATACAGTTCTCAAAGAAGTTAAAGAAGGTTCAAAAAACAGTGTTATAAGTCTTGGTGTTGATGCCCAGACAATTAATGCAGATTCTGTAACTGCAAGCTTAAAGGCGACTACTATTGAGGCAATGACAGAAAAAGATATTGTTTTGAAAATTGATACTGGAAAAGCGTCCTATTCAGTTCCTATGGAAGAATTAAGTTTGGATGTTCTTTCAAATGTTCTTGAAAAAGAATTAGGAAACGCATTTGAAGAAGAAATTTCAGATGAGGATATTCAGGTAAGTATAGAGATTTTAACTCCAGAAGTAACACGTATCAAAGATCTTGAAGAAAATATTAGAGCTAAAGGCTATGAATCTTTAGTCGAACCCGTCGAATTTAAGATTAAAGCGACTTATAAAGGGAAGACAGCTGAGGTTAAGAAGTTCAGTAATTATGTTAAGCGTGAGATTGCCTTAGGTGATGATGTCGACCCATCTATGGTTACAACAGCTATTACAGTTAAAGAAGATGGAACGATTCTTCATATACCTACTTATATTTTACTTATAAATGGTAGATATTATGCAGTTATCAATAGTTTAACTAACAGTATATATACAATTATCTATAATGAAACTCAGTATAATGATATAAGAGATCACTGGGCGGAAGAATCTATTCTTGATGTTACTGCAAGGTTAATTATGGACGACAATAATTCTGGATTTAGACCTGATGTTGGTATTAGTAGACAAACATTTACAGCCGCAGTTACTCGTGGTTTAGGGATAAAAGAAGTCGATCCGGTCCCATATTTCGTGGATTATGGTATAGATTCTTATTATTTTGATGAAGTGCATACAGCTTATGAATATGGCATCATTGTTGGATATGGTGATGATATTTTTCATGGAGATAAGTTTATGACGCGTCAGGAAGGGATGAAAATTATTGCTTTGGCTTTGGATATTGCCAATAAAGAGTTGCTGGAAGCAGAAATTGAAGGTATTTTAAGTTCATTTGATGATGGAGATGAGGTAGCTTCGTGGGCCAGAGAGTATGTAGCTATCTGCATCAAGTATGATATTATACAAGGATATGATGGTAAGATTCATCCTTTAGATGATATGACAAGGGCTGAAACAGCACAGATTATTCGAAATCTCTTATTGCAACCGGAGTTGATTAATTCTGATACGAGTTACTTTCGCTAAGTGAAATAATAATGCTGCAACCAATTTGGTAGCCAAGAAGGTCGATGGGATTCAGATTGGTTGCAATTTTTTACTTTTTATTGCTGTATAAGGAGTCTCTGACAAATAAAAAACTCAACCATTAGTTGAATAATTGGTGTATAATAAATTCAACGAACAAGTTATCGCTAATTTTTGGGTCCTTTGCTATGCTTATGTCAGTAACCAAGGGGGCCCCCAGTCACAATGTAAAGGAGACAATTTTATGGATAATAATTACTTAGGACATACGATTAATCATCTACGTAAAGAAAAAGGCTGGACTCAAGACCAGCTAGCTGAAAAGCTGGGTATTTCTTTTCAAGCTGTTAGTAAGTGGGAGAATTCCACATCTTTTCCAGATATAACTATATTACCTGAACTGGCAGATATTTTTGGCATAAGGATTGATGAATTCTTTAGGGAGTCACCAAAAGAAAGCAAACAAGAACCCCCAATAGAGACGCTAAATGTTTATGAAGTGTCTGAGGATAAGGCCCAGTTCATAGAACCTAGCCCCCACCATGTTCATCAATCTGAACTTAAGCAGGATTTACCTTGGGAGGACGATGGTAAACTTCGAGCAGTTCTCTATGAAGGACATAGTCTTATAAAAAACACTCAGCCCCATGAATTAAAATTGGTTGTTGAGGTTAATGGAGATATCAAAGACTTGATTAGTGATTTCAGCGTTAACTGTAATGATGTTTATGGAAATGCAAGAGCAGGAGATGGTATGAACTGTAATGATGTTTATGGAAATGCTAATGCAGGAGACCAGCTTAATTGCAATGACATTAAAGGAAATGCAAGAGCTGGTGACAGTATCCGTTGTAGTGATATTGCTGGTGATGCAACAGCTGGCGATGATATTAAGTGCTCTGATATTGGAGGTATTGCTGTAGCAGGAGGCGCTATTAGACGCTAGTTATATTCAAATATATTGAAAACAAGAAGGCCCCATTTTAAAGATGAGGCCTTTTTTAGTTCACTTTTCCAGTAGAAAGAATATCTACATAACGATCCTCTGAAACAACAACAATAAGACATTTTGTATCCATCTGTGAGTTTAGGTATCTGATTGCTGAATTATATCTTGCCCCACGAGATGAATCACCATTGGCTGTTGAATATCCGTCTAGGATTGTACCAATAGCGTGACAAAAACCATCTGGTGATAGAATAACTGCCCCATCTATACTGGTAATTAAGTTGGTCTGGGCCTTGGACAGTTTCACTGGCGTAATCTTTATAGATGAAGACTGTAGCCTAAGGGATTCTGTTTCAGCTTTTTCAGTTATAACAAGCATGGTTCCCTTGCTTTGTTTTTTTGCTGCCTGAATTATAGTGAGAATTCTAGTTTCGTCATAATCAATACCTTTAAAAGTCAGAGATAGATGCCCTTTTAATTTAGCTAAGTCACTACCTGTGTTAGGTAAAAGTGGTAGGAGGTTTGTACAGGACAAAAGTTCTTTTTGTCCATAGTAAAGGCGCCATTTTAAATGGTCTAAAAACTCAATCCAATAAATAGGGTCAACACTGATAATAGTGCCAAAACCGATAGCAATATTATCGTTATTAACCAAGAGATAGTGGCCCTTTTGACTCATTTGAAGAAGCTTTCTGATTCTTCGATATTCAGATAAAGGGACAGGTGTCTCTAAGGTTAAAATTAGGCGGGGTGTATGATCTGCAATAAAGAGAATACTCCCTTTATTATGGCTTCCTTCGTATTTTAGTGAAGAAAGTATGTTGACCGAGTCCCATATATTATCAGTTAGGTCATTCATATTAGAGGCAGCCTTTCTAAAGGCATTATCATAGGTTTTTTCTTTGTATTGAGCGGACCAGATTAGATGCAAGGACTTTATAAAAGGATGAATCGACTTATTAAATTGCAGGGTGTGTTCATAGCGAGCTTTATTAAATCGTATTAGGGTGAAAAAATATGTATCGGCTTCCTCGACAATATCATGACTGATTTTGGGATAGGAACACCAATAGATATGTTTGGCGTCATAATTACTTAAAATAAATTCTATATAGGTCATTAGCTTGAATCCGTCTTCATCAATCTGGCTGATTTCATCATAAAAGGCAGGAAGTTGAGTATTTAGGTAGGAAGCAATATTACTTTCAAGATCAGGATAAGACGTATATTGATAAAGGGGGGTCGTCTCTTTGTCGTAGAGAACCAGGTGATAAATGTCATCAATAGACTTGGTCAGAAGTCCTTCCTTGGAGATTTTTCCAAATTCGTGTAAGATTTTACTTTTCATTTCTATCTGACTTTTTTTCAGTTTTTTAAATTGGTCGTCTTTCCATGAATTAATAATTCCGGACAATGCATCATCATGAATCATAGGCAACTCCTTATCTGGTCAGGTATTACTTATATTTTACCATATAATTTATTGTTTTATGATTTTATTGATAATCTCCGCATCAAAAAGAAGTGTGAATAAAATTATGTGGAGGGCCCCAAAAAAATTTATTCCATCGTATTATATAGTGTATACCAAAAAAAATGCCCAAAGGAGAGGAATACATGAAAAGAAAATTAGCTTTATTAATCATAATGGCCATGACAATTGCCATTGTAATGCCTCAACATGCCTACGCTTTTAGTAGGTCGACAAGTGTTCTTAAGGATAAGGATAATGGCTGGAGAGCTAATGACAAGGTGCCATTTGGTCAAATGAAAAAAGTGGAAGACTACCAAAATATGAACAGTAATCGCATCCATGTCAGAAATCAAAATGTAAAGTTTGATGTTGCACCTGTAATTAAAGGTGGAAGAACGCTAATTCCTGTAAGAGCTGTCACAGAATCACTTGGCTGTCGTGTTGAATGGGTTGAACCAAAAGCCTTTATTATTGATGATGAATCATCGAAAATCATTGTTTTTGATTTATCAACCTCTAAGGTTTATGTTACTGAGGACTATACATATGAAGAATTATTGCTTGTTGAAGACCAAGAAGTATGGGATATGATGGAAGTGCCTATAGATATAGGACCTGGTTTGATTAATAACAGGACTTTTGTCCCTCTCCGTTTCATTTCTGAGGTTCTCGGATTAAAAGTTGGATACGACAATGAAACGGGACGGATTGACATTGATGAATACCCTGAAATTAATCCTGAAGAGGTTATTGTGTCAGATTTAGCCGATTATCCTAATGGAATTAATATTGAATTGACCCTGAATACATTTGACTTTGTTGGTATTGACGGTTTGGTTCTTGATACTGATTTTACAGTGGATGGTAACCTTGTAAGCTTGACTGCTGACTACCTTGAAAGTGTTGAAGTGGTTGATACCAAACTGGAATTTATGTTTGAAAAAGAATCTGAAGAAGTAAAAGTAGATTTTGATATAACCATGAATTTCCTTGAAGAAGCACCAATGCTAAGTTCTAATGAAGATACAATGATAGTTGGTAAAGATGAAGATTTGACGATTGATCTTACGCTTTATGGATTTGAGTTGGTACAAATTTTTGACAATACCGGTCTTTTAAGTGAAGAAACAGAGTATACAGTTAATGAAGACGGAGACCAGTTGGTACTTCTTGCTACTTATCTGAAAGATTTGCCTGTTGGCGAATACACCTTCCTTCTACTTTTTGACAGAGACAGTGAGGGGAAAACTCTTCAATATACCTTAACTGTTGAGGAAGAACCAGATATTCTACCTGTAATCAATACAGAAGATGCTTATTTTGAAGGAGAAGAGGATCTACCTTTAGTATTACCAATTGATGTAAGTTTAAATGATTACACCCTAAAAGAAATCATCGGCCTTGAAGCCAGTGTAGATTATACTGTTTCAGGTGATTTCCTCGTTATCTTTGCAGAATCTTTCCTTCAAAATATTGAGGTTCCGGAAACTGCAATTGAAATGGTGTTTGCTAATGGTGATGATGAGGTAAGCTTAGTTTATCATATAACCCTAGAGTATCTCTTCAAACAACCAGAATTAAGTCCAAATCAATTGAGCTTTACTGAAGGGGAAACAGAAGGACTTCTACTGGAAACAGTAATGGATTTATATGGCTTTGAGCTTGAAACGATCGTATTTTTTCCGAATGCATTAGAGGCTGATGTGGACTACATTATTGACGGTTCTACTTTGAGATTTCAAGAAACTTTCCTTGAAGGATTGGCTTCTGGAGACCATGAATTATGGTTAACCTTCAGTAGAAATATGGAAACTGAATATGTACCACTTACAATATCCGTTGCGGAAGCGGCGGAAGAACCAGAGGTATAAATCTTATTCTTATTACATATAAATGGCTTCAATGACAGTTGAAGTCCATAATCACCTAAAAGCTGTATTTCATGATGGAATACAGCTTTTCTTCGCATATTGGATTTATAAGCTGTATCATTAGGCAATCATTTACGAAATTAGGATAATTGAATATATACCATAGTTTACCTTATACTTTCTTGTTTAAGGATGGTTCTTTATTCCTATTGAGTAGCCTTGATCTTTTGTTTATGCTAATAGTATCTAAAGGCAAATGTCTTGTCATTATATAAGGCAGCAGACCATCACAAAATATATTAGGGTATGCTGGTGAGAGGAGAAGGAATGAAGAGGAAAGTATTAAGTCTATTATTTATGTTCGTTTTTTTGCTTCCAATTTATGGAAAAACAGAATTTACCGATGTTAAGAGTGGTGATTGGTATTATGAAAATGTCAGTCATTTAATGGGCGATTCAAGGAAGATTATTAAGGGCTACCCAGATGGAAGTTTTCGACCGTCACAAGAATTGTATAAGGACCAGTTTATCACAATGGTTGTAAGGGCTGCCGGCTTTGAACCAGGAAATGCTGATACCTACTGGGCTCAAAACTACATTGATACAGCCATATCCCTTGGTTTTCTAAATAAAGGTGAATTCACCGATTATACATCCACCATAAACAGAGAAGAAATGTCAATGATTATTGTTAGAGCTGTTGATTATTTAGAAGGGACAGTAGTCTATACAGACCTAGATCAAATTAATCAAGTTGTCATTGATTCATCTGCCTTTACTTCAACTTATGAAAGCTACATACAGAAAACCTATAAACTAGGTATTATCACTGGTTATCCAGACCATACCTTTAAACCTCAGGGAGTCTTGACTAGAGCCGAAGCCAGTGCAGTTTTAGTGCGATTAATTGAACCGAATGAGCGAATTGCTTTTGATTATGACTCCCTTTATGAACAAGTCCATGGAAATATTACATCCCACCTTTTAGGCGGGGCTAATTGGGTAGATCCAGTAACTGCCAGTGATTATGAGAGCGCTCAGGAGGATTGGGGTTTAATTACGAGTAATATGGATTACGGTCCTACTGAATATCAAGTAGAACATGGGCTGACCTTTAATCAGAGCCTTGATTATGCAGATGGAGCTTTTGAGTATGATGAAAATGGACCCCTTCCAGGTCACCTAGAAGATTTTGAAAGATTACTACAAAGAAGAATGCCTCAAGATCAAGTAGATATTGTCATGAAGTATATTGAAAAGAAAACTGATATTCATACATATTTAGAGCACGATCAAGCCTTTTTTTACTTAGACAATAATAGATATTTGATTAGAATAGATGAAATAAAATTGTACGACAGTCTTTACAATGTTAAGGCTGCAGTTTCGGTCAATTTTAATATATGGTACAGAGATGTTAATTTTATAAATAAATATGAAAATAATATTACACAAATTATGCCTAATACTGATGTCGTTATATATAAATAGGAGGACAAAATGAAAAGAAATATTTGCTTTTTTTTGATTTTCTTCTTATTGGTGAACTCTATTGATGTAACAACGATGTCTGCAGCTAGTGTACCAATATCAATGCAATTAGCTTATGATGAGATTGTTTTGAAGAGAAGTGATTGGAGCTTAGTATATTCTGTGACTGATTTTGATATAGACGTTTGGAATGAATATGACGTTTTAGTTATGGATATAGCTGGAACATTCCCTGATAATTTAGCTATCTTAAATACTACGAATGGAGCAAGCAATGATTATGACTACAGTGCCGGTGAGTACCGTTATATTGGAGTGAATCCAGATGGATATCTAGTAAATAACCCAAGATATCCAGAAGATCATAGTGGTTCAAGAGTTATAAATACATATGATTGGCAGATTAATAGCGACAAGAAAACGCAAATATATTCCTATATTTCAACACCAGAGGATCAAGCTTTTTATGAAAGGGAAATATTTTATTTTTTGGAGACTGAGTATGGTGATCGCTTTGATGAGACTTCGGATCCAGGTCCTTGGCTAGATAATGCAATTGTTATTATTCCTGTATCAACTACTGGTGATGGGGTTATTAAGTATATGCATAAATGGGATTCAGATTCAGATGGTAAGATAGAAGACTGGTACATAACTGTGAACTTGCGAGCTAAAGATGAAGTATTGCCAGCTAAAGCATCAGCAGTTAACTATGAGTCTGTGACAACAGAAATGAAACCCTTATCTGAGACACGGATTGCCTCGGATGAAAGAGATGAGGAAATATTTGATGTGACTCAGGGTATTCCAAGTGGAGAAGAATTGTACGTGAATGTCTCGGCTAGTGAGTATATTCATTCAGAGGAATATTTGAAGGTGTCAGGTGCTTATGATTATGAGGTAGAGGTTCATAAGAATTATCGTTTGTGGCGGTGGAATGATGCAGCAGTGCTCAATGATCTAAATGGTGATGGAGATTTTGATGATTTAGGTGAAACAGTTGGAGATTGGGAAAGTAGATTGGAATCTGTGTCAAAAACCTATAGTGTTCATCGTCCCTATTCCTATTATGAAATCGATGATTTGAATATATATAAGTTGGCCGGTGCAAGTATAGATAATGAAGCTATACCAGGTGGACATTTGTCTATGGTAAGCCACGTAGATGAGCCAGAAATCGTAGTTAATCATGAGGAAAGTTTGGAGGGGCATCTTCAACTACCTTCATCAAGTGAAATGGTATCAGTGTCAGCTGGAACAGAGAATGTTGGAAAGTTAGAGGGTAATACATTTTTCCCTTCCGTTCCCGATGAAAGTTTAAGATCTTATGCGGAAAATGCCCTTGATTCAGTAGAGGTGAGAAACGACTCCTTAGTGGTGGATGGATATATTGTTCTAGATGATAGATGGGTAGATCAAGATGGACCAGATCCTCAAGCAGTTCCTGAAGCTCAAATGAATCCAAGTGATGACCTTTATATGGATAAAATAGTAATTGATGAGCAAACGACAAACGGATTAAAACTGTCTACAGGATATATAACTTATGACTTGATTTATAGTTTCAGAAGTAATGCTGCTGATAGTCAACGTATACCTATTGATACCATTAATGATGTCATGGTGCATACTCCAGTAGTCTGTTACCCTAAACTAAATGAAATTAGTAGACAGACTCAGTTGTCTCATGTTGAAGAGAATGTATCTCAGCTTGTTTTGGAGGAAAGCTTTCATTTGGATTATAGCTATCATGGTCTCCATTTAATGATTCCTGGCTATGGCAATAATGATTATGAAAAATATACGCTTCAAAAACAAGTTAAATTTCCTTTTGATGTTTATATAGGAAATGGATATGATGGTTTATTCTTACCTAAAAATACTTGGGGAAATTTTACTAGTAGTGAGAATAATTTTTTTCTTCCTTCATGGGCGGAGGAAGGTGATGGTTATATATTATTTCGTAGTTTAGCAAATAATATACCTGATATCGAAGATGAGACTTATGAGTATTATGGGAATTTTGATGCTGGCGGTTATAAGGCTGTTGACGCAATACCCTTTCACATTGGAGGGAAGGTTCACAGTTTGATGGTAACAGACTGTGGTGATGATTTTTGGCTTCAGAAGCTTGATGAAAGCCCTCTTTTAGTTGGAAAGAATTTTGACGGAAGTGGTCTTGATAATGGGTTTGGCCGTAGAGATAATCTAGATGAAGAAGGCCTTTTGCCCCTAATGCCTGGTAAAAAAAGTCTTGAAAGTGATTCACTATTAGATGGTCTGATGCTTGGCTATGGTATTGACTTTCAGTTAGTAACAAATGGTGAACTAACAGGAGCTAATGATTATGTATATATTTCAACAAGCTTTGATTATGTGCCAAATGTGTCAGGTAAACCGAATATGGACCTTAGAATTCCAGTAGACTTATATATTAGTGAGTTTGGTCACTTGGAAGCTTATGATCGGCCAATTGTTCTTGATAGTCACAATAGAAGGCTAATAGGTCAGGAGGGTGAGAAACACACAAGTATAAGTCAAGAAGTTAAAAAGGCATCTGTTCAGCTTTGGTCAAGCAGTTTCTTTCTTCCAAATATGACTTATTGTGTCCCTAGTGGAACTGACCTTACCAGCTATAAAAATTTAAAGTTGGATGGTGATCCCTTCCTGCATGATGGATACATAGTTGGAAATTTTGAAGTTTTTGTATTTGATGACTTGGTTTTAGATGATTCCATTAGGGAGATTATGGAGGACAAAAATGCTGACTATACTAAACTTCAGACGCTAAGAGACTTCTTTGAAAATCAGGAAAGTAAGTATAAGTATAGTCTTGGTTGGCAGCATGAAGGATATGAACTTACTCAAAAAGGACTTCAGTTAAAAGAAGGCGACATAATTTTTTATTCGACAGATAAACGGGCGGGACAAACCTATTATTAGAATATCTTTAACTTTTTGAAGAATCTGCCGATATAAATCATATAGTCTGAGTTTGATAACATATAAGACGTTAGATTTACCACTAGTCTTATGTATAAACCGGAAATAGGAGTATTGTTGGAGCAGATTATGAACCTGAATAGAAGAAGAAAACATGAGAATTCAGAATATCATATATGTTTCGCTTCAAGAGCAATTATAATTAGAAACTTGATGATTGCTCTTCTTCTTGTGTTGTCCTTTAGTTCATGCAGCAAGGATAGAGAGAACCAAGTCAAGGGAGATATAGATTCATTACAAACGAGACAAGAAGCTTTGTTTTTTGGTAGCCTTTGGGTTCATGGATTTGATATGGATTATCAGCCTATGTTTGCTAGTAAAACTAAGCACGAGGAAGACTTTGGTGACAGATATTTACCAATGGATTCAGGGAAATTTACCTTTATTTATGATAGCCCATTACCAGATATGATTAGTTATACGGTATATAAATCCGGTAGGGAAGCCATGGAAACGGGTGTGGTTGGAGATTTGGTCTTTGATCAAGACCTTAAAGAATATATTTTTGATATTTTTCTTGAAGGTGACTATAAAGAAGAAGAATCCTATGAATTAGAGTTTACCTTCAGTTCACAAAATGAAAAAGCTTATTATTATACGGGTCTAGTAGTTTCGGATAAGTATAATTCTGATAGGGGTATCAGTAGACTTATGGAGTATATGAAGCAGACTTTTAAAACGGATAATATCTCCATCGTTGATCAACCGCTTATTTGGATAAGTAATATTAGTGAAGAATCAGTAAGCTATGACGTTAAAATGACAGGAGCTATGAGAAGGGAAAACGGCTTTGATTATTACACCTTTAATCAACAATATCTTTATAATAATAAGGAAGGACGTTTTGAAGAAGTATATAGTTATAGGAACGATAAACAAAGGTACTACTATGATAAAGAAGTTGGCTGGATTTTAGGTAACCAAGTCTTTACAGGAGATGGTGTTTATGAGGATAAAAGCATTCAAGATTCTTATGTTAGAAAGCAAATATCTTCAGAATATTTTGATCTTTATTATAATGATTCTGAAATGGTTATCTATGACCGTAAAGAGGAATATTTACATAAAATTATCCACCTTGAAAAATTTGATTCAGACTATGTTTATGATGAATATAGTAATCATAAGATAGAGGTATTGGAACTTACTGATAAGGGCGAAGTGAATTTTGCTATACTTGGGTATCAGAATAGTATAGAAGGTGGTATTGAATCCAGCATCAACCAGAAGATAGGTATAGGATTTTATACCTATGAGAATGGTCGTATATATAGAAAAGGATTTATAGAAAAAGGTTTGCCTATAAGTGAACTAGAAACATATTTATATGATAATACATATTATAGTCAAGAAGCAGGAAAGTTGTATTTTTGGAATGAAGGGTCTCTTTACAGTTTAGCATTTAAGGATGCTTCTTTTATCCATGAAGGGTATTTTCTTAAGGGAAGCTTCCTAAGCAGTGAAGGTGTAATTCTTTGGCAAGGAAGCCAAGAAAAGATGAATACCTCAGTCTTTGTGGTTAATCTTCAAGGTCAAAGTTTGGAAAGTTACAATTTGTATAGGAGTGGTGAAACCAAAAGATTACTAGGTGTTGGGGATGGTCAGGTTATCGTAGGTGTTTATGAATTAGAAAATACCTTTGAATATTTGGATCAGACCATTATCTACCCTTATCACAGAATAGATATTTATGATTTTAAAGGTAATCTTCTTGAGTCTTTAACTCTAGAGAGTCCATATTTTTACGGAGATGTCTATAAAAATATAAGTGATAAAGATGGTTTCTATCATGATAATCAAATGTATGTGGATGTACTCAAGATGACCCAAAGTGGAAGACTCAAAGGATTAAAAGTTTATTTTGAAGTGGAAGATACTCTTGAATTACCTTATTTATCAGCAGATATAGAGAGTAAGCTGGAAATGGACGAGCAACATATTGAATTGGGATTGGATGCAGTTCAACCAGAAGAAATAGATGGTGGTGTGATTCAAACAACAAGTGATGGATTTGCGGATAAGGATATTATTTATTTGACCAAGAGTAGCTTTGTAGGCAATCATCAAGACTTGCTTATGGATTATGAGCCAGTGGATGTTTATGAGGTGAAAGCTGATGGACGAACATACTATGAAGAAAGTTTCAATTCAAGCTTGCTTTCAAGTCAAGATGCAAGACAGGTAACTATTGAATATATTGAGGAACTAGAAAATCAAAAGGTTAAGACCCTTATGTATGATTCAAAGTGGCGTAGCCAAGATCAATATCTTGAAGATATTGTGGTCATTCCACAAAAGCCTGAATTACCAAGAGGTTGTGAGGTGACCAGTTTATCAATTTTACTCCATTATTATATGGAAGCTGCCCCGGACAAAATTCAATTAGCATCTGAACTAGACCAACAGTTAGGCCAATATGCTGAAATTGACGGTGTTATACATTTTACTGATATGCATACTGCCTTTGCTGGAAGTATGGATAATACTCGAGAACCGGGATTAGGAGTTTACATTGAGCCAGTCTATAAGTTGGGTAAGGAATACATAGATGGCAATTCGGTTACGACAGGTGCCTTTGATGTCAGTGGCTTGGGATTTGATCAAATGTTGACTTTGCTTTCTCATAAGATTCCTGTTTTAGTTATTGTTCCAAACCGATATAGAAAAGTATCTGACTATGCCATTGAGGTTTGGAAAACACCTAGTGGATTTATGGAAGTGACTTATCAAGAACATAGTGTAGTGGTTATGGGATTTGATAAAGATTATATTTATTACAGTGATCCGTCTAAAAATAAGATAGATAGAAAGCCTTTAAGTGAATTTAAGGAAGCTTGGGAATCTATTGGATCCCAAGGAATGATTATTTTTGAATAAATAGCGAATATGTTCAAAAAATAAACGAGTAATCCACACAATAAACAGACTTATCCACAATTTGATGGAATTTTGCCCTGTTTTTAACTGTTTTTGTTAATTCTAAGTAGGTATTGACTATTATATAACATTAAAAAACTTCCCTATGAATTGTCACACAATTCGGGGAAGTTTTAAATTTATACTATTAGGAAAGGTCTTTATTTGAATTTTATAAGTCGGTAGTTCGTTTTTTGTACATAATATCAATCTGTCTTGTGATAATATTTTTAATAACGGCTAAGATTGGAACGCCGAAGAACATACCGGCAAAACCGAAGATAGAGCCAAAGAGTATGATGGCAAAAATCACCCAAAATGGTGATAGCCCTGTTGAATCACCTAGGATTTTGGGGCCGAGTATGTTACCATCAAACTGTTGGATGATAACAATGATGAGTAAAAACCAGAGGGCTTGTATGGGAGTAACAAATAATAAGAGGGCAAAACCGATGATGCCGCCTATAAAAGGTCCGAAATAAGGAATCATATTGGTAATACCAACAATAACACTGATGAGAAGGGCATAAGGGTATTGGAATACAATCAGTATAATAAAGGTCAAAATTCCAATGATTACAGAATCAATCATTTTTCCAATAATGAAGTTGATAAAAATTTGGTTACTTTCCTTGGATAAGTTAATGAGGTATATGGCTCTTTTGGGACTAAAGAGTGCAAAGATCAATTTCCTTGAGGATAACATAGCTCTTTCTTTTGACATTAACAAATAGATGGCGATGATAAAACCTAGGGTTAGGTTTAAAATTCCTGAAGTTAAGTCGGTCAATATATTCAAAAGTAAAGGAGCTAAATTAGCAACAAGATTGGAGACGGATGAAAAAGTCTGAACAACGTTGTCATTAAAATATTTATTGATAATTGTAAAATCTAGATAGTAGCCTGAGTTAAAGATTTCAATATCATCTCTTGATAGGAAATTTTGTATAACAGGAAGATAGGTGTTGCTTAGTCCTCCGATTTCTTTCAAATTGGATATGAGTTGAGGAAGTACAAAAGATAAAAGAAGGATAATGGTACCAAGTAAAAGAACATAAACCAGCAAAATAGCAAGTGGTCGTCGGAATTTATTTTTTTTAAGGGGAGCTAATATGGTGGTTTCTATTTTTTTAAGGGTTGGATTAAGAAAATAGGCGATAATCATAGCATATATAAAGGGCGATAGCATCTTGGTGACACCGATGAGATTATCTTTAGTAATATCCCAGTTATTGGTGAATTTATAGATACTATAGCAAATAAGGAAAACCAGAACAGCATAAATGCTTATGGTTGTGTAGCGGCGATTCCAATCAATTTTCATTAAGTGTGCTCCTCCTTGGTATACAAGTTGTATTGATTATATATTAGCACCGTCAAATGCCTAAAACTAGAGCTTTTTCTTTTTTTAATGTAAATTTAATATAGTTGATAATACGACTTTATGGTAAAATTAAAGTGGAAATCAAATAGGAGACGATATACGTGGATAATGTGTTAAAGAACTTAAGCGAAAAGACCATATTGCATCGCGAGCAGGTACTTGACATCAAAAGGTACATTGAGAAGAAGTATCCTGATAGTACCTCATCACGACGTGCTAACATATTTGCAAACACTGTTTATCAGATTGTTGATGAGAGTGTGTCTCGATTTGAAGAAAAACATAGAATTAGGATAAGATCTGAAGTGCTTAAGTCTGCCATAGCCAAGGATATTTTTGAAATCAGTGGATATGATGTTTTTGAGGTATGCTCAAATGTTAAGATAGACGATGAAGCGGAAGCAGATCTTTTTTTTAAACGATTAACATATTGGGTAAATGAAAATCAGGAGGAAGAGGTTTCACTTAAGCAAACCAGAGAAATGGTACAGATGGTTTTGGACCAAGCTATATCTTCAATGGTTGATTTACTGGAAGATTCTTTTTTGATTGATGATCAAATTATAGAAATTAATAGAAATAGTAAGGAGTTGGACGGACCTGAATACATAGATAATCTTCCTAGTGTTTTGGATGATCATATTAGCGATGGGCGATTCATGGATGTGGATGGTGAGATTAAGAACTTAACGGCGCAAGAAATTGAGAAAGCTCTTCAGGAAGACATACCAGAAGTAGATGGGTATGGATATTCTGAAAAAATCGCCAAGGGAAATGACCCTAAACCGGATAGTAATAATCCTCAGGACCTGGCTAAGCAATTAGGTGAGCAAGCAAGAGGCGATCAGGAGTCAGGAAATGAAAGAACAGAAGAAGACACAGTAGAAGAAGACATAAATAAAGATTTTAAACTAGATAGTGATGTTGAGGAAGATAATAACTTAGATGACCAAGTGTTCGATAGTATGGATGTCTTGCTTATGCCAGAACAAAGTGAAGAAGTTCAGCCAGCGAAGCCTTCTAAGAGCTCTCCTGCATCAAGAGAGGGCGACTTAAACTGGGAGTCGATTAAACAACAAGAGCATAAGGAAGAATCTCCTCCCAGATTAGGTGGATATGAGCTGAAGCCTCCACCAGTTATTGAAGAAGGCTCTAGTAAAATGTCCTTAAAAATTCGTTTGCTTCTGATTATTCCTTTAGTTGTTGTTTTGCTTATGGTTATTATCGTCTTAATTGTAGGAGCCATTCAGATTGGTCAAAAATCAAGTCTTAATGAATTGGAAAGTGAAACTGCTTCGGTGGCAAGACAAGAGCAGGCTTCTTTTTATATAGATGACATGCAAGTACCTGGAGTCTTAATTGATGGGCAGGAAACTTTTCTCTTGTCAAATAATCGAAGTAGACAAAAGGAAACAGATAATGAAGTGGCCGAAAGTTATTTACATAGGGATTTACAATATAGAGAGATTGACAACCAACAGCTAATAAGGTATTTAGTCAACAAGAATTCCAGTTTAGCAACAGGAAATTTTGTTGAAACCTTGGTGGAAGTCGCATCAAGCTATAATGTAAATCCTTTATTATTAGTAGCAATAACAGGTCAGGAACAAGGATTCGTTCCTATGGATCATCAAGATGCCAAGTCCATCTTAAATAATCCTTTCAATGTTTATGAAAGTTGGATGGATTATAATACTGATTTTGAAGATTCCTGTAAGATAGCAGCGGCTACCATTGTAAATCTGAGTAAGGACAGGCCCGATGATACAGATCCAATAGAGTGGATTAACAGAAAATATGCAGAGGATGAAAATTGGCATCTGGGTGTGACCTACTTCTTAAATGATTTAAATGAATGGATGGCAGACAATTAGTTGGAGGGTGTAATGATAAAACTATTAGCAGATTCAACATGTGACTTATCTGATGAGGTATTGGACAAATATAATATTTCAATAGCACCCTTGTCCATAACTTTTAATGGAAAAACATATAAGGACCGTATTGATATTCAACCTGATGAATTTTATAGGAAATTAGCCTTATTGGATGAACTTCCAACTACGGCTATGCCAAGTCCAGCAGAATACATGGATATTTTTAAAAAGGGAATAGAGGAAGGATATAAAGATTTTATCTGTATTAATATGTCCAGTGGAACAAGCGGATCTTATCAATCAGCAGTATTGGCAAAGGAGGATTTTCAGGAAGAAAATCCGGACTTTGACGGTAGAATTCATATTGTTGATTCCAAATCCATGAGTCATGGATCAGGTTATTTACTCCTGCGATCAGCTATGTTAATCCAAGAAGGAGCAACTTTTGAGGAGGTTGTAGATTTTAACGAAACTTATAAGACTAATATTAAGCATTTTTTGGTTGTAGATGATTTAGATAATTTGATAAAAAGTGGTCGATTAACCAACGTTAGTGCCCTGATTGGTAAAATATTAAAGGTGAAGCCTATTATGTCAATGCGCGATGGTAAAGGTGCCATTGTTGCCAAAGTTAGAGGTCGAAAGAAGGTTCTTAGACATTATGTGGATGAATACAAAATTCGTGTAGATAAGGTCCTAACTGAATTTATAATTATTGGTTATACATCAGATATGACCTATGCAGAAACATTAAAAACAATGTTGGTTGATGAGGTAGGATTTGAAGGAAGCATTTATTTGATGCAGATGGGGGTCTCTGTTGGAACCCATGTCGGCTTAGGTGGATTATCCATGTATTTTGTAGAAAAAGGTAACCGTCATGATGGTCTTGTCTACAATGAAATGCATCAATTATTAGAAAAAAAGGATGAGATGTTAGCTATGGTTAATCGCTTGCGTAAACCTAGAGAACATTAATAAACGACTGACTATATATAAAATCGAGTATTTATAACCGTAAAATGGTAGAAACAATCCCCACAATTGCCAGAGAGGTAGCTTATATGAGAAGAGTATCAATCATTAATAAGGTAATGATTTTTATTGTTTTGGCTGTATTGCTTGTTAGTGTAATTTCCAATTTTTTAAATGGAAAAATTTTTCTTGACCAATATAATCAAAAAGCACATAAAGAAAATTATTATCGCTTAGTGTATGTAAAATCTGAAGTAGAGAAAAATCTGAAGTTGATTGAAGGAACAGTCAACTCTTTTTCCATGTCTGCATCTACTAGGTTTAAATTGGAAGAAGGTGGGATTCCTGATATGAATATGGAGGAAACTTACTATGAAAAAATGTTTACAGAATATATCCTAGATGATGAGGCAATTAGTGGCTGTATTTATATTTATTTTGATCCTGATATTGATGGAGATGTCCATGATGTCAGAATTACCAGACAGTCACCCTATCAGGCTTATCGTGAAACTGAAATCCCCCTAAGCCGATATGAAGACAATGACAATATGTCTTGGTTTTATGGCCCTAAAAAAAGCAAGAAAAGTAGCTGGATTGATCCTTATTGGAATCGCTATGGTGCCTTTATTAGTTCTTATGTAGCTCCTGTTTTTGCAGATGGACGTTTTATCGGGATTACAGGCATGTATTTTGATATTGATAATGTTAAAAATTTTTTCCTCAGTCAGGGACAGATGGAAGGAGATAAGTATTGGCTTCTTAACCAGTATGGGGAAGTCATATATCATCCAGAAATAGACGAAAGCCTTACCCTAGATAATTATCAAGTTGTAGAGGACTATGTTAGCTATCAAGGTGAAGCGCTGGTAGAAGCGGCAGGTGAGGCTTTTTACCAATATTCCATTGAGTTGGAAAACGGATGGCTGATTTCATATTCAGTACCGAAAGAATGGATGGATAAGAAAGTAAGACAGAGTATAAGCGGTATCATTGCATCCATACTGTTTTCTTTGATTATTATTTTGTTTCCCGTATTTTATTATGGAAGAAAATACGCTAATGTCTTTGATCATATCATTCATGTTCTTGAAGAGGTAAAAAAAGGGAACTTAGACAAGCGTATAAAAATCTTTACAAATGATGAAATTGCTCTCATGTCACAAGCGATAAATGAAAGTAATGAGAACTTGATTCGTTTAATTCAAGAAAAGAATAAATTGGCTTATAATAATGGAATTACAGATTTGGCAAATAGGATGAGTTTGACTAATGATATGGAAAGGGTCATTAATAGTGAGAAAAAAGAGGATGTGAATATTATTTATGTCGACATAGATAATTTTAGGAGTATTAATGAACTAATCGGATATTCTCAAGGTAATGAATTGGTCAGGAAAGTTGCTGAAATACTTGAAGGGTATGAAGATCCTATGATTAAGCTATATCATACTAATATTGATGAATTTGTATTTCTCGTTCGCCGGCCAATGACCGATGAAGAAATCGGCCATTTCCTGAGGAAAATATTGTCGAATTTCGGTAAGAATTATACTATCGGTTATCACAGTTTCTATTTGACCTTAAGCATGGGGGTTGCAGCTTATAATCCCAAGATTAAGACCGTTTCTGATTTTTACCGAATTGCTGATATAGCAATTTATGAAGCCAAAAAATATGGAAGGAACAGCTTTGTTATTTATAATGAGACCATGTATGACCGTCTTATACAGTATAATACCTTCGAAAAAGATTTTGAAAAAGCTCTAGAGTCTGGTGAGTTTGTCGTTTATTATCAGCCGAAGATTAGTTGCAGAACTAATAAAGTGGAGTCAGTTGAAGCTTTGGTCAGGTGGAATCATCCCGACAAGGGTTTGCTCTTTCCTAATTATTTCATTACGTATGCAGAAAAAAGCGGACTTATATCTAAACTTGGTGATATAGTCCTTCATGAGACATGTAAACAACTATTGGCTTGGCATGATAAAGGGATTATGATTTCTGCAGCTGTGAATATTTCCAAACGTCAGATTTTAGACAATGATTTTGTTACTCGTACTATGGATATTATCCAGACCTACAATCTTGAAACCAAGTATTTGGAAGTTGAAGTAACAGAGAGTATGATTACTATAGATAACGAAAGCACCTTGCATAAGTTGGGGCAACTTAATGATTATGGCATTAAAGTTTCTCTGGATGATTTTGGAACCGGTTATTCTTCCTTCAACAGTCTTAAAGAGTTGCCCCTTAAAATCTTAAAGATTGATAAAGGTGTTTTAGATACGATTTTAAGCTCACCGGTGAGTCTGATTATGACAGAAGCAATTATTGATTTGGCCCACAAGTTGAATCTAGATGTCGTTGCAGAAGGTATAGAGGAAAGGGCCCAGATGGATATTCTAAAATCTTTAGGCTGTGATATGGTTCAAGGTTATCTTTATTCTAAACCAATTACTGGAGAAGAATTGGAAACTTTTTATAATAAAATGGACAGGATGGAAAGCTAATTATATATGTGGAAATTGTTCTTTCCGTCTTTTTTTGCCGAATACATGGCATGGTCTATCTTGGTGAGGATCTCTTTGGAAGTGTCTGCTGTAGAGGGCTTGTAGATGCCGATATTTAGCCCGGTCTCTACAGATTCTCCTTTAAATCTTCTTGATATCCCTTTAACAAGTTTTTCGTAATCAGCCAAGAGTTCTAATAAAGTCTCTATTAATTCTTCCTCTACTAGGGATTCACTATAGAGTATAAATTCATCGCCACCAAGGCGGCCGGCATTTATGTGGTCTGGGTTTAAGTTAGTCAGAAGATATCCAAAGCTTTGAAGCAAATGGTCTCCTTCAAGATGTCCAAAGGTATCATTTACATCTTTAAATCCATCAATATCAATCATGGTGACATAAATATTTTTATTGATTCGCAACTGTTTAGTGGATTCCAGAAGTTCAAGAATATAAGATCTGGAATGGACACCTGAAAGTTCATCATAAATATAGTTCAGATACATGTTTTCTCTATGTTGAAGGTTTTTGGATACTTCTTTAAACAAGTATATTATAATCATGATGGTGAAGACAATAGAGTTGATCCACATATTAGGAGGTTTACCTGGCTTTATAATCAAGAAGAAAACCATAAGATCTGTTTGTGTAATGAAGAATATAATGCCAATATGAATCGGCCAAACTTCATCAAATCTTTGTCTCCTTCTTTTGCGAAGGAGTAAAAAACGTCGAATTAATATAGAAGCTAGAACACCATCATTAATGACAAAGAGAATGAAAAGTGGACCTTTCTCTGGAACGTTATATGCTCCTTCTATAATATAGCCAGTTAGAAGTATGCTATCAGTAAAAGCGGTTAGTAGGATAAGGGTTAAGGTAGAGGTTATAACAAAAATCTTGGTCTTTATATAGGGTTCGTTGGAGATGTATGAGATGGCGAATACACTGATTATCGAAAGCATGCCAAAGGTAATATAAAGACCTTTAGCAAAGAATAAGACCACTTGTATTTGCCTCGAATTGACAGTAAAGAAGTAGAGGACTTGATATAGCATCATGGTTAATTCAATCATCATGGAATAGAGGACTATCCTATTACGATCAAAAAGAATGGAATAAAGCAATAAGGAGAAGAAAACAAATAGAGTCATAAAAAATGTTGGAACTACCCCGAAAGAATTGATGTTTAGAGAATAAATATGGTTATTCACTAGGGGACACCTCCTTATTGAGATTGACCATAATTTTGTTGTTACCGCTTTTTTTGCCCTTGTACATGGCCTGGTCTGCTTTCATAAGTCCTTGATGGCTTTCGTAATCGGTATATATAGATATACCGATGCTGATACCTACATCTTCTGAATAATCTACAGTCTTTTTCAGGCATTCTTTAAAAATGTTAATTAGATTAATGGCAAAAAACTGGGATTCTTCAATGGATATGTCTCTTGCAAGTAGGACAAATTCATCGCCTCCATACCTAGACAGTAGGATGTTTTCAGGAAGAATTTTGATGACTTCATGAGAGAAGGTTACAAGGAGACGGTCCCCCATTATATGGCCGTAAGTATCGTTGAACCATTTAAAATGATTGATGTCAATGAAAAAAATAATACCAGATTCTGTAGCTGCAAATTTTTCAAGTAAAAGACTTTTGGAAAAGGCACCTGTTAGGGAATCAATGGTAAGTATACGGTAGAGTCGGTTCTTATCATTGATAATATTCTTGTATCGTAACATAAAGTATAATAAGAAAACAAAGGTGAGACATAGAACCATATAGCTATCCATTCTAGCCTTTGTTTCAAAATCCAGCTTAAGAAAATGATGGATAATGTAGTATGAAACAGGAGACACAAGACCTAGCATAATAAATGGAGCTTGTTTAGTGGTGTGGTTTCTTAACTCTCTTGTGTAATAATAGATAGAAATATTAATGGCTATAATCATATATAAAAAGGAAAAAAGCCAATCATGATTGAAGTGAAGTCCAAGCAGTGACAAGAGAGGGATTAAGCAAAGGAGTATAATTTTGGCGGTTCGAAACTCATTCTTGAAGTAATATGTAATAACTAAGTAGAAGCTGTATATGAGAAAAAATTTATTGATGTTGTTGAAAAATAAGAGAAGTCCCGGGTGGGGTAAATAAAGAATATGGTTGATATTTAGAACCAAAAAGCTTTTAAGAACTAGACCTGCTAGCGAAAAAGTAAATAAAGATATAGAGTAGAGAATCAGCTTGCTTCTTTCTACATAAAAAAAATAAAGAATTGAGAACAGAATCAGTGTACCCGTTATAGTTCCAGATATAACCAAAACAAAGAATGTTGTGTTTAGTTGTACACTGTATTCTGTCAATTCTCTTAACATAAGAACTCCTTATAAAAGTCATGAAGCATCAATTATATTTCTACTTGTTTTAAGAAAATTAGTCTAAAAAGAAAATAAGTTCCTTATCAGCTTGTCCAGGAAGAAACTCATGGCTGAAATCAGGATAGATGACCAGTTCCTTTGGTGAGGTGATCTTGTTATAGGCTGCAAATTGGGTTGAAGGTGGACATACATCGTCCATAAGACCGGTATACATAAGCACTCTACCCTTGATACGCTTAACTAAGTTTTGGATATCAATATAAGCAAGCGTGTTAAAAAAATCATCCACCTTGTCATGGGTTGGATCAAAACGACGGAGGTAATCACGTATACCAATATAGGCCTTGTCATCCCAATCCATATCCCAGATACGTTTATAGTCGCTAAGGAAAGGATAGACAGGTGCTAGCTTGGAAATTCGAGGTTCCAAAGCACCACAGGCAAGGGTTAGAGCACCTCCCTGACTGCCTCCACAGGCATAAACCTTCTTCTCATCAACTTCTTCCATATCAAGAACAATTCCAGCTAATCGCGCTGTATCAAGGAAGACATGTTTATAATATAGTTCTTCAGGACCAGACTGAAGACCCTTAACGATAAAGCCGTAAAGAGTACCACCTTTTACGCCGCCAACATCTTCAGATAAACCTCCTTGTCCCCTACAATCCATAGCAGCAACAATCATACCGCTGGCAGCATAGCTAAGAAGTCCGGTCCAGTCTCCCGCATTCATGGTATAACCATGGAATTTGACGATTCCAGGAACCTTGTTCTTAATGCTTCCGTCTACAAGGCCAAGTGGTTTGACTAATTTGGCATGAATTCTAGCACCTTTGGTTCCGTTAAAATATAAATGATAACATTTGGCAAAAGGAACTTGAAAATCAGCTTCCTCAATGGAAACATCAGCAGGAATATCAGCAAGTTCCGTCAAGGCCTTATCCCAAAATAGATCGAAATCCTTAGGTAGTGGGGAACTTCCCTTATATGAATATAGTTCATCTAATTGCATATCAATTTGTGGCATGCGAAATCCTCCTAGTACTTATTCGTCAAGTAATAAAATGTAGTCGTTGTCTATTTCCAATAATCCATGACCGAAATTCTTGGCAAGATTTGAATAATCAAATCTTGCTCTTTCAGCGATACCTTCCAGCATGCCAATCTTACTGTCTGTGGGAGCCTTGGAAAGGCCTCCTACACCGAAGGGAGACAGGCCTTGATTAAAAGGCTGATATCGGTGATAACCGGATATTTCGGTAATGGATTCTACCCTTGTTGCAAGTAGCAAGTGAGTTTCATTCATTATAATCAATTGAATGGAATCCATCTTGCGATGAAGTATTTCAATAATAACTAAGCGATCATGACGTTTGGATGATTCGTCCTCAAAGAGGAGATACTTACCGGTAAATGCTCGAATCATCTATTCAATGGTATCTAACTTATCAAGAACAGTTTTTTCTATAAGTTCAATATTATGCTTAGCTTCTATTTCAGTAGGTGCTTTGGTGTAAATATAAAGTTTTATTTTAGGCTCTGTACCTGATGGACGAAGAGCAAACCAAGAACCGTCATTTAACTTGTACTTCAGAACATTGGAACTTGGAATATCTTCATAACCTTCAAGGTAATCAATAGCTTCTGTGAGTTTTTTGTCTTCAAAAGTTTTAACATAGTCTTTACGGTAGATTTCCATCATACGGCCAATACGCTTCTGACCTTCGATTCCTTCAAGTACAAGTGAGATTTGCTTTTCTTTATAGTAGCCGTATTTATCAAAAAGTTCGCTGCGAATATCTAGTAAAGTTTTACCTTGTTTCTTATAATAAGCAACTGCTTCACAAAGTAACATAGTCGAGCTGACAGCATCTTTGTCCCGAACTTGGGTGCCGGTTGTATAACCAATACTTTCTTCGTATCCGAAGATATATTCATAGCCATTAGCTGTTAATTCAGGAATCCGCCCACAGATATTCTTAAAACCAGTTAAAGACTCATAGGTTTTAGCACCGAAATCTTCGCCGATAGCCTTGCCCAAATCACCGGTTACAATGGATTTGACGATAGCCGGTTTGGCAGGTAAAGTGCCTGTATTAGCCATACCTTCAATTATATATTTAATGAGTATAGCACCTGTTTGATTGCCGTTAAATGCAACGTACTCACCATTTTTGTCTAAAACCTCAATAGCCAGCCTATCACAGTCAGGATCAGTGGCAAGTAGGAGTTCAGCGCCGACTTTTTTGCCCAGAGCTTCAGCGTATTTAAAGGCCTTGGTATCTTCAGGATTAGGATAGCCGACAGTTGTAAAATCAGGATCTGGATTTTCTTGTTCAGGAACGACGTGAATACCGGTAAAGCCCCTTTCTCTTAGAACGCGTTGGACAGGTATACTCCCTGCTCCGTTAAGAGGTGTATAGACGATAGTTGCTGATTTGTCAATATCATCACCATCGTAAATACTTAAGCTTTTAACCATTTCCAAATACTTTTTGTCCATTTCCTCACCTAGCATGGTAACATAGCCTTTGTCAATGGCTTCTTTAAGTGGCATCCGCTTAACATCTTCAAATATATCAACCTTATTAATTTCAAGTGTCATTGCATCAGCTATATCATCAAGAACCTGTGCGCCGTCCTCCCAGTATACCTTATATCCGTTATAGTCCTTAGGGTTATGACTGGCAGTAATGTTAATGCCTGATGCAGCTTTTAGCTGTCTGATGGCATAAGAAAGTTCTGGGGTTGGTCTAAGGCTTTCAAACAAGAAGGATTTAATACCGTTAGCTGCCATAATTTCAGCAACATAAGTACCAAACTCCGGTGAGAAATGCCTGCAGTCATAGGCAATGGCAACACCACGGTCCATATAGTCATGACCTTTTGAAGCGATAAAATTGGCAATCCCTTGGGTTACTTTCCCAATGTTATAGCGATTCATTCTGTTGGTTCCGGCACCTAATTTACCTCTAAGGCCAGCAGTACCGAATTCGAGAGATTTGTAGAATCTGTCCTCAATCTCAGCTTGATCATCTTTAATGGATAAGAGTTCTGCTTTTGTCTCTTCATCCACAGTATTTAGCCATAAGTCATATACTTCTTTGTAACTCATCCTATCACTCCTTCATAAATGTATTTAATGGTTAGCTGAAATACTCTTCTTTGATCCAAAGTTTGTCGATATAGTGACTAAACGTTGAAGGCGAGTACATCAGTAGTTGTGCCCGTTTTTATAAAAAACCTCATTATAAGTATAGCATTCTGACACTTTTAGTAAAAGGGCTTTATAGTCATTATGTAATCAACTAATATCATTTTCATCATCTTAATGAGACCTCATACAAAGCAAGTCCTTGTTCTTCATATTGTATAGGCCTAATCCATATGTTATGATTATACAAGATGATTTTTCTTGGTTAAATAAATATAATATATATGAATATTTGGAGGTTGTAATGGGAAAATATATTCTTGCCCTTAATTGTGGTTCTTCATCATTGAAATTCACCCTTTTTAATCTATTAGAAGGAAATAAGTTGGAACATGATATTGCTGGTGTCGTTGAAGAAATCGGAAATACGGACAGCAGCCGTATTAAAATGGAGGCAGGTGGAGAAAAAGAGATTATTAACATGCCACTTCCTAATCATCATGACGGTCTATTAGCTGTTTTTGAACAGTTCGATAAAAAGGGTATCCACCGAGAAGACATCAAAGGTGTGGGACACCGAGTTGTCCACGGTGGAACTAAGTATAATACCAGTGTTAAAATTGATAAAGATGTCTTAGAGACCATTGAAGACCTGATTCCTATAGCCCCCCTTCATAACCCACCAAATTTACTAGGGATTAAAGTCGCTATGGAGCTTCTACCAAATGTAAACCATGTTGCTGTTTTTGACACAGCTTTTCACGGCACCATTCCTGAATATGCATTCCGTTATGCTATTCCTGAAGAATGGTATAAGGAATTTGGTGTTCGAACGTATGGTTTTCATGGAACATCTCATTTATATGTTGCTAAAAGGGGAGCTAAGTTTTTAGGCAAAACAAATGAAGCCTTCAATGGCATAACGGCTCATCTAGGTAATGGTTGTAGTCTTTCCAAAATTCAAGATGGAAAGTCAGTGGATACGTCTATGGGATTTACCCCTCTTGAAGGTGTTATTATGGGAACCAGATCAGGAGATGTTGACCCTGCTGTTATCAGTCATGTTTGTGATAGTCTTATGGTTAAGAATGATATCAGCCATGAAGAGGCCTTTAAGAAAGTGATGCATAGTCTTAATAAGGAGTCTGGTCTTAAAGCGCTTGCCAACACGAACATGATGCAAGTCATCCGTGGAAAAGCTGAAGAGGGAAATGTTGAGGCTGAGTTGGTTGTATCTATATATGCATACCGTATTGCTAAGTATATCGGTGCATACTGGGCAACACTTCCATTCTGTGATGCTATTGTATTTACAGCAGGGCTTGGTGAAAATGAAGGTTATGTACGTAAAAAAATATTAGGATTTTTAGGCAATATAGATTTTGAATTGGATGAAGCAGCCAATAAGGTGAGAAAAAAAGAAGTTCAGATAGGTGTTTCTCAAAAGAATGGGACTAAAGTTTTGGTTATTCCCACTGATGAAGAAATTGTCATCGGATACGACACCCTTTACCTAGGATACCTAGAAAAAGAAGTACCTAATGTATACCCCTTCGAATGCTAATCCTGTCTTCAAAGAAGTAAATCTTGAAGACAAGAATAGATTGAAGGAGTAAGTTTCTAAACCCAAATGTTGAAGGCTAGTTTTATTTGACTTGATATACGAGAGATTCCCAAGGGGCTAAAAGATAATCTTTTAGTCCTTTTGTTGTATCCGGTTTGTTCTCGTAATTGGTTAATAATAAGTCATAGGTCGTATAACCGAAATCAACATCAATAGTAGATGGAAAGTCAGAAAAATTATTAATGACCAACAAAGTTTCTTCGGAATCAGATCGTAAGAAGGCGAATATTCTATCGTGATCGGGTAAAAGCATTTCAAAATCACCATATACAATGACTGGTTTTTCTTTCCGTAAGCGAATGAGTTTCTGATAGTGATAGAAAATTGAAGCTTTGTCCTCAAGGGCGTGGTTGACATTGAGGGTTTGATAGTTGGGATTGACCTTAAGCCATGGTTTGCCGTTAGAAAATCCTCCATTTACCATATCAGACCACTGCATAGGAGTTCTTGCATTATCCCGGCTGTTTTCATAAATACCTTCCATCATGGTTTCATGACTGACACCTTTAGCAGTAAATTTCTTATAGAAGTTAAGCGTTTCAATATCGTTATATTCACTAATTGATTCATATTTAACATTGGTCATACCTATTTCTTCGCCTTGATATATATATGGGGTTCCTTTTTGAAGGTGAAGTAGTGTAGCCAGCATTTTAGCTGATTTGACTCTGTTTTCTCCATCATCACCATATTTGGATACAGCTCGTGGTAGGTCATGATTGTTCCAGAAAAGTGAATTCCAGCCTTCATTACCTAGTGAAGTTTGCCATTTGTTCATGACTTTTTTAAGCTTGGAGACTTCAAATACCTTGGGTTTCCATTTACCCATGTCTTCATCAAAGAAAAGAGATATATGTTCAAACTGAAAGACCATGGAAAGCTCATTGTTTTCCGGATTTGAGTATTGTTTAGCAATTTCTGGCGTTGCACTCCAAGTTTCGCCAACAGTCAGCAAGTCTCTTGAGCCAAAAGTGGCGTGGTTCATGTCTTTAAGATATTGATGTAGTTTGGGACCGTTACTAGTGATTTCCCTGTCAATTTCCTTACCGATCAAGTCAATGACATCCATACGAAAACCACCAATACCCTTATCTAGCCACCAATTCATCATTTGATGAATCCTATCTCTGACTTTTGGGTTTTCCCAATTTAAGTCCGGTTGTTTCTTGCTGAAGAGGTGGAAATAATATTGCCCACTTTTCTCATCATATTCCCAGGCTGATCCACCAAAGGCAGAAGTTATGAGATTTGGAGGGTTTCCTTCGCTGTCGGGATCTCTCCAAATATAGAAATCCCGATAGGGATTATCTTTAGAAGATTTAGACTGAATGAACCAGTCATGTTCGTCAGAGGTATGGTTAATCACTAAGTCCATGATGATTCTTATACCTCTTTTATTAGCTGCAGCTAGGAGTTCATCCATGTCATCTATCGTACCGAATTCAGGCGCTATGTCTTGATAATCAGCAATATCATATCCATTGTCGTCCATAGGTGATTTATAAACCGGTGATAGCCATATAACATCGACGCCAAGTTCTTTCAGATAGTCTAGTTTCATTATAATTCCCTGTAGATCTCCGATTCCGTCACCATTGGAATCGTTAAAGCTTCTGGGGTAGATTTGATATACAACACTGTCATGCCACCATCTTTTTTTCATAAATAATCTCCTTTATTTAATTCTATTATCTTCAAAGTTCAAAACATAAAGCTTAACATAATATTAGCATATATTATACAACATAAAAAGCTCGATGTAAGCTTGAATCAAGTTTAAGACATATGCCTTTTAATTGAATTTTTATAAAGTCTTCAAACTTCCTTGACTTTTGGCCATTATAATGGAATTAAGTGATGATAGGTATCAAAAATATTAACTCAATTCTAGTTTTTGATATGGCAATGGATATCAGGCTAATATAGCTGATTTATGACAATTAATGACAGTGAGAGAAAGTGTGAACATATGGATTTGCTTGGAAGCTTATTTACCTTTGGAATGGATATTATATCCTTTGTATTTGTTAGTCTTATAGCTTTAACAGCTGGTATAACAGCTTGGATGAAGGGGAGGAATGGATTGATTTGGGGTGGTATTACCTTTTTCCTACCTTGGATGATTTTTTTCGTATTCATCCTTCCAGTTAAAGTTCCTAAGTTTAAGTCTTATCTTAAAGACCAACCTGGATTTAGGGGTAAGAATCCGGTTATCGCATCACTAATGGCCCTTAGTGCTATTGTTGCAAAGGCCGATGGACATGTAAGCAAAGGTGAAGTTGATATCATCAGAAGATATATTACAGCGAATTTTAGGATTAGTCCACAAGAACTAGCTACTTATCAGGAAGCTTTTGATTATGGAAAGACGCATAGAGAAGAGTACAGTGAGTTTATAAAAGTTATTAGGACTTATCACAACAACCGAAATTTCATATTATCGGTGTCTTATTTACTTATGACCTTGGGCATTAAAGATGGTAGTCAATCCATGGAGGAAGAAAGACTTCTAAAAGAGATTATCTTAGAATTAGGTCTTAGTGAATATGAGTTTATCAGTATCAAGCAATTTTTTGTATCAGGAATTGCAGGTGGAGGTTTTGCTAGAGGGAGCTGGAAGCAAGGCTTTAATGGCAGCAATGGGTTCGGTGGAAATTGGTCCGGTGGTTATGGATATAAAACCAATGGATATGGCTCACGTCAAAAGAATATATACAATCAAACAGGAATGGCTGATGAATATGCTAAGATTTTGGGAGTTGACAAAAATGATGATTTGACTACCATAAAAAAAGCATATCGTAGGCTGGCCAAAGAGTATCATCCAGATAAAATGGCTTCTCAAGGTATGCCTGATGATTATATGAAGTTTGCTAATGAAAAAATTGCTAAAATCAATGAGGCCTATGATTACCTTAAGAAGATGAAGGAAGAGAGTCCGAAACAGTTCGTCTAATTAGATAAAAAGCTTGACAAAAATATATCATTATATTAGAATATATAAAAGATATAAATTGTATAAACATAATATACTAAAATAACGATTCACTAATCACAAGCCCAAAAGCCAGGATTGACTTTTAGACAAGATTGATAAAAATTTAGCGAGGTATGTCATGAGTAAAAAAGTATTAATAGTCGGTGGTGTTGCAGGTGGAGCTTCAACTGCAGCCAGACTGAGACGTCTTGATGAGAATATGGAAATCATCATGTTTGAAAGAGGAGAATATATTTCCTTTGCCAACTGTGGTCTTCCCTATTACATCGGTGGAACCATCAAGGAAAGAGATGCCTTATTGGTTCAGACTCCAGAAGCAATGAGTGCAAGATTTAATATCGATATCCGTACCAATAACGAAGTCATTGATATCGATAAAAATGACAAAAAAATAACAGTTTTTGACAAGAAGAAAGATATTAAATACGAAGAATCTTATGATATCTTGGTTCTTTCACCGGGCTCGACCCCAATCAAACCATCTATTCCGGGCATTGACGCCAGCAATATCTTTTCATTATGGAACATCCCAGATACGGATAGGATTAAGAATTACGTAAGCAAACACGATATCAAAAGAGCAACGGTTATCGGTGGTGGATTTATAGGTATTGAGATGGTTGAGAATCTTCACGATTTGGGAGTTGAGGTTAATCTGGTTGAAATGGCTGAACAGGTCATGGCGCCACTTGACTTTGAAATGGCTCAGTTGGTGCACAGCCACTTATCTACACAAGGGGTTCATTTATACCTGAAAAACGGCGTTAAATCCTTTGAGTATGCTAAGGGTATTACCACCGTTTACTTACAGGACGGAACCGAGTTACCATCCGATATGGTTATCCTAAGTATCGGAATATCTCCAAATGGAGAATTGGCAAAGGCAGCAGGGCTTGAACTTAACAGACGAGGTGGTATCGTTGTCAATGATCATTTGAAAACATCAGATGATTCAATATACGCCCTTGGTGATGTTATAGAAGTTAATGATTATGTATCCGGTGATAAGACTATGATTCCACTGGCCGGTCCCGCTAATAAACAGGGTAGGATTGTAGCTAACAACATTGTTGGCAAGGACTCTATTTATGAGGGGAGTCAGGGAACCAGTGTAGCTAAGATTTTTGATTTTACTGTAGCAACAACTGGCCTTAATGAAAAGCAATTGGAAGCTAAGGGAAAAGTATATGGAAAAGATTACTTCCTTACAGTTGTCCAACCAAAATCACATGCTGGCTACTATCCAGGTGCTTTCCCAATGACACTCAAAGTTATCTTTGATAAGGACGGAAAAGTTCTTGGGGCTCAAAATGTCGGTCTCGACGGTGTAGAAAAGCGTATTGATGTTATAGCATCAGTCATGCGTTTTGGAGCTAGCATATATGACCTTCAAAGACTTGAACTTGCTTATGCGCCACCTTATTCATCAGCTAAGGATCCCGTTAACATGGCAGGTTTTGCGGCTGAAAATATTTTATCTGGTGAGCAACCTGCTATGCTTTGGAGAGAAATAGCTAACCTTTCAGACAAGCAGGTTCTTCTGGATGTTCGTGAAAAGATTGAAGTTGAGCTAGGTGCCATTGATGGATCCATCCATATCCCAGTTGACGACCTTCGTGATCGGATGGATGAATTGGATAAATCTAAAACCTATATTGTCTATTGTGCAGTCGGTGTTCGTGGTTATATTGCAACCCGTCTCCTTCGCCAATCCGGTTTTGAAGCGATAAATATGATCGGTGGTTACAACCTATACAAATACTATGATAAGGATTTTGTTAATCCAAATTGTTTACTTAGTGATAATGCTACTTTTGAACGAGACAAAGATGGAACACCAATCCATACAGACAAGGTCATTGTTAAGACCTCCAAGTTGACAGATGCTATTGAATTAGATGCCTGTGGCCTTCAATGTCCAGGACCAATTATGAAAACCAATACAAGGATGGAAGCTTTGGCTGAGGGTGATGTTCTGAAAGTCCTCGCAACTGATCCTGGTTTTCCCATTGATGTAAAAGCATGGGCTAAGAAAACAGGTAATGGCTTCATCAAGACAGAAAAAGAAAATGGAAATTATGTAGCCTATTTACAAAAAGGTGGTATCAAAGCAGCAACAAATGATCGACATACAAAAGATTCCTCTACTATGGTCGTATTCTCCGGTGACCTTGACAAAGCTTTAGCAACTATGATTATCGCTAATGGAGCTAAAGCCATGGGAAAAGATGTAACCTTATTCTTTACTTTCTGGGGGCTTAATATCCTTAGAAAACAAGAGAAGGTCGATGTTAAGAAAACATGGTCAGAGGCTATGTTCGGAAAAATGATGCCTCGTGGCAGCAAGAAACTTAAGCTTAGTAAGATGAATATGGGTGGTGCTGGAACCATGATGATGCACCGGGAAATGGGACAAAAAAATGTAAATACCCTTGATGAGCTTATCCAATCAGCCCTTGATTCAGGTATTAAGTTTGTGGCCTGTACTATGTCAATGGATATTATGGGGATTAAAGAAGAAGAGTTGATTGATGGTGTAGATTTTGGTGGTGTAGCTTCTTACCTTGGAGCTGCTGATGAATCTAACCATAATCTATTCATTTAAAGTCTTGGCTATAGAGTTCTTTTGCTATTAAAGAAGTAATAAAAGTAAAAGAGTAATAAAAATAAAGAAAAAACACTTGAACATCTGTATTTTTAGTTCTTATACCGTTAGAATAAGGACTGAATTAGAAAAGCAGATGATTAGGTGTTTTTTCTGTGTAAAGGTGAAAAGTTTATATCAAAGGGTAAAAAGTAGTGTATCAGTGTTAGTTTAATATTGCCCCATGACTTGTCTTACTTGAGGTTCTCAGGATTTAGGCACTTCAATTCTTCAAGGACAAAAAGACCATTATCTCGAATAAGGACATCGTCAAAGTAAATCTGACCACCGCCATACTCTTCGGTTTGAATACAAACAAGATCCCAATGGATAGCGGAGCGATTGGTGTTATCACAATCCTCGTAAGCATTACCGGGAGTAAAGTGGAAAGAACCCATTATCTTTTCGTCGAATAAGGTTTCTTTCATTGGATGAAGGATATAGGGATTGACTCCGATAGCAAATTCGCCAATATATCTTGCCCCTTCGTCTGTATCTAAAACAGCATTGATTTTCTCTGTATTATTCGCACTCGCTTCTATGATTTTCCCGTCTTTAAAGGTGAATTTAATATTTTCATATGTGAAACCTTGATATTCAGCAGGAGTGTTATAGCTAAGGGTTCCATTGATAGAATTTTTAACAGGAGCTGAGTACACTTCGCCATCTGGAATATTAACTTCACCTGCACATTTAATCCCTGGTAGGCCTTTGATAGAGAAGGTCAGGTCAGTTCCGGGACCAAGAATACGAACCTTGTCTGTTTTATCCATCAGTTCTTTTAAAGGTTCCATAGCCTTGTTCATTTTTGAATAATCAAGATTACATACTTCAAAATAAAAGTCTTCAAAAGCTTCTGTACTAGTGTTGTTTAGCTGAGCGTATGAAGAAGTTGGGTAACGAAGTATGACCCACCTAGTTGTGTTTATACGAATTCCTAAGTGAACTGGTTTAGTGTAATGTTTCATGTAAAGGGCCATTTTATCTGATGGTACATCAGTAGTTTCACTTACATTATTCATACCACGAACACTGATAAAGCAGTCCATGGCCTCCATTTCCATTGATTCCCAAGAAGCTAGGGCCTTCATTTGTTCTTCGCTGGCACCAAGGAGAAGCTCGCGCTGAATTCTTGGGTCTGTCAATTTAACAAAGGGAATACCTTGGGCTTTATAGATTTCTTTGACTAATTGTCGAATAAGTGGCTTAGGTTCATCACCAATACAGTTTAATAATACTTTGTCACCTTTTTTAACTTTAGTTGAATAATTTACTATGTTACTTGCCAGTTTTTCAATTCGTGGATCCATTATTTACTCCTTATAGTTTTACTTTAATCTGTCTAATGTTCTTGAATGTTTTAAATCTATCTAATATAATAAAACATTATAACATATTTTAACGACATTCCATAGGTGAAGCTATAAAGGTTTTAGTTCTGAGAAAAGCTTGGATAACAAGTTAGTATGTCTTATGTTATAATGAGTGAGGCGTCAAAAGCAAGTTTCATATTAACTTTTGGCATCTTAGCCATAAATGTAAAAAGTGGCAAGAGTCACGCATATGAAGGAAGGTACAATCATGAACACAGTATTAGTCAAAGACTTATTTGCTGACGTGAAACCTTATGTGGATAAGGAAATCACGGTAGCTGGATGGATACGCAGCATCCGTGCATCTAGTAATTTTGGTTTTATGGTCATTAATGACGGAACCCATTTTAAAACCTTGCAAATTGTAATGAATGCAGACATTGAAGGCTATAAAGAACTGTCAAAATTAAACGTAGGTTCTGCAATTATTGCAAAGGGACTTTTAGTAGAAACACCAAGTGCTAAACAACCTTTTGAATTACAGGCAAGTGAGATTACAGTTGAAGGAGAATCAGCTCCAGATTATCCACTTCAAAAGAAAAGGCATGGCTTTGAATTCTTAAGAACGATTGAGCATCTTCGTCCAAGAACCAATACTTTTGCGGCAGTTTTTCGTGTTCGATCACTAACTGCACATGCTATTCATAATTTTTTCGCAGAAAAAGGATTTGTATATGTCCATACGCCTATTATTACAGCCAGTGATGCTGAAGGTGCTGGTGAGATGTTCAAGGTAACAACCCTTGATGCCAATAATCTTCCAAAAACTGAAGAGGGCGATATCGATTATAAAGAAGATTTTTTCGGTCAGGAAACCTCGTTAACTGTTAGTGGTCAGTTAAATGTTGAGAGCTATGCCATGGCATTTAGAAATGTTTATACTTTTGGTCCTACCTTTAGGGCAGAAAATTCCAACACACCAAGACATGCTGCAGAGTTTTGGATGATTGAGCCGGAAATGGCTTTTGCAGACCTTGTTGATGATATGGACGTTGCAGAAGAAATGATTAAGTATATTATTACTTATGTGAGAGAGCATGCTCCGGAAGAAATGGCCTTTTTTAATCAATTTATTGATAAAGGTTTATTAGAGCGTTTGGACAATGTTGTCTCCAATAGTTTTGAACGTATAACTTATACAAAAGCGATTGAAATTCTCGAAAAAAATAATGAAAAATTTGATTTCCCTGTTGAATGGGGAAGTGACCTTCAAACAGAACATGAACGTTATTTGACCGAAGAAATTTATAAGAAGCCCGTTTTTGTTACAGATTATCCAAAAGACATTAAAGCCTTTTATATGAAGTTGAACGATGATAAGAAAACCGTAGCTGCTATGGACTTATTAGTACCTGGTGTTGGTGAAATTATCGGTGGATCTCAACGTGAAGATGACTATAAGCTTATGCTTACTCGTATGGATGAAATGGGACTCGATCCTGAGGATTACTGGTGGTACTTAGACCTTCGTAAATACGGTGGATGTCGTCATGCAGGTTTCGGGCTTGGCTTTGAGCGTATGATTATGTATATGACAGGTATGAGCAATATCCGTGACGTTGTTTCCTTTCCTAGAACAGTCAACAATTGTCATATATAAGTTAGGTTTATAAGATTGTAAATATATATTTTTTGTCCTGGCAGGAAATAGCTGCAATGAGAATTGTAATCTTTTTTTAAAAGACAGTTGACCAATTATATGTTAGAATGACTTCAAGCAGATATATAAAAAGTACAAGTGATATAAGTTTTCTTGCTTATACGCTGTATTTAGTTAGAAGACCATACATGTGGAGGGTCATATGACGAAAAAGAGAGTATTACTGACTATTATTTTATTATTGCTCATTGCAGCTGCTGTCATTGGCGGCTTTTTAGGGTATTTACAATTAAGTCTTTTTGAGGTAGAACCTGTTGAAAAAAATGCCCTTACTTCTTATGTTGATAAATATGGACTGGATTTGTTGGACAGGAAACAGGATGATTTGTATGAAGGTAGCATACCTTTAAGCATTATTGAGGATGAACTCACTATACAATTAATTAATGAAATGTCTAACGAAGACTGGCAGATTGTCAGCGGAAATCTGGATCTAAATAAGAAAAACGCCAAGATTAACTATTTATCAGGTGATTTCTTTGTTCCCATTTTTTATCGCACAGAATTTAATATTGAAGGAGATTTACTGAAGGTAAAATTGATTCCCTTAAGCTTAGGTAATAAACAATTGAAGCTACCTGAATTTTTTGTTGATCTTTTTTATGAAGACCTTGTGAATTTGGAGCCGGAAGTATCTCTTAGTCTTGGTGCTTATAACCCTACGGAGATATTTGCCTTTAAAGAAGCCTTCCGGGACGGAGACAAGATTTTTGTTGAAATGAAATTAAATTTACCGAAGATTGATGATTTGGTCATTAGAATTAGGGAAGACTTAAATGACGATTTTTCAAGAATCTACAGCCAAGGTGACAGTAGTGAAAAAGAAGCCTTAGACTTACTATTGGACTTTGATAAAAGTCCAGATGAATACAGTGCCAAACTTTTTGAAGATTTTCTGGATGAAGGCAAGCTTATTGAACCTATGCTAGTGCTGGCAGCACCTGATACACTTATGGATATCTACAAGGCTTATCCTATTCTTGAGACCAAAATAAAAAAAAGCACGATTATTCAAGCAAGAGGAGATCTGATTGGAGAATCAGTTGTTGGCTATGGTCAATACCTTTTAGAAGCTCTTAGGCAGTTATCAGATGAAGGTAACCTTATACTTGCTCAATCGTATCCTTTTGACTTTCAGACCATGGAAACTATAACAGTTGAAAGATTAGTGGATCGATATAGTATAAATATACCTGAGAGAATTTTAGCTGGATTATCCATGTCTTATGTTGATGGTAAAATGCAGATTGTTTATGCATCAGATGAAGGCATATATATCGCTATGAATCAAGTGAGTTATGGGCTGATCTCAGAAGAGCTTTTTAAGAATAAATATGAAAAGCCTGTTCCTGAATCCGGAACAATGGACCAGGATGTGACCGTTTATAACGAAATATATGCGGCTATGACCGCGTATTTTGGTGAAGAAATTTTCTTTAGATATCTTAAAAATGACAGTGATGAAGCCTATGCCATAGTATCTCTTCAAAGTGACTATCAATTTTTCACCTTGGTGGCTGCTAGGAAAATTGATGGCAGTTTTCAAGTAACCCAGGAAGGCTTTGATAATGTCCTGGAGCTTAATCAATTAGATCCTGATTTTAATATGAATCTGGTAACTAGGATGAATGAAAATAATCATATTCTTATATTGAATCAGAAGACAAGAAATGAAGTCATCAGTGGTCTAAAGGAAAAGGGTTATATGGATAGCGAAGAAGAGCTTATCTTTATATCCTATGACGGCGTTAAGTATATTTCCATTGTTCTGAGTTCTTGGGAAGAATATATTTATACCATATACAGAGGTGTTTATTTGGCTGATGTATATACTAGAGAAGTAGCTGAACAACGGTTTGCTGATTTGGATCCTTTGATTTTGTTACATCCTAATCCTAATAGAGAGCCATTAACAGATGGAACTGAGTTTCCACGGGAATAGGCTAAGGACATATATAAAAGCAAGCTCATTAAAAACGATAATAATATTTAACATAGAATAGGAGACTTATATGACTTACACAATAGACATACTATCTAAACTAGTAAATACACCAAGTCCAAGTGGGTATTGTCAAGGGATTATGGACCTTCTTGGTGAGGAAGTAGCTAAGCTTGGTTATGATATGACCAGAACACTTAAGGGAAACGGACTTATTGAAATACCTAGTGTTGAAGGGGGAGATGCCCTATTACTAACCGGACATGTAGACACTCTCGGAGCTATGGTTCGGAGTATAAAAAGCGAAGGCAAGCTTCGTTTTACTTCAGTAGGTGGTTTTACTATGCACTCCATAGAAGGCGAATATTGTCAAGTCCATACAAGAGATGGCAAGACCTACGCCGGCACCATACTAAACACCGCTCCTTCTGTTCATGTCTATGATGACGCTAGAAGTCAGGAACGAAAAGAAGAAGTAATGGAAATCCGTTTAGATGAAGATGTAAATTCTGATGAAGAGGTTAAGGCTTTGGGGATTCAGGTTGGTGATTATATTTCTTTTGATCCGCGATTGGCCATAACAAAATCTGGCTTTATCAAATCAAGACACCTTGATGATAAGGCGGGAGTGGCAGTTATTATGACCCTTTTGAAAATTTTAAAAGAGGAGAAATGCCAGTTGAAAAAACCACTCAAAGTCATGTTTTCCACCTACGAAGAAGTAGGCCATGGTTCTTCTTACATTCCTAAAGGGGTTGATGAAATATTGGCTATTGATATGGGAGCTATTGGTGATGATCTTTCTTGTACAGAAAAAGATGTATCTATCTGTGTCAAAGATTCCTCCGGACCGTATGATTACCAAATGGTAGGAGACCTGATAGATTTGGCTAAAAAATTAGAACTTAATTATGCCCTTGATGTATATCCTCACTATAGTAGTGATGCTTCAGCAGCCCTTCGCGGTGGTTACAATATTAAAGCAGCCTTAATTGGACCTGGAATCCATGCATCTCATACTATGGAACGTACCCATGAAAAAGCCCTCACCAATTCGATTGAACTAGTGAAGGCCTATGTAACCCGTTAAATGGCATATAATTATAAGTTAGTAAAGCAACAACTATCTCAGTCTAAATATTGTTCAATGGTAAATACGTTTTTATCACCACGATATCTTGAGATAGTGTATTCAACAGGTGATTCGAATTTATTGTATCCGATATAATGAAAAACTTGAATAGCTGTAGTCTTGGTGATCTGTAATAGCTCGCAATCTTCCTTGGTTGGAATAGCCGCCTCAATATTACGAACAACCTTGTTGATCTTAGTATTGATATTTTTGGAAAGAATCTTATAGAGTGAGTGAGAATTCATATCATAGTCTAAAACATTTTTGCATGATGAATAAGGAAGATAGGTTGTAGTAATCACGATAGGTTCTTCATCTGCGGACCTTAATCTTTTTAGACAAATGACATCGGTATGAACGGGAAGATTGAGTGCAACAGCAACCTCGACAGGTGCTTCGACAACTTCAAAGTCAAGAACTTTTGAGCTTGGCTTATAACCTTTACGTTCCATCTCGGCTTTGAAACTTTCAATACGTTTTATAAAATCCTGATTAATCTTATCTTGTGCAACAAAGGTTCCTCGACCTTTGACTCGGTAGAATTTGTTCTCGTTAACGAGTTCAGTAAGAGCCTGGCGTACAGTTGTACGGCTGATGCCAAAAATGTCACATAGGTCAAATTCTGTAGGAATCATGTCCCCGGGTTGGAGTTTCCCTTCTTTCATCATATCAAGAAGTATATTCTTGAACTGGAAGTAAAGCGGTATTGGTGTCGTTTTATCAACGACATAATCCTTAAACATGTCTTTAGATAACAATTTTTTCCCCTTTTCTGTTGCATGACATCATGTTTTTGCAACATATAGTATATTTGTCTCGATAACACTACATAATATTTTACAGGGTTTTCGGGAAAATTCAAGTCTTATTTTTATATTTCTTAAATGCAAGGATAAAAAAAGGAATTGTACGAAGAAATAAAGCTTTTGCCAAATAAAAGGATGAAAATCATACTTGATGATTTTCATCCTTAATTATTGGGATATATTTCTTTTTTCTAGCCTAGAAGTCTGTGGCTGATGAAAAGTAAAAGAACCACTAAAAAATAATTCTCAAGAAACCGATAGCTAAGCCTATAAAGGCTAGTGGAACCAAGAGGGCAAAAGCGACTGGAATAATCATAATGGCAACAACTACACCAACAAAGCCTAATAACAATTTCATAATGCCAACACTGACCTTAAAAATTGATCCAAATATCAAACCGATAATTCCGATAAGTAATAATACTTCCATAGTAATCTCCTTTTATTATAAATGAACTGTTTTCGTGATTTTTCTGAAACTTTATCAAAGGTATTTCTTGTTCTGTAGGAAAATTCTCCATTCCAGCATCATGTCCAAAAGACCGACATGATGCCTACAAGGAAACATTCCTGGTGCAACAATCGCAAAGCGAACGAGGCGGAGCCTCTTTGTTTTATGATAAGAGTATAGCTCCCTGATATTATGACAGACTTAAGCAAGGATTAGAAAACCATTAATAAGTCAGTTGTAGGACCAATATGCCTATGCTATAATAATCAGTAACGAGTGAAGACTGAATATAGACAGATATCCAAGGGGATAGAATAGGAGGAACAATGGCAAAACGTATAGGAATTTTGACAAGTGGTGGAGATTGTCCTGGCTTAAATGCGACTATTCGAGGGGTTGCAAAAGCAGCCTATGGTATGATGGATTGTGAGATTATTGGTATATTAGATGGTTTTCAAGGTTTGATTGATGACCGTGTGATTGATATGTCACCTAAAGATTTTTCCGGTATACTTACCAGAGGAGGAACTATCCTTGGTACCCATCGGACACCTTTTAAAAAAATGCGTAAGATAGAAGATGATGGTGTTGATAAGGTTAAGAATATGATAGAAACTTATCACAGACATCGTTTGGACTGTGTCGTATGCCTAGGTGGAGCCGGTACCCATAAGAATGCTAACTTATTACGAGAAGAGGGACTTAATGTCATTGGTCTTCCTAAGACCATTGATAATGATATATACGGAACTGATGTGACATTTGGTTTCCATACAGCAGTAGATATTGCTACTGAGGTTATTGATAGGATTCATACAACTGCTGACTCTCATGATAGGGTTATGGTCATTGAAATCATGGGGAATAAGGCTGGTTGGTTGACCCTTTATTCAGGTGTTGCAGGTGGTGCAGATGTTGTGCTGATTCCCGAGATTCCCTATGATGATGACGTAGTGCTTGAAGCCCTTAGAAGACGACATTCCGGTGGCAAGAATTTCTCTATTATCGTCATTGCAGAAGGTGCAAAAAGTAAGGATGAGGCGGATATGAGTAAGAAGGAATACAAGGAATATCGTGAAAAGATGCCCTTCCCAGCTGTTTCTTATCGATTGGCCAACTTCCTCAACAACCATGGTCTAGAAACCAGAGTAACTATACCTGGACACCAGCAAAGAGGAGGATCACCATCTCCTTATGACAGGGTTATCGCTACAAGGCTTGGAGCCTACGCGGCTAAGCTTATTAATAATGAACAATATGGTATGACTGTTTCCATTCGTAATGATAAGGTTGTGGCAACACCTTTATCAGAAGTCGCTGGTTTATCTAAGACTGTACCAAAGGATCATAGCCTTATAAAGACTGGACGCCTGATTGGTATTAACTTTGGTGATACAATCGAGTAAGTGTTGATTTTTGAGGCTGTTTTTGACTTGCTTAGTATTGATGAAATATTTAAGGTCACAAGGATACATGATTGCATGTATCCTTTCCTACGATTATAGATATGGAGGAGAAGCCATGCGTTTTGTTCATATAGCTGATGTGCATATCGGTATGAGTTTCAAAAGTGCCTCTTTTGCAAAAAGCTTTGGTAAGGCTAAGAGAGATGCAATTATGGAAAACTTTAAGAGGCTTGTGGATTACATTAAGGATAATGAAATAGACCTTTTACTGATTGCTGGAGATTTTCTGGAAAGTGATTATGTCGAAATGAAGGATCTTTTTGATCTCAATTACCTTTTGAAAAAAATACCGGATACCCATGTGTTGATGATGACCGGTAATCATGACCCCCAGTCTTTAGAAAATAATGTATATACTAAGGTTGAATGGTCAGAAAATGTGTTTGTTTTTCCGGCCGAGTATGCGAGTCTTGATATAGAAGGTCTTGAAGTTTCAGTTATTAGTGTTTCTTGGGATTCAAAGGGACCCATGAAGCTGGATAGGGAAAAACTGGAAGAGGTTATTGAACGAGCGGGCTATGATAGGAAGATTCTTATGCTTCATGGGGATGCTTATAATGAGAATGTTTATATGCCTTTGGACCCAGATTATCTTAATCGTTTAGATGTGGATTATGTTGCCCTTGGACATATCCACAAAATGGACCGCCTTGGAGATAAGGTTGTTTATTCAGGCTCTCTAGAAGGCTTGGATTTTTCAGAATCATACCCCCATGGCTTTATAGAGGGAAGTATTGATAGTCAGGGGAAACTAGATATTGAATTTGTAGAATCCATGGTTTATCCAATGGAAGTAATAAGTATAGATATTTCGGATGTAGAGTCTATGATGGCCCTGAAAGATGATATAAAAAATGCAGTAAGTAGCCTGACTGGACCTAGATCACCAATGTTAAGATTGGTACTATTAGGTGAGAAACATATCCAAATGGGTGACTTTAATCAGGACTTCCTTGAAGATATAAGAAGGTTATTGTCGGATGATTCGGCCTATGTAGAAATAAAAGACAAGACTGTTCCCGGCTATGATTTGGAAGAGCTAAAAAAAGAACATGAAGATGATTTGATTGGATATTTTATACGTTCCATGGAAGAAAAAGGACTGGATACTAGTGTAAACCAGGAAGCGCTAAGTACTGGAATTTCCCTACTTTTAGAGGCTCTAGGATAGAGGTGGAGATATGATTATCAGAAGTTTGCATTTAAGCAATTTTGGAAAATTCAAAAACAAGACCATTATACTAGATGATAAAATGAACATCGTATATGGGCCTAATGAAGCAGGGAAAAGTACCATTTTTTATTTTATTATTGGTATGTTTTATGGTTTTTATAAACCCTATGTCAAAAACAGGCGCCTACTAGAGCTTTATGAAAAATACAAGCCATGGACCGGAGGAGGTTACATGGGCAATCTTGTTTTTTATGATGAAGGAGACCAAAAAGAGTATCGAATAGAAAGAGATTTCGATACTAAAAGTGAATCTGTAAAAATTGTAGAAGTTCAATCAGGACTTGATCTTACAGATACCTATCCTATTCATCCTGTATTTAGGCTACCGGATATAGCAAGCAGACATCTTGGAGTATCTTATACAACCTTTATCAATACACTGGCTGTCAGTCAGTTAGGACATGAGACTGACGATAACATGGATAAGGAACTCAAGGAAGCCTTGGTCAATGCCGCCTCATCAAGGAACTTGGATGTATCGGTAAATAAGGTTCAGGATAAGTTGACCAAACAATTGGATCAAATTGGAACGATGAGAAGAAAAACGTCTAATTTTTATTTGAAAAAACAGAGGCTTGATAAACTTGAGAAAGAACTTGAAGACGCTAAAAATATTAATGACCAGATATTGGGAATTAAAGAGGCCACTAAAGTCCTTCTTGAGTCAAAACCACCCTTTGAAGATCAAATTGAAAGACTTTCAGATCTTACAAAAAGGAAGGAATTTCTTGGCGCATATGAGCTCTTTAAAAAGGCTGATCTCATTGTTAGGGACAGGGAAAAGGTAGAAAATGAAATAGAAGAGATAGGGCTTACGGAAGTATTTAGTCCTGATGAAATAGAAGAGGCTATGGATGCCTTAAAACAGTCAGGATATGTAAAGGCCCAACTAAATGAATTGATAGGTGAGCAAAAGGCACTTGAAAACGAAATTGGACAGTTAAAGGACCTATTAGTAAGGCCTGTGGGAGGTCGGTCTAATGAGGAATTAGACACTCTTAATAAACATATCTATGTTTATGAGAAACTGGAACAGGACATTTATGATGGTGATGAGGAAGCAAGGGAAGCTAACTTAAAAATTGACCCTTTGACAAGTCAATTTAATACGTTTAAAGAAAATGAGAAGATGATTGAAAGACAGATGAAAAGCGGGAATGTCATGACTGGTCTCGGAGGCTTATTGGTAATCAGTGGATTTCTTTTGTCAATAATATCCATCTATTTTCTTGGTGTATCTGGTCTTGGTTTTGTAGGTCTCTGCATAGGTGTGTATCTAATTATATCCAGACGGACCCTTCGCAACATTAATAATGAGCGGCTCCAAGAATCTAGTGGTGATATTCATGCCTTAAAATTGAGTGTTATTGCCAGTGAAAGAAAAAGAGATCATGGATTAAAGGAAACTCAGCGAATTCGCGAATTGTATCATGTTGGTAATTATCCTGAACTGGTATCCTTAAAAGATAGATGGTTAAGGGAGAATATGGATTTTGCCAGTGATGAGAAGGTTTTTGTCAATCGACAAGAACAGCTGAAAAAATTGACGGACAAATTGGTATTTACTGAAAAGGCAATTCTTAATTCCAATGAGAAACTGGAAAACCTACGTTTGAAATCCATGACAGTAAGGTCTCATTATCAGACTGAGAGCATAGAGGACCTAAAAGAAATTAAAGGAAAAGTACAAGCTTTGATACAGATGAAACGTGATTTGAAGAGTCTTGATATACGGTTGAAAGAACTTTTAGATGGAAAGGATTTTTCTGAACTTAAGTTGCAGGTGGAAGAAAATGTATCCATTTTTAGTTCAGAACCACTGAGGGAAGAAGAACTTGCCCTTATTAATGGTGAAAGAGAGATTCGTCAACAACTTCATGAAATTGAAAAAAAGGTGACAGCCAATAATTCAGAGATTGATGCTTTGTCAAGAGGTCATCGACCTATTGCAGAAATTGAGGAGGATATTGAAGGGGAGACAAAGACCTTGGAAGATATGTCTCATAGGAAAGAGGTATTGGAACGGGTGTCAGAAACCATTGATGCCATCACCGACGAGTTAAGACATAACTTTGCCCCTATGTTGAATCAAAAAGTAACAGAAATGGTGACCCAAGTAACAGATGAAAAATATCAGGATATCAAGATTAACCCTGATATGGTTATGCGCTTAGTTGATCCTGCTTCGGGAACGACCATTGATGCCACCAAATTAAGCAGGGGCACCATGGACCTTTTTTATATTGCCCTTAGAGACGCCTTGGCAGATCATGTAAGTCACAAAAATAAGCTGCCTCTTGTGCTCGATGAGACTTTTGCCCATTTTGATGGCAATAGATTAAAAGCAGCTCTTAAACTTTTTGGAAAACGACAGGGTCAGGTGATTCTCTTTACCTGTCAAGATCGAGAAATTCAATTGGCGGGTGAAGAAGTGAATGTGATTCATCTTTCTTCCTAAAATCTTTATTAGGTCTCAAGCCTTTTAGAAAAGGGTGATTTAGGAAGAAATCACTGTAAGTCTGGACGGGTAGCATAGTCAACCCAGTTAAAAAAATCTTGAGAACCATTTGTTATTGGAATCTCTACAATTTCTGGGATATCATATGAATGAATACTGCGAATCAGTTCATCACATTGTTTGAAAAGGGACTTTTTCGTCTTAATTAGAAGACGTATCTCATTGTCGTGCATGATTTTGTCTTTCCAAAAATAATGGCTGTATACATTGTTTGTCTGGACACAGGCACACAGTCTTTTTTCGAATAAGCTTTCAATCATCAAATCGGCTTCTCGTTTATCTCGTGTATTGGTTAGAATGAGCGTATATTCGTCTTTCATTGTTTCACCCCTTGTTTGTATAGGTTTTATGAACTTTGCTTACCACTATTATTGTACACTTTAGCCAAGTGAAATGCAAGAAAAGGAGGGGTGGATTTCATTTTTGCTTGATTAGTATGAAAAATAGTCATAAAAACTCTCTTGAAGTGAAATATTCAAGAGAATAGTTATCAAAATAGAAATATGTTTGGATCTATAAATTAGTATTTGTTTGTCTTGCAAGCATAAGGAGATGACTTTGAACTCAAGTCTCTATTTCAAAGTCATGACATAAGGAGTTAAGATGCGATTAAGAAACGTAAAAGGAGCCAAGGAGTGGGTTAATAACCATCACTTGGTTGAACAAAAACCACAGAAACAAAAAGGGCGTTGGTCAAAGTTTTTTGCTAACGATAACCCTATTTACATTGAAATAGGTATGGGAAAGGGAGATTTTATTATTGAAAATGCAAGAAGGTATCCGGAAATCAATTTTATCGGAATTGAAAAATTTTCTGCTGTTATTATGCGGGCTGTAGAAAAGGTTGAAGCTTTTGAAGAGGACCTTCCTAACCTGACCTTGCTTCGATTCAATGCTGATGATCTTCTTGATATTTTTGAAGAGAATGAAGTGAGTCGTATTTATTTAAATTTTTCTGACCCTTGGCCTAAGGATAGATGGGCGAAAAGACGTCTGACTCATATTGGTTTTCTGGAGAAATATAGCCGTATACTCATTGAGAATGGCTTGGTTCGTTTCAAAACAGACAATCCTGATCTTTTTGATTTTAGCCTGGAACAAATTGCAGCGTCAACTTATAAGAAGACTAAGGAAACCAGAAATTTATATGAGTCAGACTTTCTTGAAGGAAACATTATGACAGAGTATGAGAGCAAGTTTGTTCAAGAGGGTAAAGCCATAAATTTTGTAGAAATGATGAATGTTAGTAAGTAATGCTCACTTGAACAAGACTTTCTTATGGGTCTAATCTAAGAGTTTGACAGAGTTTGCATACATTTGATTGGGATAGGATTCCATAATAGCATCGGCGTAAACCACGATCTTCCTGCCCTTGGCAAGTTCACCGACCTTGAAATTGTAGATGGTTTTCTGTGTTACATAAACAAGGTAATCAATATCACCATCTGACCTTGATCGACATTCTATGATTACTTTTTCTTTGTCTGTAATCTGTAGTTTAGCGACATAGAGTTCAGTCGGAAATCCTTGTTCATTCATAAGGGGCTCATCATCTGAATGCTTTAATTGTCTCAAATTGTCATAAGTAATCAGTAATAAAAGCAGCAAAGCGGTAATGATGATGTAGAGAATTGTTTCTTTTTTCATAATAACCTCCCTAAATATATTTCTGTTTATACATAAGACGAAAGAAGTCGCTTAAAGGTTCCATGAGTTTTCCTGATTGCTGCTTTTTAAGTTAAATAAAAAGAAGACTAGATAGTCTCCTTAATAACGTTAAAAATATTTTCACTTCCTGAAATGGCTTTACTACTAGTAATAGCCTTTTTATATTTGTCCCTATTCTTATAAATCACTTTTATAGCTTCTAACAATGTAGTGCTACATAAATCTTCTTCATATAAAACCCGACTAAATCCCTTTGCAGCAAAAGCATTTGCGTTCAGAATTTGGTCTCCGCGGCTGGCGGATTTTGAAAGTGGTATTAAAAGGCTCGGTATGCCAAGATAAAGAAATTCGTTTATGGAGTTTGACCCTGCTCTTGACACCATAATATCAGTTATTGCGAAAAGATCCTTAAGTTCCTCCCCGATGAACTCATATTGCCTGTAACCATGAAGATTATCTAAGGAGTGGTCAACATTACCCTTTCCGCATAAGTGGATGATTTGGAAAGAGGTAAGAAGTTCAGGAAGGCTCTCTCGTAATACTTGGTTTATTTTTACAGAGCCGATACTGCCACCCATCATCATCATAACGGGTTTATCCTGTGAAAGTCTTGTAAAGGCAAAACCACGGTCTTTACTGCCTTGGGATAAGGCTTCCCTAACCGGAGATCCTGTATATATACCCTTTTTTGGTGGCGTGTGCTTTAAGGTTTCTTCGAAGGTTAAAAGAAATTTTTTAGCAAAAGGCTGTGACAGTTTATTAGCAAGACCTGGAGTCATGTCTGATTCATGGATAATGACTGGAATCTTTAAAAACCATCCGGCCATGACAACAGGGACAGAGACGAAACCGCCTTTACTAAAAATAAGGTCTGGTTTTATTTTTTTTAGGTAACCAATGGATTGAAAAAAACCGGCTATAATGCGAAACGGATCAGTAAAGTTCTTCCAGTCAAAATAGCGTCGAAGTTTTCCGCTGCTAATGGCGTAATAAGTAATATGCTTATCCTCAACCAATTGTTTTTCAATTCCATCCTTTGAACCAATATATTCGTAGGCAATCTTATGTTTGTCAAAATATTCCAGCAATGCAAAATGAGGTGTAACGTGTCCGGCAGTACCGCCGCCGGTCAAAACTATTTTCTTCATATTATTCCTTTCGTTCCGTCCTTTAAGCATCTTGAATAGGTCTAGACATGTGCCTTTTGATATCGGAACTCACTAAAAATCATTTGGATTATAACATAAAGATTTGCGTTTAACAAATCTAAGCTTTTTATAACCCTTGCTGAATCATTTGATTATACAAAAAAGAAAGTTTTTTTCCGTATTGACCAAGTGAAAGAATGCTTTTATAATGAATATAGAAAACCTTTTCTATAGTTTCTTTAAGTAAGGAGGAAAAGGATGAACTCGAGTAAACGATCAACGATTAATGATGTGGCAAGGTTGGCGGGAGTCTCAATAACAACAGTAAGCAGAGTTATAAATGACAACTACCCAGTCAGTGAAAAAACAAAGAAAAAAGTGAATACCGCTATTGAAGAACTTGGCTTTAGGCCCAATCTCCTTGCAAGGTCATTGATACAGGACAGGACTCAAACCATAGGTATTATTACACCTTCAATAGAAAACCTTTTCTTTTCAGAAGTCATCAAGGGGATTGACACCTTTGTTGATGACAAGGATTACAGAAGTTTTCTATGTTCAACAACAGGTGATCCCGATAAGGAGAAGGCAATGATTGATTCTTTAATTAACCGAAGTGTTGACGGGATCATTGTTATTGACCCTAGAACAAAGAATATTCAAGGTGGCTTCTATGAAGGTATTAGCAGGCGGATACCCTTGGTTTTAATTAATGGATTCAATGAAGGCATTAGGTGTAACTTTGTCTTAAATGATGATGTGACAGGAAGTTTGTCTGCCCTTAGATACTTAAGAGACATAGGAAGAAAGCGTATTGGGCTTCTTCTTGGAAGGAAATCCTATTCCTATGACATCAAGGAAAAGGTCTATCGAACGTTTTGCCAAGAAAACAATATGGAGTTTAAACAGGAAAATCTCTTAAGAATACAGGCAGGTAACAGTTTGGATGCTGCAAATCAGGCCAAGGCAATTGTTATGGACTATTTTAAAAAAGCTTCAGAACCTTTAGACGGTCTTTTATGTGCTAATGATTTGATGGCTGTTGGAGCCCTTAATGGCGTGAGGGAACTAGGACTTGAGGTTCCTAAAGATATTAGTATCATTGGTTTTGATAATTCTTTGGTTAGTCAGATTTCTTATCCGCCTCTTTCGACCGTTGACCATCACATGAATGAACTAGGGACCTTAGCCGCCAAGCTTATGGTGAACCTTATTGGTGATGGGGACTTTAAAGACCATTGGACAAAACTTAGGGTTGCAACTAATCTGATTATTAGAAAAACCTAAAAGGAACCTATTAATCCATCCTTGGAATATGATGAATCTTATGGCAGGAAGAAAAAAGGAGAAAAGAAAAGTGCAAAAAGACGTTCTAAATAATGTGAAGAATGAATTTATGAAAAGAACAGGAGCAGATGAAAAAGATATTCGCCTCTTCTTTACACCAGGTCGTGTAAATATCATAGGTGAACACATTGACTATAATGGTGGCTTGGTATTTCCTTGTGCCCTAGATTTTGGGACATATGCAGCAGTAAGGGTAAGAGAAGATCGCAGGGTAAAGTTTTCTACACTTAATTTTGACCTTGAGGTGGAAGTTGACCTAGATGATAATGTATATAGGGAAGAGGATGACTGGACTAATTATCCTAAGGGAGTCATCAAAATGTATGAAGACCAATATGGGAATGTTCCGGGTTTTGAAGTTTTATACTATGGGAATATCCCCAATGGTTCAGGACTTTCTTCATCAGCTTCTCTGGAAGTACTGACAGGAACCATAATCAATTCTCTTTCGGGTAAAGGGGTTGATATGGTTGAGATTGTAAAGTTAAGTCAAAAAGCTGAAAATCAATTTGTTGGTGTTAATTGTGGGATTATGGACCAATTTGCAGTGGGGATGGGAAAAAAAGACCATGCAATTTTATTGAACTGTGACACACTTGATTATGAATATGCGCCTTTTAAACTGGATGGTGTCAAAATTGTCATTGGTAATACTAAGAAGCGGAGGGGGCTTGCAGATTCAAAGTATAATGAACGCCGTGGTGAATGTGATTATGCCCTTGCCAAGCTTCAATCTAAACTAGATATTAACTATCTTTGTGATCTTGATAATGAGAGCTTTGAAGCGAATGCCTACCTTATAGATACGGAAGTAGCCAGAAATCGCGCACGTCATGCAGTTAGTGAAAATGAAAGAGTGAAAGCCTGCATGAAGGCGCTAAAAGATGGTGATATACTCAAGGTGGGTAGTCTGCTTAATGAGTCTCATCGGTCGCTTAGGGACCTATATGAAGTAACTGGCTTTGAATTGGATACTATGGTAGAAGAAGCTTGGAAACTGGAAGCTTGTATTGGTGCCAGGATGACAGGAGCAGGATTCGGTGGTTGTATTGTAGCCTTGGTAGAAGAAGAAGCTGTTGATACCTTTATCGAAAATGTAGAAAAGAATTACAGGGAGAGAACCGGACTTACACCCGAATTTTATGTGGCAGGTGTAGGTGACGGCTCTCATGAGGTGAAAGGAGATTAGTATGGCAGTATTAGTAACAGGAGGAACTGGTTATATTGGTTCCCACACAGTAGTAGAATTACTAAATGACGGAAAAGATGTGGTTATTGTTGATAACCTCTCTAATAGTAAGTATATGGTCTTAGACCGTATAGGTGAGATTGTTGAAGGCGACCTTGAAGAGGGTCGACTCAGCTTTTATGAGACAGATATTCTTGACAGAGAAGTTATGGATATGATTTTTGAAGAGAATACCATTGAAGCAGTTATTCACTTTGCAGGGCTAAAGGCGGTTGGAGAATCTGTCAGTAAGCCCCTTGCATATTATACTAACAATATTTCAGGAACCTTAGTTCTTCTTGAAGCTATGAAGGCAGCCGGTGTCAAAAAAATAGTTTTTTCATCATCGGCAACTGTTTATGGTCTTAACAATATTTCACCTTTAACAGAAGATTTACCCTTATCAACCACAAACCCATATGGATCAACTAAACTTATGATTGAGCAGATCCTTAATGACTTGCATATGTCTGATAATAGCTGGTCCATTGCCCTTCTTAGGTATTTCAACCCAATTGGAGCCCATAAAAGCGGACGAATCGGAGAAGATCCTACAGGTATCCCTAATAATCTTATGCCATATATTACTCAAGTGGCTGTGGGAAAACGAGGAGAGCTAGCTGTTTTTGGTGATGATTATGATACTGTTGACGGAACTGGCGTGAGAGACTATATTCATGTGGTTGATTTGGCTATGGGCCATCTCAAAGCCCTTGATTACATAAGGGATAAAAATGTAGTAGAAGCCATTAATCTTGGAACTGGAAATGGTGTCAGTGTGTTACAGATGATAGAAAACTTTGAAAAAGCTACAGGTGCCAAAGTTCCGTATAGGCTAGCTCCAAGAAGACCTGGAGATGTAGGTGTTTGCTTTGCTGATGCTAGTAAAGCGTCTCAACTTCTTGGGTGGAAGGCAAGATATAATGTAGAAGATATGTGCCGAGATTCATGGAACTGGCAATCAAATAACCCTGAAGGGTATGTGGAAGGATAAAAAATGATTCAAGAACTGATCGAACAAATAATGTTATTTGGAATTAAAAATCACATGATGGATCAACTGGACACACCCCTTGTCCGTAACCAGCTTATGTCCCTGCTAGAGCTTAAAGAAGCTTTTACAGGGGAAGTGGACCCTAATATAGACTATAGGACCCCCTTACCAATATTGGAAAAGATAGTAGACTATGCCTGTCAACAAGGATTTATAGAGGATAATATAACAGAGCGTGACCTTTTTGATGCAAAAGTTATGGGATGTCTTATGCCTAGACCGTCTGAACTCTTTAGAATTTATTCAGATATTAAAGTGTCTAAGGGAGGGGAAGCTGCCACTGACTATTTTTATAAGCTAAGTAAGGATTCCAATTACATTCGAATGGATCGGATCAGTAAGAACATGTATTGGCAGGTAGAAACTAAGTATGGCAACCTTGAGATGACCATCAACCTGTCTAAGCCTGAAAAAGACCCTAAAGAAATAGCTAAGGCAAGCCTTCTACCACAATCTTCCTATCCTAAGTGCCTCCTTTGTGTTGAAAATGTCGGTTATGAGGGTAGGTTGAACCATCCTGGGCGAGCCAACCATAGGGTTTTACCTCTTACATTAGATGGTGAACAGTGGTTTTTCCAATACTCTCCTTATGTATATTTTAATGAACATTCCATCATTTTAAAAGGAAAGCATGAACCTATGAAGATCTGTAAGAAGACCTTTGTCAGACTCCTAGATTTTACTGAGGAGCTCCCTCACTATTTCTTGGGTTCTAATGCAGACCTTCCTATTGTAGGCGGATCTATACTCAGTCATGACCATTTCCAAGGTGGTCATCATCAGTTTCCAATGGAAGTGGCACCTCTTATTGTTACAGCTAAAACGGATAGGTATCCTGATGTAAATGTCGGGTTGGTTAAATGGCCCTTATCCGTGATCAGGCTATCATCTGAAAAGAAGGAGCCAATGATAGATTTGGCAAATGAAATACTAGGTGCTTGGAGAAATTACTCTGATGAAAGTCTTGGTATCCATGCCTTTACAGGTGGTATACCGCATAATACCATTACCCCTATCAGTAGGCGGAATAAGGAGGGCCTTTTTGAGCTGGATTTAGTTCTTAGAAACAACCGTCAAAGTGATGAGCATCCCCATGGTATATTTCATCCCCATAGGCACCTCCACCATGTTAAGAAGGAAAATATTGGTCTTATTGAAGTTATGGGCCTTGCCGTGCTGCCAGCAAGGTTGAAGGTTGAACTTGCTGATATTGAGAGGGTTATTGAAGGGAAGATATCCATAGATGAACTGCCTGAATCCATGAATCCTCATATCCCTTGGATCAAAGAATTGATTGATCAATATGGAGAGCGGTTGCCTGAAAAGGAAGCGCATATAGTTATTCAGAAGGAAGTCGGTAAAAAATTCTCTCGCGTTTTAGAATGTGCCGGAGTTTATAAGATGAATAAAGAAGGAATTAAAGGGTTTAAGGCCTTTTTGGCCTGTCTTGGTATGGATGTTTTATAAAAAAATAGAAAATAGTAAGGTAATATAGTGCATAGAATTACTAGCGTATGCTATAATGAAATTGATGAGACGGGATTATTGAATGGATGATCTCGTCTTTTGTAGCTTATGTTACTTGTTAATAGAAAGTTAGGAGGTTGGCATGCGTTTAAGTAGAAAAATAATTGTGAGTGTGTCGGGGGTTATTGTCATTTTACAAGTCATATTTGTCATTTTGATTCTAAATATGATGTTAGCTAGTATTAGGGACCAGCAAAACTTGTATATTGATTCCATTGAAAGTCAGATTTTTGAAAAGATTAATGAAGACATATTGATGACTGAAATATCTGTAAAAGCTATTGCCAATAATCCTGATATTCAAAAGCTTTTTGCAGAAAGAGACCGACAAGGGCTTATTGATATGCTGCTACCTGTCTATGAGAGCTTTGATGGTGAAGTGGCCCAATTCCAATTTCATTTGCCTGATTCAACTTCTTTTCTTAGATTGCATAATACTGAAAAATACGGTGACAGTTTAAAAGATTTTAGGTTTACTGTAAATGAAGCCAATGCGAATAAGGCTACAATTGCAGGTATTGAAGAAGGGAAAGCGGGTTATGGACTTAGAGTGGTCATGCCGGTCGAATATAAAGGGGAACATCTTGGAACTGTTGAATTTGGAAATTCTTTTGGAGATGAGTTTGTTCAACATATAAAGGGAAAGCTTGAAAACGAGGTTTTTCTATATACCCTAAACGAAACATCAATTGCCTGGGATGATTCTAAGGGCATGATTGCAGGAACTTTGGATGAAGATCCCTATGTTGTGTCACAAGACTTAACTGATCGAGTGAGACGAGGTGAAAGGGTTACAGTTAAGGTGGACGAAGCTAACAATGCAACCTTAATACCCTTTGAAGACTACAAGGGAAATGTTTCTGGCTATATAAAGTTTTTAACAGATACCACAAGTTATACTTCTTCAGTTAATAAAACGATTATGATTTCTTTTGTTGCTCTACTTGTTTTTCTTTTGATTGTAACGATAACTATTTTCTTACTTATTAGAAAAACCTTATCACCCCTTGAGCAAACTAGGGTAAATATTAAGCGTATTTCCCAAGGAGATTTGACCCAGCGAGTTCAGGTGAAATCTAAAGATGAAATAGGTAAAATTGCAGAAAATGTTAACATCATGGTAGATGGCCTGCATGCTTTGATTAAAGAAATGGTGAGTGTATCCAAAAATGTGGGTACTACCTTTAACGAAATAGTAGATGGTGTTACCAATGTAGGAAGTAGTAACAAGGATATTACCAATGCCATTAATGATATTGCAAGGGGAGCCACAGACCAGGCCAATGATATTAGTCACAGTCTGGAAAAGACCAACCAACTATCAGAAAACGTCAATGCCATTAGTAGTGTTTTAGGTATGACTAATGAACATGTTGAGAATATGAAAATGACAACGACAGACGGCTTGGATACATTAGAAGAACTTAAGACATCCTTCGAAGATAATGGACGAATTACCAACCAGGTCGTAATGGATATTGATGAATTGTCAGGAAAATCACTTGAAATAGGAGAAATCGTTGTCCTCATTCAAAATATCACTGATGAAATTAATCTTCTTGCACTTAATGCGTCTATAGAAGCGGCAAGGGCAGGAGAACAAGGCCGTGGATTTGCGGTTGTAGCTGGTGAGGTTGGTAAATTGGCAGACCAATCCAGTCGAGCTGCTAATTCCATTGAACATCTGATTTCAGAAATCTCTTCTCTTATTAATAAGGTTGATACAGGCATGCACCGAACAGAGGAAAGTTTTAGTGTTGCCAAAGAGGGGATTGAGCGATCATCAGGAGCTTTTTTGGATATTGATAAAAAGGCAAGAGAGTTGGTGGACATGAATGAACGCTTGACCCAAATATCCAAACAGGTTTCCGATAGTAAGGATATTGTGGTCAGTGACATGAGCCATATATTGGAAGTCTCTGAGACTACTGCTGCGGCAACTCAAGAGATTGGGGCGACTACCACTCAGCAGGATGTTCAACTGGATAGATTGAAAGACAAGATCTACGATCTGCAAAAACAAATAGATGAGTTGGCACTAGAAATGAAACGATTCAAACTATAATGCCGATGCTTAAGTAAAACTCCATTAATGTTGGCCTAAATTACAGCTGTGTTACAATTCTAAATAAGTCTTGTAACACAGGTTTTTTTTGCATATAATAACAAAGCAACAAAGCCTATAATATAAGCGGATATGAAAGGAATGTGAGAGTTAAATTACAGTAATGTTACAACTCAGTGACTTTAGTTGACGCTATTATAGGTGGGTGTTATAATTTATTTTGTGTAATGGGGCAAAGCCCCTTAAAAAGATATCCATAAGGAGGAGAAACACAAATGAAAAACTTTAAAAAAGTTTTAGCATTAGCACTTGCGTTATCAATGATTCTTTCAACGATGACAACTGCATTCGCTGCCAATGCTAACGACGACAAAGCCGTAGTTCTTAACCAACTAGGCTTATTCAAAGGAACTTCAACAACTGAGTTCGTTCCTGATTTAGATAAAGCTACTGATGCTGCTCAAGCCTTAGTACTTATCGGACGTGCTTTAGGATGGGAAGTAGATGCAGCTGCTACAGTTACATTTACTGACGTTCCTGACTATGCTGTACCATATGTAGCTTATGCTGTTGAAAAAGGTATCACTAATGGTGTTAGCGAAACAGAATTTGGTACTGCTGTAATTAGTGGTAAGAGAATGGTAACTTGGTTCCTTGCTGCAGCTGGTTATGACAAAGCTGCTGTATGGGCTGACACAGAAACTTATGCTACTGAAACTGGTATGACAGTTCCAGCTGGTACTCTTAGAGACGACGTTGTTGCTGTTATCTATGCAGGTCTTATGGTTAAACCTGTAGGTAGCGAAACTACTATCGTTGAAGATCTTGTAGCTGCTGACCCAACTCTTGAAGATGCTGCTGTAGCTGCTGGTCTTGTTGATGCTACTCCTGAAGTTCTTGAAGTAGTAAGTGTTACTGCTAAAAACCTTAAAGAAGTAGAAGTTGTATTCAACAAAGCTGTTGATAAAGCTGATGCAGAAAAAGAAGCCAACTACAAAGTATTCAATGGTGGAGCTTCCACTGATTTACTTGGTGCTGGTACAGCTGTACTTCAAGAAGATGGTGTTACTGTTCTTCTTACACTTGGTACTTCATTTAACAATGGTACTACTGGTAAAGTAGAAGTTAGCAACCTTCTTCCTGCTAAATATTCAAATGATTCTGTTGCTGTAAGTGATAGTACAATTCCTACAGTTGTTGGTATCGAAGTAACAGGTCCACAAACTTTCACAGTAGAGTATAGTGAGCCTATAACAAACTTAGATGCAGCTGAGTATACTGTTGATGCTGGAAATTACATCGTAACAAGTGCTGTTGCCAATGGAAGTAAAAAAGTTGACGTAACAGTTGGCGTGAACTTCGCTGATGGAGAACATACAGTTAAGTTTAATGCTTCTAATGTTACTGATTATGCTGGTTACAAAGTTGTTCCAATGACAAAAGCATTCACAGTTGCAGCAGACGCTATTGCTCCTACAGTAACTATTAAGTCTGTTACTCCTAAACAAGTAAAACTTGTTTTTGATAAGCCTGTAAAAAATGTCAGTGATGCTAATGTTAAGTATAGACATACGTTTAATAACGATACATATAGCTACGCTGGCGATACAGCTGATGTAGACACTAATACAGCTGGAAACCAACCATTTATAACTAAAGTTTCTTCAACTGAGTATACTTTAGACTTTAGCCAAAAACCAATCGCTCTTGGTAGCAATGTTCTTTACATTGGATATGCATCAGCTAGTGGTACTAAGGTTGAAGACCTTTGGGGTAATGATCTTGCTGAAGCAGCACTTCCATTAAGTGTTGAGCTTGATACTGTTAAACCTGCGGTTACTAATGTTGAATTTGTTGATTCTCAAACTATGAAAGTAACTTTTACTGAGGAAGTTGATGCTACAACTTCACAAGTGGCTTCTAACTACACAGTTAAAGATTCTGCTGGCGATAAAGTGGCTGTAAACACTGCTACACTTGGTGGCGATGACAGCAATGTTGTAACATTAGTATTTGCTGCAGATGCTCTTACTGGTGGAAATTATACCGTAGAAGTCAAAAATGTAAAAGATATTGCATTTGTTCCAAATACAATGGATGCTTATTCTACTGCATTGGCTATAACTGATAAAGTTAGACCTACAGTAAAAGCTACTACATGGGCTGCTACTGGAGCTGCAGCTGCTGACTACGCTGTAAAACTTTATGTTCCATTCTCAGAAGCTATGGATGTTTCTACTTTAGTGAAATCAAACTTCATCGTAACAGTATCTGATTCGAATGGAGCTCAAGCAGCTAGAGCATTAGGTAGTAACGACTCTATCACAATTGCTGGTGACGCTAAATCTGTAGAATTGAAAGTTGATAATCCAGAGGATAGACCAATCACTGGTGTTGCCTTAACAGTTGGTGCTGTTAAAGATGTTGCTGGTAATGGATTTGCAGGTATTGTATCTGTAAGTACAACTGATTTTGCTATAGCAGCTGACTCTGTTGCAGTTGAAAAAGTTGAAGCGATTGGTACTAAGAAACTAAAAGTAACTTATTCTGGTAGACTTTCAACTGTTTCTGCTACTGGTTACAGCTTGGCTTTAGATGGAGATGGTAGCGCTGTTGCTATGAATATGTCTGTGACTTCACATACAGTTAATTCTTCAAACAAATCTGAAGTTGAATTTAGTCTTGGTACTGCTTTAACTGAGGCTGCTGAAACTACTGGATCACTTGATTTAGTTGTAAACGATGCAACTGGAACTAAGAGTTATCTTGGTACTAAAGTAGATAATATTGCATCAGCTACTACTGCAGATGCGAATGATATTCTTGATAAAATTGCTCCTACTGTTGCAAGTGTAGTGTACACAAATGCTACAACTATTACTGTAACATTCAATGAGTCAATTGAAGCTGATACTATTGCTTCTACATTGAATGGTTTCTCAATTGCTAACGGTGGTGTATTGGATTCTGTTGCAATCACTGGTGGTGCTGATGCTACTACTATTGTTCTTACTGCAGTTAATGGTACAGATAAAGCTTTCATTCAAGATGTAACTACTGTTTCTTACAACAGTGTTGCTGGATTGACTGATGTTGCTGGTAATGCAGTAGCTAGCTTTACTGACAAAATCGCTGACTAATCTATAATTTAGTAATAGAGTATATTATTGAGTATTTGAAATCCCAGTCACTTAGTGACTGGGATTTTTTATGTCATCGCATGAAGTATTCTATTTTAACATTTTGAAACTTTTCTCGCTATATGTATTTTTCTTTGGTACTATTCTTTCAATCGTTTAAAGCTGTTTTCTGTTGGGAGCATCGATAAATTCGCAGAACATTTCTAATCTTGTTTTCTGAATCTATCAAATGTCCATGTGACCTATCGTATCTAACGATATTTATTGATGACGATAGTAACATTTTAAAATTAAATTTCAGTAATATCCTTATAGGGTAAAATATACCCATAACTTTATGATAATCTATCCGGCTTTACGAAGTAGGTCAAACTCTCCATATGTGGAATAAAATCAAGTGTATTCCAGTCATAACTGTACAAAAAGCGAACAAAGAAGCGAACAAAATCTGAAAACACTCCTAAAAGGTTCATGATTTCTTTACACTTATATAGAAATATGTTACTATGTTTATAGTAATATTACAAACATGTTACAGAACTAACTCTCATTCTACTAAGAATGTTTTGATGTGTAAGGCTATATAGCATCAGAACTATTATATTACACCATTTGGAGGAAAACATGTACGGAGTCCCTAAGTTTCGTGAGAACATCTTTATGAAGTACAAGAAAGAGGTTCTTTTATCTGTTGGTGCAGTTGTAAGCATCGCTAGTTTGGTAAGGTTTATGCCAAGTCCTGAATTTGCAGAAAGTCAACCTATTGACAATGAAATTGATAATAGGGTTGTTATAGAAGAAGTGAAACCAATCATCGGGTATAAAGTGATTATTAATGGCACTGAGGTTGGTTTAATTGAAGACGAGTCGTCTATTGGTGATTTGGTGCAAAAGGCTTATGATAGTCTGGTTGCAGAGATAGGGTATGACCCAGAAGTATCTGTTGAACCAGCTCTTATTCCAGCTCATGATGGTGAATTAACTCTTGATTCATCGGAAATTATTGAAAGTCTCAAAAATGAATTTAAATTGGCCGCAGGTACGATTAAAACCAAGGCTTTTGTTATGCGTATAGGTGATGATTTTACCGTTACCCTTGCTAGTGAAGACGATATCAAAGATGTCCTTTGTAGGGCTCAGGAAAAAATTGTTAACACGGATGCTTATTTTGAAGTGGATTTTGATGAGAATGAACATTCTTCTATGATTAAGACACCAAAGCTTCTTATGTTAGATCCTAGCAGCTTAGAAACAAGTTTGTCTACTTCATCATCAGAGAGTGGGGAGGATTCTTTGTCAGCGGAAGAGTCAGTGTCTGAAGAAGCTTTAGCACTTAATGCTGAAGCTCTTCCACAAGCTCAAGAGATTGAAGCAGAAGTGAAGGAAGAAGTGTCAGATGAACAAGTTCAAGAAGAAGAAGTAGATGAAGATGAAGCTAAAGTTGAAGAAGAACCTGGAACCTTAATGGAGATTGAGTTTGCAGAAGATATTGCTGTTGTTGAAGCGTTTGTAGAACCATCAGATATTGTTGATGTTGCAACTGCCGTTGAAATGATTACTAAGGAAAATGAAGAAGAAAAGATTTATACGGTTGAAAACGGAGATAGTCCATGGCTTATTGCCAGTCAGAATGATATGTCCTTAGACGATTTATATAAAATGAACCCTGACCTAAAAGATAATGAGAAGTATATGCAGGTCGGTGATGAAGTTGTTATTATGGTTCCTGAACCGGAACTTAAGGTTGAAACAAAGGTAGAGATTGTATATACAGAACCTATATATAGGGAGACTGTTTATGTAGATGATCCTGATACTTATGTAGGTAGTTCAAGTGTTATAGATAACGGTAGTGATGGTGTTATGGAAGTGACAGCCGTTGTAACGCAGCTAAATGGTGAAGAGATAGACCGTGAGATTACAGGTAAGGAACGAGTTGTGGAACCGGCTAATAAAGTGGTCTCTAAGGGATCCAAGCCATTCCCGGTAAAGGGTGCAACAGGCTCGTATATATATCCTGTATCAGGATTTGTCATTACCAGTCCATATGGTTACAGGAGAGGATCCTTCCATCATGGTGTTGATCTTGCCCTTGCATCAGGTAATCCAATAGTTGCTGCTGATGGTGGAACGGTTGTCTTTGCTGGATGGAAGTCTTCTATCTATGGATACGCAGTTGAGATTGATCATGGAGATGGCGTTTTAACTAGATATGCTCATTGTAGTAAGGTGTCAGTTTCAGTTGGACAGGCTGTATCTAAAGGCGAGGAAATTGCAAAGGTCGGATCTACAGGTCGGAGCTCTGGCCCCCATGTTCATTTCGAAATTCGTTTTGACGGAGTGGCTGCTAATCCGATAGATTATTTGGACTAAAGGTGTATAATATGTTATAGTAGAAAAGGACTTAAGCCTTGAATATAAACTGTCTTAGGACGGGAATTCACTATATAGAAGTAGGACAAGCAGTATCAAATAAAAGGGAAATATGTAGGGAAATAGCAAGAAAGCCAGATGTCTGGCTTTTTTTGCTACAATGTAAGAATATAAGGCGAGTTATTAAGAAATATTTTAAATATAAAAGGGCGTAAAAATAGGAGGTTTATAGTATGAATGGTAAAATACTTGTCGTTGATGATGAAAAAGCGATAGTAGATATACTTAAGTTTAATCTTGAGAGGGAAGGTTTTGATGTTATGACTGCCCATGATGGTGAAGCTGGTTATCAGACCTTTCTTTCGGAAAATCCAGACTTGATGCTCTTGGATATAATGATGCCTAAAATGGATGGTTTTACTGTTTGTAAAAAGGTTCGAGAAACTTCTAATATTCCGGTTATTATGCTTACAGCAAGAGCTGAGGAAGTGGATAAAGTTCTTGGACTGGAATTTGGTGCAGATGATTATATTACCAAACCTTTCGGCGTTCGGGAGTTAGTAGCAAGGGTAAAGGCTAATTTGCGTAGACAGACAATGGATAAACCTGGTGAAGATCATTCTCAGATTTTGAGTTTTGATAATTTTGTAATTGATATGAATAAGTATGAGGTGTCCAAAAACGGTCAGACCATTGATTTAACTATACGTGAGTACGAGTTATTGAAGTTTCTTGCTAGTCAAAAGCATCAGATTTTCTCAAGAGAGCAGCTTCTAGAGCAGGTTTGGGGATATGAGTATTATGGTGATGTAAGGACTGTTGATGTGACTGTGCGACGACTTAGGGAAAAGGTTGAGGATACACCGAGTAAACCCAATCTGATTTTGACTAAGAGAGGTATTGGATACTACTTTAAAGGTTGATTTGAGGAATTGCATATGAAACGAAGCATCCGTTGGAGGATGGTAAGTATTTTTGTATTACTTGTTATAATTGTTATGATGGCAAGTGGTACTTTGATTGTCTTCCAGACCAGAAATTATGAGAAGAATTTAATCGAAGAAGATATGATTGATATCGCCGATAAAATCGTTGGTTCAATCAATACGGAAGAATCTGAAAGAGAGATTGAGAATAGTCTTGCATCGATTTTGACACAGAACGAGTATAGTCTAAAGGGTAAGAGCTTATATCTTCTTGATTTGAAAGGAACGATTAGGCATGCCCAAACCCAATCTGCCATAGGACAAACCGTATATACGCCAAGGGTTTTAAAAGTTCTTTCAGGAAGTACTGATAATGAATATGGTGAAATGGATGACAGCGTTGACATGGACCTTGCTCGTGGGGTGTTCAAAGAAGGTGAACTTAAATTTGTCATCTATATGGTTGCATCGACGACCATTGTTCAGGAAAAGATTCAAGCCATGGTGATGGTTATTATATTTGCAGTATTATTGGCAATAGTTTTATCCGTCGTACTTGCCTTTTTATTTAGTAACTTTTTAACCAAACCGATATATCTTCTGACGTTAAAGGCGAGAGAGATGGCGAAGGGGGAATTGGATAATCCCATTGAAGTCTTATCCAATGATGAAATTGGTGAGTTAACATCTAATTTTAACTCCATGGCCTCTTCTCTTAATAAAACTTTGGCTGAAATTGCATCTGAGAAGAATAAGATGGAGACGGTTATTACTCATATGACAGATGGTATATTGGTTTTTGATAACTTTGGTATCCTTATGCATAAGAATCCTGCTGCTATTAGAATGTTGAAGTTAGGAAATGTACTTACGTTTAGAGAAGTTTTCAAGAAAAAAATAGAGGAAGATTATCAGACCCTTCTCCAAGAAATAGAGTTTGAAACAAGGAAGTTATCAGTTGATTTAAATGAACAATTTTATAGTGTGAACTTTGCTAAATACCTGGATAAGGACGGGACAATTCTTGGTCTGATTTGTGTTATACAGGATATTACTGAACATAAGAAGCTGGAAAATATGCAAAAAGAATTTGTTGCAAATGTTAGTCATGAGCTGCGTACGCCTTTAACAACCATAAAAAGCTATGCCGAAACACTTCTTGACGGAGGTGTTGATGACCCGATGACGATTAGTTCTTTTCTTGGGGTTATTAACAGTGAGAGTGATAGGATGACAGCTCTTGTCAAGGACCTTCTTGAATTGTCTAGAATTGACAATAATAAAACTGTTTTGGAAGAAGCTGTCATTGACCTCTTAAGATTGGTAACAAAAAGCGTTAACAATTATCAGATTCATGCGAATAAGAAGAATCAGTTTATGAGTATTGTAGTAGATGGTGAAGACTTTATTGTCATGGGCGATGGCAATCGTATTGAACAGGTGGTTAAGAACCTTTTGTCAAATGCTGTCAAGTATAGTGGAGACCATGCTGAAATTAGGGTGAAGTTGAGCTCCAATAGACGATACCATATGATTGAAGTATCAGATACAGGAATGGGGATTCCAGAAGAAGATCTGGAGCACATTTTTGACCGCTTTTATCGGGTTGATAAAGCCAGATCAAGAGCTATGGGAGGCACAGGTTTAGGTCTTGCCATTGCTAAAGAAATTATGGACATGCACAAAGGCCTAATTAAAGTTACTTCTCTTATTAATCAAGGTACAAAATTTACCTTGTGCTTTCCTAAGTATAACTATGAAGATGAATTTTTGTTAGAAGAAGATTGTGAAGAAATGTAAACGTTAAATCTTTGTAACATGATTGTAATACTTGTTTTGTATAATGAATTATAATTACGTAAGACAAGGGTAGATTGAGTTTGCATTATTGATTTACCTCAGAAAATTGGAGGAATGGCTATGTCTAAGAGACGGAAATATAGCATGATAATTTCATTATGTTTAGTTTTTTCAGCCTTCTTTAGTCTTAGGCTTTTTGCTGCTGAGGACAATGGTCAGGAATCTTTAGCTACTATTAGTTATTATCCGGAAATTCCTTCCGTATATAATATAGAGGGTCTTGAAAAAGGGATATCACAAGAATCTGATAATGAGGAAGGGCTTAATGATCTAGAAGAGCCCGAACAAGAGGCCAATTTGGTTTTTGATTATTTTGGCTATTCCAAAAGTTATCTCCTTGAGTTAGTCGAAGCTGGTTCGGTTAAATTTTCTTTGCCACTTCTAGGTTTTGGAGATGATCAAGATTTTAGAAAAGCAGAGCTTAATAAATTGGGGGACTTATCTCTTTCAAGTGGATTCAATAAAGAACGGATTACAACCTTTTCAAATGTTAAGTACCTTGAGGGTCAAGCTCCAGTTGGAACGGCAGTAGGTGTGATTGTTTTTCATTTTGAAGATCAGGAGACTGATGACTTGTTATCGGAGGATCATCTTCTTGTTACCCAAGAAGATTTAACTGCTGTTGGTGCATCAGAAATATACACTGAAACCATTGAACTAGATTATATTGGAGTTAATTATGTTTTGATTGCCACCTATAATCCTGAATCGGAAGAATCAGCTTATAATCTTTTTAGGGTAAACCGTGAACAAGAAGATAAACGCCTTCAATTAGAAAACGTTCAGATTGACTTTTTTGATGAAGAAGATGAAGATATATCTATTGAAAATTTAGTACCAGGATTAGTTGATTATGATTTTTAACAGGAGCAGATATGAGTAGAAGAATTGGAAAAACTCTTGTGTTATCCATTTTAGTCTTGACAAGTATATATCAAATAGCGATGTTATGGTTTGATTATCCATCAGACCGTAACTTTTTTTTAAGTATTATTGATACAGAAACTAGCTTTGGTGATTCTAATATCAATGGGTCTTATGAACTTTTCTATCCTAGCAAACTGGCAACATTTTACCAAACTAATGGGAATTATATTTTCAAAAATTTTGATAACCAAACGAACAACATGGCTGATTCCATGTTTGAAATTGTGAAACAGGCTCTTGAAACTGGTGAGAGTAGTTCGGGCTTTGTTGCCATGAAAGAGCTTTGGTCTGGTCAACATATTATGCTGGAAATGCCCTTTGTCATTAATAAAAAAGTTCTTGAAGAGAATATGAAGATTAATTCTATATGGTTCAAAGACTCTATGGCCTTTGACCGAGTTTATATCTATCCAGGAGAATTTACAGATGATTATATGAAGCTTGTCTTTGCAGACAAATCGCTGGAAAAGCGTTTTTCCTGTCAAATTTTAGTTAGTAATATTAAGCAGCTAAATGATATGGTTCTGGGCTATATTAAGGAAAATCATGGTCTTGATGAAATCAGATACATATCAACGAAACAACGGGAAATCAACCGATTTGCCAATGATATATTGCTACCGGCTAGTTCCCAATCTTTTGATTTAACGCAGACTATTTATGGAGAAAGATATTTTTACGGTGATAATAAAAGAGATATGGATAGTCTTGAGAATTATGTAGATTATTTCTTCTTAAATCCTGAGATTGCATGGTCAACAGCTAACAAGGATGAAGTCCGATATGGTGATCTTGAAGTTGTTGTCTCGTACAACAAGGACGGTTTATTAACATACTCTTTTATTGATGAAATTGAGAATAGGGAGACGGACCTAGGAAGTGCCTATAAAGCAGCTCTTAAGTTTATGGAAAAGGATACTATTCTTAATCAAACGGAATTTGATCTAGTGAATTATAATCAAACAGATGATGAAGTAACTTTTTACTTTGATTATGGGTATCGAGGTGTACCGATTTTATTTAATAATTTAGAGGGAGATCTTGGTATAAGCCATCCTATGGAAATATCAGTAACCGGTAATACGGTTATTTCCTATAAACGTCTTTTATGGAAGACAGAAGAGGTTCTTATACAAGGTGATCCTTTTGAGATTCTTTATCAAAGACTATTGGATAGAATAGTACCTGAAATTGGGGAAGAGAAGATTGAGGACATGTATATTGCCTACTATAGTGAGAATATTGATGATGGAGCTTACTTAAAATGGGTGGTAAGACTATCTGACGGGAAAGGCTTGGTAGACTATGAATTGGAATAAGGTACTTAATGTATTCATTATTATTTTTTTGGTGATAAATATATTCTTGTTTTTTTTCCACCGCCAATATGCTGCTGAACGTTATATCTTATCAGAGAGTCGTTCCTCTCAACTACATAACGTTTTAGAGTCAAATGGTATACTACTGTATGAGTTCTTACCTAATTATAAACCGAGAGCTAAACTCCTTATAAGTGCTCCTGCCCTTAATAAAGAAGCTATTGTAGCTAATATACTTGGTGAAAAGTATACCATTAAAGTGGAATCCAATAATCTTGGTGAAACCTTGAGTACAGATGACCAGTCTCTTACCTTCTATTATGGAGAGCAGGATGGTTATGTTTACTATAAGAGTGAAGGTGCCCATTATGTGCCGGATAATTTTACAGATGATGCGCTTCAAAAGGTTGCAGATGATTTTGCCAAGGACCTATATGGTGACGACGTTAATATGGAGGTAACCCTTAATATACCACAGAAGGATACCAATAATGAAGTGGTTGGAATCCGTGTTGAGATGAATGAGAAAATAGATAATAGTACTAGTATCTTTCAGACTTTTATTAAGCTTTACATCACTAGGGATGGTATTGAAGAAGGCTTAGCAGTTAGGTTTGCTCCTGTCGATCTTGAAGATGAGGTTCAAAAGATTCATGCCTTTGATACAGCTATGTATAATTTGATGTATTATCTTGATAAAGGAGGAGAGGGTAAAGGTAATGGTAATGGAGGAGAGATAATAGAAAGAAAAATTAATGATATTCACCTTGGTTATTTTCTACCTGATGTGGATAGTAAGAAGCTTACCTATGAAGTTGAACCCCATTACCGGATCGTGTTTGAGGATGGAGATACCTACTATATAAATGCCTATACTAATGCTATTACAAAACCGTAAGTTTTAATGTTATGACATGTGATTGGGTACTATGTCTTAGTAGATCTAGCAGTGCGATTGATTATATGTTATGGATATGTTATAATCACAATGACCTATATACTCAAGCAGGAAGCGTGCTGGATTTTGATAGTCTTGTTTTCCTTGGGTTGAAATTGAACTTAAAATAGACTAAACATTGTTTAGAGGTGTATAAATGGATCAGTTAATTATAAACGGAGGGAGAACCCTTCGTGGAAGAGTAGATGTAAGTGGTGCGAAAAATGCAGCATTGGGGATAATTGCTGCATCTTTATTGGCAGATGGTGTTAGTACTATTGAAAATGTACCATGTGTTAATGATGTTAATGTAATGATTGAGGCTATTCGAGATCTAGGAGTTGATATAACTCATTTAGACCGTCATACCATTCGTATAGATACAAGAAAAGTTGATAAGTTTGTGGTGGATTATGAATCTATTAATAAGATTCGTGCATCATATTATCTGCTGGGTTCTTTGTTGGGTAGATTTAAGAAAGCTGAAGTTGCTATGCCGGGTGGATGTAATATCGGGTCGAGACCGATTGACCAACATATTAAAGGTTTTGAAGCGCTTGGAGCAAAAGTTGACCTGGAACACGGTATGGTAAAAGTTGAAGCAACTGAACTCACTGGTAACAATATTTATCTAGATGTGGTCAGTGTTGGTGCCACTATCAATATTATGATGGCTGCTGTTATGGCAAAAGGTATAACGGTTATTGAAAATCCTGCTAAGGAGCCGCATATTGTTGATGTAGCCAACTACTTGAATTCAATGGGAGCAGATATTAAAGGTGCTGGTACGGACCTTATCAAAATTCATGGAGTTGATTCCATGAAGGATTCGACTTACACCATTATTCCTGATCAGATTGAAGCAGGAACTTATATGATCGCAGCTGCCATTACTGGTGGTGATGTTGTCATTGGTAATTTGATACCAAAGCACATGGAAGCTATATCTGCAAAATTACAGGAGATGGGTGTTATTATTACTGAGAACCAGGATACCCTACGTGTTAGGGCAGAACACCCCTTAAAAGCTGTCAATGTAAAGACTTTGCCATATCCAGGTTTTCCGACGGATATGCAGCCTCAGATGACGACTCTCATGTCTCTGGCTTCGGGTACAGGAGTTATTACTGAAAGTATTTTTGAAAACCGTTTTTCCTATATTGATGAGTTGAAACGTATGGGTGTTAATGTAACAGTGGAAGGCAATACTGCCATTTCAAATGGTGTGACTGGTCTTTCAGGTGCCCAGGTGACCTCCACAGATCTTCGTGCCGGCGCTGCATTAGTGTTGGCTGGATTGGTAGCTGAAGGTGAAACTATTGTAAACCATGTAGATTATATTGATCGTGGCTATGAATTTATTGAAGAAAAGTTAAGCCAGTTAGGTGCTGATATAGTACGTAAATCAGAGGCTGTTGAAAAATCAATGTTCAAAGTTGTCTAGAGTACTCGTTTAGAATAAAATAGATATTTTTTTAACAAAACCTTATGAGCCAAGTTGAAATTGGCTCATTTTTGTTTTATAATGAATTAAAGGCTTATAGTGTCTATATGCTGTTTTAATTTGTAAGTAAAGGGAAGTCTTTCGAAATGGTGAACGAAAGATTAGGAGGGGTCTTAATGACTAAACGTGTATTAGTTATTGATGATGAAGAAATAATGCGAAGTATTATCGCAGGGGTTTATGAAGATGAGGGATTTGAGGTTGACCAAGCGTCTGATGGTAAAGAAGGCCTCATATTTTTCGAGGAAAATGAATATGATTTGGTTGTTCTTGATGTTATGATGCCAGTTATGGACGGTTGGTCGGTTTGTCGCCGGATAAGGGAAAAATCTAATGTCTTGATAATTATGCTCACATCTAGAGATGAAGATGATGACCAACTTCTTGGTTATGAACTTGGTGTTGACGAGTATGTAACTAAGCCTGTTAACTTTAAAGTCCTGCTTGCAAAAAGTATGAGGCTTCTTAAACGTATAAAAGTTAAAGAGGGCGATGAAGACGGTAGCATGATTATTAAGTCTAAGATGGTTATAGATAAAATTGCTTATACGGTTAAAGTTGGCGAAAGGACTATTGATTTTGCTCCTAAGGAATATGACCTACTTGTTTATTTGGCTGAAAATGATGGACGTGTATTGACTAGAGAGCAGATTTTGAATACGATTTGGGGCTATGATTATTATGGTGACGATCGAGTCGTTGATACCCATATTAAGAAAATCCGAAAGAAATTGGGTGAAGAGGCCGGTTTAATCCAGACCGTTATACGTACAGGTTACAAGTTTGATTCTTCAAAGGCGGCAGTATAGGTGGATTTTTTAAGGATTGATGATTAAGGTTGAAAGCTTGCTTTCAGCCTTTTGTTAATGAGTGTAATGTAGAATACTTGTATGGACTTTATTTGAGAAAAGGGAGGTACATGATGGAATCAAATAATTATGATTTTCAACATTTACTGGATATTATGAAGACACTTAGAGGTGAAAATGGATGTCCTTGGGACAGGGAACAGACTCATGAATCCATCCAAAAGGATACCTTGGAAGAAACTTATGAACTCATGGAAGCGATTGATAATAAGGATGATCTGAATATGCTGGAAGAGCTGGGAGACTTGCTGTTTCATGTGGTATTCCATGCCAGAATTGCTGAAGAAGATAATCGATTCACCATTGATGATGTTTTAAAGTCAATTATAGAAAAGATGATTCGTAGACACCCTCATGTTTTTGATTCGGCGGAAGTGGAAGGCTCTGATCAAGTGCTTGAGCAATGGGATGAGATTAAAAAAATTGAAAAGAAACATAAGACGATTACAGATGATTTACGTAGTGTACCAAAAGCAATGCCTGCTCTTATGCGGGCTGAAAAAGTTGGAAAAAAAGCAGGTAAAGTTGGATTTGATTTTGAAAATGAAAATCAGTTAATGAATAAGCTACAAGAGGAGGTAGAGGAAGTATCAGAAGCTATGAAAAAAGGGGATTTGGAACATTTTACCGAGGAAATCGGGGATTTACTCTTTCAAATTGTGAATATATCCAGATTTTTAAAAATAAATCCAGAAAATGCCTTGACAAAAGCAACAGAAAAGTTTATAAATAGATTTGAGGGTATCGAAGAGCTTGCAGCCGCTGAAGGCCGTGAGTTAGACGGTTTAACCCTATTGCAAATGGACGAATATTGGGATAGAATTAAGCAGCGGAATGTTTAATGATCTCAGACTAAAATCTTTCGAGGAGGAGCGACACATGAACAAATCAGAATTAGTGAGCGCTATGGCAGCAAAAACAGAATTATCAAAAAAGGATGCGGAGAAAGCTTTAAAAGCATTTATCGATGTAGTATCAGACGAACTAGCAGCAGGTGGTAAAATCCAATTGGTTGGATTTGGTACATTTGAAGTAAGCGAAAGAGCAGCAAGAACTGGTAGAAATCCTCAAACTGGTAAAGAAATGAAGATTCCAGCATCTAAAGCTCCAAGATTTAAAGCTGGTAAAGCTTTAAAAGATACTGTTAACAAGTAATTGTTAGCAAAATCAAATAAGTTAAATCAAAGCCTGTGCTACCAAGCGCAGGCTTTTTTCGTTCATCTACTAGGAAAGTTCTCTATTTGAACTTTATGAGTAGAAACATCTCATCAAGTATGTGACAATAATTTTGAAAGCATAAAAATAAAAGAAAGGAACATACCCATATGCGTTTAGATAAATTTTTAAAAGTATCACGTTTGATCAAGAGGAGAACCGTAGCCAATGAGGCATGTGATGCAGGTCGAGTCATGGTAAACGGTAAGGTTGCCAAAGCTTCTGTCAAAGTAGCCATTGGTGATATTATTGAAATATCCTTTGGGAATAACAATGTAAAAGTCCAAGTTGAAACAATTAAAGATTCAACAAAAAAAGATCAAGCAAAAGATATGTTTAAATACCTTTAGAAAAAAAGAAAAAAATGCTATACTATTCTTACAGGGTGTCCGATATATTTTATGATACTTCATTATAATCGGATAAGTCATAATGAATACAAGTCAGATGCCTAGGTGTTGGCTTGTTGCGTGTTTGACTTTATATAGGGATATGGTGGTGTGAGATGAAAAAAAGAAGACATAAATCCATTTATTTTCTCGCCTTCGTTTTATTGCTTATGACGGGAGTTGTATTTTTTCAAGTATCCTCAGCCTACAGTAAAAGCATTCAAAAAGAGCAAGAATTAGTAAGGCTTCAAAAAGAGTTGGATCAGGCAATCGAAAGAAACGTGGAGTTGGAAAGTGAAAAGTTGCAGATTGATACTGAAGAGTACATCAAGAAAAAAGCGAGAGAAGAGTTTAATTTAATCAACGATGGAGAAATTATTTTTATCCAAGAGGATGACTAAGGGAGATTTAACCACTGTGTTGAATCTCCTTTCTATGTGGGGCCTTGACCTAAAGTATATGTTTAGAACTGGAATGAGGAGAATGAAAGCTAATGGAACTGATTGACAAGGTGATGGGGTTTATAACTGATGAGCATTTGATTGATTCAGGTGACAGGATTGTAATTGGCCTCTCAGGAGGTGCAGACAGTGTTGCCTTGTTCTTGTTATTACATGAAATAAAGGATTTCTACGATCTAAGTTTATTTCCTATCCACGTCCATCACCATCTAAGAGATGAAGCAGACCAAGATATGAATTTCTGTCAAGACCTATGCAAGGAATTGAGTTATGACTTGGAAATTATTCATGTAGATGTTGAAGATTTTTTAATCCAGCATAAGGTTTCTGTAGAGGATGGAGCAAGAACTTTGCGATATGGAGCCCTTGAGGCTTATTTAAAGAAGGTTAGTGGCCAGAAGATAGCAGTAGCCCACCATAAGGATGATCAGGCAGAAACTATTCTTTATAGACTCATTAGAGGAAGCGGCCTTCTGGGTTTGTCCGGAATGCAGCCAAGAAACGGACATATTGTGAGACCGCTTTTGTCTTTAAGTAAAGAAGATTTAATTGGCTATATCCACAAGCATGGTGTCGGTTACTGTGAAGACGCGACTAATAAAGACACTAAATTCATGAGAAACAAAATACGTCATGAGCTTTTACCACAACTTGCTGAGTATAATCCTAACATAGTAGAGGTTCTATCCCGCAGTGGCAAGATATTTACTGAAGAGGAAAGTGCCTTGGCTATGGAAGCCCAAAGACTTGCTTCTGATATGGTAGAGCTTGAATCAAAAGACAATAGAAGAATAGTATCTATTGACCTTCTCAAGTTAGAGAAGGTTCATATCGCTTTTCAGAAAAGAATTATTCGTATTGGGCTTGAAAAACTTAAAGGTAACCTAAAAAATATTGAATATTCTCACATAGAGAGAATTCTAGAGCTTGCCCAACTACAATCTGGAAAAGAAGTGCCTGTAACAGAGGGGATTCTGGCTAAAAAGGAATATGAAACTATTTTGCTTGAAAGAGAAAACCAGAAGGAAAAAAAAGGACAAATAGCCCCTATTTTCCTTGACAGTTTTCCGATTAAAGGGTATATTCAAAATGCTAATATGACCTATAGTATACGGATACTTCCTAAGAGTGAGTACAAAGAATTAACAAACTATAAAGATTCTTTTAAAAAAGGTAGGGATGTATACACTAAATGGTTTGATTATGATAAAATAAAAGCTAATTTAGTTTTTCGAACAAGAATTCCTGGTGACAGAATTACTATCCATGAAAATGGTGATTCCAAACTATTGAAAAAATACTTTATTGATGAGAAGATTCCGGCAAGTGTACGAAATACAGTGCCGTTATTGGCTTGTAAAGAGGATGTTCTTTGGATCGTTGGATATCGAAGCGGTGAAGGATATAGGATTAGGTCCACCACACAGAATGTTTTGGAAGTTAAACTAACCAAGGAGGACAAAAATGGCAAAAATTGACGTGTTAATCTCGGAAGAGAAGCTCACGAAACGTGTTCAGGAACTAGGAGCCGAAATCTCAAAAGATTATGCAGATAAAGAAATTTCTATGATTTGTGTACTTAAAGGTGGGGTTATGTTTATGACAGACCTGGCTAAAGAGATTAAACCACTAATGTCGATGGACTTTATGGCGGTATCTTCCTATGGGGCTGAAACGTCTTCAAGTGGAATTGTTAAGATTGTAAAGGATCTAGATGAACCGATTGAAGGAAAAGATGTATTAATCGTTGAGGATATTATTGATTCTGGAAGAACACTCAGTTATTTAGTCAAAGTTCTGGAAGATAGGAACCCAAGCTCTATCAAGATTGTTACTCTTCTTGATAAGCCGGATAGACGGGTAGTGGATGTTGATGTCAAGTATGTTGGTTTTACTATCCCGGATGAATTTGTTCTTGGATATGGTCTTGATTATCAGCAAAATTATAGAAATCTGCCTTATATAGGCATTATGAAAGGTCTTGAGTAATCATGACTGATAGTAGAAAGGAGGATGCATATGAAAAAGTATATGCGGGGATTTAGCTTTTATGCCCTTCTAGTTCTCATATTGTTATTTGCATTGTTTTTATCCAACCCAGGAAGTCAAACGACTTCACAAAGCTATGGACAGCTAGAACTTCAAGATGATGTTGAAGATGGTCTGGTTTCGAGGATAGAGATTGCTAAAAATGCTGAAGTTCCAACTGGTATTGCAACGGTTTATAAGAATGATACCAAAGTAGAGTTTCCAATATCAGATACTGGTGAGTTGACAAGATTCGCACTTGCGAATGATATTAGGGTTTACGAAACAGATATTCCTCAACCGAATATCTTTATGAGTATTTTACCATCCATCATTATTTTGGTGGCTGTTGTATTCCTGTTGATTTTCATTATGAATCAATCACAAGGTGGCGGAGGCGGAAGCCGTGTCATGTCATTTGGAAAAAGCAAAGCCAAGATGGTAGCTGATGGAGATACAAAGGTTACTTTTGCCAATGTTGCAGGACTAAAAGAAGAAAAAGAAGAACTTGAGGAAGTTGTTGAATTCCTTAAGAGTCCCAAGAAGTTTGTCGAATTAGGTGCAAGAATTCCAAAGGGGGTTGTTTTAGTCGGCCCTCCAGGAACAGGTAAGACATTACTGGCAAAAGCTGTATCAGGTGAGGCGGGAGTACCTTTCTTTAGTATTTCCGGTTCAGACTTTGTTGAAATGTTTGTTGGTGTTGGTGCATCTAGGGTTCGTGACCTTTTTGATCAGGCAAAAAAGAATGCGCCATGTATTGTCTTCATTGATGAGATTGATGCAGTTGGCCGTAAGAGAGGCGCAGGTCTTGGAGGCGGACATGATGAACGTGAACAGACCTTAAATCAATTGCTCGTTGAAATGGATGGTTTTGGTATTAATGAAGGAGTTATTGTCATTGCGGCTACTAACCGTGTTGATATCCTTGATCCTGCTCTTCTTAGACCGGGACGTTTTGACAGAAAAGTCATGGTAGGAAGACCTGACGTGAGAGGTAGAGAAGAGATTCTTAAAGTTCATGTTAAAGGTAAGCCTCTTTCAGATGAGATTGATTTGAATGAGGTAGCAAGAACTACACCTGGATTTACCGGTGCTGATCTTGAGAACTTGGTTAATGAAGCTGCTATTTATGCTGCTAGAGATAACGAGAAGATGATTATGCAAGACCACTTTAGACGTGCCTTTATCAAGGTTGGTATTGGTACTGAGAAGAAGAGTCGTATCATTAGCGAAAAAGAAAAGAGAATTACTGCTTATCACGAAGCTGGACACGCTATTGCATTCCATGAGTTACCAGAGATTGATGATGTACACAGTATATCGATTATTCCAACTGGTTTTGCTGGTGGATATACAATGCCACTTCCTAGTGAAGATGAAATGTATATGACTAAGACTAAAATGCTTCAGGAAATAGTTTCTCTTCTAGGTGGTCGTGCCGCAGAACAGTTGATTTTGGATGATATTACAACAGGAGCATCAAATGATATTGAAAGAGCGACAGCCATTGCTAGAAATATGGTTGTTAGGTATGGTATGAGTGATGTTCTTGGACCAATTCAATATGGTGGAGACAACGATGAAGTCTTTATTGGTCGTGATTGGGGTCATACAAGAAATTATGGCGAAAACATTGCAGGAATTATTGATGGCGAGATTAAAAGAATTGTCAGTGATGCCTTTGAAAGTGCCAAAGAGATCCTTGAGAAACATATTGACGTCCTTCACAAGACTGCTGATTTACTTATTGAAAAAGAAAAAATCACCGGAGATGAGTTTAGAAAGCTGTTTCCTGATTACGATCCAGGGGATGACACTGATGGTGATGTAAAAATCAGACCTGATGTAGTACCAGTATAATAAGGATATATTAAGGGTTGTTGCACAATGTGCAATAGCCCTTTTTTAAAAGATGACATAGCAATTAAAAGGAGATATAGTATGAAGTTAATGTTTATATCGGATATACATGGTTCTGTAACCAGCCTTGACCAGGCTTTAGATAGATTTAAGGAGGAGAAGGCCGACTATCTGGTGATTAGTGGAGATATACTCTATCATGGTCCCAGAAACCCTTTACCTGACGGATATGAACCGGAAGCCGTTATCCAGCTCCTAAATCCATTAAAGAACAAGATTATAGCTGTCCGTGGTAATTGTGATTCGGAAGTAGATCAAATGGTTTTGGATTTCCCGATCATGGCGGATTTTCAGCAATTTTTTATTGATGGACATCGTTTCTTTATATCACATGGACATCTTTTTAATAATGAGTTACCTGACATTTTAGAAGAAGAAAATGTTTATGTACAAGGCCATACCCACATTCCTATGCTTAAAAAAGTACAAACAAAAACCCACTTCAATCCGGGATCCATTACCCTTCCTAAGAATAATGAACCCAAGACCTATGGGTTATATGATGACCATCTATTGTATATAAAAAAGATGGATGGAAGTATCTACTTAAAAGCAAATCTTTAATTGTTATCAGAATCTTGTGAGTCGTCAGAATCAACCTTTTTATTGGTGTCTGACGGCTTTTTATCGTTAGAAGAATCATCGATGCTTCTATTATCTAAGTCAGGGATATCTTTTGTATTATCGACCTGATTTTGGTCATCTAAACGACGATAGCGATTTAGTTTCTGGTCTTGTTTTTTCTTCCTTGCCTTTTGGTCCTGGATGATAGTACTTAAGCGTTGGACCTCTTCATGAAGTTTCATATAGCGAAAGGCTCTTGACATAACTGTAGTGCTTGGGAAGTAGAAAAAAACAAAACTTCCAGCTAGATAGAACATTTGAGAAACAATAGGTGCATTTAGAACATATGGAAGAACAGAAGCTAATTCATATAGGATAACACCGATTGTGATGGAATGAAGCACAAGGCTATATATTCTGGAAGCTTTTAAGTCCTTGATTTGGAGCATCTTTACCATTAAGAAAGAAAGCATGAGTAGAATAAGACTTCGAAAGAAAGTACCTAAAAAAGCAATAATCATGTTTCCGACCATATAAAGGAAGATTCCTATTGAAGACATGAGACTTAAGCTTTCAACAAATTCGGATTTTGTAATATTGTAGAATGATAAAAGTTCCAGAGATATATAATTGGTTTCTCCGTTGCTATTCATGATGAAGGTTGTTTCGTTAAGTAAATAACCGACTTTGTAATTCATAATATCATTAATGTTTTTACTTCCGCTAGTATCGATAATAAAGATCATGTCTTCATTACTGATAACGATAGGTTGGTCGCTATCAATGTAGAAGCAGCCATTAGACAGGTGAAAATCAGGGAAATTTCTATCTTCAACTTGAAGTAAGACCTGATTGATGTAAGAATTAAAATAAATTCCCTTTACCAGACCTGACAATGATGAGACGATAAAAAGAACAATTATAATGTATCCGATGGCTTTACCTGTACGTTCTTGGATACGAGATGCAATGTAAGCAGGATTAGTCATGGAGTTTTTAACAGTTTGAAAAAAACGAGCAATGCTCATGTGGTGCCTCCTTATATCTTTCTTTGACCTATCTATTGTATCTTTGTTTTACAAAAGTTACAAGCTTTGTTACAAATATTAAACCATTTTTAAGAATCTTTCTTTTCGTTGTGAAAGTAGGCTGTATATCGTATAATAAGAGTTGAAACTAAGATAGGTTCATTGTTGATGTTTTCAGAAAGCATCGTGTCAATGACCGTAGTCTTTATAAAATGAATGGAGAATCAATGAAAACTTTTAATATAACTGTCCCTTGTATGTTTGGTCTTGAGGCCCTTGTTAAACGTGAGATTTCAGATCTTGGTTATCAGATTACAAAAGTTACTGATGGTCGTGTGACTTTTGAAGGTGATGCAAAGGCTATATGTCGAAGTAACCTGTGGCTTCGCGTTGGCGAACGTGTAATAGTAGATGTGGGAGAGTTTAAGGCTACTAGTTTCGAACAACTTTTTCAGGGAATTAAGAAGATTCCTTGGGAAGAGTATATTCCTGTTGATGGAAAATTTTGGGTGAAAAAGGCAACATCCATAAAGTCTAAACTCTTTAGTTCGACAGATATTCAGTCCATTGTTAAAAAGGCTGCAGTCGAAAGGATGAAAGAAGGACATGGGATTTCTTTGGTAAAGGAAACCGGATCTGCATACCCTATACGGATTTTTGTCCATAAAGACATTGTTTATGTATCTTTAGATACTTCTGGTGACGGCCTGCATAAACGGGGATATAGGAAGATGATTGGAAAAGCGCCAATTAGAGAAACGTTGGGAGCGGCTATGGTTCTTTTGTCTCCATGGAATCCTGATAGGACATTGGTAGATCCTTTTTGTGGAACAGGTACCATTCCAATTGAAGCTGCTATGATTGGTCTTAATATCGCACCTGGAATGAATCGTGAATTTGATTCTGAGAATTGGGATAATCTTATACCCAAGAAATTATGGATGGAAGCAGTAGATGAAGCCAATGATGGAATACGCCATGATGCTGAATTGAGTATACAGGCTTTTGATATTGACTATAAGGCGGTAAATGTAGCCAGAGACTGTGCAGCTAATGCCTATGTTGATAAGTATATACATTTTCAGGATAGGCCTGTTAGTGAATTAAGCTCAAGAAAACATTATGGTGTGGTCGTGACAAATCCTCCATATGGAGAACGACTAGAAGATGCTGAGTCAGTCAAAAAGATATATAAGGATATGGGGAAGGTTTTTAGTCAGTTGAGTGACTGGAGTTTTGCTATCGTAACTTCATTTGAAGAGTTTGAAAGGTATTATGGCAAGAAGGCGACCAAGAATAGAAAGCTTTATAACGGCATGTTGAAGTCTTATATATATACATATCTTGGACCAAGGCCTCCCCGACGAGTAAAGGGAGATTTAAGTAATGAAAAGAGTAAAACAAACCAATAATAAGCAGAAAATTTCAAAAAGGATAGCTCTTGTCTTAACTGTCACGTTGCTAATGATGAAGCAAGTGCCTATTGAGGCAGCAGAAACTATAGCCATTGAACTGAATGGGGAAGCCATTGTTTATAATGAGGAGTATGGATTTCCATTTATTGATGAGAATGATAGGACACAAGTTCCTTTTAGATTGACGATGGAGACTTTTGGAGCTGATGTCAGCTGGGATCAAGAAAAGTCTATAGCTACCGCAATATTTGACGATATTAGGGTAGACGTTCCTATAGGTGAGCTCTATATTCTTCGTAATGGTGAAAAAATATTGAATGACACAAGTTCCAGAATCATTGATTCTAGAACCTATTTACCTATTCGAATTGTTCTTGAGGCCTTTGGAGCTGATGTTAAGTGGGATAATAACAACTTTAAAGTTGTTGTTACCTACGAAGAAGAACCGAATATGTTCACAAGAATACCTACTTATTTTGATTTAAGAAATACCAATAGACTTTCACCTGTCAAGGATCAACTTGATACAGGAGCATGCTGGGCTTTTGCATCTCTTGGTGCAATGGAATCACAGCTATTGCCTTATGAAGTGTGGGACTTTTCAGAAGATCATCTTTCTTTGGGACACGGTTTTAACTTAGACCAAGCTGATGGTGGGAATGCTGCTATTTCACTCAGCTATTTAACCAGATGGTCCGGTCCGGTTCTTGAAAAAGACGATCCCTTTAATGATGGTGTCAATAACCCAGATGCCAAGGTTATGAAACATGTTCAAGAAGTCCAATTTATTCCGGATAACGATTTATTAGGAATTAAAGTTGCTCTCTTAGCCTATGGTCCTGTTCAGACATCGATTTATCTTGATGGAGAAACCTTGGATCCTCAGGGCCGATTCTACAATGAAGAAACTTCCAGTTATTATTATTTCGGATCTAAAGGTTATAATCATGATGTCGTAATTGTCGGATGGGATGACGATTATCCTAAGGAAAATTTTCAAACGGAAAGTGTCTCGGATGGTGCATTTATCGTTAGAAATTCTTATGGTGAGACTTTTGGTGAAGAAGGGTATTTTTATATTTCCTATGAAGATGTTCATGTTGGAACCAATAATATTGTCTTTACTAGAGTTGATAATATTGATAACTATGATCATATCTATCAGACGGATTGGCTGGGTTTTATTGGCCAAATTGGATATGGTGACGAAACTGCCTATTTCTCCAATGTTTATGAAACGGATAAAAAGGAATTACTGGACGCATTAAGTTTTTATGCTACAGATGATCATACTAGCTATGAAGTCTATGTTGTAGATTCTTTTCAAGATACAGATGACTTTAAGAATATGAAGCTAATTGAACGGGGTTATAAAGAGTTTGGGGGATATTATACGATTGACTTTGAAGTACCGATTACTGTTGAAGGTAGGTTTGCTGTCATCGTCAGAGTTACGACACCGGGGAGTCAATACCCTGTTGCGGCAGAATTTTGGCGAGATGATATTGAGTGGCTTAATACGGTGAATATTGCTGATGGTGAAGGTTATATGTCTTATGATGGACAAGAGTGGGAAAGAACAGAAGTTGTTCTAGGTGCTAATACGTGTCTAAAGGCATTTACCAAGGACTACGATGAGACTTTGCTTGAAGAAGAGGAAGCTCTTATCAATGGTGATTAAGGCTTTAGATAGAATAGGAGTTGAGTAATGACAAAAGTCTATGAAGGTTTACTTAAGGCTTTACAAGGCTATGAAAGAATATATATACAGCCTCATAATATACCAGATCCAGATGCTATTGCCAGTGCCTTTGGCTTGAAAAGTTTTCTGGAGGCGCAAGGTCTTGCACCGGAGATTGTCTATGTTGAGCCTGTTGAGAAAGCTAATTCCAAGACCATGTTGGATATTTTTGGCATTGATATGATGTTAATGGACAACAAGTATGTTTTGGATGGTGACGAATTCATAATTCTTATTGATACCCAGTTAAGTCATTCCAACGTAACGAACTTAAATCCTGTGAATGTAGGTGTAGTTGACCATCATCGGTTTATGGGAAATGAACACTATAAGTTTATTGATATACGTCCCGATTTTGGGGCGTGTTCGACTATTATTGCTTCTTATTTTCGTGAAGCAGGAGTTAGGCCTAACCAGAGTATTGCTACAGCCCTTCTTTATGCTATTATGACAGATACGGATAATTTGGTTCGTAGTTCCAATCAAATGGATCTTGAAATGTTCTACTGGCTCTATAAAATGAGTGACCTTTCACAAATAAAACATTTACGAATGAATGAAATTGGACTTGCTGATTTGGAAGCATATACTAGAGCCTTACAGAACATTGAAATCTATGGATCAACCTGCTTTGTAGATGTTGGTGACTGTAATGACTCTCTTCAGGGAACCATCAGTGATATGGTCTTCACGATTGAGAATGTGGATACCATTGTTTCTTATGCTAAGCGAGATGATGGGATTAAGTTATCCATACGAAGTGGTGACAAAAAAAATCAAGGCCAATGACCTTGTTAATTATATTATGGACAACAAGGGTGCAGGCGGTGGACACGATGAAATGGCTGGTGGTTTTATTGACCAGAAGGATGTCGGCCTTTTGCAAAATAAGAATTTTGATACTTATGTCAGGTATAGAACAATAAAATATATTGATTATATCCATCTTGGTCTTTGATGGAAGTGGTCGGTTAGGGGTGTTTTATTATGGTGAAGGAAACTTTTTTTGTAGAAGGTCTAGGGGGACAGCAACTATTCGTACGTTGTTACAAGGAAGAAAGTAAACCTGGTGGAGAGGGTCAGAAAAATGTGAAAGTAATTCAGATTCTTCATGGCATGGCAGAATTTGGCGACCGCTATGAACCTTTTGCCCAAGTCCTAGTTGCCCAAGGTTATAGGGTCTATGTTCATGATCATAGAAAACATGGATACAGTTTATCAGGTAGCCAAAAAGTTGGATATTATACCAATGACACATGGGAACAGATGGTAGGAGATGTTCAAAAGGTCCAAGTGGAGATTCTTTCAAGGGAATCTGTAGACAGTCTTTTTATGTTTGGGCATTCTATGGGATCTTTTTTGCTTAGAAGTTTTCTGATGGATTTTGGTGACAGGGTTTCAGCTGCTGTTATCTGTGGAACAGCAAATACCAATGGACCTCTATCTTTAGTTGGGGTTATGGCAGCTAAACTTCTTGCTAGAGTTGTCGGTCATAAACCAAGTGTTTTTCTTAATAATCTCTCAGTCGGAGGATATAACAAAGCATTTGAACCAACTCAAACTTCAGCAGATTGGTTGACAAGTGACCATGGATTAAACCAATGGTATGTCGAACATCCCTTATGTGGTTATCCATATACACCTAAGTTTTATGAGGAAATAGCTAAGGGTTTGCGCTATATCATTAAGGATGATAATATAGTAAAGACGCCAAAGATTCCTTTGCTCTTTATATCAGGCGACCATGACCCGGTTGGAGAAATGGGAAAAGGTGTTGAAAGCGTGCGACAAAAATATGAAACATTAGGATATGATACTCAATTAACCTTGTTTAAAAATGCAAGACATGAGATTCTTAATGATACCTGTAAAGATCAGGTCTATGAAAGAATTTTGGCATTTTTTGGATAGATGATATTTCTATGTAAACTGAATGATTCAGAGAATAATTAAAGAAATCAATTAAAAAGTTTATAGGAAAATGAAAGAGTGATATGTATTAAGCTGAAAAAAGGGGATTTGATTATCACGATAACAATCGTCATGCTGGCGGCTCTTATTTTGATGGTTAACCAAATGGGATCAACAAGTCAAGGCAATTTGTCTGTGGAAATACGGATTGATGGTGAAGTTGTTGATGTGTTTTCTCTTCATGAGAATGTTACAAAAGAATATCATAGCGAGTTTGGCTATAATTTACTGGTCATTGAAAATGGTGAAGTATATATCGAAGATGCAGACTGTCTTACGAGGTCTTGTATTGAGAGTGGACACAGACATAAAAGCGGTGAGGCTATTGTTTGTTTGCCTAATCGTTTTACCGTTGAAATCATCGGTGGAGAAGGAGGCGATGTAGATGCAATTTCGCAGTAAGACTCAACGTCTTGTTCTCTTAGGTCTTCTTATATCCATGGCTATTGTGCTTGGTTATTTTGAGCGATTTATACCCTTGCCGTGGAATGTTCCGGGGATGAAATTGGGATTGGCTAACATTATTACTCTGTCAGCCTTCTATTTTTTTAATAAGAAGAGTGTTTTTGCCTTAGTTGTTATTCGGGTTATTATGACCTCTCTCTTAGTTGGAAGTATGATGAGCTTTTTTTATAGTATGATGGGTGGGCTTCTAAGCTTTTTGGGGATGGCAGTTCTTCATCATTGGTTTAGTAAATCTGTCAGCCCAATCGGTATTAGTATACTTGGAGCTTTACTTCATAATCTTGGCCAGCTTTTTGTTTTGGCTATTGTATCCCAAAAAGTGTCGATAGCCATATCCTATGCACCTCTAATTATGATTACGGCTATAGCAACAGGGATATTTGTTGGCGTGGCTTCTATTTTTTTTATTAAAAGTGTCCCCTTGACTTCCTTGAAGTCGGTTACACCTGGATCATCAGAAAGAGAATAGAAGGAAGAAAGTTTGAGAATGCAGTATACCCTAGAAAGCAGTCTTGGTATAAAAGTGTAAATTTTATTTTTACACTTTTATTACAATGTCAGATTTTGACTAAATATAATGTATAATAAAACCGAAAAAAGAATAGATTACATAGGGTTTGCAACCCTTAAAGAATACAAGAAGAATATGGTTTACTTAAGGAGAAATACATGACATTTTTAAAGAAAATCCTACCTTTATATAAAAGAATACTTGTTACTGGGTTATGCTTAACTCTTGGTTTTAGTATGGTAAATTACCAAACTTTGGCAGGAGATTATACTGATGATTTGGTTCTCAAATATAATGGAGCTGTTTATAATTATACCAGCCGTCTAGTTACGGTGGAAATTGATGGTCAGGAGCTTCAAACAGGAGATATGCCTGCAGTCTTAATCAATTCTAAAACTATGGTTCCTGTTAGGGAGGTTTTTGAAAGTGAGAACATCAATGCGACAGTAAATTGGAATGGGAATACCAGACAGGTTTTTATCGCATATGAAGACAAGTTTATTGTTTTGACGATTGATTCTAATACTGCCTATGTCAATAATGTTCCAGTTGAACTTTCAGCACCTGCAACCCTTGTTCAAGATATGTCTAAGCAGTATCCAAAAACTATGATACCCCTTCGTTTCGTTTCGGAAAATCTAGGTTTTAATGTGACTTGGGACAGTAATACCTATACAGCAGGTATTCATACTGGTAAGCAATCGGAGACTGGTGGGGCAACAGAAGAAACCGATAATGAGGATACTACTACAAGTGACCCAACAGTAGTCTCAGGTGAACAACTTGACAAGCTAGAGGGTAGTAAAGCGAATAGGGCATTGCCGACAGGTCTTTTAAATGCCCCAGTTGTATTTACAGCATCAGGCAGTATCAGTGAAGAAATAGAAGCGTCATCTTCAGAGATAGACATTGAAGCTAAGGATTACCCTATTGCCTTTGTTGATGACATTGATTATTTTGATGAGAATGGAAAAATTGGTTTCAAGATTCATACAAAGGGTCCAATATCAGATGTGGATACCCATGTATGGGACGGTAAGTTTATTATTGAAATTTTGGAAGCTTCCCTAGACCTTGATAAGACGACTATTGATTATATTGATAATCCCTTGGTAACCGCAGTTAGGATAGGTGAACATGATACAGAAAAGGGTGTTCCCTATGCAAAAATCGTTTTTGACTTAAAAACCTCAGGTTATAAATTTAATCTTGAATTAGATGATGCAAGAGATACCTTGAAGGTGACTGCCGTTAACAATTCAATCTATAAAGTGTCTCTTAAGCAAAATGATAAAGGAGACTATATTGATATTACAGGAGTGAATGCAACAGGTGTCGAAGCTTTTCGTCTGAGTAATCCTACTCGGATTGTTTTTGATATGCCTAATACGAAGACCCTATTAGGTTACCAAGCAAGTGTTGCTGAGGGCCAGTATGTTACAGCGATCAGGGCTGCTCAATTTGAACCGACAGTAACTAGGATTGTCGTTGAGACTGATGGACAACCTGACTATCAGGTTATTGATCTTAGTGACGGTGTTACAAGAATCCAAATATTAGAACCGGGTTATGAGAATATTGCTTACGATAACACAGAAGATAATCCGACTATTATTATTGATGCGGAAGGCAATGATACTATCTCTATTAATAACATTACTTATGAAGACAACTATCTTGATAGAGAATACATAATTACTATACCGGGAGATCAAAGAAAACATTTTGGTAGTGGTGTGGTTAATATTAATGATAATGTTATTGATAACATAAATGTCAAATTGGATTCCAGTGGAAACACTAAGTTAACAATTAAAGCCAAAACCATTCATGAGTTTAGGATTGAAGAAACGACAGAAGGTTTGGTTATCAAGGCCTATAAGCCTCATGAACTTCACAAGAAGGTAATTGTTGTAGATGCAGGTCACGGTGGGGATGATCCGGGAGCAGTTGTCGGTCAATTTTTTGAGAAGAATACGACTCTTGGCGTAACCCTAGAATTAAAAAAACTTTTAGATCAAGATCCTGATATGAAGGTTTATTATACAAGGTTGGAGGATACTAGACCTTCTCTATATGAGCGAACAGACCTAGCTAATGAAGTGGAAGCTGACTTCTTTTTGAGTATTCATATTAACTCCTTTACCAGTAAGTTTAAAGGAGTGGAAACCTTGTATTTACCTGGTCCTAATACTTCTGGACTTAATTCCTTTGAAATGGCAGCTATTTTCCAAGAAGTTTTCTCGGCTAATGTGAAGATAGATAATTATCTGGCTAAACAAAGGGATAATCTTCATGTCCTTAATGCAACGGATATGCCGGCTATTATACTTGAAATGGGTTATTTGACTAATGAATATGACCGTCAGTATCTGACAGATCCAAATTACTATGATGATCTAGCAGCGGCGATTAAATTGTCCATTGATGAAACATTTAAGCAGCATCCCACAGGGCGCTAATAAAGCATATAAAAGCTGACAACCGAAAAAGGAAAGGAGTATCATGGGAGAAAGTATAAGAGACAAAGTCCTTGATGAACTACTCCGTGCTGGGGACTATCTTTCAGGCGAGGAGCTTAGTGATGCCTTTGGAGTTTCCAGAACCAGTATTTGGAAAGCCATTAAAAAGTTAAAGGAAGAAGGCTTTACCATTAATTCTGTTAACAATAGAGGTTACCTTCTTGTGGAGAATCCAAATAAATTGACTTCAAGTCTTTTGATACATGATCTTAAAGGCTTAGGATACGATTATATTAAATGGTATGAGACTGTTGATTCTACAAATTTGGCAGCAAAAAGATTCGCTGATAGCCAAATTTCTAGCCATGAAACAGGGGTTTTTGTTGCAGATGAACAAAAGCTTGGTAGGGGCAGACGGGGAAGGTCTTGGGAATCTATTAAAAGCCAAGGCATCTATACATCCCTGCTTATAAGACCTGAGATTCAACCGGCTTCTGCTGCCATGCTAACACTACTGGCTGGCTATGCAGTTTGTCGAACCTTAAGAGATGATTTTGCCTTGGATGCTAGAATCAAATGGCCTAATGACATTGTTGTTAAAGGTAAGAAAATATGTGGTATATTAACTGAAATGTCCAGTGAGATACGAAGTCTTCATTATGTAGTTGTCGGTGTAGGTATTAACGTGGGACAAAAGGAGTTTGATCATGAATTAAGTGATAAGGCAACTTCTATGGCCTTGGAGCAACCTGATATTACAGTTGATAAACATAAGCTGACTCTCCAATGGATTACATCTTTTACTAAACTCCTTCAGGTTTTTGAAGAAGAGAAATCTCTAACCTTCATTAGAAAAGATTATGAAAATCTATGTGTGAATATAGGTAATCCATTGAAGGTTATGGAAGCAAAAAGGTCATATAAGGGGGTTGGCATGGGTATTTCTGACCTTGGTGATCTTATGATCAGATGCCAAGATGGAAGTGTTAAGGAAGTAAATTCCGGCGAGGTATCAGTCAGGGGTATTTACGGATATGTATAGGTAGGAAGAAAAGCTTCTAGGAATGCCTTTGTGGAATTGAGAGCTGTTTATTTTTAAAAGAAGAAAGGAATTTTCATGGACAATATATTTAAAGGATTGGATAATCAAACATATGAGGATGGTGTTATTTTAGCCGTATCCAACTCTTATGAAAAACTCTACTATTTTAACGAAGATTTTGATATGATACCGGATTTGGTTCAGAAAGAGTTGCAGATTCTATTGGTTATGCATACAGAAGAAGTTGGTGGTATTATTGGAGTAGGGTTTGATACAGAAGGTCACTTATATATAGAAGCAACAGCTAATGAATTGGATGCCTATTATGATTCTATAGGGTCTCATCTAAAGATAAAAGAATATCAAAGAGAAAGAAAAGAACTATTTGGATCGCTGGAACGTTTTTATGAGGAGTTTTTCTAGACGCTTGTAATTTAGATAGAAAGTGCTATAATAGCAGTGTAACAGGAGTGGGAAAAGCGCGGACTATACCATTTGGATAGTACCTACACTTATCTTTTTACTTGAGTAATTAATAGCTGATGCCCAACTCCATAAATGATTTTGTCTTGTATCCGAGAGGAACGAGAACGGAGGTCTATTATGACAGATATGAATGTAAGCAAAAGTACTAGAACCATGACAGTTACTGGCTTAATGTTGGCTATGACACTGATTTTGACACTAACACCAATTGGATTCATACAGGTTCCGCCTATTTCTATTACTATCATGCACTTGCCGGTGATTATTGCAGGCATGATTGCAGGACCCATCAGTGGAGTTATAGTAGGACTTGGAATGGGTCTGGCATCAATGTTTAAAGCAATTACCAGTGTAAATCCAGCAGACAAGTTTTTTATAAATCCTTTAGTATCTGTATTACCAAGGGTTTTTATTGGGGTTACAGCATATTACTCCTATACATTGGTTCGTGGAGCTCTTATTAAGCTTAGGAATAAAGACTTGCTTAGTGGCGGTTTGGCAGCAACGGTGGGTGCCCTTACAGGAACTTTGACTAATACAGTATTAGTCTTAGGTATGCTTTGGTTGGTACACTTTGCTGGTAAAACTGGAGTAGTTCCCTTCTTTGTTAGTGTACTTACGATTAATGTAGCTATTGAATTGCTTGTAGCTATTGTTGTGTGTGTGCCTGTAGCTATTGTCATTGAACGTATGACTAGGGGTCGCTACTAATTGGAAGTTCAAGAGACTTATTAATATATTAAAAAGAGCCTATGGGCTCTTTTTTGTGACTTTTTGCTATAGGAGGACAGTGTTCAATGTTACTGGTCATAGATATTGGAAATACTAATATTACATTAGGTGTGTTTAAAAAAGATGAGTTAACTGGACGTTTTCGTATGAGAACAAAAACAGAAAAAACGTCAGACGAATATGGACTTTTTATGGTGGCCCTCCTTAGAGAAAAGGGGTTTGATCCTAAAGGAGTAAAGGCAGTTATCATATCAAGTGTTGTTCCTGATATCATGTATTCTTTTGTCAATGGAGTTAGAAAATATTTTGACAAGGAACCAATGATTGTGGGACCGGGGATCAAAACTGGAATTTCTATACATACGGATAATCCAGCGGAAGTAGGTGCTGATCGTATCGTTGATGCAGTAGGTGCAAGAATAGATTATGAAGGTGACTTGATTGTCGTTGATTTTGGGACGGCTACAACCATTGACCTGGTGACGAGTAAAGGCGTTTTTGAAGCGGCGGTTACTGTACCAGGTGTTCGAATTAGTGCAGATGCTCTTTGGAAAGAAGCTGCAAAGTTACCTGAAATCGAAATAAAGAAGCCTGAAAGTATTCTAGCAAAGAATACGGTCCACTCTATGCAGGCCGGTCTTGTTTATGGCTACATCGGACAAGTGGACTATATTATCCGAAAGATCGAAGAAGCTTATGGTAAGCCATTAAAAGTTGTTGCAACAGGTGGTCTTGGACGAACTATTGTAGAGTCTATTGACTATATTACTTATGACTCTGATTTGACCTTAAAGGGTTTAAAATATATTTATGAAAAGAACGTATAGTGATAATTTGAGGTAGTTGTTATGAGTGGATTTACTAGAACAATAAGACATGGATTGTATCTTGGTCCCATGGCTGGTGTAACAGATATGGTTTATAGACAGCTATGCCAAGAACAGGGTTGCGATGTGACTTATACAGAAATGGTAAGTGCAAAAGCTATTTATTATAAAAACAAGAAAACAAAAACCCTTATGGAAATTGCTGATTCGGAATATAATGTGGGTGTTCAGCTTTTTGGCAGAGACCCTGAACTAATGGCTGAAATAGTTAAGGTTATTGACAATGAAAGAATTACTTCCTTTGATGTCAATATGGGGTGCCCAGTTCCTAAAGTAGTTAACAATGGAGAAGGGTCAGCCCTTATGAAAGAACCTCTTTTAATAGGGAAAATAGTCGAATCCATGGCTGGGGCAACGAAGAAGCCAGTTACGATTAAGATACGTTCAGGATTTGACACCAATCACTTGAATGCTCCTGAGATTGCAAAGATTGCCCAGGAATCAGGTGCAGCCCATGTGGCTATACATGCTAGAACCAGAGAAGCCTATTATTCAGGAAAAGCTGATTGGGATATTATTAGACAGGCTAAAGAAGCTGTATCCATTCCCATCATTGGAAACGGTGATATAAGGGATGGTTCATCACTTAAGACTATGTTGGCTGAAACAAAGTGTGATGGTGTGATGGTTGGAAGAGCTGCTATGGGAAATCCTTGGCTCTTTAATGAGTTGGTTTGCGCTCTGGAGAATAAAAGTTACCAGCCACCTAGTCATGAAGAAATTATCGATATGGTTAATCGACATGGTCATATGTTGGTAGATCATAAAGGTGAATATATAGCTATGAGAGAAATGCGTAAACATGTATCTTGGTATACCAGAGGACTTAAGAATGCAACAAGACTAAGAAATGACATTAATTCTGTTGAGACACTTGAAGATTTGATAGAATTGATATCAGCTTTTAGAGAGGCTTAAATATGTCTTACCTATCACTATACTAATCTTAGTGAGTGAAAAAGATTACATTCTTAAGAAAAAATCGGAAAATAATTAAAAATTCGTAGAATTTAGCAGAAAGTTCACAGAATATCCATAGCTTGTTTGTTGACATTGCTAGTAGAGTACGATATAATACATTGAAAATATGACAAGGCATAAATGAAGAGCTTACGGGGATAAGCTTATTTTTTGCTAGTTTTAAAACTTGTGGCACGTTTGGTTTGGGGAGTTCTGATAGAACTTTTGGGTAAGGAACGTGGTTGGATAAGTTTTTACACAGCAAGGAATGATTTAGAACAATCATTCGATATAATATTTGAAAGACGAGGTGTAACAGATGCCAGACAAGAAAAGAGTTTTGACTTACCGTGGATTGAAGGCCATGGAAGAAGAGTTACAACACTTAAAAGTAGTCAAGCGTAAGGAAATTGCGGAACAGATTAAGGAAGCTAGGGCTCAAGGAGACCTTTCCGAAAATGCAGAATATGATGCTGCTAAAGATGAACAGGGTGAAATTGAAGCTCGAATTGCTGAACTTGAGAAGATTCTTAAAAATGCAGAAGTCATTGATGAAGACGAAGTCGATCTTAGTGTGATTAACATTGGATGTAAAGTTCTTTTATATGATATGGAATTTGAAGAAGAAGTTGACTATATGATTGTAGGATCAACTGAAGCTGATCCATTACATGGTAAATTATCCGATGAATCGCCAGTAGGTTCTAAATTAATTGGACATAAACAAGGCGATGTAGTTGAAGTAACAACACCAAATGGTTCAGTTGTTAGGTTCAAAGTTTTAGAAATTCATCGATAAAATAGAGATTGCACTTAAGAGTCCATTTCAAATTATTGAAGTGGATTTCTTTTGAACTAGAAAATCGCTCATAAAGGGGCACAAGGCGTAAACAAAGGAGTATAAAGTGGCTGAAAACACAAATAATCAAGCAGAAACAGAAGTTTTAAGTGGTCAAGAGCTAAATGAACTGTTACAAATTCGTAGAGATAAGTTAGGTGAACTTCAGGAGAATGGGAAGGATCCTTTTCATATCACTAAATTTGACACTACACACAGAAGTCAGGCCATCATTGACGGATTCGAAGAACTAGAGGGAACCGAAGTAGCTATTGCAGGTCGTATTATGACTAAGCGTGACATGGGTAAAGCATCTTTCTGTCACATCTCAGATCGTGATGGTCAAATTCAGGCATATGTTCGTAAAGACCAGGTTGGCGATGAATCTTATGGTGATTTTAAGCATTATGATCTTGGTGACATCGTTGGTATTAAAGGACTTGTATTTAAAACTCAAAAAGGTGAAATTTCAGTCAAAGCAAAAGAAGTCGTGCTGTTATCTAAATCTCTGCAAATCCTGCCAGAGAAATATCATGGCCTTAAGGACACTGACACAAGATACCGCCAACGCTATCTTGATCTCATTGTTAATCCTGAAGTTAAGGATGCCTTCTTTAAGCGGTCACAGATTATTCGTGAAATTCGTTCTTTCTTAGATGGAAGAGAATTTCTCGAAGTGGAAACTCCAGTTTTGCTATCCATCCCTGGTGGAGCGGCTGCTAGACCTTTTGATACGCACCATAATGCTCTTGATATTCCAATGCACTTACGTATTTCATTGGAACTACCTCTTAAGCGTTTAATTGTAGGTGGGTTTGAGCGTGTTTATGAGATGGGACGTGTATTTAGAAATGAAGGTCTTTCCATCCGTCACAACCCTGAGTTTACGCTACTAGAGCTCTACCAAGCTTATACTGATTATTATGGTATGATGGAAATTACAGAAAGTCTAGTTCGAACAGTAGCTGAAAAGGTTCTTGGAACGACGACTGTCAATTATGATGGTACGGATATTGACCTTGGCAAGCCTTTCGAAAAGCTGACTATGGTTGATGCTATTAAGAAATATGCAGATATAGATTTTAATGAAATAAAGACTGATGAAGAAGCTCACGCCCTTGCAAAAGAAAAAAATGTTGAGGTGGAAAAACACTTCAAAAAAGGTGAGATTATTAACGCTTTCTTTGAAGCTTTTGCCGAAGAACATTTGGTACAACCTACATTCATTATGGATCACCCGGTTGAGATTTCACCACTGGCTAAACGTAAGCCAGAAGATCCGGCCTATACTGAGCGTTTTGAGCTCTTTATTACCCGTCGTGAGTTTGCCAATGCCTTCTCTGAGCTTAATGATCCAATTGATCAAAGAAGCCGATTTGACTATCAGGAAGAACTTAAGGCAGCTGGTGATGAAGAAGCAAACTCCATTGATGAGGACTTCTTAACAGCTCTTGAGTATGGTATGCCACCAACAGGTGGGCTTGGTATCGGTATTGACCGTTTGGTTATGCTTCTTACCGACTCTTATTCAATTAGAGACGTATTGTTATTCCCTACAATGAAACCAAAGGCGGAGTAATCCCTGATTTTACTGGGTTTGCGAGCTTTGAAATACGAGACTTACCACCAAATTTTAAAAACTTCTAACAAAACATCAGCGACAGGTGAGAATCTGTCGCTTTTTTAAATTGTGCATATATATAATATATTTATAGATAAGATTATTTGAAGGGCTAACGTTTAACGGTCAGCAAGTAATCTGTAGGCTACATATTTCAACAGTATTGTTTTTACTGCTCTAAAACTGTATAATATTGAAGAAGTGATTTAGTACTTTTCTTTTAAAATTACTAGCTTGTAGAAGAAAAATTGATATAATTTATATGGAGAGAAGAGTTATAATGAAATACATGGCAAACAATATATTTTTTAGAATAGGTTTTATTGGATTAATACTGCTTCTCTTAGGTTTATTATATATGCAAATAGATAGTTTAGAAGGGATTGAAGTTCAAAATGGAATTTTGGATATTGAATCTTTGGATTTTGACTCTAATTCTCCTATTTCCTTGAATGGAGAGTGGGAATTTTATTGGAAACAATTTTTAACCGTTTCTGAGGTATCGGATATAGAACCTGATCTTCTTGTGCAGGTTCCTAGTACATGGAATGAATACAGTTTGGATGGACAGGGATTGCCGGGAGAAGGTTATGGAACCTATAAACTTCATGTAAATAAAGGATTTTTGCCAGAAGAAATTATAGGTATGAGAATTCAGACATTTTCAAGTGCTTATCGATTATATATTGATGATAAGCTGGTCGCTGAAAATGGTAATATTAGTAGTATTGCTTCAGAAGAAGTTAGTGAATATAAACCGCAGGCAGTATATTTTGAGTCACCTTCAAATGACTTTGATATAATTATTCATGTGTCAAATCATCAACATTACAGAGGGGGCTTTTGGTGTACTATGTATATGGGAAGTCAAAGTCAAATAACAGAATTAGATAATTCTATTTTGATGAAAAATATGGCTATAATTGGAGCTTTTTTTATTGTTGCTTTGTTTTATATAACATCATTCTTTTTGATGAAAGAGGATAAGGCAAATTTGTATTTTGGTTTACTTTGCCTTTTTGCAATAATCGCCTACGATACATCAGGGCAACTTGCCTTAAGCAAGAATATTTCAGGTATAAGTCTAGATACGTTTATTTTTGTATGGCATTCTTCATGTATATGGGTAGTGATGTTTGTATTATTATATATGAACGAGCTATTTAAAATCAGGTTTTCTAGGATTGCTGTCAGAATATTTATGGTGTTGGTTATAATAATTCAAACATTCTATATATTGGCGCCGGTTCACATTTATACCGCATTTGGTCGTATAACTAATTACATTGAAATAACTTGTATGTTTAGTGCAGCTATCACTGCTATACTGGGAGTTATAAAGCGAAAGAAAAATGGTTTGTTAAATTTGATCTCTCTTATAATAATTCTTGTTACAGAGCTTCATGATACTTTGTATTATACAAATGTAATTCAGAGTAGGCATGGGGAAATAATTTATATTGGGTTGTTTTTCTTCTTATTGATACAAATGCAAATTAAAGCGATTAATATAAAGGATTATTATGAGCGTAAAAATGCGGCAGAGCTTAAATTTCTTCAAGCTCAAATTAAACCACATTTTCTGTATAATGTTTTGAATACGATTATATCTATTTCAAGATATGATCATGAGAAATCGACTAATTTACTTATTTTTTTTAGTAATTACTTAAGAGGATGTTTTAATTTTAAAAGCATTGATAATCAAACACTTCTTAGGAAAGAAATGGAATATGTTTATGCTTACTTGGAAATTGAAAAGGCACGATTTGAAGAGAGAATAGAATTTTCAATAAAGTTGCCGGAACATTTGGAATATAATATTCCGGTATTGGTGCTACAGCCTATTATTGAAAATGCAATAGTTCATGGGGTGTTGCCAAAACCTGAAGGCGGGAAAATAGAAATAATAATTGTAGAAAAGGGCTTTTGTTTAGAATTTTCTGTCAAGGATAACGGAATAGGTATGGATAGCAAAAAAATGTTAGAAGAACAAGGAGATGGAAGGCAAAATGGAATTGCCCTTGGCAATATAGATAGCAGATTAAGGAGAATTTATGGAAATGGACTAACTATTATTAGCGAAAAGATGGTTGGAACAGAAGTTAGGTGGTATATTCCAATAAGAGAAAGGAAGTAAAGCTGATGATTTCTGCAGTAATTATAGATGATGAACGACATGCAATAAAAGAAATTGAATATTATCTTAAGATGTATCCGGAGATTTCGGTTATGGCGTCATTTATTAATCCATTGGAAGCCTTGAAAGAGTTACCTGAACTAAAGCCTCAGTTGGTTTTTTTGGACATTGAAATGCAACAATTGATGGGCATTGATGTTGGGTCAAATATTCTTGATATAAATTCGGATACAGAGATTGTATTTGTAACAGCGCATGAGCAGTATGCCATGGAAGCCTTTGAGTTAAATGCAATTGCTTATATATTGAAACCCATTGGTCAGGAGAAATTTAAAAACACAATTAGTAAAGTGATAAAAAGAGTTCAGAAAACGACACCTGTTAAATCAAACAAGCGTCTTAAGGTACAATGCTTTGGAGCATTTAAAATTGAATGGGAAAATGAAGAGCCACTTAAGTGGAGATCTGAAAAAACGAAGGAAGTTTTTGCCTATTTATTAATGAAAGCAGGAAAAGAAGTTACAAGAGACCAAATCATCGAAGTGGTCTTCCGGGATATAGAGATGGATAAGGCTATCAAGCAACTGCATAATGCCATATACTATATCCGAAAAAGTCTTCAGGAATATGGCGTTGAAAAAAGCCTTATTAAACTCCATGGAAATTATTGCATGACTCTTGGTGGGGTTTATTATGATAAACAAGAATGGCAAAAGCTTTTAGAAATACACGAAACTGAACTGAGAGTCGATCAAATTGAAGAAATTTATAAAGGCGATTATTTAGAAGGTGCTGATTGGCCATGGACAGACATTGACAGGCAAAATTTTAAAAATAATTATGTGGATCTTCTGAATCGTTATTCAAAATATCTTGTTAGAAAGAAAGAATATAAACTGGCTGAAAATTGCTTGTGCAAGGCATATATGCAGAATCTTTATGATGAAAATACTTCACTAAACTTGATTCAGTTGTACATTGAAACGAAGCAAAAATCAAAAGCATTGCTGCATTTTAAAAAATATGAACAGGTATTGAGGGATGAATTAAACCTTACGCCACCAAGAGAAATGTTTGATGTTATGGGAATAAATAGATAGGGAAATTTTATACCGTTAAAGGCTAATTAGGTCTTTGACGGTATTTTTTTGTTCTTCGATAGGAAAGTTCTCTATTTTAGCATATCATCTTGAAACGTGGAACCCAAAGGGAGTAGTTGCATTTTATGTAGACGAATTCGATAAGATCGTCGTCTTTAGTGAAATCTTCTAAAATATTCATAGTGACAAATCTGTGTAGTCAAGAATTCGAGATTGAGCCATAGCAGGACGACCAGTGTATCAAATAATATATTTGATAGCTTCAAAAGGATCTGAATATTCTTTTTTAGGGGCGTTAACGTAAAAACCATCCTTGTAAGAATCAAAGAGTGAAGATTTTAGTTGATAAAAAGATGGAGGAAGATGTTTGGAAAGTAAGTCAAGTAAAGCAACTTGCCAACGTTTGCGAAGAGCAAGAAGACTAATATGAGGGATTTTGCGCCAAATAGTTTTGTTATGTAGGAGAATTTTGGGAGATTGTTTTATTATAATTATGAATAAGAGAAAATTTGTTGCGGAGGTGGATTATTTTGCGTGTTTGTATCTTAGAAAAAGACACTAGTGTTTCACAGATTAACTTGCTGTCATGGTTATACGAAAAAAAAGATGTAGAAGAGATTACATTCATAAAGAGTAAAAAACAATTTTTGAAGATAGCTGAAAAAGATCCTCCGGATATAGTTTTTATTAGAGTATGTAGTGACCAGCCTACTGGATTATCAATTTTAGAAACGTTTTATAAAAGTATGAAGAATACGAAGGTAGTTTTTGTTTCAGAAATTAGAGATTATGCGTTGGAGGCATACAATGTAGGTGCAAGCGGTTATCTTGTTGAGCCAATAGAAAGAAAAAGATTTGAAAGCTGTTTTTCAAAACTGCTTGGTTTTAAAAGATAAACAGAAAAGTAGTATTAGTAAAACATAATTAATTTTAAAACTAGGAGCTGATCCTTTGGAAATTAGGGGACATCAAAAAAATTATTAGGGAGGTAATGAAATGTTACTAGAGTTTGTTGCGAAAAAATCAAAAATAAATAGAGGTAAGTTTGCTTATTTATTAGTATTGAGCTTAGTGGTAAATTTAATGACAATAGTGAGTATGCCAGTGGTTTTGGCTGAAAATTTAGAGATTTTGGTGAACTATAACTTTGATGATAGTAATGCCCATGATTCAAGTGGTCATGATAACGATGGCGTAATAAAAGGTGAGGTGAGTTATTGTGACCACGATGGTGGAAAAGCAGTTGTTCTTAATGGCAATGGGTGGATTGAGCTTCCTACAAGCTTAGTTTATAATAATCAACAATTCACAGTTGAGATTTCTTTTAATACAACTTCAACACAAGTAGGTATATTTGGATACCAAAATACTTCGGTTAATGGATCACCGGATGCATATGTACCTATTATATCGATTGATAAAGAAGGAAAGCTCTATACAGAGATGTATACCACAACCCAGATGGTTGTTAGTTCTTCAACGACTGTTAATGATGGGCAGTGGCACCGTGTCATTTTGACCTCTGATAATTCGTCAATAAAGGTTTATTTGGATGGTCAGACTTTAGGCAGTCAATCAGGGAGTGTCAACCATTACAACATGACATATAATCAAATAGGAACGAATGGAGCATGGTCAAGACCTACTTATTTTAATTTAAGTACATATCAATGGACACCGTATACAGGGAAGTTGGATGATTTTGTGTTTTACCCAATAGCTAAGACTGATACGGAGATTGCAAAGACAACCCAAACAATCATATTTGAAGAAATAAGTGATAAAACAACTGGAGACTCAACATTCAACTTAAATGCAACAGCATCTTCCGGATTACCTGTTACATATAGTTCGTCGAACACAAGTGTGGCTACAGTTTCAGGGAACACAATAACAATTAAGGGTGCTGGAACTACTAGTATTACTGCAAATCAAGCGGGTAATGATAGCTATAGTGCGGCGGCACCAGTAACAAGAACACTTACTGTTTCAGCCCCTACAGCCGCAGAGATTGCCAACGAAGCCATAGCAACAGCTAGAGGGTTACTACCGGAAAGCTTCACAGCAAGTGAAGGAACGGATACAAATCTTATTACTTATTTAAATGGGATAGCAGGAATGAGTGATACAGGCGTAACCTTAACATTAGACTCTTCTAATGGGAATGTAGCTAATGATGGGACAATTACTTATGGTTCAAGTGGTGTAACCAATGATGTCGTGGTACATATTAACAAGGCTGATGGAACAGAGGCTACAAAAACAATATCAGTAACAGTACCGGCGCATACAATGACGGACGCAGAAGCAGTAGCAGGTGCTAAAACGGATCTAGATAGCAGTGATTTGATTTTTGGCGGTTCGGATACGGCAACAACAGTCACACAAAACCTCACACTTCCTTTATCAGGAAGCAACGGAACTAGCATTAGCTGGACAGAGAAGACAGATACAGGCAACAATATCAGCCTGAGTGGAAACAGTGCAGTTGTAACACGACCCACTTATGGAGAAGGAGATAAGACAGTAACATTGACAGCAACCATCACAAAAAATGGTGCAACAGAAACAAAGGATATTGAGGTTACAGTGAAAGAAGCTGCGCAGTCAGCCGCAGAGATTGCCAATGAAGCCATAGCAACAGCTAGAGGGTTATTACCGGAAAGCTTCACAGCAAGTGAAGGAACGGATACAAATCTTATTACTTATTTAAATGGGATAGCAGGAATGAGTGATACAGGCGTAACTTTAACATTAGACTCTTCTAATGGGAATGTAGCTAATGATGGGACAATTACTTATGGTTCAAGTGGTGTAACCAATGATGTCGTGGTACATATTAACAAGGCTGATGGAACAGAGGCTACAAAAACAATATCAGTAACAGTACCGGCGCATACAATGACGGACGCAGAAGCAGTAGCAGGTGCTAAAACGGATCTAGATAGCAGTGATTTGATTTTTGGCGGTTCGGATACGGCAACAAGAGTCACACAAAACCTCACACTTCCTTTATCAGGAAGCAACGGAACTAGCATTAGCTGGACAGAGAAGACAGATACAGGCAACAATATCAGCCTGAGTGGAAATAGTGCAGTTGTAACACGCCCCACTTATGGAGAAGGAGATAAGACAGTAACATTGACAGCAACCATCACAAAAAATGGTGCAACAGTAACAAAGGATATTGAGGTTACAGTGAAAGAAGCTGCGCCTACAAAGGTAGATGAGTCTTCGAATAAGGGAAATCAATCAGGTGTTCAAGAACCTGTACAGGAACAAGAATCAGACGAAATGGGTATAATAGTAGTTGTAAATGGTGAAGAACAGATGGCAGGTGAGGAAGAAGTTGATGATGAAAATGGTCTTTTAAGCGTAGCTTTAGATATTAACGAAGAATTAGTAGAGAAAAAGATTGAAGAAGTAAAACATGATGGTGGGAATACAGTATCTGTTTTGGTTGGACAAACAGATGCAGCTAAGATAAAGACAAAACTTACTGGTGACTTAGTTGAAATCATGGAAGAAGAGGAGTTTACGATGATTATTGACACAGGTGATGTAGACTATGTAATCCCTGCTGATGAGATTAAAATTAATGATGTAGCTAGAAAACTTGGAGTAGCTGATGAAGAGCTTCAAAGTATTGAAATCAATATTGAAATCAACTGTATTGATGATATCAATATGAGTGAGTCTATAGAGGAAAGTTTAAAAAAAGAATCAACCATTGTATTTCCGCCTGTTGAGTTCAAGATTGTAGCTGAAGTTAAGGAAGGTGTTAACACTAGAACCTATGATATAGAGCGGTTTAATGGTTATGTTGAAAGAATTATTCAGATTACTGAGGAGGTTGATCCTTCCAAAATAACAACAGGTATCGTTTGCAATTTAGATGGTAGCATATCTCATGTACCTACCGTTGTATTTGAAGAAAATGGTAAATGGTATGCAAAAATTAATTCGTTGACAAATTCAGTATACTCAGTTATTTGGAATGATGAAGTGATTGAAAATGTCATTGGTCACTGGTCAGAAGAAAGTGTCAATGATATGGCATCACGACTGGTTGTTGATGCAGATAGTGAGTTCTTACCAGATATGATAATCACTAGACAAGCTTTCATTAAGTATGTTGTAAAAGCACTTGGGTTATACCGGGGAGTAAGTGACGATAGAGCACCTTTTAGTGATGTTGATGCTCTGAATCCATATGCTGAGTATATTGCTGTAGCCTATCAATACGATTTAATTATTGGCTATGAAAACGGTACTTTTGAAGGCAATGAGCTGATTATTCGTGATGAAGCTATGGCTATTTTAGCAAGAGCTATGACCGTCACGGGTTTGGTTCCTAAGGATATGGGTAAACTAAGTCAGTTTGTAGATTATGATTTAGTATCTATGTGGGCGGTAGACTATGTTAAAGAAGTAGTTAACGTTGACATTTTTATAGGTCATAATAATATGCTTATGTCGGATAAACCACTGACTTATGCAGAGGCGATACAAGCTGTAAGAAACTTATTGATTCAATCAAATTTGATAGATCATTAACCAAGCATGTAAAGTTAATAAAGATTATTGATGTAAGTAAAGTGAATCTAAAGTCAGCGACAAACATTGAAGATAGCTTAATTGTTTTTAGATAGGTGCTTGCTACCAATTTACCACCAGCTTACCTTCAATCAAATTTTAAAACTTCTAATAAAACAAACTGAAGCGATAGGCGAAAGCCTATCGTTTTTTTAAAATATCATTCTATTTCCCAAAAAGTAAAAATGATTAATTTTGGGAAATAGAATGATATAATGGTTTCATAAGATTAGGCGATTGTCTTCAAAGAACTCTTACAACTTGCCCATGCGTCCTAGGAGGTAATTGATGAAGTTAATAGATAGAAGTAGATATTTAAAAAAATTGATAAGTATTAAAGAGACACCAGACATAAAAGTGATAACTGGGGTTAGACGTTCTGGAAAATCAAAGCTATTAGAAGAATTTATAGAGTGGATTGAAAAAAATGAAACAGATTTCAATATTATATTCATAGATCTAACAAACTTAAAATATGAAGACTTGAAGGAATATCACGCATTAAATGATTATATTGAGAATCGATACATGAGAGGAAGGACAAATTATATATTTATTGATGAAGTTCAGATGTGCGAGAAATTTGAGTTGACTATAAATAGTTTGCATTCCACAGGTAAATATGATATCTATGTTACTGGTTTAAATGCTTTTTTATTAAGTAGTGATTTGGCAACATTATTTACAGGACGAACTTATGAAGTGGAAGTGTTTCCTTTTTCCTTTGTAGAGTTTATGAAATACTACAAGATATCGGATATTCAATTGGCCTTTGGACGATATATGAAAGAAGGAGGGATGTCAGGATCTTATGTTTATACGGAACAAGAAGAAAAGTATAAATACCTTGTCGATATTTTCGATACACTAATATTACGAGATATAAGGCAAAAATATAAAATTAGAAATATACTTTTAATGGATAAAATTGCTGATTTTATGATGGATAATATCTCGAATTTAACATCTTCAAGAAAAATTGCGGATACACTTACGAAAAATCAAGATATAATCAATCATAAAACGGTTGGGTCGTATTTAGGTTACTTATGCAATGCATTTGCGCTTTACAAAGTTAGAAGGTACGATATTCGCGGAAAAAAATATTTAGCGACCAATGAAAAGTATTATTTAAGTGATCATGCTTTTAGATATGCTAAGCTTGGGACCAGAAATCTAGATTATGGTAGAGTCATAGAGAATATAGTAGCTCTTGAATTGATGAGAAGAGGCTATGAAGTTTATGTAGGTGTACTCTATAAAAAGGAAATTGACTTTGTTGCCATTAAACAAAATGAAAAATTATATATACAGGTTTCAGATGATATTTCAGTAGAAAAAACATTTTTGAGAGAAGTAGATTCGCTATTGAAGATAAAAGATGCATACCCTAAGCTATTAATTACACGAACAAGACACGAGCAATATTTTTATGAAGGAATTACCATTATTGATATTGCTGAATGGTTAAGTAAGTAAAATTAGTTAAGAGCAATAATATAAACTAAAATCCTTTGAAATTTGAATATTATGCAACCAAATAGAGAGAAATGTTGTTATATAGGGTAGGAGGTTAATTATGGAGGATGAATTAATTGTTGTGCTTTACTTGAAAAAAGATGAGAGAGCAATTGTAGAATCAGCAACTAAATATGGAAAGTCCCTAAGAATGATTTCGTATAATATTCTGAGGAATTATTCCGATGCTCAAGAATGTGAAAATGATACTTATTTTTCTGCGTGGAATAATATACCACCTAGTAATCCTAAAGAATATTTATTTTCATTTTTTGGCAAAATCATTAGAAATTTATCATTTAACCTGTATAAGAAAAATCACAGAAAAAAGAGGTTTGCACATATTGTAGAACTTTCACAGGAAATGGAAGCGTGTATTCCGGCACCTAATGACGAAATTTGTAATATTCAGGATACTGAGTTGTCAGAACATATTAATGATTTTTTAGGTGGGCTATCAAAAGAGGAGCAAAGTGTCTTTATAAGGCGGTATTGGTTTGCGGACTCAATTAAAGATGTAGCTAAACAGTTTAAGATAAGTGAAAGTAAAACGAAGTCAATGCTTATGAGAACACGTAATAAACTTAGAGTGTATTTTGAAGATAAAGGGGTTAGATTATGAGGGGGCATGAGTTGTTAGAAAAGTTAACAGACATAGACGATGCTTACATTGAAAAAAATATGTATATCAAAAAGCGAAATTATTACCATTATGTAAAATGGTTTGCACCTGTTGCATGCTTAGTATTATTGCTAGTCATAAATAACATATTGAATTTACAGGATACTGATAAGGATAATGAAACGATTAGGAGAGAAGTGGTTTTAGAGTTAAATGACAAGGCATATGGTGTTATTGATTACCCAGAGAGTATTGCATATTCAAATTACAATCTGGAAAAAGAAATTACACCAGATATAGTGGGAGATTACTTGGGAGAATCAATTGTTAGGATAGATGCAGAAACTGAAGCAGTATTCAAGGTCTATCAATATATTAATGCGCCGGTTACAGAATATGATTGGTATCCGAGATTAATTATTGAAAGCCCGGAGGGAGATTATTATCATACACTTATTGGGTCTAGATTTTATGAGGATGAACAAACGTCAGATGAAGTATTAGAAGTATATGGTTTTACTTCTGAGAATAGTATTATCAGTATAGAAAATAAATCTGGTAAAAAAATAATTGATCGAGATTTTATTAAGTTATTCTATAATGGTCTTATTACAGAAACATATGGTGATTATCATATTGTAGGAGAAAATGTCTACCAAAACTCGGGGATTGATGAAAGTGAAATAGATCAATTGTATACTAAATATGCTGATGACAGGGTTTATTTAAAAGTGGTTTTAAAGAATGGGTTGGTGATACCCGTTGACTTTACAAGCCATAATTATGTAGAAGTAGGGAATGGTTTATATTTTCAGGTTGATGATAGTTGGCTTGAGTTAGTATCAATTTTTAAGTAATCCAGCTTACCACCAATTTTCGGAAATTTAAAAGGAATGCCTTAGGGCAGATACGAATCTGCCCCTTTTTTACAGAAGATCACTTAGGTTAATTCAATGTGAAATAATTATTTGATTTCAGCTAATTAAACGGAGTTGTACAATAATAATCTTGACACTCATCTGGTGTTCAAGAATCAATTTTAGAGTGAAAAGTATATTTAAATTCTCACATATAATCAGGGTTGAAAGTTCGTAGGTGCTTAAGTTTAAAGTCTGGATCAATATGCTTTTTATGATATTCTAGAAGGTCAAGTGATTCAACTAAAGCTTCATCGAAAACTGCTTCCTCTTTATCCGATAAAGAATTATAGATTTCACTAGGATTGAGATCAGTGTCAACATTTCTATATTGACATCTACAACAATGACCATGACCTTAGCCATTCGGATGCCGAATTGGAGTAATAGGGGACTGGGTGAAATGTGGGTGTGGTTGCCCAATTGTTAGTGGTCAGTGGATGGAAAATAAATTAGGAGGCATTTTGCAAATGAGTTCAGTAATGACTGCATTTCATCAGATATTTCAATTTGACATCCTGTAAATATGAAGCTATCAGTAAGGTTTTGGTTTGTTTTCTTCTGAAATTAACGTATAATAAATCTTGTTGAGGTTAAAGGAGGAGATTTGATGCAGGATGTTGTATTAAAAATAATTATCTTTATTGAGGTATGGTCATGGTATAGGCTGGTTGGAAGAAAGCTTGAGTTCAAATTTTCGGAGAAACTTAAGTATATTCCTGTACTCTTGTTTGTTATTGTTGTTGTTATTAGAGATGAACTAGTTGATGTTGTCCCTGAATCCATAGAGAAATTCGGTCCTATACTGACTTTTGTCATTATCTATTTCATTGTATTCTATTTTTACAAAGGCAAGTTATTCATGAAATTCATCTGGCATTCCGTGTATTTACTCATCCTTATTGTAACGGAGCTGGTTGGATTGTTGATGATGATGCTCTTTACCCATTCATCCTATGAAGAGGTCTTCAGTGATAGCCGATTGTACATGATTACAGTGATTTTTTCCAAGATTATGCTGGTGGTCATCGTCACTCTGATTACATATCGAGATAAAAAGAGGGAGAAACAGGATGTAGTAAGCAATTCGTCAGCAGTTGTAGTTGTTGTGCTTTTGAATCTGATTTTTGTCTTGTTTATGGTAGATATCATTAATGAAGAAGTTTGGCTTCATGAGAATATTGAGATCTTCGTGGGTATTGTCTTTGCTATACTTCTGGCTATGTCTTTTTTGACATTGATTATTATTTATGAAATGAATAAACGTGCAGGAGAAGAGATTAGGTATCAGCTCATGAACCAGCAGTTGAAGCAAAGCATACAGAATAATGATGAGATGGTTATCGTCTATGATAATTTAAGAAGCCTTCGGCATGATATGAATAATCATCTCGGATTGATCAAGTCCCTGTGTGAGCATAATGAATATCAGGATATCGACCGATACATCGATGATCTGTTTGAGGATCTGGAAACAGCCAATGAGACCTTCTTCCATGAGAACACTGCGTTAAATGTTATGCTGAATACAAAGATCAGCAGAGCAAAAGCAAGTGGTATTGATATCGTGTATCAAGTCAATGTCAATGAAATGCCTTTGTCAGATAAGGAAGTCTGTAGCCTTCTTGGTAATGTGCTTGATAATGCCATTGAAGCTTCTGTTAAGTGTGAAAATGAGAAGGTTATTGATCTATCCATTCAGGAGAAAAAGGATGTGTTCAGTATCACCTGTGAGAACTCATATGCACAAAAGCCTAATGTCAGAAACGGAAAATTTCTGACAAGCAAAGTTGATAGTAACTCCCATGGTATCGGAATAGAAAGTATAAAAGCCATTGTTGAACGTCATGAAGGTTATATTGGATTTGAAATTGAGGAGTATTTTCGCATTGAGATTAAATTGAAGAAGTGATATTGATCAGATAAGATACGGATCCGCTCATAGGAAGTATCTCACAGTAACTATATAGATATAAACAGAAAAAAGCTGTAACCACAGTCATTCGACTGAGGTTACAGCTTTTCATTATTTTCATTGGGAATTACAGTAAATCTTTGATAGTAAGTCCTTGAAGATTTTCAGGTTTCTTAGGCTCATGGAAGAAAATTAAGCAATATTTTTCTACTGCAGCTTGGGCGATGATTAAAAAAGCAAGGGATGCCAGTGATGAATTAGTTACTCTCATTAATTTCTTTAACATTTTTTTCTACTCCTAAAATTGAGATGAATAAAGATAGTGACTGGATGAACATGCCATAAATACTTATATGAAAATAGATGTTCGGTTGCGTAAACAGGGTGGACAGGGAACATAGTGTGATGATGAATAAAGGTGCAAGTAAGATTCTAGTCGGTTTGAATGTCTTGTGCATATGATAGGCATGAATTCCCAGGCTGACAGTAATCATCGTGAGACTTATGGGAGTCATGTTCATAATCTTGTAGCTCATCGTACACAAGTAAACGGATACCAACATGATGAGGGTAAATAGGGTTATACACCGTAAATGTGTACTGGCGTGTGCCCCTCCCACCAGGATACGCAGAAAACTGAAAGTGATGATAAAAAACAGGGTTTCCTTAAGTATTCCCAGCAGTGTACCCAGTAGGATGACGATGACCAGATTGACTACAGTGGAGAGGATGATTTCCAACCCGTAGGCGTAAATATCAAGGTACTGGTCTTTGCCGGACTGTTTCTTTACCAAAGGTGTAACCAGTGAAGTGGATAGTGTACGATAAGTCATCTTAAGCTCCTTTCATAACTGGGATGGTTTGTTGATTAACCTGCTTTTATTATATGTCTCAGGGATTTCTTACTCAATAATTTCCGATTAAATGACAAGGAAATTAACAAATAATGACGATTAAGCAAAAGGGTTATGACAAATAATCATGAAAATATGTCGTTTAATGAGGGTTTGTTGAGAATGAAGATAGGTCAACGTAAAATGGAGACGGAAGAAAGGACGTGATTACGTTATTAAGTATATGGAAGTATTATAACAGTACAAATGTGTTTCGTTATGAAATTGAATCTGCAAGTACGGTTATCCTTCATTGTAAGGAAGCAGGTGAAGCAGGAGATGAATTGTCAGGTGAATCCAGTTTTGCTGGTGATGTGATTATTGATGGCCAGTCACTGAAACAAAATTTTCAATTATATAGAAGGAAAATAGATCGGGTCAAGAGCTATATCGAACCGTCAACCTTGTCCGTCAGGAAGTATTTGGAATTTTACATGCATCTTCGAAGAATTAAGGTTCGTATCGGAATGACAAGAATTGAAGATCTGTTTGAAGACTTGAAATTGACCTGTATAACGAATGTAGGAATGAAAGAACTGGATGGACATATGAGGAAGCTGGTGCGAGTCGCTGCTGCTTATGCGTACGTACCAGGGCTTCTGCTCATTGAAGATCCGATTACCGAAAACTTCCACCTAATTGAACCGATGATGACCCTAATTGAAAAGATGAATATGAATGATATTCAAGTGGTTCTACTAGTGTCTGAAAAATATAGGGATCAGTTTGGAAGTCTGTTTGATACAGATCGGTATTCCATTTATGATTATTAAGCGATTTTTCTTGATGGTTGTAAAGGAGGATGGACAGATAATCAAGGATTTAGGTTGTATGATAAGGATTCATTGAGCATCTAAATATCCGATGCTATGATAATATCACGACATAAGCAAACGACATGAAAGATTCACTTAAAGAATCAATCTTATGCAGAAAAAAATAGTAAAGGAAGGAGGAATTGTCATGACAGAGTTTGATGTAAAAGAATTCGCAATCGAAGAAGTTGAAACTGTTGAGGCACCAGGTGAAGAAGCATTTTGGGTCGGCGTTGGTGTAGGCGTAGTTATCGGTATCGCCCTTTGCTAATGGGATGAGAGTATGGACGAGGTAAATATTTCTTTTTCTGCATTTGAAATATTTAAAGGAGGGTCTATAGGATGACAAACGAAAACATATTTGAAATTCAAGAAGTGGAAACAATTGAAGCTCCAAGTGATGCCAAAGATTTTGTTGAAGGCGTTGTAGTAGGTTTAGCTCTTGTATCATTTCTGTGTGGTGGATGTTAATTGTTGTACTAAGTTGCTTGGCAAAACCCGGATCGACAAATCAAATCGGGTAAGGGTGGGTTTTGCCTGGCATACCTTCTTCCCATAAAAGATTGGTTTAACCCCGGATTGCCCGATGTCGTTGAATGATTAAAGTTAAACTGGAGGTGAAGGATGTTAGCTTGTTTGAATCCTAATCTAGAAATTTATAATGAAACACCAACTAAATATTCCGTGTTTAATCCCAAGTCTGGTCGGACCTTTTCCATTGGGCTGGTCGAATATAGTGTTCTCAAGTCATTGGATGGAACAAAAAACAATGAACAATTAAGTGACCTATCATCCAATCTGACAGTTGAACAGATTGGTATGCTCCTAAGTCAGTTTGAGAAAATCGGTTTCATCAAAGGGGTGGAACCCAAACAAAAATTCAATCCTATAAAAATTCGGAAAGGTCTGGTTAACGGAAATAAATGGATACATCCTGAAAACTTCCTAACCAGGATTGCTTATTTTCTTATTGTATACCTGTCACTTCCTATGCTTATTGCCGGTTTGGTTATGGCGGGAACCAAGGTTAATCTGAGTATACTTCTTGACAGCAGTAACCTGTTGAGGCCGGATATTCTGCTGAATATACCCTTTATGCTCATTATACTGTCCCTTCATGAACTGGGACATGCTGTAGTTGCTAGAAAAAATGGAATTAACGTCCCTGAGATTGGTGTAATGCTCTACTTCTTTATGCCATGTGCATATACGAACTTAAGCAGTATAACTTTTCAGCCGTCGAAGGCTAAACGGTTGCTGATTTTATTGGCAGGAATGCTTGTGAATATGTTTATGGCAGGGAGCTTCTTCCTACTGACCCTTTTCATTGATGAGAAATATCAGTTATATGCTTTATGGGCAGCTGTATCCAATTTGTCTCTGATTGTTATGAACACCCTGTGGGTTATTAAATTGGATGGTTATTTCCTATTGGAAGAAATATTGGATATAAGACATTTACGAGAGAAATCCTTTGGTCTGATCAGGTATTTCATCATGACCCAAAGGCTGAAATATAAGACAAAAGATAAACTGTATAAGAGTCAGTATATGGACTCCGGTCACCGGTTGGATAATATGGTTTATGTGGTTTACGGTGTATTGGCAACAGCTTATGTACCGATTTTATTAGCCGCTTTGACGGCAAGATTATATGGATGGATAGCGGGGTGATTCGATGAATGGATTATATTTAAATCCATATGTACCAATTGTTAAGAAGGAGAACCGTTACCTGTTCGGTACTAATGGCTTTTTGTCCATGGAAGATGATGAATTCTATACTCTTTCTGAAAAACAGGAGGAGACGGTAAGAATGATTGCTCAAGGTGCATCAAAGGATGAAACGGAACTTCGACAAATTTTTGGTGAAGAGATGTTTAAGGCTTTTGTCGATAAAAGGATACTCATACCTATGACGTTGGATACGGACAGCATCTACTCCAGGTCCAATGCCTACTATTACTTCAATAAGATGGGAAATGTTCAGGATACCATCAGCAAGAAGAAGGTTCTGATTCTCGGTTGCGGAGGAATCGGCAGTCATGTGGCGTGGAACCTTACAGTTCTGGGTGTAGGTAAACTGACCATAGTGGACTTTGACGATGTGGAAGAGAGTAATTTGAACCGTCAGCTTCTATATGACATAGAGGATATTGGGTATCAGAAAGTTCATGTACTTCAGGAAAAGTTAATGAAGATTAACCCTCAGGTTGAAGTAGAAGCCGTTAATAAGAAGATTTGGTCCAAGGAAGAATTGGGAGAGATTGTAGCTCTCGACAGCTATGACTTGATCATCAAATCTGTTGATTCACCGGCTAGATTTCCTCTGTGGCTGGACCAAATATGCAGCGAGAAAAAAATCCCTTATATTGCTGGTATCACTGTGAGTTCATCACCGATGATTGGACCGACTTATATACCGGATAAATCCATGGGATATACAGACTTCTTCGTAGAAGATGAAGATTTCAAGAGAGTTTCAGGAGTACCTCTTCAACTGGGGGTCGTTCTCTATCATATCTCTTCTGAAGTGTCTCTGGAGGCCTTTAAGGTCCTTAGCGGAAAAGGGGAGTTGAAATATGTGAACAATATTCATGCCGTTGATGTTATGAAGAATCAGGTCATAAAGATGATACCAAAGAAGGCAGATCATATTAAAGAAGATGACAGACCTTCAATACATTATCTGTCCATTCTCTCCATCATGATGATGATTATGCTAGCCTTAGCAACTGGATGGATCTGGTTTGTTGCCGTTGGTTTCTGCATTGCTCTTTTTTCTCCTTTTTTCATCTATACAAGCAGTGAGAAGATAAGCCGATGTGTTTTCGTGAATATGCTGGTCTACCTGGGAGGGAATCTCATGATTGTCTTCGGGCCTTCATCAGTCATTGATCTATCGGGATACGATATTTTTACAGTACTCTTATCCCTGCTGGTGAGTATTAACTTCTATGTATTAACAGCAACTGCTCTGTCTGGATTTATTGCTACAGTCATCAAAAAGAGTCGATTCGCATAAAGGAGTAAATGATGATAAGGATTGAACATATAACCAAAGTGTATGAAAGTAAAGTTATTGGTCTGAAAGATGTAAACCTGACCATTGAGAAAGGCTCCATCGTGGGAATCATCGGACGTAACGGCGCAGGTAAGTCAACCATGTTCAAAATTCTAAGTGGCGTCATGCAGCCTACTCAGGGTCAATGCTTTTTTGATGGAAAACCGGTAACTCGGGATACTTCAGACAAGGTAAGTTATATGCCAGAAGTTCGAGGTCTTGATGGCAGAAAACAGGTGATTGATCATCTGGCGGAGTTAGTCTGTTACAAAGGTATACGACGCAAGGAAGCGAAGAAATCGGTTGAATACTGGTTGGAACGCTTTCAACTGTCTGATAGGAAATTCAACAAGATCAATACTTTGTCAAAGGGAAATCAGCAAAAACTTCAGTTTATCGTAACCATTGCAAGTGATCCAGAGTTGCTGATTCTGGATGAACCCTTCAGTGGATTGGACGCCATTACCTGTGAGCTTTTTTGGAACATAATTGAAGAACTTCAGCAGAAGGGAAAGACAGTTATCTTTTCCTCTCACAATCTTTATGAAGCTATGAAACGCTGTGATGTATTCGTTTTCATTAAGAATGGTGGAATAGTGGAACAAGGTAAACTTGAAGCGATTCAGACCAACTATCACATGATTCTCGAAATAGAAAATGAGAGTATGACAGAGGGATTGATCAAGGAACATTTTCCCGATATAGCCCTTGAGCAGATTCAGAATACCTATCACATTCCTGTGGAATCTGTAGAGACTGCCAAGAAAATATTCAATCTCTTACCGGATAAGTTCTCAAAGGTCTTCAATATACGTAAGATGAATCTTCAGGAATTATTTGTTGTCATTAATCAAGGAGGATGAAGATGTACGCAATAGGAACACTTAAAATGCGCAATGCGATTTCCATTAAATTCAATAATATTTTGGACACTCCGGCCATCAAAGTCATCTTGCTGATTTCCTTGATTCTGTCAATGGCTATGAGTTTCTTCCCTTATTTACAACATCAGTTCATGGATGTGAATATATCTGTAGGAACGGATCTTGACATTAGTGAATTGGTAGATGATACGATTTCTGTTTACGGAAGTGATGCCCAGAACCTGGATATCCTCATCCGTCAGGATGGTGATGAATATGTGATTCAGGTCTTAACTCAGAAAGGGTATGGAGCCTATTCCGGTATGCTTGAAATTGTCTCGATGTTGAATTATAAAGCCCTCATGTCGGATGGTGATGTGAGTAAAGGCGTTTTACGTAGGTTGGCTGGACAGAACGTCACCGTTGAATTTAGTGACGATATTAATGATATGGATGATAGCGTGGCCAGTTTTCTTATGATGATTACCTTCATTTTTTTCCTAGTTATGACTCTACTCATAACGCGGATAGGGGTTCAGGTAGCTTTTGAAAAAGGAAATAAGATCACCGAAACCATTCTGACCTCTATTACAAGAGAGCAGCTCTATATCTCTCATGTACTGTCCAGCTTCATGGTTAACTGCCTAAGTTTTATCGTAGTCAGCATTCCGATGATTATTGCATACGGAATGGATGATCCGGCTGTTGCAACCGATTTTTCTTTTTTCTCAGGAAGCGGCATATTTCTGTTTCTGTTTCATCTGATCATTGTTTCAGCATCTTTGGTCACGATTGGGATTGCTATCGGCAGTATGGTTAAACAGGCAGAAGATGCCAATACAATGACTTTCCTGGTTATGATGCCTGTTATGGTTTCCTATATTTATTATATTATGACTCTGGATCGTTTCAGAGGAATATGGACCATCATGAATTACGTTCCTGTCTTTTCTATCTTTCCTGTGTTTGGAGGGTTGCTCCAAGGGAATTATAGTCAAAGCGAGATTATCGTCCTCATGATGATCGACTGTATTTTCTACGGCGTTGTTTATGGGGTGTCAAAAAGAATCTACTGTAAATATGTTTAGTGAAGAAAAAGATGAGGTGAAAAAATGGAATTTGTTATTGGTTTATGTATACCATTGATAGTAGTAATACTTTTCTGGAAGCAGTTGAGAGCACAGCGGACCAAAGTGATTCGGTTAATCCATGGTAAGCTGAGTGGGAAAGGAAAGGATTAGACAATGAAAATCGAAGATTACAAACCCTGTAGACTGATTAATTCCTATCGAATTGAAGCCGAATTTGTTCAAGTGCTGACTTTCAAGAAGTTTATTAAACTGGAAGATGCCGGTAGGGTCATATGGCTCAGCGCCAATGGCAAGAACACTATTTCAGATATGGTTTCCATACTCAAAGAGCGATATACTTCGATGGATGAGACAACGCTGTTCAAAGGGGTTTGTAAGCTTATTGGAGATTTGCAGAAAATGGGTATCCTGATTGCCAATTGGGATCCCCTGTACAAAGACGAATTACCACAGGAGATTGCTTATGAATAAAACATTGGATGTGTTGCTGATCAATGCACCGTCGCCAAATCCGGGCTCCATTCTTTCGCACCGAATCCAGGGACTGCCTCCCCTTGGAATCTGTTACATTGCTACTTGGCTGAACTCCAAAGGATATAAGGCAGAGCTGTTAGATTTTTATATTCGGGGAGTTACCCTAAGGAATTTGGATGAGCGGATGAACAATCAGCAGCCGAAGATCGTTGGTATTTCGACAACCACGGAAACCTATAAAAGCGGTCTAAGAATTGCCAGACACATTAAGGCGTATTACCCGAAGGTGATTGTGGTTATGGGCGGATGTCATGTTACTTTTGAGTACGAAGAACCTTTACGTTCAGGCTATGTGGATTATATATCCCGAGGTGAAGGAGAAATCACATTTGAAGAGTTATGTGACCATGTACTGCATGGCAAACAGGATATACGTCAGATTGACGGCCTTTCCTACATGGAAGGTGACCAGTTGATCTGCAACAAGGACAGGGCCTTCATCTGCGACCTGGATAGGCTACCCTATCCAGACAGGTCTCTGTTTGATATAGAAAAATACTCCTATCCAGCCAGCATCTCTACTAGCAGAGGCTGTCCGGGACGCTGTATATTCTGCGCGGCTACGGCTTTGTCAGGTGGAAAATACCGAATGAGAAGTCCGGAAAGTGTGGTCGGTGAGATTGAGTATCTTATTGGTATGGGGCATAAGCATATCCAGTTCATTGATGATACAATGACTGCCAGTATCCGACGTCTGAACAGGATCATTGAATTGATCATGGAAAAGAATTTAAATATTACCTGGGCCTGTGAATCCCGTGTGGATATTATTGATAAGCCTTTGCTTCAGCGGTTGAAAGCTGCCGGATGTAAAGCACTGCAATTCGGAGTGGAAGCAGGTAATCAGGAAATGTTGGACAGCCTGAAGAAGAACATAACCCTGGAGCAGATTCATCAGGTATTCAATTGGTGCAGTGAAGTTGGAATAGCAGCAGCCTCTTGTCTCATTATCGGACAGCCTTTTGACACTCCTGAAACGATTGATCAAACCATTGCTATTGGTCTTGAGTTACAGAACAGAGGAGCACAGATTGTTTTTTCTATCTCAACCCCTTATCCCGGTACTTATATGTATAATCATACAGACGAGCTGGGACTGGAAATCATCAATAAGGATACAGATTATTATACAACCCAAACACCGGTCTATCACAGCAAGAACCTAAAGGCCTATGAGATACAGAACCGATTTTTTGATGCCTGTGTGAAACTGGCAAAAAACAATAAGAGCCAGTTGATTTCAGCAAAATATAAAAAAGTTATGGATGAAGCGATGAAGGTTTCGGTTTGACCGGATATTGAAGGAGAGATGAAAATGTCAGTGATATATAAGGAATACATGAAAGACAAGACCCCGGAGGAAACCGTATCCTTCATTAAGGGAATCCTTGGTGCCATGGGGATAGAACTTGTTGAAGAGTGGGTGGAGCATGATGAGCTTGAAGTGGACTCTCTACGTCTATACATTAAAGGGACGAAACTTGGATCCAATGGCAAAGGGGTCAATAAGGACTATGCAAGAGCCAGTGCTTACTCTGAATTAATGGAGAGATACCAGAACATGCGTCTATCTATGATGGATAATCAGTATTCTGAGAATGAAAGAATTAAGTACTATATTGATGAAGAATACCTCACTGCCGATCATCTAGTATCTATGAATTCTGCATTCATGAATATGTATTTTACTTCCAGGGGATTAAGTAGTCATTCTGATGACAAAAAGGCAGAGTATCTTATGAACAGTCAAAGGATGGATTACAACCTGGTCAAGCGGCCTAATCAGTTTCTCTGTTTTCCTTTTTATAATATGACAACAGATTGGGTGGAGATGATGCCCTATCATATTTATAGTTATTATTATGCAAGCAACGGAATGTGTGCAGGGAATTCAGATGAAGAGGCCATTGTACAGGGCATCTCAGAAATCCTTGAACGTCACGTTCAGAAACGAATCATTCTTGAACATCCAAGCTTGCCTGATGTTCCTGATAGCGTTATCAAGAGCTATCCGAAAGTGGATGCTTATTACCGTACTCTTTGTGAGAAAAAAGATTTTCATGTCATGATGAAAGACTGTTCCTTCGGTGGCATATACCCTGTTGCAGCCTTGATTATCATCGAGAAGAATACGGGCCGTTATGGTGTGAAGCTTGGCTGTCATCCGGATTTCGGTGTAGCCATGGAACGTGCCATCACTGAGGCGGCACAGGGCAACAATATTTATGACTACATAACCAGAAGTCGGCTGGATATGCTGAATCAGCATGTGGAGGATGATACGAACATATTGAATGGATTCAAAGTGGGATTCTCTCAATTTCCGTATCAGATTTTCTTTGGAGACCCCACTTATGACTATACTCCAGTGGACCGGTTCAAGTCGATGACTAATAAAGAGGTACTGAATGCTTTTATCAACCAGTTTGAAACCATGGGATACCAGATCTTGATACGGGATGTATCCTATCTGGGACATCCGAGTTTTCATGTAATCATACCTGGAATATCAGAGATTCTCCCGGTAACGGAGAATTGGTTCAAGGCACTGAATACCAAGCATCATGTTTCAAAATTGTTGATGAATCCTGACAATATCAATAAGGACAATGTTAAATATATTATAGGAACCATGGAATTCTTTGCTAATTCTTATCTTGAGAATACTATGAAATCATTTTATGGAGGTGGCATCGATGGAGAAAATTGCCCCGGTGAGGAATACGGGCTGGGGTGGATGTACATGACCTCTCTATGCTACTATTACATGGGCAATTTTTCCAAAGCGGTTGAACGGATGTCTACTATGAATCGGTGTATTGCAAGCGAATTCGGCAAAACGGACCCATACTACTATGGAGTCATGGAATATATGAAAGGCATAATCAAAGAACAGGACCATCACAGAATGATTGCAATCCTTAAGGTGTTTTTCAGCGAAGCCGTTGCCTGGCGTATCCATACGAATTTCAACGATAGGGAACGTCTGTTTACACTTCAGTATCCGAGTTTTGCGGAACAGGAATGTGAATACGAATCCTGTGATTTACTACGGTACAAGGAAATTATGAGCTTGTTAAAGGAAAAACAGAGTGAGAATCCAATCAATCAGGAAAATCTAAGGAGGTTACAGGTATGGGAAAAAGATTGTCTTTAGGCATTCGAGTCGGTATGATTTTATTCGTGGCATTACTGCTGACGGATCGTTTTGTCAGTGAAGTGAATGATTACGTATTTATCGGTACTGGAGTTACAGTGGCAGCTCTCATCATCTTAGGTATGATCAAAGACAGAAGAGATCATCAGGCATAGATGGGGATGGAGCAATTGGAAAGGAGTAAAGTATGAATAATATATCCAATGAGATTAACAGACTAATCAGGAAACTGATAGTAGCCTGCATGCTTATTGCCGTCATATTGGTCCTAATGTGGATTGGCGCGTTGAATAGATTATCTGTGGAAGCTATTGTACTTGCAAATATCATTCTGGTTACTCTTGTATGGTTTGGTAGTTTAAGACCTAAACTGATTAAAATTGGTGCATTAAAAGAACGTCTGATGCATTTTGAGACCGACAATTCTGATACTTTGTGATATAATATACACAAATAGAACATTGGTGAGGAGGAGTCCATGTATAGAATTGGAATTTGTGATGATGAGAAGTTACAAGTAAAAGTGAATGGTTTATATGTAACCGAGATTTCAAAACGGGAGAAGCTAGATGTGGAAGTTGTGGGATTCACATCTGCTACAAAACTTGATGATTATATCAAGCAAAAAGGTTTGGATATACTTTTGCTTGATATTGATATGGGTGAGGAGTCAGGTATATCTATTGCCACAAAGATCATGGACATCTATCCTGAATTGATCATTATTTTTGTTACCGGACATAGCGAATTTGCCGTGGATGCCTTTGACCTTGATGCAGTGGGCTACATTTTAAAACCGGTCGAGGAGCATAAGGTGGAGCGGGCCATTAAAAAAGCTGTTCAGCAGATCGAAGCCAAAAAACTCCTGAAGCCGTCTTCGGAGATTATCATCACTGTAGACAATCTAAAGAAGAAGATAAAGCAGTCTGATATTTATTATATTGAACGTCAGCAGACGAAAAGTGTTATATATATTAACAGCAGTGAAGAAAGAGTATACGAGACAATAACATCTATCTTGGACCGTTTGGATGATTTCTTCATCAGAGTCAGTCAAAGTGCTGTTGTGAACATGAATCATATCAATCATATCAAGGATAGAAAGGTCATCATGAATAGTGGAGTGGATATTCCTATCGGTAGAACTTATTTCAAGGATGTCAAGGAATGCTATTACTCGATATGAAGGAGCAGAATTGCTTTATCAGGGAGGGTAGAAAGATTGATACCGTCTCTTTTTGTTGAATAAGGTGGTGGTAAAGAGGTGATTTTTACCATCAAATTATACTTAGTATTATCATGAGGAATAGAAAGAATAGTATAATAAATAAAGTTCACATCTAATGTATAATTATCACACTTAAATCTATTAAGACACCATCTAATAAAAAATAAATATACTATGTTAAAACGTTTATGTGATAGAGACTTGTTTGAGAACTCAAAGGTGAAGTTAGAAGATTGATGAAACGTGAGGAGTTCCTCTAGGTTTATGGGCAGCATAGCCAAACTGCTTAAGTATTTAACGTCCTTTGAGTTAAAGGAGTTGTAATAAATAAACCACTTCGCTGACCGTTAGGATTCTTCTAGATAGAGGGCCTTCTAAGTTTGATTTTAGAAAAGATTCGATGAGCTTATCCACTGTACTTTTTTCAAAGTTGGGATTCTCAAATAAAGCTCTAATCTGGTCTAAGGTTTTGTTTATATCCTTTACATTCTTGTTATGGATAAAGGGCTTAAGCTTGTATAAGTAGTCTACAAGTTTTTCATGAATAACCATACTCATAGGATCTGCCATTAAGTCTTTAACTAGGTTGTATTGATCGGGTTGAAGATTTTTTTGATACCATTCTATATGCTCTTCATCCATGCTTTCATTGACTGCATCATATGGATTTAGCGTCTTTTTAACTTCCAATTTTCTTAAAAGCCTTTTTGCTAGTTCCAGTTGAATGATTTGCTCGTCAATATATCGTAGCTTGTCAGGAATGCTTTTTCGCAATCCTTGAAAATCATTTCTAAGATAGTCTTTGATTTCTTTTAAGGAATACCCAATGACTTGGAGGTTTTTTATGAGTTGAATGGTTTCTAATTCTTGATCACTGTAGTACCAGTAACCATTATCATCGATTATAGCCGGAGAAAGTAGGGCTATTTGATGATAGTGGCGTAGAGTTTTCTTAGTTACATTGGCAAGCTTGCAGATTTCAGTGGATGAATACTTCATACGTTTATAACCTTTCTTAAATTTCCCTTAACATCGTCCTTAGGTCACATTTTATAGTGATTATATCACAAAGAAAAGGAGTCACAAAATGAAATCAAATAAAAGTAATACCTGACTGTGGACATATGCCACAGGAGAAAACCGTAGGAAGTTATTGAGATTTTATGGGGTAGGCGAAAGCCTACCGCTTTATATTTCTATGGGAAAGTTCTCTATTTGAATTTTATGAGTAGAAATATCTCATAAAATGTTAAAGTTCAATGCTTAGTAATTTGAGTAGACATTTGATATAATGATGTAATAACGTAATATTATTTTTAAAGGATTATTATTATACATTTATGAGAGGAAATTGGTTATGTTTAAAGGTGAAAAAAGAAGTTGTGTAGAAATGCATAAAGTAATTGAAGTTGTAGATAAAAAATTTAATGGAGAAGATATTGATTTTCCGCCTGTCGAACATGGTATACACAAAAAAGTGATTCATTATTTTGAAAAACTATTATCATCAGAAAAACTTATGAAACTGTCAACAAAAAAGATGCTGAATAGTGTCATTTCCTTATCAAACTTTGATGTTGAATCTGGTTATTTAGCAAAAAAATTATCAAGTTTATCTAATGATCTTTCCACATTTAGTGAATCAAATCTAGCAATTGTTGAGGAAACGACGGCAAGTATGAACAATGTAAATGAGATTATTACTAGGACTTCTGAAACATTGACGGATTTGTCCGGTTCAGCATCAGAGATTGTTTTGAAGAATCAAGATAGTCTTCAACAAATAAAAGAAATTAATGTTCTAAGAGAAGAAGTGATAACAAATTCTAATAGTATGAGTGAAAATATTGCCAAACTTATAAAACTAACAGAGTCGGTAGATACAATTGTAACCACAGTTGAGGCGATAGCGGCTCAAACGAATCTATTAGCATTAAACGCTTCTATAGAAGCAGCAAGAGCTGGAGAACAGGGGAAAGGATTTTCTGTCGTTGCAGAAGAAATCAGAAAATTAGCTGAAGGTACAAAGACTTCTTTAGATGATATGAGAGTTATGGTTTCAGATATTAGGTCTGCGACTTTACAAGGACGAATCAGTATGGAAAATACCATTACATCAACAGGTAGCATGAGTGAGAAAATCGAGGCTGTTGATGAAACAATTAGCGAAAATGTTAATCTGCTTGAAGGAACTGTTGAAAACATTAAAAGTGTAACTGAAGAAATAAACTGTGTCCAAAGTGCAGTTGAAGATATTAACCAAGCAATGGATTCATCCAGTCGTGATGCTGAAAAACTAAGTGGTATGACAATTCAGATTAGAAAAGATGCAGACCAAAGCGCGAAGATGGCAAAGACTATAAGTCAAATTGATAGCGATTTATCAAGTATTATCAAGGAGCAAATGAGTGCAGTGAACAATAGTGCAAACCAATTGAATAATTCTGAAATAATTGAAGAAATTCTAAAGGCCAAGGATGCACATACAGCATGGATGGACAAAGTTGAAGAGATGATTAGTAAGTCAGAAGTGATACCCTTGCAGTTGGATTCTAGGAAATGTGCTTTTGGACATTTTTATCATTCTCTAAAAATAGATCACTCATCTATAAGTGAAAATTGGGCAAAGATAGATGGAATTCACAATGAGTTTCATAGTATCGGACATGACATAATTGAAGCAATTGAAAACTCCGAAATTGCAGAAGCAAAAAAAAGATTTGCAAAGGTAGAGGAATTATCAAGAGACATGTTTCTTATTTTAGATGAGATAATAGTCAGTCTTGATAACATAGATGATGATATATATAAGAAAAATGACATAAAGTAACGATGGTATGAAGAAAGAATATTGGTTGATGACTTATTTTATGAAAGTTCAAAGTAAAAAACTAAACTAGTATGTCCCTTCAATTTCATGTATTTTATCGTACAGCATTTGGTTGGTTGGAACAGGAATGTTAAGTTTTTTACCTAGGTTGACTATGGTACCTGCGAATAGTTCGACTTCGCTGTATCGTTTTGCCTTACGGTCTTGTGCCATTGAAGGCATACCTTCAGGATTTAAGTTGTCGAAGATATCAAGCCAATAATCTATGTCGTCATAGGTAAGGCTGATATCCATATGTTGGGCAATCGTTAAAACTTCTTCCATGGCTTTGATCATGGTAGTTCTTGCTTGGCCTTCTTCTTGAACGATGGAATTGTTTCCGCCATAAATGGTTACAGTTTGGTTAATGCCCACATTTGCCATTAACTTGCTCCACAGTTTGACACTCATGTTATTGTCGACTTCATAGGGCATGGTCACTTGATCAAAAAAGTTACGGACCCGTTCTACTTTTTCTGAGCTTTCACCTTGTTTAAATTCTCCGAAACATAAGTGGCCCATGCTTTGATAGTTCATATGATTTTTATCTTTTACAGCGTCCATACCTAGTGCAATACAGTATAGAATATGTTCTATACCATACTTATCGGCTATCTTTTCCTCACTAACAATCCCATTAAGGGCAGATAGAATGATTGTGTTTTTACCGATGTGGTGTTTAACATCTTCAATAGCCTGGGGAAGTTGAGTGTATTTAACAGTGAAAATCAATAAATCAGCTGGTTGGCATGGGGTGGTAGGTAAAACATAATTAAAGTGGCATTTTTCACCATTACAATAGATGCCCTCATTTGTATACCGTTGGATTCGTTCTTGGTCAGCAATAATCCTCAGATTTTCAAATGGCATGTGTTTAGATAATAAATGTCCATACATAATACCTAAAGCACCTAGGCCAATAATTGAAACGTTTTTAATTCCGGTCATCTTCTATTACCTCCATTTCAGCTTAGTGATTGAAGAATATAATCACTTGTTATCATATCAAAAAAAGGATCTTGTGGTCAATGATTTATGATACAAAAAAAGATTTCATATCTTATTAAGGATGATGAAATCTTTTTCTTATAGGATACCATACAATAGCTGTTCTTAGATATTGTATGGTATCGAAACATTAATGACTAAAATACTACTTTAACAGGGCCTAAGTGATCAAAAACAGCTTCAAATTCGTCACCTGTTCCTGCCTCTAAAGCGGCTGTCAATGCTCCTGAAAGGATAACTTCACCTTTTTTTAGTTTAACACCATATTCTGACATTTTGTTTGCCAGCCATGCAACTGAATATACGGGATTTCCCATAACTTCACTAGCATTTCCTTGGTTAGCAAGTTGGCCGTTTTTATAAAATTTCATATTCTCAGCTTTAATGTCAAAGTCAGCTAGACTACATTTTTTGTCGCTCAAGACATAACATCCTGAGGAAGCGTTATCGGATATGGTATCTACTAACTTAATCTTCCAGTCTTTGATACGGCTACCTACGATTTCAAAGGCTGCTACCACATAATCGGTAGCCTTTACAACATCCTCAACCGTAATGCCAGGACCTGGAAGATCTTCTTTAAGGACAAAAGCAATTTCAGCTTCAACTTTAGGTTGTAAAACTAAGTCTTTTGGGATTTTACCATCTTTGATGTACATGCTTTGATAAAGATGTCCATAATCAGGTTCATCAACCCCAAGAAGTTTTTGCATACCTAAGGAGGTAAGACCTATTTTTTTGCCACTAATAACTTCACCGGAGGCTAGTTTTTTATTGACATTTATAAGTTGGATTTCATATGCGTCATCAACAGTTAAACCATCCTTTAAAGCAGTCATTGCTTCAATTGGTTCCTTGGTTTCATTAGCGTTAAATAGCATTTGAGCCAAATCCTTATTACTATATACTATGTTTTCCATCATTAACCTCCGTTGGTTTTTATTCTGATAAGAAGGCTTGAACTAATCTTGAGAAATCTTTAGTATGTTCAATTTGTGTCCAGTGTCCGCATTTTCCGAAGATATGCATTTGAGAATTTTCAAGTAGGTCAAAGAGCTTGTAAGCATTAGATACTGGAATAACTAAGTCATCTCGACCATGAACGATTAATGCCGGAGCTTTTATTTTTTTAATATCTTCTTCGTCTGAAGCCATCATTGTTACTGACCTTTGACGAGGATAAGGGAACATAGAGGAGAAGGATTCTTGGAAACCTTCTTCAACACTTGCGTCATAACGAATTTTAGCAAGTTCATCAGTAATCATGCTCTTGTTGTATGTAAATAGGTCTAAAACGCTACGCATAAATTCAACACTTGGTTCATATCCCCAAACACGGTCCAGACCATATGTTAGGTCAAATTCTATACCCATACTTCCCATAAGCACAATCTTTCTAACTCGTTCTGGATATTTGATGGCTAATGAAAGGGCAAGTGCACCGCCAAAGCTGTTTCCAACGACATCAACTTTATCGATCTTAAGGGCATCAATGAGGTCAATGGTTTGTTGAACCCAAAGGTCCATTGTATAGGTAACACCTACAGGTCTTTCGGAATAACCGAAGCCCAACATATCAGGAGCAATAACTCGTCTGTCTTCAGCTAGGTAAGGCATAACCTTGCTCCAGTTAGCATATGCTGTAACACCAGGGCCTGATCCATGAATAAGAAGAACGGTATCGCCTTCGCCATGATCATGGTAATTTACTGTATATTTTCCGGCTTTAATCGATTTGGAAATGTTTAAATTTGTTTCTGACATTTTATAATTACCTCCTTAATTTTATTTCTTATGTCTTATGCTTATCAGGTCACAACGTTTAGGAAACGTTCATTTAGGACTTTATCGTAGTAGAATATACCTTCGCCTACATGTTCAATATCCCATACTCTTAATGGCATATCTGGGTAGTAGAAGTAGCCACCGGAAAATACTTCATTTCTGTTACCGGATGGATCAAAGAAATAAATGGTCTTTCCTCTTGTAACACCGTGACGAGTAGGTCCTATATCAATTGAAATATCGTATTGACCGATGATATCCGCGGCATGTCCAATAGCTGTCCAATCTTCTAGGTGGAATGAAAGGTGATGTAATTTACCTGGTTGGTCGTAATCGAGGATAGCCACGTCATGACCACGATTAGAAGCACTTAACCAAACGGCTAAATTCTCAACACCGTCTTCTTTTTTAACAACTTCAACTAATGATAATTCCATAACTTCCATAAACCAACGTGTAGCTTCTTTTGCGTTAGGTCCATATAATAAAGCATGGTCAAAACAACTTGCAGCCATTCCCACTGGCTCTTCTTGCCATACTTTTGGATTTAATAATCCAGGGTGTTTTTCTGCCATTTCAACTTCTGAATAAACGTCAATGCGATGGCCGGTTGGTAAATCGACAGCAATTCTTCTGCCAAAGCCTGGTTGATCGCTATTAGCTGCTACTTCTGTCACTTGGAAACCAAATGCAACAGTTTCTTTTTCTATTCTTGCTAGAGTTTCCGGACTATCTACTTTGAAAGACATAAAGTCTAAGCCAGGTGTATCTGCTAATCTTAAAACAACTGAGTGATGATCAAATTCATCAACACCTTTTAACATAACGCGACCGTCAGATGTTCTCCCTACATCAAGTAAACCAACTCTTTTTACGTAGTGTTCTATGGATTTTTCCATATCCAATACTCTGATTTGAATTAACCCTGGTCTAAGTACTCCTTTTAGTGCCATAAAATACCTCCTAAATTGAATTAATAGTTGTAAAACCCGTTATTTTGATGCAATATCATGAGCTATATCAATGATCCAGTCTTCTTGTCCCCCGACAACTTTTCGTCTGCCTAATTCCATTAATATATCTCTTACGTCTACTCCGAAGCGTTTTGAAGCACGTCTAGAATGTAGTAAGAAACTTGAATACACCCCTGAATAGCCTAACATCATTGCGTCTTGGTGGGAAGTAACATGGATACCTTTTTCCTTAGTGATCGGAAGTAGGATATCTTTTGCAACATCCATTGCTTTATATAGATCTGCATTATGTTCGTAACCCATTTTGTTAAGAACTGCAATTAATGTTTCTGTTGTTGTATTTCCTGCGCCAGCACCAAGCCCAAGAAGTGAAGCATCAACATATGTTGCACCTGCTTCCAAAGCTGCTAAGCTGTTGGCGATTGCACAACCTAAGTTGTTATGGGCATGATGACCAATTGGAACTTTCAATTGTTGCTTAAGAGCTGAAACTCTTTGGCTGACTTCATTTGGAACCATGGCTCCGGCAGAATCTGTTACATAAACGACATCAGCTCCATAGGATTCCATTTTTAAAGCTTCTTCAAGTAAACGTTCTGTTTCTGTCATATGAGACATCATTAGAAAACCGACGGTGAAAAGACCCATTTCTTTTGCTGCTTTAATATGTTGAGCTGAAACGTCAGCTTCTGTTACATGGGTTGCTACACGAACGGCTTTCGCACCATTTCTTTGAGCTTTTTCAAGAGCCTTGACAGTTCCAATACCTGGCAGTAACAGTACAGTCAGTTTAGAAGTTGTTAAAACTTCTGAGGCTGCTTTAATGACGTCGAAATCATCATACTTAGATATGCCATAGTTAAGTGAAGAACCTGTAAGTCCGTCTCCATGGCCCATTTCAATTAAATCAATACCAGCGGCTTGTAAACCACCTGCGATCCTACTTGCGTCATCAGGAGAAAATTGATGGGAGACTGTATGGTTACCGTCTCTTAGGGTTGTATCTGTTAACATTATTCTAGACAATTTATTCACCTCCTAACTGTTTAATTGCATATTTTTCAGCAACATTTACGGCTGCTGATGTTATAATATCTAAGTTGCCTGAGTATACTGGCAAGTAGTCGCCTAGCCCTGCAACTTGAATAATTGTTGTAACAACATCGTCTTGGATAATTGGTTCTAACAGAAGTTTGTATCCGGGAACGTATGTTTTTATTTTTGCTACCATATCTTCAACAGCAGCTTGAATTTTCTCAATGTCTGGATTCTTTACTTTTGTATAAATGGTGTTTCTCATATGAATAGGAGGTTCAGCAGGATTTAAAACTATAATTACTTTAGAATTATCTGCGCCACCAACCTCTTTAAGTGCGTTTTGAGTCGTTACAGTGAATTCGTCAATATTAGCTCTTGTTCCAGGACCGGCACTTTTACTGCTTATTGAAGAAACAACTTCAGCATAGGTAACATCAACTGCAGCATTGATGGCTGCTACAATAGGTGTGGTTGCTTGTCCGGCACATGTAACCATATTGACATTATCTAGTTCGAAAACATCTTCTGTTAAATTAACAGCCGGAATTAACATTGGTCCAATAGCAGCAGGTGTTAAGTCAATGGCAAAAATACCTGCTTCCTTAAGTTTAGGGCCATTATAGAGGTGACCTTTTGCACTTGTACAATCAAAAACAATTTTTACATCCCCTGGATCTTGTAAAAAGGCATCAACACCATCTGTGGTGGTCTTAATTCCCAATTCCTTAGCAGTACTAATACCAAGGGAACTTTTAATACCAATCATATAATCTAATTCTAGATATTCACTTCTTTGTAACTTGTGTAAAAGATCAAGTCCGATATTACCTGGACCGATAATTGCAACTTTTAGCTTTTCCATTTTGATCCTCCTTTTATTTATAGTAGAAAGCGATAGGTTCACAAATGATAAATGTGTAAAATTAGTTATTCGTTTGACAATATCAAACAGCGTTCTCGTTATATCGTAAAAAATTAGGAAATAGATTGTTCATCTATTATCCTTTATATCCAAGCTTCAATGATAATTCTGTGGAAACTTCTTTCATTATTTCTGTGATTTCTTGTATTCGTTCATCCGTCATCCTAAAAGAGGGACCGGAAGTACTTATTGCATACTTGGCATCACCGTTTTGGTCAAAAAGTGGTGTGGCAACACATCTTAAGCCTTCTGCAATCTCTTCATCATCTACCGCATATCCTCTGTCCCGGATGGAGGATAGCTCTTTCAGTAATTCCTGACGATCAATAATCGTTTTGGCTGTCTTGCGTTCCATTACCACCGGAATTAAATCTGAAAGTTCTTCAGGGTCTTTATGTGCCAAAAGCACTTTACCAAGTCCGGTACAATGAGCAGGGTTTCTAGTGCCAATAGTTGTATATATTCTCATGGACTGACTAGATTCCTGTTTATAAATATAGATGACTTCCATATGATCTAAAATACCGATATGAATAGTTTCGTTAATTCGCTTACTAACTTCGGCTAATAATGGAGGAGCAATTTTAAGAATGTCAATAGAGTTAGTTACCCTATCACCAAATTCCATTAATGCAAGGCCGAGACGATACTTCTTATTGTCTTCGTTTTGTTCTAAAAGACCATGAGCCTTAAGTGTACTTACAATTCCGTGTGTTGTACTCTTGTTTAAGTCTAATTGATCAGAGATTTCTGCTAATTTCAGTTCGTATCTTTCATCAGTGAAGCATTTAAGAATGCGAATAGCTCGATCTACTGATTGTACAATTTTTAAGTCTCCCATGTACAAACCTCATTTCTTTTCATATATTCTTAAGCAACAAGGCTTTGTGTGAATATGACAAAAATTCATGTAATAATCAGTTTCTATGTTTAAATATTACCATATGATTTTTGAGATGTAAAGAGTTTTGTGATAAAATTTGAAATAATCAAATACAGTTTGACAATAACGAACGATAAATGTTAGAGTGTTTGTATAAAATAAGTTTAGTTACTATATATGTAGGAGGAAAATAATGGAAAAATATAAGATTACCGTGGTAAACAAGGATATAACTTACAATTGTTCAGAAACACAAAACCTTCTTGTATCATTAGAAGCCTTACATCCGGCTAAGTTTATTGCTGGTTGCCGTCAAGGTGGTTGTGGCTATTGTCGCATTAAGATAATATCTGGCACTTTTAAAACCGGACCTATGAATAAGGAACATGTTTCAGATGAAGACTTAGACCAAGGAATTGTACTTGCTTGCCGGACTTATCCAACAAGCGATATTAGCTACGAGTTTTTGGGACTTAAAGGCGGTAAATAGTAAAAAGTTATTATATGAAGTAACTTTTAGTATGTTACAATTAAAACATGACATACAGATGTCGTGTTAGCTTTGATATGATGTAATAGTAAGGAATGTATATGAAAATAGAAAGATTAATTGGAATATTATCAATACTACTGCAAAAGGATATTGTAACAGCACCAGATTTGGCAAAGCATTTTGAAGTGTCTAGACGTACAATCAATAGGGATATTGATGACTTGTGCAAGGCAGGGATTCCCATCTACACAAAACAGGGACAAGGTGGGGGTATTGCTATTATGGACAATTATAAAATGGATAGAACCATACTTACCAATGTTGAGATGAAAGATATTTTAGCTGGACTACGTAGCCTTGATAGTGTTAATGGAACAAGTCGTTATAGTCAGTTGATGGAAAAAATATCAGTAGGATCTTCAAATATGATGGAGGGTGACCAATCCATATTAATAGATCTTTCTGCATGGTATAAGAATTCATTGGCCCCTAAAATTGAGATGATACGGGAGGCGATTGACACATGTAAAGAAATTGATTTTATGTATTTTTCTCCTAAGGGAGAAGGGCAAAGAAGGATTGAACCATATTTTTTGATATTTAGATGGGCAAGCTGGTATGTATGGGGATGGTGTAAGAAAAATAATGGTTACCGATTATTTAAGTTAAATCGTATGGAGGAAGTGAGTCTTAGTCAAATTCGATTTATAAAAAGGCAGACAGAATTGCCAAATTTGAGTGATGATACAGTTTTTTCGGGAGGTATTGCTGTGAAAGCAATATTTGAGCCAGAGTGTAAATGGAGATTAGTGGAAGAATTTGGAATTAATTGTTTTAAGCCTATGGCTGATGGGAAACTTTTGTTCCAGGCAGATTATACCAATAAGGAATACCTAATCACATGGCTTATATCTTTTAGGGACAAGGTAGAACTTCTAGAACCTAATGAAATTAGAAGTGAAATTAAAGATAGCATTGAAAAGATGAGAATGAAGTATAAGTGAGGACGATATGAGATATACATGGATTGATGAATATTTGTTAAGTAAAAAAGGTGTTACTAAAGATTTACAAAAGGATTGGAATTGGATACGCTATCAAATAGGAGGGAAGATGTTTGCGGCAATTTGTCTTGATGAAAATAATGAACCCTACTATATCACTTTAAAACTGGATCCAGCTGAAGGAGAATTTTTAAGATCCCAATATGAGGATATTCTTCCAGGATATTATATGAACAAAACACATTGGAATTCAATTAAGCCAGATGGGGAAGTGCCGGATGATCTTTTAAAAGACCTTTTAAGTAAATCTTATCAATTAGTATTCTCTGGTTTTAGTAAGAAAAAGCAACAGCAAATAATAGGAAGTTTAGAGTTGGAGCATAAAGAGGATATAAGTTGTTGTGGGACAGATTGTATTAAATGCAATAAGTATGGATCTATATGTATGGGATGCAACAATACCAAGGGTATGGTCTTTCATGTTCCTAAAGGTAGCGTATGTGGAATTTATCAATGTGCTGTTATAGATAATAAGTATAAGGATTGTAGTGAGTGTGAAAAATTGCCCTGCGATATTTGGAGAAAGACTAAAGATCCATCATATACAGAGGAAGCATTTGAAGAAAATATAAATGAACGTGTTAAACAATTACGAATTGGCAAATAAAAAAATACCAAGGTCCTGCCTCTGAAATTCACTTGGAGGCAGGACCTTGGTATCTGCAGCATTCTATTTTAGTAGGTCATAGAACCTTGTCTATCTAATTCCAATATAAATATCAATGGTTTGATTATTAATATCTTGGGAATTGTTATGGTATTCTTCAAAATCGGCCACATAGGTTCTATTCAAATTCATTTTCCAAATCTGAGCCCATGCCTCAGCAACTGCTTGTTGCATATGACCTTTAATAGTAAATTTTGCATATTTACCAGCAGGGATAATAAAGTTAGTCACATCTTCAGATACTTTCTTACCGTCATCAACAATCTCTTTTCCACACATAAAGGTATATGGCTTTGTGTAATCAGATTCATAGTTCATATACAAACCTATGGCTTTTTCATTTTTTGCATTGGTCATCTGAACCGGATAACCGCCAGTTATGTATTGTTGCCACAAAGTACCTATATCATTGGCAGCTTGCCCGTTCTCATTGATGGTTTTCTTTGTTAATCCTTGTACAGTCTTGCTTTCTAAGTTAACGATTTCATATTTCATAATTATACCTCACTATTTGTAGTTGATAAATGAAGTATACAAAAGATAATATGACACAAAGATGTCAAGTTATAATTTTTTTTTGTAATGATCGGCTAGTTGTAATGCTTTTTCTAATAAAATATCCTTAAGGTAGGGTGGCTCGATTATTTTTATATGGGAACCATATGAAAAGAGGTAGTTGTACAGCCATTCATCTTCGGGTATTTCAAGTGATACCAATAAACCTTGCTCGGTTGATTCTATAGCATGATAGGGAATCTCGTCATAGACTCTGTGATGCATATCAGACTCTATGAGAAGTTTTAGGTGAATGTTCTCACGATCATAGGGTATGAAATTCTTTACTTGATAAGCATCCCGTTGGAAAGTCTCTTCTAAAACCTGTAAATGATGAATCCTGGAAACCTTAAATAGACGATTATCTTCCTTGCTTGGGTCAAACCCGTTGAGATACCAAAACCTGGTTTTAAACGCCAGTTTCAAGGGATAAACTTTTCGAGTGGATTTTTTTCCGTTGGCATCAATATATGAGAAGGTTAAAACTTTTGAGGAGAGTAGGGCTGTTTTTAGTAAATTGAACTTTGTTAATTCTTCTTCATCTTGTCTCCAATTTGAAAAATCTACATCAATCCAACTTTGATCATGTTTATAGAATAGATGTCTTAGCTTGCCTAATGCATCTTCCACCACTTCATAGCCGGTGTGTTGCAATGTTTCTAAACCAAATAGTAGATGATTTTGTTCCTCTTTGGTTAATATGGATTTATCAATGACAAATTGGTCCATAATATAAATACCGCCACCTTTGCCTTTGGTGGTATAGAGAGGGATACCAGCTAGAGAAAGGGTATCAATATCTCTGTAAATGGTTCTCCTAGACACATCAAAAGTAGCTGCTAATTCTTTAGCGGTAGTTTTCTTTTTGTCCATCAAAATATATACAATTTGAAATAGTCGATCGATCTGCATAAGTCACCTCAGGCTTATAATATAAATAATTATAGCATAGGTTTTTAGGAATGCTACAGATATTTATCTGGCTCCATCCTTGGACTTTATCTTGCTAGTGCTTGTGATAAATGATAGTATTAGTTCAAGAAAGTAAGGTTGCTTGGAGGTTAGTAATGGCAAGTATGAAAGATGTGGCTGCTAAGGCCGGAGTTGGAATGGGGACGGTTTCACGGGTGTTGAACAATAGTGGACCTGTAAAACCTGAAACAAGAGAAAAGATTCTAAAGATTATTCAAGAGCTTGATTATACTCCAAATGAAATGGCGAGAAGCTTTAAAAAACAGGAGACAAAACTGATTGGGTTTATGGTACCTATGATTAATCATCCTTTCTTTTCTGAACTTGCCTACTACATAGAGGATGAGTTATATAAAAGTGGCTATAAGTTGATGCTTTGTAGTTCTTCAACGAACCGTGAAAAGGAAGTTGAATATCTTCAAATGCTAAACAAAAATCAAGTGGATGGTATTATAACTATTTCGTATCATGATATTTACCAAAGTGAACCTATCGATATGCCGCTAGTAACCATAGACCGTTATATTTCAGATTCGGTACCCCATGTGACATCAAATAACTATGAAGGTGGTAGAATAGCCGCTTCAAAGTTATTAGAAGCTGGTTGTAAGAAAATTGCTTATGTTGGTGGTGAACCAAGATTTCGCTCCACGGTTACGGATCGTAAACGGGCTCTTGTTGAAGTGGCAAGGGTGAACAAGGTTCCTTATATTGTCTATGAAGCATCAGATCTAGTTAGGGATACTGGAAAAAGTGAGCAGGCTTATATAGAACAAGTAGTTAAGGAGTTTGTAGATTTATATCCTGATGTAGATGGTGTTATGACAAGTGCTGACCAATATGCTTACGCGCTAATTAACGAACTTGAAAGCAGGGGGAAATCTGTGCCGGAAGATATTAAGGTTATTGGCTACGATGGTGTTCCATCTATGCTGCGTTTTAGCAAAGTGCTATCTACAGTAAAACAGCCGATTGAACAAATTGGACGACAGAGTGCGAAAATATTAGTAGATTTTATTCAAAATAAAGAGGTACCTATGGAAAGTATGTTCGAAGTTGAGTATATTGACGGGGAAACCTGTAAATAATTTCAAAATATTTGTACATATTGTTGACAAGGAAAATAAGGTATGGTAATATAGGTTTATCAAAAGCGGAAACGATTCCATTAATCCTGCCCAACGCAGGATTAATTAAAACATGAATATGGAAACGATTCCATAATGTGAAGGAGATTGATATGAAAAAATTTATGAGTGTTTTGTTGGTATTTGCTTTGGTTTTAAGTTTTACAGCATGTGGTAGTGACAAGACTGAAAAAGAGGAAAGTCAAGATGTAACCACTAAAAATGAGACATCAGACAAGACTGAAGAAACTAAAGAGGAAGCTGTTTCAACAAGTACAGAAGGTGTTAAGATTACATTCCTAAACACTAAAGGTGAAATTCAAGCTCAACTTGAGGAAGTTGCAAAAACATTTCAAGCTGACACAGGTATTGAATTAGAAATCGTTCCAACAGGATCAGGAACATCACCTTTTGAAAAAATGTCATCATTATATGCTTCAGGAAATGCGCCTAACTTATCAATGATGGATATTGGGGATCTTCCATCTTTTGCAAATTATATGGCTGATCTATCTGAGGAAAAATGGGTACAAGATGCAATGCCAGGTAGTCTTGAAATTGCTCAAGTTGATGGAAAACAATTGGCTTTTCCATTTGCAGTCGAAGGATTTGGCTTGATTTACAATAAAGCTGCTATTGAAGGAGCGACAGGTGAAACTTTTGATCCAAGTTCAATAGCTAATAAAGCAGACTTAGAAGCCTTGTTTACAAAAATTGAAGCAGGCGGAACGGCACCAATTATAATATCACCACTTGATTGGTCATTGGCAGCTCACTACTTGTCAATTCCATTTGCGGCAGAAGGAAAAGACCTTGATGGTATCAATAGTATTATGGATGGCCTTAAAGCTGGTACTTATGATTTCAAATCAAGCGAAGCCTTTGAAAATTCACTAGATGTACTAGATATGCTTTTAACTTTCAATTTAGATAAAGAAGATCCGTTAGCTGGTACTTATGAAAGTGGTGCAACAGCTGTAGCTACAGGGGATGCTGCATTCTGGTTCATGGGTAACTGGGCATGGCCACAAATCAACGAACTAGCTTCAACAAAAGATTTCGGTTTCATTCCTGTTCCTATTGACTTAGGAGATACTGCTAACTCAATTTCAGCTGGTCCTACAAAATACGTAGCAATTGACCAAGAACAAAGTACTCCTGAACAAATTGCAGCTGCAAAGACTTTCTTGGAGTGGTTAATCTATGAAGAAAATGGTCAAGATGGATTAGTGAAGCAATGTAGTATCATTCCTGCTTTCTTAAATATTGAAATTGCACCAGATGATGCTTTAGCACAATCCATACTAGCTTATATGTCAGAAGGAAGAACCATTCCAATGGTTTTATCTTTCCCTTCAGACCACTGGGCTGAAGTAGGTGCCTATATGCAAAAATACATATCAGGTTATACCAGTAGAGATGAGTTATATGAAGAGATGAGTGATTATTGGAAAAATGTAAAATAATAATTAAACAGCAATAGACTCAAGTTAGATCATGACATAATTCATTTATGGGGATGTCATGGTCTAACTTGTTGTTTTGGAAAGGAAGGTAGTATGAAGAAATCTCGTGGTTTCAAATCCTTAGGTCAGTATATGCTGTATGCAGGGGTAAGTACGGTTGTATTTATCGTTGTTATGATTGTACCCTTTTTGTATGGTGTGTTTTTAACTTTTACTGACTGGAATGGACTTGCTGAAAGTTTCAACATGGTTGGAATTAACAATTATCTAGAAGTCGCCCAAGATAAAGAGTTCTGGAGTTCATTATGGTTAACGATTAAATATGTCTTTTTTGTAGTTGTGATAACGAATTCTATTGCCTTTGCTTTGGCGTATTTTTTAACCAGTGGTATTAAATTTCAAAATGCCTTACGTTCTGGTTTTTTTACACCTAACTTAATCGGTGGTATTGTTTTGGGTTTTGTATGGCAGTTTCTCTTTTCTAATGTTTTGGTTTCTATTGGAAAGGCCAATGAAATTGCGATTTTTTCTTCATCATGGTTAGGTAATCCGGATAAGGCTTTCTGGACTCTAGTTATTGTTCAAGTATGGCAATTGTCTGGATACTTAATGATAATTTATGTAGCTGGATTCAGCAATATTCCAAACAGTGTAGTAGAAGCCGCTAAGATTGATGGGGCTGAAGGATTTAGAAAAATCTTCAACATTATTTTACCCTTGATGGTAAATGCTTTTACCATATCTGTTTTCTTAAGTCTACAACGAGCTTTTATGGTTTATGATCTTAACTTATCGTTAACAAATGGCGGCCCCTTTAATTCGACTCGGTTAGTGTCTATGTATGTTTATAATAAGGCTTTTCTGGCTCAGGAATATGGAATCGGCCAAGCTGAAGCTTTTGTTATGTTTGTGATTGTGGCAACTATTACAACTATTCAAGTTAAATATAGTAAGAGCAAGGAGGTTGAAGCTTAATGAAAGCAAAAAGAATAAGCTATCTTTATATTAAGTTCGTCCTCATGTTGGTAATACTTCTTTGCTATATGGCACCCTTTTTATTTGTAATAATTAATTCAATTAAAACAAAAAAAGAGATTATTCTAAATCCAATAGCCTTGCCAACGAACTTTAGCTTGGATAACTATTACCAAGCTTTTGAAAAGATGAATTTTTTAAAAGCCATAAGTAACTCTTTAATTATCACTATTTTTAGTGTCCTAATCATTGTGGTTTTTTCTGCATCGACATCTTATTATTTTGTTAGGGTCAAAACAAAATTTAACAATGTGATGTTTGGCATTATGGTTGCTTCTATGATTATACCCTTTCAAGGAATTATGATTCCCTTGGTATCTATATATGGAGGTTTGGGCCTATTAAATAATAAGTTTACCCTTATATTCATGTATTTAGGTTTTGGTACCTCTCTAGCTGTCTTTATGTTTCATGGATTCATAAAGAATATTCCTTTATCACTTGAGGAAGCGGCTATGATTGATGGAGCTACACGATTTAGAACATTTATAACTATTGTGTTTCCATTACTTAAGCCTATTACTATGACCATTGTAATTTTAGACGTATTATGGATTTGGAATGATTTCTTGCTACCTAATTTAGTGCTAATGAATGCTAATCTTCGGACATTACCTTTATCCACTTTTTACTTTTTTGCTACTTATACAGTGGACTACGGCTTGTTAATGGCTGCTTTGATTCTTACCATAATACCAGTCATTGCATTATATTTATTCTTACAAAAATATATTATAGCTGGAGTTTTACAAGGTTCAAGCAAATAAGATTACCATACTTTGGAGGACATCGATGTGAATGTAATAAAAGAAATGAAGACAGACTTAAGGCCTAAAATTCATTTTAGTGCTAAAAAAAATTGGCTAAATGATCCAAATGGATTTAGCTATTATAATGGGAAATATCACTTGTTTTTTCAATATAATCCTAAAGGCATCACTTGGGGGAATATGTCCTGGGGGCATGCGGTAAGTGATGATTTGGTGCATTGGACTGAGCTAGGTGTTGTTTTGCTTCCTGACCAGCCTTACGATAAGGATGGAGTTTTTTCCGGCAGCGCAGTAACCATGGGTAAGGAACATTTTATTTATTACACTGGTGTTGATATAGTCAATGAAGGTGCAAGACAGGTTCAATGTCTTGCATCTTCCAAAGATGGTGTAAGGTATGAAAAGTATAGAAATAATCCAATTTTAGAAGCCGATGAAGCTGGTAATGCCTTTGATTTTCGTGATCCTAAAATGTGGTTTAAAGGAAATGAACTTTATATGATTGTTGCCACAAGAAAAAATGGGTGTGGTAAGGCAGTGGTATATCATTCGGCTAATGGCTATACATTTTCAAGATCACATGAGTTCACAAAAGAAAAAACAGGATTCATGTGGGAATGTCCTGATTTGTTCTCTTTGAACCAGCAGTGGTTACTTATTTTTTCAGCCATGAAAGTGGAAGGTTACCAAGCAGAAAATGTAACATTTATTGCACCGGTTGATTTTAACTATGAAAAGGCAGATACAGCTGTTCATGATTATGAACTAATGGATTATGGGGCCGATTTTTATGCACCTCAAACGATGGAAGATCCAAGAGGTCGTCGCATTGTTATTGCATGGTTAAGAATGGAAAAACCTCTGAATGAGGATGCTAAGTGGGTTGGAACAATGACCTTACCTAGAGAAATCTTTTTTACCGAGGAAAAGATATATTATAGGGTGATTGACGATATCTTAAAAAATAAGCTTGCCATAAATCCTAAAGAAGAAGTATCTAAACAGAAAAATGGAATCGATTCCTTAAATCTTATCTATCATTTGAAGAAAAGAGAAGTGTATGAAGTTAAGATAGAATTTGATGTAAGCAAAGATTTTTACCTATGCTATGGAAAAGAGAATGAACTTGAAGTTACCTATTCACATGCAAAGAGGCAGGTTGCTGTTAGTAGAAAAAATGCAGAAGGAAGTAAAGACATATATTTAAGTCCGGTACTAAACGAGAAGATTGTCTCGCTTCAAATCTTATTAGATGAATCTGTTGCGGAAGTTTTTATTAATGAAGGCCGTTATGTCATTTCAACTGTTATTTATAAAAAAGAAACAGGTGGACGATTATTGATAAGTGATGCAAAGGAACTTAATATGTATGAAGTTTCTAAATTGGATGTATGAGGATTATTATTAGAGTATTTGATATGTATCTTTGCTAGTTGATTATACATCTGCCTGTTTGTCTCTAAAAAAATTGAATAATTATCATAGTTACTTACTCATAGTAAAATTTTATGTGCTACAATTATCTTATCTTAGATTTTATATGTCAATCCAACTTTTTTTGATTAAAATATCCTTGTTCTACTGACAATAGAAGGGAAGCTGTTTTTATTCGGGTATTTTGTCATCATTGACCATTTGGAGGTATTGAGAATGAGTAAGCAGTTTGAAATTAGACAAGGTCCTTTTAAGCCAACTTTAGAAAGTCTGCAAAATTACCAGTGTCCGGAGTGGTTCCGTGATGCCAAGTTCGGTATATGGAGTCATTGGGGCCCTCAATCAGTTCCTATGTATGGAGACTGGTATGCTAGGCATATGTATGTTGAAGGTAGTGATCAATATAGGTATCATTGGCGTAAGTACGGTCATCCTTCAAAATTTGGTTATAAGGATTTAGTCAAACTTTGGAAGGCTGAAAACTTTGACCCGGCTGGTTTGATGGATTTATTTGTGGAGGCCGGTGCACGCTATTTTGTGGGGCAGGCCATGCACCACGATAACTTTGATAATTTTGATTCGGACCATAACCCTTGGAACTCGACTAAGGTTGGACCTATGATGGATATTTGTGCCCTGTGGAAGAAAGAAGCCAAACGTCATGGTCTACCATTTGGTCTATCTGAACATCTTGGTGCCTCTTATACATGGTTATCTGCTTCTCATGGAAGTGATAAAAAGGGTCCTTATGCTGGAATACCATATGATGGTGCTGATCCTGCAAACATGACCCTTTACCGAGATAATGATAGTGAGCCCTTAATGATTGGGGAAGAGTTGAATTGGTATACTAGTAATCCAAATTACCATAAAGATTGGTTTTTAAGAATTAAGGATGTTATAGATAAGTACCAACCAGATTTGCTTTATTCAGATGGTGAGTTACCTTTTTATGAGACAGGCTATGCCATTGTAGCCCATCTCTATAATACAAGCGCTGCCCAAAACGGTGGTCGCAATAATGCCGTCTATAATTTTAAGCAGCATGATGTGAAAAATACTGCTGAGGGCATTACTAAAGTTGGAGTATTAGATATAGAACGCGGTCTATCAGCAGAACCTCTACCTTATCCATGGCAGGACGATACTAGCCTTGGCGATTGGTTCTATAATGTTAGAGATGTCTACAAGTCAGCCAGTGATATTATAGATTCTCTTGTAGATATAGTATCCAAAAACGGGAATCTTTTATTGAATGTAACTCAGAGACCTGATGGAACGATAGATGAGGAGGCAGACTTTACATTAAGATGTATTGGAAAATGGATAAAGTCAAATGGAGAAGGTATATATGGCAGTCGACCATATACGAAATATAAGGAAGGTAAGACTGTATTAGCTGATGGCTCCTTTAAAGAGGAGAAGGCTAGTTGGGAAGCAAGTGATTTCCGTTTTACCAAAAAGGAAAACTCAGTCTACGCCTATATGATGCGTCCGGGCCAATCCTCTCAGGCAATCATTTACACATTAGGAAGTAATAGTGAGAGTGAAATCTCTTCCGTATGGGTTTCCGATCACTTAGTGGAATTTGTTCAAAAAGACGGTGCATTAGTCCTCGATCTTCCTTCAGATATTGATAGAAGCTTGCCCGTATGCATAAAAGTAACTTTTAAGTGAAAGGAAGAAAAAGATGAAATTTACTGAAGGCTATTGGTTAGGAAACGAAAGGGCTAATGCTCTTTACGCATCACATGCATATGAGATTCAAAAAATTCCGGGAGGTATGCGAGTTCTTGCTCCCTGTAGAGTCGTTGAGAATCGAGCAGGCACATTGAACCTACCAACGATTACCATTGAATTCACATCGCCCGCAGAAAATATTATAGGAGTTAAAAGCTATCATTATGAGGCCTATGACAATCAAGTAGCAAAATTTGAAAAGTATATAAATCCTCAAGAAGTATCTGTGGAGATTACTGAAGATGAGGGAATAATGACTGCGGGACAAATCACCGTTAGAGTTAATCGTAAAATGTGGGGGTATCAGTTTGAAGTTGATGGTAAGGTTATAACGAGTTGTGGCTTTCGTAACTTGGGCTATATGCGATATAACAAAGAAACTTCCACCATGTTTCCAGAAAATAATTATATGTTAGAAGAGTATCAGCCTTATATGGTAAATGAATTATCACTTCAACCTGGAGAATGTGTCTATGGTCTTGGCGAACGATTTACTGCCTTTGTAAAAAACGGCCAGTCAGTGGATACATGGAATGAAGACGGTGGGACATCTTCTCAAATTGCATATAAAAGTATCCCCTTCTATATGACCAATAAAGGTTATGGTATTTTTGTCGATAACACTGATAATGTTTCTTTTGAAGTTGGAAGCGAAAAGGTAGAGTATGTCGGATTCTCCGTTCCAGGGGAAGAACTGACTTATCATTTTATATATGGGCCTAAACCGAAAGATATATTAAAAGCTTATACTAGTCTTTTAGGTAGACCGGCCCTACCGCCTGCCTGGTCATTTGGTTTATGGTTATCGACATCCTTCACAACAAATTATTCTGAAGATACTACTAGTTCTTTTATTCAGGGTATGGTTGATAGGGATATTCCACTTAGTGTTTTCCACTTTGATTGCTTCTGGATGAAAGAATTCCACTGGTGTGATTTTGAATGGGACTGTAGAGTATTTCCGGATATTGAAGGAATGTTGAAACGCTATAAGGAAAAGGGTCTTAAAATTGATTTATGGATTAATCCTTATATAGCACAAGGTACATCATTCTTTAAAGAAGGGGCAGAAAATGGCTACTTTCTTATGCGAAAAGATGGTAAAGGTGTAAAGCAAATTGACTTGTGGCAAAATGGAATGGCTTTAGTAGATTTTACAAATCCAAAAGCATGTGAATGGTATGCAGATAAATTGAAGACCTTATTAGATATGGGAGTTGATTGTTTTAAGACTGACTTTGGTGAACGGATTCCTGTAGATGTTATCTACCATAATGGTTCAGATCCACGTTCTATGCATAATTATTATAGCTATTTGTATAATAAATGTGTCTTTGATCTTTTGAAAAGAGAAAAAGGTCAAGATGAGGCCGTTGTATTTGCTAGAAGTGCTACGGCTGGATGTCAACAGTTCCCTGTTCATTGGGGTGGTGATTGTTCTGCTACTTATGCTTCCATGGCTGAAACCCTAAGAGGTGGATTATCATTTGCCATGTCTGGTTTTTCATTTTGGAGTCATGATATTTCGGGATTTGAACATACAGCAACACCAGACTTATATAAACGTTGGCTAGCCTTTGGCATGTTATCTTCCCATAGTAGATTACACGGTTCTTCAAGCTATAGAGTACCCTGGCTCTTTGATGAAGAAGCTGTTGATGTTGCCAGATTTTTTGTAAACCTAAAATGTAAACTGATGCCATATATCTACCGTATGTCTATGCTGGCTCGGGATGAGGGAACTCCCTTGATGCGGCCAATGGTCTTTGAGTTTCCAGAAGATATGGCAACCCATTACCTAGATATGCAATATATGTTTGGTGACCACTTGCTAGTTGCACCAATTTTTTCTGAAACAGAAAAAGTACATTACTACCTACCTAATGGTTTATGGACAGATTATTTTACCAATGAGGTAAAAGAAGGTGGCAGGTGGTATGAGGGAAGTTATGATTATTTTTCTTTACCTTTATATGTACGTCCAAACACCATATTAGCTATTGGAGCAGATGCAACTAGACCGGATTATAATTACAGTGAGGGTGTAGAGTTTCACGTATATCAACTAGAAGATGGTAAAGAAGCTATCAGTGAAGTTCCTACTGTAGATGGTAAAGTCGATGTAAGAGTAAAAGCGGAAAGAAAGAGAAAACAGATAGACTTACACTTATCTAAGTTACCAAAGGATGCTAAGTTTTTACTTCATAATATAGGTAGTGTTTTAGATGTTATTGGTGGTACATCTTATAAATCAAGTGAAGGAATACTTATTATACCAAGTGCTGAGCAGGTTAAAGTTACGCTGGAATAGAAGGCTGGTATTTGGGATTTTATACTATGGAGAATCATTAAAGGGCCCTTAAATGGGCCCTTGTTTTTCTATAGGAAAGATCTCTTTGTTTTCTACAGGAAAGATCTCTTTTGCTATGTTGCAATTAGTAAACATATGTTATAAAATTATATAAGAAGTAATATGATGTGGTTGTATATGCTGGTCTTTTTAAATTTACCCAACATATATGTAGATGTGAAAGTGTTTGTCTATCATATATTGCATCATTTATTGACGTCAGCGTTCTTGCTTATTATTTGCGCTAAGAATAATGCTCCAATAAACTAATAAAAGCAGATTATATTTGCTTAATCATAGGAGTTTAAATTGAATACATAAGGGCAGGCTATACTTTATGAGAGATAATGAAGTTTTTTTGTTGTTCAGTAAAGGAGAATTGCTAATGAAAAGTATTCAAAACAAACTTATCTTGTTTACATCTGGCTTAGTTATCCTAACCGTTCTCATCATCAGTGTTAGTGTTGCTTTGATAATAAGGAATACTACTCTGAATCAGTATGAAGTTTCTAACTTACAACAACTGCAAACCATTGACAAATCTATCAATCTTTTTTATGAGGAATTAGATAAAAATATTGATATGTTTGCTGAAAATCCTTTGCTTCAAAAAAGCGATGAAAGTATTACAGACTATATTGATTTTCAGGGAGGAACAATGACTCCCTCTCAAAATGGTGGAGTTGAACAAGAAATCTATGAAGCCTTTCAAAATTACGGTCAAAGTCATCCAAGCACCCTTTATGTGTATATGGGAACAAAATATGGTGGTTATATTCAATGGCCTGAAACACAGAATTCGAGTAATTATGATCCCAGAGTACGACCTTGGTATGAGTTGGCTATAGAAGGAAATGGTCAAGTGTTAAGAACGAATCCTTATGAAGATTCAGTAACAGGGACTTTAATAGTAAGTAATGCGAGAACGTTTGTAGATTCAAACGGTGAATTACTTGGAGTTATGGCTATAGATGCATCTTCTGGTCAACTGTCAGATATTATGAAAGATATTAAAATTGGAGAAAATGGCTATGCCATGATAATTCATGGAGCAGGAGATGGCCTGATTCTTGCTGACCCAAAACATGAAGAGAATAATAATAAAGTCATCATCCCAGGTGAGGATGAGTCAAAAAACATGGTAGTAGAAATCCCTAACTTAGAAATGGCTTTAGATGAATCTATTGACCAGTTTGATACGACTATCTCCGGTAGTAATTATCTTGCGCAGGTTAAACATTCTGAGCGTACGGACTGGGTTATTATTACTTTTACAGATAAGTCGGAAATGTTGGCAAGTCTTAACCACACCCTAGTGATTATTGCTCTTATTGCCTTATTAGTCATTATTTTGTCCATTGTCATCTCAACTTTTGTATCAAGAAGAATTTCAAAACCTATCCATCATGTATCCGGTGCTTTGCAGCTAGTAGCTAAGAAAGACTTTACTGTACAGTTAGATGGTAAATATAGTAAGAGTAAAGATGAAACAGGTACGCTGGTTAGGACAACAGGCGAATTAGTTACCGGTATGTCCTCTATTGTTAGGGATGTTCAGTTGACATCTAATGAAGTAAGCGGTGCTTCAAAATCACTTATGGATATATCAGAGCAAAACGCTATGGCTATAGGTGAAACGTCTAAGGCTATTGAAATGTTAGCAGAAAGAACAACAGATCAAGCTATGGATTCAAGGAATCTAAGTGAAACCCTTGTTGAAATTGAAGGCCTGATCGATGATATGACAAGCAGCATTGGTAATATGAAAAAAATATCTAAAACGACAATAGACAAGAGTAAAGAAGCTTCTAGTCAAATGAGTGAACTTGAGAATGTAAAAATCATAAGTATTGAAAAAACCAGTAGTATTGGTGAGCTAATTAATCAAATAAGTACTGATGCAAATAATGCTGAAGCATTTACAACATCTATAGAGAGTATTTCAAATCAAACCAATCTTCTTGCCTTAAATGCATCAATAGAAGCAGCAAGAGCAGGTGAAGCTGGAAAAGGTTTTGCTGTTGTCGCAGAAGAGATTAGAAAGTTAGCTGAAGAAACGAATCAAGCAACCATCGATATAAATAATCTTATTCAAAATATTAAAGACCAATCCATGAGTGCGGTAGATGACATGGAATTAGTCAAAGATTCTTTAGATGCCTTGGCTCAGGCGATCAATAAGTCAGAGGAAGGTTTTAATGCTACAGGCGATTCTCTTGAGGGTGTCGTGAATTATGTGGAAAGTGTTTATGATAGTTCTATGGAACTAGCAGAAAAGAAAGAAAAAATGTTTACGGCAGTTAATAAAATCATTGAGACGGTCAACGAAAACTCGGCTGTAAGTCAAGAAGTTTCAGCTGCTATAGAAGAAGAAAATGCATCCATGTCAGAGCTTCTAAATTACGCGAATAAGTTAAATAACATTGCGACTATTTTGGAAGATAAGATGAATGAGTTTAAAACAATTGAATAATAACTTTACCACATGGTATGAAAGATTTCTTTTCAAGGAAGATTAAATGATTAAATTTCAAAGTATAAATGAAAAGTTAATAGTAATAGTATCCTTAACTATGATTCTTATTACTGCAGTTACTAACATATATTCTTGGTCAAATGGTTTATCTAGAATTAGAGATGAAATGGATGAAAAGTTGTATCAAGAGTTAGAACTTGCAAGAGGTGCTTTAGAATATCCTATTTGGGACCTAAACTATGAAGCCACAAATTCAATTATAGAAGCGGTTATTCATAAACCATCAGTTGTAAGCATTCTTGTTTTAAGTCCAAATGGTGATTTTATAGCAGGTATAAAAAAAGATAACTTCATTGATGATACTTTTACACAAAGCAGAAAAGTAATACATGATAATCAATATATTGGTTTGGTTGAAATTTCTATGACAGATCAATATGTTAAGGAAGACTTTATTCGAATAAGGCTAGTTGACTTACAACTAGTCTTGCTTCAGATGCTTGTTGTTATCCTTATCATTCATTTTTTTATGTACAAGGAATTATCACCTCTCCTTGAACTTGAAAATGTCGCTAGTAATATTGCCAATGGTGATTTTGATAATCTCATTCTTAAGAAAGCTTCCCATCAGGTCAAAAAATTACAAGAAGCAGTATATAAAATGCAAGCCGGTTTGATAGATAAGGAAAACCGAATTAAGGACCAGATAGATCAATTAGAAGAAGCTGTAAAAAACACGAATACAGCATACAAGGATACTGTTTTAGGTTTGGCTAAATCAGTTGAAATTAATGATACATATACAGGTGGACATTGTGAGCGTGTGGCCTTTCTAAGTAAGAGAATTGCTCAGGTATTAAATTTAGATCAAGAAGCTGTAGATGATATTGAAATTGCGGCTATCCTACACGATATAGGAAAGATTGGTATAAGTGCATCGATTTTAAATAAGCCAGGCAGGTTAACGGAAGAAGAATATATTATCGTTAAAACCCATAGCCAAAAGGGGTATGATATATTAAACAATATAAGTTTTTTAAATACAGTCTCTCAACATGTACTCATGCATCATGAGCGTGTCGATGGAAAAGGCTATCCAAATGGTAGGAGTGGTGATGATATATCTTTGGGTGCAAAGATTATTTCTGTTGCAGACTCATATGATGCAATGACATCTAAACGAAGTTATCGTGAGAAAGTGATGACAATGGATGAGGCTATTAGTGAATTAAGAAGAAATTCAGGTAGCCAGTTTGACCCTTTAGTAGTAGATGTATTTGTTAAACTTCTTGAAGGAGGCGTTGATATTGAATTCTTCAAAGATGAAAGTTAGACCTGTTTTTATTGTATATTCAATCTTGTTCATAGCTATCTTAATTCTCGGAATCAGCTATATTCAACTCTCTTATGTCAAGAATCATGGTCAAACCGATACATATAAAATACTTAAAGATACAAAAAAACATAGACAGGCAATAAAGCTAAGTAAAGAACCGGTTATTATTGTAACCAATGAATATCCACCTTACGTTTACGACGATTGTAAAAATCGTGGATTTATGATGGAGATTGTTGAGGCTGCCTTAGATATAGTTGAAGTTAACTATCAGATTGAATATTACTCCTGGGAACGTTGTTTATATATGGTCGACAATGGTCTTGCCTGGGCAACCTTTCCATATGTGAGAACTGATGCTAGAGATGAGGATTTTGTTTTTTCTAATGAAATATTAAGTAGGGAAACTACTATTACTCGCTTTTTTTATTATAAGGGTAATCATGATTTTGAAACAAATCCCCCTCAAAACTACCAAGACTTAGAAGGCTTTGATATTGGTGGTATGAAGCATTATTATTACCAATCCTATTTTGATCTTCACAATATTAAAATTGAGCATAGTTATTTAGAAGAAGAGCTATTTATGAAGTTAAAAGAGGATAGAATTGACTTGGTGCCTGCTGACTATTACGTTGGTCAATATTTAATCGATAGGTACCTACCTAATGATCATGATAATTTTGGTTTTTTTGACTATGATTTTGAACTGGATAATGATAACTATCATTTAATGCTAGATAAGTTTAATGAGGATGCAGACTGGCTCATTGATGCATTTAATGAAGGCTTACAAATAATTATTGAAAACGGAGTATATGACGAAATTTTAAATCGACATAAGGTGACAAGTGATTGAGGATGTCATATTGTAAAACTGCAATATATTTATTATCATTTGATATAATGAAGGCATATACATCCTTCTTTTCCAAACAATAGATAGAAAGGTACACACATGAAAAAAACAATATTTTTGATAGCAAGCGTAGGAATCATCTTATTACTTGGAGGTTGTGGCAGTAAGGAAGTATTGGATGATAGGATTACCTTAGGTCTTATGCCCACTGAAGATACTATGCCCCTTATTGTCGCTAAAGAAATGGGGTACTTTGATGAAGTGGGGCTTGATGTTCACTTTGAAGTCTTTAAAAATCCAAAGGATAGAGATGCCGCTCTTCAGGCGGGAGAACTTGACGGTACTATTAGTGACCAAATGGGAGTTTGTCTCTACCAGAATGCAGGTTTTGATATGAAGATTGTATCATACACAGATTGTGACTTTATCTTAATTGCTTCTAGGCAGACTGGTATCACATCAGTAGAAGAATTAGCTGGGAAAAAGGTTGCTATTTCAGAGAATACGGTTATTGAATACGCCTTGGACCGTATGCTTGATACGGCATCAATCAGTAGAGATTTGGTGGAAAAGATTCCTGTACCGGCAATTCCTGCGAGGATTGAAATGCTAGCTGGTGGTCAGGTTGATGTGGTACTTCTTCCTGAACCGTTTGCTTCCCTTGCCATAAAAAGTGGTGGACTTGTTATTGCAAAAGATAGCCAGTATGGTAATTCTTCAACCGTTCTTGCTTTTAGAGGGGATGTCCTAGATACAAAAAAAGATGAAGTCAAATCGCTTCTTGAAGCTTATAATAAGGGCGTTGACTATATTCATGAAACTGATATTTCAGAATATGAGCAATTAATCATTGATACAATAGGATTTCCGGAAGAAATGAAGGGTAAGATTGTACTCGGTAATTATAGAAAATCGGGTCTTCCAGATCAGAAGGACATTGAAGAGGTTATTGAGTGGATAGAAGAAAAGGGAATTAATCAAAAAGATATTAAGCCTTCGGATATGATAAAAGAGGTCGATTAAATGCTGAAAGTCCATGATCTTGAAGTTGGGTATGAGAGGGGAAAGAAGGCGTTCACAGTCCTAGGTCCCTTGAATTTCCAAATAGAAGAGGGAGAAATCATAGGAGTTATAGGACCCTCCGGTTGTGGTAAAACAACCTTGCTTAATGTCCTTGCTGGAGTGAATAAGAACTATTCTGGTCAGGTCGTTCTAAATGACACTAAGTCTTATAGAGTAGGTTACATTCCACAGCATTATGGCCTTCTTCCTTGGATGAGTATTCGTGAAAACTGCATACTACCTTTTAGAATTAGAAAAGATATACTTGATGTGGATTTTGACCAGGAGTTGCTTAAGTTAATGACTGAGCTGGGTCTTGAAGGTTACGAAAACAGATATCCTAATCAACTTAGCGGTGGGCAAAGGCAAAGAGTTGCCATAGCAAGGGCCTTACTTATGAAACCGGACTTAATGCTTATGGATGAGCCTTTTTCCTCTTTAGATGCTATACGTAGAGAAGAGGCTAGAGATATCTTTCTTAAGATGTGGTCTAAGTATAAGACTACGACTCTTTTTGTTACTCATGATATTGATGAAGCCTTGTTTCTGGGACAAAGGATTCTAGTCCTATCACAAGTGCCTGGTAATATTATAAAGGTAATAGACAATGATAGGTTTGGTATTAAAGGGGAAAGACATGGGGACATCAAGTCTTTATTGGACGAGGTGACAGCCTATGAATAATCATATTCCTGAAAAGAAGGGGATAAAAGAATTTATTGTTGGAGTCTTACTTCTTCATATTATTTGGCTTATGCTTTCACTTCTCCTTCAGATAAAAACATTACCTTCGCCTGTAACAGTTTATATGGACTTTGTTGATATTAAGTCTTTGGACCTTCTGAAACATGTTGGAGTGAGCCTTTATAGGGTTTTATTAGGGATACTGTCTGCTGTTGCTGTTGGTGTTTTAGTTGGCCTTAGTATGGCACAATCCAGATCCTGGAACAGGTATTTAGGCGTTATGGTTTATCTGACCTATCCCATTCCTAAAACAGTTTTTTTGCCTGTACTGATGATCTTATTTGGCCTTGGAAATGTATCCAAAATACTTTTGATTTTTCTTATAATTGTCTTTCAGATAAGCTTGACGGTAAGAGATGCAGTTCTTAACATTGACAAGGAGAATTATGATATACTAAAAAGCATGAATGCTAGGAAAATAGAGATGCATCGTTATGTAACTCTTCCTGCAATTCTACCGGAAATATTGACGAGTGTTAGACTGTCAACAGGGACAGCTCTTTCTGTCTTGTTTTTTTCTGAAGCCTATGGGACCAAATTTGGCATGGGATATTATATATTGGATGCTTGGTCAAGAATTGACTATTTGTCTATGTATAGAGGAATTGTTACCATTAGCTTTATCGGTTTCCTTCTCTTTCTCTTGATAGATCAACTTGAAGGTAGACTATGTAGGTGGAAAGTGAGAAAATAAGACTAGTCGAAGTAAATCATATATAAGAAGCATATAAACTTAAACTTGAAAGGAGTTATTATGGCTGTTAGACATTTGGATGTAGAATTTACAAAGGAATTTAAGGGTGTTGCTAAGATGCCCAATGTAGATATAAAGATTGGAATAGGTGAGGGAGAGGCTTTACCGTATGATCTTCTTTTTGCAGCTTTGGCATCTTGCTTATATGCCACCTTTTTAGATATTCTTGAGAAAAAGAAGATCGCTTTTGAAGGATGCACCCTTAGTATTACCGGTGAGAAAAGAGAAGAAGTTCCAACAACCCTACAATGGGTCAATGTATCTTTTGGAATCAAAGGTGTCCCTTCTGAAAAGGAGAAGGCCGTGTCTAAATCTGCGGAACTTTCCACTAAATATTGCTCCATATACCAGACTATAGCTGGTGTAGCTGATATGAGTTTTGACGTGGTTTTGTCATAAATTTGTAATTGGTTAACTCTTGTTAAAGTCGGGGTTTATGATATAATGGGTATGATGCAAAGGCAGGATTAGCCTAAGCACATACCCTTTTATTATTCTAATAGGAAAGAAAGGGGATTATTTTAGAAACGGGGTGAACCCAATGGCTAACGAAGAGAGAATCAGACTAATGACAAAACTCGCTTCTTATGAGGAAAATCAAGGAAAAAAAGATTTTCGGATTATGAGACGGTCTAAATCGGATTATATTTCCTATAACAGTTTTGTTACATGTGTTCTGGCTTCTATTGCAGTATTTGCAGTATTTGCTGCGGATTTCGGATCCAAGTTTATTGAGAATCTAGCGCAATTTACGGATTATGATTTTGTCGGTGACGGTATTGAATACTTAACCTTGTGGATTCTTATTATGGCTGTTTATTCATTCTTAAGCGGCAGAATGTACCGTAAGGAATATGATGAGGCTGAAAAGCGGGTCGTAGAGTATAAGAAAGACATGAAAGAACTTGGACAGATGTCAAGTAAGAGTTAATTTGGAGGACATGAAATGGAACAGTTATTGGAACGTATATTTGTCATACGTGCGATTTTAATAGGACTATATAAGAAGTTTGATCGTATCATTAATCCTATTGGAAAATTTATTATATCATTGATTATTGTTATGAAGTTGAATAAGTTTTTTGCTTACTCACCTTTATTTGCCAGTTTGGGTGTAAATATGGCCATGGCACTATTAGCCGCCTTTTTACCTTCTAGCTGGTTTGTACTTTTACTTATAGCAGTTGTGACCTTGCAACTTTTTAGTGTATCCATTGAGGCGACTATTATAGTGTTTATGGCTATGTTGGTTGTTTATTTGCTATTTGGTAGGATTCAACCTAGGTATGCTATGCTGATCTTACTTGTACCCTTATTTTATAGTTGGAATATTCCCTATGTTATACCAATATTTGCAGGCCTATTCTTTGGTGTAAGCTCGATTATTCCTCTAGGTGTCGGTGTGGGAGTTTATTATTTTGCAGCTTATATTCCAGGTCTTTTAGAACGTCACGTTCCTAACGCCACACTTTTAGAAGGTCCTGATATACTTATTGAAATGTATAAATACTTGGCTGAGGTCATGATTGCAGATAGAAATATGATTTTGTCCGTAGGGATATTTGCTGGAGTCGTCATAGTTATGTATTTTGTCCGTAAATTTGAAATTGACTATATTCATTATATAGCTATTGGGATAGGGGTGATTGCTATGGTTGTAATCACGATTATCGGTAATCCTATCCTTAAGGCAAGTATTTCTGTTGGTGGCGTTTTACTTGGAGGCTTGATAGCAGGTATCATTGTCGCTGCCATGCAATTTACTAAGTTTAGTTTAGATTACAAACGCTCAGAAAAACTACAATTTGAAGATGATGAGTATGTCTATTATGTACGAACAATTCCTAAGATAAAAGCTTCTGTGCAACAAAATCAATCAAAATAACAATTTATTCAGGATTCGGTAGTTTATGGCTACCGAATTTGTTATAATAATAGTAAGCCTGAGTAAGACAGGTTAAAGAATCTATATTTGCCCAAGAGGTGTCATTATGACGTCAACACAGAATATTCTGGATTGGTTTAGTGAGTTAAGCCTTAATCTTCCAACCATTCATATACGAGATATTATTGAAATCGCTCTTATTGCCTTTGTTATCTATCAGCTGCTTATGTGGAGCAGACGTACCAGAGCATGGGTTCTTTTTAAGGGTATTATTGTATTGGTTTTAATTAGCGTAGTTGCCACTGTATTTGAACTGAATACGATTCTATTCATATTTAGTAATGCATTGAATGTGGGAATTATAGCTGTGATTATTGTTTTCCAGCCAGAGCTTCGCAGGGCATTGGAATCCTTAGGACGTCGAAATTTCCTTAATAATATTTTTACAGAAGATGACCGCGAAAAATTCGAAGGTAGTGAATCTGTTATCAATGAAATTGTTGATGCGGTATATGAGATGGCAAAGGTTAAAACCGGAGCTTTAATTGTTATTGAACAACATGAAAGTCTTAATGAGTATGAAAGTACAGGAATTAATATTGGTGCCTATGTTACCAGCCAGATGCTGGTTAATATTTTTGAACACAATACACCTCTTCATGATGGAGCTGCCATCATAAGAAATAATCGAATAACGGCGGCTACTTGTTATCTACCTCTTTCGGATAATATGACCCTAAGTAAGGAACTTGGTACAAGGCACCGGGCAGGTGTTGGTATATCAGAGGTATCTGATGCAGTTGTTATTATTGTATCTGAAGAAAATGGTAAGGTTTCAGTTGCCATAGGCGGTAATCTTGTACGTGGTGTTGAATCAGAATATTTAAAAAACAAGCTACTACACATATATTCAGCATCTGCTGGTGAGCCGAAACGCTTTAAATTGTGGAGAGGAAGAGCTAAAGTTGATAAAGAAGATAATGAATAATTTTTGGTGGAAAGTCCTTTCCATTTTTTTGGCTTTTCTCACTTGGCTAATGGTGGTCAATTATGAAGATCCACAGATTTCTAGGACTTTCATCGATGTTACTGTTGAAAAACTGAATAAAGATGCTATTGAATCAGAGAAAAAGGCAATTGAGTATCGTGAGGGCGAAACGGTGACAGTAAGAGTTCGTGGAAAGCGTTCAGTTGTAGATTCTATGTCCAAGAATGATATATATGCCTATGCAGATCTTGAGAAAAAGTCTATTACAGATGCTGTAGATATTGTTATAGAAGCACCTGATGGTGTCAGTATATTGGAAAAAGAGCCTAATATGATGATGGTTGAACTTGAGAACATCATCACTGTTCAAAAAGTTGTTCAACCATATATGGAGGGAGAACCTGAGGAAGGGTATGTTTACCTAGAACCTAGTGTAATCCCAAATAATATTGAAGTAGAAGGTCCTGAATCGAAGGTTGGTCTAATAAAGAGTGTTCTAGTACCTGTCACTATAGATGGTGTTACTAGAGATGTAACACTTTTTGGGAAACCACAGTTTTTTGATGAAGCTAATAATGTAATCAGCGGACTTACATCTTCTACAAATCAGGTTCAGATTAAGGTACCTATACTGAAGACTAAAATTGTGGACTTAAAACTTGAAACAGATGATAAGGTTGCTAACGGATATGAACTCATTAATGTTAGTCTTAGCCAAAACACACTCAGTGTCAAAGGACCTGAAGCCACAATAAATTCTTTGGATACCATAGTTATTAGTGGCTTGAACATAGAGGCCCTTTCAGAAGATACGACTTTGGATATTGATGTAAATACAATTCTACCACCAGGTATTACTACTCACGGTGATGTTGAAACCATTAATGCTTATGTGGATATTGAACCGATTGAAAGAATTGAGATACCAGTGACTCATGAGAATATCAATGTTAAGTATATTCCGGATGGACTCCAATTTGGATATATTGGAGAAGAAACCTATAGTATAGTTTATAGCGGTATTCCGGAGAGATTGAAAGATTTGGATATTGAACGTGTAGGTCCCTTTATATCTCTTAGAGGTTTGGATGAAGGCATTCATACCGTACCCTTACAATATTATGAACCAGTAGGTGTTGATATCCTTTCAGACCGGCCAAACATAACTATTGAGTTGATTGCTGAACCAGTTGAAGAGACAGAGACAGGAACTGCAGAGGGAGATCAAGTCCCTGAAGGTGAAGTGACACCTATTGAGGATAATACTGGAAATGAATAATAAAAATTATATTCTCATATAATATTGGATTGCAAGGAGTCTATAGTATATGAATAATGATAAATGGGTCAAAAATATACCAATATTGAAATTGGTATATACCACATGGTTTTTTGGCTCATTTTTTTTATATGATTTTATTGAAGAAAAAAATGATGGTGCTATAATAAGTGAGTGTCATATGATATTAAATACCTATAGGAACCTTTGGGATAAGACCTATGTTTTGACCAAGGATAGAAAATAAAGGAGTTCATGATGGGGAAACTTTTTGGAACTGATGGCGTAAGAGGCATAGCGAATAGTGAATTGACAGTTGATTTGGCGTATAAGCTTGGGCAAGCTGGTGCTTATGTATTGACAAAAGAAAATGCCCATAAACCAACGATTTTAATAGGAAGAGATACTAGGCTAAGTGGAGAGATGCTGACAGCAGCTCTTATTGCCGGTATATGTTCTGTAGGTGCGGATGCGATTAATATTGGTGTTGTTCCAACACCTGCAGTAGCCTATTTGACAAGGGAATATGAAGCGGATGCAGGGGTTGTAATTAGTGCATCCCACAATCCGGTAGAGTATAACGGAATCAAATTTTTTAATAATAAGGGATATAAGTTATCTGATGAGTTGGAAGATGAAATTGAAACCCTAATTGAAGAAAACTGCAAGTCTATACAATTGCCTGTTGGTACAGGTATTGGCCGAGTTAATTATAGAAATGAAAGTATATATGATTATATCCGATTTGCAAAAAAACAGATAAGTTACCGTTTTGACGGTCTAAAGGTCGTCATTGATTGTGCTAACGGCGCTTCCTATGTATCTGCTCCAGAAACTTTACGACAATTAGGTGCTGAGGTGGTTATCATTCATAATGAACCAGATGGTACCAATATTAATAAGCAATGTGGATCAACCCATATGGACGACTTGAAGGCCTATGTTATACAGGTAGGTGCTGATCTTGGATTTGCCTATGATGGTGACGCCGACCGTTGTCTTGCTGTTGATGAACATGGACAATTTGTGGACGGTGATCAGATTATGGCTATATGTGGTAATTATATGAAAGATAAAGGAACATTGGCTAAAGATACATTGGTGGGGACGGTTATGAGTAACCTTGGTTTTACCATTATGGGTAAAGAGCAAGGGATGAATATTGTTCAGACTAAAGTCGGAGACCGTTATGTTCTTGAGAATATGCTTGAAAATGGCTATAACATTGGAGGTGAGCAGTCCGGTCATATTATTTTCTTAGATGAAAATACAACCGGTGATGGACTTCTCACATCCCTCCATGTTTTGGAAGTTATGAAAGCAACAGGCAAGAAGCTGTCAGAGCTTGCTGGAATCATGAATGTATTACCTCAGGTATTGGTTAATGCCAAAGTCTCTACAGCTAAAAAGCATGAATATATGCAGGATGAGGTGATTTCTGCTGAAATCGCCCAATTGGAAGAAAAATTTGCAGGAGACGGTCGCGTGCTTATACGTCCTTCGGGGACTGAGCCATTGGTCCGTGTCATGATTGAAGGTAAAAACAAAGCGGAACTTGCAAGGGAAGCCAGCCGTTTGGCAGGAATTATTGAAGAGAGATTGGCTTAGATAAAGGAGAAATATATGTGTGGTATAGTAGGTTATATAGGAAGTAGAGAAGCAACACCTATTTTAGTGGATGGGTTGAAAACCCTAGAATATAGAGGTTATGATTCAGCAGGAGTTGCTGTTTATAAAGATAAGATTGATACAGCTAAAGCTAAAGGACGACTTAGGGATTTGGAAGACGTACTTCTTGGTCAGACCTTAGAAGGCACCGTAGGTATCGGTCATACGCGATGGGCGACCCATGGAGAACCTTCTTATGCCAATGCCCATCCACATATTAATGAAGATGTGGATATTGCTATTGTCCATAATGGTATTATTGAAAACTATATTGCCTTACGTGAAGAACTCATAGAAAAAGGCTATCATTTTGCTTCTGAGACAGATACTGAAACTGTAGTTCACCTTATCACAGAATACACCAAATCTGAACCTACTTTCCTTGATGCTGTCTTAAAGGCGGCAAGCCGTATTGTTGGTTCCTATGCTCTTGGCGTCATTTCTATGCAAAATCCTGAAGAAATTATTGCTCTTAGAAAAGAAAGCCCTTTAGTTATTGGCGTAGGCGAAGGGGAGAACTTTATTGCCTCTGATATACCAGCCCTCCTAAAGCATACGAGAAATGTTTATTTTCTTGAAGATGACGAAGTAGCTATTCTTCGAAAAGAGTCCGTCAAGATTTTTGATATGGAAAAAAAGGAGTTAAAAAAGGAAGTTTTTAAAGTAACGTGGGATATGGACGCAGCTGAAAAAGCTGGTTATAATCATTTTATGCTAAAAGAAATCCATGAGCAGCCACGTGTTATGCGTGATGTTTTGAAATCACGTTTAAGCCAGGATTCAATGGATATTAAACTAGATACACTGAAAATTGATAAAGACCTACTTGCCAGAGTTTCCAAAGTCTATTTAGTTGCCTGTGGTACAGCTGCCTATGCAGCTGAGGTTGGTAAGGAAATCCTTCAAAAGGTTTGTCGTATTCCAGCCGTGATGGAAGTGGCTTCTGAATTTAGATACAAGGATCCTATTATTGATGAGAACACTTTAATGATTGTTGTTTCCCAGTCAGGTGAAACTGCAGACACACTGGCGGCCCTTCGTATGGCTAAAAAGTCTGGAGCATATGTAATTGCAGCAGTTAACGTAGTGGGATCAACTATGGCTAGAGAAGCAGATGACGTATTCTATCTTTGTGCAGGCCCAGAAATTGCAGTTGCATCGACCAAAGCATACTCTGCTATGCTAATTGCCATGTATCTGATTAGTGTTAGAATGGGACGTCTTCTTGGAAAAATTCCAGATGAAGAGTTTCTAATCTTACGGGATGCCATTATGAAACTTCCAGATCAGATTGAAATGATACTGGCCCAAGAAGAAGAGATTAAGATGTTAGCTTATAAGCACCTTGATATGAAGAATATCTTCTATATCGGTCGTGGTCTTGATCATGCAGCTTCATTAGAAGGTGCCCTTAAGATTAAAGAGGTTGCTTATCTTCATGCAGAAAGTTATCCTGCAGGAGAGTTGAAGCACGGTCCTATCGCACTTATTGAGGAAGGATCTGTCTTGATGGGGCTTCTAGGTCAGGAAGAACTCATGAAGAAGACAATCAGCAATATTAAAGAAGTGAAGGCTCGAGGTGCTGAAGTTATCGCCATTGCCCTTGAAGGTAATGAAATGGTTGAGAAAATTGCAGATGATGTTATTTTCGTTCCCAAGACCCACTGGATGTTAACGACCCTACTTGTTAATATCCCACAACAATTATTTGCTTATTTCATCGCCTGTGGTCTTGGCCATGACGTAGATAAACCACGTAATCTTGCTAAAAGTGTTACAGTGGAATAGGTAGGGTAGGATTAGTTGCACCATAAAGACCCTATCCTGAAAAAATATTTAATCAATCCAGGAGATTCTCTGATAAAAGAGAATCTCCTGTTTCTATATGCTGTTTAAATTCACTGGGACTCATATGGGTTAACTTTTTAAATGTCTTGCTAAAGTGGGAGCTGTTATAACCAAATCCAACTTTTTCTGATAGTTCTTTAACATGGATTTTATCGTCATTTAAGATGAGTAACTTAGCATTTTCAATTCGGTAGAAGAGTAAGTATTCATTAAAGCCGATACTTGTCTCTTGTTTGAATTTCTTTCCAAGATAATCATTGTTTAAGTACAAGATATCGTTGGCAATCATCTTTAGAGACAGTTGGCTATTGGCATAGTCTTTATGGATGATTTCGATAAGACTATTAGTTGTTTGAGAATACCTTAGTGTAAGGAATTTTTGGTTATTAAGCATTTTTTGGGACATGAAAGAGGTTAGGTCTTCTTGAAATTCATCAAAATTTCCTTTTTCGGAGAGAACCATAAGCCGCTTGATAGTAGTGGTTCGCTCTCCTGTATCCGTGAAGCTCAAAACTTCATTTAGAAGTTTTTGATGAAAGAAACTTACTTGTTGCTTACTAAAGACGACCTTATGTAGGCGAGACAAATAAGCTTCTATTTCAGATTGAAGCTTAGGATAGTTATTGGTTTTTAATGCGACATGGATATCGCTTAAATCTACATTGAAAGTTTTTATAGCCGGATAATTTGTGTCCCTATCGATAATCTTGTCTTTAAGCCAATAGTAATATTTGTCGATAATTGAAACATGGTGTAAATAAATGTCAGAAAGTGATTTAATATCATTAATCATATAGTGGCTGACCGTTAGGTTTATCTTGAAATATTGTGTATAGATTTTTTTGAGTTCTGAAAGTTTTGAGTGGAGTAATAGCTGTCTGTCTGATTCTAGTAGAAAAACATAGTAGTTTTTAAACTTAGTATCAATAATGATATGATCGTTGCCGAAAATTTCGCGGCTAATATTTTGTAGGGCAAATAAATGGTATAAATCTACATCTGGGTATAACATAAGAAAGACAAAAATCTTTTCTTTCATGCCAAACCTAGATTCTGTTAAGGACATAAAATATTCCCAGCTTTTCATGCCGAATTTCTTACCTTCTAATAGTTCACTAAAAAATTTTTCTGAGGCTATATTTTTGATTGTTTCATAATTTTTTAAAAGTCGTGTGTTTTCTTCCTTTTTTTCCTTCAGTCGCTTAATAGCAATAATTGTTTTATCTAAACATTGGTTAATGTCTTCTTCGGAAATAGGTTTAAGAAGGTAGTCCTTGACCCCGTATTTTAAAGCCTGTTGAGCATAAGAAAAATCACTATAGCCAGATAGAATGATAAAGGTAATATGGGGATACATTTCTTTTGCCTGTTTAATCAATTCTAAACCATCAATAACAGGCATACGAATGTCAGTTATAATAAGATCCGGTTGAAACTGAGGGATGTGTTCCAATGCATCCAGTCCATCTATGGCTGAATAGACAAGATCTAATTGGTGATCCTCCCACCGAATAATACTAGCTAAATCTTCTCGAATTAAATCTTCATCATCAACAATCATTGTTTTATACATGGTTTACACCTGCCTTATTAAGTGTTATAGGAAGTTTTATGTGGATGGAAGTTCCGTGCTTTCTGGAGTCATCAATGGTGATGCCGTAAGATTCTCCAAATAACATTTGTATTCGGTGATGAATATTCTTTAGGCCAAGTCCTGTTTTTTCTTTGGACTCTGAGCCATCCTCTTTTGATAAATAATTTGCGTCCATTCCAATACCGTTATCTTCAACGGTGATAATTAATAATTGGTCATCAGTGACCGCTGAGATAGTAATACTACAATTTCTCCTTGTTTCATTAATGTTATATTTGATTGCGTTTTCTACTAAAGGTTGGATAGAAAATTTGGGAACTAAATAATTACTGTAGCTTTCAGGTATATTAATATGATGGTGTAAACGCTTGGGATAACGTATAAGTTGTATGCTGATAAAGTCCTTTGTAAGTTTTAGTTCATCTTTTAAGGGAATCAGCTCATTTTTAAAATCTATTGACTCTCTCAAAAGATTGGAAAGAGCCATAACCATAGTGGATATATCCTTTTGTTCCGAACGTCTCGCAAGTGCGTTTATAGAAGTCAATGTATTGTAAAGAAAATGAGGATTTATTTGAGATTGGAGGACATTGAATCTGGTTTTTTCGATTAAAAGTTGTTTCTTGTAAATTTCATTAATCAAATAATCAAGTTTAGATGTCATGGTTTTAAAAGACTCTTGCATGTCATTAATCTCATGGATATGATACTTCGAGGTGAAGACCATTTCATCAGTGGAATATATTCCATTGACGACCATATGCATATTAGTGGTTAATTCTTTAATAGGTTTTGTCAGACTGTTAGCAATAACCCTAGATACAATAAATAACAAGATAAGTAATATAATTAAAAGTGTATAGATAAGAGTTTTCATAGAATTAATCGTATTTGTAATCTCATCATATGGCATTAGACTATAATAGGTAAAGCTTGAGTTTTGATCTTTAAGGTAGGCTATAAAATAGTCTTGTAGATTGATTTTAGTGATGAAATAGCCTTCATGCTTATTGGTTTTTTGTTTTAGTGACTGAATAAGTTCACTGCTGTTTTCTGTAAGGTTTATCATTTCTTCATTATTACTGCTAAGGACTAGTTCATCTGCATACGTGATTAACATAAGTGGGGCAGTATCTGAAAGTAGGGTTTTACTATAGACGTTTAAGAAGGCAGATTTATCAATTCTAGCAATAATTGAACCAAGTGAGTCAAACTTAAAAGCCTCTGTGTTTAGGATTTCTCTAGCACAAAAGAAATGTTCGCCAGTTTCTGAGCTTACCCAAAAAGTCTTACCCTTTAAGGACTCTAATTGATTAGTGAACAAAGAAGATTCAGAGTTTGTTAACCCAATATTACGAACACCATGGGCGGTATCATTGCCATAAATATCAACAATATGGATAGCATCTATAGTTGAATCGTGTGCGATATAAGATATAATTTTATCGTGCATGGGAGCGAATTTTGTAGTTCTGTCATAGTACTTAAGATCTCCAAGATAGCTTTGAACATCATCATCAGTGGCAATCTGTAAGGTTAATGTATCAAACTCTTTTAAGGCGTTGCCCATCATGGTATTATATAAATTTAGGGATTGTGACGATACTGAAAAATATTCTTTTTCCAGGACTTGATTTGTCACTTGAACACTTGTTAAGTTAACAACTATCAAAATAATGACTATAGAAATCAAGATGGTAAAAATAAGCTTTTTCAATTCCATTATGAGATTTCCTTTCTATAAAAAGTACATTGTTAGTATAGCATACAAGAGTAACAGTTAATACTGATATAAGCATGACTCCTCTGTTTTGTGCATGGAAAGTACTGTTATATACATCAACAAAATATGAACAGCTTGCTATAATTTATACATCAAAGATTAAGTATTAAAGATGCTGAAATCAATATGATAATTAAATTCGGGAGGTTTTACAATGAAAAAAGCACTATCAATTTTATTACTGCTTGTACTAGTGGTAGGTCTTGTGGGATGTGGTCCAAAAGAAGAGGCTGATAATGACAAATCAAGTTCTTCTAGCTCTTCAGAAAAAAAAGATACTACAAGCACAGAGGATGCAACGACAGAAGAAGCAAGTGGGACAGAAGAAGAAAAAGAAGATGTTACCCTAGATGTACTTTGGTTTACAGACGGTGTAGAAACAGAAGTTATGAAGGAAATCATGGATAACTATTCTCAAGAAAATCCAAATGTAAGTTTCAACATTATTGAAGTTGGTTTTTCTGATCTTGAAGCAAAATTAAAAACAATGATTGCTGGTGGACAAGCTCCAGCGCTTGCGCGTATTTCTAATCCTGGACTTATGTTCCAACAAACAGTTGACCTTGCTGGGAAAATAGGGTCTTATGATGAAATTACATCTCAATACATGGAAGGTTTGAAACCATATTATTCTAGTGAAGGACATGTATATGGTGTACCTATGGATGTAACTGCTAACGGAATCATCTACAATAAAACTTTATTTGACCAAGCGGGAGTATCCGTGCCTGCTTCACCTGAGGAAATTTGGACTTGGGAAGAATTTGAAGTAGCCATTCAAACAGTTCTTGACAAGACAGATGCTAAGTATGGATTAGTATGGGATAACTCACCACATCGTTGGTCAACACTTATGTATGAATTTGATGGCCAGTTTATCAATGACGAAGGAACAAAAGCAACGGTTAATGAGCCAGCTGCAGTAGAAGCTTTAACCTACTTTAAAGAATTACATGAAAAGGGGATCATTCCTGAGTCTGTATGGCTAGGTGGAGAAAATCCTAACAATTTATTCAGATCAGGAACTGCGGCAGCACATTTTTCAGGAAACTGGATGGTCAGCAGCTATCGTGACATTACTGATTTTGAATGGGGTGTTACCTACTCTCCTATAGCAAAAACTCGTTCTTCAGTACCTGGTGGTAAATATTTAATGGCATTCCAAGGTTCAGGTGTTGAAGAGGAAGCCGCCAAGTTTATTGAATATTTTATGAAAACTGAAAATACAGGAAAATATTGTGAAGAATCTTTCTTCCTAAGTCCTCGTCTTGACAATGCAGAATTAGATTACGAGTTTGGTGCTGATATGTTTGCTATATTCAGTAACGAGTTAGCAAATACTCCTGATAATGCAGCCCTTGACTGGTCTAAGCAAAAAGTGATTCCTGTTGTCTATACAGACATTAAAGATGCAATCATTTCAGCTTTATTGGAAGAACAAACTCCGCAAGAGGCATTTGACGAGTTGGCCGATATCATTAATGAAGCTATTGATGATGCTCAATAAGAATTAAATGAAGTATCTATGGATTGCATATCTACTTTAGGTATGCAATCCATTCTAAAAAGAAGGAGGATCATGGATATATGAATAAAACGCATACGTTAAACCGTGGCAGAAGATATGCACCATATCTTTTTTTATTGCCAAATTTTAGTATATTTGTAGTCTTTGTAGTGATTCCTGCACTATATGGATTATATTATTCTTTTACAAAGTATGATGGGCTAAATCCACCTGAATTTGTTGGGTTTGAAAACTATATTGATATTTTTTCAGATAATAAATTTTGGCTTATCTTTGCTCAGACAGGAGTATACTCAGCGATAGTTGTACCAAGTCTTTATATTTTTTCCTTGCTTGTAGCCTTATTGCTCGTTCAAAATATTAAGTTTAAATCACTTTTTAGAGCGGCTATATACTGGCCAACTATGATTTCCTTCATTGTTGTTGGTGTGACTTGGAAATGGATTTTCGGAGATACGTTTGGTATTTTGAATTACTTAATTGAACTCTCTGGAAATACTGGAATTCCCTGGCTAACTAACCCTACTTTTGCAAAATTGACAGTTATTGTTGCCACCCTATGGGGTCGTGTCGGCTTTTATATGGTTATTATGATGGCAGGCCTTCAGAATATTCCCCTTCAATACTATGAAGCGGCTAGAATAGACGGTGCTGGTGCTATAAAAAGGTTTTTTACCATTACCATACCTCTTTTAAAGCCTACAAGCGTTATGATATTGATGCTAAGTTTGATTGAGTCATTTAAAGCTTACCCGCTAATAGTCGCATTGACAGATGGTGGACCGGGAAAAAGTACGACATATATTGTTCAGTATATATATAGATATGGTTTTGAAAAAAGCAAACTGGGTTATGCATCAGCCATGTCAGTTATTCTTTTTATAGTAATCATGATAGTTACAGCTATTCAATTTAGATCAGGCAAGGAGGATAAATAATGGAAAAGAAAGCTCCCAAGATATTATACGTTCCGATTATCTTGATTTGTATATTCATGTTAATTCCTGTGTTCTGGACTATTATGTCTTCATTTAAAGCTGGTACAGACTTATATGAATGGCCGCCACGAATCATTCCTAAGGAATTTTCACTTGCTAATTATATGTTAGCTTTTAAAAAAGGAAATTTTTCTACTTACTTTATCAATAGTTTTTTTATCACGATAACATCAACTATACTTACAGTTATTATAAATACCATGGCAGGTTTTGCCTTGGCAAAATATAGGTTCAAAGGCGATAAACTGATCTTAGTTGGTTTTATTTCTACCTTGATGATTCCTCTGGAAGTTATTATGATACCAATCTTTACCGTAATCAGTAAAGTAGGTTTTTATGATTCTTACCTAGGATTGATTATACCACCAGCTGCTACCCCTACAGGCTTGTTTATGATTAGGCAGTTTCTTCTAAGTGTGCCTGATTCTTTACTGGAAGCTTCTAGAATAGATGGAGCCAGCGAATTTCAAATTTTTTGGAAGGTTATTGTACCTATTTCAAAACCAGTCATATCTGTACTTGCTATTTTTTCATTTATGTGGCGATGGAATGACTATATATGGCCATTAATTGTTATTAGTGATCCTAGAAAGTATACCGTACAATTGGCAATCAGTAACTTTATTGGTGAGTACAACGTGGATTGGAATAGCTTGTTAGCTATGTCAGTTGTGACAATGATTCCTGTTCTTATCGTATTCCTGATTTTCCAAAAGAACTTTGTTCAAGGGATGGTAACATCCGGTATGAAAGATTAATTAATAAGGAGATAAACATGATAGTTGCTAAAAAGTTTTTAGACTATATTGAAAAAGATGGATTTCATGAGTTAATCACTGATGGACCGATAATACGCTTATATTTTTTGACGGATGAAATTATTCGTATCCGTAGTTCCTTTGATGAAAACTTTGAGGAGAGTTCATATACTTTGGCCTTGACAGCATGGGAAGACAGGTTGGATGACTTCCTCGGTGACTATCGTCGAAAAGTCCAACCAATTGAACCTAGATTTACTAATAAGGATGAATACTTATTGTTTGAAACTTCAGAACTTAAGGTACAAATAATCAAAAATCCCTTTAATATAAGGGTACTCAATAATGAAAAGGAACTTCTTCATGCAGATCTTGTAGGTAGAGGTTTTGTCAAAGACCATCTTAATCGACTCTTTCATTATAGCGCTTATGATGAAGAAAAGGATCATTTTTATGGATTTGGTGAAAGAACAGGTAAGCTTGATAAGAAAAATACAAGGATGAGACTATCTCCAAAGGATGCTATCGGCCATGATCCTGAATTTGGTGGTCCCTTATATAAACATATTCCTTTTTACATTAAGATTAATGAAGAGACTAAAAATGGCTTAGGATATTTTTATCATAATAGTTATGACACCGTTTTTGATATGGGAAATGAGATTAGTGGTTATTATGAGCCATATACTTATTATAGCTCTGAAGGGGGAGACATTGACTGGTTTATTGTTGGAGGCAAGGACCTTAAGTCTATTGTAGAAAATTATACACTTCTTACAGGTCGTCAAATCATGCCACCTAAGCAGTCCCTTGGTTTTACCATCTCAACCATGTATTATGCTGAACTTGAAAAAGACTGTGATAAAGAGATTCTTACAGTTATTGATAAGCACAGAGAATTAGGTATTCATGTAGACAACTTTAAGATATCTTCAGGTTATACATCAGGACTTGGGACTCAAAAAAGATATGTTTTTAACTGGAATACAGATAAATTTCCAGATCCTGACGGTTTTTTTGATAAAATGAATGATAAGGGTATTGCCTTGATTCCTAATATTAAACCGGGAATTTTATTGACACACCCTCTTATGGATGAGTTTCTTGAAGAAGATGTCTTTGTTAAGACACCTGATGGCAAGGATAACTATGAATCACCTTGGTGGGGTGGTTTAGGTAGATATTTTGATTTTACTAATCCTGCCGCTAGAAATACATGGAAAAAATATCTGAAAAAGCAATTAATAGAAAAAGGAACCATTTGTGTATGGAATGATAATTGCGAGTACGATGGTGTTGAAGACCGTGAGGCATATTTTGACTATGACGGTAAAGGTGGAAGAGCTACATTTCTTCGAGCCTTACAGGGAAATTTAATGGCACATATCGGTATTGAAGCCGTTCAGGAAGTTTATCCAAATAAACGTCCATATATTATTAATAGGGCAGGTTTTGCAGGTATACAAAAGTATGCTCAAACATGGGCAGGTGATAATCTAACTGACTGGAAGACACCTAAGTTTAATGTGGAGACCATTCTTGGTATGGGATTGTCTGGTGTAGCTAATACTGGATGTGACATTGGTGGTTTTGCCGGAAATGCTCCTGAAGCTGAGCTCTTATTGCGCTGGATTCAAAATGGAATTTTCCAACCAAGATTTTGTATTAATTCTGCTAATTCTGACAACAAGGTAACAGAAGCCTGGATGTACGATCAAAATAATGACCATGTTAAAGCGGCCTATCAGCTACGTTACAGGATGATTGAATATATTTATACTCAACTCTTTATTGCAAATAAGACAGGTGCACCAATTTTACGTCCCTTATTCTATGAATTTCCTGATGACATTATTTGTTATACAGATGAGAACTTTACTTTTATGTTCGGTGAAGCTGTCCTTGTAGCCAATGTATTTGATAAAGGAGCAGAAAAAAGAAGGGTTTATCTACCTAAAGGATGTAAGTGGTACCGTTTGGATAAGGATATGGAATGCTTTGAAGGTGGTTCATGGATTGAATTTGATGTGGATTTAACTTCAATCCCTATGTTTCTTCGTGAAAATGGTCTATTTTTCTTTAATAACGAGTTAACAAGTATTGTTAAGGATACAACAAGTCAACTGGATCTTTATATTGCAGGTGGAATGAAAAATCAAAAGATTTATGAAGATGACGGAGTTACCAATGCATACAAAGATAATGCATATCTGGAGACAAATATTGATGTTTCACCAGGTGAAAAACGGGTGATTAATTTTACCTATCAAGGTGATTATGAGTCTAAACTTAAGGAATATATTATACATTCCATTCATCCATCTAAATCAGCTTATTGGGTTTCTGTTAATGGTGATAGCTTACCAAGATTCCTTCAACACGAGAAATGGGAGGAAGCGGAAGCTGGTTGGACTTTTTATGGTGATGAAAAGGCTGTTTTAGTTAAGTTACCTTATATGGGAAAAGACATGGAAGTCATCATATCTTATGAAAAATTTGATTTAATAGGCATGACTGATGGGCCGGATTGGAGTCTTGACTAATGGAAAAAATAAAAGTAACAAATGATAGACCTACCCTATACTTAGATGCAGATGTTACCTATTCTCAGGTTAATGGCTGGTATGGACATACAACTAGGGACCTAAAAATGGACGTCATGTATCCTGACCTTAAAACAGATGAACTTTGGCCTTGTATTATTTGGGTATGTGGTGGTGCTTGGATGCAAATGGACCACCACGCTCATTTGCCTAACCTAGAACACTTTCTTAGACAAGGTTTTGTAGTTGTCAGTCCAGAATACAGAGATAGTAATGATGGGCCTTATCCAGCGCCCTTAGATGATCTGATGAATTGTATCAACTACCTAGAAGAAAACTACGAAAAATATCATATTGACCCGACACGTATAGGTATAATAGGAGAATCTGCCGGTGCCCACTTAGCGGCAATGACAGGTCTAAAAGATAGTAGAATAAAGGCCGTTTGTACTTGGTATCTACCTTCAGACTTGACAGGTAAAAAGAATAACAATTCCCATTATGATGTGATTATGCCTACTGTACGATTACTTCGGGAAACGGATGATGTAAAGTTTGATATTCTTGCAAAAGAAGCGAGTCCCTTATTTAACATACATGATAAAACACCACCATTTTTCATTATACATGGAGACCAAGATGTGATTGTTGATTATGAACAAAGTGTCAATATGCATAAGAAGCTCCTTGAAGAAGGAAGGTCCTCAGAACTTCTTATTCTTGAAGGAGCCGGACATGGTGATACAAATTTTTATCAAGAAGAGATCATGAATCGGATGTTAGTCTTTTTTAAGAAAAACATTTCTCAAGTAAGTGATAACTAAAGGAAAAGAAGAATATAGGAAAGGCTGCTTAATGACACGATTAGAAATATAATGCTGCATACAATCAAGGCGGTCAAAGCTTTCCTTTCAAAACTTTTCAAATGAACCTTTAGTCCCATAGCAACCATAGCTATTAATAGAAAGAAGTCACTTAATGACTTGAGTATGCTTTTGATATCAATATTTATGGATCCTATAGTAAATGAAGTCGGGAGTATAGAAAAGTATGAGTTTAAGGTAAAAAGAAGACCAACTAAAATAAAGTAAAAGACATATAAGGGGAAATGTAGAGCTTTTTGTTTACTTGTCTTGGAAAAGATTGAACTCAAAATCATGGCGACAGGACCTAATAGGGCCACACGTGCCATCTTCACCAAGGTTCCTATTTGAAGACTAATGCTTTGGCTACCAAAAGCAGCAGCGGCTGCAAGTGCATGAGCAACCCCTTGAAGAGAACTTCCGGCCCATATACCGTATTCTTGTTGGCTGAGTGGTAGTTTCCTACTAAGTATAGTGTAAAGGATGACACCAATAGCACCTAATAGGCTGATGACGGTGACAGAAATAGCTACGTCTTCATCATCAGCATCGATAACAGGGCCCATGGCAACAATTGCAGATGCACCGCAAATAGATGAGCCTACACCAAGCAAAGCAGCAAGTTTAGAATTGATTTTAAATGCTTTTCCTAGAAATTGGGAAGTAATCAATGCAAGGCTGATTAAGGTGATGATAAGAATAAGTATTTTAGGTCCAAGTTCGAAAACTAAGTTGAAATTTAGTTGAACGCCTAATAAGACAATACCCCATTTTAAGACCTTTTTTAGAGAAAAATTTATACCTTCTTTAGTACTTTCAGGATTTCCTATTGTGTTCGCAATAAGAAACCCTAAAAGTATACCAATGGTCATTGTTTCAATCATGTTTAAAAAGAAGTGATGAATGAAGATAGCAAGTGTAGCAATTAGTGATACATAAAGAATGCCGCTTATATTTTTTTTCATAGCCTTTACCCCTGAGCTTATATTATTTGTTTTCATGTTGGTCAGAATGCGTAGATTGATTATTCATCCTGTTATTTTATTGAGTATAGCATAGATATATGATAAAATATAATTATAAATAATTATTAATCAATAAGTAAAATTTATCGATATAAGGAATGAGTAACCAATAAATTGTGTGTTCCTTGAAGTAAACAACTAATGATAATAGATAAAAGGGTGAAGGTGTCGTATGCTTGATTACCGTATGGATACTTTTTTGGTTCTTTGCGATGAGATGAATTATCGTAAAACAGCAGAGAAATTAAATATAAGCCAGCCTGCTGTAACTCAACATATCCAATACCTTGAGAAATATTATGGGTGTCGTTTTTTTACTTATAAGGGGAAAAAATTATACAAAACAAGCCAAGCCACATACCTTGAACAATATGCCCGTAGTGAAAAATACAATGCCTATCAATTAGAAGAGCATTTTCGTCTGGCAAAGCAAGAGAAGTTTCGGATAGGTACAACGAAAACAGTTGGTGACTATATGTTACATAATAAAATACCGGAACTTACAGATAATCAAGTATATGAATTGTCAGTAATTGTAGATAATACCAAGGCCTTGCTGGATTTACTGAATCATCAGGAATTAGACTTGCTTCTTGTTGAAGGGGTTTTTGATAAGGACCAATATGGCTATCAACTTTATAGACAGGAAGCCTTTGTCGGTGTTTGTCATAGAGACCATCCCTTTGCAGGAAAGGATATATCATTATCTGATCTCATGAATGAGCATATAATTATTCGTGAGGAAGGTTCAGGGACTAAGTATATATTTGAACAAATACTACTTTCGAAAAGTTATAAACTTACTCAATTCAGTCGTAAAACATGTTTGAGTAGTTTCAAGTTAATTGAATCTATGATTGTTAGTGGACGTGGAATTACATTTGCTTATGAATCATTTGCAAATAGTCATCCTGAGATGACATCTTTTAGACTTAAAGATATGGATTATATTAGGGAAATAAATTTTGTGTATTTAAAAAATACTAATGTTTCAAAATGGATAGAACTCTTTAGTTAGGAGCTTGTATTTAAACAAGGGAAAATGACACCTATTGCCATTCCCCCTTGTTTTTTCTTTATTATGCAAGTACTTTAAGATGCACCGATTTTTCAAGACCTAAAAATGCCTATTCAACTTGGATTTTAGCTAATTGTTTACCTAGTTCCATAACATTATCCTTTGTTTCTTCAGTTAGGTTCCAATTTATTTTAAGAGGTTCTGCAATGGTTTCGAAACCGGCTTCTATAAGCATTTTGTTAATTTCAAGAGGAGCTTCACCGCTCCATCCATAACATCCGAAGGCTAGGGCTTTTTTGTTTACGAATTTTAACTCTTTAAGATAATGAAGAAAGCCTACCAAAGAACGTATGATACTATTGCTTACAGTTGGTGAACCAACAGCAATAGCTTTTGACTTGAATATTTCTGTAGCTAGGTCATTATCATCTGTTTTGGATATGTTAAAGATTTTAATAACAACATCAGGGTCTTCCATTCTTATACTTTCTGCTATGGTTTCAGCGGCATGTTTTGTTCCGTCCCACATAGTATCATAGAAAATGGTTATCTGGTTTTCTTGATAGTTGTTACACCATGCTTGGTATTTTTCTACGATTTGCATTGGATGATCTCGCCAAATAACACCATGGCTTGTTGCAATAATATCAATTTCAAGGTTCAGTGCTAGAAGATCAACAAGTTTTTTCTTAAGAATTTTGCTAAAGGGATTTAAGATATTTGCATAATATTTAATGGCTTCCTTGTATAGGGTACATGTATCAGAAAGATCATTAAAGAGAGAATCAGATGCGTAGTGTTGGCCAAAGGCATCATTGCTAAAGAGAATATTATCACCAGTAAGATAAGTTGCCATACTATCAGGCCAGTGTAACATACGCATTTCTATGAAAACCAGAGATTTTCCGTTTCCAATATCAAGAGTATCACCAGTTTTTACTACTTGAAAATTCCAATCCTTATGGTATTGGCCCTGAAGGGATTTTACTCCATTAGCAGTACAATATATGGGAGTATTAGGAATTTTTTCCATAAGCCTTAATAGCCCACCACTATGATCCGGTTCACCATGATTTACAATAATATAATCAATAGAATTTAAATCTATTTCGGATTCAAGATTTGCTACGAACTCATCAGCAAAGGGGGTCCATACCGTATCAATAAGAACTGTTTTTTCTTCTTGGATTATGTAGGAATTATAACTTGAACCGCTGTGGGTTGAATACTCTTCTCCATGAAATGTTCTTAGTTCCCAGTCGATTTTTCCTACCCAATTAACATTGTTTTTTACTAATTTTTTCATTGTCTTCTCCTTTAGAACTTCCTACTTGCCTTTTAGTAAATGGACTTTTAGAAGTAGTGACTTTGGGATATCTATATGTGGTACAAATAAATATCTCTTTCACAAAAATATGACCTGTCTCTTTTATTGTATCATATTATGTTACCAATGTTCATCCAAGTGAAAGCAATCTTCGACGGACAAATATTATTTTTTATAGAGACTGGGGTCATAAATATTTGAGTTCTCAATCTTATATGCTAAAATAGTAAATATTATGTATAATGGATAGACAAAAGATAATCGCTTAAGTAAGAGACGGAAGTGGAGACTAGGATGAGTCGATTTGAGATGATAAAAAATAATGAACAATATGAGTATGAAGATTATACAGATCAAGATTTTTCTTTTCTTGATTTAAAGAAAGCCAAATTCATAGGCTGTAATTTTAAAAATGTCAATTTGGAAGAGGCATCTATGGAAGGTTGTCAATTTGTAGACTGTACTTTTCAAGGAGCAAAACTTAATATGGGAGTCTTCAAATATTGTGGTTTTCTAAACACGAATTTCAGGTTTGCAGACTTATTTGGATGTGAGTTTATAGATTGTAAAATGACAGGTTCCATATTTGCTGAAACCAATATGATGGGGGTTACTTTAAAAGGTGGAGACTGGTCCTATACTAACCTTAAATTCATTAATTTGAAGGGCCAAGACCTTAGTGATGTCAACTTTAGCATGAGTGACCTATCAGGTAGTAATTTTCAAGAAACGGTACTGGCTAGGTCCAAATTTTCTGGTTGTCAGCTGTCAGGAATCAAATTAAAAGGCAGTGACCTTAGGGGAGCAGACTTTGATGGGGTGAACTTATCAGAACTTGACTTGCATGATGTCCTTATGGATGTAGCCTTATGTATCCAGTTGGCTCTTTCTTTTGGGGCTAAGGTAGAATAGAGGATATCCTAGACTCGTATTCGTTTAGTATAGCTACATGTGCTTTCTTGATATGAGATAGTTTGGCAGAATGATTGAAGTTTAAAATATAGTATTAGGAAGAAGTTTAAGGAGGTTAGGTATGAATTTTCCCACAAGAATATATGATATATTTATGTATCCCTTTGAGAAACTCAGGCTAAATCGCATGCGAAGGAATCTTCTAAAGCATGTGAAAGGGGAAGTCTTGGAGATAGGGACAGGAACAGGAGTCAACATTAATATGCTAGCATGTGAATCCATGACCTCCTATGTGGGCTTGGATTTAAAGATAAAACCTGAAGTTCTCCAAAAGATTCAAAAACGTGGCTGTCCTTTTAAATTGGTTGAAGGTAGTGCTGTTGATTTGCCTTTTGAGGATCAGCAATTTGATACCGTTGTTTTTACCCTGGTTTTCTGTTCAGTGTCGGAGCCGATGAAAGGACTTAAGGAAGTATATCGAGTTCTTAAGCCAGGTGGCCGGTTAATCTTTATTGAACATGTTATGCCGAACCAACCATTTTTACAGAATGTGTTTAAAAGGATTTCACCATATTGGGAGAAATTTGCTGATAATTGTCATTTGGACCGCCATACTCAACTAGATATTGAGAAGGTAGGATTTAGAATTTGCCGACGTGAATTTTCTTTTCATCAAGTTTTTGTCGGTGGTATTGCAAAGAAAGGAAAATGATATGAACTGTTTAATTTGTAATAAACATGAGGGACAGCATGAAGGTAGTAATTACTTTGTATTTCGAAATAAAATTTTATCTGTTTATCATATGTTTCCAGATAAGGGAGAAAAAGTATACCAAGGATACGTTTTTATTGAACTAAATCGTCATGTAGGAGAATTGGATGAAATGACCTATGAAGAAGCTGAGGAAATAGGGCGTTTCCAAAAGATTCTAGCTGAAGTTTTTAAAGACTTACACTTAGTTGACCATGTTTATGTCTTTCAGTTTGGTGATGGCGTTCCCCATATTCATTTTCACGTCATACCCCGTTATCAAGGCGCACCGAAAGAGTTTAGGGGGACTGCTGTATGTGATTGGAAAGGGGCTCCTTTCCATGATGCCACTGAGCTTGTTCAGTACTGTAAAGTTTTGGGAAGAGCTGTAAAACATGCTTATATCAACTATTTGGCAGATAAGAAAATAGCTGCTGGAGAAGACGGTGAAGCTAATAAGGAGATTGAGAGTGCTGAGGACAGAGATTTGCTAACAGGTGGATATGAAAATAATGATATGTTTGAAGATGAACCTAGTGATTGGGATGATATGGATCCCTTAGGAGATACGCCTTTTCCCAGATGGGGATAGGCTCTTGGAGATGGTAATGAAGTCAGAGTTTTTTGATAATGGGTGTGATGGTTTTGCATTTCTTCTTGAAACAATCAAGAAAGCTAAGACTAGCATCTATATACAAATGTTTATTTGGAGAGATGATCCTTTAGGTCAAATGGTTGGTCAGGCTCTCCTGGAAGCGGCAGAGCGTGGAGTTCAAGTGAAAATCCTTAAAGATCAAGTAGGGGGAGGCTTTGAATTTTCTGAGGAAAATAGACAGTCTTTTTTTCATAGTAAGCTACCTTTTAAGCTGAACTTAATGGCCTTCCTTTTGCATTTAGGCTACCCTATGAAAGGTAAACCAAAAGGTTTTATTAAAAGACGCTTATCGCCGTTAGCTGAGGCTTTACTTTCTCACGAGAATGTATCAGTAAATCATATGACCTTGCTGAAAGACCACTCAAAATTTCTTATTATCGATGAGTCAGTCTTGATTATAAGTGGTATGAATTTTGAATATAAGGAATGGAAAGAAGATTTGTTGGGGCGGCCATATCATGACTACCTTATGACTTTTTATGGAAAATCTGTTGTAGATTCCTTTAGGGAAAGCCTTGCAAATGGAGGTCATGTAAAGAGGGATATTAGCACACTTAGGACCAGTCAAATGAATACAAAGAAGCTTATCTGGGAACCGGATTTTATTTGTAATTCTGAAGTGGATGGCAATAAATTGTTTCATATGAGAGACAGTCTTATCGATAGGGTTCAACAAGCCAGATACCGACTGGATATTGTTATGGCCTATATCGGAGACCAAGCAATTAATGAAGTCTTGATTCAAAAAGCTGGTCAAGGTGTGGAAATTCATTTGTATATACCGGAAAAAGCCAACTTACAGAATGATCTTAATCGAAAATATATTAAATCTTTGATGAAAGCTTGTGAGGGAAACCTAAATGTATATTTTTGTAGGGATATGATTCATGGTAAACTCTTGGTTATTGATGAAACTTATGTCACCTTTGGTTCCGCCAACTTAAACAGAAATGCAATGGACCTTTTAAAAGAAACGAATGTAGGCTTCTTTTTTGAGGGGCTTGGTCATCGTCAAAAGGTGTATCACTCTATAAAAAATATAGTTTCAAAATCCAAGTTAGTGACTGATTATAGAGAGGTTACCTATAACCCCTTAGTTGCTTTTGCGGAAGAAATGCTCAGTAAGGCTAAATAGACTTAAGCCAGAGATTTAGGATAGTCCCTTGTATAGACTGGGTGCTTGAGACAAAAAAATTGGAGCATTACACCAATCTTTAAAGAATAGGGTAAGTGCTCCATTATATATATATCCTTCTCACTATATATCAATACTTACTTGTATCTGTCCAATCGTATATCTGAACCGATGAACATTAACTGGGAATAATAACCGAATATTCGGCTGGTAATACGTTCTGAATAGTTATCGCCCCATTCATTAGGGGATAGATTAGTTGATATGACCGTTGATTTTTCGTTGAGGAGACGGGTGTTCAAGCAGTTGAATAGTTCGGATCTAGTTAGCGAATTGTTGAACTCTGTACCCAAATCATCGATAATCAGTAGATCGCATTGGAAAATATTCTCTATATCGTCGTTGGTAACAATTTCCTCATCTTTATGAAAACGGTAATTCTCGAATAACCTAAATAGTTGAAAGGCTGATAGGTATATGACTGTATGGCCGCTATCAAGAACTTCTTTGGCAATAGCATTACATAAAAATGTTTTTCCAAGGCCTGAATGACCATATAGGATTAAATTGTTGAAATTTGTATCAAAGCTTTTAACAAAATCAAGGCATATTTGGTGGACGGATTGCATATTATCATAGGGTGAAATGCCCAGCCGTGGATGCTTGTCTTTAGAATAAAAGTCAAATGAAAAGGTGGAGAAGTTCTCTCGATCAAGAACTGCCTTTAGGTTGGATTGCTCATAAGAGAAATCAATGATAGCCTGTTTTAGGCAGTGACATTTTTTGTTTTCAATATAGCCGGTATCTTGACATGTTGGGCAGTCATATATAGGTTCTAAATAATTATCTTCATAGCCATGTTCCATGAGAAGAGCTTTCTTTTGCATGTTAAGTGCTGCTAAATCGGTTTTCAACTCAGCCTTTATTTGTTCCTGTTTGTCAGGATTTTCCATGGCATTCCTAATTGAAGACATAGAAACTTTACTAATGTTTTGGTGGATTTCCTTAAGACCGGGAATCTCATTGAAAAGTTTTCGCTGCCTGTCTTTTTGAACCTGCTTATTCCTTGCTTGCTTAATATCATAAGATTTTAGGATTTTATTGAAATCGCTTGAATTCATACTCATGAAGAATACCTCTTACCTGATTCTCTCAGTCTCATTTCAAGAGCCTTTTTCTCAAGTTCATCATAGTCATAAGAACGTTGGTTATAGCCGTTAAAACTATTGTTCTTCTTAACCCCTTGCTGGTTGTTGAAGTTTTTAGGAGGACGTTTGGTATCCAGATCTCTAATATCTTCAAGGGTTCTTACATGCTCTCTATGCCATGTATTTAAAATAGAATCTGTATAGCGCATTTCAGCTTTGTTAATCTGTGTTATGGTGCGCTGACAAGCTTCTACAATGATGTCAGTATCAAATTGATAGTCGTTTAGCCATTTGTCCATAAGTTGGATTTGGTTAGGAGTCGGACTTCTGTCCGTTATACCGTAAGCTTTTAGGATTACAAAATATGATTTTTGATAGGTCTCTGTTCTGACTTTGGCTTTTTCGATAGTATTGATACCATTGTCAGCCCAGTCAATAGCCACTTTTTCAATATAGCGCATATTTCTGTGGTCGTTATCGACGCAGTATTCAATCATGAGTTCAACAACATCAATTGGAAGGCCAAGCCAGTCATTGAAACTGATAATGGTTTTAACTTCTGTTGCCGATAGAGTCTTGCCAAGATATTTCTGTGTAATATAGAGGAGTTGGTTAAAGTCATCTCGCTCTGCAAAACCGGCAATTTCCTTATTGGTATAGTCTGGTTTGCTGCTTATTACCTTTAAGTGACTGCTGTCAGGCCTAGTAGTAGATTTACCGTTATAATCAGAATCGCCTATATTTAAGTCTTTGCGACTGGGTGTTCCAGAATGATTCGGCGTAGTATGTATAGTTGAATTATATCCATGTGTATGTGAATCGTATGGTTGAGCTTGACTATATTCCTGTCTATTATTATAGTGCCCATTGTTTTCACCCATTTGTGATGAAGGCATATTAGATGAATAGGAATCATCGCCATAAGCAGAAGGATAATCATCACCGGAAGGATGACGGTAATCAGGAGTTATTGAACGATTTGTGGGTTCAGGACTGATAGGATCCATGTGGGTGAAATGAATTTCAGCCAATTGATTATTATTGAAAGTAAGGGTTAGTAGTCCATCTTGTTGAAAGTACTTCAGTGCTCTAAGAATATCTGATTCAGTCATCATAAGATGATCGGCAATATGCCCTAGATTAAAGTCTAGTTGACCAATTGACATATAACGAAGTAATACCAAATAAACTTTTATGAATTCGCCATTTGCTTTTTGCATATAGCGGTCAATAAAGAAATTGGGAACTAGTGTATAGGGAATGAAGTTATGTGGACGTAAAATGACATTGTTGCTCATACTCTTACCTTCTTCTATAAAATATGTTATAACCTCTCTGTAGCAAACCATAAATCTTTTATGTATGATTAAATATCTGTTCTAAAATCTTCTTATATGATTTGTGGGGCTTGATGCAATTATAGCATATATAAAGGTTCACTTTAAGGTCGAAAAATTGTTGGTGTATGTTATCTTTTTGTAACATTCTACTCATATGTCATAAAAAAAGAAGATTTATGTGCATAAGTGTGGATAAGTGTGGACAATGTGGATAAATGCCCTAAAAGTAAACCTTGACAGATGAAGAATTAAGGTTCTTCCCAAAAAATCGGTTTTCAAGTTTTTTTATAAAAAAGAGATGGCTAAGTTATGTCAACTAATCACCGTCTCTTTTTTTATCAAAATATGTGTGTAACTTTGTGGATAATGTAGATAACTATTTTTTGAGGAGTAAATTCCCTATATTTGTAACGGTTCCAGCGCCCATAGTTATCAACATGTCCTTGGGCATTAATTTTTCTGACAAGAAGTCAACTATTTTTTCAAAATCGTCAATATAGACAATATCTTTACATGAATTTCCTAAAGATTCCACAAGCATACTGGCATGAATATCACCAGGGTCTTTTTCCCTAGCAGCATATATATCCGTTATGATTAAATGGTCGCATACCCTAAGAGCTTCAATGAAGTCTTGGAAAAAGGCTTTTGTCCTCGTGTAGGTGTGAGGTTGGAAGACAACCCATAGATGATTATGTTCAATTTTTGATGCAGCTTCTAGGGTCTTGGTAATCTCTGTTGGATGGTGAGCATAGTCATCAATGACGCTGGCACCTTTATAGGAACCCTTGTATTCAAACCGACGGTCAGTTCCTCCAAAAGCAAGAAGACCTTTTTGTATATCCTCAAAGGAGATCCCCATCGTTCTTGCTGCCGCAATTGTTGCTAATGCATTTTCAATATTGTGGTAGCCGGTTACCATTAATTGAAAACGGCGGACATATTCTCCTTTTATTACTAAGTCAAAAGATGCAAAGCCTCGTCCGTCAAAGGTCTCGTTCTCGTAAGAGTAATAAGACTCAGCTTTCTTACCGACGGTAATAACATTCGCCTTTAGGTTTTTGGTTAACATGGCTATATTTTTGATTGTATCATTGAGAATAAGGGTCCCTCCGGGTTTTGTATTGCCAATATAGGTCTTAAAAGAATTTTCAATGTCATCATAGTCTTTGAAAAAATCCATATGATCTTCTTCAATATTCAATATAATAGAAATGTTCGGGAAAAATTTATGGTAGCTGTTGGTATACTCACAAGCTTCCGTAATGAAGTAATCTGATTTTCCGATACGGAAGTTTCCACCGATGCCTTTTAAAATACCGCCTACACTAATGGTTGGGTCAAGGTGACCTTCTAGCATAATATGAGACAACATGGAAGTTGTAGTTGTCTTTCCATGAGTACCGGCAACTCCTATACTGACCTTGTATGAATCCATAATATGGCCAAGTAAAGTCCCTCGATCCATTATATCGATATTTTTTTTGATAGCTTCCTGATATTCAACATTGTCTTTTTTTATAGCTGCGGTATAAACCACTAAATCAATCTCGTCCTTTATATGGCTGGGATCATGTCCCTCATAGACTGTTATACCAAGGTTCTTTAAATGTTCTGTAATGGAACTTGAATGCTGGTCTGATCCATATACCTTTTTATCGTTTTGATTCAGGACCTCAGAAAGACCACTCATACTGATGCCGCCAATGCCAATAAAAAATACATGTGAATATTTGTCTAGAATGCTTACTTTCATATATTTATAGCAGGGTCCTATTTTTGAACCACCGCTCTTCCTCCTTTGACTGAGATTAATTTGGAATGATTTTCTTCTATATTATTGCAATCATAACTATATCAAAATTATTATACAGGATGTAGACTACTTTGCAAAGCTCATTGACAATAAATAAGGATAAAACCGAACGTTTATTTGAAATGAGGTATTAATATTCGCAATTTAAAGCCCTTTATAGTATAATATAGAAAAGATTTGAAGGAGTTCCTATGAAAAAATTATCAAAAAGTCAACGCTTAAGTTTAATAACAAAAATCTTGGTGGATCATCCATATAAGTTATATACATTACATCATTTTAGTGAAATGTTTGACTGTGCCAAGTCAACCCTTAGTGAAGATATTAATTCTATTGAAGAAGGTTTTAAACTTATGGGTGAAGGCGAAATCGTTTCTGTATCTGGAGCGGCAGGTGGTGTTTACTTTGCTCCAATTTATAATAAGAAACAGATCAATCAAGTGAAGGAAGATATATGTGAGCAGTTGAATGATTATTCCAGGGTGATTCCAGGTGGATTTGTTTATATGAACGACCTCTTTTTTGATACAGGTATGTTAAAGCGTATGGCTAGATGTATCGTTACTAAGTTTGTTGATAAGTCGATAGACTATGTTGTGACTATTGAAACAAAAGGTATTCCTTTGGCTATGAGTATAGCGCAAGAGATGAATGTTCCTGTAGCAGTTATTCGTAAATCGGCGAGACTGTCAGAGGGAACGACTATGCAGATGAATTATGTAACAGGAAGCTTGAGAACTATTAAAACTATGGCCTTGCCACTTCGGTCTATTAAGAGAGCTTCCAAACTCCTTCTTGTTGACGATTTTATGAAGGCAGGTGGAACGGCAAAGGGTATCATTGATTTAGTTAGTGAGTTTGATGCAGAAGTTGTGGGTGTGGCTGTTGTTTTGGCGACAAAAGAACCTAAGGAAAAACTGGTTAAGGATTATTACACTTTAGTTGAGTACGATGGCGTTGATGACGAAAATATGACGATTCGTATCAAACCCAGTCAAGATACTTATTGATTATAGGTAGTAGCTTTTGCGTTAGCGTAAAGTTATCGTCGGAAAAGAAAAAATAAAGAAAACACCTAAGTTGTGATATTATAAGTTTTGCCTAGAAACAAATAATACATAACAGGAAAGGTGTTTTCTTATGCATAACAGTATACAACACTTCATGGACAGAGGGATACAAAATATTGAAAAAATAGTAAAAAGTTTTATTAGTGATGAAAAAATGGATATTGGAGAGTTGGTTCTAGAGCTGAACAAACCACTACAGGAGTTGCAAAGGGCTATTATTAAAGAAACGATTGAAGAGATCGATGGAGTGTATCGAAGATCCAGTTATAGAAAAGACAGATACGTTATTGAACGCTCGAATGATGAAAATTCTTTTACCAGTACGTGCGGGGTAATAACATACAAACGAACGTACTTTGAAGATAAGAAAACCGGCGAGTGCATACATCTAGCAGATAAAGCATGTGGCATTACGAAGAAGATGAGGAAAAGTGATGATGTAGTTGCTAAAGGACTAGAACATGTTATTGATAGCAGCTATAGAATTAGTGGAGAGAATGCAACAGTAACCGATGACATCATTAGTAAACAAGCGATTATGAGGGATGTACACACACTGGAAATACCAGTAATTATTCCTAAAAACAAAGAAAAGAAGAAGATAAAAGCACTCTACATAAATGCAGATGAAGATCATGTGTCGCTCCAGTTCAACAAGAAAAAAGGTGACCTCAGAGTAAATGAATATGGCAGGAAGTCCAATACAGTAGAACCAAGGTTGGCCTGTATATTTGAAGGAATAGAGAAAGAAAGTCCAAACAGTAAACGAAATATACTAAGGAACAAACATTACTTTTGTGGAGTGTATAAAAAGAGTGAAGATATTTGGTTAGAAGTGCTAGAATATATAGGTGCTGTTTATGATGAAGAATACTTGGAAAGCATCTATATCATGGGAGATGGAGCATCTTGGATCAAAGCAGGAGTTGATGTATTAGGTTCAAAATGTTGTTTTGTGTTAGATAAATTCCACTTGAATCAATCGATAATGAGAGCAGTTGGACATTTAGGAGATTTAGTTTCAGATGCAAGAACAGCAGTTTATGACGGAATCAGTATGGAAGATTTTACAATCATAGATAAAGTGTTAGAGATAGCTACATCTTTAGCGGAAAGTGATCAGAAAAGAGAACAAATCAGAAGAACAAAAGTGTACATAAGGAATCATTGGGATGCCATAGTCAGACCAAACAATGATGAATTAGCACGAATGGGATGCAGCGCTGAAGGGCAAGTTAGTCACATATTAGCAAGTAGATTAAGCAGTCGGCCGTTAGGGTGGTCGGCAAAAGGTGCGTCACAGATGGCAAAATTAAGAGCCTATTCAGCCAATAAAGGAAATATATATGACTTGCTGAAATATCGTGTCGAAAAGCAAGAGCGAGAGATACAAGACGAAATAAGAAGAGCACTTGATCAACAGATAAAAAAGAAACAGAAAAAGTATACAGATGTTTGGAATAGTGATACAGTTGCAGGAAGTTTAGGAAAAGTCGATGGAATGTATTGCCTAACAAAAAAACTAAGAGGTATCTGCGGATAAAAGTATGCTATACTAACCGAAGAACAATTCTTATAAATTCACAGAGGGATAATTCTATCTTTCTTTTTCCGACGATAAATTAACGCGACCAGCTTTTGCCTTTACAAAGGAATCATGATATAAGTATTGATAGGGAAGCGAGTATAAGTTATAATTAGAAAAGAGAATGGGTTGTAATGATAATTATGATAAAGACTTAGGCTTTATGTCTTGCATTCAAGACAGAAGAAGCCATATTTTACAATGGGACGGGGTGTTAATGCTTTGTCTTTTTTTTGTAAATAATAATAGTTTATCATCCAATATGTAAGTTTTATGATATGCTATTCATAGCATTGATGATGTATGAAGGGAGGAAACATGAGTAGAAAAGAAATGATTGCTATGCTACTTGCCGGCGGGCAGGGAAGTCGGTTAGGTATTCTAACCAATGGCAATGCAAAACCAGCCGTATCCTTCGGTGGTAAGTATAAGATAATTGATTTTGCTTTGAGTAACTGTATTAATTCCGGTATAGATACCGTTGGGGTATTGACCCAGTATGAACCTCTTAGACTAAACCGTCACATAGGTATAGGTATTCCTTGGGACCTTGATAAAAATTTTGGTGGTGTAACAGTTTTGCCGCCTTATGTCAGTCGTGAAAATGAAGCATGGTATTCAGGAACAGCCAACGCTATATACCAAAATATTCCTTTTGTTGATTATTACGATCCTGAATATGTTCTGATATTATCAGGTGATCATATATATAAAATGGATTATGAAATGATGTTGAATCACCACAAAGAACAAAATGCTGATGTAAGTATTGCAGTTATGAAAGTTCCTATGGATGAGGCTCATCGTTTTGGTATCATGAATACGGATGATACAGGAAAAATTATTGAGTTCCAGGAGAAGCCGGAAGTACCAAAAAATGATCTTGCCTCTATGGGGATTTACATCTTTAAATGGAAGGTTTTAAAGGATGCTTTAATCAAAGCGGAGAAAAACCATATGAATTCAGATTTTGGCAAGCATGTTATTCCCTTTTGCCTAGAATGGGGTTTTCATACAGTTGTCTACGAGTTTGAAGGTTTTTGGCGTGATGTAGGAACCCTAGAATCCTACTGGCAAACGAATATGGAATTGATTAGTTTGGTTCCTGACTTTAACCTTTATGAAGCATATTGGAAGATTTTTACTAAAAGTGCCATTCAGCCACCTCAATACATAGCCGGAGAAGCAGTGGTTAATAAGTGTATTCTTGGTGAGGGTGCTGAAATATACGGAGAGGTATATAATTCTGTTATCGGTTCTAATGTTACTGTTGAAGAAGGAGCTAAGATTTTTGATTCAATTATTATGAACAATGCTATCATTAAGAAAAATGCTACAATTACAAGAGGGGTTATTGCCGAGGAAGCAGTTGTAGGAGAAGGTGTTATTATAGGGGAAGGGCCTAATATTATAAATGAAGATTTCCCCAAAATATATTATTCAGGCATTTCTGTTATCGGCGATCGAACAATTGTACCAGATGGCGTTAGTATAGGTAAAAACTGTGCTTTAAATGGGCAAATGTGTGTTCAGGACTTTAAAGATATGAAATTGGAAAGCGGTAAGAACATGTTGAATGAGGAGGTGGAAGAATGAGAGCTTTAGGCATTATTTTGGCAGGCGGTAAAAATGAACGTCTGCATGAATTGACTCACAAACGTGCTTTGGCTGCAATGCCTATTGCAGGTTCATATCGTTCAATTGATTTTGCCTTGTCCAATATGTCAAATTCAGGGATTGGCAAAGTTGCAGTTATTACCCAGTATAATTCCAGATCCTTGGTAGAACATTTAAGTTCTTCTAAATGGTGGGATTTTGGTCGTAAACACGGAGGTCTTTTTGTCTTTACACCATTTATTACTCATGAAAGTTCACTTTGGTATCGTGGTACGGCAGATGCTATCTATCAAAACATTTCTTATCTAAAGGATTCCCATGAACCCTATGTTATTATTTCCCAAGGAGATGGGATTATTAAGCAAGACTATAATGATATACTGAAGTATCACATAGAAAACAGGGCAGATATCACCATCGTCTGTAAGAAAATTGATGATCCCGACCTTGAAAGGTTTGGTCATGTTGATGTTGATGAGAATAATCGAATTATTGAGTTTGAAGAAAAGCCTATTGATCCACAGAGTAATCTTGTTTCCACAGGAACTTATATTATAAGAAGACGCTTACTTATTGAAATGATTGAAGCTTCTGCTAAAGAAGAACGTTACGATTTTGTCAATGATATCATTATCAGATATCGAAAGCAGAAGAAAATCCTGGCTTATATGCATGAAGGCTTTTGGCGTTCCATAGCAGCGCTCCATTCTTATTACAAGACAAATATGGAGTTTTTGCAGAAGCCTCTTAGGGATAAGTTCTTTAAGGAATTCCCAAGTATCCTGTCAAAAGTTGAAGACGAACCTCCTGCCAAGTTTAATCAGGGCTCCAATGTGTCCAATACCCTTTGCTCCGGTGGATGTATCGTTAATGGTACTATTTCCAACTCTATGCTTTTTAGAAAGGTATTTGTTGGTAAAAATACTGTGATCCGTAATTCTATTATTTTAGATGGTACTTATATTGGAGATAATTGTGTTATAGAGAACTGCATCGTGGATAGTCAATCTACTATTGGTGATAATTCTGTTTTTGTTTCCGAAACAGAGGAACCAAGGATAGTGGTGAATCAAGAACAGATATATTTTTAAATTCTGTGAATCAAATATACAAGAGCAAAAACACAAGATATAGATTGGTTTTTCATTAAAAGTCGATATCTTGTGTTTTTTAATAAAAAACAATTATTCTGTAAAAAATGAAATGTTCGACAATTGTCGGAAATATCTAAAAAAGTTGAAAATCAATGGTGTCTAGTTTATAATATTATGTATATTATATTATTGGTTGAGGAGAAGTGGAGTTCCACTCACATCATGTTACAGAAAGGGGTACTTAAATGGAGATCACTGATGTTAGGGTTCGTAAAGTAGCAAAAGAGGGGAAGATGAAAGCAGTAGTTTCTATTACTTTTGATAATGAATTCGTGGTACATGATATTAAAGTTATTGAAGGTGAAAAAGGATTATTTATTGCAATGCCAAGTCGTAAAGCGCTTGATGGAGAATTTAGAGACATAGCTCATCCCATCAACTCTGAAACTAGGGAGAAGTTGCAGACTGCCATTTTGAATAAATATGAAACTGTTTCATTGGCAGAACAAAACGATGGGTATTTAGTTGAAGAAGAATAAAGACGAAGGACTTTTGCTTAGAGGCAGAAGTCCTTTTTTTAGGTCTTTAAGAAATATGTTGGATGGGGTATTATATTAGTGTAGTTTAATGCAATTCAAGTACAAAGTCTAAATTTGTACTTGCTATAATTAGAAACATCATGTACAATGTGTGATGGAAAAGGAGAGTGTATACAATGTCCATTATAAAAGCGGTGATTCTTGCTGCCGGAGCAGGCACCCGAATGAAATCAAATAAAGCAAAAGTTATTCATAAAATTATGGATAAAACAATGTTAGATTATGTTATTGAATCAGCAATGGAAGCAGGTGCAACTGAGATTTGTGTTGTTGTTGGACATCAAAAGGAAGACGTGATGCAGTCAGTTACATATCCGGTTACTTTTGTTACCCAAGAAGACCAGCTTGGAACGGGTCATGCTGTTATGCAAGCGGCTGATTTTATTGGTGATGAAGGTGAAGTTTTTGTTTTGTTTGGTGACACACCACTGATTACAGGAGCAAGTTTATCTAAATTGCGGACCTACCATGAGATGAATCATCATGCGGTTACTGTTTTATCAACTCTTGTTGAGGATTCAGATGGATATGGACATATCATTCGAAATAGTAAAGGCCAGTTTGTAAAAAGTGTAGAGCACAAAGATGCATCTAAAGAAGAACGTATGGTAAAAGAGATTAATACGGGTATGTATATTTACAATGCCAGGGCTTTAAAGGAATCACTGAACCACCTAACTAATAATAATGTCCAAGGAGAATACTATCTTCCAGATACCTTGGCATGGATTATGGATAAGGGAGAACCTGTTGAATCTATGAGAATCTCAAACTATGAGGAAACTCTAGGGGTTAACTCTAAGGTTCAGCTTCATAAAGCAACAACGATTATGCGCCGTCGTATCAATTATTACCATATGGAATCAGGAGTAACCATGCTAGATGCCAATCAGGTATACATTGGAAAAGATGTGGAGATTGGAAGAGATGTAACAATCTTACCAGGCACTATTATTGAAGGTAAATCTAGCGTAGGTGAGGGATCGACAATTGGTCCTAATGCTAAGATTATAAACAGTCAAATCGGTTCAAAGACATGTGTTGATCAATCTACGGTTCTTGATTCTACCATAGGTGATGAGACCACCCTTGGTCCTTTTGCATATATAAGGCCGAACTCTATAATTGGAAACCATATTAAGATTGGTGATTTTGTTGAAGTGAAGAATGCTGTTATCGGCGATTACACTAAGATTTCCCATCTGACTTACGTGGGGGATGCAGACGTTGGCCAACATGTCAATTTTGGGTGTGGTACAGTTGTTGTTAATTACGATGGCAAGAAGAAGCATCGTTCTACTATAGGTGATCATGCCTTTATAGGCTGTAATACTAATTTGGTTTCTCCAGTAATTGTTGAGAAAAATGGGTATACTGCAGCAGGTTCTACCATTACTAAAACTGTACCGGAAGACGCTTTGGCCATAGCTAGAGCTAAACAGACAAACATTCTCGAATGGGTAAAAAAAAGAAATTCATAAGGGTAACTAGTGACACAGTATCGATAAACCGCGGAAAACCAGCCACAAAGTGGCGCCTAGGAGGAAAACATGGCCAGTACATATAAGCCAAAAGATGGAATAAAAATCTTTTCTTGTAACTCTAATTTACCCCTTGCTAAAAAAATAGCTCAAGCTCTTGATGTAGAGCTTTCGGATATTCATGCAGGACAATTCAGTGACGGTGAAAGTTTCGTAAAAATCAATGAATTAGTTCGTGGATATGACTGCTATGTCATTCAATCTACTTCTAATCCTGTTAATGACCACTTAATGGAGTTGCTTATTGCAGTTGATGCCCTTAAGCGGGCCTCAGCAGGACGTATCACGGCTGTTATTCCTTATTATGGATATGCAAGACAAGATAGAAAAGCGAGGGCCAGAGATCCAATTAGTGCAAGATTGGTGGCTGACCTTCTTAAGGCATCTGGTGTTGACAGAGTCTTGACAATGGATCTTCATTCATCTCAAATCCAAGGTTTCTTTGATATTCCTTTAGATCATATGCTAGGAAATCCTATACTCATCGATTATTATAAGAAAAAGATTAAAGAAGTTGAAGGCGATTTTTGCGTTGTTTCTCCTGACGTAGGAAGTGTTAAACGAAGCAGGACTTTTGCTGAAAAATTAGATGTACCCCTTGCTATTATTGATAAGCGTCGTCCTGATGCTAATATTTCAGAAGTTATGAGTGTCATTGGTGAAGTTAAAGGCAAGAATATAATTATGGTTGATGATATGATTGACACAGCTGGTACTATCTGTAATGCAGCTAATGCTATGGGTGAAAAAGGTGCCAAGCGTGTATTTGCTTGTTGTACTCATCCTGTTCTTTCAGGCCCGGCTATAGAGCGTATCGAAAAATCAGCTATTGAAGAGTTGGTTGTTCTTGACACCATCATATTAGATGACTATAAGTGTGTCGATAAAATCAAGCAACTTTCTGTATGTGATGTTTTTGCTAATGCCATTACAGCTATTCATGGTAATGAGTCTGTTAGTAAGCTTTTTGAGAAATTGATTAAATTAGATACAGAGAAATAAAAGAAAAATTAAGAGTCCACAGATTGTGGACTCTTTTTTTTCTTTTTTTTGATATAATATGATTAATCATTTTGTTAGTGAAAGGATAATTGTATAATGGAATTCATGATATGTTATTTTTTTTAAGAGAAATGTCTTGTCATTATCATATATTTCGGATATAATCTCTGTATGGTGGGTTAATGTGATGAGGAATTATTGCCGACCAGAATAACGTATTGATAAAATAAGCCTGGTATACAGGCTAGAGGATGAGAGAATTGAATAATGGGAGAGCTATATCTTGGTAAATACAAGGTCTTACAGGTGTTAAAAGAATCACCTGAGGTCTTGGTTCTTTTAGCTGAACACATTCAGCTAAATTCCTACTGGATAATTAAAAAACTAAATATAGTGTCTGATGATACTTACAGAGAAGTTGAAGTCTTAAAGAACCTTCGTTTTAAAGGTATTCCTTTGCTTGCTGATGTTATAGAGGAGAAGGGACAGCTTGTTATTGTTCGGGAATATATGCCCGGGCAGTCTTTACATGAATATTTTGGTGAGTATAAAGCTAAGTATAATACTAAGGGTCTATCGGAAGAACATGTGGTTGATATTGGTTTGAAATTGTGTACGATTATTCAATACCTTCACGACTACCCTGAGCATCCTTTGATTTTTAGAGATCTCAAACCGGGTAATATTATTATAGATCAAGATGGAAACTTAAGTCTTATTGATTTTGGTATATCACGATTTTATGATAATTCTAAAGAGAGGGATACAGAATATCTAGGGACCAAGGGTTTTGCATCACCTGAACAATATGGCTTTGGCCAGTCAAATGTTACAACGGATGTTTTTGGGATTGGTGCTGTTCTTTATTTTCTATTAACAGGGGATGACATGGGAAAACCACCCTATCATGTAGATGAACTAGGAAGTAAGCGACAAGATATTTCACTTAAATTAGTGGATATTGTTAATAAATCCTGTTCCTTAAAAATGGAGAGGCGTTATCAGGAGGTTGGTCTCTTAATGGAGGCATTGTCTACCTGTGTCTATGATAATCGTGAGACTCGAGACGAAATATTCCATAATTTTAAAGGAAGGCTACTTGTTTTTGAACATATATATCCAGGTGGCGGCTCTACTTATAACTCGCTTATGATGGCAAAGGCTTGTATAAAAGCCGGTCAACATCCTTTGGTTATTGATATTAGCGGAGCACTGGAAGTATTAGAGTATCAGATGAAAGCATATTATGAAGGGCAATTGCTGATGTATGAACAAGTGCCTATACTTATCTATGACTCTTATAAGAAAGATGGAAGAAGTAAACCAGTCGATATAAGTCAGTATGATTGTATGATTTTGGATAAGGGTCATGAAGAAATTTCCTTTGAATTTGACAAAAAGGTTTTGTGGTTTACATCAACCTTTCTTTCCCCTTGGAAACTGGACTGCTTAGAGGAGCATATCTTATCGGAAGATAAGAAGTGGATTTATTTAATTAGCGGCTGTAGTGTAAAAGCTTTCAGTGCGTTCAAACAGGAATATGAAAGAGTAAATATGTATCATATTCCTTATGAACCTTTTTCTGAAGATGGGAATATTCAGGCTTTTGCTTCCATACTTATGGAGAAAGGAGTGATTTCGTGTTTGGAAAAAACAGACAAAACCCCAAGAAGAACCTTAGGAATTCCCTTCATCAAAAGCACAAGACACTGACAATTGGACTTATAGGCACATCGTCAGGGGTAGGGGCGACTCATTTATCACTTATCTTAGGGACTTATTTTAATAAACATAAACATAAGACAGCTATAGTAGAACTTAATGAATCACATGCTTTTGAGAAAATTGAAGAAGCATACGAGGGGCAAGGGAAAACGAGCAACCAATCTTATTTCACCATGAAGAGAATGACTTTTTATAAGAATTATAAGGAATCTTTAACTACACTTAAGAACCATACTTACAGTGTAATTATTGTAGATTTTGGTAGAGTAACACCACGTGGCTATCAAAGCCTTAGAGATATGGATATTCAGCTTATGGTCGGTTATGGCAGCGAATGGAGGATTCATGAGTTTGCTTCCTACGTTAATAGTGGTGTAAAAAATCGAGTGAAATATTTACTAAATATGGGGAGCCATGATGAGGCACGGTGGTTCACTATGAAATATAAAGAAAAAGCAAGTCCTGTATTTTACTATAAGGATCCTTTTCATTGGACTAGAGAACTGGATCAGGAAGTTGAAAAAATCTTAGGGCTATAGGAGGAGAGTATGTCGATTATTAGACAGCGTCATAAAAACTTATTGATTGCAGGAAGTATAGGTTTTGTTATTGCAATTACCTTATTGATTCTTGTTTATCTCATTTTGATTAGGGGTAATCCGTCGGCAATGAACTTTATGTTGAAAGACAGTCATTTGAAAATCACGGAGCAAAAAGCAGAAGAAGTAAAAAAAACAAAGGTATATACCCTACTTGATAAGCTTGAAAAGGGGGCAGTCATTGAAAGAGAAATGTTGATGGCTATAGAAGTTGAAAATCGCCTCATACCAGTTGATTGTTTGACTAATATTGAAGATCTTATTGGTAAGACTTTAATGCTAGATTTAAGTCCAAGAACCTTATTAACTGAAAATATGATTTCAAGTGTTAATGGAGACAAGACTGCTGGAGAAATCGTTGAAATTGAGCTTGAAAGAATTCCTGAAATCATTCAAGTTGGTGACTTGGTAAATTTGCGTATACATTTTCCAACGGGCCAAAACTACTGCCTACTAAAAAAGAAGGAAATTATACATATGAATACAAGTCTTCAAGTTGTTTTTATGGAATTGACACCGGATGATATTTTAGCTTATTCAAGTGCCCAGGAAGACTGTGCCAGATATTCAGGCGCCAAACTTGTAATGACCAAGATTGCGGGAGATGAATCGAATCCTGTTAGTACATATGAAAATCAATATCCATTAAATCCTAATGTCTTATCTATGAATTTTTCCCTTGACGACTGGGAAGAAAGGGTAAGAATTCGACAGGCACTTGATGATAGTCTTCAATATCTTTTTGAACAAAATTCAAGTCCTTATAATTATACTCATTTTGATGAAGAGGTTAGATTAAGAGAAAGCTTGGAAAATCTTAAAGAAGATGAGCTTAGGAATGTAGAAGAAGGATATGAGATTGACGAAGAGACCTTAGGTGATGAAGGTGATGTAAGTGATGAAGTTATGATTCAAGCAGACAATCAGGGCAGGGACACATCTTTTACAACTAATGGTTCTAATGAAAATGGAGCAGCTCATTCAGAAAACGATTTAGGGTCAGTTGATGAAGCCAGTCAGGTAGAGGAAACAGGGAATGATGAATCAACGACGGACCAACCAGATTTTGATTTTTAGGAGGTTAAGATGGAGATTAGATATGATCAACAGCCAGGTAATGAATATTTTGCCAAGTGTTTGACCAAAATGAAAGATATACCAGTAAAAAAGTCCATATTTGCCAAAAAAGAAATGATAGAAATAAATAAAAAAGGGTTGGTTCTTGTTTGTAACACAGAAGAAGATTCACTTCAGTGGTTAAAAAAAGAAATAGAAAAATGTTATGAATGGCAGGGTGAGGATTTGTCATCAGTAACAATAGTGATTACAGACTACTATCCCGATAGTAAAATTCGTGTCAAATATATTAAAGATATTTCCTTAAAAGGTTTGAACATAGTTAAACCTCCAGTCTTAATACCCTTAACCTTTAATGAAGGTGACACGATTATCAGGATTGAGAATAAGTATGATGAGAGGGTAGAAGTGATGGCATTATCGAGAAGTTATAAAAAAACGCTGAGGAAGGTACTTGACCAGTATGTGATAAAGCCAGTTAAGAAAGAAAAACAAAAGGGAAGAGGTGAAAAATATGCAGATCGCTCTTTGGTCTAATAAGTGCGGGAATGGTGTTTCAACCTTAGCTAGTGTCCTTGCAACCATGATTGCAGTCAAAGGCAACTACAAGACTTTATTAGCTCATCCTATGATAAAAGACATGGCTTTGGAATCTTATCTCCTAAGTCAAGGAGAACGTAATAGGTACAGCGAGTTAGGAGACTCAGGAGCTGATGGGCTTTTTAGGCTTATCCATAATGGTCGCTTGGAATCAAATGTCATTAAGGATTATTGTTTCTCCCTCCTTTCTCGTTCTAACCTTGATTTTTTGTATACAGATAATGTATATGAAGACCAAGTACAGCATCACAATAATTTTTCATATCTCCACCATAAAGCTCATGACTTTTATGATGTAATAGTTACCGACTTAAATGTATCTATGGATCATCCTTTGTTTTACAAAACGTTACATGAAGTCGATGTTTTATTGGTTGTTGCTGGTCAGAATCGGTATGAAATAACCAACTTAATGGATCTTCTTAGGAAGGAAAAAGACAAACTAAGAGATTTAGGGCTTCATATTCAACTTATCATTCATCCCTTTGATCAAAGGTCAAGCCTCAGCTTGAAGCAATTAGTTAAGCCTTTCAATATAAAGACACCGTTGTCTGTAAGCTATGATATTGGTATTAAAGATGCATGCAATCGGGCTAAGCTTCTTGATTATGTCTTGAGGGAAATCAGTATAGATTCTCAACGGATGAGCCCTTATTTTAAGAATATGGATCAACTGGTAGATAAGGTTCTTACCTGGTGTCAGGAGGTAGAGTATGTTTGATGGTATAAATGAGTTAGTGATATTAATATTGCTCCTTGGATGTATTGCTTTTGTATTACTAGCTATAAGATATCAGATGAATAAAGGATTTATGGAGCAAATCCATAAGCGACATGAACAGTTTGAAATGGCTTACTTAACAGAAGAAATTAAAGAAAAAATGTTTCATATGACGAATAAACATTTTACGGGTTTCTCTGAAAGTAGTGAGCAATACAAACGAGAGCTTAATAAACGGGTAAAGCTTAAGAAGGCCTTAAAAGGGTGTTCAAGTGGAAGTATGGAAGATAAATCTTATATCATCCATTTAATTAGTGACCTTTTAAAGGAATATTATATTAATGAGGATGAAACGGATTATGTCATGTATTTTGGAAGGCCGGGATTTTTAACAGTAAAGGATAAATTTGATATTCTCTTGTATGGATATGAAAAAAACTATGGAGGCCAAGGACTTTCCAAATTGATTGAAGAAGAGGGGTGGGACCAACTTAAATCATCTGAAGTTGAAGAACTGCCTGTTTATCGTGTTAATAAGGAAGATGTTGAAGAGGCTTACTACAAGAATGCACCCATTTTATCCTATGAAGATAAGATTTTGATTATTGCACAGCGGATATATGAGAATTATAAGGGATATGGTGTAGTAGATAAAATAAGGGATATGGATATTGATGGTATATCAGGTGGTGTATCAGGTATATCGGATGTTGAAATGATGGACAGGACTGATGCCGTTAAAAATTTCAAGCAATATCCCAAAAATTATGAAAGTGTGTGGATTTTTTATAAAGGAAAATCTATACATTTTGACTTTTTAAGTTTTGGTAGCGAAAGAGAACTGAAAAGGGTATGTCAAGGAATTTACAGATACAACAAAGCTGGTCAGCTATCAGAAGATGTAGGTTATAAAGTAAATGAGATGAAGGATGGATCAAGAGTTGTTGTCGTAAGACCCCCATTTTCGGAGTCATGGGCTTTTTTTGTTCGAAAATTCCATATTAAGAAAATTGAGCTTGATGAACTAATTCAGGATGAACAAAGTGAAATAGCGATTTCCTTGTTGAGCTTTCTTATGAAGGGCGCAAGGATAACAGCAGTAACAGGTGCACAAGGTTCTGGTAAGACCACTTTACTTATGGCTATGATAAGACATATATATCCTACCTTAACTTTAAGGGTGCAAGAAATGGCCTTTGAGTTAAACCTTAGAAAACTTTATCCTAAAAGGAATATTTTGACTTTTAAGGAGACCGAGACTGTGACAGGTCAAGAAGGTTTGGATCTTCAGAAAAAGACAGATGGAACTGTTAATATACTGGGTGAAATTGCTACAGATGAAATTAGTGTTCTTATGTTGCAGATGGCACAGGTTGCTTCTTTGTTTACTCTCTTTACTCATCATGGCAAAACTGTATCTGATTTGGTTCTTTCTCTAAGAAACAGTTTGTTAAAATGCAATGTGTTTAGGGATGAGAGAATTGCGGAAGAACAGGTTGTCAGTGTTCTTGATTTTGATATACATCTAAAAAAAGATTACGATGGGAAGAGGTATATTGAGAGAATAACAGAAATCGTTCCGGCATCTACAGATGCAGAGTTTTCTAGAGCATATAAGCATTCAGATGAAGATAAAATGGAAGCTTTCATGGATACACTTGTTCAGTATTTTGAGAAACGAACCAAACAAAAAGCCTATAAAGAACGTGTGATTCTAAGACATAGTGATATGGGATATATACCAGGAGAGCCTATTACTCAAGAAACTGTCGACAGCATGCTGGAATTCATGACTGAAAGTGACAGAAGGGCGTTCATTTCATTCTTGGAAACGGTTTGGGGGAGTGAATATGCTTATTTATATCAGTTTAGCTAGTTTTACAGCCGGTATACTAATGTTGGCCGGACTACTATTTATTAATTTTAGAAGAAAGAAAATGATGTCGGATGACCTTAGAGATAGGATAAAGGAAGCTAAGGTTCAAGGAGGAAGTTTTCGGTCAAGCTATAACAAACTTTATGGTATATATTTAAAAATTCCAGTTATCAGGCACTTATTGATTAATTTGGAAAGGTCTCTTCAGATGGTCGGTGAAAGAGATAAAATGTTTCTTGTCAAGAAATCAGTGACAATCATCAGCGGTATGTGCTTTGGTGTCATTATTCTTTTAAGTTTTTTTTATCATTTGACTGAGAACCTTATTTACACATCAGTTTTTTTCTTTCTTATTTGGTATATTTCAGATAGCTACTTGGATTATTTTATTTCAAGAGCTCATACGAAACTATTGAACCAAATGTTGTCCTATATTTCTGATGTCAGACATATGTACTATGAGTATCATGTTGTGGATGATGCTATATATGAGGCAACAGCTAAACTTGCGAGAGAATCAAGAGAAATGGCAGTTCAGGGAGAATATATCTATGATGTTCTAATGGCTAGCAACCAAGAAGAGGCTATGGAAAAGTATTTGGAAGAAGCTCCAAATCCCTTTTTGAAAATGCTAATGAATTTTTCGGTTCTAACCATGGAATATGGAGATAGTCAAGTAGATGGATCTAGTGTTTTTCTTATGAACTTAAGTTTTTTAAGTAGGAATATTCAATTGGAGCTTGATAAAAGACAGCGGTTGGAATACGCTCTTAAATCAATGAGCTTCATTGTGCTTATACCGCTGTTTATGATGAGTCCTGTCAAAGAATGGGCTATACATAATTTTGCTACTTTGGGAAAGTTCTATAAAAGTCCTCTTGGCCAATATGCTGAACTTATGACGTTAGGGATTATTGTGGTTTCAATGATACTTTTGAACAAGATACAGAATCTAGATAAGATAAGTAGACAGAAGATGAAATTTGCCTGGTTAGTAGATCGTATCCCGCTTTCAATGAATGATAGTTTGAAGCTGAAATGGTTTTTTGGTCTAATAGGTTTTATTGGCGCGATAACCCTTATTATAGGGATACAGTTTGGTGGAAGGTTGGAGTTGGAGCATAAGGTATATTATGATGATTCTTTTTTAGGTGGGAATTACAGTGAAGAGGAGATACAAAGGAGAGTTAAGGAGTCAGTCGATGATTACGCCTTCATCAAATCCAGTAATCCTAGAGTTACCATAGAAGAAATAGGAATTTATTTAGAGGAGTTTGAAGCATCAGACAAGGATCGAATAACTAGAATTCAGGAAAAAATAAATTTGTATCATACGTATAAGTTAAAATGGTGGCATATTATAATTGCCTACTTATGTGGCTGCTTATGCTATTTCCTTCCTGAAGTTAATCGGTATTTCGATGACAAAATAAAGCGCTTGGATATTGAAGATGAAATAGCTGGGTTTCAGAATATTGTTTTGATGCTTATGTATAATAGCAGAATGAATGTAGAAGAAATATTGGAATGGATGGAGTTATATGCCTTTCACTTTAGTCAGGATATACAGGAATGTATTTTGAACATGGCATCTGGTCAAAGAGAGGCTCTTGAAAAACTAAAGTCTAGAGTGGCCAATAATGACATGGAACGGTTAGTGGAACAATTGATATTGGCATCTGAGGATATTTCTTTAAAAGAAGCCTTTGATGAGTTGGCTAGAGAAAAAAGCCATTTTTTCCAGAAAAGAAAATGGGAGAATGATAAGAGAGTTATGCGGAAGATTATGTTAGGACAAACCATAGGCTTTGCACCTGCTTATGGGATGATTGTCTTTTATATGATTCTTCCGATGATTATAAGTGCATCACGAGAATTAAATCAGTTTTTTGAACAAATCATACAATAATGGAGGAGAGAGAAAATGGATCAAAATATTCAAAAGGCGCTATGGTTAGGAGTTGGAATAATGATGTTTGTTGCAGTGGTCAGTACAGGACTTTTCTTGTTTAATCAAGGAAGAACAGTAGCTGAGGTGGGGGGAGAGCAGTTAGATACTGTGGCTGAGCAGCTAGCCTTATCTAAGTTTCAAGCCTTTGATAATGACCTAGTATCAGGTAGTATGCTGATTAATACGATTAAGGAATATAAGGGCAAAAGTGGTGAGTTTATTATTGTTGTTAATACCAGTTACCCATCATCCAATCAATATATAAGTACCGGTACCGTTTCATCTAATATACTAACCTCAAGTTTAACAGAAAAATCTAGGACAGCTAATGACACGGATATACAAAATTTGAATAATGAAACTTCATCTTATTATATCAACCCTCATGGTGAATTTATGGCTCAATTAATTTATGATGGAAATGATGTTGTTAAGGGAATTCATGCTGTCCAACAATAAGTATAGTCTAAGGGATTCTAAAGATCATGATTGAGAATAGCCTAAAACTATTATATTTAGGGATAGCTGTCATAATGGTAGTCATGGCTGCTGTTAGTTTTTTTGATACGGAGAAAAGCCTAGATTTGTTTGAGTCTTCTCTAAGGGAAAGTTCAGAGAATTTACAGTGGTTGGTTAAGGGTGAGAATGATTATTGGGGGGATGATAAAGAGGCGGGAATCTTGATTAGAAATAGGGGTAAGGATGCCTGCTGCTTGAATTATAGTGGACGTGAACTTAAGTTGTTTATAGATTTTTATGAAGTTAAAGATAGTCGATTTGAGTATGTTATTTATGAACAAACAAAAGACTATCCGGATATTTTGTTGGATATTGATGATAGCGGTTCGTATATTTTTTGGCAAGAAGAGGAGGTAATTCATATTGTTGGTCGATAGTTTGTGGAAGATTGCAGGCATACTCTTATGTGTAATCCTTCTTTTCATAGTTCCAATCAAGATGAATTTTGCCAGACAGGACAGAATATTGGACCAGGTTGTCAGAAATCAGGTTACTGTCTTTAGTGAACAGGCAAGAGAACTAGGATATATCAGTGACGAGATGTTGAAAGGATTTAGATCAACTTTGTCAGCAACAGGTCTGGAATATGATATTTCTATTGAACACCTAAGTAAGAGATTTGCTTCTGATTCTGCTGGAAATATTAAGGCTTATTACGACGGTACTTATGAGGAAGATATTACAGATTATATAGAAGGAGGAAATGATTATCCTCTTAGGGTTGGAGACTTTATTTTTGTGGAAGTTAGGTCAAGATCAGAGACGAAAACCCAGTCTATGAATCATCTTTTTGGACTACCAGGTGGACCAGGTATTTACTATAAGAGTGGGGGAATTGTACGCTATGGAAATGGTTAAATTTGGGATCATTGGACTTTTAATTCTCTTACCCTTCATCTTTTTGGACTCAGTAAAGTCGGAGAAAGTCTATTATGAAAACTTGACAAGTGATTTTTTGGAACTTCAGTTAGATGAAGCCTTGTCAGATGCGGCTTTTGCTATGAAGACCTATAGTCTGTCATCTTTTGATGGAAATAGAGTTTATGATATTGAGATTCCTTATGACCAAGTCATCGAAGTTTTTTTTTCCAGTCTTGACTATAGGGATTTTGACTATTCATACAAAGATTTTCCGGTAATTCTTTTTGTCGGTTACGATAGTTTGATTGCTTATGTTCCTGATAAGAGCTCTTTTTCACCGGAGATACCATATTGTCTGAATAAAGGAGGGCATGTATCCTATTTTAATTTATCAGACGTTACAGATTCAGGGATAGAGGATAAACTAAAAAATGAATTTCAAGCTGCTTTATCCGGGCAAGTTCAAAATCTGTTGAACCAGGTTTTGTGGCAAAGTAGAAATTCTAATAATCTATCTGTAAAAGTTCCGATTTATGAAGATGGAGTAAGACTGGTTATGGATGACCTGAGTATGACAGTTATTTATCAAGGAACTCATTATGCTGGATTAGGTTTAACTGACTATATGGATGTGAAACCGGCAGGCGTTATGAAGATGAAGGAGATTATTGCCTATTGACATATGCCATCACTTCCCTACAATTAATAGTAGGGACAATGTTTGGAGGAAACTAAATGTCAAAAGACAATATATATATATTTGAGATGCTATCTAGCTATTTTAAGGCAAGGCATTTTCAAACCATTCCAACAGATACAAATAGCGTGTCGATGTATGCAACATTTCAGAAACACAGCTTATATCTGGTAAATCTTATAACGCTTGATGATGAACGATCTTATAATCATGAGATGTATGAACACTATCGTAACACAACTAAAGCTCAGTTTTCTGGGGTCCAATCGGATAAAGTCATCCTTCTTAATATTCTGATTGTGGATCATCCTGACCTGTTAGTCGACCAGATTAATGTGACCCCTGATATTGACGCAGATTTTATTGATGTTCACTGGATTATAGACAGTAGCAGGAGAGAATTGATTATACCTAGTAATCAGCTAAAATCAGTTCTTGGATTAGAAAAGCCAGTTCGCGAGCTTATAACTTCTGGACTTCAAGAATTTTATGAACTATCTAAGACTCATGATCATTCTTATGTCAGTTTAGGCTTGATATTACTTAATGTCTTTTTGTGGTTGTTGTTAGAATACAATGGGGGATCTAAAGATAGTGGGACCCTTCTTCGTTTTGGTGCCCTAAATGGACAATTGATAAGTGCGACAGGGTCATATTGGCGGCTATTTACTTCGATTTTTTTACATATAGGCTTTTTACATCTGGCTTTTAATTCTTTTAGTCTCTATATATTCGGTTCTAGACTAGAAAAGTATATTAATACTTTTCAGTATTTAGGTATTTTCCTTTTTTCAGGTATCATTGGAGGTGTTGCCAGTCTTTTCGGCTCTTGGTATCTTGGTACTAATGTCATAGCAGCAGGTGCCAGTGGTGGAATTTATGGACTGCTAGGTGCTATTTTAATTCTATCAAAAGCATCCGGACAAAATTTAGAAGGCTTAAATTCTTACATTATATGGTTGATTTTTATATCCGGTATTGTGTATAGTGTAGTTAGCCCTAATGTAGACGCGTTTGCTCATGTTGGTGGCTTTATCGGCGGGTTGGTAGCTACGGCTCCCATAATTGTATTCGGAAAAACACAACTTGGAGGGGACAACCATGAAGAAGGATAAGATTCAGTCCATGTATAAGGCCTGTTCTGCTGAAGTGACATCTAGAACCAATGATATATTTCATTTTCTATTAGGTGAAGGTAATTATGATGCTGATGTAATGGTCATTGGTTATATGCCTAGTGCCAAGGAAGAGGAATATGCTCAGAATATACTTGAAGATGATCGAGACAAACTACTTAAGGTAATTTCACCACTGGGTTTGTCAATTGATGATGTATATATTACCTATTTAATGAAATACCGTCCTTACAGGATTAATGATAAGGGGCGTATTGTGTCTAGGGCTCCAGAAGAGGAAGAATTGGAATTCTTTTTACCTTATCTGGAAAAGGAGATATCACTAATCAATCCAAAGTTAATTATAACTTTGGGAAATGAGGCCTTGAGGTGGTTGATTGGAGATAAGAACATAAAAATTGATACTGAGGAGGATATGCTTTTAGTAACCGGAATACTAGGTAAAAGCTATAAACTGTATCCACTTCATATCATTCATAGTGGGAAATTTGACCTTAGTCTCAAGCGCTTTTTGACTAAAGACCAGAGTCGGGTTATGGATATACTAACGGGAGCTCAGTTGCAAAATACAGGAGCTCTTCTGTCTAAAGCTGAAAGCGATAGGAAGCATCTTGATAAGACGCATATATCTTCAGTTAAAGATACTGAAACAAACTTGGAGGGTTTCAATGAATCTACTAATAAGGTAGAAAGAGACCTTTCATCTGATTCGGAAGATATAGGTATAAGCTCTGAGACCATAGACATGGGCCTAGATGTGGGACGTAAACGAGTTTTTAGGAAAGTTAAGCTTGCTGAGAATAAGGAAACTGACAAAACTTATGTGACTATTGTCTATGGTGGAGAGGGTTTTGTTGATGATCCTGTTCTAGTAGCCTTGGAAAGGATTTCTAGTGTTCTATCGGAATTAGGTCTTGGTATACATCGTATTGATTGTTTCAAAGGCAGCATTTCTATGGAAAAGGCCTTAACTTACATTCATCAATCTCAAGGTGTTATTATAAGTACGAACGTCGAATGGTTTGGTATAGGAGCTCGACTTCAGCAATTCTTGGATCAGTGTTTCTTTATGGGTGATGAATCTTATTTTCTTGATAAACCATTGATGGGTGTTGTTTTTACAAGACATGGTTTTGAAAATGAGGCTTATGAATATATTCGTAAGTCTTGGGAGATTTTAGGAGGACGTGATGGTGTATCCCTCCTAGCTGCTGTGAATCTGGCGTCAAGTCTTGAAACTAATTTCGATTGGTTATATGGAATTGATAAAAAGGCTGAAAGCTACTACCGAATCCTTAAGCAGGAAAAAGGTCTACTACCAAGATCTAAGGGTGTAGAGAAAATTGCGATTACTACCCCTATTATGGAGGTAGATGAGAGGTCACCAAATTTGGCAAATCATGTTTCAGGAGAGAAAAGAACTAAACCTAGTGGAGCGATGATTGAGGATTATGATACTTTTGTAGAAAAGCAACATGAAGACATTAAAGAAATCTCTTCTTTTTTTAAGAAGAGACTAAGCCAGAAAGGTAAGACAGGTGATCAATCCATTCCCGGTCTTCTAAAGCAGGCCTATAAAAATAAAGATAAATTGGATGTGAAAATTCAATTAAGCATTGATGATCAAATGAAAGAGAATACGGTCATTGAGTTGAAAAATCAACATATTAGAGCCTATTATGGTCAAATGGCCGATGCTAATGTGACCATTTCTTCTGGTTTATCAGTTATTAAGCGTATTCTTTCTGGCAAGTTAACAATGCAACGGGCTTTTATGACTGGTGAGGTTAAAGCAAAAGGTGACTTTACGGTCATCTATAAGTTTAATGATTTTTTTGATTTTAAGGCATAGCCTTAATCCTATTATTACAGTTGTGTAACAAAATAGTGTATATAGTATTATAGTGATATAATAAGTATAAGCCTGATTAGATTTAAGGGGGTAATGGAGAGATGAAACAAGGATGTTTGTTTTGCAGTATTGCCAGTGGAACATTGGAATCTGCAACTATATTTGAAAACTCAGAATTCAAGGTAATTTTAGATAAATTTCCTGGAGCGAGAGGTCATACCTTGATTTTACCTAAGGAACATTATGATGACATATATGATCTTGATGTCGAAACTGCCGGAAAAATGTTTGGGTTGGCAACTATTGTTGCTAAGGCCCTAAGGACTGTTTTTAATTGTGATGGACTTAATCTTTTGCAGAATAATGGAAGCATAGCTGGTCAGACAATTATGCATTTTCATATACACCTGATACCTAGGTTTGAAGATGATGGATTGAATTTTGCATGGGAGACTAAGAAGTTCACTGATGATGAACTGGAAGCTATCGCTGATTCAATTAAATCACACCTTTAAAGAGAATAGGACTAAGTTCTTTCAACATAAGCATTTGACAAGAATAAGTATTTGCTTGGATATGATGAACCTTATACGTAATTATAAAGAAATAATGTAATTATAAGCTGATGAATTAGCAATAGCTAAAACATCAGCTTTATTTATTCTATAGGAAAGTTCCATATTTAAATTTTATGAATAGAAACATCTCATAAAATGTCAAGGAAACTTTCCTAGCACAATAATCGCAAGACAAACGAGGTGAAGTCATTTTTCTTCTGGTTAAGCTTATCTTTTACCTAGTGATTTACATACCCTTTTCGTTCGAAGGGACTGGAAAGGATTATTTGTGTATTGGTCTCACCATATTTAGCGATTTTATTTAAAAGCTTTTCCAATTCGCCAACTTCCCTAACGGCAACAATAATAGCCATGGTGTAGGAGCCTGTTACATGATAGCACTCAACGATGGCCGGATCTTCTTCAGCAAGGATGTAAAAACCCTTATAATTATCAACTTTCATTGTAATGTTGACAATGGCTCGAAGTACAATGCCTAAATGCGTGTGGCTAATATTTGCCTGATAGCCTTTAATGATGCCTTGTTTTTCCATTCGCTTTATACGTTCTGATATAGCTGGTGAGGTTAAACTTATTCGTTGACTTATTTCTTTTACAGGCATTCTTCCGTTTTCTTCCAAGAGAGCAAGAATATTTACGTCAATATTGTCCATATTGCCTCCATTAATAAAGTTAAGTATTTGATTTACATGTTTAGTTTATCATGAAAAAAATAAACTCTCAATAATAATTAATTTATTATATTCACAATTTTGGATGAAATATTTATTATTATTAAGCGAAGTGCTAAAATAGAGGTATAAGAAATGGGACGCAGGTACTAGTGTCAACCTGTTTCAGCTATAGCTGAAAAATTGTTGATTTAAGGAGAAGGATAATGGCAGAAAAAACGTTAAACCCTTTTGAAATCGCACAAAGGCAGATTCGAAAAGCAGTCGACGAACTCAACGAAACTGACGAATTATATTACTTTTTAAGTGAACCTATGCGAACACTTGAAGTGACTATTCCGGTTACCATGGATAATGGGCATACTAAAGTTTTTACGGGATATAGGGTCCAGCATAATGACGCACCTGGACCAACTAAAGGTGGTATTCGTTTCCATCCAAAAGTTACAAAGGACGAAGTAAAGGCATTGGCAACGTGGATGACCTTCAAATGTTTGGTTGTTGGCCTTCCATATGGAGGGGCAAAAGGTGGAGTTATTGTCGATCCTCATAAATTAAGTAAAGGTGAACTGGAACGTCTATCTAGAGGTTATGCCAAAGCTATTACTCCTATTATTGGACCTCATAAAGATATTCCAGCTCCTGATGTTAATACCAATGGGCAGATTATTGCCTGGATGGTTGATGAGTATTCCCAACTTCGTGGTGTGGGTCAGACATTACATGCTGTATTTACTGGTAAACCTGTTGATTTTGGCGGTTGTTTGGGTCGTAAAGAGGCAACTGGTTATGGGGTTGCCATTATGGCTAGGGAAGCTGTCAAAGAACTTGGCATGGAAATGGATATGGTTACATCTGTTGTTCAAGGTTTCGGTAATGTTGGGTCTTATACAGCAAAGTATTTAAGTGATATGGGTAGTAAAGTCCTTGCAATTTCTGATTATTCTTGTTGTATACACAATGCAGAAGGACTGAATGTTCAAAGAGCAATGGATTATGTTGAAGAGAATGGTTCTTTAAAAGGCTATGAAGAAGTTAACTCTGAAGAACTTAACAGAGATGATTTATTTCGAATTAAATGTGATCTTTTGGCCCCATGTGCACTTGAAAATGCTATTACTTCCAAAAATGTAAATGATATCGATACAAAGATACTTGTTGAAGGTGCCAACGGACCAACAACACCTGAAGCTGAAAAAACACTTCTTAAAAAAGGCGTTTTTATTGTCCCTGATATATTAGCAAATGCTGGTGGTGTTACGGTTTCCTATCTTGAGTGGGTACAAAATCTATACCACTACTATTGGAGTTTTAAAGAGGTACAAGAAAAGCAAGAAATCAAGATGGTTGAAGCATTTGAAAATATTATTCATATGATGCGAGATAAAGATGTGGATATGCGGCGTGCAGCATATATGATTGCTATACATAAAATTGCTCAACCACTTCGGTTAAGAGGTTGGATATCAGAATAAGAAAATTTAATTAAGTAAGAAAAAGGGCTTTCCTGTGTAGGAAGCCCTTTTTATATTAAAAATTAATCTTGCCTGTAATCGCTCTCGATTATAAGTATAGCTGACAAGCTTATGTTATTCAATTTTAAAGGTTTTAATCATATCATCCAATTCCATCGCTACTGCAATATTTTCTTTAGCAATTGCCATAAAGTTCTTAGCATCATCATTAACAGCCTTAGTGCCTTCTAAAATTTTGGTGATGCCTTCTGCACCCTGATTAGTGGTACTAGCTACATCTTGAACTGTGTCATAAATTGTATCCATAGATGCGAAGAGCTCTTCTGTCGTTGCAGAGAGATCAAACATAATTTCATTAAAGGCTGATGAATCCGCATTATACTGTTTACTGATTTCAATGAGCTTTTTGTAATCTGATAAGACCTCATTGTCAATAAAGTTAAGGATTCTTGTCGAGTCATCAACAAGCTTGTTAACGATAAGACTGACATTATTGGTGACTACTCTTATATTTTCTACCAGATCATTAGAGGACGCTGCTAGATTCTTTATTTCACTTGCAACTATTCCGAAACCTTTTCCAGCTTCACCGGCTCTAGCTGCCTCAATAGATGCATTTAAGGCAAGAAGGTTCGTCTGATCTGTGATATCTAAAATAGAAGTTAAGAGCGTTTCAATCTTTTCAACTTCTTTAGACTCTTCAATTGCTGATTCTAACCTTTGCTTAACATCGTTGTAAATCGTTGCAGCGTCTTGTTCTGATTGGGTTGCATCCAACCGCATAGTTTCAGCCCTATCACTAATATCGCTAGCCATAAGGGTTCCACTTGAAGCTCTTTTTGATATACTTTCAATAGCATCTCTTGCTTCTTCGACTGTTGAAGAAACTTGAATGGTTCTTTTCGTAGTTTCTTCCATAATGGAACTAATTCTTTCAGTGCTTTCTTCAGAAGCTGAAGTTAGATGAGTTAGTCCTTCAAGATCTTCACTAATAGCATTGAAACTTGTATTGATTAAATCAGAGCTTGTGGTAATCTTGGCTATGATATTACGGATACCATCTTTGACTTGATTAAAGGAAGAGGATATATTTCCAAGTTCATCTTTTTGGTGAATATCAATGCTTTTTCTGAAATCGAAATCCTCATACCGCTTAGTTTCCGTAATAATTAGTCTAAGGGTACGATTTAGTGGAATAGTAATCATAGCAATAAGGACAAAGGATAAGATAATGACAATTAAAGTTGTTATGATGACTTTTAAAAAAATATCATTTTGAATGGCGGATAAATCATCTATGTAGACTCCTGTGCCGATAATCCAACCCCAAGGTTCAAATTTCTCTACATAAGATAGTTTGGGTTGGTCTGTTGTTAGTCCCTCATCAGAGGGCTTTGGCCATGAATAGTCCACATAACCATTTAGTCTACCGTCACCATCTTTATCGTTTTTGGTAATTTCGACAAATGCTTCAAATAGATTTTGGTCACTACCAAAAGCAACATTATAATTGGGATCATCCATCAAGTTACCATCTAATTGGGGTGAAGTTGTGTGCATAATCATATTGGGGATAGGTTCTTGGTCATCATTTATCCAAAAGTAGCCGATTCCATTATCATAACGCATGGTCTTAATTTGGTCTAGGGCTAGACTTTTAGCGTCTTCTTCACTAATAAGGCCGTCTTCCACCTGCTTATAAAGACTGGTGATAACAGATATAGGTATAGCCACTGTGTCTTCAAGATGTGATTTGCTCCTATCAGTAATGACTTGGTTAATGGATGGAATGATATAGAAGAGGATGAGAAGGATAAAAGCAGCCATAACACTCATGGCTAATATGATAATTTTATTACTGAGTTTTATGTTTTTAATCATAAAAACGCCTCCTTAAAAATTGGCGATATGGAAAGTATATAGATGATAAGTACTATTATTTGCATTATATACCAAGTTTACTATAAAGTGATGAACGCTTTGTGAACGATAAAAGCGCTATAAACTAGCGCTTTAGGTGGAATGTAGCTTTATTTGCTTGCTTTGTCTTTGGAAGCTTTGTCCTTAGAAGGCTTATCCTTATTAGTTTTCTTACTACCATCAGACTCGAAATTTTTAGTAAGGTAGCTATCAATTAAGGATGTAATCATGTGCTTTTGGGCAGAGGCTTGAATGGTGAAAAGATAAGCTGTAGAAAAAATGGATAAGAGTTCTTGTTGATCCTCATCTTCAACATCAGAAAACATATCCTTGGCTATGTTCATAGTGGTCTGCATCCGTTCTTCAAAAATCTTATAATTATTGTATTCAGATTCAACAACCCGATCATGAAACTCTTTTAAATCTTTGATATGAGATGGATGAGAACCATTAGCAAACATTTCGCGAATTGGATATAAGAGTTCTTTTATGTCTGTTATAGACAGGATAGGTTTCAGATAATAAATGAATAGCATCATAACAATATGATCATTGGTATATTTTTTCTTTACGGTAGGTGGTAAAAGGTCATATTTGGAATAATTGTTGATCATAGTTTTGGTTAGAACCTTGTCATCGTCATTTCGCTTAAATAAACCCAGATGGTCATCCATAAAAGTTGTAACCTGGTCCATATATAAATCTATATTCGGAATATCTGACGATCGAACCCGTTCGAAGTCTTTAATCTCTTCAAGCAGTTCATTAATATAATCATCAAAATGTTGTGTCGACATGTGCCCCTCCTTACTGCAAGTCCTGCAGTTCGTATTTGTTTCTTTGTCAATGACATCTTACTATATTATATAGTAATTAATACTATATGTAAACACTTCCTAATTAATCAGAGGAGATTGTAGAATATTTGTTCGCATTATGTTATGATTGTATGATGTAAACAAGTACAGGCTATCATAAGAAACTGTACTAGAGTATTTGAAGGAAAGGATAGAATGATGGACAAATATTCTACTCTGAATCCGCCTCAATATGAAGCGGTTACACATACAAAAGGCCCCTTGCTTCTTTTGGCAGGTGCAGGGTCCGGTAAGACCAGGGTCTTGACTCATCGAGTCGCATATCTGATTGAAGAAATGAAAGTTTTCCCATGGAAAATTATGGCTATAACCTTCACAAATAAGGCTGCTAAAGAGATGCGTGAACGTGTTGATAAACTAATTGGTAGTGGAGGCAGTGAAGTCTGGGTATCTACTTTTCACTCGTCCTGTGTTAAGATCCTTCGCCGTTATATTAATGAAATTGGCTATGATAGGTCATTTACCATTTATGATACTGACGATTCCAAACGCCTTATCCGTGAGATTATGAAGGCTTATAATATTGATCCTAAATACTATAAGGAATCTGCTGTCCTTTCAGAGATAAGCTCCCAGAAAAACAAGATGATTAGTTCTAGACGTTATCAGAAAGAGGCTCAGGGAGACCTTCGTAAGGAGACCATTTCCAATATATATATGGAGTATGAAAAACGTTTAAGAGACAATAATGCTTTAGATTTTGATGACCTTTTAGTGAAAACAGTAGAACTTTTTGAGCAAAGCGCTAAGACATTGGATTACTATCAGAAGCTTTTCGAGTATATTATGGTTGATGAATATCAGGATACAAATAGTGTTCAGTTTAGATTAGTAAGTCTTTTAGCTGGTGCTCACCATAATCTTTGTGTCGTAGGTGATGATGACCAGTCTGTTTATCGTTTTCGTGGAGCGGATATTCGTAACATTCTTGATTTTGAGTCAGTATACCCTGATGCTAAGGTTATTCGCTTGGAACAAAACTACCGTTCAACCAAGAATATTTTGGCCGCAGCAAATGAAGTAATCCGTCATAATCGAAAGCGTAAGGTTAAGAAGTTATGGACTGACAATGATGATGGTGAACTTATCCACCACGTTGTCAATAATAATGAAAAAGAAGAAGCTGGCTTTATTACAGGGACCATAAATGATGGTATCAAAGAAGGCCGCAGTTATAAAGACTTTGCTATTCTTTATCGAACGAATGCCCAATCACGTGTTTTGGAGGAGAAGCTCTTTAGAGAAGGAATTCCATATCGCTTGGTTGGAGGTGTCAGTTTCTACCAACGTAAAGAAATTAAGGATGTTTTAGCTTATCTTAAAATCATTGAAAATGGGACAGATGCTATTGCTGTGAAAAGGATTATTAATGTTCCAAAACGTGGAATTGGCAATACGACCGTTCAACGAATCCAGGAGTATGCCGATTTATATGGGATGAGTTTCCTGGATGCGGTATTTGATGTAGCAGAGATTCCAAATATCAATAGGGGAAAGCGTAATGTTGAGGAGTTCGCCCTAATGGTTGATGGATTCAAGAAAATCGCTGCTAGTGGAAACTTAGTTGGACTCATGGATGAAGTCCTTCTTAAAACTGAATATATTAAAACCCTTGAACTTGAGAATACGCCAGAAGCCAATGATCGTATTGACAATATTAGGGAGTTAACATCTAAACTTAAGGACTATGTGGAACAAGAAAAGGAAGATGCAAGTCTTGCTGGTTTTTTGGAAGATGTAGCTCTTATCGGTGGTATAGATGAAGTTAGTGAGGATGACAATAAGGTTATTCTTATGACTTTACATAGTGCAAAAGGTTTAGAGTTTCCGGTTGTGTTTATGGCTGGAATGGAAGATGGTCTTTTTCCATCTTATATGAGTTTGAATTCTGGTTTAGAGGAAGATATTGAAGAGGAAAGGCGACTTTGTTATGTTGGAATAACAAGAGCCAAAGAAAGGCTTTATATTACATCGGCGAGGCAAAGGATGCTTCATGGAAATACCCAATATAACCAAACCAGTCGTTTTCTAAGTGAGATCCCATCCGAGCTTATAGAATCGGATGGAGGAATTAGCTTTACCAAAACACAGGAAAACATAGGTGCTTCCTATTCAAGAAAACGTAACGATTTCTTTAATTCTAAACCTTATACAGTAACTAAACCTGTGACCAGCAAGGCTATTCCAAGTCCAAGTGGAAAGACCTTAGACTACGATGAGGGTGACTTAGTCAAACACCCTAAATATGGGATTGGACAGGTTAGAGCTATTGAAGCAGGTGGTGCAGATTTTCAGGTCACAGTAAACTTTCCAAGTCATGGGGTTAAGAAATTGATTGCTTCTTTTGCTGGACTTAAGAAAATATAAAAGGCGCAAACCTTGGCTTGCACCTTTGCTCATATAATATTATTGTGAAGTGATCGGTCTCAATAGTCGCTAATGGTAATGTCCCTTATAGGTGCGTCCTTTTGACTAATCAGAAGGTGTCCACGTACCTTATTGGGATATTCATTGCGAAGTTTTTCAATGAAATCTTCAGGATTTTTTTCGATGTGAATATGGTCAACATTATGATAGCTGACTGTAATGCTTTTTGGTCCAGTTGATAAGGCTGGCTTGTTTGAAAAAATTTCTGTTGAGTAACTACCGGTTAGTAGGGCTATGCCATTGTCAACATGTTGTGATTCCTGAAATAAGGTTTTGTCAATGTAGAGTATTCCATCGATGATTTCAAAACAGTTATTCATAAACATCACCTCAGCTTTATTATACACCTATTGAATATAAGGAACAATAATTATCAAGTAGGATATGAAATGAATAGATATAACTTCCTTATTATAGGACGTTTAAACTCATAATAAAATTTTATGAAAGTTATATTTTTTGTGAAAGTATATGATATAATAAAGAATATCGTAAAGATTTAAAGAAGGGATGTGAGTACATGATTATGAATTTATTGAAGAAACAATTTCTAGGCCGAGATTTGGTTAGCTTAAAGCAAGTAAATGATTTGATTCATGGCTTGAATAAAAAGCAGGAAATTGAAGAAGAAAGCAAGAAAAATACATGGATTATCATAGTCGTTATTATCTTGGCATTGACAGCTGCAGGTGTAATTGTTTACAAATTGTTCTTTGCAGGTGATGACTTTGATGAGTTTGATGACTTTGATGATGATTTTGAAGATATTGAGTTTGATGATGATTATGATGAGTTTGATGACTACGATGAAGAAGATGTTGATCTTGAGTTTGAAGAAGAAATTGATGAGTTAATCGACAGAGTGTCTGACGATGATGAAGAGATTTAATAAGAAAAACATTGAGCGGGCGTAAGCCCGCTTTTTTTCTGTAGAAAAAAGTATTTTTTGTGTTTGGGGACCGTAAAAATCAGACTGCCTTCGTATTATATAGTAAATAGGGGAGTGTATCATGGAGAGACTTGAAGATCGTATCATTCATATCATAGAAAAAAAAGATCCTATTGAGAGAAACAATCTACTATCGGATTATCAGGGGTTTGTTCTTAAGCACGTTTCCAAAACAACAGGTAGGTATATTTCTTCAGATAGGGATGATGAGTTTAATATTGGTTTAGAAGCCTTTAATGAAGCCATTGATCGATTTGAACCGGATAAAGGTGCTTTCCTTTATTTTGCCTCAATCCTTATTCGGAATAGAGTTATTGACTATATGCGTAAGGAGAAGAAAATTGAATCCTGCCTTATTTCTGATGATCAAGCAATGATGGAAAAACCTGCTAATATAAATCAAGATCTAGTTGATGAAATTAGGATTCTAACCGAAGCCTTAAGGGTGTTTAATATTGAATTTCTTGATTTGACGGAAGAGTCCCCTAAACATGAAAAGGTTCGTCTGGAGGTTCAGAAACTAGCAGTCGAATTGGCTAAGGACGAATATATTGTTCAAAAATTATTTGACAAGAAATACTTACCTATTAAAGAAATAGCCTTAAAATACAAGCAATCGCAAAAGCGTATTAAAAGATTTAAGAATTATCTGATAGCAATCATGATTATTGTGATAGAAGAATTGGAGTTAATTCAAAACCAATTTATTACTGGAGGTCTATAAAATGAGAAAAGCCCAAATTATGGAAATTAATAGTTCCTACGCAGTTGGATTCAGCAAGGGTGAATTTTTAAAACTAAAAAAGAAAGCCGGTATGAAAATTGGTGATGAAGTTATTTTTCTTGACGAAGATCGGTATAATAACAAAAAAAGGCAGGTGAATTGGAGGGCTTTATCAGGTGTAGCAGCTGCATGTATTGTCGTACTTATCCTTGTCCTTAGCACATATATGAATCATTATATGGTTTATGCTATTGTTACCCTAGACATAAATCCAAGTGTTGAATTGAAGCTTAACAAGCAAAATGAAATTCTCTCCATGAAAGCCATGAATAAGGATGGAGTGGAGCTTATGAATGTTAATATAGAGGGGTTGACTATTGAGGAAGCCGTTGAAGTTTTGGTTACTGAAGCAGTAGCAGATGGTTTTATAGATACTGCAGGTGATGATTATATCCTGGTTACGACTGTGCCCATCAAGAAAAAAGATGATTTAGCAGAGGAGATTGAATCAAAAATTGAAGGATATGTTAGGGAGGCTAAAACGCTACAAAGTGTTAATATAGCTATGACTTCTGCTAGTAAAAATGAGCTGGACCGAGCTGTAATTGAAGAAAAACCATTAGGTCTTATTGCAATCAGTGACCAAGAAGACCTTAGGGATATAGATACAGTTGAATCATTTTTTACAAATGATGATAATTTGAAGATATTTGAGAAAAAGAATAAAATTATATATAAGTATAAAGATGAATCAGGTAAAGGCCTTAAAGCTGGGATAGTAATAGATGAAGATACCCCTGATATCAATAATGATCTTAAAGATCAAGGACATAAAAAAAATCAAGGAATTAAAAATGCTGATACCGATGAAGCAGTATATAATGGTGATCAAGATCAGCTTAAGCTAGAGGAAAAAGATATTTCAGGAATGGACCATGAAGAGCTGTTAATGGAGTGTCTAGATAAACTAAGCCTAATTCAAGACAAACATGATGAAGTAGAAACATTTCTTAGGGAAACAAGAACAAAACTTATCCAAGAAAAGGCGAATTACAAAGAACTAAAAGACCAAGCTGACGTCCTTTTGAAGAAATATAAGGATGAATGGAATGAAGCCGCCAAGGATAGGGAAGGATTATCTGACCAAGAAGGTAACAGTGACAGAAACCGAGAAGCTGATGACCTTGACCTTAATAACGCCAAGGATAACCATAGTGATAGTGGTAATGGCGAAAGCGACACTAATGATAAAGACAAAGGCAATGCTAGAGAAGATGGAAATAATAAAGATGAAGGCAATGGTAAAGCCGATGGAAATGCTGAAGATAATGGAAATGGTGAAGTCGATGCTAGTGATAAAGACAAGGGAAGTGGTGAAGTCGACACTAGTGATAAAGACAAGGATAATGGCAATAGCAATGATAACAATCAAAGTGGGTCAAGTGGAGGTTCAGGAAAAGGAAATCATTAATTTTTGACTCTAATACAATTTAAATCAACTGGGCGAATCACAAAATCTAATTCTATCTTTATCAGTTGGAACTCCGCGAAATATAGGGTTCCATTTCCCATGCTTATATATCTCATATTGTTCAAAGGCACAAGGCAATCCATTGGCTACTGTAATATCATTGCTATCCATAAGCTGAAAATGTAAATGAGGACTGTATGAATTTCCAGAATGCCCAATTCTACCTATAACATCGCCTCGCTTCACTCTCTGCCCTACAGAGACTTGAATTGATCCCGTTTGAAGGTGGACAAAACAAGCATATACATGCTCATCGCATTTTATAATAATATAATTACCAGCAATATTTTGTATATTGTCAACTCCCGGATCAAATTTGGAGTTCTTAGTAGCTGTGTAGATGTCTTTTATTAGAAATGTTCGTTCTCGTTCTTTAAGCCCATCCACAGCATTAGTAATGATACCATCACAAGGAGCATATATTTCTTTTCCCCAACAGTAATAATCTTTTATAGATGCACCAATCGTAAGGTGTTTAAATGTTGGAATACGATAGCTTGGCCAACCTTTTCTGTCCCAATTCACTTGGATAAAATCATATGCATATCTAGTGCCTAAACGATTTGTTCCATGACTAGGAATTCTTGTTCCAGGAGAATTTACTGCAAGCCATTCCCCTCTTAAAGGAAATCCTATACTAATCCACTCATTCAAACGATTCATATTTACTCCTCAACATTCATATGGTAGTGTCAGGTTTTGACACTACTATGTTTATTTAATCTACGATTTATGCATTACTTTATTTGTAAAATAATTTACGCAATTCCTCTAAATATCCATCGAGTTTTTTCATTATAAGTTCATAGTCAAATTCATTAGATTGTGCATTCTTAATATCATTTAATATCTCGTTTGTAAATGAAGCATAGCACCAATAAATAATCTTCTTACATTTCTTAATGTCCAATTTGGATTGAAATTTAGATTCATCAATCATATCAAATATAGTGTCAAATGCTTGATTGTAGCATACTATTTGTTTTTGATGAATTTTCTTCTCGAGTGCATTATTTATTTTTTCAGAATTTGTCTTTGTTGAAATCTTTGCAATCTCATGAATCCATGGATATTGCTTGATTAATTCAATTTGAAGACAATAAGATTGGCGTAGTCTTTCAAAAATATCTTTTTGAGAATAATCCATTTTTTTAAAGTATTCTTTTTCCAGTAGTTCAGAAAAATAATCATATACAAATAGAAAAAGTTCTTCTTTACTGCTGATATAATGAAACATCAGGGCCTTCGAAATTCCAGCATCTTTTGCAATCACATTGGTCGAAGCGCGATCAAATCCTTTGATTGAGAATTCCTTTAATGCTGCATTTAAAAGAGCATTTCTCCTTTGTAGTTCCAAATCTAATAATTTAACAGCCATAAAGTTTTCCTCCTTTGATTGACCTATTAGGTAAATACATTATATCCTTATTTACCTAATAGGTCAATTTAAAATATCTTATCGAGTGACGCTTAATAATCAAATTCAACATTCGACAGAGAGTAAGTATGCATTTTTTCATCCAATGGTTAGCTATGTGAAATATTGAATAAGAAGGCTTGACATGAAAGATAAGATAAGTTATCATAACAGTGTATTGAAAATAATAACACTGTTATGAATTTATATTTTTAGAGGAAAATGCATATGAATACAAATAAAGAAATTAAGGCAAATAGAGTTAAGACTGTTTTTATAACGACGGCAAAGGAATTGATTAAAAGGGATGGTATTGAGGCTCTTTCTATTCGAAAAGTAGCCAAAGAATCCGGTTATGCCATGTCAACAATATATGCGTATTTTAAAAATATAGATGATCTCTTGTGGCATACCAGAGATAGTATGATTGGAGATATAGCAACTTATATGATGGGTAGTATTCCTTCTAAGATTAACTCTCTAGAGGATGTCAAAGCTATATTTTACTGGTTGATGTGTTATTTCATTGATAATAAAAAGGTATATCATTTTATGTATAATTATCCCTTAAATAAAACAGATAAGAAGAATGGGAATATAATGGATAGCCCAGATATTCAAAAGGAATTTGAAAAGACATTTGCCTTTTTTATGAGTAGTGGAAGCTGTACAGTTGAAGAGATTACTATAAAAACATCGATGTTAGTTTATTCTATGTTTGGTATGTTAAATCTTTTTATTACGAATAATGATGACTTACAGTTGTCAAAAATGCATAGTCAAATGGATGCTTATATAGACTTGCTTTTTGGAGATTAGAGAGAGGAGAGGTTTTATGGCTGGTTTAGGACATTTTGGGGTTGGGTTTGCATCAAAGAAGATATTGCCAGGGATACCATTAATTATTTTGCTAATTATGTCAATGTTATTAGATTTGATATGGATGATACTCAATTTAATGAATCTAAATGCAAATTTTTGGACACATAGTTTAGTTGGTGCATTAGGTTGGTCGGTAATTGCAGGGCTAATAACCTTAGCAATTACTAAACATCCTAAAAAAGGAATTCTTATTGGATCTGTCGTGTTTAGTCACTGGATAATTGATTTTGTAACCCACCCAATGACCGCAATTTATCCTAATGATAAGGGGATTTTACTACCTTTTCAATCGACATTTGGTGGCTTGGGAATGTACAGTAATCTAGCAGGAGTCATTATAGGTGAAATGCTCTTACTAGTGCCAGGACTTCTTATTTATCTTGTCAGCAGAAAGAAAAGTAAACATGTGGATAAAGCTTGAAATGGAGAAGATATATTGGAGAATAAGATAAGGGTAGATGAACAGTGGAAAAATATCTACAGAATATGTGGAATAATCGGGTGTATAGCTATTTTACTAGGAGTTTTTGATGTCATCTTTGGGGTTATAACAAGTAGTAGTGCTGATGAATACACGGCGATCCAAAGATTTATAGAACTTAAAGATAACCCTTTTATGGGATTGTATCATCTTGATATAATAAATGCAGGTTTAACGCTAATGCTCTTATGTGTTTATTATGGAATATTTGGAATGCATAGGGAAGTTTGTTTTCCCTACGCATTAGGTGTTTTGATACTTGCTATTGTCTCGACTGTTCTTTTGCTTATATCAAATAGTGCATTGCCTATGTATGAACTGAGTCAAAAGTATTTTAATACGACTGATAGTGTAGAGCAAATGTATTTTGCTTCAGCTGGTGAAGCCTTATTAGTAAAGGGTGAACATGGAAGCCTTGGTGCATTTATCATTTTTTTCCTATCAACCTTATCTGGGTTAGGCATGTCAATAATTACATTAAAAGGTCAGGTATTAAATAAGAAAATAGCCTATCAAGGGATAGTCGGTCATGGATTGATGTTGGTTTATGTTATATTTGTTGTATTCATGAAATCAGTTAAGGATATTGCTGCAATGCTTGCAGCACCTGGAGGTATATTAGTGCTTATTTGGTTGGCGGGTGTAAGTATAAGATTAATAAGTGAAGGGGATATAGAAAAAAAGAGTTTGCATAATAAAGACTCCTATATTGAATAAAGGAAAGTATACATATTTTTTACATTGAAAAATGGCTGTCAACTGGTGTTGGCAGCTATTTTCTTTTAGCCTAAACAGGTGGTTGTAACGAATTTCACCAGTAAAGTTGTATAGTATAGGGCATGAAGAGAAATGAGAGGAGTAGAGCCGTCGCTAGTCAAAAAAGCATGAAATATATCCACATAAGTAAGTTTTCCGACCAAATAAACAGGATTTATTGAAAATAAAGAAGGTCTTGGTTACTATAATAAGATGATTAAAAGCATATTGAATAATAAATGGAATAACATGTGAGGAAATTAATATGTATGATGCAGCTATTATTGGAACTGGCCCGGCTGGATTATCAGCGGCATTGAATTTGAGTATTCATCAAAAGAATTTTATCTGGATAGGAACAAAAAAATTAAGTGAAAAGATAGAAGAGGCAGAATTGATCTTAAATTATCCAGGCTTATCTGCTACATCAGGAAGAGAGCTTATACATGCTTACCAGAAGCAGATTGAAGATATGGGTATTGAAATCAAAGAATCCATGGTCAATTCCATAATGCCGTTAGCTGGTCATTATGCGATTATGGCAGGCAGTGAATTCTATGAAGCACAGTCGGTTATTCTAGCTCCTGGATTGGTAAATATAGTACCTATAAAAGGAGAAACAGATTTTATTGGAAAAGGATTGAGTTACTGCGCAACTTGTGACGGAATGCTTTATCGTGATAAGGTAGTTGGAATTGTCTGCAATACGAGACGGTTTGAACATGAGATTAAATACCTTGCAGAAATTGCAAAGAAGGTCTATCTATTTCCGGCATATGAAGATTGCACTATTGACCTTGGGAATGTAGAAATAATCAATGACCTTCAGGAGATTTGTGGTGAAAAGCGTCTATCCTACCTATATTTAAAGAACGGGGAAACAAGAGATGTGGATGGTTTATTTGTGCTTCGTGATACCATTGCAATGAAAACCTTGTTACCAGGATTGGCTCTTGAGGGGAAATATATTCAGGTCAATCGTGATATGGAAACAAATATGCCAGGGTGTTTCGCAGCAGGGGATTGTACAGGAAGACCATACCAGTATGCAAAGGCAGTGGGACAAGGAAATGTTGCGGCCCATACACTTTTAAAGTATTTAGATTCCTTACAGGAAAAATAAAAGCGAGTAGAAAGAGAGAAAAGAATGAAGATGCAGACAGGAGATCTTATCAATGGATTCCAAATAATAAGAGTTCGTGAGGTAGAGGAACTAGAAGGAACACTCTATGAAATGGAACACAAAAAAAGTGGTGCTCAACTCGTGTGGCTATCTAATCAGGAAGAAAATAAATTATTTTCTGTAGCCTTTAAGACCATCCCAACTGATGATACAGGAGTTTTTCATATCTTAGAGCACTCTGTATTATGTGGATCTCAAAAATATACAGTAAAAGAACCCTTTGTAGAATTGCTAAAAAGTTCTATGAACACTTTTTTAAATGCAATGACTTTTTCGGATAAGACACTCTATCCTATCTCAAGTAGAAACCAAAAGGATTTTGAAAACCTCATGGGAGTTTATTTGGATGCTGTATTTGCGCCGGCAATTTATCAGAATCCAAACATATTCTATCAAGAGGGCTGGCACTATGAATTAAGTGGCAAAGAGGCAGATTTAGAGTATAAAGGTGTCGTCTTGAATGAAATGAAGGGAGTATATTCATCAGTTGATGAAGTACTTGAAAATGGTATTCAGTCAATGCTGTTTCCGGATAATTGCTATGGATATGATTCCGGAGGTAACCCCAAAAACATTACGGACTTGACTTACGAAGAGTTTTTAACTGCCCATAAAGTTTATTATCATCCGTCTAATGCACGTATATATTTAGATGGAGACCTAGATATTGAAGCAACACTTTTTCTTATTGACGACCAGTACTTAAGTGGATTTGAGCGGGAAAATGCCGAGCATATTATTCCAATTCAAGATGACATAGCTTCCTGTGAGACGGTTCAGTATTATGAAATATCAGATGAAGAAGAGGAAGATTCCAAAGCCCAGATGGTAATGGGAAAAGTTATCTCAAACTGGCAAGATCGTAAGAAAATTATGGCTGCTAAAATTATAGGAGATTACTTAGGAGGGTCAAATGATGCACTATTAAAGAAGGCCCTCTTGTCTTCCGGACTTGTCCAAGACATGTATATACAAGTTAGTGATGGAATACAAGAACCCTTTGTGTACTTACAGTTAAAAAATATAGATTATGAAAACAGAGATAAGATAAAAGAAGTAATAAAGACGACACTTACAGAAGCCTTGGTTAAAGGACTGGATAAGGAAGAACTGGAAGCAATTATAAATCAGTTTGAATTTGTTCTTCGAGAAGGTTCTGAGCCAAAGGGACTCGAGAGAAATATAAATGCATTAAAGGCATGGCTCTTTGGAGGAGACCCCTTGACATATTTGACTAATAATGAGATTTTCGCCGAACTAAGAGAGGGCGTAGATCAGGGATATTTTGACCAGATTTTTTCAGATATATATGTAAGTCAGACCAACATGTCTTTCTTTTATGCATTACCATCAAAAAATATTGGAGAAGATAACCGAAAAGAAGAGAAAGAAAAACTTAAACAGATAAAAGATGCATTTTCTAAAGAAGAGTTAGAAGAAGTTCTTGCAATGAATGAGAATTTAGTCCGGTGGCAACAGACACCAGACCAGAAAAAAGATGTGGATTCTCTTCCGATATTAAAACTGTCCGATGTAAATAAAGGAGTAAAAGAAAAAGTCACAAAAGAAATGGAAGTAAGTGGAGTTAAGGTTCTTTACCATCCGACTGATGTGACTGGAATAACCTATATGACTATGTATTTTAATATGGGAAATGTCAATAAGGAAATGCTCTGTAAACTAGGCATGTCTGCTGCTTTATTTAAAGAATTGCCAACAAAGAAACATTCTGTTTTAGAACTTCAAAGAGAAATAAAGAAGAATATTGGCGCTCTTTCTTTTGGACCAAAAGTATTTAGTATACCTGGAAATACGGAGAAATGTAGTGTTTATTTAACTGTAGAGTGTAGCGTACTTACAGAAAAGCTTGAAGGGGCAGCAGAATTAATTCGGGAAATTCTCCTTGAAACAAATTGGAAAGCATATGATAAGATTAAAGAAATTTTTATCCAGTGGGATCAGATGTATCAAGAGAGTATCATTATGAATGGTCATAGCTTTGCCATGAAAAGAGTGTCTTCACATTTTAGTGGGGAAAGTGCTGTGAGAGAGCAGTTAGAAGGTTTTTCTTGTTATCAATGGCTTCATAGTGCCTTGCAGAGTGAAGAAGATGTAATAGAAACTTATGGATCTGATATGGAAGCTATTATTGGACAAACGATCACTAAAGAAGCAATGACACTTAGCCTTTCGAGTAATAATAACGCATTTAATGTATCAAACCTGATTGAAGGTTATAAAAGTGGAGGTAAGATTCTTGCTGGAACTGATTTTGCCCCGGAAGTCAATGGAGATTCATTAAATGAGATCATTCAGATTCCGGCAGGCGTTTCTTATGCAGTAGCAGGAATGAATTTGAATACCTTGGGGGTAACTTATTCCGGGAGCTTTCGTGTACTTGCTAAGATTCTTTCCCTTAGTTATCTATGGAATGAAGTACGGGTTCAGGGAGGTGCTTATGGAGCAGGATTTAGTGCGGTAGAAACAGGGAATGCAGGCTATTATTCTTATCGCGATCCTAATCCAGCAAGAAGTCTTAACATATATCAAGAATCATCGGAGTTTATCCGAGAATTTGTTAAGAGTGAAGAAGATATAAACAAATTCATTATCGGAAGTATTTCGGATTTAGAACCACTTCAATCAGCCAAGGCTTATGCCTTAGCTTGTGATAATGACTATTTCAGAAATATTAGCAAAGCAGATCGCGAATTGGAAAAAGAGCAGATCTTGTCTATGACTAAGGAAGAGTTAGAAGATTTTTGCGATATGCTTGACCAGATGAGTGTTCGGGGAGCATGTTGTATTATCGGACATGCTGGGGTATTAGAAGAACTTACAGACAAAGCCTATAAAAAGATGAGTATTTAGTATGAGTCAATAATAGAAAGATGAGTGTAAGCTGCCTATGTTAGACCAGAAAATAAGAGATAATTTCATTAAAATCATTGAGGAGGAATTGGTTCCTGCAATGGGATGTACCGAACCAATTGCCTTAGCCTATGCTGCAGCTAAGGGAAGAAAGTATCTGTCAAAGGTGCCGAAGCAAATCATTGCAAAATGTAGTGGAAATATGATTAAAAATGTAAGGTGTGTTAAAATTCCGAATTCAAATGGATTGATGGGAATCGAAGCAGCAGTCGTATTAGGAACACTTTCCGGTGATGCATCAAAATATATGGAAGTCCTTGAGGATGTGACGCTAGATGGAATTGAAGAAACAAAGAAGTTTCTTGAAGAAGAAAGATGCCTTGTTGAATACTTAAATTCAGACATTCCACTTCACTTTGTTATTGTGGAAAAAACAGATACAGAAGAAGTAGAAGTTGAGATTAAGTATGCTCATACAAATATCGTTTCCATCAAGAAAAATGGTGTTGAGAAATTTGGACAAGGGAAGAATGCTAGAGGGAAAGAAAGCATAGAAGAGAAAAAAGCCGATCGTAGTTTGCTTTCCATTGACAATATTAAACAGTTTGCAGATGAAATTGAAGTGAGTGCTATTAAGCATTTTTTTGATAAACAAATCCAGTGCAACATGGATATTGCATATGAAGGAATGTCTGGAAATTATGGACTTGGAATTGGACGAACCATCCGACAAGAATACGCAGAAGGGGCTATTACGAGAATGAAGGCTTTTGCGGCAGCAGCCTCAGAAGCTAGAATGGGAGGCTGTGATATGCCGGTCATTATTAATTCAGGAAGTGGAAATCAGGGTATTGCATCGTCAGTACCTGTCATTGTATTTGCTAGGGAAAAAAATATTCCCCAAGAAATCCTTTACCGTTCCTTGGTGCTTTCCAGTTTACTTACCACTTATCAGAAGGAGTTTATAGGGCGATTATCTGCTTTTTGTGGTGCAGTGTCTGCTTCCTGTGCTTCAGGAGCAGCTATTACATATATGGTTGGAGGCAGCACGAAGCAGATTAAGGCTACCATTGATAATACATTAGCAAATATTCCCGGAATCATTTGTGATGGTGCAAAAGTATCCTGTGCGGCAAAAATCGCATCTAGCATTGACGCTACCATGATGGCTCATTACCTTGCTATGAGCGGAAAGAGTTACGAAGCGTATACGGGTATCCTAAAAGAAGACCTAGGGGAGACTATTAGCTGTGTTGGTCATATTGCAAAAGAAGGCATGAAACAAACCGATAAAGAAATTATTAAAATGATGCTAACAAATGCCTAGATAAATATATGTTATTAAGAAAGGGTAAGAAATAAGGTGGTATAAGATGAGACTGTCCCGTGTCAAAAAAGTTCCGGATTTTAAAGACATACAAATTTCAGATAATAATCGTATGATTAAAATAAGTGACAAAACAATTTTTAGAGAAATAAGAAATGAAAAGAGAAGACTAGAAGATACCAAAAGGCCGGCTAAGAATGGTGACTACGTTCAGGTTGTAGTTACCTGTGAAGAACAAGACCCCAAAGTTATTCACATTGAATTAGGAAAACGACATTATCAAGCATATGAAGAGGTATTGATTGCTTGTACTCCAAATCAGGTTTTTGAGAAAGTGATATATGGAAAAGAAACGAATATCAAAGTAATATCGGTGAAAGAAACGAAAGAGATGGAACTGACAGACGAGAACATAGAGAAGCTTCAGCTTCCGGGGATCCATTCTGTTGAGGATTATCGGAAGGATTATGTCCGCAGAAATCAAAAAGAGGTAGTAGACCGGGCATTTCATGCCTTGAAGAAGAAGTTCCTCAAACAGCTTGAGACAATACTTGAAGTAGAGCTTGTTGAAGCCGAAGTAGATAAATACAATCAAAATCAACGAGATATGATTGAAACTATTGCCGGAAATGTTGAAGAGCGTTTGATGGTAGCATATGGTAATGATGGAGAGAAGTCACTAGAAGAGTGTGAAGCCTTATTTAAAAAAGATAATACGAAAAATTTTAAAATAATTGTGCTCGGTGATGCATTAGCTAAAAAGAATCATCGTCAGATATCAGAAGAAGAAAAAGAAGAATTACTTGAAAATTATAAATTAATTCATGAAAAAAGTGATGAAGAAATAAAGACAAAGAACTTAATGGAACAGGTCTTAGAGCCCTTTTATCTTCAATATACAATACAAGAGCTACAAAATCATTATGAGTCTCTTGTGGAAATCATAACGCAATAACAATTGACTGAAAAAGAAGGAGAATATATAATATGTATAAACATGTGACTTACAAACCAGAAGGCGTTTGTTCTGAAGAAATTGAGTTTGATTTGATTGATGGATTTGTTCATCATGTTAAATTTGTTGGTGGATGCGCAGGAAATACAAAAGGTGTTGCTATTTTATCTGAGGGTCAGTACGGTCAGGATATGATAGACAGGCTTAAAGGTGTATGCTGTCAGGGTACAAATTCTTGTCCACATCAGTTTGCACTTGCTATTGAGGAGGCACTTAAGGAGTGCGAGGAATAGAATAGATTAAAACTGGAATTGTGAGTGGTTACTTACCTTTGTTGACTAGGAAATTGTTCTAACGGAGCAAATTCCGTCAGACATCTGGAACAATCCGCGGGGCGGAACCAGCGTCGTGAAACGACGCTTTTGTTCACTATAGGAAAGTTCTCCATTCCAGCATCATGTCCAAAAGACTGACATGATACCTACAAGGAAACTTTCCTTCCGTGCTACGAAGTTTTGCTAACGCAAAAACGTGGCGAAGCCACTCTTCTTGATGGCAGAAATTTTTTACAGGGAGGAACTATGTCCGTTCTAGAGATCATATTTCATTTGATAGAATTCATAGCAGCAGGTGCAGCCGGGCTCTTATTTGTAAGAGCAAGAAGGAATACGATTTTAACGGGCTTGAGTGTATTGGCAGTGATAGAGGCACTTCTTTTGGGCTTTTTCCCAGATAGAAATGTTGAAATGCTTCTATCCTGGCTATTGCTTACGTTATTAACCGTTTTCTTTTTTTTATTTGAAAAAAGGAAGATTGGTGATGGATGGATTGCTTTTTGTACTTGTGTTTCAATAAAGGAGATATCGGGTATCTTCTGTAGTGGTTTCCATTTGTATCAGAATGAAAATAGTCTTTTTTGGATAATTAACTCGTCTGTTTCCCTGTTAATAGCAATGATTTTTCTTATGACACGGCAAATATCTCTACCAGACCAGTGGGAGACAAGCTTTGAATGGAAGAAGGACGAAAGCGAATCAGAACAAAGTGAAATAGAAGCATGGTATGTTTATTTGATAAGTGGAAGTTTTGCTTTTTTAATGATTGCAATCTTTCCATTGATTCCAGAGGCGACAAAGTCAGTCTTTATTGCAAAGCTTGTATTGGCTGTGGTTGTTTTTAGTGGAGGCATAGGGATTATACTTCTCTTGATTAATTATTCACGCGAGAGAGCTAGACGCTTCATAGAGTATACCTATCGTGATGAGATGAAATCTTTTATGAATGTGGTTCGTTCCCAGAGACATGACTATAATCTTCATGTTCAAACCGTCGCAAGTCTGATTCAGCAAGAAAAATGGGCGGAATGCCGAAAGTATGTAGATGCATTGGTTTTGGATACTGCAACTATGAACACAATATTACCGGTTAAGGATCCTGCAATTGCTGCCCTTATTAATAATTATAAAAATATGGCGGCACAAAAGAAAATTCATATGACCATTGATATTCGAGATGACTTATCTCATGTAACAACTAGTGTGTATGAAACGAATAAAGTGATTGGTAATCTACTTCAAAATGCTGTTGATGAGATGGAAGAGGTGGAAGACAAGTCGGGTGGAATTCAGTTGAACATATTTAAGCGAGGGGAGTATTGTCTTATTCGGGTATCAAATCGTGTGAAGGATATGGAAGAGTTTCAGCTTCATATGGATGATTTTTTTGATCAGGGTTATACTACAAAGAACGGACATGATGGTGTTGGATTGAGTAGTTTACGTTCTTTGCTCTATAAGGTTGATGGAGATGTCTTTTCTTGGATAGAAGAAGGTACTGTTCATTTTATCGCTTCAATTCCGGTAAATTATATTTAGGTCAAAAGGTGAAGTATAAGGAGGAGTCAATATGTCATGGGAGACACTACAGGTACTGTTATTGGATGATGAGAAAGAATCCTTGTATCTATCAAAGCAAGCAATTTCAAATTTTGTCCCCGAAGAACAAATTCAATGTGCATATACAATAGAAGAAGCCATGGAGATCCTTAAAAAAGGAGTCATTGACATTGCTTTTTTGGATGTTGAGTTGACACATAGCAGTGGTTTTGCGTTAAGTGAATATATACAGAGAAACCATTCAGAAGTTGAAATAGTTATTTTGACAGGCCATGTTGATTTTGCAGCACAAGGCTATGATTATGACCCTTTGGATTTTTTGATTAAACCGGTTGATATTCTTCGAATGGAGAAAACTTTTTTAAGATATAGTGAAAAGAAAAAGCAAGCGAAGCAGCTACCAAGAATTATGGTTGAAACGGGATCAGGCTTTGCACTTATAGATCCAGATGAAATCAAATACATTACTAAGGATAGACATTCGGTTGAGATTCGGTGCAGAGATGGAAGTACTATCAAAGTAAACTATTCCCTTGATTATATGGAAAAGAAGTTTTCCCAGTTTGGATTTTTTCGTACCCACCAATCATATTTAGTACCTATTTCAAGGATAATCAGGGTTCGGGCCGCTAGCTATGGAAATTCTTTTGATGCGGTATTGGATGATGGAACTAAATTGCCGGTTAGTAGAGGAAAGTTTGCTAAGTTAAAGAAATATCTTAACATTCAAAGTCTTAAATCGATTTAGAACCAAATAAGTAGAAAAAATAACATAATAAGTATGGATAGCATCCAAATCGATGTAGTCTGTTGTCGGTAGAGTTTTGCCATGCTATACTTCACTAATGAAATGCCGGAATTAAGGAAGTCTTGATTCTGGCATAAATATTAATTAGCCTTATAAGGAGTATGTTATGAAGAGAAAAGTTTTTACAGTCGCAACAGTATTATTTGTGTTTGTAGGTTTATTTACAGCATGTACGAAGAAAAATGACGATATTGTACAAGCAGATGCATTAGATACACAAAAGGAAGAATCAACAGAGGTTGATTTGAATGGTATGTATACTGTACAAGATCCAGAAGGTGTCGAGTTTGATGAACGATATGAATTGTATAAGCCTTATATTCAAGCGGATGAAAATTATGCAGAAGGAGCTCGCTATACTTTTGCGGTTATCTATGCAAAAGAAGGCAAAGGTCAATATATGTATGCCGTTGATATTTTTGAAACAAAAGAACAGGCAATTGCTTATCAAGAGGAAAATGACACAGGCACAGTTGATGGAAAAGCAGTTGTAGCAATTAGTGATGCAGACTTTTTTATAACAATGGAAGCTTTTGTTCCAACTGTTGATGATTGGATTAATAATTTAGAAGAAAGTGGAATGATGCCAATCGGAGACTAATCAGACGTTTACAAGGGAGGAAAGGCATCTTGAAAAGTAGGGTAAAAGGCCAAGGTGAAAATAAATTTGGTCGGGGAGATTGGAGAGCATATTTTCAATTGATTCCCAAAATAAAGCTACCATGGTTATTGATACTTTTTGGTTTTATTTTGGATATCGGTTATTCAGAAGTATTAGCTTACGTACCGGTTAGTACATCAGCATTATTTAGCGGAGAATTTACAGCAAGTGCACTTGTTTCTGCAATTGTGTATAACCTATTAAGTTTTGGGTTAATGATTGGGTCCCTCATTGTAACAGCATGTGTATCTAAGGAAGCCATTCGTAGGGCACAAGGGGTGCTTTGGAAGCGTATGATGCACTTGGATATGGTATATTACGATGAAAATGATCCGTCTAATTTAATTAGTACCATAACAAACGACACGGAAACGGCTGTATCAATCTTAATTTCCCAGTTGATTTCTATGATTCCTACATTGTATTACCTTGTGAAAGTGTTTATTACTATTAATGGTTATGATGTGCGTTTGCTTATATCCGTACTTGTTTTAGTTCCGTTAAATGTTGCATTTGTCATTATAGTTGGTCGTTGGAGATATGAAGTGAATGCAGGAATCTTTCGGCAGGTGGGAAGTCTAACTGCCTATTTGGCAGAGAGAGTATCAAATTTATTTTTAATTAAATCATATACAAATGAAGAATTGGAAACGAAGAAAGGATTAGAAGCAGCAAAAGGTCTTTACTTCGCAAAGATTAAAGGAGCTAGAGTAACGCTTGTTTCTGATAGTATTGCAAATTTATTGGATATTTTGCAGAGAAGTGTACCAATTGTGTTCGGCGTTTATCTACTTAAAGGTAATTATATTACCATGGAACAATGGATTGCATTTTTCCTTTTTATCAGTCAGATCATAAATCAAGTAGATAAAGTTATAAGTATGTGGAGTGATATCAAGTCGGCACAAGGTTCGGCTGCACGTATGATTCAGATTATTAATGCACCGGAAGAGAAGGAAATTGTAGGAGATGATCATATTTCTGAGGGTGACCTAACCTTTAATGATGTTACATTCTCTTATACAGATAGACCAACCTTAAAAAATATTAATTTTTCAATACCAGCTGGTAAAACAACGGCACTTGTAGGACGAAGCGGAAGCGGAAAGTCAACCATCATGGGATTAATTGAACGACTCTATAATCCGGATACTGGAAGTATAACCTTGGATGGAAAAGACGTGTCTCAGCTTGAGCTAAATGCCTACCGAGATTATTTTGCCTATGTACAACAGGATGCAGGATTATTTGGCGGTACAATAAGATCCGCAATGACATATGGTTTAAAAGATGGGGTCACCGATGAGGAATTAAGGGCTGCTGCTGCAAAGACAGGCATTTTATCAATGGTAGAAGAATCAAAGGCAGGCTTTGACGGGCCGTTAGCTATAAGTGGTAGGTCGGTATCAGGAGGACAGAGACAGAGAATTGTCTTAACGAGAGAACTGATAAAAAATAGACCTTGTTTATTGCTGGATGAACCGACATCTGCATTAGATGCAAAATCAGCATATGATATTCAGAAAAAATTAATGGACCTTTTTAAAGGTCATACGATGCTGATGATTACCCATGATTTGAGACTTTTGTCCAAGGTGGAAAAAATTATTTATTTGGAAGAAGGAGAAATTATTGATAGTGGCTCTCACAAGGAGCTTATAGAACGATGTACTCCTTACCGTGAATTAGTCTCTTGCGGTCTTTTGAAGGAGGCGGCACAATGAAAAAGATGAATTCGTTTAGTACAGTTAGGACTGTCTTAGGTGAAATCCGTATTCCATGGATATTGGTTACAATTAGTATTATAAGTTCTTTTGTTATGAGTAATGCAATGATAAAAAGTTCAGTAATAACTGCCAGAGTTATTGATTCGTCGGGAAATATTCGAACGGATGATTTAATTCAGTATATATTATATACCCTAGGTGCCGGAGTGCTTGGCGTTATTGGAACATATGTCAATGCACTTTTAACTGAAAAGGTAAATCTTGGCGTACGAAAAAAGTTATGGAAGAAAATGCTTAAGTTGCCATTAGCATATTATGACAATGAAAGTGGAGAGTCACTTGTCAGCCGTGTGACAACAGATTGTGATCAGGCCAGTCAATTTATTGGTGTGTTGATCATGCTAATTAGTTCAATATATGGTCTATGTTTGGCAGCAAAAAGTATGTATTCTTTTAGTCCTGAATTAACACTTTGGTCAATTATCTTGGTTCCTGTTGTGGCGATTGGAGTTTCTCTTTGCGGAAAACTCTTATATAGAACGGTTAGTAAATATTACCTTTCACGTTCTAAAACAACGGAATATTTATTGGAAAGAGTAAGAAATCTTCGATTGATTCGTACCAGCAATATGGTAGAAAGAGAAAAAGAGTTTGGAAATGACTATTTTAATCATTTATTTAAAACGGGAATTAAAGCTCAATTAAGTGATTCTTTAATGAGTTCATTTATCGGGCTAACACCAATTGGATTGATGATTATTACTTTTATTATCGGAGGAATGAAAATTGCTTCTGGTGAATTGACGGTTGGTGTTGTTATTGGCTTTTATAGTGTATCTGCCATGGCTAGTATTCGAATTAATGTACTAATTAATGTATATGGAAGTTTTATGGCTGCCAATGGTGTGTTTGAAAAAATCAGCAGTATTTTAGGAGAAAAAGAAGAAACATTTTCCGGTAGGCCAATGGATTTGCCAGATGAGGATATTAGGCTTGAGAATATTAAATTTGCATATGATGAAAAAGAGGTTTTAAAGGAAATATCCTGTGTGATTCCTAAGAATAAAAGTACTGCCATTATTGGTAATAACGGAACAGGTAAGAGTACACTATTTAAGATTCTTGAGCGGATGTATGAGCCAAATTCAGGAAAAATTATGTTTGGTTCGGTTCCGGTTACTGATTTTAATCCTGTATCCTGGAGAAAGGCTTTTGCTTTGGTTTCGCAAGATCGTCCCCTTTTGTCAGGTACTTTAAGGGATAATATTACTTACGGTTGCAATCGAAAGGTGACTAAGGAAGAATTGGAACAAGTATCAAAACAGGCAAATATATGGGAACTCGTTCAGTCCCTACCGGAAGGATTTGACACGTTTGTAGAACCAAATGGCAGTAATTTTTCAGGAGGCCAACGGCAATGTATTGCTATTGCACGAGCGATTATGAGAAACCCAGACTATTTATTATTAGATGAGGCAACAAGTAACTTAGATGCTAAGAGTGAAAAAATAGTTTCAGATGCCCTCTTGAATTTGATGAATGGAAGAACTACGATTATGATAGCTCATAGTTTATCTGCAATTGTAAATGTAGATAATGTAATCGTTTTAAAAGATGGTTATATAGAAGCAAGCGGGACCATAGACGAAGTATCAAAGACAAGTTCTGTTTTTCGGGATTTTATACAAAGTCAATATATGCCATCAGAAGTATAGGACAGAATTGAAAGGAGCTCATATGCGAACACAATTGATTCATATTGCTGATACAGAAGCTATATTACGTAAAATAGAGGAAGTTCATATGCCTCAAGAGAAAGAATTAGAGGCCTTGATAAAAAAAGAATTAACAAAAGGGCACTTGTTTTATGTAGAAAAAGATGAAAGCCAGAGCATTAAACACGGGAATAAAGCTACACTGAAAATAGCAAGTAATATTCCAAAGTTTAATAAAGATAAAGTATCCATCAATGTAGGGTCTAAACTGTATAGTGAAATTGTAGAAAATGCCTTGATTGGACTAAAGGTTGGAGAATCTAGTACAGTAGTCATTAATAATGAAACGGTCGAATTTACTGTTTTAAAGATAGAAGAGTTATTTTATCCGGAACTAACCAATGATATGGTAATGAAAAAAGAAATTGAAGGTATTAAGACCATTGAAGAGTATAAAGACTATTATTTAGCGCAAAAGCAGAATGAAACAGTTGAGGCTTGTGCAAAAGTGTGTCTTGATGACTTGATTATTCAATCAGAGTTTACTGAGATAGATCCTCTTGATGTCAAGGAGGTAACTGACCAGCAATTCAATGTCTTAAGAGAACGCTTTTTGCATAGTGATATGGATATAGAAAAACTAACGGATGAAGAGTGGATGGATGACCTATATGAGCCAGAAAAATATCCTTATTACAAAAAAATATATCCGGATATTGCGATGCTTATGGGAGTGAAAAATAAAAAAGAGTTTTATGATTCTTTATATTCCGAAGGAGTAGATGCAATCCGAACATTCTTGGTCTTGGGTCATTTCTTAAAAAAAGAAGATATGGAAGAGTATAATCCGACCAAGGTATATAGGGGTGAAAGGAAACTTGTAGATGAGTATGTTGAAAAAATAAGAGAATGTATGATGAAGAAAGAAGGACATAAAAATGGCAATAGTATACCCAACGACAAAAGACTTTGATGAGCTAACCAAGAAGGGATTTTGGATTGCAGATTTCTATACCAGCATGTGTGGACCTTGTAAATTAGTGGACCTTATTATCAATGATATAGTGACAGACAACCCTGACATTAACTGGGCAAAGTGTAATCTGGAAAATGACTGGGGATTTCAAGACAAGTTTGATGTTCAAGGGACACCTACTCTTATTTATTTTATAGATGGTGAAATTAAAGGCAGACATGTCGGAGGATTTTGCACGAGGGAAGAAATTGAAGAAGAGATATCAAAATGTATGTATGGTGAATAATGACTTTTTCTTCTCCAGCTAGTTAATGGCAAGGAAATAATGATGAGCATTAAGGATACAAATAAAACAAATGAAGTATAAAGATACATGAAAGGAAAGGCACTAATCTAGGTTAGGGCCTTTCTTTCTTTTGTTTTTTCTTTCTGAGAAAGACGAGTATATTCATTACAACCATGAGGATAAGAAAACTTATACCAACGATTCCCATTCCCTTAACTGGATCTGGATTTGTAATCCAGCCATTTTCCTGCATGATGGCAAGGAGACTGAAGTAGAGGGTTGTACCATTATATATAGGTAACAAATCCTCTTTTGTGCGTCTACTGGTGTAGATGTATTTGAAACTAAAGAAGATTAAAATTACTGTTAAGATACATTGACCAATAAGTACAAAAATAAGATGTATTTCTGCGAAGAAGTAGGTAGTTAACAAGAGGGAAATAAGGTAAAGAAAACTATATGCATGGTCTCTTTTACGGTTGTGAAAGAGATCTCTTTTTAATTTTATATTTCTTGTCAAAAAGGCTATTAAGATGAGTAGGCCAATGATTCCTACACAAATAAGTGTTCCTATGATATGAATATCGTATTTGGCATACATAGGATTATCACCTATAGTTATATTCATAAATTGGACAAGAGTCAATAAGAGGATAAGAAGCCCACTAATAAGAGCGGTAAGTGGTTTGAGTAGGGCTTTATTTCTGTATTTAGGAAAAAGAATATCAACAATATATAAGGGGTAAGTTACACTGAATATACCATGCATGATAATTAAATAAATGGACCATGGCCATTGGACATTATAAAGAACACCAAAATCTGAAAGAATGCCTAGATCCTCATGGGCAGTATTGAAGAAGGATTGCATAAAAATCCCTTCTATAAAAATCCCCATGATTGGAAAAAGAAAGATATATTGCCATGTTAGCTTCCATCTAATCTTAAGTTCCCTGATAAGAACAAAAGGAAGTCCATAAGTGATGATGAAAAAAAAGATTGTAAGTGGTGTGAAATAGTTAATCGGTGGAGTTGAACCAGAATAAAGTTCAATGGTCATTGCGGGAAATATTAGTAAAAAGAGTGTATATAATAATAGTTTTAAATTAAATTTAAATTTCATAATCAACCTCCAATAGGCATGACTTGTATTCTAGTTCTAATGTAACATAGAAAGTTTAGAATTCCATGAGAAGAAAATTAGATTCCACAAAATATAGATGTAGAAGAGAGCTAAGTATCTATAGAGCAATTTTTGAGAAGTAAAGAGCAACTAATGGCGGGAAAAGTTAATGAGTTTTTTGTATGATGAATATATAAGATTTAGAAAGAGGAGGAACAAGTTAAATGAGCAAAGCAATAATTATACATGGTGGTTGGGATGGTCACGAACCAGTTCAGGTAGCAGGAATATTTGAAAAGCTTTTAAAGGAAAAGGGCATGGAAGTTGAAGTCTATGACAATTTAGAGGTTTTAGATGACCTAGATTTTATCAAAGATTTTCACCTTTTCGTACCTATTTGGACCATGGGTAAGATGACAAGAGAACAAAGTGAGAATGTATCTGAGGCTGTAGCTGGTGGTATGGGGCTTATAGGATGTCATGGTGGCATGTGCGATGCATTTAGAGAGAATGTTTTGTGGCAATTTATGACTGGTGGTAACTGGGTCAGTCATCCTGGAGGCGATGGTATTACCTATGAAGTCAATATAAAACAATCATCAAGTCCTCTGACAGAGGGAATTGATGATTTTCAAGTATGTAGTGAACACTATTACTTACATGTGGATCCAGCAGTTGAAGTCCTTGCAACAACTAGTTTTCCTCAAGTTGATTGGTACCACTCTACTAATAAAAAAGTGGATATGCCAGTGGTGTGGACCAAGCGATGGGGTCACGGAAGAGTATATTATACAGCACTTGGTCATCATGCAGATATTTTGGAAATTGCCCCTGTATCCGACTTGCTAAAAAGAGGTATTGATTGGGTCAAAGAAGGTAAAGACATTGCACTTCGAGATGGATTGACCTTGGATGCCTTTAGAAGTGATAGACCTATGTATTAGTAATATAAGGAGAAGAATTGATGAAACAAGTAGGAATTGGAGTTATAGGATGCGGAAATATTAGTGATATTTATCTAGATAATATTAATACAATATTTCCCAAGATGAAACTGGTAGGTCTAGCAGATTTGGATGAAGAAAAGGCAAAAGCACAGGCAGCAAAATATGAAAGCAAGGTCTTTTCTACTGAAGAACTCCTGGACCATCCTGATGTAGACATTATATTAAATATTACAACACCTGGTTCTCATAGAAAAGTATGTGAAATGGCTCTAATGGCGGGTAAGCATGTTTATGTAGAAAAACCATTGTCATTAAATACTGGAGATGGCAAATTTCTTCTAGAGCTAGCTGAGAAAAAAGATCTGCTTATAGGAGGAGCACCAGACACTTTTCTTGGGGCTGGTATTAAAACATGTAAAAAGTTGATTGAAGATGGTTGGATTGGTGACATTATTGGAGCTAATGCCTTTATGATGTGTCATGGACATGAAAGTTGGCATCCTGCACCTGAATTTTATTATAAGCCAGGTGGAGGTCCCATGTTTGATATGGGTCCCTATTACCTGACTGCTCTTGTCTATTTAATGGGTTCGGTAAATCAGGTGGTGGGTATGACTAAAAAAAGTTTTGAGAAACGTGTTATTACCAGTCAACCCTTGAACGGAAGTGTTATTGATGTAGAAGTTGCTACTCATTTGGCAGCTCTTTTGGATTTTGAAAATGGAGCAACGGGCCAATTGACAACTAGCTTTGATGTATGGGAAGCTGAAACCCCAAGAATTGAAATTTATGGAAGTAAGGGAACCCTGTCGGTACCGGACCCCAATACTTTTGGAGGACCAGTTCGTCTCAAAACTCAAGGTGATGACGGATTCAAGGAAATACCATTAGCCTACGCCTATAAAGATAACAGTCGTGGTCTTGGTATGAATCAGATGGCTGAAGTCATACTTAGTAAGAAGGAAGCAGATTTTGAACAATTAGAGGTGAAAGAAATAGGTGAAAAAGATTCCCAGAAACCAGTTTTTGAGGCAAATGGTAAACTTACCTACCATGTTTTAGAAGTTATGGAAGGCATCCACAAGTCATGGGAAGAGAAGGCTTTTGTAAAAATAGAAAGTCAATATTAGGTTGAAGTTTATATGCACGTGTATGATGATAATGAGAGGCATATATACAGACGAACGTGTTTATGACCTATATTAAGGCGATTTGCTTTTTGAGATTGGCTAGAGTATAATGATGTGCGACTATTAATCAGATGCGCCCGGTGGCGTGGTTGTGACAAGTAGAATTCAGGGATTAATAAGGCTAAGCTTAGATGAATTTTAGGTGTCGCAGACAAGGAGTACACATGAAACAAAAGGAAATATTCGAAGGTCTTGTTACACATGTATCTTTTCCCAATAAGGCAAGTGTCACAGTTGGCGATGAAAGAGTTATTGTAAAAAATCTTATACCCGGTCAAAAAGTCAGAGGTGTCGTCACAAAAAAGCGTTCAGGTAAATATTTGGGAAGACTTTTTGAAGTTCTTGAAAAATCACCTCTTGAAGTAGATGCAAGATGCCCCGTTTTCGGTCAGTGTGGTGGATGTCTTTATCAATCCCTACCCTACGAAGAACAGTTGAAAATAAAAGAAGAACAAGTAACTGGTATGCTGGAAGAGGTCATTGGTTCCTTAGGCGACAGGTATGAAGGTATTACCCATAGTCCAAATGTTTTTGGCTACCGTAATAAGATGGAGTACTCCTTTGGTGATGCTGAAAAAGATGGTCCTCTTATGTTAGGTATGCATAAAAGGGGATCGACTTATGACATTACCGATGCCAGCAAGTGTGTCATTGTTCACCCCGATTTTAACAAGATTGTGGACTATACCCTGAATTACTTCCGCCAGATGGGGATAAGCTATTATCATAAGCGGACTCATGAAGGCTATCTTCGCTATCTAATCCTTCGTCGGGGAGAAAACACCAATGAGGTCATGGTTAACTTGGTAACATCGTCTCAGTTGGATTTTGATTTATCTCAGTGGGTTGAAGGTATCAAAGCGTTATTTCTTGAGGAGACTTGTTCCCTAGAGCTAGTGTCCATTATGCATACCCTTAATGACACATTGGCAGATGCCGTGAAACCAGATGAGGTCATATGTTTATATGAGAGGGACTTTTATCACGAGTCGTTACTTGGCCTGGACTTTAAGGTATCACCCTTTAGTTTCTTCCAGACGAACTCAAAAGGAGCAGAAGAGCTATATAAAGTGGTCAGAGAATATGTAGGTGACACTAAAGATATGACTGTTTTTGACTTATACTCCGGTACAGGAACCATTACTCAATTGGTCAGTCCAGTAGCAAAAAAAGCGGTTGGCGTTGAAATTGTTGAAGAGGCAGTGGAAGCAGCATGGAAAAATGCAAGATTAAATGGTTTAGAAAATTGTGAATTTATTGCAGGCGATGTCCTAAAGGTTTTAGATGATCTAAAGGATAAGCCAGACATGATTATTCTAGATCCACCTAGAGATGGTATTCATCCAAAAGCGCTTCCCAAGATTATTGCTTATGGTGTCGACAGGATGGTTTATGTCAGCTGTAAACCAACTAGTTTGGTAAGGGATTTGGCTGTTTTTAAGGAGCATGGTTATGAGGTTGATAGGGTGAGATTGGTGGACATGTTTCCACATACGCCACATTGCGAAACAATTGCGCTATTGAAACATGTGAACCCGTCATAATTTTAGCATTCAGATTTTATCATAATTATTATTCGTTTGATAGAAATTCGAGTGGCTATTTAGAAAAGACGTTAAGAAAGTTTATAGATGTAAGATTTGCTGTTTAAAATAAAGTCATCAGATTAGCGCAAAGATAATCTGATGACTTTATTTTACAATCTATTTGTCATAGATGAAAATGTTTGGATGACACAGGAATTGATTTCGGAACTATTTGGAAAAGGGAAGGCAGGAGCACAATTACAGAATACACGAACTGCGTCTGATGGAAAAATTATAATACAAAATAGTATAATCTTGAAATGATTATATACTTTTTCGGAAGTGAAATTTAGGCTATGTGTAGGTGCATAAACCAAGTATAAACGGAATCAAATAAATAGGAAAATATCATGTATATTCCTATTTGTTTAAATTTAAAATCAGCAATATATCTTTAAATATAAATAGTTGAGGTTGTTAATGGAGAAATTAGGTGTTATAATAAAAAAACCAACAAAACGGAATATAAAATGAAGTTTCCGTTTTATTGGAAAATAACGGAGTGTAAAAACACCATGCTTATAGTTTTGGTCTAGGGGATTATTATGAAAAAAATAAAAACAACATTGGAGCATATAATTAATAAATTTGGATATGGAACACCCTTTTCATCAAAGGAACTCTTTGAGTTATATAAGACAAAAGAAGGAGATTTGATTGAAAGTACCTTTAGATGGCGCGTATATGAGCTAAAAAAAGAAGGGGTGCTTCGTAGTGTTGAAAGGGGTGTCTATATTATTGACCATAAGAAGAAATTTCAACCGGAAATATCCAGAAGTACCAAAATTCTTTATAATCAGATTAGAAACAGATTTCCCTATATCGATGTTAGTGTCTGGGATACGTCTTGGTTGGATACTTATATGAATCATCAACTATATAATTCTTTTATCATATTCGAAGTGGATAAAGAAGTTGTCAGTTCCGTGTTCAATTTCTTGAAGGGAAAAAAAGATAGGGTCTATATGAGTCCAACTGAAAGTGATATTGAGAATTACATTTTGAGCAGTGATGCTATTATTGTAAAACCACTTTTAAAAGAAGCGCCGGTTCAAGACAGTGGTAATGTGAAAATTCCAAAGCTGGAAAAAATCCTGGTGGATCTGTTCTTTGACAAAACGCTGTTGGTATCTTATCAGGGCAATGAGATGAAGAATATTTTCAAGAGAACCTTTGAGGAATATGAAATCAATCTGACTACGCTTTACCGATATGCACGTAATCGTGGAATCAAGGACAAGATAACAGATTATATACAGCAGGAAATTGGCGTGATTTATAATAAAGGGGGAAAGAAAAAGAATGATCGACCAAAAGACATTTACGAGAGGATGGATCGAAGATAGAAGTAACCATTTTAAAAAAGGTAAAGCAAAAGGAAACAACGAGCTGATTGAAAAGGTTATGTGCGCATTGTATCTACTAGAGAAGCTTGTATCAAGTGGTGTTGATCTTATTTTTAAAGGTGGGACGTCCCTGATTTTGCTCTTGGATGAAGTTCACCGGTTCTCCATCGATATTGACATTATACTTAAAGAGGATGCGGGACTTGATGCATTGATGGATGGAGTGGTAGCCGATAATTTCATCTTTACTAAATATGAGAAGAATGAACGAAAGAATGAAAATGGAATACCGAAGGTACATTATAAGTTTTATTTCACATCGTTGTTGGATGATACCGAAAAGTATATTTTGCTAGATATTCTGTATGAGGATAATCCATATGTTGAACTGGTGACAATGCCCATAGAAAATGCTTTTTTGATAACAGAGGGAGAGCCGGTAAATGTAGTTATGCCAACAATCGATTGTATTTTAGGTGACAAGTTAACGGCATTTGCACCCAATACTACTGGGATACCATACGGTAAAGATAAAGAACTGGAAATTATGAAGCAGTTGTTTGATGTTAGTATTTTGTTTGATAAAGTTTTAAACCTGGAACATGTGAGAGAGACGTTTACTGAAATTGCACAGAATGAATTGAATTATAGGGAAATGTCAGATAAAACACCTATTGATGTTCTTCATGACATTTACGATACATCATTCATTGTCTCAATGAGAGGGGCAGTAAATAAAGATGAGTTCAAAGAATTGGAGTTGGGCGTTAAGCGTGTAAGGAGCCATATTTTCTCCAGAAACTTTATTATTGAGGAAGCGCTATTATGCGGCTCAAAGGCAGCATACTGCGCAATGCTGCTGATGACAAAGGATAATTCTATTGAAAGATTTGATGAATCTGTGGATTTGAGCCAGGAAGTCGTTAAAATTGAAGGCTATGCTAAATACTTCAAGACGATTAAAAAGATAACACCGGAAGGGTTTTATTATTGGAAGAAAGCCGTAGAATTGCATAATATACTTTAAAGTTGATGATTTTGCCAATATAGATGATGAATGGATTGGTGAAGTTAATGCAATGAGATCAATCTGTCAGCTTAATGATGTAAATATCTTAGTTGAGCGATCAAGAACAGGAAAAGGTGCACATACTTGGATTTTTTTGAGGAGCCTATTCCAGCAGCTATAGCTAGAAAATTTGGTGCAGCCCTACTCACTAAAGGAGCAGAGTCGATAAATCAAAAAAGTTTTAAGACCTATGATCGAATGTTACCAGCACAAGATTATTTGCCTGAGGGCAGATTGGGAAAGTTTATTGCATTGCCTTTACAAGGGTAAGCGTTAAAATATGGTAATAGTGCTTTTATTGATGAAAACTGGAATGCATATCCTGAACAGTGGAAAAAACTTAGGTCAACCCGAAAATATCAAGAACATTTGTTGATGAAAAAATAAGTGAATTGTTTGTTGTGGCTTTTATCATTTAAAATCCCCAAAGAGTAGGCACCTGAAAGTGATAGCTTACCTGTTACAGGGGTTGGAGTATAGGATATCACGGCTACCGTCATAATGTTCTAATCTCGTCTCTGATAATCTGTGGGGGTTGTTCCGACATACTTCTTAAAGACTTTGAAAAAATAGTTATAATCTTTAAAACCGGACATTGCTGCGATGGTTTTTAAGGCGTATTTTTTCTGATTAATAAAATGTTTTGCCTTGTTTAGTCTGTAGTTGGTTAGGTATTGAGTGAAGCTTATGTTGGTTTCCTTTTTAAATAATGTGCTTAGGTAACTGGAGTTCACACAGAGGTGCTCTGCAATGACTGCTAGAGACAAGTCTGATGGATAGTTTTTGGCAATATATATGATTGTTTCTTTTATGTATCGGTTGTCAGTGTCAAATATTACAGGGCTCAGTTGTGTATACAATCGCTGATAGATCAGTATCAGTGCATCTTTAAGTCCATCAATTGTATCGACCTTAGATAATATGTATTGTGCGCTGCGGTAGTCTTTGTAGACATCCTTTGATGGAATATTAAAAACGTTGCAAAAGTGATTAACATTCAGCAAAAGTTTGCTGGTAATGTCATAGATGTAGTGTTGGTTGGCCGAAGAGGCCTGGGCAGTTTGGTAAATGTTGGTCAAGCAGTCTATGAGGCCGTCACAATCATCAGTCTCTAGATAAATGGCTATGTCGTCTGTGCTTGGGATTTCTTGTTCGACAGTTGAAGGGGAATCTTTCTTGTTTGTGGAGCCATTGAGTATAGAATTAGTGCCGCTGAAAAATTTATTTTCTATGTTATGAACAGACTCCTGATAGCTACTGCTTAACAGACAGATGTTATTCACCAATTTACCAATACTGAAGCTTGCAGTTATATTTAGGTAATCCTGTAGGCAGCGCTGTATTCGCTTAATAATGTTATTAAGTGAAAGAGTAATTGCCTCTTTCTTTGGGGAATCAAACCCTAACGTAATCAGAAAGTTTCCATCATTCATATACGTACATAAACCAAGCTTTTTAGGCACCAACAGTTCATCGCAAATATTAGATATGGTAGATATGGTTAAGTAGTCATTGGCGTAGTCACTGTCCTTAGTCAGGTTATAGTTGTCAATGCTCATAAGCAGCGTTATACAATGGCGGTTTAAAAAATCTAACTTTAACTCAGTGAGTTGGGTGGCTATTGATGCTTCACCTATGATAATACCGGAAATGATTTTTTGAATTAACTTGTCTTGTAGCTCTTTAAGTTGACTGGTGCTATAGACGTTTATGTTATTTGAAGCGCATGTCAGTGTAAGGCTATCTAAGAGCTGTACCATTGATGTTGCCGTTAGGTTGTGCTTGAGTATATAATCTTTTGCCCCGTTCTTTAAAGTTTCTCTCACATAGCCATAATCGTCATAATTGCTGAGGATTATTAGAGCAATATTTGGGTGTTTTGAATTTAGAGCATGAGATAATTCAACACCATCCATGCCAGGCATCTTTATGTCTGAAAGGACGATGTCTGGGTTCAAAGTTTCGATCATGGACAAAGCCTGTTGACCGTTAGAGGCTTCACCAATTATTTTATAGCCATGTTGTTCCCAATTCATTAATGTTTTGATATGATTTCTTATAAGTAGTTCATCATCTACTAGGAGAATATTCATCATATTTTATGACCTCTTCTTTGCTAATCTTTGGAAGTGATATTTCGAAAGTGGTTTTCACATTTCTGATACTTGTGATAGCCACATTATAATCTTCTCCCATATATAATTTTATTCTTGATATAACATTTTTTAATCCAATGGACGATGGCAATCTGTTGTTGAGAATTTCCGAGATTTTTTCAGGAGACATGCCTTTCCCGTTGTCTTCAACCTTGATTTTTATTTGGTTTGGTTCATTATGGAAACTTAATGTTATGATGTTCTGCATAATATCATCTCTTAAGCCATGCACCAAGGCATTTTCTACAATTGGCTGGATGAGTAACTTTGGCAAATAGAAGTCGTCTAAATCATCATCAATTATATAAACAGCATCAAATTGATGACTGTATTTGAATGCTTGAATACTTAGGTAGGATTTTAAGTAGTCAAGTTCTTCTTTTATTGATATGAATGTTCTTGGAGACATGTTAATGTACATGAGTTTTGATAACGATTCAGATACATTATAGATATTGGTTGCACCAATAAGTGAGGATAAATATTTAATGGTGTTAATGGTATTGTGTAGAAAGTGAGGGTTGATCTGAGCTTCTAATGCTCTGATTTCCGCATGTCTTTTGACACGTTCTTTGTATTTTATATCTTTTATAAGTTGATTGATTTTGTTAAGGAGTAACTTAAAAGCGTCCGCTAATAAATTAACTTCAGAACTGGAAGTAGCCTCAAATTCAAAGGACAGCTGGTCGCTGTGAAGGGTTTGTATTTTTTTGGTGAAGCGTTCAAGGTCTTTTGTTAAAAAATGGATGGTGAAATATATAATCAACATACTGACGATGAAGACAGTGCTTGTTACCATGAGTACTATTTTTTTTAGTAAGTTCAGCTCATAGAATACCTTAGATTTTGGAACAACGCCGATGGTTGTCCATCCTGTTATTTTAGAGGTATAGTCTACAAAGACATTATCGTTAAATAAAGGATTGTTATGGTTTGACTGGGGATCATAAAATTTGTTATTGATGCTTACAACGTCATTCTCATCAAATTGAGTTATATTTTGTAGTATAATTTTATGAGTGTTTAAGTCCGTTATAAAGAAGTCGTTTTCATTGGTTAACGCATCGGAAAAATAATCTTCAAGGATGCTGGCAATAATATCTATTTTTACAAAGCCAATGAGTGTTCTTCCTTTTTTTATAGGTTGCACAATCGAGATGACTTTATCAGACAATTGACCGGATTGATTAAGTTCTTCTTTTTTACTTGAATAATGAGGTGCCAAGATGGTGTAATCAAGATCATGATTAGAGATTGAATCAACCCAGGGTTGACTGATAATATCATTAAAAGGTAGGGTGATACCGCTTTGATAATGAACGCCATTAAAATTCCCAATGGTTATGCCATTGATATTGTTGTTGTACGTATATAGGAACTTGATTTTTGATTCAAGGATTTTCATTTCATTGTATTGTATAAGAGTGGATTCAGAAGCATCTTTATTCATTATGTTAATGATATCAGGGTCTATGGATAGATTAATGGCTATTGAATAGATATCTTTGAGTTTGCTTTCTAACATATTGTTGGAATGCTCAAAACTATTGGTCATGCTAAGAATAGTGTCTTCTATTATGCGGTCTCTATACAGGTTAGACAAAGAAATGGAGATTGCAAAATATGACAGAAACAAGATGGTGATAGATAGGATTAAAATGCGTTTACGGATTGTCAAAAAGCACACCTCATTTCGATATTTATTATGCAAGATTTATTATACAAGACCATACAAAACAATTCAATAACTTAAGGCTTAGACCCTTAAATACCTAATGAGATGACAGTAACTTCAAATGATATTTAAGTGTTATCCTGGTGTATTTGCTATAAAGTAGGCATGTAAACAACCAATATTGTCACTAGGGATGAGATTTTATTCAAATTAAAAATAAGTACAACAGACGCAACATGGTCAAGTGGCGCAGTGGGTGTGAGGACTTATAGGACGGAAGTGGACTTTGATAATTTTAGCGTGACGGAATAGTAAATCTAATAATTATACAGTAATTACTAAAAAGTGTTCAGTGATTTAATTGCAGGGATTTATTACAATGAAACAGTCAATCAACAACTTAGAAAAAATAGGAGGGAAAGCAATGAAAAAGTTAAAACTATTGTCATTATTTATGCTGCTAGTATTAGTTATCGTGGGGTGTGCTACAAAGACGGAAGTGACTACATCAGCGGATGATACCACCAAAGTTGAGTCAAAAGAAGCACAAGAAACTAAAGACAATACAAAAGAAGCAGACGCTACGAAGGAGGTTAAAAGACCGGTTGAGCTTACACTAACTATGCGGACAGAGTGGTACAAAGAAGGCTGGCAAGCCGTTGAGAAACATATTAATGAGAATGCGGATGCTTTAGGGTTTTCATTAAAAATTGACAAAATTGCTGGGGGCGCTGAAGGCGATCAGATTATTAAGGCTCGATTTGCGACCGGAGATATCTCGGACTTTATTGAGCAATCAAGTGTGAGTGAACATGCACTCAATTACGGAGGTATTAATACCGTTGTTGAGATTGATGGAGACTGGACAGCTAACTTTCCAGATAGCTTACTTAGTTCAAGCATTTATTCCAATGATGGAAAAATCTATGGTATGCCAATAGATTCAACACAACTGACTGGTATGTTCTATAATAAGAGAGTTTTTGAAGAAGCCGGTGCAGAAGTACCAACGACTTGGGATGAATTATTGGTTGCATGTGAGCAAATAAAGGCCTACGGCGTAACGCCAGTATATTTTTCATCGAAAGATGCATGGACAACGACATTCTACCTGAATGAAGGGTTCATAAGAGAATATGATGTAACGCCAGAGCAGGAATTTTATGCAAAGTTAAATACAGGGAAACTCAAGTTTGAAGATATGGATTTACTAAAGGATACAATGATTAAATCCAAAGAGTTAATAGACCTAGGATATGCTCAAAGCAGTTTTTTGGCAGATACCTATGACAATGCACAACAAGCTCTTGCAGAAGGTACGGCAGCAATGTACCCAAATGCAACCTGGGTTATTGATGAGATTAATTCTAAATACCCAGAAAAAGTAAATGACATTGGTGCCTTTGCAATACCTTTTGATGATAAGGGCAGATCCAGTTCATTTGCACCATTTGCACTGATGATGACGTCAAACTGTAAAGACAAAGAAGTAGGCATGAAGTTTATTGAATACATAGGTTCTGTTGAGGTGCAGCAGTTATTTGCATCAGCACAACCTGGACTATGGACATGTGAAGGTGTGACATCAGAAGTGCTAACAGCTGTATCAGATATGGTAGCTTGGTTGGATGAAGGTAGAGTTAACGTTTGGTATGGAAGTCAAATGACATACCCACAAGATGTTGCTTTGGCAGAGCATTCACAGGCATTTTTAGCCGGAGCAGAATCTGTTGATGATGCAATGAAGGCAGTGGACAGCGAAATGATTAAGCAGGCCAAAGCAAAAGGTGATGTAAACTTCGCAGAATAATAAGTAATAAGTGTCAGCTCATATATGAGCTGACACTTAATAGAAAGGCTGATAACACATGATTATTAAGAAAAGATATCCTTATTGGATGGCTGCACCTGGTGTATTATTCTTCATATTGTTCTTTATAGTGCCTACGTTGATTGGTTTATTTTATTCTTTTCAATATTGGGATATGTTTAGCTACAGGTTTGCAGGATTCGACAACTACGTATCAATATTTACCAATCCAAATGTAAAAGTGGCTTTGCCGAACACGTTGATATTCGCAGCTGTTACAACAATAGGTAAAGTGGGAATAGGGTTTGCTTTGGCACTGTACATAAATCAAAAGCTAATCACAAAACAATTCTTAAGAGTGTCTTTTTTCTTGCCTGCAATCATCAGCACAATTGCAGTGGGCATTATGTTCACAAGTATTTTGCACCCAACGGTGGGGCTCTTAAATCAAATACTTGATGGAATTGGATTAGGCAATCTTAAACAAGGTTGGCTTATTGACGGCGATATAGCAATTTATTCAATTAGTATGATAGAAATATGGAAGTGGGCAGGGTTCACAATGATTATTTTTTTGGCAGGATTACAGTCTATATCAAAGACTTACTATGAAGCTGCCAAAATTGATGGCGCTAATGCTTTTCAAAGATTTTTTAATGTGACCTTACCTCTAATTATGCCTGCGTTTAACAATGCATTTGTCCTAAGCCTCATCGGCGGCTTAAAGGTATTTGATATTGTTCAGTCAACCACCCAAGGAGGACCTGGCAATCAGACCATGGTTTTAAACACAATCATATATAAAAGCTTTGGAAAAGGGTATTATGGCGAAGCGAGTGCCGCTAATGCTATTTTGTCCATACTTGTAGGAGTCTTTGCAATAACCTGTTATAAGTTGTTTCAAAAGAGAGAGGTGGAACTCTAATGCATGGCATAAAGAAGTATAGAAAAGCGTTGATTGAATTAATTGCTATATTGTTGACAGTAATTATATGGATTCCAATAGCACTGATTGTACTAAGTGCAATGAAAGACAAAAAAGGTGCAGCAGAATTATCCTTTAAGCTACCGGATCCATTCTATTTTTTTGATAACTTAAAAGTCCTTATTGTTGAAGGGGATCTGATTTCAGGTCTTATTAACAGTACCGTTATTACAGTAACGACAGTGATACTGGTTATTGCCATATCATCTATAACAGCTTTCATCATTCAAAGAAGAAAATCGATGATTAGCAAAGGCATTAACATGATGTTACTTTTCGGAATGATTATTCCTCCAGCCATTATTCCAACGGTATTGATGATGAAGGATATTGGCATTACGAATCCTTTAGTGGCCGCAATTATTGCTCTCTACACCTTTAATTTTTCAGTGGCTGTATTTTTATATGTTGGCTACTTTAACACAATCCCAATTGAGATTGATGAAGCTGCTTTAATTGACGGATGCAATCCGGTTAGAATGTTCTACAATGTTATATTTCCATTGTTAAAGCCAGTTACAGTGACAATAACCATAATAACATTTATGGCAGTGTGGAATGATTTTGGCTATTCAATCTATTTTTTAAACAAACCTGAGAAATACACACTGGTACTGTGGACTTACTTCTTTGCAGGGGCAAGAGCGTCTGACTGGAATCTGGTATTTGCCAATGTTGTTATTGTAACCATACCTGTTGCTGTAATATATCTTTTGCTACAAAAACATATTATATCCGGTATGACTTCCGGGGCGGTGAAAGGGTAAAACTATGATAAAACAAGACTCTATTGTTATACGAGATCCCTTTGTATTACCTTGTGCAAAAAATGATTGTTACTATATGTACGGAACAACAGATTTAAATCCATGGATCGGGGACGGAAGAGGGTTTAGTTATTATCGGACCAAAGATTTTGACGACTTTGAAGGTCCTTTTACCGCATTTAAAGCTTCATCTGATTTTTGGGGCACAACACAGTTCTGGGCACCGGAGGTATTTGAGTACAAAAACAAATTCTATATGATGGCTTCTTTTAAACCAAAAAATGGATGTCGGGGAACAGGTATCTTGATTTCTAATTCTCTTGACGAGGTATTCACACCGCTAGTCAATCAACCTTTGACGCCTCATGACTGGGAATGTCTCGATGGTACTTTTTACGTTGAAGATGGAAAACCTTATATTGTTTTTTCAAGAGAATGGCTTGAGATAAAAGACGGTGCTTTTTATATTCAAGAATTATCAGAGGATCTGACTGCAACAGTGGGTGCACCTGTAAAGATTTTTAATGCTTCAGATGCCAAGTGGGTTCGAGAACTCAGACAAGGTGATCCGGGGATGGATGAGCAGGTGGATGGTTGTTACGTAACAGATGGTCCTTATTTCTACAAATGTAGTGATAAAACATTGGCTATGATATGGTCAAGTTTTGGTTCAAAAGGATATGCCATTGGGCAATCCATCTCATCAAGTGGTCGTGTTAATGGACCATGGGTTCATCATAGCACACCCCTGTGTGATGAAGGTGGACATGGCATGATCTTTAAAAGTCTGGATCAACAGTTATTTCTAACATTCCATTCACCTAATGGAGATGGTTATATAAGAAATGAAAAGATGAAGTTAGTACGGATTAGAGATGTAGGGAACTGTATAAAAATTATTTAGTCATTACACAGTGTAAGTGTATTCAATGTGATTTTTTGGGTTTGTAATGGGTGTTGGTAACTTGGGTGGACAAGTTGTCACCTGGAATATAAACAAATCATAGGAGGAATCTAAATGAAAGTACGGAAAAGAATATCTGTTTATACCCTTGCATTAGTAATGGCAGTGGTACTGACTATTGTAGTAGCGACAGGTAACGATACTGTTACAGCAGCAGGGTCTGGCACAACGTATTATGTTGATGATGTTAATGGCAAAGACAGCAACAATGGTACAAGTACAAGCTCTGCTTGGCAAAGTATCACTAAAGTGAATGCAACAACCTTTCAAGCTGGTGACAAGGTATTATTAAAGGCCGGCGGGTCATGGAACGGTACATTGCATCCTAAAGGCTCAGGGAGCATCAATAATCCAATTACTTTAGATATGTATGGGAACGGTGACAAGCCTCATGTTGAAGGCAATGGTGCCTTGGCAACTGTTATGTTGGACGGACAAGACCACTGGACAATACAAAACCTTGAAGTGACCAATAATGCACCTCAAAGAGCGATAAGACACGGTATCTATGTGTCAGGGAAAACATCAGGTATTACTAGCGGAATTAAGATTATAGACTGTTATGTGCATGATGTTGACGGCGAAAACAGAAGGGGACTAGCAGCGCCAAATAGCATGTACTACAACGCAGCAATTTATATTAATCAAGATGGACGAAGCACGGCTACAAAGCATTTTGACGATATATTAATTGATGGTTGCGTGGTGGATGATGTACTTACCTGTGGCATTAAAGTCAATCAAGAAGTAGATTCAGTGATAGACCAATATCACACCAATGTGATTGTGAGAAATTCAACCATTAGTAAAGTTGGCACAGATGGTATGATACTGCAAAACTGTGTTGCCCCCCTTGCAGAATATATACTGTGTTATGATGCCGGTTATAATGGGAACTATTCAGATACATGGTTAATTGCAGGGCTATGGACTTGTGGAACGCAAGATGCAACATTCCAATACAATGAAGTTGCACGGACAAGACTTTTTAATGGCGACGGCACAGCTTTTGATGTAGACTGGGGCACAGGTGGTACATTCCTATTCCAGTATAACTACACACATGGAAATGAAGGTGGTGTTCACTTGAATTGTGCTTACATTTCATCAGACCCAGACTATGAGAAAACAATTCTAAGGTATAACGTAAGTGTAGATGATGAGTTATATGTTGTTCGAGCAGACAATACATGGGACGTTGAACTTTATAATAATGTATTTTATAAATCCTCAGGTAATCTTAATCTCGGAAACAGTTATGATTATAGATATTATAACAATGTTTTTAATTTCCAAACTAGTCCAAGTTGGGGCAGCAAAACTGTGTTTGACAACAATGCCTACTATCCTATATCAGCACCATCTAGTGATCTTAATGCCATCACAGCCAACCCACAATTTGTAAATCCTGGTGTTGTTGGGGACGGACGTTCATTTGCAGACAATTATCAGATTGCTTCAACATCACCACTCGTTGACGCAGGACGAGTCATTGAGAACAATGGAGGATTAGATTTTTGGGGCAACACAGTATCCGGTATCCCTGATATTGGTGCTCATGATGCAGCCCCTGGGCCAGCCGTACCGGTTGTAAACGATGATGATTTTAGCGATGATTTTAGTGATGGTATCGCTGATGGATGGACAACGTACGGTGGTACATGGTCGGTGGTCAACGAAGAATATAAAGTGACCAGTGGCAGTGGATTTAAAGCTTTGGTAAACAACAAAAGTTATTCCGATTTTGTTTTGGAAACAGACGTAAAAGTTGTTAATGATACCAGCTGGTCTGATGCTGGGACAATTTTTAGGGTAAGCAATCCAACCCTTGGTGCAGATAACTTTAGAGGGTATGCAGCAACCCTTAGTGCAGATCGAAACAAAGTTATTCTTAGCAAGTTCAATAACAACTGGCAATTGGTGGATGAAACATCTATGACAATCAACAAAAATCAGTCGTATGATCTAAGAGTTGAGGCGGTTGGAAGTAGCATCAAAGTGTATGTTGATGATGTTCTTAAGATTGATGCAACAGACACAACATGGTCAAGTGGCGGTATTGGTGTTAGAACATATAATACCGAGGCATATTTTGATACTATAAGTGTTACAAAAGACCTGACGTTTATAGCATTTAACGACGATTTTGATGATGGTAATGACGATGGGTGGACAACTTATGGAGGCACGTGGTCTGTAATCAATAATGAGTATAAGGTGATAAGTGGGGATGGGTATAAGTCAATTGCTGATAATATGAATTATACTGACTTCACCTATACTGCGAATGTTAAGGTTATCAACGATTCAAGTTGGTCAGATGCCGGTTTAATGTTTAGAGTGACAAACCCAACTCTTGGAGCTGATAACTTTAATGGTTATGCTGCAACTTTAAGCGCTGATCGGAACAAAGTCCTCTTGGCTAAATTCAGCAATAATTGGCAATCCATAGCAGAGACCAGTATGATACTTGATCCAAATACTTTTTATGAGTTGAAAGTGCTCGCTGTTGGTGATAGCATCAAAGTGTATGTTGATAATGTAATAAAGATTGATACGACTGATTCGACGTGGTCAAGTGGAGGTGTTGGTCTTAGAACCTATAGGACAGATGCTTACTTTGACACTGTTAGTGTGACAGAATAAGACGATATTTTGATGGATAGCTAAGGAGAATCCTGGGAACTTTTTGCTTCCTGGGATTTCCTTAGCTTTATAAAATGGGAGGTCACTGACAGTGAAAGCAAAAGGAAAGGCGAAAAAGTGGAATAAAAGCAATAGAAAACACATACTGGGTGTCATAGTTATTGGGGTTGCTATAATGATAGTTGTATATACCTTGAGTTTGACAAATAGAAGTGTTGAAAATATACCCATTGCATATATTAACGATTATCCAATTTCATTTGAAGAATATGAACTTCAATCAAAAAAACATAAGGCAAATGTATATAGCTATTTTGTGCAAAAGTATAGCATTGATAATGAGGAAGGTTTTTGGGACACATCGTTTGGTGGGGAAGTCCCTTCTGACGTATTAAAGAAATGGACATTTGATGGTATAAAGAGAATGAAGATGGAGCAGATACTTGCCAAAGAGATGGGGTTGATTGACGATATCAGCTATCAGACATTTGTTGACAGCTTTTATGCTGAAAATGAGAGAAGGCTGGAAGCGATAGACAACGATGAAATAATCTATGGCCCTAAGCAATACACCCTTTCTGTATACAGTGATTATGTACACAGCAATCTGGTGGCCGAATTAATGAATGCACTGGAAAAAGATGAACTAAGTCTAACAGAAGATGATATGAAATCATACTATGAGGCGCACCTTGATCTTTTTAAGATAGAGGATTACATCAAAGTAGATATACTAACGGTTAAGGCATTACAAGGTATGGAGGAAGAAGCAGAAGATAAACGCTTGGCTATTGATAAAAAACTGGAAAATGGCGAAAGTTTTTACATGATTGTAGATGAATACCATAATGATGCTATAATAGATGTTTCCGTTGAAGAAAGGTTGTTTGATGATTCAATAGGAAACACACGTGAGACAAAGGCTATTACCCTTTATATGGAAGCGGATAAGCTTGCCATTGGGACAACAAGTGAGTCAATAAAGATTAACGATGAGTGGCATTATGTCAGGGTGCTTACGAAAGAAGAAATGGGCTACTATACATATGATCATGTCAAAGAATATATTAGAAGTTTTCTACTAAAAAATAAATACGATACGTTAATCAATGCGTTACTAGAAGAAGCTTCAATTGTAAAAAACGACTTTTAGCAGTTTTTGATCAAAAGTACGAGGCTACATAATCTAAATACAAGAGATTTTTAATCTGATTAAAGTGAGCATATTTATACAGTTCTGCTTATTATTGAACTAAGGTGATTATAGAAGAGGTATGGTATACAGGAATTATCTAGAATCTAATTTTCCTGAGGCTTATGCATCGACTGTAACGATTCGTGAGACGGAAGAAGTAATTAAAGATATCAAAGATTATTTTCAAGGGGCACTTGCGAAAGTACTGAACTTATCCAGAGTATCAGCCACCTGTTTGTGAGACCCGAAATGATATGAGAAAACATCAACAATCATTACAACTAATCAACCCTTTAGAAAACGGGGAGAAGTATTAAGTGATCCAATTATTGCAAATTCAATATTCGATAGATTACGTCATCATTCTCATGTGATAAAGATTATGGGTCCATTATATCGAACTAAAGATGTGAATGGTTATCGGTGATGAAGAATTAGATATATAGAATGCATTTTGAGACTGTTATGACTTAATAGGAATAACCGGCATTAACAATATATTTTCATTCGAGGCGTGTACAATACACTTTCCTTTTGAACTCGGCTTATATTTAAAAGGCTGATGAATTTTTGAACCACTAATGAAGTATTTTCCTTGTATCACGAGTCTTAACTCATCACCTTTTCTATAATAGGTTCCTGAAGGTGAAAACTTAAATTCCATTTTTGCATGTTCACCCTTGCTTAATGGGCTTAATGTATCAAAATCATATTCAGGTGTATAGGGGGTACTTAGATTTTCATTTACTGTTCTAAGGGCTACTCTTAAAGCGGTTTTTGCAACAATATCGTTAGGAAAACCATAAACACCTTCAAATTCAACTTCTTTACCATCATGGAATTTCTGAATTCCAACAAAAATGTTGGCGTCATCTGTTTCTTCTAATTCAATGTTTAATGTAAGTTTCATGGGACCAACAATTTCGATATCTTGAGTGAATTTATATGTATATGTCAAACTGCCATTCTTAAGATCAAATTGTAAATTTTTGTCTGAGGATCGAAAACATTCTTTAAGTGACATATTCTCATTATTTAAATAATATTTAGTCCAAACAACTGCTTTAGGGGGAAATTGATCTACATATCTAACTTCTTTAACTGTATCACCAAATTCTCTTATTTCAAGTCGGACTTTTGGGTGTTGATCCATGCCATTCTTGATTTCTTTCAAATAGTAATCAAAAAATTTAAGCATTAGAGATTGTACTTCTTGACTGTAATATTCTGTCCATTCTCCATTTCTATGAGTATACAACCATTTATACTTTGAACTAACCCTTTCATAAGCCCTAAAACTACCACTACTATGGAACATTTGACAAGAATAGCTCACACAATTTAACATGGGTAGTGTGATTTTTTCTAAATCCGGTGCAAAAGCTTTCCAGTAGGAATCTCTTGTTTCGTGTTTCAGTTGATGCGGTCTTATATTAACGACATCACCCATTTGAGATACTCGATTCATAAAGAAAGGGGTAAAGCCATCTTCTCTAACACCACAATAGTAGAACCAGTCTTTATAGAGATCCGAAACACCTTCCCAAGGACAAATAGCCTTAAGATGAGGTGGATTCATACTTGCAGTTTTATACTGGTTAATGGCAAGGTATGAGACACCTACCATTCCTACATTACCATTACTCCACTCTTGGATACCGGCCCATTCAATAGCATCATAAATATCTAGAATCTCCTCATCATCAAAGAAGCTTTGAGTTTTTTTAGCTTTAGGCGAAAGTCCAAATCCCCTTTTATCAATATTTAATATGGCATAACCATTCAAAGCCCAAAAGTTAGGATCCGGTGCCTCAAAGCTTGTTTCATCTGAAAACACAAGTTTACCCGGTTGTCTGGCAAAACGGTACTGGATATGCATATAGCCATCTTTACAAACAACATCTTTCCGACCTGAATAGAGAGATAAGAGAACAGGGTACTTACTCTGACCTTTAGGCATATATATATTAGCACTAAGATAAGAACCATCTCTAAGTGGAATATGAACATCCCGAAGAATTCTAATGGATGAGCTTGTTTTAATAACTGTATAGTTTTTAGGCTTAACTAAATTGCTGATCTTTTGTATTACTTGCTTAAATGTATTTTTTTTAATGATCATCTATTTATTCCTCCTTAAAATATTATAATGTTAGCCAATATCAACACATTGTTGATGTCTAACTTCATTATATGTCATAATGAATAGAGAGTGAATCAACAATAAACCACTATTTGTCTATCAGTAGGAGAAAAGGAGAAAAAAATGATTGATAATCAATTACTTTTAAATAAAGAAAATGAAATAGAAACTAAAATTATCGATGCGTTCATGACATTATATGCAACAAAGCCAATAGAAAAGATCAGTATTAAAAGTATCACTGATCTTGCTGGTTTAAATAGAGGCACCTTTTACCTCCATTATTTAGATATTTATGATCTTTTGAAAAAAATCGAAGAAAACTTTCATTCAATGATAAAGATTATTGCCCATAGTTCTTTAACTGCCTTATTCAACAATGGTAATCTGTCAGACAGTCTTCCAACTACTGATTTTTATAAGAAACGCCATAAATACCTAAAGCTACTACTTTGTACCAAAGGTAAGTCCTCCTTAGATGAAGTTATGAAAACAGAAATTAAAAGAATTATAAGCCAACAATATCTCGTCGATACCCGAAAGAAACATCCCTTATATGATTATGCTCTTGAATTTATAACATCTGCTCAAGTATCAACAATTATGCTATGGATAAAAAACGATATGCTGATTCCACAAGAAAATCTTAGCTTCTTTATTCAGACATGGTCAACAAATGGAGTTTTAGATTTCCTCAAGAACTAGGCTCAGGTACCATTAACAATGAGGTGTCTAATCTATATCATATCAACAATCCAATGCATATTGTTGATTCATGTCTTGCTTGAATTAATGTACAATAAGTATATATCAACACCATGTTGATTTCGATTTTTAATTATTTGGAGGTTTTATATATGAAAAATTATATTGAATGGATAAAGGATTATTGGCAAAAATCAGCAGTACTAATACTTATTTATATAATAGCAACACTTATTCCCATCTACTCTAGACTTGAACTCATCGAATTTTTACTTTTGCTTTCCTTTCCTTTATATTTAGCACATGAAATAGAAGAATATATACTCCCAGGAGGGTTTCCAAAATTTTTTAATGAAAATTTATTACAAGTAGATAGCAAGAATAAAGTTCAGCCTATTGATCGTGAGGTAATATTCTGGATTAACATGATCTATATTTGGTTTGTTATTCCAGTATTTTCATTCTTAGGTTTTTATAACTTAAAATTAGCCTCTTGGATTCCATATTTTTTTATTTTTCAAGCTCTTTCTCATCTAGTCATGGGAATAAAGGGAAAAATGATTTTAAACCCAGGTATTCGATCTTCTTTCCTACTTCACATCCCCTACTCAATTTTCATGATATACTTATTATCAAAACCTGAAGTCGGAATTATCTCAAACCCATACGTGAACACTTATATGGTTATTGGGTTTCTATTTAACGGACTATTACCTTTGATGGCAAAATTTATTATTTTACCTCGATATAAAAGATGTTTAAGAGAAGCTAAAGAACAATTATAAAGTTATTTCTAATTGTTTTAGAACTAAGTCTGTTGGGAAGTGTTTTAGCATTGTTTGTTATAGGCCTTCGATTTTTAACTTATAAGAGACTTAAGAAGGGGTTATTCTATTTTGTATGGATTATTGTCTTTTTGAAATTCGTTGTATCTATTGGAGTTGATCCTTCAAAGATTTCAGCTATAGGTTCTGATAGATATGCTATAGGATTTTTAAATAATGATAGTGCTATTATTATTGATGGTAATGGCACACTTATTACAGAGACAGGTTATGACAGTATTGGAACTTTCAACGGACTTGAAAGTGATTTTGCCTTTTGTGAAAAAGATGGCAAATACGGTTATGTTGATTCGAGTGGTAATGAGGTGCTGGAACCAATCTATGACCGTGTGACGAATGTTGAAAATGGAAGGGGATTTGTTACCATTGGTCAGGATGTATATATTTTTGTTTGGGGACAAGACCTAGCTAATCAAATTATTAATAATCTCTTTGGCCTAAGTGATTTCTTGATTAGAAACCCAAAAAAGATATGGCTGTAGAGACCGAGACAAATCATTGCTAGATTGAAAGACCAAGTATGAGAAGACAAGCGGTCAATAGATTCAGTAAAAATCAGCATAGTTCCAATGATATAGTTATCTTCAATTCGAAAGGAGAGATTAAATGGAATATGAAAAACTTATCAAAACATCACTTGATTATATTGAAGATCATTTGGAAGAAACTTTAACTTTAGAGAAGATTGCAGGAATATTTAATGTATCTAAATATTATTACCACAGACTATTTACGGCGATCATCGGAGAAACACTGAACAATTATATTATTTCAAGGAAACTTAACAAGTCACTTGAATTGATGAAGGATTCTAATTTGTCGTTGACTGATATCGCTTATCGGTTAGAGTTCGGAAATCAATCCTCTTTTAATCGTTCCTTTAAAAAGAGGTATCATAAGACGCCGAATCAGATTCGTAATGCCATTGAATCATTTTCGGTTCAACCTGTACCAGAAATTGTTAGCCGTCCCATTAAGAATCTCAATGGTGATATTATAACGGATTTTACGCTTGTTGATTTTGAAAAAATAAGACTTAAAGGTATTGTCTTTCAGGTAGATTTAGCCAATGAAGACTTCAAGGAGAGGATAAGGAATAAGGCACAGCTTCTACTGAATGCACTTCAATTGCCAGAAAAGACAAGAAGCTATATGGTTTACTCAAGTTGTAGTCCAAATTCCACTAAGTTCAATGCCCTATTCGGGATTGAAACAGACAACAATGTAGATTTGGAAAATTTCTTTGAAGTGAAAATACCGAAAACTTTTTGTGCAAAATTCAGATACAATGGGGATTTATTAGATATAAGCGAGGTGTTCACTTCGGATTTCTCACGTTTTTTAAACGTCTCAAAACTGGAAGCTGCGGAGCATGATATAGAACTTATACAATCATTCATAACATTGGATGAAATAGGTTCTTCTTTTGAGGTTTTTGTTCCAATAAAAAAAATATCGACGGATTTCGATATTTGAATCCTCTAAGATGAAATTAATTACAGCAAAATATGACAATTATTGAAACGCTCTATTTGATATTCTATATGCATAGAAAACATAGGAATATCAAATGGAGGTCTTATTATGAAAGATAATACTAAAATAAACGTCACCCCAGAATCACTACTGTCATTAACAGGTATTGCATCAATGACTGCCGGAGTTCTTTATATTTTTATTCAGCTAATACATCCTTTAGATGAGCTAGCATCCGTATCTACTGACAGATGGTCTGTTGTAGCCGTACTTACATCTGTCATGTCTTTTTTGAATATCATTGGATTCATTGGTATTTATTCATCCAATATAAAAAAGTTACGAATTTTAGGACTGATTGGTTTTATTGCATTGATTCTATTCTGGCTTATTTCAATGATATTCAGTTTTAATGAAGCATTTATACTGCCGCTTTTGGTTAAAAGCTCTCCTGAATTTGTCATTGGCATGACAGGTCTTTTTACCAATGTGATAAGCACAGCTGATGTTGGGATATTTCCAATATTATCGATTATATCAGGATTGTTGTATATTTTTGGAGGTATGATCTTTGGGTTTGCTTTTATTCGTTCAGGCGTTTTGCCTAAATACGTAACAATTTTATTTACTGTCGCGTCAGGAATTACTATATTGGCCTCCATCGTTCCGCATCCTTTTGATAGGGCTTTAGCAATTCCTATGGGAATATCATTAGTGTTGCTAGGCTGGCAAGTATTTTACCGCTATAAGTATGCTGTAATAGAAGACATTTTTGAAGTTCAGTCAAGAAGATATTAAGGCAAAAAATAATCTTGAGAAAATCAAGATATAAGAAGTAGAAGCTGATAAGTCGTCAGATAAAGAACTTTTAATAAGGCTTTGTCACTTGGAAATACGCTTCGCCCTCGATTCAATCGTCGATAGGTACTGTTCAAGCTTTCAATTGCATTAGTCGCATAGATGACTTTTCTAACGTCTGAGGAAAACTTGAAAATCGGGCTGATTATATCCCAGTTGGTTGCCCAGCTTTTCATGGCATTCGGATAATGGTTTTCCCAAGTTTGACTAACTTCAAGCATTCGTTCATGAGCAATAGCTTTTGAAGGTACATGGTAAATTGTTTTAAGATCAGTTGGATAACGTATAATAGATTTCGCAAATTCATAAATTAAAAGGACATGGGTCCGAGCCGTTTGGTAGAATTAAGTTACCATATAAAATCACCGAAAGGAGCTTTAAACCATGTCCGATAATATTATACAACTGAACGAACAAATAATCAAAACAGAAATCAAGGATCTTGTGAGAACTAGCGTAGAGGAGACTTTAAACAATCTTCTCGATTAGGAAGCGAATGAACTTCTGAATGCTTCCAAGTATGAACGAACCAAGGAACGCCAAGGTTATCGTTTAGGTCACTACAAACGTAATCTTACCACCACATCTGGAGATATGACTTTGAAGGTGCCTAAGTTGAAAGGAATCCCGTTTGAAATAGCCATTATTGAAAGATATCGCCGAAGCCCTTTGGGGAACTAAGGTCTCTCCAGGCACGATTAGCAACCTCAACAAGAAGGCTTATGAGCATATCGAAGCATGGCGTAACCGTCCATTAAACGGTGGTGATTATCCATACGTATATGTTGATGGTATCTACATGAAACGTTCCTGGGGTGGTGAGTACGAGAACGTTGCCATCCTTATTGCCATCGGTGTGAACAAAGATGGATACCGTGAAATATTAGGTGCAGCCGAAGGTATGAAGGAAGACAAAGAAAGCTGGAAATCCTTCTTGTTGTGGCTCAAGGAACGTGGCTTGTCTGGTGTTAAACTGATTACCGGTGACAAGAGCCTTGGAATGCTTGAATCCATACCAGAGGTCTTTCCTGAAGCTAAATATCAACGTTGTACAGTTCACTTCTATTGAAACGTGTTCTCTGCGACACCAAGATCCAAGATGAAACTGGTATCCAAGATGCTAAAGGCCATCCATGCAAGCGAGAGCAAAGCTGCTGCACGGGAGAAAGCTAAACAGGTCGCTGAAGATCTCAAGGCAATGAAGCTGCAGAAGGCTGCCAAGAAGATTGAGGATGGCATTGAAGAGACCATAACATATATGAGTTTCTCATATGAGCACTGGAATCGAATCAGAACCAACAACAGTATTGAACGACTGAATCGAGAGATTCGACGACGAACCAAGGTTGTTGGAACCTTTCCTGATGGAAACTCTGCGTTGATGCTTGTATGTGCAAGGCTTCGACACGTAGCCGGAACCCAGTGGAGCTCAAAACGATACCTCAACATGAAACATTTTGACACAATGGATCAAATGGACATCGATTCCATTGTCAGCTAGTGGGCGTCAACCAGACGGCTGATTTTGAATTTGCGAAAAAAACTTGACGGTACCCCGTTGTTTCGAACCAATAATTTGTACAACAAAGATGTTAGCAACCAAGATAGATTGATATATTTAGTTGCTTTGAATTATCCAGAAGACATAGAAAGAAAAGCGATTTGTATTAAAGAGAAGGGGTATTGTCTTGTGAAAGATAATCAAAATGAAGAGGGATTAAAATTATATGATAAGAGTATAAAGATATTATCACAATTAAAAGAAGATAAAGTTCTAAAGAGTTATGGTGAGTTGAGAATTTTATATTTTAATAGAAGTATGATTTATCATTCAAAGGCTATCTATCAAAAAGCCTTTGATGATGTGTACAATGCGATGGAGGTACATAATTATTGCTTAAAGAATAAGATCTCTATCGAATTAGATGTAGTAAAAGCAAGTTTGGGATTCATGCAGTATCTTATTAATAATCAAGTTGAATTTAACATTGAAGTATACTAAATGGTTATGATTTGTGGAAGTGCTGGGGTAATAGGTTGTCAGCAACACCCCACTCATGTGGAGTGCGTTGTGGGCATGGAAAAAGTAAAATAGTAAGTAGCAAAGGTGACATGAATATAGAATACAAAAATTGCCATCCATGGCTTAAGAAGTAATATGCAATGTATCGAACAGATATAAGTATGACATAATTAAAGGCGAATGCCAGTATTATTTTTAGTACTTCCGCAAAAGGCAGTCTATTCCTCCGGAACATACTGCCTTTTGCTATCAGAAAGTTAAGTAACGTTATATTATTGGTTAGATTTGATGATGGTGTTAACCAGTTCCTTGAAGGTTATTATAGCTTCTTCTTCTGAAATAGTATCAGAATGGAGTTCCATAGTAATGTATATTCCATTCTCCATGGTTGATAAATTCAACTGCGTATTAAGATATTCGCTGGCTTCATATCGCTCTAGTAGAATGTCGCGATTGTCTGCTGTGATGGTTTCATAGACCTTTGAATCGTATTCTCCTTCTTTATACGTATCTTGTGACAGTGATGCATTAATGGTGATGTTAACGTATTCATCAGCTGTTTGTTGGTTGCTATCGATGTTTCCATATGTATAGGAAACAGATGCAACGCCTTTTTTAAGCAGTTCAGGCATAGGGTCAAATTTAACTGACTCATCTGAACAATAAAATTCACTGCCTTTACCGAAACGATAGACTAAGTAACTATAAGCACCTTTTGGTGTTGTGTCTATTAGTATTTTAGAAATATCTATGTCACTTTGAACAAAGAAATTAGTGCTACCAATACTACCGTCTTTGAAGTTCATATTAAGTAATGTATCTGACAGAGTGGTATTGAACTGTTCTTGTGAAGCCTTATTAATGACATCAATGCTTTCTTCAGCGAAGATATATTCATAGCCATGGACTTGTTGGTTAGGGTTGTTGTCATTGATATAAATCATTGCTATATCCCCAGTGTCCAGTTTTAAGTTAGTCGCGATGTCATCAAAGGCTTTATCTAGCTTGCTTGGTTGGTAAAAATGGACGGACCAGTTCTCGCCAGTGCTGTCTATGAACGTTATGTCATAAATAGCTGTAAAGCCAACCAGTATGGACAGCATCAATGCAAACAATGCAATCACTAAGCGCCTTTTGCTTTTCTTAAATATGTTTACAGTACGTGGCTTTCGGCCTTCCTCTATGGTATTCATTACCTCTCTGGTAATATCGATGCTTCTTATATTGACTGTTCTATCGTAATAAACTTTTAATACTGACATAAGTGTTCATTGCTCCCTTCGGTGTATGCGGCTTTGAATTTTTTGCGGGTTCGCTCATAACGTTTACGAATAGTTGCTTCTTGCACATCATAGATCTGAGCCAGTTCATTGTAAGTAAGTTCCTCAACGCTTTTTAAAAGTAACAGGTTTTTTTCTTCAGTTTTTAGTGTGGATAGGGCATATTCAATGGCAAGGTCAAAAGTGTCCTCATTGCTATCTAAGCTGTATGACTCCGTGCGGCTGGAGAACTGTTTAACCTTTTTAACCAAAGACTGATGCCTTTTCTGCTTATTCATGTAATTAATGGTAAGATTTTTAGCGATTTTGTATAGCCAGGTTTTTATAGAATAGTTGCTGCTGTACTGGTTTAATTTATAATAGCCTGTGACAAAAACATCTTGGGTTACCTCTGATGCACCTTCCGGGTTTTGTATTATTTTGTTGACGTATCGAAAGATCTGATTTTGATACTGTCTAACGATATACTCGTATGCATCTGCATCACCATTGAGAACTTGTTGAATATATTGTTCCATGCTACCTCCTGTAGTCATTAATGCAGTTATTGATAAAAATGAATTCATTGTATCATGTTACATCTATAATACAAAAGTTTTATTAAGTTTGTGACAGACGTCGGTGAAAAAGTTTAAATTTTGTGATAGCTATATTCTAGGTTATTCAATATGATAAGAGCAGCTACAAAGTTGTATCCTAACCTTATACATACCGGAGAAATCTAGGATTAAAGCCTTTATGAAAGGGGATGCCGCACTAAGTTTTAAGTTAGTGCGACATCCCCTTTGTGTGCGCCCGGCATGGGCGCAATCTAACGGGTGAAAGTCCCCAGTGCGGGTTAACAGTGCCAAGCACATAGCTTAAGGCAAAGGTGTCTTCGGTGACGGGGAATCTGAAGGAAGCCGGCGGCAAACTTCTGGTCCGACGAACAGAAACCTCATAGAAGGCATATGCCTGCTGGATAAGGTTGAACAACAAACCGAAGTCCAAAACTGTTCAGAGCAGGTGGTGTAGATGTGGCGGATTGATGGAAGGAAAGATTGCGTTCTTACCCGGGGAGGTCTCATGGACGTGTGGAAACAGAGTATGAAGCGCGGAGTAAAGCTTGTCATGAGAAGTCAGCCGAGGCCATAGTACCTATAGGTCTGCTGAAAGGCAGACCTGCAGTCATGAATGCAGGGGAAGGGCCGAACTTAAGGAGGTGAGAGTCAATGAACGTTACCGAAACTGAAAAGAAATGCAGACAACTTCATAAGGAAGGTCAATCACAGAGGGTACCTGCGGAACAGGGAGAACAAGTGATGGCGCATGATTCACAGAGGATAATTGAAAACAACCTCATCAACAGTTACTCTAAGAAGCAGGATCTGCTTGAAAGTATCCTGGCTAAAGAAAACATTGCAAGAGCGGTGAAACGGGTCAAGAGAAACAAAGGAGCATCAGGAATTGACGACATGGGAGTCTCAGAGATTGACGACTATATCGAAAAGAACTGGGTTACCTTAAGCGAGCAGATTCTGAGTGGCAAGTATAAGCCACAAGCAGTCAGACGGGTAGAGATACCCAAGGAAGAGAAAGGCAAGGTCAGAAAACTGGGAATACCGACAGTAATAGACCGTGTTATCCAACAAGCGATAGCGCAGTTGCTTAGTCCGGTGTTCGAGAAACAGTTCGACGACAACAGCTTTGGATTCAGACCGAAGCGAAGTGCCCATGACGCCTTGAAAGTGTGCCAGAAGAACATCACAGAAGGATACAGGTATGTGGTGGATATGGACTTGGAGAAGTACTTCGATACAGTGAACCACAGTAAGCTAATACAGATACTGGGAGAAAGTATCAAGGATGGACGAGTCATATCTTTAATCCATAAATACCTAAATGCCGGTGTGGTAGTAGGGCACAAGTTCGAGGAGACAAGAGTGGGAACACCCCAAGGAGGACCATTAAGTCCGTTGCTGAGTAACATCTATCTAAATGAACTTGACAAGGAACTTCGGAAACGAGGTCACCGTTTTGTCAGGTATGCAGATGACCTGATGATTTTCTGCAAAAGCAGGAAATCGGCCGGGAGGACACTGAAAAACCTTCGACCATTCATAGAGGCGAAACTGTTCTTGAGAATGAATGAAGAAAAGACAGTGGTCAGTGGCATAAAAGGAGTCAAGTTTCTTGGCTATACCTTTTATATCTATAAAGGAGAAGGTCGACTGCGAGGGCACCCGAAATCAATAGCTAAGATGAAGAAGCGCATAAAAGAGCTGACGAATCGAAGCAATGGATGGGGAAACGAATATCGAAGGACAAAGCTGAATGAGTACATAAGAGGATGGGTGAACTACTTCAAGCTTGCAGATATGAAGACGTTCCTGAAGGCGTTCGATACGACCTTCCGTAGGAGGATACGAATGGTCTACTGGAAACAGTGGAAGAAAACTAGGACTAAGTTCAAATATCTGAGGAAACTTGGAATAAGTAAGCACAAAGCTTGGGAGTTTGCAAACACTAGAAAGGGCTATTGGCGAATCGCCAACAGCCCGGTCTTAAGTCAAAGTCTTAGCAACCGATTCTTAAAAGAGATAGGTTACATCTTTTTCTATGATTATTATCTTAAAGTAACAGTAAACTAGAGAACCGCCGTATACGGATCCGTACGTACGGTGGTGTGGAAGGAGGGTAGCTGAACTAATCAGCTACCTCCTATCCGATTGTACTATAGGAAAGTTTTGCTTACGCAAAAAAGTGGTAAAGCCACTCTTTCTTCTTTGAAATTAATATAGTTCCATAATTCGGTTTTTATTCGATTCCCTGTAATGCATCATAGCCGGTTTCGCCGGTACGAACCTTCACTGCATCACTAACATTATAGATAAAGATTTTTCCGTCACCTATATGACCTGTATATAAAATCTTTCTTGCTGTTCTAACAACATCAGTAACCGGAACCTTAGCAACAACGATTTCAATACGTACCTTAGGTAAAAGCATCATATCTACAGGTACGCCGCGGTAATAGTCTGCGGCACCCTTTTGAATACCACAACCAAGTACTTGAGTAACTGTCATACCTGTTATACCTATTTCATTTAAGGCAGTCTTTAGTTCTTCAAATTTAGATTGTTTGGTAATAATATCTACTTTGGTAAGCACTGAGTTGAATGATGAAGGATTATCAGTTGGTAATGCCTTGATGGGAATCGCTTCGTCCACATCAACATCCATTCTCGCTGATTTTATACCTGATACGTTTTCTACATGATTTTCAATGGAGTCAAATGATACAACAGGAAGAAAATCTGCATAGGCATTTGCTAATCCATGTTCTGTGTTATCAAGACCTTCAGTTTCTTCTCTTTTTGTTACACGTAAGCCGACAGTGTAGTCAATGGTTTTAAAAACAGCGAACATAACTATTGATACAAAGGCTGCTACTGAAATCACACCTAGACTCTGTACGCCCAATAATCTTAGACCTCCACCGTAGAAAAGACCGCCTTCTACAGCAAATAATCCTACCATGATGGTGCCTAGAGCACCACTTACTGCATGTACACCGATAGCACCTACAGGATCATCGATTTTTAAAACTATATCTATAAATTCAATTGCAAGAACCACTATGATACCTGAAGAGATTCCGATTATGGCTGCCCCTGTTGGTGACACGATATCACATCCTGCAGTAATTGCTACAAGACCTCCAAGTGCACCATTTAAGGTCATTGATACATCCGGTTTTTTGTATTTAATCCAACTAAAAATCATGCTGGTACAAGCTGACAAAGCAGCAGCAAGATTAGTCATCATAAAGATACGACCTGCAGCTTCGATATTAGCTCCTTCCATTGATACGGTTGATCCGCCATTGAAACCGAACCAGCAGAACCACAGAATAAATACACCAAGTGCGCCAAGAGTGATGCTATGTCCTAGAATTGCTTTTGGTTTTCCGTCTTTGGAATATTTACCAATTCTTGGACCAAGGATAGATGCGCCAACTATTGCGGCAACGCCACCTAACATATGTACTGCTGTTGATCCTGCAAAATCATGAAAACCGAGATTAGATAACCAGCCACCTCCCCATATCCAATGTCCTGAAATAGGATAAACCACACCAGATATAACGGCACTATAAATACAATAGGCTAAAAATCTAGTACGCTCAGCCATAGCTCCCGATACAATGGTTGCTGAAGTTGCGCAAAAAACAGTTTGAAAGATAACATAAGCCCAAAGAGATACTCCGGAAGGGAGTATTTGACTATAATTACCATGTAAAAAGAAATCAAACCCACCAAAAAAAACAGTGGTTGATCCAAACATAATGCCAAATCCAATAAACCAAAAGAGTATTGTTCCGATAGAAAAATCCATCAGATTCTTCATTATTATGTTTCCTGAATTCTTGGCTCTTGTAAAACCTGCTTCTACCATAGCAAAACCGGCTTGCATAAAAAAAACTAATGCAGCTCCAAGTAAAACCCATATCGTATTTACTGCTGACATACTTCTACCTCCTTATATTGTAGTGATTGACCGCATTTAAAAGTCTGTCCATTGCTTCCTTAATTACCCATGTGGGACAAGCAATATTTATTCGTTCAAAGCCACGGCCGCCTTCGCCGAAAATGTAACCTTCATCTAGAAATAGTTGCGCCTCCATTTGCATGAATTTTTCCAAATCCAGATAATCCATTCCAATAGCATTGAAATCTAGCCATTGAAGGTAGGTTCCCTGTAATTCATATACTTTAATTTCGGGAAGATTTTTGTTAATGAAATCTTCAATGTATTTTTTGTTAGTATCTAAAACGATAAGAAGTTCATCTAACCACTTTTCGCAATGAGTATAGGCTAGTTCGCACGCTTTGTAACCAAGAATATTTAGTGAGTGATGTCCTCTATACTTTAGTAGCTTTTCTCTTATTTCTGTATTTGCTATAAAATTATTCGAAGTATGGAATCCTGCAAGATTAAAAGTTTTACTTGGAGCGGTTGAGATAACACAGTTATTTAGATATTTTTCCTCAAAAGTTCCCATTGAAACATGTTGATATCCAGGCATAATAAGGTCGAAATGAATTTCGTCAGATAAGATGAATACATTATTTCGTAGGCAAATATCAGCAATTTTCATTAATTCATCTTTTGTCCATATTCTTCCGACAGGATTATGAGGACTACATAAGATAAATAGGGTAACATCTTTTTCTTTTGCTTTTGATTCAAAATCATCAAAATCTATATCATAAGTGTTGCCATTCTTAATAAGTTCGTTTGTGACCAACCTTCGTTCATTCATTTCTACAACCATACGAAATGGGTAATAAACAGGTGTCATAATTAGAACAGCCTCATTGGGCTTTGTAAACGCGCCTACCATTTGCTTTAAACCTGGGACAACACCGGATGTTTCAACAATCCATTCTTTTTTTGGACAAAAGCCGTGTTTTTTTTCCATCCAGTTGATAACACTTGAATAGTATTTATCGGTAGGACCCGTATATCCTAAAACTGTTTCATCTAAATAAGATTTTAGTCCTTCGATTATTTCAGGTGGATTTTTAAATTCCATGTCTGCTACTGAAAAAGGAACAATATCGCTACCTACATTAGGATTTATTTTTGACATTTGATCCCATTTGTGTGAACCAACATTATGTCTTTTAATGACGGTTTCAAAATCATATTGCATTCTAATTCCTCCAATTATAGTAAAATATAGTTTTAGCTTTGATCTTAATTTAATTATTATCTGTAATTCTCTTCAAGAATTGTTGCGTTCTGGGTTCCTTTGGGTTAACAAGTATCTCAGAAGGCTTGCCTTCCTCAATGATATAGCCGTCCTCCATAAATATTATTCTGGAAGCAACTTCTCTCGCAAAGGATATTTCATGTGTTACTACCATCATGGTAATTCCGGTCTGTGCTACTGTTTTGATTGTATTTAGAACTTCACCTACTAACTCTGGATCAAGTGCTGAAGTTGGTTCATCAAAAAGAATAACATCCGGGTCAAGAATTAATGCTCTAGCAATACCTGCTCTTTGTTGCTGACCGCCGGATAGCTGTGATGGATAAAAATCACAACGTTCTGTAAGACCTACCTTATCAAGAATTTCTCTACTTACTTTTTCAGCAAGGGTCTTATTGTATTTCTTGACAGTCAAAAGCCCTTCCATAATATTTTGAAGAATTGTTTTATTCTGAAATAAATTATAGTTTTGGAAAACCATAGCTGTTTTTCGGCGCAATTCTATTACTTGAGCTTTAGTATGCTTTTTGCAGTTTAGTTTAAAACCACTAACGCTAACACTTCCGTCATCTGCACTGTCTAAAAAATTCACTGTACGAAGAAGTGTGGTTTTACCAGAACCGCTGGGTCCTAGAATAACGACAACTTCTCCTTTTTTTATGTTTAAATCAATACCCTTCAAAATATGATTTTTTCCAAAGGATTTATGTATATTTTCTAATTCCACCATATATGACATGAAATTGCTCCTTTCTTAATAACATGTATTATTAAACTGTTGCTCCAACCTTGAATTTTTTAAGCTTATTTTCATATATACGAAATAGCTTGTTAAATGTAAAGCTTATAACTTGGTAAACAAGTGTTGTCATTAAGTAAGCTTCAATAAAATTCAATGCCGGCATAGCTAGTAAGTTAGCAGTTGCTGTGATTTCATAAACACCTACATAATAAGCTAAGGAGGTTCCCTTAACCAAACCAAGGAATAATCCGCTTAAATTAGGTATTGCAATTGCAAATGCCTGTGGAAAGATAATACGAATTAATGCTTGTCTTCTTGTCATCCCGACACTGTAGGCTGCTTCCATCTGTCCTTCGTCTACAGCGGCTAATGCTGATCTGAAAATTTCTGATGAATATGCAGCTTGATCAAGCGTTAAAGCAATAATTGCATATATAACGGCAGGTATGGCATTGACATCTAAAGTAATGCCTATACTTTGCCCATAGTTATATAACATAATGGGTAAAGCATAATAAGATATATATAGTAGAATTACCATCGGTACCCCTCTCATAAAGGATACGAATACTGCGAATATTTGTGATATAACGGGAACATTATATTTTCTGATTAGTGCTATTCCTAATCCAAACAGCCATCCTAAAGAAGCAGATACAAAAGCCATCAAGAGTGCAATAGGAATAGCCATTATTATAGCTGGTAATGATGTAAAAATAAATTTAAAATCAATCATTTTTTTTCCTCTTAGCTCGTAGCTTTCTTTCTTCCTTTTGTATAGATCTTTTCAGTAAATTTACTTGATTTTTCTAATAAAATACAGGATATCCAAAAGATGATTCCTGTTGCTATATATACTTCAAGACGATTGGCGCCATAGCTAGCAGAGCTAACAGCTCTTGCTTTACCTATTAAATCAATGACACCAATCGAAAATGCCAATGAGGTTTCTTTAAATAGTATAATAATATTATTTCCAAATGTTGGTATTGCAATCCCAAAAGCCTGAGGAAATATGATTCTTCTAAATGCTGTAAATTCTTTCATCCCAACACTATAAGCTGCTTCACGTTGCCCTTTATCTACTGCCATATATGCAGCTCTCATCATTTCAGCCATATTGGCAGAGGAACTAAGAGATAAAGAAGCTACAATAAATGCTACCTTGCTGACATTTGACATATTAAGGCCTAAGCCATTCATAAGCTGTGGCAGACCTAAATAAATAAGAAATATCAGAACAAGAGTAGGAATACCCCTCATAAAGGCGATGTATCCGTTTGCAATTGTCTTAAGCCATTTTTTCTTACTAATTCCCGCGACTGTAATTAAAGCTCCAAGAATTAAACCAATTAACAGAGATAGTAGTAAAATTTCTATAGTAACAGGAAAAGCCTTAAATATTTTGGGAATATAACCTATAATTGTCTCTGGTTTAAATGTATTTTCCAAATTATTTTCACTCCATTCATAAATATGAACTTTTCTAATGCTAATTAACAGAAGACTGCTGTAAAATTATAATAGAAGAATATTTTACAGCAGTCCTCACAATTTTGTTCAGATATTGATTTGGACGCCAAAAGTGTATGATTTTTCTTTTGACAATATGCTCACTATTATTTGTTTATTTTGTTGATATCTTATCGGAATAATCTGTAAAAACATCTTGTCCTAGATATTCATTTGAAATTTTAGAAAAAGTACCATCTTCCATCATTTCTTTTAATGCACCATCAATTGCATTACATAATTCATCTTTACCGTTACCTACCATAATATAAGTGTCTTCTACCATAACAACATCTGTAAGTTCAAGATTGTCTAGATGAAGTTGGTCTTGAACTTTTTCGTATGTAGACAGATAGGTAAGAGAAGCATCTACCTGGCCATTAGATACCTGTTTAAAACCATCTGCGGTTGATAGGTCACTTACTGCATTAATAATCAACTCATTACCAGGATGCTGTTGATTATATTCTGTTAACATTGAATATTCATAACTTGTCGGACTTTGATTGATAGTTTTTCCGGCCATATCTTCTAAAGATTTTATTCCACTATCATTCGTTACACATAATGACATTGGTGATAGACAATAATATTGCTCTGGGAATAGATATTTTTCTTTACGTGCATCACTCTTAACAAGTTGATGTGAAACGACATCTAATGAGCCGGAGTCAATAGAAACCATTAAAGTATTGAAATCCATTGATTGAATATCAAAGCTATATGCAGTTAATCTTTTGTCTATTTCTTCAAGCACTGCAATGTCATAACCAACTAGGTTACCATCATCATTTAAAGAACAATAGGGGGGCATTGAATTACCTGTACCAACCTTTACTATTGTTACATCAGAATCTGCAGATTCAGCTTTTTGGCTGCAACCGGCAAAAGCCAAAACCATTGATAAAACCAAAACTAAATATAAAACTCTTTTTACAAAAACATTTTTTTTCATAATCTAATCCTCCTTAATTGTGTTTGAGATAGTACTTAGGAAACCCTAAAATTAATGGTCAGTTATGATTAACGCCTTTTTATTTTTAGATATTAGGCTAATTAATCATAAATTAATACAAAAAAAACGCCTCCGATAATCTGATTAACATTAAACAATGTTTTACAGATTTACACGAAAACGCCTTTGTTTTGTATAATTTACTATTGGGTCCCTCAACTATTCTGGAACCAATGTCGAAAGTATATGCTAAAAAAAAACTTTTGTCAATAACTTTTTTTCATGATAATAACATTTTATTACTTGACGATATTAATTGGATCGTCATGCCAAAGTAAATTTGAGGATTCTGAATTCCTATTAGACATTTAATATTGAACCAGAAATAGTCATAGTAAAACAGCTAAATATAATATTATTGTTTAAGTTGAAGCTGGAAAGTAAATCAAAGGGTAGACAATATATCCATTTTAGTCAGAGCTTTCCACCATATGATAATGTGATACCTGAAACCCTTAAGCAAATTGCGGATGAATTGGTTCAACAGGAAGCCTTTAAAGGTTTTCGGCTTGCTTATACTGATTTAGAATAACGAATTGTTATTTGTTAATTTTACCTTTGAATGCAATGAATGGCATGATATTAAAAATGAATATAATGATACTTATGAGAGTTAATGCTAGAAAAACTAAAAAAAGTGGTTTGATGTATATAAGACTCATAGTTGCCATTAAAAAAAATATAACAATTGCTATAGCAGTGCTAATAGATCCTCTTCTAGTCTGCGTGTAAATTTGTTGATATTTGATTGTTTCATCATTCGAATTTGAATAAATTGGTTTTGTTCCATGGGGGGCAGTAAATACATGAATAGCATTGGAATAACTGGTTATGTGGTCCCAACCGGAATGAGCAAAATAGCTATAGTATTCCTTGTCAGGGTTATAGTTGTAATCAATACTGTAAATATTGTTTGATTTTGGTCCTTCTTGCAATTTGTATAAGAATCCAAAACAAGAAAATTTCTTAAAGTGCCATCCTTTTAAAGACTGATCCTCTAGTTTTTTCATTTCACCTTTTTCATTAAATGCTAATCCCATGTTCGGTAAATATTTATATTTCATTGGTATCCTCCTTCATAGAGATTGAATATTCTGCAAAGTTAATCATTTGTCTTTTTCGATTAATATCGTTTTTCAAAACTATTAGTCCTTTTTCTGTTATTTGATAAACTTTGGTTCCGTCAATATCAGTTCTAATAAGTTCAATTAGATTAGATAATAATAATTTTTTAATAGTTGTATACAGTGAAGCAGGTCCAATTGATACAGTCCCCAATGTTTTTTCGTCTATTAGTTTCATTATCATATATCCATGATTGGCATTAATAAGTGATGAAAGAATGTAAAAAGCTGAATCATTTAAAATTCCAGAGTCAAGTGAACTTTTTCTAGCCATATGTATCCTCCTGTTTGGAATGTAATGTTAAATGAGTTTATAATATATCATTAAAAGAAATATATCATTAAATGATATATAAGTCAATAAAAAATTTGAGAGGCATTAATGAAGAAAATATATGATGCAATTACGCTTCTCCAAGAAAAGGAGTGCGAAATAAGAAAGCTAATAACGTATTCAAGTTGATGCTGCTATAAAGACTGAGTTGGTTGTTATGTCTTAGAAAGTGTTAATAATTTCTTATTATAGGGTGAAATCGTGTATACCATAATTTGAGTGAATGATTTCTTTCGGCTTTAATTATAAAATACTAGGTGATAAATAGTATTATTTGTACAAAATTAACTAAGAATTATTGACAAGTGATATGGCAATAAGTTATAATACAGAAAACGGTTACTACTAGTAAATACAAGACAGTAATCGTTTTCTGTAATAAAGGAGGCGAGGGTGTGAAAAAAGTTACTATTAGAGAAGTTGCTAAATATGCTAAAGTTTCAGTAGCGACGGTTTCAAGGATACTCAATGAAGTCGATTATCCGATTTCAGAGGAAAAGAAAAAAGCAGTACATAAAGCAATAAAAGATTTAAACTATGTGCCGAGTATATCAGCTCAGAGTTTGAAATCAAATAAAAAGTATTTACTTGGATTGATTGTAAGAGATATATCAGACCCCTATTTTGCAGAAATTGCCAAAGGTGTTACAGAAACTGCAACAGATTATGGATATTTAGCGCTCGTGTGTAACTCAAAAAGACAGATTGAAACGGAATTAACCTACTATGATACATTAAGACAACATAGCGTGGCAGGCATAATCATAGCTGGAGGTGGTTATAGGGACAAGACAATTCAAAAAGACATGAAAAACAGAATTGATCTTGCGAATTCATTAGGAATAAGAACGGTTGCTCTTGCACCTCAAGGAATAGATATTCAGACATTTGGAGTTGATAATATTGAAGTCGGTAAGAAAATTACCAATTATTTAATAGATAAAAACCACAGTAAAATAGCTTTTATCGGTGGTGACGATCATATAATTGTCAACCATCAGAGGATGGAAGGATACTTAAGTGCAATTAAGGAACACGGGATTGAATTGACAGATCAATATGTGATAAATGATGAATTCACCTGGGAAGGCGGATACCGATCAGCAGAGAAAATTCTTAATAACTGTCCTGAAATTACAGCTATCTGCTGTGCCAATGATAACATAGCTATTGGTGCATTAAGATGCATCAAGGATCGAGGATTAAAAGTACCAGGTAATATTTCTTTAATCGGGGTTGGAGATTTGGTGCTTGCTGAATACACATCACCTAAACTGACGACCTTGAAAATTCCATTTATGACCTTGGGTAAGAACAGTGTAGAAGCCTTCTGTAGTGAACAGAAAGATAAATTTGAAAATCAGATAATACCAACAGAAATTATTGAACGTGATTCAGTAAGACCAATATAATTACGTGGTGTAAATTGTGTATATTATAAACCTCTTGCCGATTACCGGTAAAAGCGAGAGGTGATATACAATTTCATATAAAAAACAAATATTTAAAGAGAAAAAGGAGATTAAGCAATGAAAAAAGTATCATGGGAGAATATTTTCCCCGCAATTTCAATTCCATTAAATGATGACTACTCAATAAATGAGCAAGAATTAAGAGACTATGTGAGATGGTTGGCAGACTTTGATGAGATAGACGGTTTAGTATGTAACGGCCACACGGGTGAAATTACTATGTTTGACCGTGCTGAAAGAAAACGTATCGTTGAAATCGTAGCTGATGAAGTTGGCGATAAAGTGATGATTATCTCTGGTGTATCAGCAGAGGGAACTCTTGAAGCAATTGAGCATGCTAAAGATGTTCAAGACGCAGGTGCAGATGGTATCTTATTAATGCCACCCCACTTATGGCTTAGATTTGGTATGAAGCAGGCTTCAGCTATTAGTTTCTTCCAGAGGGTTGCAGCTAGTATTGATATCGGAATTATCATTCATCTTTATCCATTCGGAACGAAAGGTTTTTATCCTGTAGAAACAGTACTTGAAATGGCGAAGATTCCAAATGTAATGGCATTGAAAATGGGAACACGTCATATGGGTGTTTATGAACGAGACTTACGCAGACTTAGAAAAGATGCACCTGATTTAAAGATTCTTACTTGTATGGATGAATACTTGTTGACTTCCATGTATCCAGGTGTTGATGGTGCACTTATCGGTTTCGGAAACTGTATTCCAGAATTAATTACAGAAGCATGGAAAGCGGTTAAAGCTCAAGATTGGGCAAAGTCAAGAGAACTGCAAGATAAAATATTCCCGATGGCTAACGCAATTTATGGGTTTGGTGAGCCAACGGGAGAAGCTCATGCTAGAATGAAAGAAGCAATTTATCAACGTGGATTCTTCAGCAGTGCTCTGATGAGAGAACCATTAATGCCTCTTGATCCGGAAGAGAAAGAAGCAGTGACAAATGCACTTAAGGAAGCAGAGCTTTTATAATTATAGCATACTAATGATTTTTTACAAATAGAGTCTTTGTAAAACCTTGAGTTATGGGGTGATCCATTGTCGGTTTGACAAAAGGTTGCATAGGTTTTACAAAGACCAAATTTATGGAGGTGTACAGGAATGAAAAAGGTAGTAGCAATATTGATGGTGGTTACATTAATGCTTTCATTAATCGGATGCAGCCAAAGCTCTAATACATCAGAAAAAACAGAAACTGAAAGTAAAACTGAAGTTAATAATAAATCAAACGATACAACAAACGACGAAGGAAACGCTGAAGTACAAAAGAATAAATTTTATTCAATAGGAACAGCAGGTACTGGTGGTGCTTACTATCCGATTGGTATAGCTATTGCAAAAATTCTCACTAATAATTTAGAAATCCAGACCTCTGCTGAGGTAACTGGTGGAGCTGCAGAGAATAATCTGTTGCTTAATGATGGTACTGTTCAACTTGCCATAACACAAGGTCCTATGGCCTATGCTGCTCTTACAGGCAGTGCACCTTATGAATCGCCAAATGAGAATGTTGCAACATTATTTAATGGCTTATCCAAGGGTGTATTCCACGTTGTTGTTATGGGTGATTCAAACATTAACAGTTTTGCAGACTTAAAAGGGAAAAAAATTGCTATGGGGCCAGCAGGTGGCGGTGCGATAAATGTAGCATTAGATATACTGTCATTCTATGATATAACGATGGATGATATTGAACCTACCTTCCTTGCTTATTCTGAAGGTGTCGATGCTTTAAAAGACGGAAATGTAGATGCTGCGATCATTCAATCAGCAGCACCAGCTTCAGCAATCACTCAATTGGCAGCATCAACAACAGATTTTAAGATTATTTCAATAGAAGATGATATATTGCAACAGGTATTGGATAAATTCTCATATTATTCAAGTATGGAAATTCCAGCGTCCATGTATGGAAATAATAGTGATGCGACAGTGGTTTATTTGTCTAATATGGTTGTTGTAAGTTTGGAGTTGCCAGAAGATGAAGTGTATCAAATGACAAAGGCAATCTTTGAAAATCTGGATACGATCATAGAATCCCATCCAGCAGCTAGTGGTCTTACTATAGAAGGCGCTGTCGACAGAATTCCGGTTCCGTTCCATCCAGGAGCAGAAAAGTATTATAGAGAAAGGGGACTTATTGATTAATCATGCAAGAATCTAAACTTGGTAAAATAGGGGGAAACTTAATAAAAGCAGTATTGATTGCCACATCCCTAATCTATATTTATACCGCTGGATTCGGTGTCTTTTCTGCAATGACGCAAAGAGCTTTATTAATTACACTGCTTCTGCCTGTATCCTTTTTTCTAGGGAAAAAGGCAGAAAAAGATGGGAAAGCGAAATCAATTTTAGTCAGTATTATCAACATAGCCATGGCGGCAGGTGTCCTCGTATCAGGAATATATATTATGACGGTATGGGATGATCGGATTATGAAAGTCGGAGCGGCTCCAGATATGGATATTATAATGGGAACGATACTTATCGTAATAATCCTAGAACTTTCAAGAAGGAAAGTTGGTCTGGCAATAACAATTATAACAATTATCTTTTTACTGTATACTTTATTTGGTCCATATTTTCCGAGTTTTCTCGCACACGGAGGCAAATCTTGGAGGCGAGTTGTTGAATTCTTGTACTTGACAACTGAAGGTGTTTTTGGAATACCAATGGGCATAGCAGCAACTTTCATTATCGTATTTGTTATTTTTGGAGCCTTTATGAGTTCCTTTAATGTGGGCCAATGGTTCATTGACGTTGCTTTTGTCTTGACAGGCAGATTCAGAGGTGGCCCTGCGAAAACAGCTATTGCAGCGAGCGGTCTTATGGGTATGATTTCAGGTGCCTCAGCAGCTAATGTTGCAACGACAGGAAGTTTCACCATTCCGTTGATGAAAAAGACGGGGTATCAACCGTTTTATGCAGCATCTATTGAAGCCGTAGCATCAACAGCGGGGCTATTTACACCCCCAATCATGGGAGCTGGAGCCTTCATTATGTCAGAATATCTTGGTATGCCTTATCAACAAGTGGCACTAGCAGCAATATTTCCAGCAGCACTGTTTTATATCTCTTTGTTTATCACTACAGACCAAAGAGCTAAAAAAATGGAAATCAAGGGAATACCGAAAGATGAACTACCATCTTTCAAAGACATTTTCTTAAAAAAAATCTATCTTGGATTTCCGATACTCTTTATGATCACTTTCATCTTGATCGGATGGAGTCCAATGAAGACCGCTTTTGGGGCGCTGATATTAACACTTCTTATAGACGTGGTCATCAACAGGTTCAAAATATCGGGTAAACTCCTATTGGAAACCCTTGAAAAAGGTGCAGCACAGACAGTACCCATCGTCATATCCTGTGCTGCTGCAGGAATTATTGTTGGCGTTATTTCTATGACCGGTTTAGGAGCTAAACTGTCCTATACTTTATTAGAAGCTACAGGAGGAAGCCTTGTATTAACTGCTATATTCGTTGCCTTAATCACGTTAATACTGGGTTGCGGTATGCCACCAACCGCAGTCTATATCATACTTGCTTCCATCCTTGTAAAACCATTGGTAAGTATGGGAGTTGCCCCAATTGCAGCACATATGTTTATCTTTATTTATGCATCACTTGGAGCACTTACACCACCAGTTGCCATAACGGCTTATACTGCAGCGGCAATAGCGGAAAGTGATCCCAACAAAACAGGATTTACTGCGTTTAAGTTAGGATTGGCAGCATATCTGATACCATTCAAATTCATCCTTGATTCCAGTATATTGTTAGTTGGTGGAGGATGGCAGATAGCATATGGGGTATTCGTACTGTTGATTATCATTTTTGCATTGGTAGCATTTACTGGAGGATTTCTGATTTATCAGTGGAATAGATTGGAAAGAAGTATAAGTGCAGTTGCTGTTATGCTCATGATGATTCCAAATATAAGCTTTGAATTGGCTGGTATAATTCTGTTCAGCCTAATGTTACTTTACAAAATCATCAGAAATAAAGCAAATAGTGAAGCTTCTTTAAATGCATAAAAAAAGTGAGTATCGGGTGAGCATAAGATTGATGCGCGCCCGATTTTTCTTGCATGATGTAATGAAACACCCGTTTAATAAATGTATTAAAAGCATGTGCGCACTATAACATATGGCAAAAGTAAAAGGGAGGATTTATGTCAACTATAGGGACATTCAAGAGAGAAGCAGTCCAAAAGGAGAACCATTTTTTTTCAGAGGTCAGAAGTATTCTTGAAACTGCATTTTATTCCAATACGGTTACTAGGATAGATTCGTTGAAAGAAGCTTATAAACTGGCAACTGATGCACCGGGTACCATTGTCACAGATATGGAGATTTATCAGCCTGAACTAATTGGTCTGCCGGAACAGGCTAAAATTATTGTTGTTAACGATGGTTCTGTTCACGGCCGATGTGCCGCTGCCAGGCAGATATATGATAGCCAAGAAGACGTGGCAGTGCATTACCAGGACCTACTTAAGGAAGCTGTCTTTGACCTGCAAAAGAAAGCATTATATACGGCTGAATGTGTAGTTGGTCTGGATTCGGAGTTCATGGTTAAGGCAAGGCTTTTAGTTCCCAGTGAATACAGGTCGACTGCCTATAACTGGCTGTTGAATTTCCAGGAAATATCACGTGAATATGAAGAAGTCTATATGAAATCACAGATGCTCCAGGAAGGGGATATCCTGATTATGACCGATCCTGATTGGAAGCATCCGAATCATCCATATGGATTAAGTTTGTTTGACGTAGAAAATAATTGTGCAGCCATCCTCGGCATGAGATATTTCGGGGAATTCAAGAAGGGGACACTAACCATGGCATGGAACATCGCCAATCGGAATGGATACGTCGCCTGCCACGGTGGACTGAAGAAGTACATGTTGAAAGACGGCAGTTCTCATGTCATGGCCATTTTCGGCCTATCGGGTTCAGGGAAATCGACTCTGACCCATGCTAGACATGAAGACAAATATCGGGTGTCAGTCCTTCATGATGATGCATTTATCATATCAGTGGAAGAAGGAAACTCCATAGCCCTTGAGCCATCCTATTTTGATAAAACAGCAGATTATCCCCTGATCAGCGATGACAACAAATATCTGTTGAGTGTCCAAAATTGCGGAGTAACCTGTGACGAGAGCGGAAAGAAAGTCATCGTCTGTGAAGATATTCGCAATGCCAACGGACGTGCTATCAAATCCAAGCTTTGGACCAAAAATAGGGTTGATAAAGTCGAGGAAAGCATCAATTCCATTGTCTGGCTCATGAAGGATGAAACACTGCCACCAGTAGTGAAAATTGAAGATCCGGTTTTAGCCTCAGCCATGGGTGCCCTGCTTGCAACAAAGAGAACCTCAGCAGAAAGGACTCTTGAGAACATGGACGTGAACCAGTTAGTGATTGAACCCTATGCCAATCCATTCAGAACCTATAAGCTGGAAGAGGATTATAGAAAATTCAAGAAGTTGTTTGAGGAGAAACAGGTTGACTGTTACATATTTAATACAGGGTTTTTCATGGGTAAAAAGGTAACCAAGGAAATGACTATTGAATCCATAGAAAGAGTGGTCCAAGGCCGAGATGATTTCATTGAATGGAATGGAATGGAAGGTTTTTCATATATGGATATAGAAGGATTCAATCCGAATATGAAGGACTGGAACTATGTAATACAGTTAGGAGCTGCCTTTGAAAAGAGACTGGATTATATCATAGAAAATGGTGGTCAGGGTAATGATTTTAATTCTTTACCGGAGGAAGTGGCGGAAGTTATAAGTGGTATCATTGCAAAACTAACTCCGTGAAATAAGTACCTATAAATAATATTGAGTAAGAGCCAGGCGAGGTCAAGACGCTTGGCTCTTATTGTTGAGTATAAATAAATTTAAGGATATGTCAAAGAAAAAGTTTGAGCTTTTTAACTTACTTGCTATATGATATAGTTATGATGGTGGAAGTTTACTATGATTAATATAATTTTCAAGATGTTTTTCTAATACTGACTAGAAAAATATTATGCGTGAAGATGGAGAGTTAAAATGGAGAGACTAGCTAAATCATTAAAATTAAAAGAAGTGAAAAAAGCAACATTTATTTGCTTACTTATTATGGTATTTGTTCTAAATGCTTGTGGAGGTAAAGAATCTAGTAACAAAACGCAGGCAGATTCTTATGTGGATAATATGGATGAAGATGATGAAACTCCAGCTATAGGGACAGACGAGAATCAAAGTGAAACCCAAGATGACAGCAAAACTCAAGATGACAGTAAATCTCAAGAAGACAGTGAAGGTCAAGACAATAGCAAAAATCAAGGTGAAACATTAAGATTACCATTTATGCCAAGTGATGAAGAACATCCGCTATATAGTGTTATACCAGGACCTATTGAAGATAAGGAAGTGTTGAATTATTTGTGGAATGAGTATTTAGGGGTAGGTGTTGCATCAATACTAAATAATGGAAATTTTGATATAGATGATGAAAATTTCAATGCGACAAAGAGCTTTAACCTTGAAATGTTGGTAGAGTATGCAGGTAGGATGTACATTAACAAACATGGACTTAGTGAGTTTGAAGATACTGATGATAACTATAAATATATTTCTATGGATAAAGTTATGCCTATAATGAAAAGGTATTTTAACATAGATGAAATAGATGTCAATGAAATAGATAGTGGAGTATATTTTGCTGATAAAGACGCTGTTTATATTAATTCTACAGGAGCTGATGAGATTCAACAATTTGACGCTAGTAATGGTTGGGGACTTTTGCTCGAAAATGTAGAAATGTTAGAAGATGGCAGTATATATCTTGAGATCAACAGATACCACCACGGTGCGGACGATCTAGATGATTCTTTTCAGGTAACCCTGAGACCCAGAGAAGACCAAAGTGGAGAGTATTTTTTTGCTAAAGCATTCAATTATGTAAATGTCACTCATCCTGTAATCATCACGGGAGATTATGAGAGTACGGATGTTTTTAGTAGGTACGTGGATGAAAACAATTATTTTCAAGGTGAATTGTATTATCTTGGAGAAGATGATGAAGAGATTATATTAGATTCCTATAGATATGGTTATGATGGAGGTCATAAACTTGTTGCTTTCAATAAGTCGGATGAAACAATGAAGGAATTATTAAATCTAGATAATGACAGTGTGTTTTTTAGTTATTCGGTGACTAATGATAATGAGTTTGGAACGGTTATCAAGATTGCAGATGATAAAAATATAAAATTATATAAGTTTAATATGGAACAAGTACATGAAATAGAAGTTCCTGAAAATATTAGAAAACTTATTGTTGATAGACTATACTCAGAAGATGAACTAGAACAAGGATTTTTTGGATATGACCTATCACCAGATTATAAATATATAGCATATGCAACTGAGGAAGGTCTGTTTTTATATGACAGAACAACTGACTCGACTCGTATACTAGAAGAGAAAATACCTAGGGTTAATGATAAGTTTAGCCAATATGCATACTTATTTTCCCCGAAATTTGTGGAAGGGAATAATATTATTACCCATATTCCAGGGTATGAGTGGAGCGATGGTTATGGTTATTATAATATGGAGCAAGATGAGATGGAGATAGTGATGTACGCCTCAGATGGAGACCAAATAGTGAAATTCAACAATAGCGCCTATTATGCAGCTATTGAATTTCCAGATGGAGGATATTATCATAATCTAAAAACCGGTGAAAAAACACCTGCCGCTGATTTCCTTGAAGGAGCTAGTTTTGCATTTATTTATTCATATGATAAAGTCGCATACTATGTTGGCGAAAATGGTTTGATTATTGAGGAAAGAGATTATGACAATCTTACATCCAAGCTCTCATTTTTTGATCAAGATGACCTACAAGGAAATGACTTAACGCTTGAAGGTGGTCATGTAAAAATGTTATTTCATTATGTTGATGATAACGGTGAGGTTCAAGTTTTTATGAGTTATGATTCACAGTATAATGACCGTGGTGTTTTAAAGTGGCATACAGGATATAAAATAAATAGAAATAATTGATTATGAAAAGAAAGATTCAATTGGATATCGGATGAGACGGAACGATTCTAAGTTGCAATAATAGAAGAATCTTATTTTAAGGATTAATGACTTTTGGAGTTAGCACGGTGCCGTCTTACCTTTATCAAATTGCTACATCTTAGTGAGCAAAATTTCTTGCTTCTATTTTTACTGTAGTCGATGTAAAAAAATTGACACTCTTCATTAGAACATCTTTTAACCTTTAGGATGGTATTCTTGGTAAATAATTCTATAAGATCCATAGTAATTGTAGCTAATAATTGAGATTCAGGCTTGCTATATGATTCCATTTTTAAGAGAATTTGATCATTTTCCGTGACTATCTGCGGCGTATAATGCACCTGTGAGAGAAACCTATTGAGGTTTTCTCTATATTTTTTTATGTCCTTATCTTGTAGAGCGGCAATGGCTAAAGATCTAAGTGAACATAGGTCTTTAATAAAATCTTTTGACATCTTGGGTATGCTTATATCCAAGTCAGTCAGTAAATGTTTAGTTACCCAATGCATATCTTCTAAAACCTCTTTATCTGTATGTTCCTTATGCCATATTGAATTCGCTAATTTAAGTGAGATGCCTTCCAAATGTAACCTCCTAAAAAATATATTGATAGTTACCACTTATTATAGTACAGTTATATTGTAACATATAAAAATGTATTTTGATAGTTACAAGGAGGTCTTATGAAGCTAAGAATTATTGGAGTACCATCTAATGTAGGAGCACTAAATAGAGGGACGGAGTTAGGTCCATCCTATTTTAGAAATGGAAAATTGATAGAAACACTGCAAAGAGAGCATGAAGTTATAGACTTAGGTGATATAAAAATTGATAATGAAAGCTACCGTCATAATCATGGTCCGATTCGAAATTGGCCCGCACCTTTACTCATGTGGGATGAAGTGGGTAAGGTGGATGAATTATTTAAAGAACATGAATTCACCATTGTTATTGGTGGAGGTTGTAGTATTCTTACTGGGGTTTTTCGGAACTTTTTTAAGGTCTATGGAAAGAAAGCAGAGTTACTATCAATAGATCATCATATAGATATGAAGGTTCCTTTTTCAGAGCAATGTGTGGGAGCAACGGCTTTTACCTTGTACTTTCTTACCCATAAAAACCAATGGGTGAGTCCAATAGAAGGGTTTACTAATAAGAAGATTACCGCTATGGGATTTGATCCTGAAACCATAGATGAAAGCTACTCGTTAGAAGGTGTTAACATGTATGAAAAAGCATTAATAGCAAGTCATCCTGAAAAGATTGCGAAAGCATATCTATCAGCCTTACCAGATACATCCAGAGTGCTATTACATCTGGATCTTGACGTAATAAGAGACCAGGAGCTTTCTAGCGTATACATGCCAAGTCCTAATGGTCTTGAGTTTAGTACCCTTACAAAGCTATTAAAGCATATCTGCCACGATACGAGAATTGCTGGCATGGTGATTACGGAATTTTCGCCAAAGTCTTCTGCTGAAAAAGAAGTAGAAAAGATTATTGAGATGTTAAGGGAGATTATTCATTGATTTTGAAAGTAGAAATATTTCTTGTGATATAGCTTAAAAGAAGGAGTTTGTAATGAAATATTTGGTGGATTTTTTAGCATTAGCTCTGTTATATTTATTTATTTTATTCAAAAAGTGGAAGCCTAAAGGTAAGGATTTACTGCTTGTTAATACGTTGATGTATATATATCTGTCCTTTGTGCTTTATTTCACTCTCATGCCAGTCATAACGTCTCTACCCTTCATTCTGAATCATCCTTATATACCTATGAATATGATTCCCTTTGTAGATATAGTAATGGGGAGAGGGGATTTTCTTAGGCAGGTTTTATTGAATGTTATTATGACGGTACCCTTTGGTTTCTTGTTTCCTATGACCCGAAGAAGACCCTCGGGATTTGCTAGGACTGTGTTTTTCTGTTTTTTAATGAGCCTTGGTATTGAACTTCTACAACCTCTCATAGATGGTATTCATTCTGCAGATATTACAGATTTAATTACAAATAGTATTGGTGGAATGGTCGGTTATCTTCTTTATATTGTTTTCAGGCCACTTACATCGTGGATTTTAGAAGGCCTTAAGGAATAGAACGCCTGACATGGGCTTGGAAAGTTAAGATGGATGTGATTGATAATCAATGAGACTTAAGAGCTTTATAGAATGTTATAATTAATAAATATACAAATCTAAATAAGACAAGTGAGTGTGTAAAGAAAATGAATATACGAGTGCCTAGCTATTATAAGGAGTTTAAATGTATAGGACCAGCCTGTGAAGATACCTGTTGTTCAGGTTGGGATGTTGTTATTGATGCCAATACTTATCAATCCTATCAAAAGATGGAAGGAACATTTGGAGAAAAGTTAAGAAGTAAGATGGTTGTCGATCAAGATGGAGATAATATTTTTGTCTTAGATGGTAAACGATGTCCTTTTTTGAATAAGGATATGCTTTGCGATATATATACAGAAAAAGGGGAAGAATATCTTTGTTATACCTGTAAACAATACCCCAGATATATGGAAACATTTTTTGATTTAAAAGAAATGGGTATTTCATTATCATGTCCTGAGGCGGCGAGAATAATCTTAGGTCATGCTAAATTAACAGGATTTGAAGTCAGCCATGATAGTCAAGTAGGAGATAAGGCTCAAGGTGACGACCAAGCGATACTGGAAGAATTTTTTCAGTGCAGAGACGTCATAGTACAAATTTTGGAAATGGTGGATATACCTCTAGGTATTAGAACAGTAATCGTGCTTAAGTTTGTAGAAGAGCTTCAAGATAAAATTGATTTCGGCGAACTGGATGTCCTCCATCAAATTAAAGAAAAATATAATAGGAGTAGCTATCTAAAGGACCTGGCTAAGGAATTGTCGACGTATAAGGGAAATGAAGTATCTCAATATAAGGATGTATATGAGTATTTCAAGACATATAGGGACTTAGAACATATAAGTGAAAATGACCCTCTAGGTATAGATAAGGTGTTAAAAACATATTGGAAAGATGAAAGCGACCGATTCCATTATATTCGTAGTCATAAAGTCTTTAATCATGATTACAGGGAAGAAATGGATAAGTTTAGGAAGTTGCTTGTATATTTTATATATAGATATTTTATGAAGTCATTTTATGATTTTGATATGTCATCAAAAATAAAATTAGCTATGATGAGTGTAGTTATGATTAAGGAACTTGCAGTTGTAAGATGGATAGAAAATGGAGAATTTAGTGAAGGGGACATGGTTGATATAAGCCATATGTATTCTAAGGATATCGAGCATTTGGAAGTGAATATAGAGACACTAGAAAATATATTTGAAAGATCAGATCTTTATACATTTGATAGTATTATCAATACTTTAATCAATGAGTTCTAAGGTCGTACAAGCGTATCAAGCAAGTTATACAACCCCCTTAATTTCGTCTTATGAAGTAGAGGGGGTTGTGGTTTGGTGTAAGTCCGTTATTTATGGATAACTAGTTTCATATACTTTTTCATTGTTGCTATTGTAGCCTATGATTTTTAGATCTTGCCAATGATGGTCTTTGCCTTCCCAAGAAAAATAAAACAGGCCATCATAAAGGCTGTTTTGGATCAATGTATTCGTTTCGTCAATATGCAATTCAATCTTTGTTATATGGGGATTATTAACTCCACCATAGACTAAATCCACTCCTTTAGAAACGTTCCAACTAAAATCAATATCTTTATTCTTGTCATTTTCAAATCCAATAGGTTGACTGCCTGGAGACCATAAAAAGAGTAGGTGTTTATTAACTGTATTACATGATATCCATTTATCATACTTGCAAAGTAAATGTTGATAACTTCCATGGTCAAATACTTTTACTATTTCTGATGGGCCATAATGGATACCTTTTTCTGACACAATATGTGCCTGAATTGGTGTCAAGCGTAGGCCTTCAAGTGCTAAAAAACAAGTGAATAACACACCAATGATAACGATATTCCTGACTGTCCTTATTGCTCTATTCATTGTCTTCTCCTGTTGCTAAATCTAAATGGAATTCATAGTGTCTATTGTAATTGTCAAAAACAATATTTACAGTGCTAGAGGATTCAGGAAAATCATCTAATTGTATGATGTGGTATGAAATAAGTCCTCCTCCTGACGATCCGCTTCCACCAAAATATTCATTGCCAAATTCATCGCTTATCCTACCGATATTACCAAAACTCCACGTGTTGATAAATATGCTATCACTATATGTCTTGAAGAAAATATGTAAAGTACCATTTGTGTCGTAAACAAGATCTGTAATCTTTATGATGGTACTATCAATTTTTTCTTTTTCATCAACCTTTAGATGATAAATGATATCATCTTCTTCTATATAGCTTAATGGGGACTTAAAGTTTATTGTTGAAATAAGTGAACTTAGTATACTAAAAATAACAATGATACCAACTACCTTTACTAATATATCTGATAGTTTCCATAGCCAACCAAGCAGAGGATTATGGATCTGATTAAGCTCTTTGCCAATAACAGCAGCATCACCCATACGATGAATGGCTTTACTTATTGACTCTTCAGGTGTAAAGCCATTTTCTATAAAGGCATTTATATGATCATTAATATGATTATCTAATTCGTTATATATATCCTTGCGATCAAATGGTAACTTAATATGAGACAGGACATTTTGTAAAAAAATTTCCTTATCATTATGCGTAGGCATGGGCTTGCCCCCCTATTACCTTATTAACAGATAGGCTAAATTGAATCCATTGGTCTTTCTCTTCCTTTAATTGTTTACGCCCTTTTTTAGTTAACTGATAATATTTTCGGGTTTTCCCAGTGTCACCTTTTGCCGTATAGGGCTTTACGTAGCCTTTATTATGAAGTTTATGTAGCACAGGATAAAGAGAACCTTCTTTAAATTGGAATGTATTATCGGAACGTAGCTCGATTTCTTTGATTATTTGATAACCATACATATCTTTTTCATCAAGTAAGGTTAAGACGAGTAAAATGGCACTTCCACCAATTAAATTTTTATCAATTTTCATATTGTACCACCTTTCATACTTAGAACATCTATGTATACTTTACCAAGAACATCTAGGTATGTCAATGAAATATTATAAGGATTGTCATTACTTAGGGATTTAGGATTAATTTGGAGTGTAAATGTTTATGTTAAGAATGGGATAATAGTGTTTATAGTAAATTTGTTTTGAGAAAAAAGCATGAATTTAGATAAAAATATAGTAATAATGTTAACAAAACATTAATATTATATGTTTTTATTATACATATTTGTTGGTTACGCTATTTACAGTTAGTCATTATAGGGTATAATTGACATATAAGAGTATCGTCATTAAGAGTCGCCGTTTATCTTTATGTGAAGAGGAGGATAGAATGAAGAAGTTGAATCAGTATCGTTACAAATTAACAATATATTTGTTTTTATTGGTACTAATACCATTATTAGTGACATCTATTATCACTTTATCTATAACAAACAAGGAAGTAGAACAAGGAATATTCGCCAAAAATGCTACTACTGTTGAGGGGCTAAAGAATACAATCTCTGCTTATTTAAGCAGCATTGAATCAACGATAATAGGAGTATCTAAAACAGATGAAATCACAAGTATGAAAGCAGAAAATATGGATAGCATTCTTAAAGAATTGCTTGATTCTCAGGTGATTATATCTCAATTTAATGTAACAGATGAAACAGGCATGCAAATCTATAAATCCTCCGGAGAATTGTCAGACAGATCAAGCCGTGATTATTTTAAGAAAGCCATAGCCGGAGAAAAGAATTATTCAGATGTTTTAATATCAGGTACTTCAGGAAAACCTATTGTGGTATATGCAGTCCCTATTGAAAAAGATGGTGAAATAGTCGGTACTCTAGGAGCTAGTATCCAGTTAGCCTTTATCAGTGAATTAGCTAATTCTATTCAAGTAAGTGAAAAAGGTTATGGATATGCTGTAGATTCTAACGGTATAACAATTGCTTATCCGGACCAGACAAAGGTAGAAAATCAAGAAGATTTATCAACACTTGAACCGGTAGCTGAGGCTATTTCCGGCCAAACAGGAACTACTGAATATGAGTATGAAGGGGGTATAAAACTTGCTGCCTATACATACATTGAAAATACTAAATGGGGTTTAGTTGTTCAACAACCTTCAGATGAAGCTTTTGCTGAATCAAAAAAATTAAGTATTTTGATTATTTCTTTAATAGTATTAGCGTCTATAATAGCAGTCGTCATTGCTATTTTGTTGGCAAATTCCGTAACTAAACCTTTGGAGAAGATTCAAGAAGAGATGGCAAAAGCTAAGGAAGGTAAACTTGCAATACAATTGCCTTCAAAGATTACAAAGAGAAAAGACGAATTTGGTTTGTTGGCAAGGAATTTTGTGGAAACAATGGCGTCTATTGGAGTCATTATTAGTAAGTCAAAGAATGTAACAGATGACCTCAATTCTGCAGCTGTTGAGTTAAATACTGTTGCCATGAATACAAAAGAGTTATCATTAGAGATTACTAATGCTGTTGAAGATATCGCCAAAGGCGCAACTGACCAAGCGAGTGATTCTGAAAAAAGTGCGCTTTTAACAGAAGAGTTTGATAACAAGTTCAAAGATTTATTATTAAAGAGCCAACAAATGAATAGTGAAGTTGTTCAAGTAACTGAGATCAATACATCTAGTAAAATGAAAATGTCTGAGTTAGAGCAAACCTCAAAAGAAAGTAAAGATTCTACAAAGAAAGTAGAGGAAGCAATTAAGGAACTTGAATTAAAGTCATCCAGTATATCGGATATTTTAGATACGATAACCTCGATTTCAGCTCAAACAAATCTACTTGCACTCAATGCTTCAATTGAGGCGGCACGAGCTGGAGAACATGGTAAAGGCTTTGCAGTTGTAGCTGAAGAAATAAGAAAATTGGCAGAAGGTTCAAGTGATGCAGCTAAAGACATCGGTGATATTATTGGTTCTATAAAGACTGAAATTAACCAAACAGTTGGTCTGATGGGTGAAGTATCTAAAGTATCAGAAGAACAAATTGTTTCAGTGTCCAATGTAAATGAAGCCTTTAATCGAATATCAAATTCAGTTAATAATATTTCTAGTACTATTATATCGATTAATGATTCTGTTAATGCATTAAGTAAAGATAACTCCCTGATTGTTGATTCTATTACCAGCATATCATCTGTATCAGAAGAAACAGCAGCGGCATCAGAAGAGGTAAGTGCTTCAGTTATACAACAGCTTGAATCAGTTGAAAGTGTTGCAAGGGAAGCAAAAAGACTTCAAGACCTATCTATAGAACTTAAAGAGGAAGTAGAATTTTTTGAAATATAAAAACTATATGTAACATAAAAAACATATCGACATATAGGTAATAAAAATAAAGGTTAAACAGTCACTGAAGTGTACTCCAGTGACTGTTTTTTTGTATCTCCTTGTTTGATATAGGTCCAGATATTGTCCCTGGTTTGAAGAAAAAATTGAAAAAATATTAACTAATTTTTATTTTTTTATTGACAAAATCTAGAGAAGGAGATAATATAACACTGTTATGTAATTAGGCCATATAAGGTTATGAGCCCTTTTTAAAAAGTAAGTCGCTTATATTTAGTAGTGGTGATTGGTGAAATGTTTTTGTGAAATTATAAATAAAAAAATGGGATTATAGGAAATGGTGAGTATTTAGTTATTATCTAGAAACAGGTACATATGATAAGTGTAATTAAGTTATTATACTTAGAAAGGGGACAAGCTCATGAGAGCCTTTTTTTTGGTCATGCACTGAGAATGATTATCAATACCGATACCTATGCCAATAATTGTAGTTAATATATATAGGCTTAAGAGAGGGGGAACTATGAAGAGAGAATGCTTGCATTAGGTAAGTCATTTTTTTTAAATATACACTGAGAATGAATTTCATTATCTTTAGAAAACTTAGTTTTCAATTAAAGGTATCATGTTTATTTATCAATTATTTTAACAAGGAGGTCTGTTAATGAGCACATTAAAAAAATTGCAAACTTATATGGAAGGACGAAAAGCCCTTCTTCCAGCAGCGCTTATCTTATCAGCTATCAGCGCTATTGTTGGGATGATGCCATATGTTCTTATTTGGTTTATCATTCGAGAATTATTTACTACAGATAATGCGATTTCATACCAGTTGATTACGACTTATGGTTGGTGGGCAATAGGAACAGCTATTATAAGTGTTGTATTTTACTTTGTTGCCTTGTCATTTTCTCACCTGGCGGCGTTTAGAGTCGAAACCAATATGCGTAGATTTGCTATGGAAAAAATTGTAAAGATGCCTCTTGGCTTCTTTAATAACAACACTACTGGTCGTATTCGTAAAATTATTGACGACAATGCGGGGGTTACCCATGGTTTTCTTGCACATCAAATGCCTGATCTTGCTGCTACATTACTAATGCCCTTAAGTGTTTTGCTATTGATTTTTATCTATGATTGGCGCTTAGGAGTCGCTTGCTTGCTTCCTGTTTTTTTTGCTATGTTTCTCATGAGTTTCATGATGAGTGAAAAAGGAAAAAGGTTTATGAATAGTTATATGACATCTCTTGAAGACATGAATACTGAAGCCGTGGAGTATGTTAGAGGTATTCCTGTTGTTAAAGTTTTTCAACAGACTGTATTTTCCTTTAAAAACTTCCATAATAGTATTATTAGATATAAAGATATGGTTACTGATTACACAAAAATGTGGGAAAAACCAATGTCGGCATATACAGTGATGATTAATGGGTTTGTATTTTTCTTAGTACCAGTAGCTATTTTGATTATTAATCAAACAGAGGATTATACACAAACAATTCTTAATCTCTTTTTATATGTTTTAATTACACCTGTTTTTTCCCAGAGTATTATGAGAAGTATGTACTTAAATCAAGCATTAGGACAAGCAAATGAAGCACTTAACCGAATCGAGAATCTTACGGATTATAATTTACAAGTAGAACCGGTTAAGCCAAAGACAATTACAGATTGTAGCATACAATTTAAAAATGTGTCATTTTCTTATCCGGGGGCTAACAAAAAAGCAGTGGATCAAGTGAGTTTTAGGATACCACAAGGGAAAACGACTGCTTTAGTTGGTGCATCAGGAAGTGGTAAAACAACGATTGCAAGGCTGTTGCCAAGGTTTTGGGATGCTGATGAGGGAAGCGTTTACATAGGCAAAACAAAGGTAAAGGATATAGAGCATAAGGATCTTATGGCTCATATCTCCTTTGTTTTTCAGAATACCCGGCTATTTAAAACATCATTACTTGAAAATATTAAGTATGGTAAGCCTTCCGCAAGGATTGATGAAGTTGAAGCAGCGTTAGATATGGCCCGATGTAGGGACATTATAAGCAAGTTACCAGATGGACTGGAAACAATAATCGGAAAGGAAGGCACATATTTGTCAGGAGGAGAACAACAACGAATTGTTTTAGCGCGTGCCATACTCAAAAATGCACCTATTGTAGTTCTTGATGAGGCAACAGCCTTTGCAGATCCTGAAAATGAACATTTGATACAAAAGGCATTTAAGGAATTAACTAAGGGGAAAACGGTTTTAATGATTGCCCATAGGTTATCAAGTGTGATTTCTGCGGACAACATTCTGGTTATTGATGAAGGAAAAATAATTGAAGAGGGCACACATAAAGAACTTTTAGAAAAGCAAGGTGTCTATGCAAACATGTGGAATGAATTTCAGTGTTCAGTAAGCTGGAAAATTGAAAAGGAGGCAAGTTATGCTTAAAACAATAGAAAAACGATTTGCCTTATCCCGTAAAGGGAGTAAGGATTTTGTAAAAGGCACAATTTTTACGGTGTTGTTGAATATCGCGTTGATGCTACCGGCAGTCTATGTTTTCCAATTTCTTAATGAGTACTTGAAGGTTGTTTTTGACCAATCAGCGACTGTTAGCAATGGTATAGCATACTATATTTTCCTTGGTATCGGTTTTATGTTAATCATGTTTGTTGTTGCAATATTTCAATATAGGAATACTTTTACCATTGTATATGATGAAAGTGCAAACCGTAGAGTTTCCTTGGCTGAAAAACTTAGAAAGCTTCCATTAGCCTTTTTTGGAGAGAAGGATCTTTCTGATCTGACTTCAACAATTATGGAAGACAGTACAGACTTAGAACATACGTTTTCTCATGCAGTGCCACAAGTTTTTGCTTCTGTGATAAGCCTATTTATAATGTCCATCGGCTTATTTATTTATAACTGGAAATTATCACTTGCACTATTTTGGGTTGTCCCTTTTGCAGCTTCAATCATTTTATTGTCAAAAAAAATGCAGCATAAGGAGTTTTCAGCTAGTTACCAAGTAAAAAGAAATATGAGTGAGGAGATTCAAGAGGGGTTAGAGACTATTCAGGAAATCAAATCATACAATCAAGAGAAAACTTATCTAAATGGCTTGAATAAGGCAATTGATCAATATGAAAAGCACCTTATCAAAGGAGAATTACTTGTAGGTGGTCTAGTGAATGCTTCTCATAGTTTTTTAAAACTAGGATTGGCCAGTGTTATCATCGTGGGGGCTAACCTGATAAAATCAGGAAGTATTGATCTTTTCACATATCTTATTTTCCTAATGGTTGCCTCTCGTATTTATGCACCTTTAAGTGAAGTTTTTAATAATCTGGCGGCCTTATTTTTCCTAGATATACGTATTAATCGTATGAACGAAATGGAATCAATGCCCATTCAACAAGGTGGAGATGAGTTTAACCCGGATCACTTTGATATTAGTTTTGAAAATGTGACCTTTTCCTATCAGGAAGGAAAACAGGTAATGCAAAACATTTCATTTACAGCAAAACAAGGAGAAATTACTGCATTAGTTGGTCCCTCAGGAGGAGGGAAAAGTACGACTGCAAAGTTAGCGGCAAGATTTTGGGACGTAAATGAGGGGAGAATATTACTAGGTGGTTATGATATTAAAGAAATAGATCCTGAAACTCTTCTTAAAAATTATTCAGTTGTTTTTCAGGATGTAGTTCTGTTTAATGCTTCAATTATGGATAATATTCGTATTGGAAAGAGAGATGCCACGGATGAGGAAGTCATGTCTGCAGCAAGGCAAGCTCAATGCGATGAATTTGTAAACAAGATGACTGATGGTTACCATACGATTGTTGGTGAAAACGGAGAAACTTTATCCGGCGGAGAACGTCAAAGAATCTCTATAGCCAGAGCATTGTTGAAAGAAGCACCCATTGTATTGCTAGATGAAGCGACAGCTTCCTTGGATGTGGAAAATGAAACAAAAATACAAACAGCAATATCTGAATTGGTTCGAAACAAAACCGTTCTTATTATTGCTCATAGAATGCGCACAGTAGCAAAAGCAGATAAGATCGTTGTTCTAGAAGAAGGGGCACTTGTGGAGGAAGGTTCCCACGATGAACTGCTTTTAGAAAATGGTACTTATGCAAAAATGTGGAATATCCAACAAGAAAGTTTTAGTTGGTGTTTATAAGAAACGTTTAATGGAGGTTAAATATGGAAAAGAATCAATTAGAAACAAAAGATCTTATTACAACAGGTATTTTTACTGGTATATATTTTGTCCTGTTTTTTGCAGTTGGAATGCTTGGCTATATACCTATTTTATATGCATTGCTACCCCTGATATTACCGATTGTTACAGGAATACCCTTTATGCTTTTTCTAACAAAAGTAAGGTGTTTTGGTATGGTTACAATAATGGGGACAATTCTTGGAGGATTAATGTTATTAACGGGCCATACCTATGTACCCCTTATAATAGGCTTTGCCTTCGGTGCTTTGGCAGATTTGATTTTTAAATTTGGTAAATACAAAAGTAGAAAACTCTCAATCTTTGGTTACGGTGTATTTAGTATGTGGATACTTGGTATGTTACTACCCTTTTGGATTATGAGGGATTCTTTTGAAAAAATGATGCTAGATAGCATGGGAAGTGATTATACACGTACTGTGCTTGAATTATTTGATAAGATATTTTGGACATTTCCCCTTCTTGCATTTGTTGGAGGAATACTTGGTGCAGTTTTGGGACTTAAGATGTTAAAGAAACATTTTAAAAGAGCAGGTATAGCATAGGAAAGGACATTAACTATGAAAAATAGCTATATGCAAGTTGTAGCGGATCAAAGTCGTATTAGGCTTGATCCGCGCACTAAAATTCTAGTTTTACTACTTATTAACATATCAGCATTTACGGTTAATGACTGGTATGTTATGGCATTAGCGGCAAGTATACCTGTATCGCTTTTTGTTTTAAATAAAAGGTTTTATATTAGTAGCGTGTTTACTTTGATATATGTTTTTTCTCTACTCATATATATCTTTTGGATTGATACAAAGTATGGTGTTGTAAGTATTATTGTAGCTATGTTGACAGGTGTTGTTAATCGTATGGGCCCTGGTCTTTTAATGGGTTACTATTTGCTTGCTACAACAACAGTTAGTGAGTTTAATGCCGCTATGGAAAGAATGCATATACCAAAGCAGATAATCATCCCTCTCTCTGTTATGTTTAGATTCTTCCCAACAATAAAAGAGGAATCGTCATCTATTAACGATGCTATGAGAATGCGAGGCATAAGTTTTGGAAAGTCAAGAGGAGGGATTATATCTCTTATGGAGTATAGGCTTGTTCCCTTGTTTATATCGTGCATAAAAATAGGAGAAGAACTTTCTTGTTCAGCTCTGACAAGAGGCTTAGGGAGTCCAACTAAAAGAACGAACATTTGTAAGATAGGTTTTACATATATTGATGCTTTTTATATGTTTTTTTCAATTACAACATTATTGCTTTTAATTTATACAAAAGGAGTTTAGTATAATGATTGAACTAAAAAACGTTTCATTTCAATATGGAAGTGGAATACAAAATAATGGTCTTTCAAATATTAATCTAAACATAAAAGAGGGTCAAGTGGTATTGCTTTGTGGTGAATCCGGCTGCGGAAAAACAACCCTGACCCGTTTGATTAATGGTTTGATTCCACACTATTATAAGGGGACCCTGACAGGAGAAGTCAAAGTAAACAAACTAGATGTAAGCCAAGTTCCCTTATATGAGATATCAAAATATGTAGGAAGTGTTTTTCAGAATCCACGTTCTCAGTTTTATTGTATGGATACCAATTCTGAACTTGCTTTTGGGTGTGAGAATCAAGGATTGCCAGTAAATGATATTAAGGAGCGCATTGATTTAACCATGACTCATTTAGATATTGAAAATTTGATGAATCGTAATCTTTTCAATTTATCTGGTGGAGAAAAACAAAAAATAGCTTGTGGTTGTGTACATACAAGCTCGCCAGATGTTATTGTTCTAGATGAGCCTTCTTCTAATCTTGACCCTCAAGGAGCCAGAACGTTAGGAAATATCATTGATCATTGGAAATCTGAAGGAAAAACAATAGTCCTTGCGGAGCATAGACTTCATTACCTGCGGGATATTGCTGATCAATTGATTTATATGCGTCAAGGAAAAATAGAAAAGATATATTCTATGGAAGAAGCTAAAAAGTTGACAAAAGATGAATTGCTGGCAATGGGACTTCGTCCAATATCCCTTAATGCTTTATCATATGAGGATCAGCTTTGTGATATAGTGGATGAGGAAATTGAGTTATCAGACTTTAATTATATCTACAAAGAAGGAAAGAAAGCCCTGGATATTGGTTCACTAAGTTTACCAAAGGGCAAAATTATTGGGATTATTGGACAAAATGGTGCAGGTAAATCAACATTTGCTAGATGTCTTTGTGGTTTGAATAAACGATTTAAGGGGAAAGTTCATGTTGAAAAAAGTGTATGTAACCATAGACAATGTCTTAAGAAGGTGTATATGGTTATGCAGGATGTGAACTACCAGCTCTTTACAGAATCGGTCCTTGATGAGGTTTTACTTAGCATGGAAGAAGATGATGTTGAAAAAGCAAAAGAGATTCTTGATAGTTTGAATTTGCTTCATATGCAAGATTTACATCCTATGTCTCTTTCAGGAGGGCAAAAGCAACGGGTAGCTATTGCCAGTGCTATTGCCTCTGAAAGAGAGATGATCATTTTTGATGAACCAACAAGTGGATTAGATTTACGTCATATGATTCAAGTGTCGGATAGTCTGAAGAGGCTAAAAAGCATAGGTAAATCAATTATTATTATTACACATGACTTAGAGCTAATATTAAAAACCTGTGATTTTGTTCTTCAACTAAAAGATGGAGAGGTTCACCATTCATATTATCTGGACGAATCAAAGGTAAATCATTTAAGGAAATTTTTTATTAAGGATCATGTAGGATTATTAAATTAAAATCGTACTTGTATTCTTGTTTTGTTATAATAAGTCTATTACCTATCCATGAAAATTGTAAAGTAAGATTGGAATATGCTATAATTCAACTAATTATAATTAGTAATGATTCATTTCTAGGTTTAAGTAAGCATCCAAATTTTTTCTTTGCGACACAATGACAAGAGATTATAAAGAAATGTTAGCTTAGTTAACAAAGTTGTTGAGTTCATGACATAGGGAGATTTTAATGAAAATAATAGCTGTTATTGATGATGATGTATATATAGGAGATTTACTGGAAGAGATTTTAACTCGTGATGGATATAAAGTTGTAAGGGCTTATTCAGGTACAGAAGCAACTATGCTACTTGCTTCAACCTATGTAGACCTCGTTTTACTTGATTTGATGTTGCCTGGACTGACAGGGGAACAAGTTCTGCCCTCCTTAAAAGATATACCCGTAATTGTGATTAGTGCCAAGGTTGATACCCAGAGCAAGGTTGATCTTTTACGTTTAGGGGCAGTAGATTACATGACTAAACCCTTTGACGTTGATGAACTTCTAGCGCGTATAGATGTGCAATTTAGAAAAACGACCCTTAAACCAAAAGCTATTATTCATGTAGGCAAAATCAAGTTAAATCCCGTTTCACATGAAGTCTTTGAAGATGGTCATCCTATTCATTTGACAAAAACAGAATTTGCTATATTAAAATTACTGATGGTAAACACTGGTCAGGTATTATCAAAATCAGCCATTCTAGATGGTATTAGCTCTGAAACTCCTGATTGTCTAGAGAGTTCTCTCAAAGTTCATATTAGTAATATTCGAAAAAAATTTAAGTATTACAGTGATAGGGAGTACATAGAATCTGTTTGGGGAATTGGTTTTAGATTTAATGAAGTTAATTAATATTTACCATTTCTTAACTTTTTTCTTAACCTGTTTCTTAACCCTTATTTGATATATTAGTGACATGAAAGATAAGGAGGACAAACATTTGGATTACATTTTTGAAGCTAATCAATTAACTAAAACTTACAAACAATTCAAGGCACTTGATAGCCTATCCTTTAAAGTTCCTAGAGGAAGTATCTATGGACTTGTTGGGAAAAATGGTGCTGGTAAAACAACACTTATTCGCTTAATTACAGGGTTACAAGATCCTACTTCCGGTAGTTACGCACTTTATGGAATTGATTATAGGAAAAAGGAAATCATAAAAGCTCGTAGACGTATTGGAGCTGTTGTTGAAACGCCATCTCTGTATTGTAGCATGACAGCTGAAGAGAACTTAAAGTACCAGTATCAAATACTTGGTCTACCTTCATATACTGGAATAAGTGAATTACTTCAATTAGTTGGACTTTCCAACACTGGTAAGAAGAAGGTGAATGAGTTTTCTTTAGGGATGAAGCAAAGACTAGGGATTGCTTTAGCCCTTGCTGGAGATCCTGATTTTCTAATTCTTGATGAACCGGTAAATGGATTAGATCCCCAGGGGATAATTGCTATTAGAGAGTTGATTCTGAAACTCAATCGGGAACGTCAAATGACCATACTTATATCTAGTCATATACTTGGAGAATTATCTAAACTTGCAACACACTACGGCTTTATTAATAATGGACGTATCATAAAGGATATAAGTGGGGTAGAATTAGAGGCTGTATGTCAAAAATGTACTCGCCTTAAAGTAAGTGATATTAATGTTCTAATAAAAATTGTAGATGATATGAAATTGGAGTATGTAATTCTATCAAATGATGAAGCAGATATCTATTCAAGTATAAACATTAACGCGCTTATACGTGCGCTAGATAAAGAAAACTGTCAACTTATATCTATTAAAGAACACGATGAGACTCTTGAATCCTTCTATATGAAGTTAATGGGAGGTGGCAATCATGAATAAACTATTTCACGCAAGTCTTAGTCGTATGTTTAAAGATACCTTTTTTAGACTCAGTCTTTTGTTCATGTTACTTGTAGGTATATATATATCCTTAAAATCTCAAGTAGAGCTGGATAGAATAGTTTTTGCTTATACATTTTTTATAGGCCTTGTCTCTGCAGTGTTTTGTGGAATGTTTGTCGGAACTGAATATAGTGATGGTACACTTCGGAATAAACTTATTATTGGTCACTTAAAATCTTCAATTTATTTGTCCCACCTATTTATTAATATCATATCTGGCTTCATTTTCTGTATTGCTTTTCTTATTCCTATACTCACAATTGGTATAATAAGATTAGGTGGTCTTGAAATGGAGGGTGGCTTTGCATTATTATTGTTTATTGTATCTATGCTTATGTCAGCAGCTTATTCGTCTATTTATACATTAATTAGTATGACGTTAAGGAATAAGGCCTCAGGAGCTGTTATAAGTATACTTGCTTTTATTCTACTTATTAGTATTGCTGGTTTTATTAACTCTAAGCTCAGCGAGCCAGAATTTATAGAAAATGTTACAATGACTGTATCTGATCTTGACGAATCACAAAGAGAACCTAATCCTAATTATTTGAAGGGGAGTTCTCGCGATATTTATCAAACCATTTATGATATAAATCCTGCTGGTCAATCCCTTCAATTTTATGAAATGAAATTTGTTAATTTTCAAAGGTTACCTATCTATTCGTTTATTATTCTTATAATTACCGTTATTATAGGAGTCAGCCTATTTGATCGACTGGATATCAAATAAAAGAGGTGTATTATGGAAATATGGTTATGGGGAAGCATTTGTTTTTTCTTGATTTTTATTCTCTTACTAATAATCAAGATTAGACTTATGCAAAGATCCGCAGATGAAATTGCGGCTGCTTTCAAGGAACGAGTACATCAGCAGACTAATCTTTTAATAGATATATCAAGTAGAGATAGGCATCTGCTTCAACTTGCTGATGTAATGAACACAGAATTAAGACAGTTTCGTGATGAAAGACAACGTTTCACTCAAGGAGATATGGAACTAAAAGAATCTGTTGCAAATATTGCTCATGATATTAGAACTCCTTTGACTGCAATTTCTGGATACCTGCAACTTATGAATGGTGAAGAATCAGCGGAGAAGCAAAAGAAATATCTTGATTTGATTCGTAATCGTGCAGAGTCCCTCAAACGTTTAAGTGAGGAACTATTTAAGTACTCTATCATTCACACACAAACTGAAATTAAGAAGGAAAGGTTAATTCTTAATTCAGTCCTTGAAGAAAGTCTTGTATCTATGTATGACCTATTAAAGGGTGCAAAAATTAAACCTCATATCCATATTACTGAAAATCCTGTTGAAAGAAGTCTTGATTATCTTTCATTACTAAGAATATTTGAAAACATTATCAGTAATGTTATTAAATATAGTGATGGTGATTTTAATGTTTCTATGGCAGAGGATGGTTTAATAACGTTTTCAAATAGGGCAGAGAATCTTGACCCTATAAGCGTAGGACGATTGTTTGACCGCTTTTATACTATTGAGACAGGTAGAATGGCAACTGGTCTTGGTCTTAACATTTCAAAAATATTGACTGAGAGGATGAATGGCAAGATTTCAGCTGAATACAGCGAGAAGGTTTTAAAGATTCATATTCATTTTCCGCCATACTAAAATACACTTTTAATTAAAAATTTCTATCTATTTAACTATGAATCAAGGAAAAGGATAAAGATGTTTTGCTATAGCTAAAAACTATAGCAAAACATCTTTTTTTAGTATTATTCATGAGCATATAAATAGCATATACTAATAAGAAAGTTGATTATATGGAAACTATCTTTCAGATTAGCAGTAAAGCGGATAAGGAGAAAATAAAAATGAAGAATGCACCATTTAAATATGATATTGTTGGAAGCTTTTTGAGGCCAGAGGTTTTGAAAGAAGCAAGACACAATTTTTTAAAAAAGAAAATATCTCTAGAACAACTTAAAGAGATTGAAGATGAGACTATAAAGGCTTTAATCGAAAAGCAAAAAGAAGTAGGATTATCTGTGATTACAGACGGAGAGTTTAGGCGGAGTTCATGGCATTTGGATTTCATGTGGGCTTTTGAGGGTGTAGGCCACTCAAAATCAGATACAGGTATACCTTTTCATGAAGAGGCAGCTATGATTGATGACACATACTTGACTGGTAAGATTTCAGTGGCAAACCATCCTTTCGTAGACCACTTTAAGTTTGTTAAGTCTTTTGAGGATGAAAATACAGTTGCAAGACAAACGATTCCATCTCCGGCACAGTTTTTATTTCAAATGATTATGCCAGCTAATATGGAAAAAACTAGAAAAATCTATCCAGACCAAGAGGAATTGGTTGCTGATATTGCTAAGGCCTATAGACAGGTTATTCATGACTTATATGCTGTGGGCTGTAGAAATATCCAGTTTGATGATTGTACATGGGGAGTCTGTATAGATCCAAACGCATGTTTTATATTTGGAACAGATGAGGTTGGCCTTAAAGAACATGTTAATACCTTAATAAGAATCAATAATATGGCAATTGAAGGAAAACCTGATGATATGGTGATTACTACTCATATTTGCAGAGGAAATTTTCATTCGACTTGGGCCTGTACCGGCGGTTATGAGCCTGTAGCCAAAGAGCTTTTCTCCGGTGAGAAAGTAGCTGCTTTTTATTTGGAATTTGATGATGAACGATCAGGTGGCTTTGAACCATTAAGATATGTTAATAGTGACCAAGAAGTTGTTCTAGGATTGATAACTACAAAGTCACCGATTTTGGAAGACAAAGAAAAAATAAAAGCAAGAATTCTAGAAGCAGCAAAGTTCGTACCTTTGGACAGATTATGCCTTAGTCCCCAGTGTGGATTTGCTTCCACTGAAGAAGGAAATATTATCACTGAAGAGGAACAATGGGCTAAGGTAAAATTAGTTATTGATATAGCAAAAGAAGTCTGGTCGTAGGGGTGTGCTGGCTTAATGACAGTAAGACTTAAATAAAGGGACATTCTAACTCAAGAGCTGACTTTATTATTGGTGTGTAGTATAATTCTTCTAGGTAGGCCATTTGTTTGATACAATTGGTCAAAAACCTGAAGAAATCAGATAAAGGAAGTGGTGAGAGTTTTGGAATGGACTAAAGCCTTAAGGGAATCCGTTGAATACATTGAGAAGAATATACTTTCCGACTTGTCATTAGAAATTCTTGCAAAACAGGTGTATATTTCCCCCTTTTATCTTCAAAAGGCATTTAATATTATGTGTGGTTATACAGTGTGGGAATATATTAGAAATAGACGCTTATATTTGGCAGGACTTGACCTTATTGAAAAGGATGATAAAGTAATAGATTTAGCTTATCGTTACGGTTATGAGACTCCTGAAAGTTTCTCAAAGGCCTTTAAGCGTTTTCACGGTTTGTCACCTATGAAATTAAAAAAGCAGCCATACAAAATAAAGGTATTTCATCCTATTGAAATCTCGATTTCAATAAAAGGTGGAAGTCAACTTGACTATACTATTGAGGAAATGGAATCATTTAAAGTTCTGGCTAAGGGTAAGAGGTTTTCATATGAAAGTGCTTTTGACCAGATTCCAGAATATTGGAAAAAATGGAAAGAAAAACTTGCTGTGGCCCTAAAAGATGATGGATCAGCAGGTATGTGTATTGGAAAGTATGGCATTAGTATAGATGCGACCAACAACCATCATGAATTTGATTATTATATTGGTGGGGACTATCAGGAAAGCTATAGAGATAAGACTTATGAGATTATAGATATTCCAGCCTTGACATGGGCTAAATTCTATTGTATAGGGCCAATGCCAACGTCACTACAAGCCTTAAATACTAGAATATTTAATGAGTGGTTGGCAGAAAATGAAGATTACCAAATAAGTTGTGGTTATAATATTGAAGTGTATCATCAAGGTGATATATATGACTTGAACTATAAAAGTGAAATTTGGATTCCAGTAAAAAGACAGAATTAAAATAGGACAAATATAAACAAATAATGACAGGATAAGATATGATTTTCTTTGTATAATTGCCATTAGAAATGGAAAGGAGATTTCAATGGAAAAGAAAAGTGTATCTTATTTTGTTTTAGAGGGTAATCATCAAGAGATTGGCCGTCAGATGGCACTAAAGACAAGGGCGAAAGCAGGTTTTTTAAAAGCACCTGAAACATTTACAGACTTGGAATTAAAAGAGGCTTTAACCTTGTATAATCAATATTGCCCAGGAATTATTCAGGAGCTTGAAGGTTATGGTGGAGTTTGTCATGGATCTATAAATGATATTGCCTATACTTGGATGACATATTTGCTTCCCCGATGTTCAGGACTTATTGTTGAAGGCAGTTTGATGGCGGATGGTAATACCAAACTTATTAGAAACTACGAATTTGACCTAGATCATGAAGACCTGATTGTATTTGAAACCAAACCAGAAGACAGATATGCCCACATTGGTGGTAGTGTCGTCCTTTTTGGTAGAAGCGAGGGCATTAACGAATGTGGGCTTGCGATTTCCATGGCTTCTTGCGGTTTACCTGTTAGTAATATAAGTGAGATGAGACCACCTAAAATTAAGGGTTTGCAGTTTTGGGCAGTCATTAGAAGTTTGTTGGAAAATTGCAAGGATGTCAATGAAGCCCTGACTCTGGCTAAAGAAATGCCAATTGCCTATAATATTAACTTGTTTTTAGCTGATGCAAGTGGCAATGGCTGTATCCTTGAGACAATGGATGGTGAACTATCGTATAAAAGTATGGATTCAAAAGATTATTTGAGGTATTTATGCGCTACCAATCACATCGCTATCCCTTCATTTCAGCACTTAGAACCTTACGCTATGAAAAATTCTCTTGTTCGACTACAAACTTTAGAGAATTTTATGGGTAATAAAAGCATATTAGACGAAGGTGAGATATGCGACCTATTTGTAAAAAAATACCCTCAAGGAATGTCGACATCCTACTATGAAGATTTCTTTGGAACCATTAAAACCGTTGTCATGGATACAAAGGAGCGAACATTTAAAATTCGCTGGTTCATTGAAGAGGAAAACGGATGGGAGATTTACCAAGTGGGAAATAATAACAAAGATCATACCCTTGAAAAAGTGTTTACTAGAGAAAAACCTAGTTTAGAATTTTTTGAAAGAGTAAATCTATAGTTTGTCAAGATTTTCTTATGGTTGTAGACCATGACGCATAAAGGCATAAAATTGTTTTAACACATCTTTTTTCTTCTGTAAATCGTCACTATCATCAAAAATGAAAATGTTATCAAATTCGCTAAACAAATGTATAAGTAATTGGACGGTGAAATCAATTGGATATGTATTGTTGATGTCGCCTTTATCATAGGCTTCCTTAATCATTTTTTCTAAAATTTCAATTCCGGAACCCCCTATATGGTCTGTTGCAATAGTGTATATAGGGTTCCCTTTTTCTTTTAGAAGCATACTGCCAAGTTGGTGGTATTTTGGATACTCGTTGGCGAATTCAATGCTTATTTCTGTTTGATATAGAAATTGGTCAAAGATATTTAAGGAGCTATAATCTTGATTGCTTGTATGCTCCTTAATATATTGCCATTTTTTATTGGTAGCGTCTTCTAATAGAGCTAAATAAAGAGCTTCTTTATTTTTAAAATGATAGTAAAAAACCCCTTTGCTTAAATTAGCATTTTTAATGATTGTGTTTAGGGAAGCTTTCTCATAGTTCTTATCTATAAACTCATCTAGTGCGGCAGTTATTAATTGATCCCTTCGATCGAAAGTTTTCGTGTTCATGTATACCTCCAGTTTTTATAAAAACTCTTTTCTATCAGTTAAGTTTATCATAAATGCAATACAATACAATAGGATTATATTTGGAGTATATATCATTTTTTGAAAAATATTAATTGACAGGACAAAAGGGAGATGGTATATTTATTGCATAGACCACTTGGTCTAGTAAGTCGGCTGAATGATTTTAGGAGGTATCCTAATAAAGAGAATTACTGATAATACTAAGGAGATATATATAATTATGTATTTAATATTTGATTTCTTAAAGCGTGGTGAAGAGAATGAAGAAGAATGACACGAATATGATTCAAACTAAGAGAAATAAGAGTATTGACTATTTTAGAGCTTTTCTGATGATACTTGTTGTGTGGCATCATGCTACACTAGCATATAGTACAAGTGGATCGGGAGTCTTGATAACTGATAATAATACATTTATAGGTTTTGACTTGATTGCCTTATATAATGACATGTTTTTTATGTTCGCCTTTTTCTTTATATCAGGTTTGTTTACTTATAAATCCTTATTAAAAAAGGGAAGTAGACTATTTATTGAAGAGCGATTGATTCGATTACTATTACCGTTTGCATTTGCAACTTTATTGATTAACCCTATCGCCCATTACTTTAGCATTTTAAAAGACAAGGGCGATCCTTCGTCAATAGGTGGTTACTTTCAATTTTTGTTTAACCATTTTGGAAAAACGGAGGCCAATCATCTATGGTTCTTGTGGGTTCTTTTCTTATTCTCGCTGATTCTTGTGATATTCTATCAGATACAAAAATCATTTGATATAAGAATTGGATGGAATCAAGAAAAACAGTTTGCAAATGCAGGGTTTTTTACAATTATTATGATTGTCATAGGTTTATTCGTTTACTTACCTATGGGAAATATTGGAGATGGAGGTTTTGTAACCCTAGTAAAACCATTTAACATGCAGGTTTCACGAATTCTATTATATTTCTTATATTTTGTCGCAGGCAATATGATTGGTATGTATGGTATCCAGAGGAGTTTTCTATTTAAAGAAAAATTTCAAAAAAAATGGTGGCTTTGGCTTACCTTATCTCTTACTTTTACAGTGTTAAATATAATCATTCATGTTATAGAGGAAGGGATGGGAAATGGTATATTTAAGGATTTTATTTCCCTTATTGATCAAGGGATGGTTGTTGTAATAAGTCTTCTAGGTCTGTATGGCTTTATGAGTTTATTCACCTTGAAAATCAAGGAAGACAATAAAATTATGAATATGCTGGCAAATGCGGCTATGGGTATCTATGTTATTCATTATGCTATTGTAACAACTTTACAATATGCCTTTAGTTTTGTTGAATTACCAGGGCTTGTGAAAGGACTTTCCATAACCTTGATGACCTTAATACTTTCATTAGTTCTTGTCACCTTATTAAATAAAGTGCCTGTTGTAGGTACAGTTTTTGGCAAATCACCTAGTGGTAAATATCGTAAGGCTTATATTGGTTGGACAGTAGGAATGATATTGTTATTACTATTTTTGTAGTGATCTGTAGAGAAAAATATATATATTGTAAACAATCATTTTGATAACAGAAAGAGGTATAGATATGAATACAATTAATGAAAATGAAATGGTAAACCGTTTTGACAAAAAAGTGGCAATTTTATTTGGTGTTTTATCAGTGGCTTTTATTGTTTTAATGGCGAGAGATCAAGTATTTTTTGAATGGGCCTTTTCAAGACATCAAAACATCTTAAGCTGGTATATACGACCAATTTTTATGATCCCGATTTGCTATTTTGCATTTAAAAGAAATGCAACTGGGATTAGTGCTACTATATTTTTATTGCTAATTAGTATGTTTTGGTTTCCAAGCCCAAATGCAATTGATCCGAAAGTAGAAGATTTTTTAGCCATGGAAAGAGTATATTTGACTGAAAATTGGACAGCTGCTAAAATTATGGTCACTAGTATTGTACCAATTTCTATGGGACTATTAATATGGGGACTGTGGAAAAGGAACTTAAAGGCAGGAATCGGTGTCCTTGTTGGGATTGCTGTTGGCAAGATTATATGGAGTGTAGCTGAAGGCGGATCATCTGGTGCAAAAGTTATTGTTCCTGCAATTTTAGGCTTGCTTATATGTTTATTGGCAATACTTTGGTGGTATAAGAAAAGAAAGTAAGGATGAAATATCGGCAAAGAAATGTTATAATAGAAGACTGTTATTATAATTTTGGAACTTGAAAATATTGATGTCATATCCCTATTATTAATGCAATAGGGATATGACAGTTTTATGATTGGAGGATAGGAGAATATGAATATTGATTTTTTTATTACATCATTAATTGTTATTCTTGTTCCCGGAACCGGCGTAATCTATACTGTTTCAATGGGGCTTACACAAAACCGTAAAGCAGCTTTGATTGCAGCCATTGGTTGTACCTTTGGAATTGTCCCTCATTTGCTTGCAGGTATAGTTGGTGTTTCAGCTTTAATGCACACGAGTGCCTTGTTTTTTAGAATAATTCGTTATCTAGGTGTTGCATATCTGACATACATGGGTATTGGTATGATTCGTAGTCAAGCTGGCCTTAAATTTCAGGAGAAGATAGATGAAGTACAGGTTTTTCCAATTATCCGTAGAGGGATATTGATAAACCTATTGAACCCAAAGCTAACCTTGTTTTTCTTATCTTTTTTGCCTCAGTTTATTGATGGGAATAGTAACTACCGGGAGGCCATGGTTTTTATGAGTCTTCAGTTTATGTTCATGACTCTCTTGGTCTTCATTATATACGGTCTTATTGCCAGCTATTTTAGACAGGTAATTACTAGATCTGAAAGTGTAACTCAATGGATTCATCGCTGTTTTGGTGGTGCCTTACTTGTTTTTGCGGCCAAACTTGCTTTCTCTGATGAGTAATCTTGTATTGGTTTATAAATAATAATCGTAGCTAGGAGAGATATAGTATGAATAGTATAAAAATAATAACTTGGACTTTAATTATTCTGGGTATAATCCTTGTGATTGCAAAAGTGGTCTTATTTCCGAGATTCAGCTTGCCTGATATTAAAGGCCCCTATGACATTGGTGAAGTTAATCTACAATTAGAAGATACCAGTAGGCAAGAATTATATACAGAAGAAACATCAGATCATAGAAAACTTATGATAACGATATGGTATCCAATGGAGAAGGGGACTGGAGAAGTAAAAAAATACCCAGACGAGGTTACATCCGCTGTAAATAGCGTAGTTGGGGTCCCTAAATTTTTGTTTTACCATATTAAGCCTATAACAACACATATACATGACCAAGGGCTTGCAGCCGATTTACCCGAGGCTAGTCCTCTCATTCTGTTTTCTCCTGGTAATAATTCAACAAGATATCAAAACACAGCAGTTATTGAGCGCCTGGTAAGTGAAGGGTATACTGTTGTGGGTGTGGACCATCCTTATACATCGTATGATGTAAAATTTTTGGATGGAACAGTGGCTAAAAGAGGCTTGTCATTAAATAAATCAGGCTCAGAAGTATATGAAGAAGAAATTAAAATTCGTAGAGAAGACCTAAGCTTTGTTTTGAATGAACTAATGGAAAACGATGGGCTACTGGATACCTCTATTCTTGAAAATATTGATTTTAATCGTATTGGTGCTTTTGGGCATTCCTATGGTGGTGCTACTATAGCAGAGTTGATGGCCTATGACGAATCAATTAGTGCAGGCTTAAGCTATGACGGTGGATTATGGGGACGAATAGTAGACAAAGGATTCGATCAACCGTTTTTATATTTGTCAGCAGAGGGTACACTTGATTATATGAAAGACATGGAATCTGAACGAGGAATTTTTGTTGACTCAGTTATAAAAAATATCAAAACAGCATATGCTCGTAGCGAAGGAGACGTGGGGTTTGCTCTTATCGATGAGTATAATCATTATAGTTTTACCGATTTAATATTATTTAGTCCTTTGCTGTCAAAGGGAGAGAAGCCTGTAGAAACAACAGTGGAAATTACATTGAACTATTTTAATCATTATCTCAAAGATAATGATAGTTACAAAGACAATAAAGAAATATTGGATAAATATGATTTTATCGAGTTAATTTCACCAGAAGACATACAAGGATAAGATTAGGGAGGCTACTATGAAATATTATGAAACCGATCGATTAACACTTAGAACAATTGATGAGAATGATTTTTCGTTTTTAAAAAAATATTTGCTAAAAAACAGAGATTTCTTATCACCATGGGAGCCTTTGCGTTCAGATGCTTTTTATGAAGATAAGTCTATTTTACAAAGAATACAAAATGAAGTTGTTGGTAATGAAAATGAGTCTGAATTAAGTTTATATATTTCACTTAAGGGTAGGAAAGAAATTATCGGTAATGTAACTTTGTCCAGCATTATAAGAGGTCCTTTTCAATCCTCTTATGTTGGTTATAAACTTGATGAATCTGAAATTAATAAAGGATATATAACAGAAGCCTTAGAGAAGATAATCGATATTGCCTTTAATGACTTAAAACTTCATCGAATAGAGGCAAATATAATGCCTAGAAATCAACGATCAATTAAGGTCATTGAGAAGTTAGGTTTTGTTTATGAAGGTTTAAGTAGAGAATATTTGAAAATCAATGGGGTATGGGAAGACCATGCACACTACGTTAGGCTTAATCAATCCATTAAATGATATTCCTTTATATAGCAGCAAATAATGAGTATGCTAGAAAGTGTAAATACACAGAATCAGCCAAGAATAGGGCTGGTTCTTTTTTTTGTCTTATAGGAAAGGGAACGCGACAAAGCCTTTTTGTTCTATTTTATATAAATGTGTTACATAAGTAACTCTATTAATGACAAGAGACCCTTACAATAGTGGTAGGTAATAATATGTGACACAGAAGGAGAATAAGATGGATATATTTACAATGGGATTCTGGATTGTCGGAGGATTACTTTTTATCCTTTCAATTATCAAGGCAAAAGAGAAAGCCAAAGAAGCTATGAAAAAAACAAAAGGTATGATGAAGAATATGATAGGAGATATTATCGGTATTATTTTTATGATCGGCCTAATCCTTACCTTTATACCACCGGAAACTATTAAAAATGTTTTAGGTTCTGGAAGTACCCTACTTTCTTCCTTAGCGGCAGCTGTATTAGGTAGCATTACCTTAATACCCGCTTTTGTAGCCTTCCCTCTAGTAGGCTCATTTGTTGATGCTGGGGCAAGTATCGTTCCCGGTGTGGCTTTTCTTACAACCCTAACCATGGTTGGTGTGGTGACCTTTCCTTTAGAGAAAAAGGAATTTGGAACTAAGTTTGCCTTAACAAGAAATATACTTAGCTTCGGCGCAGCCATTTCAATTGCTATTTTGATGGGGGTGATTTTATAATGAAGGCACTATTTAAGAGGAATAAGCTATTGATAATCATTATTATTATCTATGGGATTTTGATGCTTATAAGACGTGATATGGCCTTTAGAGCCCTAAGTAATAGTAGTTATTATTTGATAGAGATGGCCCAGATATTACCTGTTATCTTTATGTTGACAGTAGCAATTGATGTACTGATTCCAAAAGAATGGATTGTGAAACGATTAGGTAGTCAATCAGGAATAATTGGTGCACTTTTGGCCTTGGCGTTTGGTAGTTTATCAGCAGGTCCTATATATGCAGCCTTTCCAATAGCAAAGACCCTTCATAAAAAAGGTGCTAGTGTAGGAAATGTTGTTATTATATTAAGCGCTTGGGCAGTTATCAAAGTACCTATGTTAGCCAATGAGACTAAATTCCTAGGGCCGGATTTTATGGTACTAAGGTGGTTGCTTACGGTAGCATTTATTTTTGCAATAGCTTTTATCATGGAGAAATTTCACATTTATATAAAAGAGGAAAAAGCCATTATAAATGAAGGTCTTATCCTAAGACAAGACTATTGTATAGGGTGTAGTGCATGTGCAAAAAGTCTACCACAAGTATTTGAAATGAAAGAGGGCAAAGCCTATCTTATTCAGTCGGATATAAAATTGGGGGTATTGGATCAAGAGAAGAAAGACCAACTGTATGAAGTGGCAAAAAAATGTCCACCAAAGGCAATTGAAGTTAATGGTTAATGTTTTTATTGCACAATATCTTTATCTAGAATTTGGATGGTTTTAGCGTCGAAGTTAATAAGATTATCAGCAGCCATTTTTTGCAATTCCCTAGATAAGGAGGTTCTACTGACACCGAACATTTCAGCTAGAGACTTTTTGGACATGGTTAGTGTAATCGTATAGGAATTTTGTAATTGAGACTGTTTGGTCAAATAGGTGATGATGCTTTGACGGATAGTCCTACTAATTCGATTTTTCATCTTGGTACCAATAAGGACTGACAGATCAGATATAACTTTGATGAATTGCATAAGAAATGTGGGATAAATATTGCATAGGTCGAAAAGAACACCCTTTTTAATAACAATAACTTGGGTTGTTTTTTTTGCAGTGATAGTCATGGGATAGGAATCTGTACTTGAGAAAATCAGATTGGCACCTATGATATCACCCCTGTTAAAATGGTTGACAGTCATTAGGTCTCCGGACAAACCGATACGTTCAATAACGATTTCACCTTGCATAATGATCTCAATTTGATTACATGCTTCACCTTCTATGTGGATGATTTCGTTTTTAGCATAGGTTTGTCTGAAAAACTTTCCATCGGCAAGATAGTTAGCCACAAGGGAGGGAGGTAAGACTCCCAAAATTGTTTGTTCGTATTCTGTAGTTATGTGATCTGCTGACATGAAGCTTCCTCCTTTTACTTTATCTCTTACTTAAATCTGACTTTATAGTGATTGTATCACAGAAAGATAGGAGTGTGTAGAAGGATGAAAAAGAAGGAGGTGCACATTTCTTTAAGTCATTAACTAGAAAGCCGCCTTAATATCTGTTAAAATGAAACTATAACTAGCCTATGAGTTAAATATTCATTTATATATTTCTAAATCTTATGATTCGTTTGATATGGAAGAATCATCAATTGAATGAAATGGTTATTTGCAGGATAAGGAGTTTCATATGGAAGCTTTTGACGGAAGAGTATTAAAAAATAGTACTATTGGAGTTGCTATACATGAAGTTATTTATGAGGGAAGTGAACCTATTGATTATCGCTTTGTCGACGTAAACCAGGCATTTCTACAAATGACCGGCTTTGGTTTGGATATTATAGGTAAGACAGTTTTACAGGTTTCGCCAAATATAGGCCTAGAGTCAAGAGACTGGATTCAATTGTTTGGTGATGTGGCGACACATATGACTAACTATGAATCTGAATTGTATTTAGAAGCATTGGGAAAGTGGTATATTATTAATGTGTATTCACCTGAAAAAGGCTATTTTGTAGTTATGTTGTCTCCTTTTTTAACTACAACTTCCTCTATTAGTGCAGATTCTATTTCGAAACAGATCTATTACAGGAATGAGAGTCTTTTAAAGGTATATGCCTACCAAACAAATTCCGAAAGGGATTTTTTGGATTACGCATTAGATGAGGCAATACGTTTAAGTCAGAGTGATATTGGCTATATTTATTTTTATAATGAAGACACTAAGGAGTTTAATCTGAACTCTTGGTCAAAGGATGTTATGAATGAGTGCACAATCGTTGAGAAGCAGACAAAATATATGTTGAAAAACATAGGCTTTTGGGGTGAAGTTGTACGTCAGAGAAGAGCGATTATCAACAATGACTTTCAATCCTTTCATCCCTTAAAAAAGGGTTTTCCTGAAGGGCATGCACCTTTAAAGCGTTATATGTCTCTTCCCATTATTGAATCAGGAGAAATTGTAGCCGTCATTGGATTGGCCAACAAATCAGAACCATACACTGAAGAGGATATATATCAAGTACAAAAGTTCATAGAAGATGTTTGGAATGTTTTTAAAAGGCGTCAGGCAGAAATAGCTTTGGAAAGCGAAAGAGAGCAACTGAGAACAACTGTAGAATCCATTGTGGATGGTATTATTACACTTGACCCTGATCTAAAGATTATAGACTTTAACCAGATGGCGTATAAGATTTTGAAAGTCAAGGATAAAGAGATTCTATATTTAGATCTCTTTAGTATACTCTCTGACTACTTTCATGAGTTGAAAACTTATATTGACCAGGCTGTTGTATCAATTAAAAAAAGTAAGGAGAAGACTATACAAAAGCAATTTGCAGATAGGCAGACCATAGTTTTTGATCTTGACGGCAAAGAAGACTTGATATTATCAGTTGCTCTATCAGCCATAATATCAGAAAAAAACATGATTCAGGGATATGTGCTGGTCTTACGAGATATTACCAAAGAATTTCGTGATTCTGAAAAAATAAAGTATATGAGCTATCATGATGCCTTGACTGGACTATATAACCGAAGATTTTTTGAGGCGGAATTTCAGAGACTGCATACGATACGACAATTGCCTTTAACAATAATTATGGGGGACCTTAATGGACTTAAGCTTGCCAATGATGCCTTTGGCCATCTTGTAGGAGACCAATTGTTAGTTGAAGTGGCAAGAATTCTTTTGGTTTCCTGTAGGAAAGAGGATATTGTAGCTAGATGGGGAGGGGATGAATTTGTCCTCCTTTTACCTCAAACAGATGAAGCCAGGGCGAAAGACATTATTGATACCATAAAAGATTTATGTAATGAAAGCAGTGAACAAGTCGTTGAAGTAAGTATATCATTAGGTCACTCAACAAGGGACCACTTGGAATCACTGAATGTTATGATTAAAGAAGCAGAAGATAGATTGTATTATAACAAACTGTCAGAAGGTAAATCTCAAAGATCTTCTATTATAGAGGCAATTCAGGCATCCCTTTATGAGCGTGACCATGAAACTAGGGAGCATGGCCTTCGTTTATATAAGTACGCAAAATATATTGCTGAAGAACTAGAGCTTTCAGAAGATGATAAAAATCAATTGGAACTTCTTGCCATGTTGCATGATATTGGTAAGATAGGAGTACCTGACTCGATTCTCCTTAAAGATGGTCCTTTGACGGATGAGGAATGGGTGGAGATGAAAAAGCACTCTGCAGTAGGTTATCGAATAGCTTTATCATCACCGGATTTAAGGTATGTAGCAGATTTGATTTTACATCATCATGAGTGTTTTGACGGAAGTGGTTACCCGGACCAATTAAAAGGAGGTCAAATACCCTTATTATCACGAATAATCAGTATAGTAGATGCTTATGATGCTATGGTGTCTGACAGACCCTATCGTAAAGCTCTTGAGCCAGCTCAAGCCCTAGAGGAAATAAGGAAGCAGGCTGGACATCAATTTGACCCTAACCTTACAAGGATATTTCTTGAGCAATTTACTTTCCAATCAGATAATAAGGAATAAAAGTGGTCTTGTCTCAAGTGGCACATATTTAACAATAGAATTCTTTAATGGGGCTAGAATCAATTTGCTTGCTTTTAGCAAGCTTTTTTGATATATAGCAAAAGCGAACGAGGAGAAGTCTCTTTGTTTATATATAGTAAGTTTGCCGCTATAGTTTTGCCTTTATAGAAAAGTCTATATGTGTTATAATGAGAACAAATGTTCTAGGATGAAAAAGAGGATAGGATATGAAATCTAAAGATGCAATACAAGAATCAGTTGAGGCTCTATCTGCAAGAGAGATTAATGAATTGGAAGATACCTATTTCAATAAATGGTACCTGGAAAAATTAAATCATGGTCAGAAGATTGCGGCAACAAGAAAAGAAGGCAATTATCTTGTTATTGCAGGTCCAGGGACAGGAAAGACGCATACACTTGCCTATCGTATTCTTCATATGATTAAAACTGGTACTGATTTAAGTAAAGTGGTCGTTATTACCTTCACAAGAAAAGCAGGTAATGAACTTAAATATAGAATTAATCAATTAATGCCAAATACAGATCTTGGTTTTGTAGGGACCTTTCATGGATTTGCCAATCATATATCTCAGATGAATGGTAGTAGATCACCTATTTCTAAATTTCGTCTTTTGGATGCTGACGACGACCGTCAGGTCCATAACTTGGTCATGACAGATTACAGGGGATTTAGTCAGTCTATTCGAGCTGGCAGGATGCAGAAAGTTATTTCCTATTGCGCCAATACTGGTATGACCCCACAGGAATATATTGAAAAGTTTGATTTAAGAAATCTTATGGATGATGCAGATGCTATTGAAGAATATCGTAAAGTATATGAACGTTATAAGGTAGACCATATGCTAGCAAATTATGATGATATGATTCTCAAGATAAGTTCCTATCTGGAAGACGAAGAAAATCGTCAATTACTGGATTATCAGTATTTAATGATCGATGAATATCAAGATACTAATAGGATGCAACTGGATTTTATCAAGAAGCTTAATATTCCCAACGTGATGGCTATTGGAGACGATTTTCAGGGGATATATGCTTTTAGGGGAGCAGATCATAAGATAATTTTGAATTTTTATAACGACTTTGAGGATGCTAGGATGATAAAACTGACACAGAATTATCGATCCGTCAGTGAAATTGTTCACAGAGTCAATCAGACGGTAGAAAGGTCTAATCTTGGATATCAAAAAGCTTTGGTTTCTGGTAAAGACGAATCAGGTTTGGTCCAGGTGGTTCCCGGAAATAGTCTTGAAAGTCATAGGGATTTTGTTATGGAAAAAATTAAGGAGAATCCAGGCGAAAGTCATGCCTTGATCTATCGCTATAACAAGCATCGTACGGTTTTTGAGAAAGCTATGATTAGTGATAATGTGGAATATGCCGTATATGGTGGGGTTAGGCTCTTAGAGCGTAAGCATATCAAGGATGTCTTGGCCTTCTTGATGGTTTATTTGAATCGAAGAGATGTCGTCTCCTATAATCGTATTTTGACTATTTACCCTGGAATTGGACCTAAAACCGCTAAACGTCTTATGAAGTATGACCTGAAAGATACCGATCGCCTTAATAATGAGAAGAAAGCTTTTGTTGATGGAGTTAGGGATATAATAAGTGTGGAAAGAAGTAAAGATGAACTTCTAGATATTACTATTGATTTCTATATGTCCATATACGACTTAATTGAATCCGATTATTATACTCGCAGTGATGTTAAGGATGATTTTAAGATGATTAAGGATCTAATGTCTACTTATACATCCCTCGAGAACTTTATTATTAATCTTATTCTTGACCCAGTTGTGGATCTTAAGAAGGGGCTTAACCCTAAGGTTATACTTACGACTATTCATTCTGCTAAGGGTCTGGAGTTCGATAATGTATATTACTTCCATTCACATGACTGGTATAAGAATTATGATTTAGAGCAGACGGAAGAAGATAGACGACTTTTTTATGTAGGAATATCTAGAGCTAAGAAAAACTTATATGTCTTTGATCACACAGATGTATTGCGTCCATTTGAGAGTATTCTTAAGGACTTTGATAAAATTGATATGAGAAGTAGTCTTGACGATGAAAAAGATAGTGTCAATGAAGAAAATCTAGATATTGAGAAAGATAGGGCGTATGATGCAAGCAAAAGTAAGTCGAAAGGCGAAAAAGATTCATATAAAGATACCTTAAAGGATTCTAATATCATACTTGTTGATTTTGGGCGAGGTAAGCGTAAATAGGTAAGTCACTTAAGGGTCATGATTACCTATATAAAGATTCTAATTAAAATAAGGATGGTTATCTTCTAAGAAGGCAACCATCCTTAAATATTATATTAATGTTTTAGGGATTATAATTCGTTGAAATATTTGATAGTTCTAACCATTTGGCTAGTGTATGAGTTTTCGTTATCATACCATGAAGTTACTTTTACTAAAGTTTTGCCATTTCCAAGGGAAGTAGCTTTAGTAAGAGTAGCATCGAATAATGAACCGTAACGGATACCGATGATATCTGAAGAAACGATTTCATCTGTATTGTAACCGAAAGAATCATTAGCAGCAGCTTTCATAGCAGCGTTTACGTCATCAGCAGTTACGTCGCCTTCGCATACAGCAGTAAGTTCTGTTAATGAACCTGTTGGAACGGGAACACGTTGAGCTGAACCGTCTAATTTACCTTTAAGTTCAGGAATAACTAAACCGATTGCAACAGCAGCACCAGTTGTAGCTGGAACGATGTTTGCAGCTGCAGCTCTAGCTCTTCTAAGACCTTTTTTGTGAGGAGCATCAAGAGTGTTTTGGTCGTTAGTGTAAGCGTGGATTGTAGTCATGAAACCTGACTCGATTGGAGCTAATTTGTTAAGAGCATCAGCCATTGGAGCAAGACAGTTAGTAGTACATGATGCAGCAGAGATAACTTTCTCTGAACCGTCAAGTACATTTTCGTTAGTACCGAAAACTACAGTCTTAAGATCGCCTTTAGCTGGAGCTGAAATAACAACTTTCTTAGCGCCTGCTTCAACATGAGCTGATGCAGCTTCTAAAGAAGTGAAGAAACCAGTACATTCAAGTACTACGTCTACGTCTAATTCACCCCAAGGAAGATCTTTAGGATCTCTTTGAGCGTAGATAGTAATTTCTTTACCTTCTACGATAATTGAATTATCTGTGTTAGTTACTTCTTTACCAAATCTACCTTGAGCTGTATCATACTTAAGTAAGTGTGCAAGTGTTGTTGCATCTGTTAAGTCATTGATCGCTACTACCTCATATCCTTCAGCATCGAACATTTGTCTGAAAGCAAGACGACCAATACGTCCAAAACCATTAATTGCTACTTTAGTCATTGTGTTTCCTCCTAAAAATAATATTTGGTCTCAAAAGAGACTATTGTTAACTGCATCACTATGATACAGTAATTAACCTTATTTGTTGAGTACGAGCTTAAAAATAATCATACACCCGTTCATTATAGCATAACATCAATCAGCTAACATACTTATCTAAAAAATTGCGACTGATGGACTATATAAGTTATCTTTTTCATGTAAAGAAGAATATTGCCTACATTCAGTTTATAATAGGAAACAGGCTAAACGGGATTATAAAAGTCCCGGATGACTATTTGAGTCCCATTATCGGCTAAATAAATAGCTTGCAACATCTTTCGATTTCACATAGCTCTCTATAATTATAACATTAAGTTCTTAAAAATCAAGAGTAAACCATATATTTTAGATTATTTTAATAAATACATTAGGAAGTATATTCGCTTTGGAGTATAATTAGATGGTAAATAAAAAGCAAGGGAGGCCTAGCAATGAAAATGGCATACCGATTAATTGTAGTTTTGATTATCATCATAGTAAACTTTGCAGCCTGTAAGCCTAATTATATTGATGAAGACCCTCAAAGTAATATTGAATTTAACTGATAGGAGAGGATATGAACAAGCCTTATATGAAAAGTAATTATACACAACGACTATTATATATAATGATTATCATTGTCCTCGTATTTGCTGGAGTCTTTCTAGGAATCTACCTATTGTGGGCAAGGTTTTGGCCTGCAATAATTATTCATTCTTTATATATTGGTTTACATTTTAGCTTATTACCTTTGGTTGCTAGAGAACAATATCTTATTGTTAGGTTCACAATTCTTTTTTCTTTCATAATACAATTGACATTGGCAGTATTTTTATGGTTCCCTTTGGAAACCAACTATAGTTTGTTCTATTTCTTGGTGCCAATTGGTGCATTTGCAATGATTGATATACTGAACCCTATAGAAAAATGGACAGGTATTGGAGTATCAATTTTATCTATTTTCTTCTATTTTATGAGTACATTTTTTCGGATAAACTTTGATTTGTACGCAATGAACGGGGAGGCGATTAATATTATTTCAGGCCTGTCTCTTATTTCAACGATTTCAATCGCTTCATTTCTTTTTTATATTCATGCCATGAGCTTGGCTAGAAAAAGTTATGAGTTGGAATACTTAGCTAATACAGATAGTTTGACCAAATCTGCTAATAGAAGGAAGTTTTTTTCCCAGGCTGAGATGGAATTTGACCTAGCCTCTAAATATGGATATTCTTTTACCTTAATCATATTAGATATTGACCATTTTAAGAACATTAATGATCGTTATGGACATGCAGTTGGTGACCAAGTACTTGTTGAATTTTCTGAAAAAGTTCGTAAGACTATTCGTGTCGGAGATATGTTTGGAAGATATGGTGGAGAGGAGTTTGGTATAATCATTCGTAAAACAAATAGGGAAACCGCTCTTGATATAGCTCAGAAACTACGTAAAAGCGTCGAAGGTATGAGATTTGAAGCCAATGGCAATTCTTTCGGCATCACCGTTAGTATTGGTGCCGTTCAGTTTTCTGAGGTATACGAAGCTTTCGATGAAATGATGGTTGCCTGTGATAAAGCACTCTATGAAGCTAAGGATAGTGGACGTAATAAGGTTGTTTATACGGTAGATAGATAATAACTGACTCTCTCAAGGTAATAGAGAAAACTGATTTTCTATTAGTAATAAGCAAAAGCTTGACAAAATACAGGAAATGGTGGAAGCTGTAAAAGCTTATTTATTCGACCAAGTATAGGAACACAAAGAGGAGGAAAACTTTTGTTTAGTCAAGAAACAGTCCAGATGACTATAAAAAATAAATATTTGAAAACATATATCAACCAATACCCACTTATTAGTAAAGAAGCCTTAGTAGGTTCTGGTAAAATAGCTGAAGAAGGTAGTCTAATAGAGCTTTTTACTGAAAAGGGAAGATTTATAGGAAAGGGATATTATGGAAAACAAAACAAGGGCTTTGGATGGATTATTTCAAGAGATAGACAATGTAAGATCAATGACTCTTTTTTTGAAAATCTTTTAAGACAAGCCCTTAAAATAAGAAAGTCATTCTATAATAATCCGGATACAACAGCGTTTCGAATTTTTAATGGTGAAGGCGACGGGTTTGGTGGATTTACCATTGACTATTTTGATGGATTTTACCTCATTACCTGGTATAACAAAGGTGTTTACTTGTGGAAAGATATGATTGTTAGGAGTCTTGAGTCACTTGTAAGTGTTAGAGGTATCTACGAGAAGAAGCGATTTAGTAAAGAAGGCAAATATGTAGATGCCAAGGACTACGTTAAGGGTGAAAAAGCCCCTGAACCATTAATTGTCCTTGAAAATAAGGTCAAGTTTGCCATATATCTTGATGATGGACCTATGGTTGGTGTGTTTTTGGATCAAAGAGAGGTTAGAAAAGCTATAAGGGATGTCTACGCCAAAGGTAGAAGTGTTCTAAATACCTTTTCCTATACAGGGGCCTTTTCGGTTTTTGCGGCCCTTGGTGGTGCTTCAAAAACTACCAGTGTTGATCTGGCAAATAGGAGCAGACCTAAGACGGAAGAGCATTTTTTCATTAATGGCATTGCACCTGATAGCCAAGATATCATTGTAGAAGATGTTTTTAATTATTTTAAGTATGCAGTTCGTAAACAATTATGTTTTGATATGGTTATCCTTGATCCACCTAGTTTTGCAAGATCGAAGAAACGTACATTCAGTGTTGCAAAGGATTATGTTGACCTTTTAAAGGATGCTATCCAGATTACTGCAAAAGGTGGTATGATTGTTGCATCAACAAATTACAGCAATTTCGATATGAAAAAGTTTAAAACCTTTATTGACATAGCTTTTAAAGAATTGAATGCAAGATATAAGGTTAAGGAAACTTATACCTTGCCGGAAGACTTTCATATATCCACTGATTTTCCAGAGGGAGATTACCTAAAAGTGATCTTTATTGAAAAAACATCTTAAGAGTAGGAGAAACCATGGCACAAAAAGGAAGAAGTAATAAAAGCCAATCCCAAGGTGGAAAGGCTGGAAACGAGAATAGATCAAAGCAGAAGAGATATGGTCAAAAATCTTTTGATCGAAAAAGGAATTCTGGAGATGAAAAGAGACGTGAGGGTAAAGGGCAAGGGCAAAAGTATGAAAGAGTAAAATCAGGCGAGAATGATGCTATAAGAAATCAACGTAGAGAAGCCTATCTTGGTTATAGACCATTGGAAATTCCTCATGAAAAAGAAACAGGAGTTAAGGTCCCATGTCCATACTTTAATGATTGTGGTGGCTGTCAACTCTTGGATGTTTCCTATGAAAAATCTTTGAACTTGAAGCAAAAAGCAATTGAAAAGCTTATGAAAGACTTTGGTGAGGTAAAACCAATTATTGGTATGAGGAATCCTTTCCATTATCGAAATAAATCAGTTGCCAGCTTGGGAAGAGAAGGGAAAGATCAGTATTTTGCGGGGATGTATAAGAGCAATTCCAGGGATTTGGTCAAGATTGAATCTTGTCTTATTCAGGATGAAAGAGCAGATGCAATAGTTGAAACGATACGGTCTCTTATGAAATCATTTAAAATGACATCTTATAACGAGCACTCGGGATATGGTTGGTTAAGGCATATTCTTATCCGTATCGGTCAAAAAACAGATGAAATCATGGTGGTTATGGTCACTACATCGGTGATGTTTCAAGGTAAGAACAATTTTATTAAGGTTCTCAAGAAAAAGCATCCGGAAATAACTACCTTAGTAATGAATGTTAATGACAAAGACACATCCAGAGTACTTGGAAATAGAGATATTAATCTCTATGGTCCGGGATTTATTAAAGATGAACTTTGTGGACTTAAGTTCAGGATTTCACCACAGTCCTTTTACCAGATCAATCCAGTTCAGACTGAAGTTCTCTATAATACAGCTATGGAGATGGCTAAATTAAGCGGTACAGAGACTGTCTTAGATGCGTACTGTGGTATCGGCACCATTGGACTTATTGCTGCATCTAATGCAAAAGAAGTAATGGGTGTAGAATTGAATGAAGAAGCTGTTAGAGATGCAATTGGAAATGCTAAAGGAAATAAGATAAACAATATTCGTTTTTATACCGGCGATGCAGGAGACTTTATGGTCGCCATGGCTTCGGAAGGACATGAGCTTGATCTAGTATTTATGGATCCACCAAGAAGTGGAGTCTCAAAAGAATTTATAAAGGCTATCGGTATATCTAAACCAAGAAGATTAGTTTATGTGTCATGTGGGCCGGAATCTTTGGAAAGGGATTTAAAGTGGCTTGAGAAAGAAGGATATCAGGTTCAGGAGATTCAACCTGTGGATATGTTCCCTTGGACTAATCATGTGGAGACGGTTTTGAGCATGGTAAAGAAATAGGATAGACAGATGTCAGTGGCTGTATTATTGTTAAGAGAAGAAATTAGAATGATGAGCTACAGGGGAGAGTATATATGTTACTGTTTTTAAATGTAATTGAAGATAAGGTTCTACAAAGCAGATTGGAAGAAGCTTATCACTTGTATAAAAAAGATTTGTTGTACGTTGCAAACAATATATTGCATGATTATCATGAATCGGAAGATGTAATACAATCTGCATAAGATTTGATAAAACCCATGAGATGGCTAAAAACCTTTCAGAGATTAATCCTAGTTATGCAGATATATTGACGTTGAAATACACTATGATTACTTAAATACAGAAATTGCAGGTATGTTATTCTGGTCAGTTAATGAAGATAGCTTTTTAATTCAAGGGGGAGTTTCTGAACAAGAAATAATCAAAATGGCAAAAAATCTGAAAAAGAATAAATAAACTTGGAAATAGGTGTCACAATTCACCTTCCTTCATTGTTATATATAGTGAAGGGAGGTGATTTTTATGTACAGAGGTTTTAAACGACTACTATCTAAAGTGATGATTTTAGTAATTGTAGTATCAGTTGGTACCATTCCTATAGAGGCAATAGAAATAATGGATAAGCAAAAGGATGAGGCAAATGGAACAGAATGTTATTTATCCAATAGCTGGTATGTAGCAAGTGGCTATTACTACAGGTTTAAAGCATCTGCGTACTTGTATGTAGACGGTAAATATGTGGAAAGCACAAGTGATATAAGTAGAAACATTTATCATTAATAACAATAATGTTTTCAGCATGAAGAAGATAAGTAGATTGTATGTAGTATAATTGTAACAGATTAAGCGAAACGCATTTATTCAAGGAGGAAGAAGTAATGGATATAAAAAGAGTTTTTAGTTGTTTGGTATTAGTAGCAATGCTATTTGGACAAGGAAACACAAATATATATGCTACGGAAAGTATTGAAGAACAAAATTCATATGAATATACAGAGGAAATAACATATGAGGATGCAAAACAAATTTTTAACAATAACGGCTACACAGAAGAGATATTTAACATTTATGATGAAAATTTAGCAATTGATTTAGCTTATGAAATGAGGAATAATCCAGATAGCGTTATGATTTCGTCAACGGTGACTACTTTTGATGAGCTTGAAGGAATTTCTATTTTAGTTAATTCATCAAAAGAAGAGTTAATGAAGTATTATGAAATTGATAAGGATGCAGTTGATAATATTAAAGCTGAGCTTCAGTTACTAAGTGAATTATCTGAAGAGGAATTTTGTGAAAAATTTGAAACAACAAAGGCAGAAGCACATATTTTAAATCAAATTTTAAGTGAGGATAGTAACTATAGTTTGCCTAAAGAAATTGATCCAGTGAATGAGTTACATTTAGATTCTGTGATATCAAGTTCTGATTTGAGGTTTACACAAACAATTAGAGATCATTCGAGTTCGTCAGCATCGAAGTTTTGTGTTATTGTAGACTGGCGTTTTTTGACGGCATATTATCCATATGATTTTACAGATAAAGTGGTAAGTAGCATGGGGCGGTACATTAGTGAAAGATACGACATCCTCATCAGATCGTTCTGTTTATTATTATGATATGAACGGTACACTAGGTAATTTTGGATGGGGGAGTTGGGCTAGTTCGGGAACACCATACATTAGCGAGTCCGGCCAAAACTATGACATATATTCATTTCCTACAGCTAAGGGACTAATATCAAAGGCTAGAAGTGGGTCAGTATATTTTTATATTAAGAATAATTCCAAAACTGGGGATTATGTTAATGTTATGTCACAATATTGTCATAAAAAACTTTTCTATAGGTGGAGGTTCAATCGATATATCAGGTACACCTAGTATTAGCGTAGGCTATGCATATAATGTAAGTGATTTAGCTAATACAACTCAAACTATCCAGGAGTAGTTTATGAGAAGTAAAATATTCCTGGTAATGATTTTAATAGCAATACCATTTATTGGTATTGCTATTAAAATCTCAAATTCAAGAGATGATGTAAATGAAGAATGGTGGGCAGATTGTATTAATATTAGTGATGCTTGGAATAAAACAAAAGGTAATGAAAATGTATTAGTCGGACTTATTGATAGTGGCGTTAATGTAAAAAGCAAATATCTAGAGGATTCAATTTACATTAACCAGTTAGAAATACCAAATAATGGAATTGATGATGATCTTAACGGTTATATTGATGATATCAATGGGTGGAATTTCTACGATAACTCTAATAGAGTTTACACATCATATTCATCCGATTACCATGGAACTATGATAGCTGGAATAATTGCTTCGAATCACATAGACGATAATTTATATGGTATCGCTCCAGATATTACAATGGTACCATTAAAATGCTTTAAAGGAAATTCTGGAGATGTCAAAGATGTAATTGAGGCTATAGAATATGCTTATGAACTGGGCGTCAGAATATTTAATTGTAGCTATTCAACAAGTACCTACTCAGATGAACTGTATAATATTATTGATAAATATGATGATGCAGTATTTATATGCTCGTATTCTGGAACTAATGATAACGTGGAAAACATTTACCCAGCAGCATATGATTTAGAGAATATAATTTCTGTTGGCGGATTTACAATTGAACAAGAAAAGTATAATATTGATAGTACTAATGAATTTGTTGATATTTATGCCCCATCAACTCAGATTAAATGTTTATTACCTGATGATATGTTTGAGTCTTCTGATGGTACATCTTTAGCCACAGCATTTGTTAGTGGGTGTGTAGCTCTTGTTGTAAGTGAGAATTATCCTATGGGCATTGAAATAGATATCGCAATGCTATGTGATAGTAATAACTATTTGTATATGGTAGAATAAAAATGTAAGGAGAAAATTAAATGTATATATACTTGGCATTGATTTATGTTATAGGATTAGAACTGTATATGATATTATGTAAAAAAAGGCGAATTAGTTTTATAACAATTTTTATAAATACAATTTCTGTAATAATAATTGTACTGGGACTTATAACTACGTTGAGATTATCTATGATGGTCATTATATCAGTAATTATAAGTACAATTTCATTAATTAAATTGGTTATTGAGTTCAAAATCAGGAAATGATATGTCACTTTGTTTAAAATAAGTCCGAATACAAAATTCATACCCTGACTGGTCAGGGGCAAGCTATCTAGAAGTTAAACTTTTCATTCTGAAAAGTACTTCTAGTACCTTGCTTCGTAGGACAAAGATTTAGTTTACTAAACGTCAAATAATGTTTGATATTTTAGCATTTATGGTAAATATATATTAACGCTCAAAAAACATTTGTCTCATGTGGAGTGCGTAGTGGGCATGGTAAAAGATTATGAAAAACAGTAATTGGTAACTGTGAATATTGTGATGTAAAAAACTCATCCTTTTTTAGGATGAGTTTTTTGCTATATAATTTAAGCTTGTATTTGGATTATTCGACTGTGAGTGATTGTCTACTATAATCAAGTCCGACAATTTCATCTTTTACTTCTGCATATTGATATTTACTTCTAGTTGCCTGTTTTACAAAAACTGCTGTTTCCATAGTGAGACAATCGTAAGACTCAAGGTCGCCGTCACTGTTTTCGTACAGAAGATATCTACCAGAAGCGCTAACACTTGGTTCGATTTCATTACCTTCATAGCGTTCAATTTCTTTAATAATTTCCCAATGAGTAGGTTCAAGGAAAGTAGTAGCATAATCACTAATATAAGCAATTGAACCATTTCTAAGCCATTCAATTGCCGATGAATGTCCTAATGAATCTTCTATATGAGTATAGTGAATAGTATAATCCGGATCAACAATAGCTAAGGTTTGTCCTTCAAGGTTGCCTATAATAATGAATGCGAAGCTAGCCCCATATCTTGAGAAAACCGGTTGAATACCTCTAATATCAGTATCAAAATCCTTTTTGTAATTAATCTGAGTCTTAGTTTCTCCAATTAAGTCTTCGATAAAAAGTTCATCATCTCTTGTTGTATAAACAACCTTTGTACCATCTATTGAGATGTCAAAAGTATTGATCTTTGTTTTATCAAAACTTTTAACTGTAGTTAGTGTTCTTTCGATTTCATCATAGAATAATATTTTATCAGCGGTCATAATGGCTAAATAGTTATTGGTCAGTCGTTTGACATTAGATATATATTGATACTTACTATTTTCATTACCAATATTGTATGTTTTTTGCTCCGAAAAATCATAGCATAATATCTGTGAATCATTAGTATTAATAATGACACATGTTCTAAATATAAAAAATTGTTCAACTAATAATTGTTGCTCTATGAGGTAATTATTTAACGGTATAAGTTGATCGCTTAGCGAATCAAAGCTAATTGTATCTTCGCTTCCTTCAATTAATGTTCCTGCAATAAATGTCTTAGTATCACGGTTAAAGTATAAATAGCCTGAACCATCTTGGTACTCAATGACTGGCATGTATTTTTCGACAGGTGCATGAATTAAATCCATGGGTATTGCCTCAGCAACACGTGTAGTATTGTCGTTGCTGACATAAAGAGCACCGGTTTTAATATGCTGAACTTTTAAATATGAATCAATATCAAAATAAGAGATATATTCTCCTGAGATGGTAAGGGTAAAATCAATAATAGTCGGTATGGCGCCCTGACTTTGGTAAGGCATATTATACTCACCTAAAATATAAAGGTCAGACAAATCATTTTTTGGAATACTAATAATTTTAGAGTTCATACTACCATCATCGGCTTTCTGGGATAATACTCCTAATAAATATTCTTGATTTCTAAAATCTCCATATTTAAATGAAAAATTATATCCTACTAAAGCTTCATTAGTTTTGAAGTTTTCAACCTTATGGGCAATTAAGTCTTTGTCAGTGTGAATAAGTAGCCCGGTTGAAAATTCCATATTATATGCTAATACAATAACTTCATCTAAAGTTTCGCTAAAAACTATAGCTTTTTCATAGTCATACTCTTCAGCTAAATCAGTTAATTGTTTATACGTATATTGAACAGAGTCCCCTAAATCAGTGTTTACAACGCTTTCCTTCACTTCTTCTTCACTGATTTCAATAACTGCATCAGTGTTCGTTGAGTCTTCGTTGTTTGTTTTACCTAAAGCATTTTCATTAACTGTATCAGGTGCTGCATTGCTATCATTACGAGGATCTGATATTAAGACAATGGCTAATATAAGGATAATAGCAATGCCAAGTAGCTTAACTTTCACAGAAATATGTTTAAAGTTTACTGCTGATTTAATTCTTGTTTTTGTGTTTTTTTCACCAAAAGCTACCATTGTGTTTACACGCCATTGATTTTGATGTAGTGACATATTTAACAAGGTATTTGCATAATTAACTTGATGTGTTTTATCATACTTTTCAAGGACTCTTTCGTCACAAGAAAGTTCCATATCCTTCATACTTATAAAAAAAGCAATCCAGACAAGAGGATTAAACCAATGAATACATACCAGTATTAGGGAGATAGGTTTTACTATATGGTCAAATCTTTTTATATGTTCTGCTTCATGTGCCAAAACGTAAGCTAATTCTTCTTCGCTAAAGTTGTAGTGACTTGGAAGAATAATCTTTGTATGGATAAAACCATGAATGATAGGTGAATCAACTTTGTCTGATGTAAAAACAGGGTGCTTTGAATTTATTTTAAAGATAGTTGCATCTTTTAGTAATCTATAAAAGCGAAGATGATGAATGACAAAAAACATAAAGACTAGGAACATGATAATAAACCATATAGAACTAAGGATAGTCATTATATTAACATTAGAGAATAAATTATCTTTGTGTAGAACATTGATTTGATTGGTCTCTAAAGATTGCTGCTCGTTTTCAATGGGTGGAGTTGTAGTTATAATATTTTGAGTAGGATTTAAGTCATTATTTTTAAAATCATTATATGTATTTAGTTCATTAGCTATAAATAAATTATTCTCATTTAGTAAGGTATTATTAACTTCAGAGGTAGGTTCTGCTGTTGTAGCTTCATTTTCAGGTGTATTTATAAAATTAAAAATACTAAAATTACTTTCAAAACTAATTGGTAACAATAAACGTAGTAAAACCAAAATCCATAAGCCATAAGTAAAACTTTTTGATAAATGGTGTTTGAGCAACTGTCTGATAGCTAAAACAAATATGATAACAATTGCGGATGAAAAACTCATTGTAATTATAATTCTAAATATATGAGTCATTTGTATTACCCTCCCTTATAGGTGTTCTAATCTTGAGTTGATGATTTATTAATATTTCTATCAATTAGTGATTTTAATTCTAAGATTTCATCCTGTGATAATTCTTCTTTACCTAAAAAGCTAGTTAAAAGCATTTTTAAAGAACCGTTATATAACTTGTTTAAATGTTCACGGCTTTCCTCTAATCTAACGTCTTCTTTTGATACTAAATAGGTAACAGTGGCATTTTCATTCAATACTATATTCCTTTGTGATAATCGCTTTATTGTAGTGTAAGTTGTTGATTTTTTCCATCCTAATTCAGCTTCACATAGTTTAACGAGAGCTGTTGAATTTATAGGACTAGTCTTCCATAATAATTCCATGAACTTATATTCAGCATCAAAAATTTTTATATCCATAGTTAACTCCTATCTTTAACGTGTATTTAACAATGTGCTCTAATGGGTTAGACCACATATAAAGTCTAACGCTGTAGACCTACTTTGTCAAGGATTAAAAATTCCTAAGATTTGTATTAAATAAAGTAAATTATGCTAAGTATAAGACATAAATAATTGCCCTGACTAGTCAGAGGCAAGAGACTGTGTCAAAAGAACAAGATATATTGACATGGAACATATGATAAGTTAAATTCGTTATAATAATTAATAGAGTAATGGTTAAAATATAATGATAGATAATATAACCTTTCATGAATGTTTATGTAGTTGGTTGCTAAAAAGCCTCTGAACTTATTGTGAATTACGGTTATAAAAGTCTTGCTCAGAGAGTTTCTAAAGATGTTAATATAGAAAACGGTCTGATATTAAAAAAGAATAGGATTAGTAAGTCATATTATAAGTAATAAGACATCCCAAATTAAGAAGAATTTGGAAGCAGATAATTTGATAACTAGGCAGTAAAAGAAATTAACAACAACTTTACTTGAGTTAAAGCTTATATATGTTATAGTTTTCTTGGGGAGCTTTTAATGTAAATGTATTCAACCAGATAGTAACCACTATTAGTTGAGGACAGTTTGCAATGCAAACAGAGGAAGAGAAAATGTAAAAAATTATAAGAAAAAGAACAACGATAATGGTATTGATAATATTTGTATTATCTTGTTTTACTTTACCAATTGTAGCTAAAAATGATATGAAAGAAGAGTACACGGAAAGTACTTTAAAGAGCAGAATAAAAGTATAATAAAATGCTTGAGCAGTTTGAGAAGAAAAGCAATAAAAAATATTCTGATATAATACGATTCAATGTAGAAGTTTCATTTACAATTGAATAGAAGTTATGTGTAGATAAGCTATCAATTTCAACATAGATTGATGGCTTTTTTTACATGCAAAAGGTAAAATAGTTTTTACACGGATATCGGTGGCGATATTATTGCTATGAGAAAAAAAGCGAAAGAAGAAATTAAAGATCTTGATAGTGCTGCACAAGGATATAATGAGAAAATATTTACGATAAAAAGCTCGACGAGTACGCCTAGTACAATAAAGTTATATATTACTAATGCAGGAAATGTAATTAATATTGGATTTGATGATTATGCGAAATGTGTTTTGCCCAATGAGTGGTTTCCCAGTTGGGAATCAAGTGCATTAAAAGCAGTTAGCGTAAAGTTATCGTCGGAAAAGAAAAAATAAAGAAAACACCTAAGTTGTGATATTATAAGTTTTGCCTAGAAACAAATAATACATAACAGGAAAGGTGTTTTCTTATGCATAACAGTATACAACACTTCATGGACAGAGGGATACAAAATATTGAAAAAATAGTAAAAAGTTTTATTAGTGATGAAAAAATGGATATTGGAGAGTTGGTTCTAGAGCTGAACAAACCACTACAGGAGTTGCAAAGGGCTATTATTAAAGAAACGATTGAAGAGATCGATGGAGTGTATCGAAGATCCAGTTATAGAAAAGACAGATACGTTATTGAACGCTCGAATGATGAAAATTCTTTTACCAGTACGTGCGGGGTAATAACATACAAACGAACGTACTTTGAAGATAAGAAAACCGGCGAGTGCATACATCTAGCAGATAAAGCATGTGGCATTACGAAGAAGATGAGGAAAAGTGATGATGTAGTTGCTAAAGGACTAGAACATGTTATTGATAGCAGCTATAGAATTAGTGGAGAGAATGCAACAGTAACCGATGACATCATTAGTAAACAAGCGATTATGAGGGATGTACACACACTGGAAATACCAGTAATTATTCCTAAAAACAAAGAAAAGAAGAAGATAAAAGCACTCTACATAAATGCAGATGACGATCATGTGTCGCTCCAGTTCAACAAGAAAAAAGGTGACCTCAGAGTAAATGAATATGGCAGGAAGTCCAATACAGTAGAACCAAGGTTGGCCTGTATATTTGAAGGAATAGAGAAAGAAAGTCCAAACAGTAAACGAAATATACTAAGGAACAAACATTACTTTTGTGGAGTGTATAAAAAGAGTGAAGATATTTGGTTAGAAGTGCTAGAATATATAGGTGCTGTTTATGATGAAGAATACTTGGAAAGCATCTATATCATGGGAGATGGAGCATCTTGGATCAAAGCAGGAGTTGATGTATTAGGTTCAAAATGTTGTTTTGTGTTAGATAAATTCCACTTGAATCAATCGATAATGAGAGCAGTTGGACATTTAGGAGATTCAGTTTCAGATGCAAGAACAGCAGTTTATGACGGAATCAGTATGGAAGATTTTACAATCATAGATAAAGTGTTAGAGATAGCTACATCTTTAGCGGAAAGTGATCAGAAAAGAGAACAAATCAGAAGAACAAAAGTGTACATAAGGAATCATTGGGATGCCATAGTCAGACCAAACAATGATGAATTAGCACGAATGGGATACAGCGCTGAAGGGCAAGTTAGTCACATATTAGCAAGTAGATTAAGCAGTCGGCCGTTAGGGTGGTCGGCAAAAGGTGCGTCACAGATGGCAAAATTAAGAGCCTATTCAGCCAATAAAGGAAATATATATGACTTGCTGAAATATCGTGTCGAAAAGCAAGAGCGAGAGATACAAGACGAAATAAGAAGAGCACTTGATCAACAGATAAAAAAGAAACAGAAAAAGTATACAGATGTTTGGAATAGTGATACAGTTGCAGGAAGTTTAGGAAAAGTCGATGGAATGTATTGCCTAACAAAAAAACTAAGAGGTATCTGCGGATAAAAGTATGCTATACTAACCGAAGAACAATTCTTATAAATTCACAGAGGGATAATTCTATCTTTCTTTTTCCGACGATAAATTAACGCAACCTATGGTTAAGAAACAATTGACTAGACTGATATTGGTGGTAATATTATTGTTATGAGAAGAAATTAATAAGATGAGGTACAAGGGAGAGTAAATATGTTACTGTTTTTAAGTGTAATTGAAGATAAGGTTCTACAAAGTAGACTGGAAGAAGCTTATCATCTGTATAAAAAAGATTTGTTGTACGTTGCAAACAAAATATTAAATGATTATCATGAATCGGAGGATGTTGTCCAATCTGCATTAATTAAGTTTGCAGATTATATTGATGAGGATTTGGACGTGAAGTGTCACAAAACAAAGGCTTTGATTGTTATAATAGTTAGAAGTCTTTCTATTAATATTTATAATCAGAGAAAAAAGAGGCATACTGTAAATATGGATGATTTAGAAGAGATTCTTCAAGATGATGTAACGATTAGCCCAGAAGTTAATGTATTAAGACTTGACAAAACGCATGAAATGGCTAAAAACCTTTCAGAGATTAATCCTAGCTATGCTAATATATTGACATTGAAATACACTTATGAATATTCAAATAAAGAGATTGCAGGTATGTTATCAATTAGTGAAGTGAATGTTCGAAAAAGATTATCAAGAGCCAAAAAGGCATTGAAAAAGATAATCGAAGGAGGTGGAACATATGAGTGGGCAAAATAAGTCTAGTGAAGAGAGTATGATGGATGCATATTATAAAATGATTGGTGAAGCACATATTGATAACATTGTTGAAGAGTTGGAAAAGGATAAGAATGATATTGATAAAATGACTGTGCCGAAATCATTAGATGAATGGTTTGGCTCCTTTGAACGAGGTCGAAAGAAGATAAGTAATCGAAAAAAGTGGCTGAAACGGACTAGAGAGTTATCATCTAGAGCAGCTATTTTTCTTGTAATACTAATTGCCTGTATGACCGTTGTTACAATGTCCGTAGATGCATTTAGAATTCGTTTCTTTAATTTTTTCATTGATGATAAAGAAAATTATACAGAAATTGAGAAAAGAGAAGATGTTAGTAATCAGGCTATCCCGGATATTGAAGCTGAAAACTTCTTCTACTTATCATATTTGCCAACAGGATATGGCTTTGAAAGCTATACGATAGTTGGTGATTCAGTAATCATTCAATACTCGAGTCAAGAAGAAATTATTATCTTTAATCAGAGCAAAGGAAATACTAATTATCAAATAGATACTGAAGATTCAGATGTTAGAGAAGTTCCACTTGGAGAAGGTGGTGGACAACTAGTTCTCAAAGATGGACGTATTATGTTATTCTGGTCAGTTAATGAAGATAGCTTTTTAATTCAGGGGGGAGTTTCTGAACAAGAAATAATCAAAATGGCAAAAAATCTGAAAAAGAATAAATAAATTTGGAAATAGGTGTCACAGTTCACCTTCCTTCATTGTTATATATAGTGAAGGGAGGTGATTTTTATGTACAGAGGTTTTAAACGACTACTATCTAAAGTGATGATTTTAGTAATTGTAGTATCAGTTGGTGCCATTCCTATAGAGGCAAAAGAAATAATGGATAAGCAAAAGGATGAGGAAATCGTTCAAGTAAGATTTTCCTATATTAATTTGTTTCAAAATAGTTTTGATATTGCAGATAACGGTAAATCATCTTTTTCAACAATTCTATGGTCAAGAAATATTGATGAAGTAGAACTGTATAGCCATTTACAGCAATACAAGGATGGTGAATGGAAAACCATAAAAACCTGGTCAAATGAGGCAAATGGAACAGAATGTTATTTATCCAATAGCTGGTATGTAGCAAGTGGCTATTACTACAGGTTTAAAGCATCTGCGTATTTGTATGTAGATGGTAAATATGTGGAAAGTACAAATTATACAAGTGAAAATATCTATCATTAAAAACAGTAACATCGACTGTTTGAGCTTAAGTAGATATAAAAATCGATGCATAAGAAAATAATGAATTGGTTCTTATATACACAAAATTAGGCCGAAAGGAGGTGAAGGAATGAGACGGAAGAGTATAGTAAGCCTTGCCCTGGTTGTCATGATGATAATAACGTTATTTAATGTAACATTGCCAGAGCAAGCAAAAACAGAAACGAAGCGTCAGATAGTGATCTTCGAAGATGATGTTGGCAAGAAGGACGTAAAGTCTGATGAGGAATTACCTGTATAACCAGCATAAACGATTCCATGGGGTGTTGAGTATATGAACAACTTATCGCATGATTCTGATAATACAGGAAATGGAGTTTAAGTTTCTGTGATTGATACTGGTATAGATGTTGCATAACCGGATTTGGTTGAAAATATCAAAAGTGGTTATAATTCTACCAGCAAGAAAAAGTCATATGATGATAACGGTCATGGTACTCATGTGCTGGGATTAGTGCTACAGTTGATTAAGAAAGATAATTAATAGCAATTAGAACTTAAGAGGAGAATACAATGAAAAGAAAAATATTAAGTTTAGTAATTATAATGATACTATTATTTGGTTTTGCAATTCCTACCAATGCAGCTACATATGAAAAAGAAAACAAATACATAATCACCAGCAAGAAAGTTGAAAAAGAAAACAAGAAAAAAGCAGCATATTATGATAATATGATTAATGAACAACTTACAGAAGAAGAAATTGCTTTTGCTGATTTCGTTGAACAAGTAAAAAAAGATAATCCTGACTTATCTCCAGAGGAATTAGTTGATATAATATTTGCTGAAGATGAAGTCTTATCTCCAAATATGTATCCAATGATGATGTCAAAATCTGGTGCAAGTTCTCTATATGAAGATGCACTTAACACATGGGGGAAGCTTACTAATGATGAGAAGCTATTGGTAGTTCTATACCCTACTGATGCTATTAAGGTTCAAGCTGCCCAAAAGAAAACTGATGAAATAACAATAGCAAGATATGGAGACATGTTAGATGGAGACGAAGCTAATGCTTTTAGACATGCTCTTTGGAATGCTCTAATGGCAGATTCTATTGGAAAAACCAAAGCAAAATGGTTTGCAGATGCTCACGAGGCAGTTATGAGTGGTATTCATGAAGGTGAAGAAGCTACTGATGAGGAAATAGAATCATGGTTCTGGAATGGTCACAATGGATTAGAACATAGGGATATGGATTACCATAACAATGCTATGGGACGCGATTGTTCTTATTGGTATGACGTATTTGTATCTGCAGAAACATTAGCTGATAGAGTTGCAGAAAAAATCGCTAATGGAGAAGCTATGATTCTTAATGACTAAATATGAGGTTTAACATGAAAAAACAAAGTAAAATCATCACTGTTTTACCTATAATCATACTTATTATAGGTTTTCTGATTAGTAATAGTAAGTCTGATTTAAAAGAGGCAACTTTTGCAAATCTAGATCCATCTGTAACAATAGATAGTATAAAATATAACATCTCTGATATTGAAATTCCCAATGATGAATTAGGTAATGTTATTGCTAACGTAACAAAAAAATCCGAAATTGTATCATATTTAGATTCAGAAAACCCATATAAAAGTGTAGATTATATAAAAAGTGTACTTAACGAAGATTCTAGTGAAGTGGTTGCAGTAAGAATCAACGGGCGCTATTACTTAGCAAAGAGAGTTGAGTGATAAAAAAAGGATAAGAGATGAACTGACCCTCAAAAGTTAGACATAAAAAGTCTAACTTTTGGGGGTTGGTATTTATATGATAAAATACAGCTTTGAGTTTAAGAATAAAGTTGTTACTGGATATTTGGAAGGAGAAGGTGAATTTCAATATTTCTCGAAAATGTATGGATTAAGATCTAATTCACAATTTGAGAGAGGGATTGTTGCTTTTCGTGAATACGGTAATGATGGATTAAGGTGCTCTAGAAAATCTAAATTCTTCGCAGTATTCACTCTCCCAAATGCGCATTATGTTACCCCCTGTTTTAGCCATCCCCTTGTGATTGTATTCAGAGTTAGGTATTATGATGCTTTGTTATAGGTCCCTCTGGGTAGAATAGCTCTTTAAGCTTTGGATTGGTTCCATTGCTCATCAAGTGGCCATCTTAACAACTGATGTTGCTTTACAATAGAGCATATTTTATTTAACTTATTACGTGAATGATGTAAACTTGCTGCTATACTTCTATAGCTGTAACCGTTACATCTGAGTCTGATAATGTCTCGATAATTCATCATAATTATCGACCTCCTTATTAGATTTCATATTTATATGCGTAATACAATTATATCTAATAAGGTATTAATTTACATAATTGCACTGACTCTGATAAAGTGGTCCTTTTTGTCCGAGTTTATTGCAGTAAAAGTCCGATATGATTGCACTTCTAAACTGGAATGTACACATGTATCGTCTAACATTTTCAAAAAGAATGTGATAACAAGTTTCTTATGTATCTTTTACTAAATGTATAAAATTAGATAGTAATAACAACAATCGAACAGCTATTGATACTAAATTCGATAAATATATTGAAGTGGGTGGTTTTCCCTTTATATCAAGATTTCTTGATGAATCAGATGTAATAGCTCAATATCTTAAAGATATATATAGCTCAGTTTTGATCAAAGACGTTATAAAACGAAATCAATATGTAGATTTAGGTTTAATTATACCTAATATGGCATTCAGTGGTGATAGCAGAACCTGTACTTATAGACAAGATATTGTAGGAAATTCGACTTATGATTATTATGAAACGATTACAATTTATTGTAAGGATGAAGCAGAAGCATTAAGAATTGCAGATGGGATGTCTCATGGCAATGCAATAAATGACAGGACCAGTTAAGTTGTTAGTTATATTCAAGTTTGATAGAATAATTGTGTGTGCCGAATAATTTTATGGTAATAGAGGAAAAGGAGTAACTGATTTTGAAAAAATGTTTATGTAATAATTCCTTTAGATTAAAAGATATATATATTAAAATAGTATTATTTAATGAAACTCTCGAATGTGACAAGTGTGGAAGAAAGTTCAAATCTACTTTATTTTCAAATTTAATTACGTTATTTGTGGTTTTATTACCTCTGTTTTCGTTGAACTTATTACTTGGCTCTATTGGTTTTGCTATCAATATTATTATTAATGTACTAGAATTTTTCTTCCTAGCATTTATTTCTATACCTTTAATAAAACTCAAAGAAGTAAAATGAGATATTTATGAGATTAAAATTACCCTGACTTGGTCAGGGGTAAGAGACTGTGTCAAAAGGGTGAGTAATACTGATTTGGAACAAATGATAAGTTGATTTCGTCAAAATAATTAATAGACCATAATAAAAAGCATATAAAACAGATTATTTGAACGGTGAGGAATGTGTATGAAAAGCGTGACTTTAGGGAGAAAAGAAAGTAAAGTTAAATTAGTTGTTACTATATGGATATCATTACTAGTAATGTTAACTGCTTGTTCTGGTGGAAAATCAGAACAAATTCTAGAAATTGGCACCAATGAAGTAGAAAGCATTATTGTTTATACATATGACTTGAGTGTAAATTCAATGGAGCGTCATTGGGTTTATCGGGGTGAAGATTTAGAAACTGTAGCTGAGTATTTCGACTCTCTAGAAGGTGAGAAATTATCAGAAATTCCATCATCGGATTACAGTGATCTAATGTATGGAGTTGAAATAAATGAAAAAGATACTGAAGGTTATAAAATGTTACTTATTTCCAATAATTATGCAATCACAAAAAATGGAGAATATTATCGAATTGATGGCGATGAAGTAAGAAAAATCTGTACTTCTTTAAAAGACAGTTTAAATCCTCTAGATTCAATAGTGGGTATGGTCAATCATAGAGCTCTTTCTTTGGTAGAAAATCAATGGAGAACGGAATTTATGTTACCTTCAGAGTTTAGTTATGAAGAAGATGAAAGGGTTAAACTTGTTGGAGATGTAGATACAATTAACCGTGATGTTAATAGTATTAATTTTGCTATTGTTAATAAGTCTGATAAAACGGCATTATATGGAGCGAGAGTCCGATTAGAGGTAGAATTAGGTGGGAGTTGGTATCAAATTGATGATATGACAATCGGTAGTAAAGAAATTTCATGGGTTGGATTAGAATATATCTTAGAATCAGGTCAAGTAGAAAACTACAATTATAAAATTGATTTTTATCAGCCTTTGCCTAATGGAAAGTACAGAATTTTAAAAGAGTACAATCTTGATGATGATCAATTGACTAATCAATTCATGACCTGGGAGTTTGAGATTATTGACTAAGCCAGAGCTATAATAAAAAAATCGTGAAAGTATAAAAAGATATATTTTGAAAGGTCGAAATTCAAGATGAATTATGATGAAAAATTTAATTACTACCTTATTAGTGGAATATTAAATGTATTAATTGCTTGTCTAATATTATACAGCAGCGATAATGTAATTTTGCCTAGTTATCTTTTGATTTCAGGTGTTATTTCATTGTTTTTAGGATATCGCTTTGAAAAAGAAAGGTCAAAATATAAGTAATCGAAGCTTACGGCACAGGGTCAATTAATGATAGTGTATATAACAAATATGCTATGAAAAGTATTTCTAGTCCCTTGCTTTGTAAGAAAAATCAAAAGAATGAATACATAATTTCTATAAAAATCTTCTATTCTGAATATGAATAGAGGATTTTTTATATGCTTGAAAAAAATTATATGAATAAAATCTGGACAACATCCCTTCATTTTATCTTAAGAAACAATTGTTTGAAAGGAGCTTTTATAATATGAAACGAAAAAAATAATAACATAATTATCATTGTTATTGGAATTTGCCTATTTGGAATTATCATAGTAACATGTAAAGGAAGAACTCCCCCTCAGGCATTTCTTTTTTTAGACCTTGAAAAGATATTCGAGAGTATCTGCTAGATGAATTTTAAAAAAACTGAAATATGATGAAAAAATAATAATCAGAATAAGGAGTAGAAAAATGTTTGACAATTTTGAGAAATTTTTGAAAAGTAAATTGTATTTTGTAATTATTGGACCAGCATATGTAATTATATTACTATTTACTATGTGGAAAGATTTACATTTTACACATAATACACCAAATATTTTATTTTATTTTACTGTTCCAATCGTTAGTATTATAGTTTCTTCCATTATTTCATACATACTATTTAAGTTTTTTAAGAAAGAATCCAGCTTTAGCGGATTATTAGGAATATTTTTACTAATAGAATTATTGGGACAAATATGGGAAAATTTAGCCAAAATTATTTATTATACTGTTTGGCAATACCCAGGGATCTTGTGGTTTATTTACTTTCCTTTTAGTTTTGTATTAACAAGCTATTTACTAAAGAAGGTATCAAAATCAAATTGGATTATTTCTACGGTAGTCATGATACTGTGTATGGTCATAAGTACAACAGCAGCGATGTATTTTAGTACAGTGACTGGGATTGAAACACCTGGGTCTTGAACGACTATATTATCGATATGACTACATATGTCTATTATGATAATAACAGGTTGCTTTATATTCCGCTAAAGAGCAGATGGAGGTAGATATGAAAAGAATACTTGTAGTCGATGATGATATTGGTACTTTATCCTTATTGAAAATCTATTTGTCCAAAGATGGGTATAATGTGGATGTGGCTAAGAATGGAAAAATTGGATTGAAAATGTTTAAGAGGGTGAATTATGACCTTGTTATACTGGATATGATGATGCCTGAAATGGATGGTGTAGAAACCCTTCTAAAGATTCGAAATGCTTCTGATATACCTGTTGTTTTTGTTACTGCAAAAGATGGCAAACAGGATAAAATACAAGGTTTTTTGATGGGTTGTGATGATTACTTAATAAAACCTGTGGACTTGATGGAGTTAAAACTTCGTATCGAGACAATATTAAAAAGAGTCAATCCTCAAAATGTAATCAGTGGTATGATTCAAGTCAATGACATTACCATTGATGAAAAAACACATACTGTATCAAAAGCTGATAAACAAATCAACCTGACAAGTAAAGAGTTTGATATACTGCTATTACTTGCTAAAAACAAAGGACAAGTGTTCTCAGTACAGCATATATATGAAGCTATTTGGGATGAGAATTTTCTGGAAAATGACAGAACGGTGATTACTCATATTGGAAATATACGTGATAAATTGGGAGACAGAGTAAAAAACCCCATTTATATTAAAATAATTTGGGGAGTTAGTTATAAAATTGAAAAGTAAAAGAAATTTATATAAAGAATTTATAGGTGCTTTGTTATTGCCTTGATTTTGACAGGTATTATTTCTTTCATTATATTTCGACTAACTGATTCCCTTGGATTAACAAACCATCATATGAAAGCCTCTAAATTGATTGAAGACATAGAAGAGAAATATCTAGATTCCATAGATGATTATTTTCAAGGTATAGATACAGCTGAGATTGATCAAATTCAGAATGCTTTTAATGAAATGATCCTTGAATATCAAAATAATGATGATGTAGTAGCTTTAGTTAGTGAAAATGGAGAATTAATTAAGTCAAATGACCTGGTAGTTATTATCATGCAAACATCAGATATAAGCAATGTCATTTTTACAGCATATGATGACAAAAGTAATATGGTTATTTTTATTAGTCATATTATCGGGTATTTTATTATATTATTTTTGTTAGTTAATACTAGATTAAAGTATTTGGTACTTATAGGTGATCATATAAATAAGGCAGGTACAAAAAAAGAGCTGCTTCATGTTCCCGTTAAGCAAAAGAATGAGATCACATATATAGCAAAGGCATTAAATCGAATGTCAGAGCTTATATTATTGACTGATGAGGAGGAAAAGGCTATGATATTATCTTTATCACATGACTTAAGGACACCTCTTAATAATATTATTGGTTATATTCAGTTAGTAGAAAAACATAAGTACGATGATGAATATGAATTAAATGATTATCTACACCATATCAAGGTGAAGGCGTTGTATCTTCAAGAGATGATTGAAGTTTTTTTGAAATAATTCGTTTGAGTTCAGGACAATATAAATTAAATCAAGAGAATATTAATGTAATTGAGTTACTTAGGCAAATAAAATATGCTGAAGAAGGCAGTACATGTGAAATAGGCTTAAATGAAGAAGGCGATATATATTTTTTTAATAAACCAAAAAAAGCTTCAGTAATGGTGTTTTACATATCTTTTTGGGAAATATATAAGGGGAGAAGACTCTAGAACAGGCGAAGGTTATGGTCTAGGGCTTTATATAGTTGGGCAGATTGTAAATCTTCATGATTGGTCAATAAGGTGCATCAGTGAAGAAGGCATGTTTAAAATTTTTATATCAAGGTGAGCGCTTTAGAATGTAGCTAGGCACGGAAATGATTCAAAGAACGGTTTTGTGCTGATACTCTTTGTAAAACATATCAGTTGAAATAAGAACAAAGAATATATTACAAACAAGCAATGTTATAAAAAAAAGATTTTGACGGATGAGCTGTATAAAAACCGTCTCTGATTCAGAACTTGCTTGCGTGCTTGATTTCACCATCAATCTAGTGAGTATTGGAAAAAATAATGTCCTCGTAATGCCTAATCGCTGTTTCATACCTAACGAATATAACACTACCCTTTATTCTTGCCCTTCAGCAGACATCTTTTGCAATTATCTTGATAAAAAAGCCTTCTGACAAATAATTAGATAGAAGCATAGGTGGTAGAACACTCAAAATAGTGTTTTGGTATTTATGGGTTGTAAGTTTTTCTGACATATCGGAATCTCCGATACTAAAATCATATAGGATAATGATAATATAAACAAATTCGAAATAAAGTTACCATTGTAACTTATTTTGAAATGTTCATGAAGTATAATAACAAAAAGTTCGAAAGAACCTCTAAATGAATGAAAGTGAGGCATTAAATGATTGAAAAAGTGTACAAATATAGTACTTCAGATGAAAGTGCAGTAGAAAAACTCATCATGGATGAGAATGTAAATTACATTCATATGGTATTTGGAAACGGGGAAGGCTTACCGGAACACTATTCGAACTCCAATGTATATATGAATGTTATAAGAGGCATACTGACGATTCAATTAAATGATCAAGAGCCACATAGTTACGAAAAAGGAGTATTACTGGAAATACCCTACAATACTAAAATGAATGTAGGAAACAGTAACGAGGCTACTTTAGAACTGGTTGTTGTAAAAGCACCTGCACCAAAGAATTATAAAAAAAGAGATGAAGAGTACCCATCAATAATATAATGACTTGCACTCACGGTTGTTTCATCGGATATATGCTGGTTGTTGCATTAGTAGCCATATTAATGGCAGTGGGTGCTACACATACGAAATAAGGATATAAAAAACATTAATTATCACATGTAGGACAGATTTATTTTTCCATAAAATATGCAGATTATGAAGTAAATTGAACATTTTGTGCAATAAATCTAATAAAACTCATTCTACCCAGTATAATAATCAATAAGTTCGATATAGTAGGTATGTGGTGTTTTCTTGCGGATTTATAAAATTTATGGAGGTGTTTATGAAACAATCACTTATCAAAAAGGTAGTGACCATTCTAATTAGTCTTACATTTTTATTTTTGATTAACACAATAATCAGTGGTATTACGAGTTCTCAGGTGGCATTATCTGCAGAGTTGATGTCCAAAGTATTTATTCCATTTAAGCAGGAACAAAAAAATATATCTAAATCAATAGATAAAATCTATTATATGACCCATGGTGATATTGTTTATGAGAATCTTGGTCTGAAATTGGACAAGGAGAAGAATGATGTTGAAAATAGTTTGCAAGTTATGCTAGAACTATCCATTTTATCCTCTGAAAAAATAATGACAACTACAATAGAAGATGCATATATAAATTATCAATCAACAGTAGACCAGTATCTAGACGTTTTAGAAAAGACGATAAGAGTAACGGAAGATAGCGACATTGTAGGTACTGAGGCTATTAATGCAAGTGAAAAAATATATAAACAAGTTATGGATGAAAGTCTCGTTTTTGAACAAGTATTGGCTCAGTCATTAGAGCATGAAGATAGTTTGATTAATTCTAGAGTGACTAGAGCTTCCCTTATTGTTTGGGTCATGGGATTTATCTATTTACTAGCTGCTATTATTTCTGCCTTAGTTTTAAGAGATAGTGTTAAGCGACCGCTAAAAAATGCACTTAATCAGATACAAGCCCTGACAAGAGGCATATTAGAAGGAAGTGGCGACTTGACAATACGTTTCCAAATTCAAAATGATGATGAGATCGGTGCTATATTAAAGAGCATGAATAAATTTATGGATATACTTCAACATGCCATGATATCGATAAAAACCAGTTCAGAGGCTTTGAATATAACGGCAGATACCATTGAATCACATGTAATTGAGTCAGGCAAGGGTACTGAAAGTATTTCTTCCACAATGACAGAATTATCAGCTAGTATGGAGGAAATAAGCGCTTCAATCCAGACTATTGATAGTAGTGCTAAAAATATCTATGTTTCAGCTGAAAAAATGTCAGGAAACGCTGTGGAAAATGGCGGTTTTGTTAATAAGTTAAATCAACGTGCTGACGAAATACATAAAGATGCTCTTAATAACTCTAAACAAGTATTAGAAGTGGTCAATCAGATAAAAGTGGATATCAAATCGGCTATGGATAATAGTATGTCAGTACATAACATTTCCGATTTAACTACAGAAATACTTGATATTGCTTCAAGAACTAATTTACTTGCATTAAATGCTTCTATTGAAGCCGCAAGAGCAGGTGAAGCAGGCAAAGGTTTTGCAGTTGTTGCAGATGAAATACGAAAACTTTCAGAAAGCACCCAACATACGGCTAATAGTATTCAAGAGATTAGTCATATTGTCATAGGAGCAGTACAGCATTTAGCAGATAACTCAGATTATATGGTGGAATATATCAATAAGAATATTATGAATGACTATGATGATTTCGTTGCTGTATCCGGAGAATATGCCCAGAAATTATCAGATGTTAATAGATTATTGGAAGAATTTGTTGATGAATCCAGTGTAATGAAGAATACTTCCGGTATCATGGCTACAGGTATTGAGGAGATATCATATGCAATCGAAGATAGTGTGAAAGGTGTTATAAATACAACGGACGAGGTATATAAACTTGTAGATAATATCGAAGAAATCAGTAAACACAGTGATCTTAATAAAAATCTTTCAGATACATTAAAAAAAGAAATTGATATCTTCAAGAATATTGAATAATGACACTATGTGCTTAATTGTATACAAATTATGCCATATATATAACCATACACGTATTAATGGATGCCCTATGCTAATATCGTACTATAATGTTATTATTGATATTCAAACCAACAGGATTGTAGCGAATTTGGTTCTCAAAACATATGAGATAAGTGGATGCACAATTTAAAATCCTCATTAAGATTTTACCTGTTATATTATATCTAAGTATCAAGAAACTAGATAAATTTAGTCCTCTATATAACTCATGAAGCTCCCTTTAGTATTCATGAAGACATAGCATTGATAATTTTTATTCAATTGTTATAGGTTTATAATTAGAGGAGACTGTTATACAGACATATAGTCTATATAGCAGCTTTTTTATGCTAATATAGTATGAAGGAACTATCATTATAGAAAAGCTAAAAAGAAATATGCTATAATATGTAAAACTAGTTTATGATATGGAGGTTCATATTGATTAGAATAGCTATAGTTGATGATGACAAAACCATACAGAGTCAACTTAAAGGATATATTAGAGATTATGAAAAAAAGAATAACGAAAAATTTAATATAGCAACCTTTACAGACGCTAGAGATATCGTTAAAGCATATAAGCCTATTTTCGATATTATTTTTTTGGATATACAGATGGAAAGAATGGATGGATTGACTGGTGCAAAAAGGATTCGTGAATTGGATAAAAAGGTAATCATCATATTCGTGACTAATATGGCAGGATTTGCTATTAAAGGTTATAAGGTGGATGCCCTTAGTTATGTAGTAAAGCCTATAATGTACTTGGATCTTGTCCAGCAACTTGACAAGGCAGTTAGACGTATTGCCTATAGCAGGAACATATTTATTTTGGTTACAGTTAATAGTGAAATTGTTCGATTAGATGTTTCAAAGATTGTTTATTTTGAAAGTGTTGAGCATCGAGTCATTATTCATATGGAAGAAGAGGAGTTGGTGTTATATTCTTCTCTTAAAAAGTTAGAACAACTTGTTAAAGGTTACCATTTTACAAGGTGTAACAGTGGTTATTTGGTAAGCCTTAGGCATGTAGAGCGGGTTGATAATGATCAGGTTATAGTTGCTGGTACATATTTAACCATCAGCCGTTCTAAGAAAAAGACTTTTATGAATGCGCTAGCTGAATATATTGGAGGTGAGTATAAATAATGGATGATAATCTTCTGGAAATTCCAAGACTCTTTACATCAATAGCAGAAGTAATGGCATGTTTAATCTATATACTGCCTCAGAAAAAGCGCTATAGCGGTATTGAATTTTATTTCTTCTTTACTATTTGGGCAGGGGTAATATTTTTAGTTCAGTTCATTAGTGGAGAGCTGTCTATTGCTTTTTGGATACCGGGCATGTTAACGGCTATGGCTTGTATGTATCTATATATCAGAAGCTTATGTGTTGTTTCAGGCTATGATGCTGGTTTCTTGTTCATCAGAGCTTTTATTTTGGCAGAGTTTGCGGCAGCTCTTGAATGGCAGATATATTACTATATTATATATTTGGGTGCACCTAACAGCTGGTGGCTGGCAGTGGTGGTCATGATTATTATCTATGTGCCTATCTTTTTAGTGGTCTATTTCATAGATGCAAAAAAAGTATTTAGTGATAGACGTCTTGGAATTAGTTTGAAAGAATTAATTAATGTTCTAATTATTGGAATGGTAACATTCATGATTAATAATATTAACTTTGTCGTAGATAATCCTTTTACAATAAAAACGCTCAGAGCCAATCTATTATATATTAGAACGTTAGTGGATTTCTGTGGTCTATTGATACTTTATGCATTTGGCGAACAACGTCGTGAGATGTATCTGCATTATGAATTAACAGCTATCAATGATATATTACATAAACATTATGATCAGTATCAGTCATCTAGAGACAGTATTGAATTGATCAATCGAAAGCACCATGATTTGAAACACCAAATCGCACAAATAAGGAAAGAGACCGATCCTCAAAAGCGTGAGGAATATTTGGAGGAGATTGATCATGCAATGACTGTTTATGAATCACAATATGATACAGGCAATACAGTTGTAGATACCATATTATCTGGGAAAAGTCTATATTGTAATGAGCACAATATTAATCTTAGTTGTGTTGTGGATGGTAGATTAGTTGATTTTATGATGGTAATGGATATTTGCTCCATATTTGGGAATGCACTCGATAATTGTATAGAGAGTGTACTTAAAATAGCAAATCCTAAAGAAAGAATTATTCGAGTTGCTGTTTTTTCAAGAAATGAATTTCTCATGATGCGTTTTGAAAACTATTATGAAGAGGATATTGAGTTCAGTGATGGGTTACCTATAACAACAAAAACTGATCGAAAGTATCATGGATATGGGATAAAAAGTATTAAGAAAACTATTGAAGCATATAAGGGCAATATTGCAATTAGTACCAATAATAATTGGTTTGTTATGAAGATATTAATTCCTTTACCTGGAGAAGAAAAAAGTGAATAGAGGTGTGTCATGGAATATGATTATTTAATAGTTGGATCAGGGCTTTTTGGTGCAACCTGTGCGCATGAGTTGAAAAAGGTTGGTAAGTCCAGTCTTATTTTGGAAAAAAGGAATCATATTGGGGGTAATATCTATACAGAGAATATTGAAAGTATTCAAGTCCATAAATATGGCGCTCATATATTTCATACTAACAATAAAATGACTTGGGCATATATCAATCAGTTTGCTGTGTTTAATAATTATGTTAACAGTCCACTGGCAAATTATAATGACATGATCTATAACTTGCCTTTTAATATGAATACATTTTATCAGATGTGGGGAAAAATAAAACCCTTTGAGGTTGCGGCAATCCTTGAAAGGCAAAGAGCTGAAATAAAAGGTGAACCAAGAAATCTAGAAGAGCAAGCTATTAGTTTGGTTGGGCGTGATATATATGAAAAGCTAATAAAAGGCTATACCGAGAAACAGTGGGGAAGACCATGTAACATGTTGCCACCCTCTATTATAAAAAGGTTGCCTGTACGGATGACTTATAATAATAATTACTTTGACGATAACTATCAAGGTATCCCTATTGGTGGATACACACAAATAATTGAAAAAATGCTTATTGGCAGTGATATTAGACTAAATGTCGATTACTTGAAGGATCGAGAGCGATGGAATGATATGGCAAATAGAGTCATTTATACTGGACCTATAGATGCTTACTTTAGATATTGTTATGGACCCCTTGCATATCGCTGTGTACGCTTTGAGACAGAAGTAAAAGAAACAGATAATTACCAAGGCAATGCAGTCGTGAATTATACGGAAGCAGAGATTCCATATACTAGAATTATTGAACATAAGCATTTTGAATATGGAACACAAACTAATACAGTTGTCAGTTGGGAATTCAGTGAAGAGTGGACAATAGAAAAGGAGCCTTATTATCCTGTCAACGATGTAGAAAATGAGGCTATCTATAAAAAGTATAGAGTGCTCACAGATATAGAAAACAAGACTGTATTTGGTGGCAGACTTGGAGAATATAAGTATTATAATATGGATCAAGTTATAGAGGCAGCGTTGGAATTAGTAGCCCATGAACTAAAAGATTGATAAAAGAAAGTAGAAATCTTATTGATTTCTACTTTCTTCTGTATATAGATGAATACAGTTTGTGAGGGAATTTTAACCATTCACGTAATAATTATCAATTGTATTTTAATGCGTGCTACCATGTATATGAGTAAAAGGAGGAGCTTTATGACTATCTTAACAGTGATTGTACCGAGCTATAATACGCAACGGTATTTGGGGAAATGCATTGATAGCCTATTAGAAAGTGGCGATGGTATTGAAATTCTAATTGTAAATGACGGATCCTCAGATAATACAGGTGTTTTAGCGGATCAATATGCAAAGTTATACCCAGATAAAGTTCGCGCTATTCATCAAGATAATGCAGGACATGGTGGAGCAATCAATACGGGTATAGAACATGCACAGGGTCAGTATATAAAAGTCTTAGACAGCGATGATTGGGTTAATTCGGAAGTATTAAAAGACGTTGTTCATAAATTAAAATATTTTATTGAGAATGAAGAAAAAGTGGACATGATGTTAACCGATTTTGTATATGATAAAATTGGCGAGACAAAAAAGAAAATAATGAACTACAAAGGTGTTATTCCTAAAAACAAGATAATAACATGGCATGATGTTGGCCGGTTCAAAGCAGGCAAATATATATTGATGCACTCAGTAATATATAGTAAACAGGTGCTACTAGAAAGTGAATTAGTATTACCTAAGCATACATTTTATGTGGACAACCTTTTTGTATATCAACCGTTACCATATGTAAAGACTATATATTATATGGATAGATGTTTATATCATTACCTAATTGGCAGAGACGAACAATCTGTCTCTGAACGTAATATGATGAAAAGAATTGATCAACAACTTAGGGTCAATAGAATTATGCTAGAGGAGACAGATGTTTCGAAAATCAAGGACAGAAGAAAAAAAGCCTACATGTTACACTACCTAACAATTGTTTCTACAGTGTCATCTATTATCCTAATAAAGATTGATTCAGCAGATGCATTGGACAAGAAAAAAGCTTTATGGCAATCAATTAAAACATATGATTGGATTGTTTTTATGCGTATGCGTACAAGTTTGGTAGGGAGTTTAATTAATTTGCCAGGTATAACTGGTAGGAAGATTTCCTTATTTGTGTATAAAAAAGCACAGCAACATATTGGGTTTAATTAAAGAGAAAGAGGATATAATAGATGCTAGAATATGAAAAAATAATTAGTCAAATGACATTGAATGAAAAGGCATCCCTTCTATCTGGTGAAGATTTTTGGCATACAAGAGCCATTGACAGGCTGAAGATACCTGCCATGGCACTTTCTGACGGTCCTCATGGGTTACGGAAACAAGCTAGTGAAGGGGATCATCTTGGATTGGTAAAAGGCGTTCCTGCCACTTGTTTTCCAACGGCGGCTACGATGGCTAATAGTTGGGATTTAGCTTTGTGTGAAGTCGTTGGACAAACATTAGGAAAAGAGGCAGTTTATAATAACGTGAATATTATTCTGGGGCCAGCTTTGAATATCAAAAGAAGTCCACTTTGTGGGAGAAACTTTGAATATTATAGTGAGGATCCATATCTTTCAGGAAAATTAGCAGCAGCTTATGTAAAAGGTATTCAAAAAGAGGGTGTCGGCGCATGCTTAAAACATTTTGCAGGCAATAGCCAAGAATATTTAAGGATGACAACCGATTCCGTAATAGATGATAGGACATTACATGAAATATACTTAACTGGCTTTGAAATTGCTGTAAAAGAAGGAAAACCAAAGGCTGTTATGTCATCATATAATAAATTAAACGGTATATATACCCATGAAAATCAATTTCTTTTAAGTGATATCCTTGTAGATAAATGGGGATTTGATGGTATAGTTGTATCTGATTGGGGTGGCAGTAATGACGCCGTTAATGCAGTGAAAGCTGGTGCTAACTTAGAGATGCCTTCTACAGGTAATGACAGTATACTTCAGTTGATGGATGCGGTCACAGATGGTCATTTGGATGAAAAAATTCTTGATAAACGGGTAGATGAGTTTTTGAGAATTCTATATGATACAGAAATTAAAAGTAACTTAGAAGTTGATCTTCAAGAACATCATAGACTAGCTCAACATGCAGCTGAGCAAGCAATGGTGTTGTTGAAGAATGAAAATATTTTGCCTATTTCAACTAGTAGCAAGGTAGCAATAATTGGTGATTTCGCTAAAATCCCAAGGTACCAAGGCGCTGGTTCTAGTCTAGTTAATCCATATAAATTAGATGGGTTTATGGAGGTTGCAGGTCAGACAGAACTCAATATTATAGGGTATGCGGATGGTTTTAACCGAATAGATGGTGATGACATATCTGATATTGATGAAGCAGTAGAACTTGCCAAAAAAGCTGACATTGTACTTGTGTTTATGGGACTTAATGAAGTCTGTGAAATGGAAGGCCATGATCGAAGCCATCTAAAGATATCTAATAATCAGATACAATTGATACAAGCGGTGTCACAAGTTGCGAAAAAAACAGTTGCTATAATTAGCGCAGGAGCTGTTATAGAAATGAAATGGGAAGAAAATTGTGATGCTATTGTTCATAGTTATTTATCGGGGCAAGCAGGTGCAAAAGCTCTACTTAATGTGCTAACTGGTAAAGTAAACCCGAGTGGTAAGCTAAGCGAATCATATCCTTATTATTACGAAGATTGTCCTAATGTAAGGTATTATCCTGGCAAAGAAAAAACCTGCGAATATAGAGAAGGTATTTTTGTTGGATACAGGTATTTTGATAAAGTAGAAAAGGAAGTTCGCTACCCATTTGGCTATGGTCTTAGTTACACTACTTTTGAATATTCTAATCTAGTTGTTGAAGATCATGGTATTCAATGTCGCGTAACTAATACTGGTGAAGTAGCTGGTAGTGAAATTATCCAAATGTATATCAATAAAAACCAAACAGAAGTTCACAGACCAGTGAAAGAATTGAAAGGTTTTACAAAGGCATATATAGAGCCAGGTGAAACTGTGGATATAGTCATTCCTTTTGATGCATACACTTTTCGCTATTATGACATCAATAGCAATGAGTATGTTATTGAAAAAGGTAGCTATCAAATTCTTGTAGGAAGTTCTTCTAGAGATATTAGGTTGTCAGGTATGATTGATATGAATGGTGTTCAGGTTAATTCAGATGATAGTATCAATTTGAAACAGTATTACGAAGGAGAAGTAACAGATATCTCATCAGAGACTTTCAGTAAATTATATGGGAAACCTTTGCCAAAATCTTTGTGGGATAGAAGCCAGCCTCTTGAAATGAATGATTCCATGTCGCAAATGGTCTATGCTAAAAGTTTATTAGCCAGACTGGCAATAAAAATGCTCATTAGAATGAGGACAAGATCCGTTAAGAAAGGTAAGCCTGATTTGAATCTGTTTTTCCTATCTAATATGAGTTTTAGGGCAATAGCCAAGATGTCAGACGGTGCTTTTTCAATGGAAATGGTAGAAAAAATGCTTATTATTATCAATGGAAGGTTCTTTAGAGGATTGGGAGGATTAATAAAAGCATTCTTCAAATATAAAAAGAGAGGTAAAGTTAATGCTTGATGCAATACATCGTTTTAGGGAGAAACATGCAGAATTATATGAATTCATTATGTTCAATCTGCTTAGCAATATAGCAACAATTACTAATTTTATAGTCTTGAATATAGGAAACAGTCTTCTTTTCAAAGGATTTTCCAGTCAAGCATTTAATTTTTGGATATTCAATTACACCATAGAAAGTGGTGGTTTAGGAGGGTTCATGAGCTTCTTTGTGAGCTTCTTTTGTGCTCAGGCTGTGAATTTTTTGGTTCAAAGGAAATTGGTCTTCAATTCTAATAACAAACTGGGTATAGCAGTGCCGATATATCTATTTACAGTGATAGTTGTATATATCATATGTTTGTATGTACCGACAATTGTGCTTGAACCTATAAGTGAGATTGCTGGAAGTTTCTGGGGTGTTAATTTAACCAATGCAGTTAATATCCTCATTCAAGTTCTGATTATATATCCAGTGCTTAAATTCGTAGTGATGAAAAGAATTCCAGAACAAACTAATGAAAGTGTGTAAATAGTGAGCGACGAAGTTCTGATCACACTAATAGTAAGTGAATCAGGAGAGAATAATGTTAAAAATTGCCATTGTAGATGATGATAGTGTCTATATTGAAGCGTTGAAAGCGCATATAGAGATCTATCAGAGTGAAAGGAAACTTAATATTGAGATAAATGTTTTTTCAAGTGGCTTACAACTCATAACTGATTATGAGCCTAACTACGATATCCTATTTCTTGATATAGAAATGCCTCATATGGATGGGATGGAACTTGCTAGATCAATTAGAAAGTCGGACCCTTATGTTGTCATTGTCTTTGTAACCAATATGGCACAATATGCCGTAAAAGGATATGAGGTAAATGCATTTGATTATATGGTAAAGCCAATTGATTATACTCATTTTGCAGTGAAATTCGGAGCAGCAATAGAAGCGGTAAACAAACGAGAGAATTTTGGCATACTTATTCCATGGGAAGATGGTACCCGTCAAATGAACGTTCAAGAAATATTCTTCATAGAAGTGAGAGATCATTGGTTGTATATTTATTCGCCTGAAGGAGAATTTCAGATGCTAGGATCACTTAAGGAGATGGAAGAACAACTAGTGGATCATCATTTCATCAGATGTAATAAGAGTTGTCTAATAAATCTTCAGTATGTGACAAAGATGCGATCTGATGTGGTTGTTATGCAAAGTGGACATAAATTAAGTATTAGTAGAGCTAGACGAAAAGAAGTGCAGAATGTATTTATTGATTATTATAGTGAAATGCGTTGGTAAATACCTATACTGTCTATGCACAAATCTAAATAAATTGATAAAACTTATCATAGTGGTTATATAAGGAGGTGTTTGAAATCATTTAGTAGTGGAATCAGTAATATTCAAAAGAACTATAAAATATTGGAGGAAAATATGAAAAAAGAGACTTTAAAAAAGCGGGTTTTTAAATTATTACAAATTACAGTATGTATAATTCTTATCACTTCTACTATAGGTGGATGTAAGAGTAATACGGATAATCAAACAGATACAAATGTAGATGGTACTAATTCAGATGGTACTAATGTAGATGGTACTAATTCAGATGGTACGGTTGTAGATGGTACATCAGTTGATAGCGAGAATATTGAGTTACTTGAAGCTACAGGTCCTAATTTAGATTACATTAGTGCAGATGGTAAGTATTACACTGACTATCCTACTTTAGAGGACGAGCAAATAGCAGCTAAAAAACTCAGTATAGAAATTGCCCAAGAAGGTGATGTTCTTTTGAAAAATGCGGGTAGTATTCTACCTTTATCAAAAGATGTGGAATTTGTTACTCTGTTTGGTATGCACTCTATTAACCTTGTACCTAGCGGCGGAGGTTCAGCTCAAGGGAATTTAGGGAATAATGGCATAGAGCCATCAACTGTTAAAAGTGCACTTGAAGAAGCTGGTTATACTGTTAATCCAAAGACACTTACACTTTATGCAACTCATCAAGCACTTGGAACCACTCGTAACGAACTTCCGATTGAATATTATAATAATGCGGTGGTTGGTACATATGGTGGATATGGTGATGCAGCTGTTATAACCATTTCACGTATGGGTTCAGAAAATGCTGACCTTTTAACTAATAATGCGATAGATCATGCTAATGTGGATGAACATGCACTTCAATTAGATGATAATGAAGTTGCACTCATTAAACATGTAAAAGAATATTTTGATAAAGTTATTGTTCTGATTAATTCATCAAATGTTATGCAAATTCCAGAATTAGCAGAAAATAAAACAGATGACAATCTAGGTGTCGATGCCATTATTTGGGTTGGAAACACAGGTAATAATGCTATCGACGCAGTTGGATCAATACTTAATGGTACTACCAATCCTTCTGGTCACACAGTGGATATGTGGCCTGTAGACTTTACGAAGGACCCTACTTTTACTAATTTTAGTGCTAATAGCCAAAACAAAAACAGTGATGGTAGTAGAATGGATAGTTTCTTGTATTATGATGGAAAAGACACTGGTTATCGTACTGTTGAATACAGAGAAGGTATATACATGGGTTATCGTTACTATGAAACAATGGCTGCTGACATGAACACTGCAAGTAGCGGATCGGGTGATTCATGGTATAATGCCAATGTGTTATATCCTTTTGGTTATGGATTGTCCTATACAACTTTTGATTGGTCACTAGGCACGAATACTCCAGAAAATGGCATTATTTCAGCTGCCAATCAAGTATTATCAATTGATGTGACCATAAAGAATACGGGTGATTATGCAGGTAAAGATGTTGCTCAGATTTATATTGAAGCACCATACACGGCTGGTGGTATTGAAAAAGCTACAGCTAATTTGGTTGGATTTGCTAAGACAGATATGCTTCAACCAGGTGAAAGCCAAACTGTTACAGTTACATTTGTAGCTCAAGATATGGCATCATTTGACTATAATGATGCAAATGATAACGATTTTGAAGGCTATGAGTTAGAGAAGGGTGACTATTATATTACAGCACGTCACGATTCTCATGATGTAGCATTCTCTGTTACTAGAACCATTGAATCAGATATTCTTTGTGAAACTGACTATACAACTGGTGCTGAAATCAAGCCTGTATTTGTAGATGATTATACAACAGTGAATGATTCTTTAGAGAATAATGAGGTATCTAGAGATAACTTACAACAGCCAACACCATCTACTAAGGAAGACCGTACAATTACTGAAGATGTAAAGGACAGACTTGACAGCCAGGAAACTTATGCAAGCTATCAAGATGATCCTACTGATCCATGGTATGTGGGTAGCTCAATTGATGGATGGACACAAGCTAAAGAACATCAAGAAGATTATTCGGATGTATCAACTAAATTATCTGAAATGTCAGGTATTACATATACACTACCAACCATCGAAAACGGGGTTGTAACGTTAGCAAGTGACGACAATTCTAAAGCATGGGATGCGTTTATGAATCAACTTACATGGGAAGAAATGGTTTCACTTGTCGTTGATGGTGGCGGTTCAGTTGCTATTGATAGTATAGAGAAAGCCCCTGCAAAAGCACAAGATGGTTCATGTCAAATAAGTGGAGGAACATTATGGGCATCAACACCTATACTTTCTGCGACATATAATGTAGACCTAGCCAAAGAGCAAGGTAGAATGATTGGTAATGAATCAATATTTGGAGGCGTAGACGGATGGTATGGACCGTCATTAGATATACACCGTTCTCCATTTTCAGGACGTAACTTCGAATATTATTCTCAAGATGGAGTTCAAGGTGGTATAATGGCAGCAGCACTTATCGAAGGTGCAACATCAAAAGGTGTTATCTGCTTTACCAAGCATGTATTCTTGAATGATCAAGAAGCATATCGTGGTGATCAAGGTGGCGTTTTAGTTATGGCAAATGAGCAAGCAATCAGAGAGATATATGCTAAAAACTTTGAATATGCTTTCAAAGCAGGTTCAATGGGATTCATGTCTGCATTCAACCGTATAGGTTATGTTCAAAGTTCACACAACTATGCAATGCATCAGACCTTAATCAGAGATGAGTGGGGCTTTACTGGATATAGTGTAACAGATGCATGGATTAGAGCGTGGAGTCCTCTTGATCTTATGGTAAGAGCTGGGGATGAGGAAGTACTTGGATCAGGTTCCAATGCGCCTGAGTATAACTTAGAAACAGGTGTTTGGGATCCGACTAATAATACTGTACTAGTAAAAGGAAGCCCAAGTGCTACAACAGAAACAATGGAATCCAATACCCATTACTATGCTGTGCGTAGAGCAGCACAAAGAATTCTTTACACCGTTTCTAATGCAAATGCTAATAACAATGGAATATCACCAGGCGAAAATACTGATATTTACATGGAAATGGGGGTAGTAAATAGCGTGCCTATTTCAATGAGCTCATCAGATGACTTAGTAATTAGCTTGCCTGAGGAATCAGTTATGCCAGATGGTCTTATTTTAGACAATGTTGTAGTTAAAGGCACTCCATTAGAAGAAGGCGATTATACAGTTGCGCTTAATGTATTAGCTGATGGTTGGGTTAGTACTTCAGCCAACTTAAATATCCATGTTGGTAGTGCGATGTATTTAGATGGAGAGCAGATTATAGGCGATACAGTTGCAACAATTGCGGCTGGACAAGAATATTCAGGTGTATTTGACTTCCCATACTTCAAATACCATAACTTAGTTGAACATCAAGCAGGTTGGGCGAGTCAAGTGAGAATTATAAACTGGTACCTAGATGATATAGGCAGGCCAGTTGTAGCTAACGAAGATAAAACAGCTGCTGACATTACGACAATAGATCCTTCTGATGCTGCAGAGAGCCATATATATGGATACTCATATGAAGGAAATATTCCTGATGGAATGACTTTTGAGAATGTGATGGATTCATTTACTGGAACTTCAGGAACAGGTACATATGATGCTGCAGTAGGATATAAGCTAACAGGTACACCAACAAGTCCTGGAACATATAAGTTTACAGTTACAGTAACTGCGCCATATGTTGCACATGTTAATGTATGGGATCAACCGAACTGGGGACGTGGAGAACTTACATATTCTAGAGAAGTAACAATAGTTGTAGAGTAGTTATAGCATTCAAGAATCGGCAACAGGATATGCTGTTGCCGTATTCTTGTATTTCTAAGTGAAGTAATCACATATACATATAACACTGTACATATAGACATGTAATAAAGGGTACAGAAGCACATAAACAAGAACACATATATAGACGGTTATTATTATAGAATTTTGGAGGAACACAAATGAATAGACAGAACAAGAAAAAAAGGATAGCAGCAGTGGTCAGTATGCTATTACTTTTATTTAGTTTAGCAGGGTGTGGAAAACCTGTTGAGGAAGATACAGATATTAATCCGAATGTTACAGCAGACACAATAGATCAAACTGATGGGGTAGATGCTGATATAGACTCTATAGAGGTGCTTAGTAATCCAGATAAAACAGATTATTATATAGGTGATACCTATGATTTCACAGGCGGCATTATTTTAGTAAAGATGAAAGATGGCACAACAAAAGAAATACCTATGACAGATAGTGAGATTGAATATTCAACAACTGAGGCTAGCTCCATAGGAAACAAAAGTATTACGATTTTTTATGGTGATGAGAGAACAAACATTAGATTTACAGTTGATGAGCAAGGTTATGTAGTTACTTATAATTTAAATTATGAAGGTGCGCCTGAAAGTGAAACAACTAATGTAAGCTTAAATGAGACTGTTGAAAAGATAGAAGATCCGACTAGAGATGGATATACTTTCTACAATTGGTATACGGATCAGTTATGTACAGTTGAGTATGATTTTAATACAGCAATTACTCAAGATATATCTTTGTATGCTATGTGGAAACAAGATGGTTCTAATTATAATACTGTGTCATACAATATGAATTATTATGGAGTGGTACCCGCAGAATACAAACAAGAAGTAATAGAAGGCGCTACAGCTAATGAATTAGCAATTGAATTGGTTAGAGAAGATTATGAGTTTGCTGGTTGGTATCTTGATGAGAATGTTACGATTCCATATGATGAGAACCAAACTATAAACGATGATACAATGGTTTATGCAAAATGGGACAAAACAAAAATAGGGGAAAGCACTTATGTTTTTGAAGCTGAACTGACAGATCTAACTGGAAAATCTGGACCAGGTTTTTCAGGCTCTTCATCAGAAAAGAATATGATTGTTTTCAATGAAGATGTAAATGCCAGTGAAAACAGGTATATTTCGTATCTGTATAAGATAGGTAACTCTATAGAGTTTTATATTGCAAGCGATGAAGATGCGTCAAATGTCACGCTGATTGCTAGTTTATCAGCTGAAATGGCAGATATGACGATCACGCCAGATAACTATATCATTAAAGTTAATGATATCCCAATTAACTATGATGACATTAGTTTTACCAATGTACCTACATCAACCAATGATGGCGCATGCTTGCCTTTTGAAGATTACACAATTTCAGCAAATGTTGCCCTTAAAAAAGGTGCTAATGTGATAACTTTTGTTACATCTAATTCTGATAACTTTGTGGGAAGTGGAACAATTCTTGGGACAGCACCCTTAGTTGATGCAATAAAAATTTCAACAGATTCAGTGCTAATATGGGATGCTAATTTCAACCTGCCGATGTCAAGTAATTTTGGAGGTTAAAACGATGGGAAAAGAAGCTAGAAAGAAGCATAGAATAAGAAATTGGCTTATCATTAGTGGTATTGTATTAACGCTTCTGGCAGCAATAACGATTCTTTCTTTCAATGTATTTTTTGAGTTGCTAAATATTGTTATGCCAGGCGGAGGAATGAGAGCTTTATATAATGAGGGAGATGAGGCAATCTATGTCTCTGATTTCACAAGCAAAACAGATGCATTTGATTATGCTAATGATCTTAATGTAAGGATATGTGAGGAAGGGATTGTTCTATTGAAGAATGAGAACAATGTACTCCCCCTACAAACGCCTGTATCTAATAGTGCTATTAGCGATAAGCCTAAGATTTCAGTATTTGGGAAAAATAGTGTTGATATAGCCTATAGCGGCTCTGGTTCAGGTGGTGCAAATACAGATGATGCAGTAGATCTATATCAAGCACTAGAAGGTGCTGGGTATGATTATAATCCTGTACTCAAATCATTTTATGAAGATGAATCTCAATCTGGAAATAAAAGAGCTTCTAATTCTCAAGACTTAGATAGTGGAGATAGTATATCCATTGCAACAGGAGAAACCCCTCTGTCGGCTTACACTGATCAGGTTAGGGCATCTTATGGTGATTATAAAGATGCCGCTATTATGGTGATTACACGTGTGGGTGGAGAAGGATTTGATTTACCTAGAAACATGGGGAGGACGCCTGGAGCGGCTGCCCCAGAAGACACCTATTTACAATTAGACCAGAACGAATTGGATCTACTCGAATCAATTTGTAATTACGGATTTGAACGGGTAATTATTGTTGTAAATAGTAGTGCCATAATGGAATTAACTTTTTTAACAGATCCAAGCTATTTCCAGTATCATGAAAATATTGATGCTTGTCTTTGGATGGGCTATCCTGGTAATTCAGGGGCCATTGCACTTGGATCAGTTTTAAATGGTAGTGTTAATCCATCAGGTAGAACAGTAGACACTTATGCTGCCCATTTAAAAGACAATCCTTCTTTTGTTAATTTTGGAGATAACCAAGTGGAAAATGGTGATCGATATAATGTAGATGGTAACGATAAGATGTATTACTTCGTTGACTATGAAGAAGGCATCTATGTTGGTTATAAATACTATGAAACCCGTGGTTTTACAGATGGTGAGGCGTGGTATAAGGACAATGTTATATATCCATTTGGATATGGCTTAAGTTATACCGATTTCTCATGGGAAGTTGTTGATAAAACTTCTATTGTAAATAGCACGATAGATGCATCTGAGCGTTACGAAGTTCAAGTAGCGGTGACGAATATTGGAGATATTGCTGGTAAAGAAGTTGTTGAATTATATGGACATGCACCATATTATGATGGAGAGATTGAGAAAGCTCAAGTTGTATTAGTCGATTTTGTTAAAACAGACTTATTAAAACCAGGCGAAAGTCAAGTTGTTACTTTGACTTTTGAGCCATATTACTTAGCATCTTATGATTATAATGATGCAAATAATAATGGATTTAGTGGCTATGAATTAGACGCCTCAACAGATTCTAATGGGTATAGTTTATATGTCAGTAAGAATGCCCATGAAATGGTTGAAAGCATTCCTTTTAATGTTGGACCAGAAGGTATTCGATATGAGTTGGATCCTGTTACAGGTCATGTAGTAGAAAACTTATATACAGACCAAGAGGACGTAGCTTTTAATTCAGATACCCAACTATCTACAGTTTTATCCCGTTTGAACTGGGAAGATACTTGGCCAACTCCTCCAACAGATGATGAACGACAAGTGACCCAGTGAGTTTATAGAGTTGTTTCAAGATACAACAACTAACAATCCAAACGATTATACTTGGGAGGAAATGCCCATGTATGATGATAAGAATGGAAGAGTACTCAGAGATATGCTTTTAGATGAAGAAGGAAACTGGGCTAATGTTGATGAGAATGGTATTGCTTATGTACCATATGATGATGAGCGATGGGAACTACTATTGGACAATGCTAATCTAGATGAAATGGTGAAAATGTACGACAATGCAGCATTTCAAACAAAAGCAATGGATAGTATTAAAAAGCGAGGACTAATGATACAGATGGACCAGTTGGATTTGTTAATTTTATGGATAAGACAACCTTTTATGGTACTTGTTCTTATGCCTCTGAGGTAGTAATGGCCAGCACGTGGAATTTAGCACTGATTGAAGAATTTGGTATTTCTATCGGTAATGAGGGTATATGGGGAAATGCAGATGGAGATGGCATGCCTTATTCAGGATGGTATGCACCTGCTTCTAATATCCATAGAAGTCCATTTGGTGGAAGGAATTTTGAATATTATTCTGAGGATGGATTGTTAAGCGGTAAGATGGCAGCTTCAGTTGTAAAAGGTGCTCAAAGCAAAGGTGTTTACTGCTATGTGAAACATTTTGCTTTAAATGAACAAGAAACCCATCGATCAATTGGTGGCGATGCTTCTTGGGTTACAGAACAAGCCATGCGTGAGATATATCTGAGACCTTTTGAAATTACCGTAAAAGATGGTGAAACCCGTGGGATGATGAGTTCCTTTAATCGAATTGGCACAAGATGGACTGGTGGCGATTATCGTTTGATCACTACAATATTACGTGATGAATGGGGATTCAAAGGAATGGTATTGTGTGACTTTAATACTGTGCCGGACTATATGAATTCAAGGCAGATGGCTTATGCAGGTGGTAACTTGAACTTAGCCACAACACCTGTAAGCTGGTGTGATACATCAGATGTAGCAGATGTATATATTTTAAGACAAAGTACAAAAGATGTATTGTATACAGTCGTCAACTCTAATGCAATGAATGGCGAGATTATTGGCTATTCTAGACCTTATTGGACATATGGTGTCTTGGTATTTGATGGCTTAGCTATTGTTATAATCGCGATTTGGGGACTGGTTATTAGAAAAAGACGTTAGAAATTCAGTACTTAATGATGCAGTATATTAGTGATGTAGAATTGCTAATATACTGCATTTTTTAATACGAAAAATTCAATCTATATACACAGGATATTCGGTTATTGGTAAGCGTCAAAGAATCTACACCTTGTAAAGATAAAGCCTAGGCACACTTGCATTATACTATTTGCGTAAAATATTTAGTGAGTTTGGTATTGAGAACATCGTAGAATGCCAAAATGGATAAATATTTGTCTTGTGAACATGATATAATTAATAGTGGCTTTAAATGATGAAAAGAACATGAAAACTTTGTGATGCAGGCTTTAAAATGTTATAATTAATAAGGTCTTTAGCGGAGAAAATATAATGAGATAATAAGGTGATTTTATGGAACAATCTAGTAATAAGAATGGCATAAGAGTAGTTAGTAAATATATTAAAGAGATATGTGTCTTTGGATTTGGGTATAGTAGTGTAATTGGGTTTTGCTTATTTGGACCTTTGTTAAGAATTATATCTGGTAGAGCCTTGTTTACCAATACAATAATAGCATTAACAGCATTTATTGTAGCATTTTTAAATCCTTTGATTAGAAAGATGAATAAGAGGTTGATTCTCAATTTGTTCTACATAGCAATCCTTCTTTTGGCGTCTTCCTATTTTATAGGAATAGAAAGTGTTGCCATATTTTGCTATGCATTTGTGATAGCTACTTTTTGTAGGAGCTTTACGTTACATGTATTGGACAATGTAGCTGTAAAATATAGTGAAGTAGTGATGTCTCTAGCATTTTTTATCGCTTTTTTAGTTTTGTTTATTATTAATGTAAGCAAACCCTATCTAAGTAGGGAATTGAGTTTTATTATCGTAATATTAATAGGAGGTATTGCAGCATTTTTTTTCAAACTTACAATAGATGATAATAGCTTGAAAAAAAAGAAGAGCCACAGGCTCAATAAACATATATTTTTCCCTCTATTATCTTTGTTTCTTGTGTATATAGGAGGAGGAATAAGTTATTCGGGTATATACCCATACCTAGCTAAATTTGAAAGTATTGATAGATTCTATAATGTTTTGCCATTGGTTGTAACGGTACCTATTGCCGGAATTCTTGGTAAAAAATATGGAAACCTTATTAATCTTCTTATAGGTATCGTGTGTTTATCGGTTGCTTTTGCATTTTTCTTGTTGCCCCATACTGTGAGTAATTATATTTTCATCCAAACATTTTTGCAAATTGGTTGGGCATTTACGAATGTTTTTGGTTTTTCATATTCATGGCGACTAGCCAAAAAATATGAATTAGCCTATTTATTTGGCTATGGGATCATAAGTATATTGCTAGGAGTCACAAGTGGAAGTGTTGTATCGAATTACTTCATAGAATATCATTTGCCAATTATCTATTTTGGGCCTGTAACTTTTATACCCATGATTATAGGTTTGGTTTTTCAGTTTTTTAATAAGGATATTAAGCTTACAGGATATGTGGCTGAATCAAAAATTACATTCCAGTCTAATGGCTCTAATTTAGAACTCACTGAAGGTATGGATGAAAGAAGAGTGAGCAGCGTAACAAATAAGGAAGGTGATTTATATAAAATGATGAGCATTGAGAAGGAAAGAATCTGTAATCTTGATTTATTGTCAGAGTTAACAAATAGAGAAAAAGAGATTATATACTTTTATTACAAAGGGGAGTCAGCGGTAAAAATTGCAGATAGACTATATCTAAGTCCTAATACAATTAGAAGTCATATTAAAAATGCTTATCATAAATTGGAAATAAATAAAAAAGCTATTTTAAAAGAATTAATAGATCAAGCTGTGTTAGATTCAAATTAATCTTGCAACCAGTTACTCCATAGATAGCCCTCATGATAGAGTATATAAGATAATTACCCTAAATCACCAATTATTGGTGATTTTTTATTAAGTTAAATGCTGTATTATTAGGGACAAACAAGTAGATTAAGAAAATTACTAGGAGGAAAACATGGAGAACAAAGATGAATACAAATCTAACAACAAAGTAAAAAATAAGGATATAAATTGGGCTAAAAGAATTATTGGAAGTATTATTGTGGTAGGAATATTAGGGTTTGTTGTTAGCTTTTATTTTATGCCCAATAAAATGTATCCATTATTGTTTCGTTTTAATGAAGCATTCTATATTACTGATTTATCATTACTATTAATAAATTATATAAGAAATATTATTTATATTGATCCGATTGCTATGTCAATTATTATACCTATTACCATAGATGCAATATTATTATCAATTTTTATAGGTGTCTTAATTCTTATATTCAACAGGAAAAAAGCTATCAAGATAGTCTTAAATATTCTTTTATTTATCCTGTTAACGGTGGTAACTGTAAGAAATCCTCCTCTGGATGTTTATTGGCCTAAAATAACTAATACAAGTATATCAACTGCTCCAGAAACAAAAGAAATAATAGAATCAGATGTGGAGGAAACCCTCGTTTTTGAAACTGTATCCATTGATATACCAGCACATTTTGTGGATGAGAAAGGAAGCATTTCTGTTGATGAATATAAGTATCCTAATAAGGAAATAGGCTATGATATACAGCTGAAAGACAAGAACGGTGAGAGCGTTCATTTGCTAAATGGATTTGTGGAGATTTATCTTGAAATACCGGATGAGGACTTGAATAGTATTGATTATAGGTTTTATGATAAAGATGAGAATGAATGGCGAGATGTTGCTTGGTATTATGATATAGATCTACAAAAGATTGTATTGTTAACAAATCACTTTACGGAATTCAAGAAAATTGTGCGGGATAAGAATGAAGGGTTACTGAAAAAAATCGAACCCCCCATTTTTGAATATTCAACTAGTAAAGGCTTATATGTAAAGGGAGCAAGACCAATCACATTTGATATAGAAAATATTAAAAAAAGCAAAACACTACAGCAGGCAGCAGTAGATATAGTGAATATAGTAAAAGGCAATCAGACTTATAATGGTGCTGTGGAAGTATTCAAATTAGTAACGGCCATCGAACAAATTGATAACTATAAATATGAGATTGATGCAGTTAAAAACATGGTGAATCCTAAAAATGTGAAGGTAGATGAGTTAAGAAGGTATTTAGAAACAATAGATAATAATGGTTATAATATAACAAAAGGATTGAAAAAATTTATGACAGGCTTGGGTTTGGTTGATTTTTTGGCTAATTCTTTTCTTTATTATGATGAAATGAGTAAAGGTACAGATAAGGGTGATGGAGAGGCAGCTTATATGGCAGCAAAGCAAACCCTCTCCCTTGTTTCAGTAACTTATTTTGGCCCCTATGGTTTTTTGGTAGATCCAGCGGTGTTTATCACTGAAACTGGATATAAAGAGTTTAAGTTTTATGAGGAAGATGATACGAAAACAGCATATTATACCTATTATAATTCTCCAAAGTATAGTATTCCTGATAGTTATTGGTATAATAGATTTAATCAGATTGTGGAAGAAGTTGGCGGTATTGAGAATATCCGCTTAGGAGTTGAGCTTCTTGATACTGAAATCAATGATTATTTGACAGATTTTTGGTTAAGTGAAAATAAAACAATCAGAGAAGAATTAGGTTGTTGGAGTGTTTTAAATGATGAGAAACGTGAACAAATGTTAAAAACTTATAAAGTAGAAAGGGATATTTATGGGTTAGAGAAAAGTATATTAGATCGATACATAAGATTGTATGAAAAAAGCGTAAGAGAATATCAAATACTTATGATTAAAGCTTACTATGAAGAGTTATTGAATCATATTGTAGAAATAGATGTTGTAGCGAATGGATATGCTCTTGAACATAGTAATGTTCAAGTTGAAGTAGATGGTAATGTAATATGGGAAGGTAAATTTGATAACAATAGCAAGTGTGAATTTCAATCAAGGTATTTTTATTTAATCCCCAAGGATGTTTCTTCCCGCCAAACAATTACAGTTTGGACAAATTTAGTTGATAAAGATGGAAATAAGGTGCAAAAACAAGAAGAGATTAATATAGTGGATTTGGGAATCAAGATACAGCTAGAATATAATTCTGATCCTTCCTACGGTATTAAGATTAAAGATCAAGATATACACGTGGATCAAGATGAAAGCTATAGGTTTGAATATGAATATGAAGGTAATGGTGGAGATATCATTATTCCAGACAAGGTGGTTTGGAAAACTTCCAGCGGAAGTATAGACCAGAACGGTTGGTTTACTCCCGGAGAAGTTGGTGATACTGTTATTACAGTTGAGGCTTACTATGAAAATAATGATGTGATGGTTTCAGATAGTGTTATCGTAGAGGTTGAAGGCGAAGAAGTGGGTATGTTATGTAACTTTTATGTTATGGACAAGAATGGGAATGGAATACTTGATTATACTATAGAAATAAAAGAACTGGGAATAAAGGAAACTAGATCCAGAGAAGGTGAAAACGCCGGTGCCCTTGAGTTGATGCTGCCACTTAAAACGAATCTAACAATAACAGCTACCGTGGATGGTGTAGGATCAGAAACACAAACATTTTACTTTGAAGAAAGCAATCAAGGGACAACCGCTAAAACATTAAAATTTACTCCTCAATAAAAAGTTGAAATACAAGAGGAACCTGATAAAGAAACGGCTAAAACACTACAAAGGTCGACTAAAGAAATGTGCATAAATATAGGGAGTGAAGTAAATTATAGATGGATAAAAATGGATTAGGGAATAGGAAAAATAAAATGAATGAAAGAGGAGAAAGTAATAAATCAAAAAGTATAATATTACTTTTGCTAGTGTTATTATTTACCTCTTCTATAATAAATGCTGAAGAATTATCGTTACATGAATACAATGGTGAAAGCTATGGATTAATGTTGGAAGAAGGAGCAGATATTGTAATACAAACATTAGATATCACTTATGATATGCAGAGACCTAAAAAGGTCATCATGACATATGAGGTCATAGCAGTTTCGGCGGGAACATACAATCTGATATTACCTTATTCAGAAGGCAAATATAAGGCAAAGACTTTTGAAAATGGACCAGATATCATATTGGACGGTGAGGCTTTGGAGACAAAAATAATTGGATTAGGAGAATATGATGAAAGTGAAGATAGAGATAAAGCAAAGATTGAAAATATATGTTTATTCTTCAGGATGGGAATACTTTGAACAGAAAAAAGAAACTATCCGAGTAGACCGATAATAACCTAAGATAACTTATGAGTACCCCGACTTATAGGAGAACGTAAGTAATGAATGAGATTTTAGAAGAATTAATGATAAAATATGGCAGCGATATAAATATCAATAAAAAGTCGCCAAAGGAGTTGTTAGATGAAATTAGTATACGCTATGCTGTTTCAACGACATCTCCAAATAATGCAAACTTATTAAAACTGAAGAATAGATTTATTTCGCATTTCAAGCATACTCATCACGCAAAAGCAGGCAAGACATTAAATATCGACAATATTTCGTTCGTTGAGTTTCATATGGATAATCAAAATGAGGAGCTATATAAGTGTCGTTTTGATGAATGGAATGAGGGAAAAATATACCTCATAGTCGAACAGGATAATGGTTATTTCGAAACAAATTCCCGAATATTGTCAACCAAAATTGTAGAATTTCTTGGGGTATCAGAAAATGATATAAGAGAAAGAAATATTCGTCTACACAATTATTTACTAAATCGCGAACAGTTAGATTCAAATTACGAGAAGATAACTGGACGATTGAAGTCACAATAAAATGAAACAATAACTAAAAGAGTTATACCTATAAAAGGGTAAAGCTCTTTTATTATATCGAGTAGGAGGTCATCCATCAGTTGAATGACCGACCTCTCACACCACCGTACGTACGGTTCCGATTTTCTTAAAATGATGAAACATGATTTTCTTCCAGATTCCTATCCACAGAAGAAACTTTTTCTGGATTTAGCCACACTTCATTTTCGATAGACCAATCCCTTGTTTGCCTTGACCAGCGATTGGGATTCTTCAGCTTAGCTCCTTTATATACAAGATCACGTTTAGCTAGTATACTCGCACCAAAATCGGCTGAATGCCGTTGATTTGGTGTTAAAAACTTGATGCCACTATGTCGATGATTGTTGTTATACCACTCAACAAAGTTTAGCACCCATTCACGTGCCTTTTCTATTGATTTAAAGCCTTTTGGCTGGTAATTACATCGGTATTTCAACGTCTTGAATAGGCTCTCAGCATATGGATTATCATTACTTACTCTTGGTCTGCTTCTTGATGGCGTTATTCCCAGTTTATACAGTGTTTCAAGCATGGTTGCACCTTTCATCGGACTTCCATTATCAGAATGTAATACAAGCGGCTGCTCTCTGTTTGTAAGCTTTTCCGCTAAGATTGCCCGTTGAATTAGCTCGCTGGCATTATCAGCGGATTCAACTTCCCAGACTTCCCATGCAATAATCTTTCTGCTGAATAAGTCTGATATCATATATAGATAATAATGACGTCCTTTAATCGGGCCATTTAAGTAAGTAATATCCCATGTATAGACTCGATTAGGCGCAGTCGCTACATGTGTTGATATTTCGCGTTTTACTGGTTCTTTGCTTCGTCCACGATGTGCTAGTTGTTTGGCTTCTCTCAGAACCCTATAGAACGTGGATTCCGATGCTATATATATGCCCTTGTCAGCAAGTATGGGTACGATTTGACTTGGTGGTAGATTACAATATTCGGGTTCGTTTACAATTTTAGTGATTTGCTTTACTTCTATCTCCGATAATTTATTATGAGGTTCCGGATGAATTGCAATCGTTCGTTTATCTATGTATTCGTTGCATTCTTCGAAAGATTTTAACCAACGGTTATAAGTTCTTGTACTAATTACTGATTCTTCACAAGCGACAGAGAGATGGGTACCAGCCTTAACGGCTTCTGCTATGAGATCCATCACTTGTTTGCGTAACTCGGGTTCTGTCATTCTTCCGCGTCGTCGGTCCCCAGTAACGCATCCAGCTTTTTTCGCAGCACCAAAATAGCGGCGGTCTCAGCCAATGCCTTTTCTTTACGCTGAAGTTCCTTCTGTAAAGCTTTGATTTCTTTTTCCTTTGACTTCATTTCTTTATTTAAACGTGATGCTTCTTCCGCAACACCGCCATTGGCTTGCATACATACATCTTTCCAGTCTTTCACCTGTTCTTTATAGAGGCCGTTGGTACGGCAGTACTTTGATAGCTCACTTTCGTTCATGCTTGCAGTTTCAATAACTATTCTAAACTTATCCTGACTGCTCCATTTATCAGTATTACTTGATTTCATTTGTTGCCCAGTTGAAGCATATTTCTTTTTCCATTTATATAGAGTCCCTTCAGATATCCCGGTTTCATCTGAAATTTTAGGGACTGACTCACTGTTGGGCGGTAACATACGTGCCACCATTTTTTCTCTGAATTCTTTACTGTAACTTGCCATGTGATGTACCTCCATCCGTGTCATCTTATGACACTATACTATTTTTTAACTACATGACAACTAGTCTAACACCTAGGGATAGACACAAAATTTTTAAATTGACATTTAAAATGTATTATGTTACTATCATAATAGTTAGCCGGCTAACTATTATGGAGGATATGAATTATGGATAACTTTACTTTTGTTGATCGCCCTGATAATCAGCGTTTAAAGTTGATGCAAGATGTTTATTCGGAATTAAATTCAGATACTGTTAAATTATTCATTGATTTTCAATGGACATATCGTAATATGCAAAAACAATATGATTATGCCCTTGACAAGAACGATTTAAGTGAATCAAGATTTATTATTTTGATGTTTTTATATCATGCTCCAAACCAAACATTATTGCCGTCAGTTATTTCTGAGAAATTGGGAGCTACTCGTGCAACTGTTAGTAAATTGTTAAAAGCAATGGAGACGAAGGGGTGGATTTTAAAAAGTAATTCTACCACAGATAAACGTTCATTATCTGTTCAACTTACTGAAGCAGGAAATCATGTTTTAGAGAAATTTTTACCTGAAAACTTTAGCATTGTTAATAATTTGCTAGGTAGCTTGTCTAGTGAAGAGATTCAACAATTCTCAAATTTATTAAAAAAAATTAACGATAGCACTCAAAAATATACTCAAGATATGGAGAAATAAAAGATGCAAGCGAAAAAAATTGAATTATTAGAAACATACCTTAGCTTATATATAAATCATTTTACTGTGTTAGAAAACATCGAAAAAGAAGATTCGCCATATGTCATATTAGATGTTCGAAACGCTCCTGCACAGGTGAAAAAGGACCAAATAAAAGGTGCTATTGCAATACCTGCAAAAGAATTAGGAAAACATTTAGATGAATTAGATAAAAGCAAAATATATGTAGTATATGACTGGACTGGAGGTACTACGCTCGGAAAAACAGCATTACTTATTTTATTATCAGAAGGTTTTGAAGCTTATGAGCTTTCAGGAGCACTTGAGGGTTGGAAAGGAATGAACCTTCCTATTGAAACATTAGAATAAGAATGAAGAGCGATCACAAAAATAGTGGTCGCTCTTTTCTTTTGCTAAAAATATTTAAGGACTTTGGATACGACAGTCATCTTTTTTTTACCGACCTTGACGGTACCCTCATAATTTCAGTGGTTATTTTGAACTCTAGGAAGGAGATAAAGGAACTTAGTAGGGTGGAATCGAATATTATGCGCAGTATTGAGCGTCACTTTTAGCTTTCTAATCTACTTCTTAGGAGAACTTTCCTTTGGTGGGGTGGTTTTTGGCATAGGAATATCCTTTTTTGTTTGAGGGACATCACGATTCTTGAATGTGTCTCTATCATGGTCTGTGTCCTTTTTAGCTTGTAGCATATCATCCCTTCTTTCTACAAATACTTTGAAAAGTATTCTTCTAATCTTTGATCAGCAGTAGCCCTTAACGTCTCTTTAATTGGCAGATGATTTTCAAGTAAAAATTCGTCATATGCCTCTTGATATGCAATGCGATACTCATGAACTAATTCATTAATCTCTTCTTCAGTCATACTTCCATCAGATACTCTTAACCAATCATAATCATATCTATTGTACAGATTAGAAAGTCTCGAAGAAAAGATATTTAGATATTGTGTTCTCTTATTGTAAGGCATTAATGGTTTCAAGGCATTTACTACTTGTGAAACTGCAATAAGAGCTCCCCAAACAAAACTAAGTTCATTCCATATTGCCCACCCAGCAATTGAGGAAGATGAAGTTATAGCTGTTAGAATATTAATCATATTATTTTGTCTATGAGAATGACTTAAATATTCATTAATATAAAAACATTCAAACTTCATTTGAACTAAATCTTGCCAATATTTATTTTGTATATTCATAAAATATTAAGCTATCTGTACTTAGCTCAATATTGCGCATAATAAGAGCTTACCGGGTGAGCTCATGGTTGTGAGCCCGTGAATGCTTAATTGCGGATCTCGACTCGGATAACGGGTTGAGTGGAGTGGCGCTAGTGGCCTTGAATCGTATGTTAGTAGAGTCTTGATTGACCCAACTCGATTATTCTTTAAAAAGTTGAATCACCTCATTTAAGTCATTGTATTTTTTGTATATCATATTTTCTACACTCTTGGTTGGTTCAATCAAATCAGGGACCATGACTGGAAGCATATTGGCATTATAAGCAGCTTCTATCCCTGCTTCTGAATCTTCCAGAACAATTGTCTTTCTTGGGTTACAGGACAAGTAATCACAGACCTTCATAAATATCTCAGGATTAGGTTTAGATTTCTCCACCTCATCACCACATAAAATGTAATCAAAATAGCCAATAACGTTAGATTTCTCTAAAAACATTTTTGCCCGATTCCTACTTGCAGAAGTTGCTACTGCGACCTTCACGTTTTTATTTTCCAAAAGATTCAACAACTCTATTAATCCTTTTTTAATTGGAACACCATCATCCTTTATCATTCTTCTTGAAATATTATTACGCAAATCAATTATATCTTCAAATGGAAATTTCTCGCCATACAATTCTATAAAGATTTCTTTAGTCTTCTCACGAGTAGCGCCTAATGTCTGCTTGAACACATCAATCGATAATGTATAGCCATGCTTACTAAAGGATCTGTTCCACGAGTCAAATGAAATACTCTCAGAATCAAACATCAAGCCGTCCATATCAAAAATTACAAGTTCTATTTCTTTAATCACCTCAATAAAACCTCGCTTTACTAATTATAGATTTACGTAACCGAAATCAAGATGTCTGTTAAGGTCCAGTGAATTGACGACGGAATATACAGAAGTATGAAACCAACATAATACTGAAGTTTAATACCCTAAGCTCTCATCCATAATCAAGACCTTAATTCTTTCTTTTTGAAACTGACCTGCAATAACAACAAAATCGTTACAAATCCTTTCTTCATGCTTACAATCAACACAATAACCTACCTTAGTGCAGGGTGTATTCTTATCCAATCTCTTAGCATCAATAGGTGCTGCCAGTTGCCTGACTCTATTCTCAGCTTCACTTAAGTCTCTAACAATCTTGTTGATACCAACCACAACGATAACTTGATCAGGTCCGTAAATCATTGGTGCAACTCTACTTCCATTGCCATCAATATTATATAGTTCACCTTTTTCAGTAACAGCATTCGTTCCTGTCAGGAATGTATCCGATGAAAAATTAGCTCTATACAGCTCTTTCTTATCTTTCCCTTTATACTCATCTGAATACTTATCAAGAAAATGTACATTCTTATTTCTAATGTAGTCAATTATTCCAAGTTCAAAAAGAGTCATTGAGTCGCCAACACCAATGGTAGTTTCGTCAGCAATTAAATCTTCAAGGACCTCAAACAATACTTTACGATTCTTTATATAGATGCCTAACATATTATGCTTTTTAAGATTATCAATAGTTCGCTCAATCTTTTTATCCATGTACCATCTAAAATTACTGTCCATGTACTGTCCTTTCATATTGTGCTACTTAATCTATAGTAGCTACATCTATAATTTGCCATCTGATATAACATCATTCCATTCACCAGAATAGGTGAGCTGAATAACATTCTGATTACTATTAGCGGTAGTCCTCGTTCTAGCTAAATAGAGTAGTGAGTCTGAAGATGTGCTAATATATTGAATATCTAGTTTATCTTTTAATAAATCTTCAATATCAACTGATGTACCATATTCTCCATATACGATTACTTCACAGTTAATATCAAACTTAGGATTTTCACTATTAATTTCATACGGAATACTATAAAAATACTTGATATTTAAGATAGTTCGGGCTAATTTGTCTGGTAAATATAGTCTAAGAAGGAAATCGGGGTACTTGAAACCTTTATTTTCGTAGTCATACTTCTCAATATTATTAATAAGACTATGACACCCACAAAGAGTTTCTTTCTCATTTTAGAACAGTCCTTTTTAAAACGCTCTACAAAGATCACTTGCAAGAAGAAATTTTTCGATGTATTGTTTCCCTTGATGCAGTATTTCTTCGCTATTAGCTGTTTAGTAAAGTTTCTGGCATCGCCATAAGACAATTTACTGTTTTAAGTATCTCATAACTAGTTTCCTTGAATCTGCATCAAACACACTTATTTCAACAAAAACATCAGAACTATCTATCACCTGTAACTCTATCTTTTCTATAGATATAAATTCATCTTCAACAATGTCACCAGAGCTATAACTATCTCTTCTTGAATCTTCTATGTACTTGATGGTATCACCATCAAATTCTAAGTCTGTAATAATTGCATCTCCTTCAATGGTATATTGGGTAATTCGAATCTGATCAGCGATTCCCTCTGAAACATTATCTATAAATGCATTAATTCGATCAAAGTTATAATAATTCCCTAACGAATTCACAATATCTCCATTGGAAACAGCTTCATCAACTGTATACTCATCAACTTCATCATTGCTAATACATCCAGATAATAATGCAACAAGTAATATAAATAATACAAAATCTCTCATAAAAATCCTTTTTGGGACTTAAGTCCTGCAGTACACAGCCAAAAAATTCATCTAACGGACCTCGGCTAGCGAAGGGAGTTTTGGAAACCGTATGTCATATAACAGTCTGTTGGCGATGAAATCTACGGAACTTCACATATTCTTATTATTCTTTTCTTCATAGTACTTAATAATAGCAAGTTATTTCAATTAAATTCATCTTCTAATAAAGATACTTTACCCGTTAGTGGGTTCACTATAAAAAACAACTCATTTATATCATCTATATATTTGTAATAATATCCATATTGTCCTATAAGTACATGTTGCTTTTCATTTGTTAACGGTATCAACATTTTATCGTTTTTAACTTCATTAAAACTATCATCGCTTGATTCTAAGTACTTTTCAACTAAAACTCTACCTTCTTTATATGAATATGTTGGACGTGTTAAAATTGTCATTCCACATATAACTATGGTTATTACAAACACACTTATTATTCCAACTTTGTTTTCTCTCTTATTTTGATAGAGCATTCTGAAACAACCATATAATAAAACAGCAACTATCGGTGCTAAAATATACACTTGCTGTACTCCCTTATATTTGTAAATCAAATCTATTATCAGATAAATTTCTATAGTCAATAAAAATAATACCAATATCACTATTCCGTTTCTTTTATTCTTCATCATATTCCCCCTTTCAAATAAAAAGTAGTAGATTCTGTCGCCTAACGTTCCTGTGATTCGTGATCGTGCAGAGTCGATATTAACTCTTGAATTGATACTTCTTTACCATTCCTTGATTAGGCCATTCTACATCCTCAACAAAGATCATTCCTATTTTCATTAAAACTTTATCAGAGGCTATATTGGCATAATTAACAGCTGCTACTATTTCATTCATATGTAATTCATTCACACCAAATTCTAAAACAGCTTTTGCTGCTTCTATAGCATAACCATTACCCCAATATTTTTTAGAATATCCATACAGAATTTCTATTCCATCTAGAATACTACAGTATTGAAAACCACAGTATCCAATATATTCATTAGAATCTTTTAATACAACAGAGTATTCTTTAGGTACATTTTCTATATTATTACATCTCTTTATATGACTTTCTAACGCTTCCTCTTTCAACATTTTAGTTACTCCACCAGTAAATTCAGTAACCTCAGAATCATTTCTCATATCCCAAATCGAATCAAAATCCTCAATAATGGGATCTCTAATTATAAGTCTATCCGTTTCTATATATACTTTCATCTCATTTCCCTCACTTTTCTAACTCAATAGCAACTAGACTCTGCATGTTGTCTAACGGACTTCGATTCACGACGCCAGAGAGCTTACAGGATGAGCTCATGGCTGTGAGCCCGTGAACGCCTAATGCGATGCTGGCTCGGTTAGCTGGTTTGAGTGTTGGCAATGCGTTGTTATACAATGTTCAACACGGAAATTGTCAACACACTTATAGCTTTTCTGCTAGTACATGAAATGCACTTTCATTCTTATTGTTAGTTAGATTATTCAGAATATAACGTGCACATTCTTTGCTACTTTTTAATGAAGTATTAACTTGTAAATCATAATCTTGAATTATACTCATATTATTCAATTGGTACATTGCTTGACCAACCTCTCTATCTCCACGTTCTTCTTCACGTTTTACCAAATCTTCTTTATCACAATAGACGTAAACGAATGTTACATTAAATTCTTCGAACAAATTAATACATTCCTTTAACCAATGAATAAATGTATCATCTATGACATTATCTATAATTACGTTCTCACCATCTGTACATAACGAGACCGTAGTCCGATGCATTGCTGTTGCTGCAATATTAACACTATTCCATAAATCTTCTTCTAAAAATTTAGGAGCAAGCATATAGCAAAAAGTATCAATAGACATATGAAAGTATCGTTCCTTACATTGTAGTTGTATTTCCTTTGCTAATGTGGTCTTTCCAGCGCTTGATGTGCCGTTCAAAAATATAATATTAGCCATTTTGTGTCTCCAATTTTTTAACTAGTGTTGAATGTTGTATAACGGTCTTCGGTTTACGACGCCAATGAGCTTACAGCCTCCGCTCATGCCTAGGGCCCTCTGGGTGGGCTAATGTGGAGGTGACTCGGTTAGCGAATTGAGTGTTGGAAATCGTATGTGATGTGATGTCTGAAAAACTAATCATACTCAAAATCAACATATTGATAATTCCACCTTCGGTGGTTTAGATTGTCATAATCACTAGGTTTATCGGTTATCATGAGTTCTATGTCATCCAAATCATTATCTTCTTTATACGTTTCAAATCCTTTCTCAACCATTTCCAAAGTTCGGCCTTTCTGAGGGACTTCTATATCGGTATAACCAAAGTCACTACTTACATAGTGATAAACGTTAATTAATGGTCGATTTAATTCATGTGAAATTCTTCGAACAGATAAAACAACTATAAAAAGTAATGAGATCATACATATGCTGAAAATCGCAATCATAGATTTGTTTGAAAATTTCTTTCTCATTCAATACCTCCTTATACTTATGTGCATAACCTATTAGTTCGTAGCTAGTTTACTTATGTTCTATGATGGTCTGCCACTCGAGGAGCAAGCCACGGACTGCTTAGCGATGCCCCACTTATACACTCTCCAATTTAGTATCCTGCCAATCATAAAAATAACATTTGAGTCATGATGAATCTCAGGAACATCTTGTAATGTAGCATAATTTCAAGAAAAATCAAGCCTTAAAAATTCTTACCTGCAAAATAATCTATCATAAATAATAGTCAGTATAATCAATAGTGTGATAATAAATTTAAACACATTCTTCCTTATAAATGCTTTTATCGTATATTTCTTTAGCATTACCTCAAAATCCAAATCTTTTCTCAATCCGCTTTTTTTATTAATCCTTTTTGATTCTATTTCAAATCTCGCCTTATAATACTCCTGGGTGTCCTTGATTTCAATGGCATGTTGACAATCAGGGCAAGTAAGAAAAATTTGCTCATAATCAAATATTGGTAAGAAACAGAAAGTATTCCAACAAGTAATCCGCTCTAACTTCATTCCCAACTCGGAGTTACAAATAGGACAATGTTTGCTTTCAACATTACCAAAACTAGTATTCTTCTTATGTCCAAAACTTAAAAACATATTGATTCTCCTTGTAATTTATGTATTTTTATAGCACAGAAAGTATAACAAGTGTAATGATGGAACATAACTAATCCTTTCAGTCCCATCAGCCATCCAGCCCCACACGGACGTGGGGCGGAAATTGCAGCGGACTGTCATATAACGTCTCAGCGTTGACGACGCCAAAACGCTTACAGGCTGAGCTTATGGTTGTGAGCCTGCGAACACCTAATGCGATGCTGACTCGGTTAGCGGTTTGTGTGTTGGCAATGCGTTGTTATATGATGTAGAACTTGACTACAGAGAATTCCTTGAGTTCTTATTATCTAGTCCCCAGTAATCATAATCATACTTATCTGGATATTCAAGCAACTCAATGGACCTATCTGCCCACTTTAGGATACTTCGTTCATCAAACTCCTTACTCAACTCTATTGCCTTATAAGCATCTTCCAAGGTACCTCCAGAACCACTAACAATATCACCAATAAATACATATAAACAGTCTAGAAAAAATGATCTCTTTAGACATTCCTCATCAGAAACTAGTTCAAATAACAACCTGATATTCTTAAAGTCGTAGACAGCTAGCTGCCAATCTTGATCAGGTAGCTTCATCGAGGAATACGCCCATTTTCTAATTTCATCTTGAGTTGGGTTCCATATATTACTAAACATAACTACCTCCAAGAAACTGATTTGCTCTTAATCGAAAGTTCTATTTCATATAACGGTGGTCGGTTCACGACGCCCCTGAGCTTACAGCCTCTGCTTATGGCTGGGACCCTTTGGGTGGCCTAATGCAGAGGCGACTCGGTTAGCGAAGGGTGTGTCGCTGAATCGTATGTTATGTGCCGGAATTCTCAGTAAATACCTTCGTGAGGCGATTTCCTTATTGTAAAAGAAATCGGAAGCTTTAGTGCAACTTCAACTCTATTGTGACTAGATTGGAATCCATCCGGCCCTCTTATGGCGATGTCCAAGTTTCTTTCTAATTCCGCATCAACCCTTTTCTGTTTATATCCCACACTTCCTTTGTGCGGTATTCGATAGAAACTTCTAACGGTATAGGATGGCTGGTTACGAGCAGACGCGGCGTGGTTCTTAACGAACCCTCTTGTGATGCATTTCATTGTACACATCCGTCTTCTATGATTGATTATTATAAGTTAAGAACTCTGGGAATTCTGTCACATAACGGACCTCGGTTCACGACGCAAGGAGCTTACAGCCACCGCTCATGGCCGGGACCCTCTGGGTGGCCTAATGCAGTAGGCGACTTGGTTAGCAATCGCAGTGTCGCTGAATCGTATGTTATGTGATGTCTTGAACGGAAGCCTGTGAACGACTTCCATTTATCCATCCTTTAATAAATCCACCTACTATTATTCCAAACAGTACCGTTATCAATCTAGCTATACTTCCAGCTGATTTATTAATCATAAAGAAACTTTCAACCCCACTAAGTAGTTTTATTGGACTATAATAGATAATTGGTATAAGAACAAAATACAACGATATAATTCCAATAATAATCATAAATTTGTCTTCTATAATATTATATTCCACTCCTATAACAAAGCTACAAATCAATCCAAATATTAAATAGTAAAGAATTGGTAGTATTAATAAAATTGCCCAGCTCGTATTACCTGGATCTCTACTCTCAAAAACATAAACGGAACCAATTAGATAAATAATCAATATGATTAGAGGTAAAATCTTTCTATACATGTCTCTCTTGCCTTTCTAGTGAGGGATGTCACATAACTATTGTATTCACGAAATGCGTAAATATCCATTTTTTGGAGATGTTTACGACGTTACTATTATTTTAAATACCTAGTTATTAGCTCTTTATTATTTTATCATAAAGAGTTTAATTATGCATTTTTTGAAATCTATGTCAAATAATTATAAAAGACCACTGACAAGCTGCGATGACTTTAGTTTTTATTCAATTTTTTGAAAAATATTTTATCATAGCCATGATAATCTTTTTTATCGGTTCGGTTAGCTAAAAGTTCTTTATAGCTGCTTTTGGTATATTTCGTCTAAAAGAATGATTATTAATGTTTATAGTGTCATGAGTCTTTTGACCATGACTTCTTGTCATAGTTTTGATTTTTTATGATTGCTTTTTACATAACGTGAAAGTTAAATACCCGTCTGTTTATAGGTCCTATAGGAGTTATAAGTATGTATATGATATTCGTACAAACTTATATCGAGGAGGAGATGAATCACTGCAAACCGCTAGAATGATTTTCAAGAAGTATATTGAAAGTGATGGATTACCAAATATCGTTGTATTAAATATTTTGTCAAAATATTTGAAAAAGCATTGACACTTATTATAAATGTACTTATAATAAGTACATAAGCAATGATTAAAACAGGAAATATATTTAAGGAGGAATAACGTATGGAATTTAGTTATAAAACGAAAATCAATGCAAGTAAGGAACGTATTTGGTCGTGTTATGCAGACATTCAAAAATGGTATGTTTGGGAAGATGATTTAGAAAGTATCACTTTAGATGGGGAGTTCAAAACAGGATCAACCGGTGTAATGAAACTAGCTGATATGCCACCTATGGATTATACTTTAACCACTGTTATTGAAAACGAATTATTTTGTGATAAAACATCCACTCCATTTGGTGATATTTATTTTGATCATCAGATTCTTGAAGAGAAGGATGGTATTTATGTAAGACATAGTGTTCAACTTCAAACAGAAGAAGTAACACATGAAAAGTTGGTTTTTTTGAGACAAGTATTTAATGATGTTCCTGATTCTATTATGCTTCTAAAAGGAGAGGTTGAAAGATGATTGATTTTCCATCAATGCATAAAGAGAATTCGGAGGACTCCACAGGCTTGCTGTTTATGCGGGCATATAACGAGTGGCATAGTGAGATTAAACGACGGCTTAAAAAGGTAGGCGTCACGCATCCACAGTTTGTAGTATTATCGACGCTAGGTTATTTGTCTCAAAACAATCAGGAAGTTACTCAAGTTATGGTAGCAACAATGGCAGGTATGGATGTTATGTCTGTATCCCAGATTCTTAAGCTGTTGGAAAAAAAACAATGGATTATAAGAAGTATCCATTCAAAGGATACACGTGCTAAAGCTATTGAACTCACAGAAGTAGGTCGTGAAAAAATGACCAAATCCATTCCCATTGTTGAAGAAGTAGATGTTTCTTTTTTCGGATCATTGAGTGAGGATGAAGATAGGTTTAGGTCATATCTATCTGATTTGAGTAGTTGTAATTTTCAGCAAAATACGAATTATGACTGATTAAAGCAAAACGAGATAGGCTGTTGGGAAGAAGAAAAGTAATCGTAGAGCATGAACTCTAATAGGTTGCTCTTAATAGCTGTGTCTCAAAAAACACTGACTATCCATTATATTTTATTCTCAAGGACATGATAAAAGAGTTAGGTAATAAGAGCTGATTTCTGTATACCACAGGAGTCAGCTTTCTTTATTCTATGCGACATAATAGTAATAGCTTCAATGATAAATTAACAAGGAAAAATAAAAAGTGAAAAAAAGTATTGAAAAAGAAATCAAACAATGTTATATTTGTATGTACAAACAAAGAGGTGATTTTTTGAAAGATTTGAAAGACTTAAAAAGTGAACAATGTCAATTGAATAGTTGTTTGTTCTTCAGTGCATCAAAGATGTCAAGAGCTTTTAAGGCAAAAGCAGAGGATATTTTCACACAAACTGGTATGTCACCAAGCCATGCTTTTATCTTATACATAGTTAATTTGCGACAGAAGGTACATCAGAAAGAGGTCGGTGATTATTTACATTTAACGCCCTCTACAATGACACGTTTTGTTGATAAACTGATTCAAAAAAGATTTATTGTTAAAGAGGTCAATGGGAAAAATGCCTTTTTAGTTATCACCGAAGAGGGAAGACAGTTACAGCCAATTATCTTAAATGCAGTCAATGATTTAAACAAGGTAATCAATGACATGCTGACAGAAGAAGAACGAAAAACATATATAGCATTAAGCAATAAAATTCTTAATGCTTTGTCGAATTAGGAGGATAAAATGATTTATGTCATTGCAACAAATTATATAAAAGAGGCGCATATCGCTGATTTTCAAAAACAGGCATCATGGTTAGTGGATCAGACCAACGAAAAAGATCGAGGATGCCAAAGATATGAGTTATTTCAAGAGACAGAAAGTGCCGGCACTTTTGTTATGATGGAAGAATGGGAAGATATGGAGTGCTTAGAAGAGCATCTTGCATCGGAGCATTTTAAAGAGGCCATGGCAGGTTCAAAAGACTGGCATGAAAAAGAAGCAGAAGTTAAACTTTATCAAAAAATAAAATAGGTAAATAAAAGGAGAATTATTATGAATAAAATCATAGAATCAATTCAAGACCATCGCTCAATTAGAAATTTTAAATCAGACGATATAGATGACAAGGCTTTAGAAGCAATTGTGAAATCAGCTCAAGCGATGCCAAACTCAATCAATGGTCAGCAGACATCAATTATATTGATTAAAGATCAAGAAACAAGAAAAAAAATTGCTGAGATAGCAGGCGGACAAGTGTGGATAGAACAGGCACCTGTATTTATGCTTTTTGTAGCAGATTTTTATAAAACCAATTTAGCCGCAGAAAAAAATGGTTTAGAACAAAAAATACATGAAAGTGTGGAGTCAACACTTGTTGGAGCAGTGGATGTTGGATTGAATATGGGAGCAGCTATCCTTGCAGCAGAATCTCTTGGACTTGGTATTGTACCAATTGGTGGCATAAGAAAGGATCCAAAAGCAATGATTGAATTGCTAGATATGCCTGAGTTTACTTATCCAGTTGCAGGCCTAGCAATAGGACATCCGGTGGACAAGTCTAAAAAGAAACCACGTATGCCTTTAGGCACATTTCTACATAAAGAAAAGTATCACAAAGAAGGTTTAAAAGAAGCGATGGATGCATATGATGAGAAGATGGAGAAATATTTAGTTGAAGTAGGAAGAGAAAAAGAAGGTAATTGGAGCAAACAGACTTCCAATGTATATCAATATGTATACTTCCCTAATGTACATCCAACAATGAAGGAACAAGGGTTTACAAACGATAAGTAATTATAAGATCATATGAGCAAAAAATAAAGAAAGTGCAACTACTGTTGAGAAAATAGTAGTTGCATTTTCTTTATTTAATCGGTGTTTCATCATATACAATATTCTTTTTTGAATCTATGGGAATATTTTTCCTATATTTATTAAAAAAGGATTATTGAGTAATAGAGAATATTATAACTATATTATATATAATGGTAAAGTTGATTATTGGAATATTATATTAGCAACTTATTGAATAGAATGTTATAATAATGTAATAGGGGATGCTATATAACAAGTTTGTAAAATATTAGGAGGTTGCGCGATGAAAACCAAAAAGAATGAAAAAGACAAACTTATAGCTGAATTAAGAGAAGAAATTTCGAAACAAAAAAGGGAAATAGCTATGCTAAAAGGTGTACAACAAGCTATGCCCGATCCATACTATATCAGAGATATGGATTACAATGTCATTCATTGGCCAGAAGAGATTCAAAAATTAACAGGCTTTTCTGAAGAAGATGCAAAATCATTTAAATGTGGTGAAATGTTCAGAGCTGATGTATGTGAGGATTGCCCAACACAAAAGTGTGTTCATAAACGAGAATTTTTAAAAGATGCAATGGTTGACGTGTTTCGTAAAAATGGGGATCGCTTAACTACACTGGTTTCTAATGCTGGTGTTTATGATGAAGACGGAACACCCTTAGCAGCAGTTGAAGTTGTAAAAGATGTTACGAATCAACAGCTACTACTATCAAGTATAGGAAATAATTCAGAAAGCATAGGTTCTGTTTCACAAGAATTAGCAGCTTCCACGCAAGAACTTTTATCTTCTGCCCAATTAGTTAATCAACAAACTATTGATATTCTTAAACAAACAAAAGAAGGGCTTAGTGACACGAATAATCTCGAAGAGATATCTAATGATTGTATCCAATTTGCGAATGAAGTAACATTCTCCATGGGAAATATATCATCATCTGTTGTTGAGTCTGCAAATACTATTGATGAGTTGGAAGTAAAATCCAAGAATATTAATGAAATAATATCGACAATCCAAAGCATATCATCACAAACCAACCTATTGGCACTTAATGCCTCAATTGAAGCTGCTCGTGCAGGAGAAGCCGGCAGAGGGTTTGCTGTTGTTGCTGAGGAAATTAGAAAACTTGCAGAAGAAACAGATACTTCTTCCAAAGAAATTGTTGATACTGTTAGTCAGATTATGAGTTTAATAGGTAGTGTAACAAAGTCAACAGAGATGGTAAGTTCTAACGTTGATGAAGGAAAAGTAAAAGTTGATTCACTCATCGAATTAATAAAACACATAAATGAATCAACATCTGTGTTAGCTACTAAAATTGAACTTATCAGTAATAATGCTGATGAGTCTGCTAGGGCAACAGCTAATCAGGAAAATTCTTTGAATCAGATAACATCAGTTTCAGAGGATTTAGCAAAAACAGCCCAAGATTTACTTATGGAGTTTAATAAATTTAGATATGAAAATATGTAAATATAAATCAACAAAGAGTTTACAGATAAAAGCCATCAATTTTTTAGAGATTGATGGCTTTTTTTAGCGCCAAAGTAAATAATTTTGAATGTTCTCCAGATTATCAAAGGCATAGTCAAAAATTCCATATATTTTGGCATGATATACTTCATGCTATAATATGAAATAGTTTACTTAACCATATAGTGAAATATGATTTGTAGGAGGATCTGTGCATGGGTAGAAAGAATTTTCTTATAGAAGGTGTATCTTGTAGCGGAAAAACTTCTGTTTGTAACGAACTACAACGTCGTGGATATCATGCCATTCATGGGGACCGTGAATTGGCTTATCAGGGTGATCCGGAAACTGGTATATCGACAGATACTGCCAGACATGAGAATCACATTTGGCAAGTGGAAAAAGTGAAAGCCTTGGTTGACAACCAAGATGAAGTAATAACATTTTTCTGTGGTGGTTCTAGGAACTTTTCTAAGTTTATACATTTATTTGATGGCGTATTCATTCTTGAAATCGATATTAATACCTTGAACCAGAGACTTGACGAGAGACCAGAAAATGAGTTTGGTGGAAAGAAAGCTGAGAGAGAACTCATTTTACAATTGCACAAAACCAAAGAGGACATTCCGAAAAATGGAATTATAATCAATGCAACGCTAGCTATTGAGTCCATAGTTGATGAAATTATACGTAAATGTGAAGATGTTATATCCTAAGATTATTGGAAATCTTGTAAAGTGCTCTTGTTTAGATGCAAATCTTGACATGCATAGGAATAAAATTGACATTTTTAGACTATTGTGATAGTCTATGAATAAGATATACTACTGCAATAGTCTGGAGGTTATATACATGAGTGAATTAGTATTATTTGATTCAGAATTAAAGGTAATGGAGATTATATGGAGAGAAAAGGATATAAAAGCAAAGGAAGTAAGCCTTATTGCTTTTGAATTATATGGGTGGAACAAGAATACAACATATACAGTTTTAAAAAAATTGATAAAGAAAAAGGCGGTTCTAAGAAAGGAACCAAATTTTGTATGCTCACCACTTGTAACAAAGGAGCAAGTTCAACTTAAAGAAGCTAAAAGACTTGTAGATAAATTATATGAAGGTTCATCAAAGCTCCTGGTTAGTAAATTCATTGAAGATGAGCAGTTGACTAAAGAAGAGTTAAAAAGCTTACGCAACTTGATTGATAAAAAGTTATGAATGGGGGGATTAAGGTGCTTGCTGAGCTTATTTATTATATATTAAACATGAGCATACTGGGTGTTTTGGTTATGGCTATTGTATGGCTTTTTCGATTGGTCCTTAATAAGTGGCTACCTAAGACCTTAATACTCCTATTATGGGGGTTTGTAGTGATACGCTTATTATTACCCTTTGCGATTCATAGTGATTTTAGTATTATTACGGCTGTATCAGATCCATATATAGAAATGGTGGAAGTGAATATTACCGAAATGCCTATAGAATCTAGCTTGCTTTTTTCAAATTCTATACAGCTTGCCAAGGATTATGAACCTTTAGCGTTTAATAACACAAAAATATATATTTTATTCCAGTGGCTCGGCATTCTATGGCTTAGTGGTTTAATATGTTTTGGACTAGTGATTGGAATAAGCGCTTATAAATTTACAAAGAAAATAGATAAGAGTTATTATAAAAGCTATAAAGGAGTTGGTGTATTTAAGTCATTAAGTATTCATTCACCTATAGTTACTGGGATTTTTTGCCCTAAGATTATATTACCCATAAATATCAATAAGCAGATGGAAGATTTTGTTTTAATTCATGAATATGCCCATATTAGACGAAAAGACAATTTATGGAAATTATTGATAACGCTGGTCACCCTTATTCACTGGTTTAATCCCCTAGCTTGGTGGATGATGAGACAATTTGCAAAAGATGTAGAATTAGCCTGTGATGAAACTGTTATTAAAAGTTTACCGGGAGATTCCGTAAAAGGCTATGCGATTGCCTTAGTGGAAGCAAATGACCAGATGCAAAGTAGTGTCACAGCCTTTAGTGGAACAGAACTTGAAAGTCGTATTAATGCAATTGTCTACTATCAACGAATACCGAAGATAATGCTAGCAGTTCTAAGTTTAGTATATATGCTGTTGGCAGTTGGATTACTTACATCCTGTAAGTCAGGGGATATATCAGATAAAGAAACGGATGATGATATGGTTAATAATCTAGTAACTTATGGAAGAGAAGGTGGTGTCTTATATAGTGGCTTTGATAATATTGCAGAAGACTACACATATGAAAAGGCCCTAGCAGATGGGTGTATAGATGCATATGAAATGAAGGAAGAGGAAATTATTGAGTTGGTGAATAGGATTCAGGAGAAGGCTAATAGTAACCAGACATATGGAGTCCGTTTCATTAAGTTTATGGAGGATCATAAACAAGACATGTTTTTTCAGGATTTATACTATTATCAAGGAAAATATTATTTGTTTGATAGTAGAAGGACCGATTCTGAAGAATTTGGATATGATTATATTAAAATAACTCAAGGCGAAGGAAATTCGAAATTTGGTCAATTACTTTTGACTGATAATATGGAAACCAGTTCGGAAGATGTTTTTAGAATGCTGATATCTAGTGTTGCTCCATTAGGAAAAGGCGAATTTGAAATCGTTATGTACATGCCTTATGATAGACCTGTAAAGTTGGATCAATACACTTTGGGTTATATTGAGGAACTACCGGTTAATAAGGATGTTAATGAACGAATCAAAAAGTATATGCAAGAGAATGGTATACATGATGTTCCAAGTGGTAGCTTAGAGTGCTCATTAATTCATAAGGACGATTATTATGGGGTTACATTGGTGAGAGTTAAGTTATCCTATGCATGGATAGATAGTATTGCGGTTTTGTCAGGAGGCGAAGTTATTGGTTTCTTGAACGGTATGAACGGACAAAAATTTTTCATTACGGATTTAAATCAGGACGGTGATGATGAGATTTTGTACCATTCGTTTATGGGTTCGGGATTATTGTATCATAGTTTAAGTTTATTTGATTTAAAAAGCTATCAGGTACATTTTTTTAGATTTTATAATGATAACAATGATATTACATTTGAAGCGGAATCGGATGGTATCTATATTTATAGTATGATGTTTGATTCGAGTAAAAGAAGTGACAAACCTTTAGGTAAATTAGTCTATGATGAGGATAGTTTTTATATGGATGAAGATATGGATCTGGTTGACTTTTCTCCACAGAAATAGAAAATAATATAAACACTTTTTAGCAGACTTGAAATATAGTCTGCTTTTTCTTCTATTTTCTTCTATAGGAAAGTTTTTTGTTTGAATTTTACGAGTAACCTCTTTGTTATGGAAAGTAAACTTGACATTTAATAAAAGTAATGATATTCTTATTTTATGGAAAGTAAGCTTTACATGAAAGGAGAATAAAAATGTGAAAAATCGCTTAGAGGAAATACGAAAAAAAGAGGGTATAAAGCAAGAGGAGTTAGCACTTGCTCTTGAGGTATCAAGACAGACTATTGGCTCATTGGAAAATGGAAGATACAATCCATCAATAGTACTTGCGTTCAAAGTAGCAAGATATTTTAATATGAGCATCGAAGATATTTTTATTTATGAGGAGGATAAATAATGAAAATTAATATTAAAAATTATATTGTAGTAGTAGTTGGATTTTTCCTATTATGTTTAGGTCTATATTTAATTATTACAAATAAAGAACCACAAGGAATTATGATAGGACTACCATATGTGTTTATAGGAGTGGGAGCCGGAATTTGGGGTCATGGCATGGGAGCAATGATCAGACAAAAAATCCTAAAGAGAGATCCTAATGTAGAGAAAGAAATATCAATTGAAAAATCTGATGAACGTAATACCCTTATAGGACATAGAGCAAAAGCAAAAGCATTTGATATGATGGTATTTTTATTTGGAATTTTAGTGCTTACTTTTATAGTGATGGGTATTGATGTGATTGCAATTCTTCTGTTTGTTTTTGCATATGTATTAGTTATTGGATATGATATTTATTATCGTAGCAAGTATGCTAAGGATATGTAGCTCATTAAAGGTCAATTCCTTACCTAGGTGCGGCTAAGTTAGGGAGTCAAGTAGTAGTGAATCCTACCTTATATATGTGTTACACTTGGAAGTTTGTCAATTGTTCCTTCCAGAAAAATAACCAGTTAAGCTGTTTGTCAAGAAATTGCTCGTCTATACAATCTATCCCATAAATCTCAACTATAGTCGCTTGCAACTGATAATGTCTAATAGCAATCCAATCATATAGTGTTGCCAAGTCTTTATCTGAAATATATGAGTATCTACGATATCCTATAATGAATGCTTTTAGTGCCTTTTGGGATTTGGTGAATCCTTGCTTATCGAATTCAAAGTAATTAGTCTGATCACACATAACCATTATATCAAAGATTGAAGGAGCCAAACTTGAAGTATCAAAATCCAGCAAGTATAGGCTACCTTCTTTCGTTTTTAGTAAATTACCTCTATGAAAATCACCATGAACATATCCAACAGGCATTTCTTTTACTTTTTCCCATAAGTCATGTCCATAATCGGCATATTTTTTATACTTGCTTTCAGAATATTTTTTTATCTTTAAAACTTCCAAATAACGATCAATAAAAAATTCTTTATCCCTTGATTTAAGTTCCCCGGTATATGTATCCATTATTCTGTGTAATTGTCCTAATAATTCTCCTATATTCTCTAATAGTTCGTTTTCTTCTGGTTCATAACCATCAATAAACTCGTATAATACAAACTTATATTCTTTATTCTTAAAAAGAACACGGCAAAATGATTGACCTTGATTATTTAATATAATCTTAGGCACATGAAAGGCTTGATTCATTAAGAACTGATGAACATGAATAGATTCTTCGAATGTATCTTCAAATGCATCAGACACAATTCTTAGAAAATAATTCTCGTTCCGTGACATTACCTTATATGTATCACTTCCACCAGTTCTTATATGATTAGCGTGAGTAAAGCTATTGAAATAGTTCTTATTCAATTCATCTAATACCACATCAATATTTAACATGTTATTTCCCCATATCCCATAGTAGTAGGATTAATTCTATTAGAATTCTATTTTTTAAACACCTGTGAGTGATATCCGGTATATAAATAGCTTAAAAACGATATATTACCTTCCTATCATTCTAGCATAAGGAAAGTACTTGTGCACATTTTATAGCCTAAATGTAATAATTTTACTATAAAGGGGATTCAGCAATCATATGTACCTAAGATTCAAGGGAATAATATGTGTAAGGCAAACGTTTGGCTAAAATTTGGTTAAATGGATTGACAGACATATATTTGCATGCTAAGATGTTCTACAAGGGCAAATAATTACCCTCATTAAAGAAAAATAAATAGGATGGAATAGAGGTCAAAGCTGTGATTGCAGAGGACCATATTCTTTAGAAAAAACTTTGAAACAAGCCCATTTGGACTAAAATTGTATATGGGTCTATTTGTTATGCAATTTCGATAAATGTTTGTACAATTAGTGGTTGAAGAATGTTAATAGAGGATGGGTGAAAGGCTTAATATGCTAAGGAAGAAAGCGGAAATAGTGACAATTAAAAAAAAGGCTGATTATATTTTACAGATAATTATTGTACTCTTGGGTATTAGTTTTCTGACATTCTGCCTTATCTATCTTGCGCCAGGAGATCCGGTTAGGGCAATGTATGCAGCAGCAGGGAGTGTTCCCAGTGACAAGGTGATAGAAGCTACTAGGGAGAAAATGGGATTAAATGATCCAATTTTAACCCAGTACTTTAACTGGATTAATGGTTGTATTCATGGCGACTTTGGCAGGTCGTATTCATTAAATAAGCCTGTGTTAACTGTATTGTTAATCCGCTTATGGCCGACATTAAAACTTGCACTATATTCATTAGCATTAATGCTGGCTATTTCCCTTCCCCTAGGTTTTCTTGCTGCGCTTAGACATAATAAGCCAGTTGATTATATAATACGGTTTATCTCATTTACGGGCATATCACTGCCTAGTTTTTGGGTTGGATTGATGCTTATTTACATTCTTGCACTGAAATTAAAGTTACTACCGGTGATTTCTATGGATATCAGTTTCAAAAAAATTATTTTACCGGCCATGACCCTTGCTTTTTCCATGTCAGGAAAATATATCAGACTGGTACGTGCTACGGTATTGGATGAATTGCATCAGGATTATGTCGTCGGTGGTCGAGCAAGGGGGATAAAGGAAAGGATAATTCTGTGGAGACATGTTTTTTTGAATGTGCTTCTTCCGCTAGTAACAATACTAGGACTATCATTAGGGTCTCTTCTAGGAGGGACAGTAGTGGTAGAAGTGATTTTTTCTTATCCGGGTTTAGGCAACTTGGCTGTTTCAGCGGTAGCAGCCAGGGACTATCCCTTGATTCAAGGATACGTTCTTTGGGTTGCCCTAATGTATTTGATTATAAATATAATGGTTGATACTTCCTATGATCTTATAAGTCCAAGGAGGAAGGAGAGTTGAGGACCTTGCAGAAAGTACTTGTATTTTGTAAGCAGCATAAGCAGTTTACTCTTGTTTTGATTCTACACCTTGCTATAGTAGGTGTGGCAATTTTAGCCCCTATAATCACCTCCTATAGTCCCTATGCAGTTGAAATATCAAATGTAGAACAGGCTCCTAGTGCAGAACATTGGTTTGGAACAGATCAACTTGGACGGGATATATTCTCACGTGTTATTTATGGAACGCGAACATCTCTGGCATCAGCACTACTTCTTGTCCTTATAATACTGATCATTGGTTCCTTCCTAGGAATTCTTGCAGGATATTTTGGTGGATTAATGGATACGGTTATTATGAGATTTTCTGATATGATGATTTCCTTTCCTGGAATTGTATTAGCAATAGCAATTGCCGGAATTCTGGGTTCTAGTATGATAAACACTATTATTGCTATTGGTTTTGTCAGTTGGACTAAATATGCACGTCTGGCTCGAAGTTTGACTATAAAAATAAGAAATAAAGATTATGTATCTGCTGCAATACTCTCCGGGTCAAAAACAAGTTATATTTTAAGAAAATATATTCTTACCATGATTATGCCTATACTCATTGTTACGGCAGCCACTGATATTGGTACGATGATGTTGGAGATAGCCGCCCTTTCATTTTTGGGGTTTGGGGCACAGGCCCCTACTGCTGAGTGGGGGAGGATGCTAAATGAGGGACGTATTTACTTACAATCGTCGCCTTGGATGATGTTTTTTCCGGGATTAGCCATTTATATTGTTGTTGTAATCTTTAATTTAATGGGTGATAGCCTAAGAGACATATTTGATACAAGCAGCGATAGTTAGTTTTTAAAGGATAGGTAAAGGTAATGCTCAAGGTAGAAAATCTGACGATTCAATACAATAAAAAGGATAAACCGGTAGTGGAAGAAGTTTCTTTTGGCATTAAAAGGGGTGAAATTGCTTGTTTGGTTGGGGAAAGCGGTAGTGGAAAGACATCAGTTATCCGGGCTATCCATGGAATTTTACCTGGACAAGGAAGAGTCATTGATGGAGATATCCTTTACGATGGAAGGTCTATATTGAAAAATACAGTCAGTGAGTGGCAGAAGATTCGTGGTAGCGAAATTTCAATGGTCTTTCAGGACTCAGGAAGCATGTTGAATCCAGTTCGTACAATTGGCTCTCAATTTGTTGAGTATATTCGAGTCCATGAACCATGTACAAAAAAAGAGGCCTGGTATAAAGGGGTACAAATGCTGGAAGGTTTACAACTGCACAATGGAAATCGTATTATGAAAAGCTATCCCTTCCAGCTTTCAGGTGGTATGATACAGCGCGTCGGAATTGCTTTTGCTATGATTTTTCGACCAAAGCTATTATTGGCTGATGAGCCAACCAGTGCCTTGGATGTTATCACACAAGCACAAATTGTCAGACAAATGATGGAGTTAAGTGAAGCTTCTAATACGAGTATTCTTCTTGCTACCCATAATCTAGCCCTAGCAGCATATATTTCAGATCTTATTCTGGTGATGAAAGATGGGCATATTGTGGATAGGGGTAGTAGAACATATATCCTAGAGCATTCCCAGAATGAACATACAAGAATGCTCCTATCAGCGGTGCCTAAGCTAGGAGATGAATATTATGTATGAAAAGGAAAATTTAATTATAGAAACAAAAGCTGTATCAAAGGTGTTTTCAGACTTCAAGGCTAGGGGAGTGACTGCTTGTGAGGATATCAGTCTTAATTTTTACAAGAGTCAGACTTTAGGAATTGTTGGAGAGAGTGGTTGTGGTAAAAGTACTTTTCTGCGTATGGTAGCAAATCTTGAAAAACCGACTTCAGGTGAGATCGTATTTCAAGGAAAAAATATAATGGAATTAAAGGGTGAACAATTACGATTGCATCGTAGACATATACAGATGATTTTCCAAAATCCCAGCGAATCCTTCCACCCCAAAATGAAGGTGAAAGAGATCATATGTGAACCGCTTCTCAACTTTAATATAATTGGGAAAAAAGATATAAATAAAAAAGCAAGAGAACTCTTAAAGCAAGTGGAACTTCCTGAAAGCTTTGCAGAACGGTATACACATGATATGAGTGGTGGACAGCAACAACGTGTAGGAATTGCAAGAGCACTTGCACTGGAACCTGATGTCCTGCTTTGTGATGAGGCAACATCGGCCCTAGATGTTTCGGTGCAAAAAAAGATTATAGAATTGCTTGTGAAATTACAGAAGGAGAAACATATTTCAATAGGATTTGTCAGTCATGATTTGACTTTGGTACAGCTGTTTGCGCATCAGGTGGCAGTGGTTTATATGGGAAATGTCGTTGAAGTTATGAATGGAAAAGATATTGGGAAAAATGCAAAACATCCATACACAAGGGTAGTTTTAGATTCTGTTTTTGATTTGAATATGGATTTTACCAAAAAAATTCTAAGGTTGGAAAGAGAAGAGTCAAGTGAATTAAATATAGAGACAGGATGTCTTTTTAGAAATCGTTGCAGTCATTGTATGAAAGTTTGTGAGCAGGAAAAACCGGAGTTAAAAGAGATAGAAGATGAGCATTTATTAGCGTGTCATCTTTTTGATTCAATAAATCACAGACCATAATTCGTTGTAAATGCAAAAAAGTATTTTTGTTTTACATATAGTTACTAGTAGTATTCAATAAATAGGAGGAAGAAAAGTGAGATTAAAAGCTAATAAGATTATTTCAGCTTTATTGTTGGTCCTTATGTTTTCTGTATTATTGACAGGATGTGGGTCAAAAGCCAACTCGGAAACAAAAGACAACAAGGCGGAAGACGAAAAGACAGTGGTCATTGGAAGCGGTCAGGCTGCAGGTACAATGGATCCGATTCAGGCATATAACGGGTGGTATGCCATTCGATATGGAATTTGCCAGACATTGACAAAAATGAATGAGGATTATTCTATTTCAGGATGGCTTGCAGAGGATGATTATTCTTCAAATGACGACAATACCCTATGGACCTTTACGATTAAGGATGATATAAGCTTTTCTAATGGTAACAAATTGGATGCAGCAGCTGTAAAGGACTCTTTAGAAAATGTATTTGATAATGGAGAAAGAGGAAAAGAGTATTTTACTCCTAGCTCAATTGAAGCGGATGGTCAAATCTTAACGATAAAAACCGAACAACCTGAGCCAATCCTTCCAAATAAGTTAGCCGATCCCTTGTTCAGTATTATAGATACCAAGGTTGATAATGCTAATATTGCCGACGTGGGACCAATTGGAACAGGCCCTTATATATGTCAATTTTTTGATTTTACTACAAAAAAATGTGTTGTAGTCAAGAATGAAAATTATTGGAATGGCGAAGTCAAGACGGATAAGATTGTCTTCATATATACAGAGGATCAGTCTATGATTAGTATGGGTCTTCAGTCAGGGGATTTTGATGCAGTATATAATATCAGTATGAATGATATTGCTACATTTGAAGACGATAGTAATTACAAGATAGAAACAAATCCAAGTGGACGTACAACAATTGGTTTTATGAATCAGAATGGATTATTAAGTGACAAGGTACTTCGTGAGGCCATTTTACAAATGCAGGATAAGGACTCATACTGTGAGAACTTGCTGAAGGGACAATATGTTTCAGGAAAAACACTTATTACCTCTGCAGCAGATTATGGATATGATAGCTTGATTGATCCGAATGCGTATAATCCTGATCAGGCAGATAAGATATTGAATGATGCCGGATATATAGATGCAGATGGTGATGGTTATCGTGAGACACCTAAGGGTGAAATTATTGATCTTCGTTTTGTATACTATACAGGACGTCCTGAACAACAGATTGTTGTTGAAGCGACCCAGGCTGCAATGGCTAAGATCGGTATCAAGATTACACCGGAAGTTCATGATACACAGACGGTTATGAATATGCAAAAAACTGGTGATTATGATTTGCTTTGCATGAGTATTAATATTATGAATTGCGGAGATCCGGAAAACCAAATCAATACTTATTTTAAAGAAGGTGGTACTTATAATGCCACTGGATATCACAATGAAGCCTTTACCACTTTGATGGATGAAGTAAGTATAGTTGCAGATCCACAAGAGAGAAAAGATCTTACCAAACAGGCTGAACAGATTCTCTTAAATGATGCTGTAGCCATCTATTACTGTTATCCTATTATGAATTTTGTAATGGACAAAAACGTTACAGGCATATACTCTACACCAGCAGATTTTTACTGGATTGATGAGAATACAGGGATTACTGAATAATAAGTTGAACAAGATAAGGAGAGTGCAATAGTGTTAGAATTAAATGATACTTTAAATAAAAAAATTAAAGAAGAAGTTACTGATTATTGGGCTTTGAGGGCAGAAAAATTTAATGAGTTAAAAATGCAGGAACTGGAATCTTATATGCGAAATAGATGGTTGGAAGAATTTCAAAAGTATTTACCAGGTCAAAAAGGTCTTAAAATACTGGATGTTGGTACAGGAACAGGTTTTTTCTCCTTTTTACTTGCAGGAGAGGGACATGACTTGACTGGGATTGATTTAACTGAGGAAATGATAAAAGAGGCTAGAAAATCTTCGGAAATTTTGGAAATTCCTGCAAGCTTTCATGTGATGGATGCAGAAAATCCTGAATTTGAGGATCAGAGTTTTGATGTCCTTGTTACACGTAATGTTTCTTGGACTCTACCTAATCTTGGTAAAGCATATCAGAAATGGTACCGCCTTTTGAAAAATGATGGACTGCTTATCAATTTCGATGCAGATTACTGTAGAGAAAAAAATCAGCAAAAGCCGGACAATCATGCACATAATGGAATTTCAGACCAACAGTGGGAAGCATATGAAACTTTGAAGGCAGAACTTCGTCCTATCTCAAAATCCAGACCCGGTTGGGATGCTGAATTGTTGAAAGCAGCCGGATTTAAGGAAATTTTGATTGATGAAGAAGTAGGAGAACGCATTTATTGTGATATGGACAAATTCTATAATCCAACACCTATTTTCACAATAGTGGCGAGAAAATAAGTAAAGTAAAAAAGAGGACCAAAAAACTTGTATGGACCCTAAGAGTTAGACCTTAAATCTAACTTTTGGGGTCTTTTTTTGACAGCTAAAGCTGCCCTATGCTAGTCAATCCTCGTTTTAATGGAATTCTAACAGTAAGTTAATACATCTCATTTTAATGGCGGTTATACTTGTACAGTATTCTTATGTAGAAAAGATTAATAGAAAAAAGAAAGGAATGTATGATATTACATTTTTATATCATACAAGGAAGTTGTGAAGAAAAAAATAGGATTTGGATTATTAGTATTAATTGAGATAGCTTGCATTCTTGCTATATATTTAGTAGGTGGTCAAGTAGGGCCTTGGATATGGTCAGTTTGTGTATTTATAGTTGGTCCAATAGCGAGTCTAGCTCTTCTTGTTCAGATAATAGTTGGAATAGTAAGAATAATTAAAAATAAGCAAATAAAATGGAACTTGTTATATATAGGCGTAACTGTGATTATTGCCTACCCAATCACCATACTTTTTGGGATTTCAATGTTGACTTACCCGACTCATGAAATGAAAAGTGAAACCATTAAAGCTATCAATCCGATAGAAAAATCGATTTTACTTGGTGGTAAGGATTATAAAACCCATGCTGTGTGGCCATCGGAATGTTATGCATATGATATAGTAAAAGAACCTTATGATATAAATTCGAAGGAATTAACTGACTTTGGAGTTTATCTTGCTGATGTATATTGCCCGGTCTCAGGAACCATAATTGATTTGAAGGATAATGAAGAGGATATTTCACCAAATACGGAAGACTTTAAAAGTTCACTTGGTAATTATATTTTTATGGAAATCGAAGAGACAGGTACATACCTTATCCTAGCACACTTGGAAAAAGATAGTATAAATTTTAATGTTGGGGATTACGTTTCAAAGGGAATGAAGATTGCTAGGGTCGGTAATTCTGGTACAACATCAGAACCTCATTTACATATACAACATCAGAAGAATAGTCCTCTAGAAATGATATTTCCAATATGTTCAGAAGGTCTGCCTATTGAATTTGAAAATAAGGAATAAGATTTATCGGAAAATATCAAGTATAAACTAGTTATTAGGCCTTTATAGCCCACCGCATTTTTGTTGATCTTGCTCGACCATTTCTAGCACATTCTGCTTTTGATGGTCGTATTACTTCACTGGATATGTCCTTGTAAAGACCCTGGCGATAATAGTTTTTGAAAGATTTTTTAACTAATCGGTCTTCACCAGAGTGAAAGGAGAGTATGGCAACACGTCCACCAGGATTAAGTATGGAGGGAAGTTTCTCTAAAAATTCATAGAGGACTTCATATTCCTTGTTTACATCGATTCGTAATGCTTGAAAGCATCGCTGACAGGATTTTTTGACAGCATCCTTTCTAGTCTTGGCAGGCAAGAAGCTTAAGGTTTTTTCAATGATATGTTGAAGGTCGCTAGTTGTTTCTATGGTGACACCACCTTTAATTCTTGAATAAATACCTGATGCAATTTCAGTGGCGTAAGGTTCGTCGGCGTTTTCAATGAACATACCTTCCATTTCTTCCTGACTAAGATCCCTAAGTCTTTGAGCAGCTGAAACCCCTTTATTAGGGTTTAACCTAAGGTCCAAGGGACCTTCAACCTTATATGAAAACCCCCGCTCAGGGTTATCAATCTGCATAGAAGAAACACCAAGGTCAGCAAGTACAAAATCAAACTTTCCCATTTGCTCTGCTACCTGATCAATATTAGCAAAGTTAATTAGTTTAACGGTAAGAATGTCTTGGTCAAAGCCTTTATGGGCAAGTCTTTGACGGGTTTTTTCTGACTCGATAGGATCAACATCTAAACCAACTATATGTCCTGTGCCCTTAAGTTTCTTCAACATGGCTGTGGTATGACCGCCATATCCTAAAGTGGCATCAAGGCCTTTTTGACCAGGTTGTATATCTAGAAAATCTAGTATCTCCTGGACCATAATGGATAGGTGCATACCTGCTGGAGTTGAACCTTTAGAAATGATATGTTCAACAGTATCTTTATATTTCTCCGGTTGATGTTCCTTATATTTTTCGTTGAAATTTTTGGGATGAGTACCTTTGTAGCGAACTCTTCGTTTATGTTTTTTTTCATTATTTTCCATAAGTGTATCCCTTCCATTTTCTGGCTTGCGTTTTCATTATTTTCCATTATAGCATTCTATTGCTTATTACCATAGGGAAATCTACTATTTGGATGATGGGTATGCTATAATTAAGTGAGTTTTATATATGAAACGGAGGAAAACATTCCCATGATAAAAGTAGAAAAATTGTCTTATTCATTTCCGAATAAGGATTTATATAATAATGTATCCTTTACAATTGAGCCAGGTAGTCATTGTGCTCTCATAGGGGCTAGTGGTTCTGGAAAGAGTACTTTAATCGATATTATTCTCGATCCAGATGATGTAATGTTTAAGGGTAAACTTGAAGTTAATATCAGTCAAAAAATTGGTTGTGTCAGTCAGTTTTCCCACGTAGGTGAAAGGGACAACCTGTCTGTATTTGATTATATTGCTCAAGATTTTATTCGCCTGCAAAGAGAAATTGAAGATATCTGTATAGCTATGGAAAGTGCTCAAGATTTAGAAACCCTTATGGTCAAATACCAGGAAACTTATGATTCATATGAGGCTATGGGTGGTGATGGATATGAAAGTTTGATTAATCAACAACTCAATCTTTCAGATCTTTATCAATATAAGGACTTAAATGTAGCCAAGCTAAGCGGTGGTGAGTTTAAGCTGGTCCAGATTATTAAAGAGATGTTAACCAATCCTGAATTAGTCATCATGGATGAACCGGATGTCTTTCTTGATTTCGAAAATTTAAATGCATTAAGGAAACTTTTGAATCATCATAAGGGAACGCTTCTTATTATTACCCATAACCGCTATCTCCTCGATCATTGTTTTAATAAGATATTGCACCTTGAGAATGAAGACATAAGAGAATTTGATGGTAAGTTTATTGAGTATAACTTTAGTCTTCTCCAAGAAAAAATAGAACAGCAGGAACTGGCTATTGCTGATGAAGAAGAAATTAAAAGAAACGATGCTATTATAGACCGATTAAGAGATATTTCCAGTGTGGATACGGATAAGTCAAGAGGAAAGTCTTTAAAAGCCCGTGTGAAAATCCAAGAACGTTTGATTAAAAATCAGGTTCAGGCCCCCTATGTAGATATAAAAAGACCTGAGATTGATTTATCTATTGGAGGAAAAGACCAGAATTTAGATGATATCCTCTTAAGGGTGGAAGACTATGGTGTGACGTTTGACCAACCTCTTCTTGAAAATGTCAATTTTACCATAGGTGCTCATGAAAAGATTGCCCTTATTGGACCTAATGGTAGTGGGAAAACTACTCTTATGAGAGCCATTGTAAAAGCGAATCATCCATCCATAAAGATTAGCGAACATGCTAAAGTTGATTACCTTTCACAGGTACAAAATGAAGTTTTACAAGAGGATATGACTATATTGGATACCTTTATGGACTTAGGGTTTGAAACTTATACTGGAGCAGAAAACTTTTTGGCTGAATATGGGTTCAAAGGTGATGTTCTTAAACAGAAAATTTCTTCCCTTTCAGGTGGTGAAAAGAATATACTTCAAATAGCAAAAGTATCTGTCGGTCATGGTAATCTTTTGCTTTTAGATGAGCCAACCAGTCATTTGGATACCTATTCTCAGATGGCTTTGGAAGAAGCAATTAGAACCTATAAAGGGGCGGTTTTAATGATTAGTCATGATTACTATTCTATTGTTAACTGCATGGATAGCGTTCTAATTATAGAAAATAAGACTATTCGAAGAAGTAAGATGAAAAAATTCAAGCGCATGATTTATGCCAATTATTTTGATAAGGATTACTTGTTATCAGAGGAAAAGAAAAAAGCTGTCGAAACTAAAATTGCCTTAGCATTAAAAGACAAGAATTTTGAGGAAGCCAGAGAGCTATCAGAAGAATTAGAAGAAATAATTGGAATGATGTAACTCTTAAGATTAAACACCATGCTTAAAGATACATATGAATTTTTAGGCCAGTCTCTTTATCAGAAGATAGGGGGCTGATTTCTATGTCATAATCAAACTTGGGTCTTAGGAAAAACAGTGATATAATTAAGCTAGCTTACATAATTGGAATTCTCTTGTAACTAAGCTATAATAGATATAAAGTGCCAGGCTGCACACAAAGTATTAAATAAACGATAGGATAAAGGTAGGGATAATGGGAAAAGGTAAAAATTATGTAAAAGCCGTTCAGATGGAGATTAAAGAACATCGCAGTTCATTTATTGTTTTTTCAATTTTAAGAGCATCAATAATTGTAATATTAATATTACAGATATTTACAGGGCAATATGAAAGTTTATACTTATATGTTTTGACACTTTTGCTTCTCTTTATTCCAAGTATTATTCAGGTACAATTTCGGATTGAAATACCGCCCACCCTTGAAATTATTATTTTCTGTTTCATCTATGCAGCTGAAATACTCGGTACAATTAATTCCTTCTATACTAAAATACCCCATTGGGATACTATGCTTCATACCATAAATGGTTTTCTAGCTGCGGCTATAGGATTTTCATTGGTCTGGATTCTCAATGATAGTGATAAGCAAAAAATTAACTTATCTCCTATATATTTATGTATTGTTGCCTTTAGTTTCTCCATGACTATAGGGGTGATTTGGGAGTTTATGGAGTTTGGTATAGATATGTTTTTTGGTATGGACCACCAAAGAGATACTATTGTTTATGCTATACATTCCCGATTACTGGATCCTGAAGTTTTTGGTACAGATAAAGCCATAAGAGATATACAGGAGGTAACAGTCAATGGTCAGTCTTTAGGGCTTAAGGGATATCTGGATATCGGCCTCATTGATACTATGAAGGATATGTTTGTGAATCTTATAGGTGCCTTGGTTTTTTCAATATTTGGCTATTTTTATGCTCGATATAAGTCAGGCAAATCAATAGAACGTTTTATACCAAGACGTAAGGATAAGGATAAAGATTATTTGGACCCTGAAAATCGTCTCTAGTTATTCAAAATTTTAAATATACATGCTTAGTCCTTAAGGAGTGATTCCTATGAATAAAGAGCAGGTCAAATTACAAGAACATATTTATAATAATCTGCTAGTGAATTCTTTAATGGCGTTGATTTTTGTTGGAATTATTTCTATGGTTATATATTTTGTGTCTGTATCTGTTTCAGAAGGAATGATTTCCAACATTCTCTTGGAAAATTCTATTGATAAGATACAAGATAATATTATAAAAGAGGCTGCGATCATGGAAGCAAAGATTGCGGGAGTAGAAAGAACTATGAGTGTTTTCCAAGCTGAAGAAAGTCTTTTTTTTACTAGCCTATCTCAGAGGGCTGTTCCTGAAACAGACCTTTTTGCCTATCATGAAAGTGGAGTCTTTTATAAGCTATATGATAATGGTGGTTCTTCTCTTTATTATTCATCAGATACTAAAATTGGAGAAGAAGAGCTAAAAAAAGCTTTTTATACTGAGACCTTTGATGAAGGCTATAAAAGGACAGTTGAGGAGAATCCACTTATTGCGCAGATCTATATTAACACATTTGATAATATGAATAGAATATATCCTTTTATGGATGATGTAGCTCAACAATTTGGTCCTACTGTCAGAGTGACAGATTATAATTTTTATTATTTGGCAGATGAAGAACATAATCCAGAGCGTAAACCAGTTTGGACAAAGGCTTATTTGGATCCGGCAGGACTTGGTTGGACGGTTTCTTGTGTCGTGCCAATATATAATAACGATTTTTTAGAAGGAGTCACAGGTGTTGATATAACTATTGATATATTAATAAGCCATATTATAACTTTGGATTTGATGCCAGTAAAGGGGATTTTGGTAGTGGATCCTCAAGGGGATATCATAGCTATGAATAAGGATGTTGAGAAGCTTTTTAACCTTAGTGAATTGTCTGATAACATAGAGAGGGATAGCACAGATGTAAATATTTATAAACCTGATATCTATGACTTGAATCATATGATAATCGATGGCAAAAAGCCTCTTGAAGAGATGACTGAACAGGAAGTTAGTCACTATGCTTTTTCCGATCAAGGTAAGAGATACCATATTATAAAAAATAGGCTGGAATCAACCCAATGGGATTTATATGCTATTATTGACGAAGACTTGGCTACAGGTGATATTGAACAAGTCAGTGATATTTTACGGCGTATGCTTATTTATCAGGTTGTTCTCGTTCTTGTATTGCTGATGGTGTATAGCTTCTGGTTAAATGTTAAGGCGAAAGAAGTGTCAAGGACTATATCGGTGCCCATTGAAAAACTTAGCAAAGCCATATCACTTATGGGAAAAGGTGAGAGAGAATTTGAATTGGATGAAGATGTTGATATATATGAAATTAATGATTTAAACAAACGATTTATTCAAATGAATGAACAACTATCAGCTCGGACGTCGGCTTTAATAAAGGAAGAATCCGAAAAGAAGATACAGGAACGATTGAAAGAAAAGTATAAGAAACAAGCGACTATAGATGGGCTAACTAAGCTTTATAACAGAAAAAAAATTGATGATTTGCTTAACGAAGAAATATTAAAGGCGGAAAGAGAAGCCCAGCCCTTAACTATTATTCTATTAGACATAGATGACTTTAAGTTGGTCAATGATAGGCATGGACATCTGACCGGAGATAAAGTCCTAAAGGAGTTTGCCCATATATTGAAATCGAATATTAGGGGAAGTGATTTAGCAGGTAGATGGGGAGGAGAAGAGTTTCTTCTTATCTGTCCAAATACAAGTTCAGATCATGGAGTCGTACTAGCTGAGAAGTTAAGGGAAATTATTGAAGACCATAACTTTGATATCAGTCATAAAATTACTGCCAGTTTTGGCGTCTCTGAATGGAAAGGGAAAGACCGGAGAAGTTTTTTTGGTGGAGTAGATTTGGCTGTATATGAGGCAAAAAATAGGTCGAAAAACATAGTAGTCAATTACGATGAGATCATAAAGGATTAGCAATAACTACATATAGAAGAGAACTAGAGGGCTTTAAAAAGAGGCATCGGATGTAGATTTTATCCGATGCCTCTTTAGTTAAGAAAATAGAAGGCTTATAGCCTATAGTTTGAAGTCATTAATTACAGCCAACAAGTCATCTGAAAGTTGACTAACTTCTTCAGATACTGATGACATGTTTTTCATGGTCGTTGATACTTGCTGGACAACAGCAGAAGTTTCTTCTGTTGAAGCAGCATTTTCTTCTGCTATGGAGGATAGGGATTCTACCATACGCAACATACTTGACCTTTTTTCATCCATGGATGCACTTACGGACTCAAGGACCTTGATTTTATCATCAATGGATTTAATGGTGTCTACAATGATAACGTATTTTTCTTTTGTGTCGGTTACGCTGTGGAACTGTTCAGTAACCGCCTTTTGGACCTCTTCGCTTTGGCTATTCGCTGTGGAAATTTTAGATTTTAAATCTTCCAACATGGTATCAATAGCATTTGTTGAAGCAGTAGATTGTTCGGCTAATTTTCTGATTTCATCTGCAACGACAGCGAACCCCTTACCTGCCTCACCTGCTCTTGCTGCTTCTATTGCGGCGTTCAAGGCTAAAAGATTGGTCTGATTGGCAATATCGGCAATAAGTTGGCTAGCTTCTCCAATTCTTGAGGCTGATTCATTAGTTGAGCGAATGACTGCGAAAATTTCTTCAAAAGCAGTTTGGTTTTTAGTAGTAATATCCGAAAGTTCATTGACTACTTTTAGTCCTTCTTGACTGATTGTTTGGATTTGTTTGCTAGATTCAAAGAGTGATTCAGCACTTTCATTATTTTGGACAATAACCTGTCCCAAATCAGTCATATCATTGGCAACTGCCTCTGTATCTGTTGCTTGTTGAGTAGCGCCTGCTGCAATTTGTGCAACCGTTGAATTTATTTCATTCATATTCTCAGTAACATCAGTAACATCATGGTTAAGAGACTTGGATGAAGTGCCTAGGGTGTCGACTCCTTGGTTGAGTTTTTCAACAATGGACCTTAGAGATAGGAGGACGGACTCAAAGGAGCGATTTAAGGAGCCAAATTCATCCTTTGCTTGTATAAGTTTAGTATCCCTTTGGATATTTAGTTGTTTGTCCGCTAATAGTAACATATCTTTGTTTAATATCCTAATGTTTTTCTTCAGGCCAGCTACAATTGATAGAGCTAAAAGTCCTATAATTACAATAATAAATGCGACAAAAATGCTGAAAAAGGTAACTAGATTTTTGATATCTTGATTTCTGTGTAGAGCGTCTTGATTAGCATACTCTTCAAGCATTTCAGTTAAGATATTCATATATTCTCTTGTTACTTCAAAAGCATTTAGGTGAGTATCCATATCCGATTCAAGAGTTTTAGAGTTAAAACTGTCATACCAGGTTTTATAGTCGATAAGGAAATCTTCTTCTATTTCATTCATGGTAGATCCTGTTGCCTGATGTTTAAAATTGTAAAACAAATCATCGTTGGAATGAAGATTTTTAAAAGCTTGTGTAACCCTGTCGTAGGTTTGTTCGGCATTATCTTCATAGTCTTTTTGAAGGCTTGCTTTCAAGTCAGGATCAGCGTTAGGGTCAAGCGTAAGTAAGTCTTTCTCTGATAAACTTGCTTGATAAAAATCCCTGTCTGCGTTAAGGACTAAGCTTGTGCTAACAAAAAGTTCATCGTAAAGTACTGTCCTTGAATCAGCATTGGTAGTAAGAATTGTATAGATGGATACAATCAAAAGAACCAGTAGAGTGATAATGGCTGGGAGAACTAGAATCCATAACTTGGTAGAGACTTTTAAATTTTTGAACATATATTTCCTCCAATCTATTTGGGAAAAAAGGTGCAAAACGTAATAAAGTAGACCATCTGCCTTAGATCGTTAATTTCTGGCAAATGTTCTACTCCCAACAAAACCTATTCTAATTATATCATAGGAAGCCTTTAAAAACTTTTTTTTCTAAGTTATTATCAAATGTTTTGGATTAAGTGCAGATTTTCATGTTTTGAAAAATCCTACATATCAAAAAAACAATATTTTGTTAAGAGTTTGAGTTCACAAAGACTTCACAGAGGTGGACTAGAATATGGATTAGAAAAGCAAATATACCGAGGAGGTCACTAGAGTGAATGCCAATCAAATGAAAACTATTCTTGCTAATGAACACATTGAATCCATATGTTTAGAGCTTTCTACCCAAGGAAATGACAAGGATGACTATAAAGAGGCTTATAAAGATCTTGTTTATCGATATCAATGGATGATAGGGAAGGTAAATGACTTTCTTAATCATTTACATATAGAGAGGGAAGAAGCAGACCAGTTTCAGAATGTACTTGAAAAAGAGCTTGAGCAATTAGCTGATGAGAATAAAAAACTTAAGTACCAATGTAATCACGACAAGCTAACGGGGGTCTTTTCAAGAAGTAGAATTATTGAAGCCATTGAAGAGGAGTTTATTTTAGCTAGTAAAAAAGGGGATTCACTGGCCTTAGTCATGCTTGACTTGGACGATTTTAAGATTATCAATGATCAATTTGGACACTTGGAAGGGGATCGTATTTTAGAAGAAATAGGATGTGTATTAAAAGAAAATGTAAGGCAGTCGGATATGGTTGGACGATACGGAGGTGATGAGTTTTTTATACTTATGCCAGGAGCTAGTAAAAATGAAGTTAAAAGTATACTTGATAGGGTCATTAAGAATATTGGTCGCATCCAGTTAGGAGATGGAGCTCAAAGTTATCAGGTGACTGTCAGTTCAGGTTATTGTATATGTGATCATAGAGAATATCATAGTTTCCAGGAGCTGATTCAGAAGGCTGATCGAGGACTTTTGAAAGCTAAGCAGGATGGAAAAAACAGGGTGTTTAATGAGGAAGTTTATGATTTCGCTTATGAAGAAGGAGTTATGTTATAATGAAAAAGCGTGAATGGAATAATAGAAAAAGATTAATTCTAATATCCTTTGTTTCAATCCTTACCATTCTTGGAGTAGCCTGTTATAAGAGTGGAATAGTTGGTCTACCGGAAGCGGAAGCTTATGACAAGGTGGAGCAGTCAGAAAGACCTTCAAGTCATGACCGACAAGGGATGTATGTCATTAATGACACTGGTCAAAGCCTATATTATGATAATCACCAAGCCATAGAGCTAGTAGAAAGTGGACAAGATTTTTATGGACAGGATAGCTCATATATAACTAATACCATGTATTTTGTAGATAATGGGGACGGTACGATTTCAGATATGAATACTGGACTTATGTGGATCCAGAACGTTGATGATAAAATGACATATGCAGAGGCTGTGGAGTATGCAGATGGATTTTCTTTTGGAGGATATGACGATTGGAGGCTTCCTACAATAAAGGAACTCTATTCATTGATCGATTTTTCAGGTGATACAGATGATATACCATATATTGATACACGTTTTTTTGAGTTTCATTGGGGTGATGAAACCGGCGAACGGTCTATAGACAGTCAATATGCTTCATCTACCTTATACGAATCAACAACTATGAACGGTAATGAAACTATGTTTGGTGTTAATTTTGCTGATGGCCGTATTAAAGGATATCCAACGAGAAAAACCTTTTACGTTATCTTGGTCAGAGGCAATATGTCTTATGGCGAAAATCTATTTGTTGATAATGGTGATGGAACCATATCTGATTTGGCTACTGGTCTTATGTGGATGAAAGATGATAGTGGAGCTATGCTAGACAAGGGAGAACTTAATTGGCAGGAAGGTCTTGAATGGGTAGAGAATCTTAATTATGCAGGTTATGATGACTGGAAAATGCCGGATGCTAAAGAACTTCATAGCATTGTTGATTATACTAGGAGTCCAGATACAACAGATTCTCCAGCAATTGATCCAATTTTTGAAGCAACAAGTATCATAAACTTGTTGGGCCAAGAAGATTATGGTTATTATTGGTCATCTACAACTCATGCCGAACATAATAGGGGAGGTTCAGCTGTTTATATTTCTTTTGGCAGAGCTTTAGGCTCTATGTTTGGCCAAGTCATGGATGTACATGGTGCTGGAGCACAAAGAAGCGACCCTAAAACCGGTGATCCATCTGATTATCCAGAAGCAGGATATGGACCCCAAGGGGATGTCAGAGTCGTCTACAATTTTGTCAGACCAGTTAGGCTGATTGAAGATTAGAGAGAAAATAAATGATGAACATTGAAGCTGCAAATGAGGAGAAATACTATGGCGAAAATATTGGTCATTGATGATGAAAAGAATCTTAGAAGGATCTTAAAAGATTATCTTGAAAATGAAGGTAATGAGGTACTGGAAGCACCAGGAGGTGAAGAAGGAATTAAGCTAGCCTTAAGTACTCTTGATTTAGATTTGATATTATTGGATATCAGGATGCCTGGTATGGATGGATTTGAGGTAATGGAAGAACTTAAGGGAAGGATTCAAGTTCCTGTAATCTTTCTTACAGCACTTGGAGATAATTTTAATGAAATAAAGGGACTTAATCTTGGAGCTGATGATTATATAGCAAAACCCTTTAACTATAAAGTTCTTATGGCCAGAATTAATGCAATACTTAGGAAAAACAAAAGCGAAGACCTTTTGACCTATGGGACCCTTAAAATTGATCGTGTTAAACACTTGGTATCGATAAAAGATCTTCCATGTGAGTTGACTGTAAAGGAGTTTGAACTTCTTAATTATTTGGTGGAAAACTTTGGACAAAGTATGGATAGGTCAGTTCTTTTGGATAGGATTTGGGGATATGATTATGAAGGCGACCAGAGAACTGTGGATACACATGTAAAAACATTAAGGGCCAAGCTTCATGAGGCTGGGAATATGATTAAAACTGTTAGAGGAGTAGGATATCGGTTTGAGGAAATTTAGAGTTAATAGTTTAAGACTTCGAGTGATGATATTGTTTTCTGTGACATTCCTGATTTTATTAGGAATGCTCTTGTTGACGACTCAATTATTTTTTGACCAATATTATATGTCTATGAATAGGCATACCATGACCATGAATGTGGATAGTTTTGTAAGAGATTTAAGTAAGGGTAAGGGTGGTGAATTGGTTGCAAAATTAAAGTTAAATACAGGAGCGATAGTGTTTATATACCCTATAGATATGATGAAGTCAATAGTTGAAGGGTCAGGATCCCAGAGCCTAGCGTCAAATGATATGAATCAAAACTATTCGCAGCTTCCGGGAGTAGCGAATCAGAATCTTTTGATGGGAGATGAAATTATCAAGGAAGTGTATGAATATCTTCAAGCTGGACAGGAGACTTATTTTAGGGTACATGAAGATGATATGGGGAGTAAAATGGTATTTGGAGTTCTTATGCCAAAAGGTGAACTTTTGATTATGCAAAAAAGAATGGGTTTATCTGAGGAAGCTAGTACCTTGTTTTTTAGGTTCATTACTACAATTGCAGCTGTTATTTATGTAGTAGGAATTATATTGATCTATATAATGACTAGGGTTATAACCAATCCAATTATGAAGATGAAAGAGGTTACAGGTAAAATGGCTAGTCAGAATTTCTCTGAAAAGCTTGAGATAAAAGGTGGAGATGAAATTCAGACTCTAATGGCTAGTATTAATAAAATGGCAGACCAGTTATCGACATCTATTGACAATCTTAATATAAGTAATGAACAATTGGAAAGGGAACTATCAAAAGAGAAAAGTCTTGAGAAAATGCGTCGTCAATTTGTTTCAGACGTTTCCCATGAACTGAAGAATCCCTTATCTATGATAATAGGTTACACAGATGGCTTACTTCAGCAAATTCCTAAAGATGAAAAACAAAAAGAAGAATATTATGAAATAATTATGGATGAAGCTAACCGAATGGAATGTCTGGTAAGAGACCTCTTAGATTTGTCTGGTTATGAGTCCGGTGCCTTTACCATTGAAAAAGAGTTTTTTGACCTTAACCAACTTATATTAGATACCTTGGAACGTCTTGAGATGACCAACAAAAAGAAGGATATCGAGGTTGAGTATCAAGCTCAGGACGATGCCATTGTTTATGGCGATCGATTAAGGATACATCAAGTTCTAATTAATTTGCTTACAAATAGCTTTAAATATGTTAATCAGGGTGGGGTTATAAGGGTTAATATAAGCCTTGAGCAAAGTGAAGTTAAGATTAAAGTGGTAAATACAGGGCCTCTTATTCCTAAAAAAGAACTTGAAGATATATGGAATAGTTTCTATCAGGTCAATACAGAAAATAAAGGAAACGGGCTAGGTCTAGCTATTGTAAAAAGTATTGTTAAATTACATGGCGGAAGCTGTCGAGCTTATACTGAAGACTCTTACAACTGCTTTGAAATTATTATATAGATAGTATTGTATCCAAAAAAAGTAAACAGGTTTCCCTAAGAAAAAAAGAAGGTAGCAGTAAGTGCAACCTTCTTTTTAGATTCTACTATATAAGTTAACTGTCTTCGATTAATATGACTAGGTTATTATGAAGCTAAAAGGATGGAAATAATTAACTGGCCATTAAGGATTCACCCTTCATCAAAGCGCTTTCATTAATATCTACTAGATGTTCCTTGCCTGGACCAAGAACTTTTAAAAGTGCTTCATGAATGGAATCATGGCCTAGGAGATTGGTATTTTTAAGGAAGGCACCAAGGATAATCATGTTTGCAACTCTTACGTTACCTATTTTTGCAGCTAAATCACTTGCAGGGATATAATAGACTTTTATATCTTCCCTAGTGACTTTTACATTAATTAGAGAAGAGTTGATATAGAGCTTTCCGCCGGGAGCAACATGACTTTCAAATTTTTCCAGAGATGGCTTATTCATAACAACTACTGTTGATGCGTGATTAACCAGTGGAGAGGCGATTGGCTGGTCAGAGACAATTACATTACAATTGGCAGTTCCGCCACGCATTTCAGGGCCATATGAAGGTAACCAGGTTACATTCTTATCTTCAATCATACCTGCATAAGCAATTATTTGGCCTAAACTCATAATACCTTGACCGCCGAATCCGGCGAGAATCATTTTTTCCATTACTCATCCTCCTTAAAAATACCAAGGGGAAATACTTTTGTCATTTCTGAATCCACCCAGTTAAGAGCATCAACAGGTGACATTCCCCAGTTGGTTGGACATGTCGATAATACTTCAATCATAGAAAATCCTTTTTTATTGATTTGATTTTCAAAAGCTCTTTTGATAGCTTTTTTTGCTCTGCGAATGTTTTTAACATTGGAAACTGAAACCCTTTCAATGTATGTAGTGCCAATAAGTTGGCCAATCATTTCAGCCATGTTAACTGGATATCCATTTAGAAGAGGATCCCTTCCATTGGGAGTTGTTGTTGTAACTTGACCAAGTAATGTTGTCGGCGCCATTTGACCTCCGGTCATACCGAAGATAGCGTTATTGACATAAACAACGGTAATATTTTCACCACGAGCAGCAGCATGAATAATCTCAGCAGTTCCAATGGAAGCTAGATCACCATCACCTTGGTAAGTAAAAACAATATTGTCAGGATGAACTCGTTTTATACCTGTTGCAACAGCAGGAGCACGTCCATGAGCTGCTTCATGCATATCGCAGTTAAAGTAATCGTAAGCAAAAACAGAGCAACCGACTGGTGCTACCCCAATAGTTTTTGAAAGGATACCTAATTCATCTAAAGATTCAGCAACAAGTCGGTGGATTATCCCATGAGTACAGCCGGGGCAGTAGTGGAACTCATTGTCTTGTAAAGCCTTGGTTTTTTCGAATACTGTTCTATAATTTACTTCATTACCTGCTGTAGGAGTCGTTTTCATATTTTTACCTCCTGAACCATCTTCATGATTTCCTCTTTAATTTCGTCAAAAGTCGGAACTAGACCACCGCAACGACCAAAAAACTCTACTGGCTTCTGACCATCAACACCAAGTTTTACATCTTCTATCATTTGTCCCATGTTCATTTCAACGGTCAAGAAGCTTTTTACATGGTCACCTGAAGCAAACTGATTGAAAACATCATAAGGGAAAGGCCAAAGAGTGATTGGGCGAATCATGCCTATTCGAATCCCATCTTCTGAAAGGGAATCAATAACGCTTTTAACGATTCTAGCTGTTGAACCAAAAGCAGCAACAATAAGCTCAGCATCAGCTGTTTTATAGAGTTCGTAACGGGTTTCTTTAGCTGCAATTTCATCATATTTAGCGTATAAATCTAACGTACGCTGATAAAGAGGTTCGGCTTCAATATATAAGGAGTTGATGACGTTGTTTTCTCTTGACCCGTCATTCCCCCTTGTTGCCCAAGTTTTTTCAGGTAGTTCTCTTGGAATAGGAGGAGTGAATTCAACAGGCTCCATCATTTGGCCGAGAATTCCATCGCCAAGGATCATAACGGGCGTTCTGTATTGATCTGCTACATCGAAAGCTTCCATGGTTAGGGAAACGGCTTCTTGTACAGTTGAAGGTGCATAGACGACAAGGTGATAATCACCATGACCACCGCCTTTTGTAGCTTGAAAGTAATCGGATTGAGAAGGAAGAATTCCACCTAGACCAGGGCCACTTCGTTGAATATTAACAATCACACATGGTAACTGAGCACCGGCTATATAAGAAATACCTTCTTGCTTTAAACTAATTCCAGGACTTGATGATGAGGTCATAACTCTAGCACCGGAACCTGAAGCACCATACACCATGTTAATAGCAGAAACCTCAGACTCAGCTTGAAGATAAGTGCCTCCATGTTCAGGTAGGTGTTTAGACATATATGCAGGTATTTCATTTTGCGGTGTGATGGGGTAACCAAAGAAGAATTTGCAGCCGGCTTGAATGGCAGCTTCTGAGATAGCTTCATTGCCTTTCATTAATTTTTTCATGCTACAATCTCCTTTCTGACAGTAATGATAAGGTCGGGACACATCATGGCGCAATTTCCACAAGAAATACATACATTCTGTTTCCTAACCATTGCAGGATGATATCCTTTTGCATTAATGGAATCATTAAATTCAATGATTTGTTTTGGACAGGCGGATGCACATAAGCCGCAACCTTTGCATTTGTCAGTGTCGAATATTACTTTTTCCATAAGATCACCTTTCTTCCCAATAATCTTGTAAACTTCATTCCTAAACCAGCGCTATCTGGTCTTTCTTGATTGATTTTGTCCATCCATAAGTATCTGTAATTCTACCGTTTTGGATACCGGTTATGGTGTCGTAAATCAAGTGACAGGTTTCGCCTATTTCATTATTGTTGATTTCTATAATTTCATCTTTATAGGAAAGTTTTCCAACTGGTGAAATAACAGCTGCAGTACCAGTTCCAAATACTTCTTTAAGAATACCCTTGCGACCAGCTTCAAAAACTTCATCAATAGATATCTTTCTTTCTTCAATTGTATAGCCGGAGTCCTTAAGGAAGGCAATGACAGAATCCCTAGTGATACCAGGCAATATACTTCCAGAAAGTTCAGGTGTTATAATTGTACCGTCAATATTAAAGAAAATATTCATGGTACCAACTTCTTCTACATATTTTCTTTCAACTGCATCTAACCATAAGACTTGAGCAAAGCCTTTTTCCTTAGCTTCCATTTGGGCTTTGATACTGGCAGCGTAGTTACCGGCAGCCTTAGCATTTCCAACACCGCCTCGAACAGCTCTTACATACTCTGTTTCAACATAGATACTAACAGGATTTATCCCTTCTTTATAATAAGCTCCGACGGGAGATAGAATGACCATGAGTAAATATGTATTTGATGGTCTAACTCCAAGGTAGGGGTCTGTAGCAATAACAAATGGCCGTACGTATAGGGCGGTATTAGGTGCATCCGGAATCCAATCCTTTTCAATAGTAATTAGCTTTTCAATTGCAGTAAGTAAGAGGTCTTCATCGAATTTTGGGATACATAGCCTCTCATTAGATTGATTTAATCGTTTCATGTTCTCTTCAGGTCTAAAGAGATTTATGTCACCACTTGGTGTTCTGTATGCTTTCATACCTTCAAAGGCCGCTTGAGCATAGTGGAAAACCATTGATGAAGGATCCATTGAAATATTTTCATAGGGAACTATTCTTGGATTGAACCAGTCTTTTCCTTCTTCATAGTTCATGATGAACATATAGTCTGTAAATTCAGTACCAAAACCTAAATGGTTGGAATCAGGTTTTTTCTTAAGACTTTTCCGTTTAGTGAATTGAATATCCATCTTTTCCTCCTAAGATGCAGAGACGAGAAATAAATAGGAATTTATCCTTGGTCTATGATGTAATTTTATTGAATACAATACATATCTATGTTAGTATAATAGTATATTGTTAGCAATTTGTAAAGATGTAAGCAATATTTAGGGAAAATTTATAGGAGGATTCACTATGGGACATATTATTTTTGCCATTAATCCTGGGTCAACATCCACAAAATTGGCATTATTTGATTCAGGGAAAGTGATTTTTGAAAAAAATCTTGCGCATAATGTAGAAGAAGTGAGAAAATTCAAGAAGGCGGCCGACCAACTGGATTATCGTTATAATTTTATTATAAACATCCTTAATGAAAATAAAGTCAAGCTTGATAAAGTTGATGCATTTGTTGGTCGAGGTGGATTGCTTAAGCCTTTAGATGGTGGGACCTATCAAGTGAACTCTCTTATGTTAGATGATTTAAGCCAGTCTGCTTATGGAGATCATGCCAGTAATTTGGGGGCCATAATTGCTGACAAATTAGGCAAAGCATATAAAAAGCCTGCCTTTATTGTTGATCCTGTCGTGGTGGATGAACTAATTGATGAAGCAAGATATTCAGGTCTGACCCAAATAAAGAGGATTAGCGCCTTCCATGCTCTTAACCAAAAGACAGTTGCCAAGAAGGCGGCTAAAGATATGGGAATTAAGTATGAGGAAGGGAATTTCATCGTTGCACATTTAGGTGGTGGCATATCGGTGGGAGCTCACAGAAAAGGGAAAGTAATTGATGTTAACAATGCTCTTGAAGAAGGTCCTTTTTCACCTGAAAGAGCAGGAAGTCTTCCTTCAAAACAACTAGTAAAGCTTTGCTTTTCAGGCCGATATAGGCAAGAAGAGATTGAGAGAATGTTGGTTGGAAAAGGTGGTTTTTATGCCTATACCGGTACAACGGATGTGAAAAAGATTGTGGAAAAAGCCAAAACAGACCAAGCCTATAGACAAGTCCTAAATGCATTCACCTATCAGCTCTCCAAAGAAATTGCTAGTTTAGCCGGAACGTTAAAGGGCAAAGTAGATCGTATTGTCATAACAGGTGGACTTGCTCATTCTGCAGAGATTGTGGCAAGCGTTAAAGAGCGTGTTTCTTTTATTGCACCATTTTTTGTTATGCCAGGAGAAGATGAATTAAGAGCTTTACAGGAAGGCCTTGTTCGAGTTCTTGACGGAGAAGAGACTGTAAAGACATACCAATAGGATATAGGTGGTATATCAATAGGGTATAGATCGAGTATCAGTAGAATATAGATGACATATTAATAAGAATAATTAGGAGTTTGAATATGATTACTTCATATAAGGAAATAGATCGAATCATAAAAGAAGAAATTAAAGAAAGAAAAATCATGGCTGTTGTAGCTGCAGATGAACTACATGTTCTTGAAGCAGTCAGTGAAGCTAAAGCATTAGGTCTTATAGATGCAATTTTAGTTGGAGACAGAGAGAAAATTCTTGCTATTGGTAAGAAGTATCAGCTGAATCTTTCTGATTTTGATATAATGAATGTTTTAGACACGAAAGAAGCGGCTAAACTTGCAGTCAAGTTGGTTAGAGAGGGCAAAGCCCATGTTATTATGAAAGGACTGCTAGATACATCAGTATTCTTAAAGGCAATACTAAATCGTGAAAGCGGACTTAGGAGGAGTGATTTACTCTCCTATGTCTCTATATGCCAAGTAGAAGGTTATAATCGGATGTTACTATTGACTGATCCGGCTATTAATATTGAACCAACAATGGAAGAAAAAGAAGTGATTATGAAAAATGCAATCAGTGTTGCCCATGCCCTTGGAAATCCTAAGCCAAAAGTGGGCTTTGTTGCTCCAATAGAAAAAGTTAATCCCAAGCTGAAATCAACAGTTGATGCTAAAGCTATTGCAGATAAGTATAGAGCTAGTGAAGATTTTGTTGTTGATGGCCCTTTTGGTTTGGATAATGCTGTATCAGAGGAAGCAGCCAAGATTAAAGGCATTGGTGGACCAGTTGCAGGTATGGCTGACATCTTAGTTCTTAATGACCTTGATGTTGCCAATGTTTTTTACAAGTCCATGATGTATTTTGCCAATATGACTTATTCAGGAGTTGTAGTTGGAGCAGCTGTACCTGTTGTCATGACTTCAAGGGCAGATTCTGCAGAAGCTAAGTTGAATTCGATTAAGATGTCTGTTCTTTTATCGCACTATGGAGAGAAATAAGGGGCTCCTAATTAATTGAAGTATACAGTAGAGACTTAAAAATTGAGTAAAAAAGAAGCACTCACTTTTGTTTAGGTGGGTGCTTCTTACTTCTTTACTAGGAAAGTCCTCCATATGAATTTTATGAGTAGAAACATTTCATAAAATGTTAAGGAAACTTTCCTAGCGCAACAATCGCAAACGAACGAGGCAGAGTCTCTTTGTTCGTTCCAAGAGGATAACTTTTATAATTTAAGATGGGAATGACGAAGTTCCAGTTGATGTTCTAGTTCCTTAATGTTTCTTTCCTTTAATGCTTTGACTAGACTGTTGAAATTTTCAACCCCATCTTTAAGGTCTTCTTCAGTTTTAATGGTTAAGTTCCTTACAAAATCAATATAGTCTGAGTATTGGTTTAGAATTTTTATGATCCGCTTGTAATTGGACATAGTATAGACTTTACTGTAAAGCTCTTCCAGTTCGTGTTTGGCATCATCAAACATATCATTTTGAACGAAAACCTCAAAACGTTTGGCTAGTCGGGTCAAATATTCTAAATCTTCGTCAGAAGCGGTCAATATGACTTCCTTAAAGATTACCTTTTCAAGGGCCTGACGGATTTCAATAATTTCGTTAATCATGTCCTTTGTAACACCACGGACAACAAAGCCCTTATTAGGTATATGCTTTACCAAGCGCTCACTTTCTAAAAGTCTGAATGCTTCTTTAGCATGGAGGCGGCTGGCATCATATGCTTTAGCAATGCTTACCTCAATAAGGCGTTCATCATGGTTTAATTGACCGTTAAGGATTTGCTTTTTAATGTCACTATAGATTTTTTGTACATTATCTCTTTTTTTAGAAGTTGTCATATTATTTATTCCTTTATACTTATAAATGATTGATAGCGATTTATATCTTTCTTCATATTATACATATTGCTAGCAATTTGTGCAAGGTTTGGCTTTTTTCTCTTATTTCTCTGTACTCTACCTATTTACTGAGCTAAAGTGATGTGTTACCATACGGTTTATTGACTTAGGCATAAATATTAACAAAAGTGGTAACTGTTCAGTGTTTACATTCATAAATATACACTGAAACTAATAGAATCTATAAATGGAGGGATAAAATGAAAAAAATTGTAGCCATATTATTGATTTTGACTTTGGCGATGGGTATCGTTGGCTGTAGTTCAGACAAAGAGGATAGCGCCGGTTCCGGTACATCAGAAACAAAGGAAAACAAAGATCCAAAAGTATTTCGTATAGGTACAGAAGTAGCACTTCCTGCCATGGACCAGCATGTTGCAACTGATGGTTTATCTTTTGAAACTATTGGAGCAACTATTGAAGGTCTTTATATGACAGCAGCCGACGGTAGTGTTTATCCAGCACTTGCAGAGTCACATACTGTTAGTGATGATGGGATGACTTATACATTTACACTTCGTGATGACATTAAATGGTCAAACGGTGATGCTGTGACAGCTAATGACTTTGTATTCAGCTGGAGACGCCTTGTGGATCCTGAAATGGCAAGTGATTATAGCTTTATTGGTGATGTTGCAGGCCTTAAGAATGCAATAGCTATAATGTCTGGTGAAATGGAACCTAGTGAACTTGGTGTAACAGCAACTGATGAAAAGACCCTACTTGTAGAACTTGAACGTCCAGTTCCGTACTTTTTGACGTTGACTGCATTTACAACTTTCTTTCCATTAAACGAGGCCTTTGTTACTGAAAAAGGTGAAGCTTATGGACAAACTCCAGATGATTTGCTCGCATGTGGTCCATATAAGATGGTGGAATGGAATAAAGGTTATGGATTTAAACTTGAAAAAAATAAAGATTATTATGATGCTGATGCTGTAAAAATGGACGCTCTTGAATTTAGGGTTATTAAGGACAGTCAAACAGCTGCTATTAAATTTGATTCAGGTGAACTAGATATGGTTAAACTGACTTCTGAGCTTGTAGATAACTATAAGGACTCTGAAGCGTATACAAACATTAATGCATCTTATGTATGGTATATTGCACCAAATCATAATGATGAAGTATTCTCAAACTTAAAGGCTCGTCAGGCGATTCAGTTCGCTGTTAATAAAGAAGGTATTGTTAACAATATTTTAAATGATGGTTCAACTGCAGCAGACTTCATTGTTCCTACTGGTCTTGCAACAGGTCCTGACGGGAAAGATTTTAGAGAAACATCTAAAAACGATTATGGACAATTTGATGTTGAAAAAGCTGCTAAGTATTGGGAAGAGGCAAAAGCTGAACTCGGTATGGATCAAGTGAGCATCGAAATCTTATTTGATGATTCTGAAACTGTGAAGAAAATGGCTGAATTCATACAGGCTGAACTTGAAACTAACCTTCCTGGTTTAAGTGTAAGTCTGAAGTCACAACCTAAGAAAAACCGTCTTGATCTTATGAGAAATGGTGAATATCAACTAGGTCTTACCCGTTGGGGACCCGATTATGCGGACCCATTGACTTATCTTGATCTATTCTTAACTGGTGGTGCAAATAACTACCCTAACTATGCAAGCGATAAGTATGATGAGCTAACGATCTCAAGTGCAACGACCTTAGCTGGTGATGCTCAAGCTCGTTGGGAAGCTATGAAAGAGGCAGAAGATCTTCTGTTAGCAACAGACGCAGCGATTGCTCCATTGTATCAGGCGGGCTACGCATACCTGATTAATCCTAAGGTGGTTGGATTGGAAGACCATGCCATTGGTATTACATTTGTTTATAAAAATGTTGATATCGAGGAATAGATCAGAGTCAGTCTGAAGCTGAACAATAAGCCGTAGAGCAATCTACGGCTTATCTTTCATGAAAAGAGATTGTATGCACTAGTAACACAAATAGAGGTTATCCTCCAAATAAGTAGTAGGTGATGAGATGATTAAATATATTGGACAACGATTGGTCATAGCCTTAGTGACGCTTTTTGTTATTATGACCATTCTTTTTTTGCTTCTGCAGTTTTTACCAGGTTCACCTTTTAATGATGAAAAACTGTCGGAAAGTCAAAAAGAACTATTATATGAAAAATATGGATTAAATGAACCCATTACAAAGCAGTACGCATTATTTCTTAAGAATGTAACAACCAAAGGTGATTTTGGTGTTTCCTATACAATTGAAAAAAACGCTCAGGTCAGCGATATGATCAGACAAAGATTACCTATGTCTATGAGACTTGGTATCCAGGCAATTGTTTTTGGTGCTTTTATCGGAATCGTTCTGGCTTCAGTAGCAGCCCTAAAGAAAAATTCTATTTGGGATACGGCAACGACGTTTTTTAGTGTCATCGGAATTTCAGTACCTTCTTACGTGTTCGCCCTTGGATTAGTGTATTTTCTTGGTTATAAATTAACTAAAGCCACAGGTATTGCTTTTTTTCCTTTAACTTTTGACCTATATGCACCCATTAAGTCAAGCATTCTTCCAACCATAGCCCTGTCTATGTTTGTTATTGCAACGGTAGCTCGTTTTATGAGAACAGAGCTTATTGAAGTTCTAGGATCTGATTATATTCTTCTGGCAGAAGCAAAAGGGTTAAATGCAAAGAAAGTTATCTTTAGGCACTCTTTACGTAATGCACTTATTCCTGTTATTACGGTGCTAGGGCCTTTAACTGTTAGTTTAATGACAGGTTCCCTGGTTATAGAAAGAGTTTTTGGTATTCCAGGTATAGGTGACTTACTGGTAACTGCTATCAGCGTTAATGATCTGAATGTTATCATAGCCGTAGCTTTTTTCTATAGTGCATTTTATATTGTGATGCAGTTGGGGATTGATATCCTTTACGGCATTATTGACCCAAGAATTCGTGTTGCAAAGGGAGGTAACTAATGGATCAGTCTATATCAAATGATTTAAAAGAACAAAGTCCTGGTAGACCTTCTTTAAGCGTAGACCCAGCTAATTTTGAGAGGGTATTTACTAATGAAGATTTTCAAAAAGATGTCGTTTATGAAGGTATCAGTTTCTGGAAAGATGTACGTCTTAGGTTTCAGGCTAATAGAGGAGCGGTAGTTGGAGCTTTCTTTATATTGCTTATTGCTTTTATGGCTTTTCTTGGTCCTTATATGAATAGTCATACCTATAAAAGTAAAGTTGATGAGCATATTAATCTGCCGCCAAGGGTACCGGGTATTGAGAAAATCGGGATTTTCGATGGGCAGGTAGATGGTGTAAACGTCTATGAAAAAAGAGGATTGGATGATGTCTATTACTGGTTCGGAACAGATAATCTTGGTCGTGACTTATGGACAAGAACTTGGGTAGGAACAAGGGTATCCATTTATATTGCTATGCTTGCTGTTATTATTGACATGATTATTGGTATGGGTTACGGCCTGGTTTCAGGTTATATAGGTGGAAGTGTTGACAGTATTATGCAGCGTTTTATAGAGATACTTAGTGGTATACCTCGATTGGTTATTGTAACTCTTTTTGTTATTATATTAAACCCGGGTATCCTATCTATATCATTAGCACTGGTTATTACAGGATGGATTGGTATGAGCCGTGTTGTTCGGTCTCAAGTACTGAAGATGAAGGAACTGGATTTTATTTTGGCTTCGAAAACTATGGGAGCTTCAACTGGTGCATTGATTCTTAAGGATTTACTTCCTAATATTTTTGGACAGGTTATTATTATGAGTATGTTCTCCATACCAAATGCAATCTTTTACGAGTCATTTCTAGCATTTATTGGATTGGGTTTACAACCACCTTTAGCTAGCCTTGGTGTATTGATTAATGATGGTTATAAGTCTATTCTAGTTTATCCGCATATTATTTTGGGCCCAGTTATTGTTCTGGCCTTACTCATGATGTCCTTTAACTTAGTAGCTGATGGATTAAGGGATGCCTTTGATCCTAAGATGAAGCAGAATTAGGGGAGGATATATGAAGAAATTAATTGAAGTACGTAATTTGCATATAAGTTTTACGACACATAGCGGCTTGGTTCGTGCTATTCGTGGCGTTGATTTTGACCTTCATGAAGGTGAAACTCTAGCTATTGTTGGAGAAAGTGGTTCAGGAAAATCCGTAACAACTAAGGCCTTAATGGGAATCTTAGCCAAAAATGGTGTTGTTGAAAAGGGTAGTGCCAAATATATGGGAAGGGATATCCTTACCATGAATAAAAAAGAGACTACTGCTCTTAGAGGTAAGGAGATTGCCATGATTTTTCAAGATCCTATGACATCCCTAAATCCAACGATGACCATTGGGTATCAGATTAGAGAAGCGGTGATTGAACATAATGATGTAAGTAAGAAAGAAGCAAAAGCCAAGGCGGTTGAACTTTTAGATTTGGTTGGTATTCCTAGTCCAAAGCAAAGGTATAAGCAATATCCTCATCAATTAAGTGGAGGTATGCGTCAGAGGGTAGTTATAGCTATAGCTCTTGCCTGTAACCCAAAGGTCCTAATTGCTGACGAGCCTACAACAGCCCTTGACGTAACGATTCAGGCTCAAATCATCGAGCTGATAAAGAAGCTACAAGAAAAGATTAATCTGGCTATTATTTTTATCACTCATGATCTGGGAGTTGTTGCTAATGTGGCAGATCGTGTTGCAGTTATGTATGCTGGTAGGATTGTGGAAGTTGGAACTTCAGATGAGGTTTTCTATAAGCCGGTTCATCCATATACATGGGGACTTTTAGCTTCTGTTCCAGATATGTCCAGTTCAGGTGTTGACCTTTATTCTATTCCAGGAGCACCACCAAATCTTATGTATCCCCCTAAGGGAGATGCATTTGCCCTTCGAAGTGAATTTGCCTTAAAAATTGACTTTGAAGAGGAGCCACCCATGTTTAAGGTAAGTGAAACTCATTTTGCATCCACATGGCTTTTACATGAAAATGCACCTGAGGTTCACATGCCAAAGGTACTTAAAGAACGGATTGGTCAAATGCTTAAGGAGGCAGAACTTTATGGATAAAAGCGAAGTTATTTTAGAAGTAAATAATTTGAAACAGCATTTTAAGACCAGCCGTAAGTTTACGGTAAAGGCTGTAGACGATATCTCCTTTAAAGTATACCGAGGTGAAACCTTTGGTATCGTTGGAGAAAGTGGTTCCGGCAAGTCAACAACCGGTCGCTCAATCATAAGACTATATGACCCAACAGACGGACAAGTGATTTTTGAAAATCAAGAAATAACCGGAAAACTGACCGGGGAAAAAGAGAAGATGTTGCGTACCAAAATGCAAATGATTTTTCAGGACCCAATGGCATCATTGAATCCTAGAAAAACTGTTATGAATCTTATTGCTCAAGGGCTTGATATTCATGGCCTATATAAATCTAAGGAAGAGCGGGAGGAAAAGGTCTATGATATGCTAGAAACTGTTGGTTTATCAAGAGAACATGCCCACCGTTATCCCCATGAGTTCAGTGGAGGACAAAGACAGCGTATTGGTATAGCTAGAGCCTTAATTATGGATCCATCTTTTGTAATCGCAGATGAATGTATTAGTGCTTTAGATGTATCTATTCAGGCTCAAGTCGTGAACCTTTTAAAGAAACTTCAGGAACAGAGGAATCTGACTTATATTTTTATTGCCCATGATTTATCTATGGTTAAGTATATCAGTGATCGGATTGCTGTTATGCACGAGGGTAGAATTGTGGAAATGGGAAGGTCTGAGGATATATATGAACGTCCTGTACATCCCTATACGAAGTCACTCCTTTCAGCAGTTCCACATCCTAATCCCAAATTAGAGAGAATCCGGAAGCGTGAGTTTTATGATAAATCACAGGTTGATTATGATCTTGGTACTTATCATGATCTTGGAAATGAACATATGGTGCTTGCCACGAATGAGGAATATAAACGTTGGCAGTAAGTCAATATTAGGACCTTCTTCTTGATATTAGGAAGGAGGTCGTGATAAAATGTAGGGATGATTAGAGAGGTGATTCCTATGAAAAGACTATTCAACCATAAACTGTTTTGGCTTCTATCCCTTGCTATAGTTTTAGGGGCAGGGCTTGCTTTCTATTTGTTCATGACACAAGGCCAGAAAGTGAACCTACCATCCAAAGGTCCTTTGATTATTGGGCAGAACAACAGTCCTATAAGTTTGGACCCTGCTCTTGTAACTGATATTGAATCTATTGAGATTACATCTAATATATATGAAACGTTGATAAAGACGGATGTTAATGGTATTGACCTTTTACCAGGTCTGGCTGAGAGCTGGAAAGTTAGTGAAGATGGATTAACTTTTGTTTTTAAGCTTAGAAGTGGTATACAATTTCATGATGGCTCAGAATTTAATGCTGAAGCGGTTGTCTTTAATTTCAACCGATGGATGGATAAGGACAGCCCTTATCATACCGGTCATTTTATCTATTGGAATCAAAGCTTTGGTGGTGATCCGGGGATTGTCAAATCCATAACGGCCCTATCAAAGGATACGGTAGAGCTGGTTCTCTATGAACCCTATACGCCTATTCTGAGTGTCCTGTCTTTGCCAGCTTTTGCCATTGCGAGTCCAAAAGCAATTGTTCAGTATAATGAAACGCTCGGAAGCCATCCGGTTGGAACAGGGCCATATATGTTGGATGCCTTTGATGAAAATGGTGAAGTCCTTTTAAAGCGTAATGATAACTATTGGGGACCCTTAGGCAATATTAGCCAAGTCCGATTTATTTCTGTTGATAAGGATGTAGATTATGTTTCTATGTTGGAAAATGGTCAACTTCATATTATCAACCGGATTGATGAGGAAGATACAGAAATGATAGAGGCAACTGACAATGTTAGGGTGGAGTATCTACCTTTCCTTAACGTGTCTTACCTGGTCATGAATCATCTTCAGGCTCCTTTTGATCAACTAAAGGTCAGGCAGGCTGTTGCCCAGATTATTGACAGGGATGCTATGGTTGTTGAATCTTATAATACTCTATCCAGACCAGCATATTCATTTTTACCGCCTACTTTAAACGGATACAGTGAGACATTTAAGAACATACATCCATCTATTGGAAAAGCTAAGAAGTATTTAGAAGAAGCTGGTTATCGAAATGGTTTTTCAACTGAATTATGGGTTATGGATCAACCAAGAAAATATTTACCTAATCCAATTGAAACTGCATATTTTATAAAAGATAGATTAAAGCTTATTGATATAGATGTGACCATTCGAGTGATAGATTGGAATGATTATATTGATACCCTGAGAGAAGGTAAACATTTTCTGGCTCTTGCCGGTTGGCAAGGAGATTATGTGGACCCTGATAACTTTCTTTATACTATGTTCTACTCAGCAAATGTTGAAGAAGGAACTGTTCTTAATTATTCCTTCTATGCCAATGAAGAAGTGGATGAAGCCCTCAGAAAAGGCAGAAGGGTAGCAGATGAAGAATTCAGGTCTTTCATCTACAGTGATATTCAACAGATTTTGTTTGAGGATATGGCAGCTCTTCCCCTGGCCCACACCATGACAGCTATTGGAGTTAGTGATCAAGTGCTTGGATTTATGCCTAATATTTTTGGTAAACTTGATATCAATGAAATGGACTTAAGGGATCTGGAAATAGATGCCTCGGAATTGGAGATGGATAATCATGAATAAAGACCTTTCATTTCCTAAGAAACAGATAGCTTTCTTATTGATTGTCATTCTTGTCATGATTTTTGCCAGAATGTTGGTCGATGAAAGTGCTGGAAATACCATAGGCGTTAGAGCCTTGCCAAGGCCTATTGCCCTTGAACCGGTTCTTATTACTTCAGCGGGTCAAGCTACAGACGCCTATGTTGTAAAGGACATAGCAAACCGATTGAAGCTGGATAATTATTTCAGTCCCTTGGCTACAACTGGACAGTTAAAGAATATGGAATCAATGATTTTAGTAGTAGGATATTCTCAGGTTGGATTGGCTTTTAATGAATTATCCTTTGATGATGAGTTGGAAAGAGTTGAAAATATATTAGAAACAGCTGAAGAAAAAAAACTAACTATTATATCCATATATCTTCGAGGAGATCAATTATTCGGTGACGAGAATCAGAAACTGCTTAAGCTGGTGTCAAAACGTTCTAACTATGTCATTATGGTTAATGATTCTTTTGATCAAGAATTTGCTGAAGTATGGATGGGGGATAGTCAACTAACAGTGGTTGAAAGCTTAGATGAACTGTCCGAACCTATTGTTTCTGCTTTTAGGTAAGGTGGTAAGATGAAGAAAAGAAGATTTGTTATTGGAGTCATACTTTGGCTACTGGGTATTTTTGGCCCAGGCTTCTTTCCGGCCTTATGGATAGATATGATTGTTGACATAAGGACAGCCATAGTTTCAGGAGATTCAGGACATCTGACTCTTACAGCTATTATATGGGTATTTTTAGCTACAATTCAATGTCTCCTTGTCATTAATGGTTTGTTGATGATAGTCGATGCCTTGGTGGTCAATATACAAAAAGTGAATTGGGTCTTTCTCTTTGTTCATATGGTCTTATATATTATTTCTTTGATTATTATTAATCAGTATACACCTTATGATGGAGAAACAGTAGCTAGTATTGTAGCGGGATTTTTAACTTTTTATATTCTGTATTATCTTATTCATACTCGGTTTAGTTTTTGGAGGAATATTATTACGTCTGCACAAATATTATTTGCATTCTTTTTTCTAAATACCATGCCTCTTGTCTCTGGATATGGATTTGGTATGACAGATATTCCAGTTAGTATGAAAGTAGCAGCAGAATATCTAAACAGCTCCTTTGTTCTGGATTTTATTGGTACCTTGTTCTTCATTACTCTTTTTTTAAGTTCATTGATGACAACTCGTGGGTTTCTTACTTATGACCGAAATATTGCCATGGCAAGGGCTAATTATGAAAATGAGCTGACTTTAGATTCCATGCGTCGCAAGGCGATACAGACAAGAGCTTATGAAGAGATTCATGCCATTACCCATGATTTGAAAACGCCCCTAGTGACTATTAGAGGGTTGAATTCACTAATTTCTCTATCTAAAGATGAAAAGAAAGTCTTGGAGTATACAGACCGCATTGATGATGCGGTTACAAAAATGAGTGAAATGATTACAGGTTTTCTTTATGAGTCAAATAAACAAGTTATTCAAGCTGATCAGATTATTGACCATGTAAGAATGCAAATTCCCGTTGAAAATGAATCCATTCAGGTAAACTTCCATCTACAGAAGAACCTACCATCTATTTATGTTAACAAAGTAAGGGTTTCAAGAGCTTTGATAAATATTTTGGAAAATGCTTTTACGGCTCCAACTAATGCACTTAAAAAGGTGGTTAGAGTGGATGTAACGTCAGATGAAGACAGGCTGTATATACGGATTGAAGATAATGGTGAAGGTATTTCCCATGAAATTATGGAAAAAATATGGGAATCAGGATACTCTACCAAGAATACAACAGGTTTTGGCTTGGCCTTTGTTAAGCAAGTTATGGAAAATAATAAGGGATCTATTCATATTACAAGTTTGGTAGGTAGAGGAACAACGGTTTTATTAAACTTGCCTGTCTACAAAGAGGGGATGAAAGAGGAGGAAATTAATGAACCTTAAGAAAAAAATATTGGTCATCGATGATGAACCGGATATCCTATATACGATTAAAGAAATCTGTGAATTCGCCGGATACGATGTTGAAACCGCTGGTGATGGCCTTCGGGGAATTAAGATTCACGAGTCATATGAACCTAATTTGATTATTGTTGATTACCATATGCCTGAGTATGATGGGTTGACAACTGTAAAAAAAATCCGTCAGTCAGATGATACAGTAGCTATTTTGGTTTTAACTGTAGATGAACGTCAGGAAATATTGGAAAAGTTTATGGAAGCAGGTGCAACGGACTTTTCCATAAAGCCTGTCAAGGCTGTGGACTTGATTGCCAGAATCAATATCAATATGAAAGTTAATGAAATCCAGCAAAAAGAAAAGGATGAAGTTATGAATGCCTACACGGAGAAAGGCATCGGTGAAGGCACCATGGAGAAAATCCTGACTTATCTAAAAGCTATTGAAAAAGAAGTAACTATTAAGGATATATCTCTAGCGGTTGAACTAGCTTATCAGACTGTACACCGATATATCCAGTATCTCATTGATTCTGAACAGGTTGAAGTTATCTCAAAGTATGGGAAAAGAGGACGACCAACCAATTTATATAAGATGAAACAACAAATAAACAATTAGTTTGCTTTCTCTAACCACCTAGCAAGTGTTTATTGATAACTTAGGGTGACTGCTTTATGCGGTCTCCTTTTGTTTTTGTAACTTATTAGTATATGACAGTCAGATAATCATGACTATCAATCTTAACCTCTTTGTATTTTCTAATGTAGTCGGTAACCATATCTGTTGTTGTGACTTGAATATCCTTAAGTGTTGGACAGTCTTTATAAAAATTATAGCCTCCAGTGCCTGAAGCTCGATAATTATTCATGACCAGACTATATTTATGATTGTCTTTAATTGGTTCTCCCATAAATAGGATGGACTCGACACGGCTTCCTATAGGTTTTGTCAGATTAATTCTATAATCGATTCCGGAGTAGTAATCATAGTTGTAATGGGCAACCTTTGGCTTCATGAAGGTGGAGGAAATTGTAATTAGACCATCTTCTAAATGGAAATATTCAGCGCTTCTTTCCAGAGCTATTTTAATCTGTTTTCCTGTTACTTCTTTTACAACAAGGGTATTTGGATAGATATAAGTGGAAACAATATTTCTTAGGGTGACTTCCTTTGGCAATCCCATTACCTTATTGGCAAGTGAGGTGCAAGATATATCAGCACCACTGACTTCTAATTGAATTTGGTTTAGGAAGTTGGTTATTAGACTGCCATTAAGGGCCATAGTCAAGTGGTCATGGGGAAGCAAGGCCTTATCCAGGCGACCTATGAAGAGATCCAACCACTGCTGAACATCTTTTTGGTATGGATCGTATTTACTTGTGTATGGAGGCAAGTGACTACCATCTGGAAGAAGAAGCTTACTATCTATTTGAAAGGACCTTGTCTCTTCTTTATAGGAGACAGTAATTTTGGCTAGACGATTTCATTCATAGGTGTTTGAACAATATGGGTGCCTGCAAGGGTTTGGCCACAAATAGGCAGGTGCTGGTGACCTGTCAAGAGCAGGTCAAAAGGAAACGTCTCACAAAGCTTATTGGCTATATTCTCAGAAGTATGTGAGACTAACTGACCAGTCTCTAAATCTTTTTCAAAGCCTCCATGATAGATACCAATGACGAAATCAGTTTCTTTAAGTTGGGGTAGATACCTTTTGGCGGCAGCAAAGGTATCAAAGATGTGAAAGTGCTTTAAGTTAGACTTTTGTTCCCAGACATTTATATAATCTGTTGTCAAACCGATAATACCTACTTTTAAGCCAGATTGAGTTTTATGTATATGAGTGGAGCCGATAAGAGCTTTTTCGCCGTCTTTTGTAATAATTACGTTGGCACATAAGCATTTGGCTTTTAAATCCTTTAAATAGTTGGTAAGGGTGTTATAGCCATAGTTGAAGTCATGATTACCCAGGGTAACATAATCATAGCCTATATGATTTAATATTTCAGCTATAGGATTTGGACTTATGGGATTTTCGACCAGATAGGATGCAAAAGGTGAGCCTTGTATGGTATCACCACCATCAATGATAAGGGTATTTCCATCTTTCTCTATCATGTTTGCAAGGGCAAGCAGACCCATTTTATGTATTTTGCCGTCAGTATAATCAGTTGGGTACATGGAACCGTGAAGATCGGATGTATAATATATGGTTAATTCTTTCATAGGATACCTCATCATTAAACTTTACTATTGAGTATATTATAAACTATCTTTTTCATCTTGTCATAGACTTCATATATATGGTATGTTAGTTGAAGAAAGGGGACAGGGATGATCAATGAATAAGAAAGAAGCTAACAATGGATATATAACACAACAGGTGGAGCGAATCGTTAATATGATTCCCGGAACCTTAACTTATAAAGGAACTCATAAGGAACGATTCAGTATTGAGGCCATAAGATTTAATGAAGAGTCAAGCGCAAGGGAAAGATATGGTTCAGTATGGGACTTGAATAAAGACACAAGAGGGAATGAATTAAAGTTACCCTATGTAGAATGGCTTAATATTACAGGCTTTAATCAGGTAGATGAGATAAAGGCATTAGGTCAAAATTATGACGTGGATTCAGTTATTTTAGAACAGATTCTGTCTGTATCTAAACACTGTTTTTTTCAGCATGAGGAAGACCTGCTTTTTAATGACCTCCAGATGTTTTATATTAAAGATAATCATATTATACGTGAAAATATTTGTATCCTTTATAAGGATGATTTGGTCATGACCTTTCAAGAGAAGCCAGGTGATGTTTTTGATTCCATTAGGCAGAGGATAGCTGATAATATAGGTAGAATTAGAAAGGAAGATTCTTCCTATACCTATTTTTGTATATTGGATGCTTTGGTTGACCACTATATACAGGTAACGGAGTTCATTAGAGAAAAAATAACGGAGATGGAGTTTCTTATGTTTGAAAATGAAGACCTTAATTATAAGGACCTTCATGAACTTCGTAAGCAGATTATGCTTATTCGAATGAATATTGCAACCTTGGAAAAAATGGGTCAGGACTTAGCATCCTTGCCTAAATTTGATAAGCTTGACCATTACTTTGAGTCCTTGTTACATCATATTCGAATGGTAGTCAGTGAAATTGACATGGAAAGGGAAGCTATTGATGGTCTTTATGAAAATTATATGTTAACCAATTCTAACAATATGAATGAGACGATGACAACCCTGACCATATTTTCTGCTATTTTTATTCCCCTATCATTTGTAGCGGGAATATTTGGTATGAATTTTCAGTGGGTTCCCTTACTTGATAATCCAAATGGCTTTATATACTTTATTATTGGTTGTGTGGTTACAGCAATATCAATGCTAGGATTTTTTAAGTTTAAAAAATGGTTTTAGTTTTTAAGAAAATAATACTTGACTATTTTTTCATTAGGGGTATAATAAAGCCGAAATTAGTTTACAGATGACAAAAGAAGGAGTTGATTCTATCGAAAAACGCGTACAATATGATAATAGTTTATGAGCATTACCACTATGAAGCTAATTATTAGCGCTTATATTTAATGACATCGGTCGTTGGGTTTGAGTTCACCATAATAGGGGTGATGCTTTTTTGATATATAATTTAAAGGGTTTATGGATAATCCCGGTGATGTGAAAGAATAAGGTTTTGCCGTAACTGTTATGAATGGAAAAGGTAGTAATAACGATTAATGATATTAAACCAGTATATGGAGGATATGGCGTATTAAAACGCTATTTATGGAGTTGAGCATGCAAAAGAATGTGGAAAATGAAAAAAATATAGATTTCGATGACATGATGAAGATGAAAGAGAAAAGAAGACAGGCAAGATCAAAAGGTAAACGTACATATGAGAAGACTAAAATACATCCCCAGCCAGTTAAGAAAAAAAATGGGAAGAAAATCAGCTACGACCCAACACTAGACTATGATGATTACGATTACGATCAGTTTTAAGGGGGACCATGAAAGGTATATTACTATATAAGGTGAAAGAGTGTGATCTTTTGGAGATACACTATGAAACCAAACGTTTTTTGGAAGAAGCCAAGAATCTTGGCATCCAATTGAGAGTCCTGAGCCCTGATCAATTTGAGTTATTTGTGGGAAAGGAAGATGAAGGATCTATTTTTGTTGATGGTGAACCTTTGGAGAGGCCTGATTTTGTTATTCCTCGATTAGGTTCAGGAACATCTTATTTTGCTTTGGCTTTGATTCGTCAGTTTGAACGATTGAATATACCTACGATAAATTCCAGTCTTGGCATTGAAACAGTTAAGGACAAGCTTTTCTCACAGCAGATTTTAGCTCACAAAAAGCTACCTGTTCCTAAAACCATGCTAATGAAATTTCCCGTAGATATTGAATTTGTTTCCCAGAAATATGCCTATCCCTTAGTTATTAAGACTCTTTCAGGTTCCTTAGGAAAAGGGGTATTTCTGATGGAAAATCGTAAACAGTTTGAGGATTTTTCCAGAGTGATTGAGTTAGCCAATTCAAACCTGAATGTTATTGTGCAGGAAATGGTGGAGGACAGTAGAGGAAGAGACCTTAGGGTATTTGTAGTTGGAGGTCGTGTCATAGCCTGTATGAAGAGACAAGCAAAGGAGAATGACTTTAGGGCTAATTATTCTGCAGGTGGGTCAGTAGAAGCTTATTCATTGACACCTGCAATTGAATGGGTGGCCCTAGAAGCGACCAAAGCACTTGGACTTGATATTGCAGGGGTTGACCTGCTCTTTGACCATGATTCCTTTAAAATTTGTGAGGTGAATTCATCACCTATGTTTAAAGGCTTGGAGTCATGCTTAGACGTGAATATTCCCCAGGTGATTTTTGAATATATAACAACTCTTAATCTTGGATAGCCAGGGGAAGAAAGGAAATAGATGATTATTGAATTTGGAAAGTCAGCCCTTAAGGTTGAAAAAGACCACTATAATAGTGAAGAATTTTACTATACTAAAGTTCTGAACTCTCAGATCCATCAAATCGTCAAGTTTTTTTTAAATATGTCTCAGGAGAGAATTGCAGAACGTTTTTGTCATTTGAATCCTATGGTAAAAAAAGAAAATTTGATGAAGTGGCTTAGGTATAATCCTAAGTTTATGCAATGGTCGGGAACAGACCTTTTTCATGTAACGACAGAAAAAGGAGTTAAACGAATGGTTGTCATTGAAACTAATTCTTCACCATCTGGTCAAAAATCCATGCCCCTTCTTCATGACCATGAAGAATTGGGAGGCTATAAAAGATTGATGGAAGAATCTTTTCTCCCCTTTGTTAAATCAAAAAGGCTTATAAGTGGTGTATATGCAGTGGTATATGATAAAAATGAAATGGAGGCCTCTGGCTACGCTCAAGCCCTTGCTCAGCTAGTGGAGGAAGATGTTTACTTGGTGACTTATTTTATGGGAGATGAAAATCCTGCTGTTAGGTTTGTAGATGAAATTATGCAAGTTAGAGATGAAGATGGAAATTGGCATGATGTAAAGGCCGCCTATCGTTATGTTACTCAAAAACCATGGAACCGTATACCTGTAAAAACAAAGACTTTGATATATAATCCAATTGTAGCCTGTTTGGCTGGAGGAAGAAATAAACGGTTGGCATCAAAAGCCTACGAACTTTTTAATGGGGAACTTAAAGAAGATAACCTTGTTATTCGAAAACCGGAAACAGTAAATGACGTGAAATTTAGTGAGATTTCTCTTTGGGTGGAACGATTTGGGGGGCATGCAGTCATAAAAAACCCTTATTCCAATGCAGGACAGGGGGTTTATACAATAACTAGTAAGAAAGAGCTTGAAGCATTTAAACAGGAAGATAGAGATTACGATGATTACATCGTTCAGAGTCTTATTGGAAACTATCATTGGTCTACAGCTTCAACAGATGGAAAGTACTATCACGTAGGGATGATTCCTAACCGAAAACAGGAAATCTTTGTTGCTGATTTGAGGTTCATGATTGCCTCGACTCCTGAAGGCTTTAGGCCTATGGCTATGTATGCCAGACGGGCGGAAAAACCTTTAACGGATCGGCTGGAAGAGGGGGAGGATTCTTGGGAAATGCTGGGAACTAACTTGTCTGTAAAGACAAGCCAGGGTTGGGATAGTGAAACGAGACGGTTGAAGCTCATGGATACGAAAGATTTTAACCAATTGGGAATATCACTAGATAGCTTGATTGAAGGTTATATTCAGTCAGTGCTATCTACTATTGCTATTGACAAAATGGCTCAGGAGTTAATTGGTGTAAAGAAGAACTTGAAAAGAAAGCTTTTTGAAGCACTTAACGGAGATCCGATTTTAGCATATGAAATTTTGAAATAATAAAATACTTTGATAATCAAAATAAATATCTCGAAACCCTTGTATTTTCTCCTAAGTATCGCTATAATAGAGAAAATTTGGCAATCATATAGACTATGTTAGGAGATATTATGCATAAGAAACGTCGTATATTCGTGGTCATTGGGGCAGTACTTGTTCAGGTCTGTCTTGGGGCAATTTATTCATGGAGTTTATACAATCAACCTCTGAATGACCAATATGGATGGGATAAGAATGCTATTATAATGGCGTATTCAATTGCCATATTTGTTTTTGCCTTTACCACTATGTTCAGTGGAAGGCTATATGACAGCATGGGTCCAAGGAAGATTACCTTTATTGGCGCTCTGTTTTACGGAGGGGGTATGATATTGTCGGCTTTTGCCACTGAACTATGGATGATCTATATCTCATATGGCCTTATTGCAGGTATCGGTATTGGATTTGCCTATGTCAGTCCTTTATCAACCTGTGTAAAATGGTTCCCCCACCACAAGGGCTTTATTACCGGAGTTGCAGTTGGAGCTTTTGGGTCAGGGAGTCTGGTATTTAAGGCTATTATTGAGTATCTCTTAAGGACGGTTGGAGTGAATCAAACCTTTATCTACTTAGGGGTTATATTTATGTTACTTGTACTGGGAGGAGGATATCTCTTAGTTTTGCCAGATGAAAGCGATGAAGATCCGACTAAGGATACGAAAGGACATATGACGCCTAAGGAAATGCTGAAAACAGGTAGATTCTATTTCATATGGCCTATGTATTTATTGGCTAGTATGCCGGGACTTTTGGTTATCGGTCTTGCCAAGGATATCGGGACAGAATTGGTAGGATTAAGCGCCACGACGGCAGCAGGAGCAGTAGGAATCATTGCCCTATTTAATGCTGGTGGCAGATTGGTATGGGGATCTGTGTCTGATAGAATGGGTAGGGTCAATGTATTGATTGCTATTTTTATCATTACTATTGTATCCCTATTGGTAAAAGCATTAGTTCCTCTAAATGGAGTCATATACTTTGCCAGTTTAATTGGAATCACATTTAGTTTCGGTGGTTTTCTCTCTGTTTTTCCAGCTATGACATCAGAACTTTTTGGGGTTGAGCACCTAGGTGCTAACTATGGAATTGTTTTTCAGGCATATGGTATAGCCGCCTTAATCGGTCCATTAATTAATGGTGGTTCTTCTAGTTATATTCAGACCTTTCTTGTAGCAGCAGGATTTGGATTAGCAGGTCTTATCTTAAGCATTGCTCTACGGATTCATCTTAAGAAGAAAGACCTACTTATCTAATCCTCATCACATAATATATTAATATAGGTTCTTAGCTTTCTAAAGCTAACTTGTAAATCGTTTTCTTTTCTTCCTTGCTGAGGGCTTTTTCAATAGCAAAGGTACCGAACAAGTAAACAATGATTAGGGTTACATTGGTTATCAGGGTATATTTAACGCCTAGTGTAGTAGCCTGGAAGAAAAGAATTGGTAATTTTGCGCTGGCCCAAATCGTTAGGAAAAAGAGTACATTGGCATATCTTGCTCCTTTTTTTAGCATGATTTGACCTAAGGGGAAGGCTGCAATAAGAGGTCCAGCTGACATAGTCCCGATGAAAAAGGCAATAAGAACACCTACAATTCCGGACTTTTCACCCATAAGTTTAATCATAGTTTCTCTTGGAACCCATATATCTAGAAGTCCAATCAGTAAAAAGATTGGAGGAACTATCTTTAGCATAGAGATAAACTGGAACCATGCTGATTCTAAGGCATTGACTCCGAGTTTTGTATCCTCCATAGCCGAAGCGCCAATTTTGAGACCAAGTAGGTCCATAGCAAACAGAATGAAAAGCATACCAATTGAAATAAAGAACATCTTACTTTTAAATATAGATATTAGAATTTGTTTTTGATTCATTACATAACCCCCCATACAACTAAAGCAACGACACCAGAGGCAACAAATGCCAAACTGTTTCTTAAGACAACTGCTTTATGTCCGAAAAATTTAGTTTCAGCTGACCAGTATACAAAACCAACAGCCATTAATGTAGTAACGAAAGCGGCTACTTGTGGATATCCTGCACCGTTTTCCAGTAGTTCAGCTCCAAGTGGAAATGTAACAAATGGTGGCATAAAAGCTACAGAACCTACCAACATACCTGTGAACACACCTAAGACACCTGATTCTTCACCAAGAATCTGACGAATGACGGCTGGTGTAATGATACTTAGTAGAATACCAACAATCAAAAATAGTGGTATAAGGACAGGTAGAATTTTTATAAAAGCCATCCAGCCTTTTTTGATGGCTTTTTTGGTTTTAGCTTTATCTTTTGCAAAGGATACAAGTAACAAAATCAGTGCAATCGTATATAGAATCAATGTTGAAATGTCCATAATAAGTTCCTTTCATTGTCTTTAATTTTTTTCTTAATGCATTATAACAACTATATTCTAATATTACAATATACAAATTTTACAAAATAAATACTGGGCCTTGGAAGAGATATATAAGATTTTACAAAATTTATATCATATGCTATTTAAAATATCGGATTTTGATATTACCCCAAAGAGAAGGATATGGTATAATATCAGGAAGAATATAAGCTAAAGTTACTGGCTTAAGCTAGTGGGAAGCTTCCTATATAAGGAGACCATAATGAGATTTAGACCGTGTATTGATTTACATGAAGGACAAGTTAAACAGATCGTTGGCGGTAGTTTGACATGCCAGGGAGTAAAAGAAAACTTTGTTTCAGGACATGATGCTGATTATTATAGTAGGCTTTATAAAGAGCATGGACTGGAAGGGGGACATATTATTGCCCTAGGACAAGGAAATGAACAACAGATAGAAAGAGCCTTAAAAGCATATCCAAAAGGTATGCAAGTTGGAGGAGGAGTCAAGGCCCATAATGCTAAAGCCTATATTGAATTGGGAGCCAGTCACGTTATTGTGACCTCCTATATTTTTAATCATGGGAAACTATATCTTGATCATCTAGAAGAGATGGTAGAGACTGTAGGTAAAGATCACTTGGTACTTGATTTAAGCTGTCGCAAAAAAGATGATACCTATTATGTTGTAACCAATAGGTGGCAAAAGTTTACAGACTTTGCAATTAATGAGGAAAATATCAGATTTTTAGAAAGATACTGCGATGAATTTTTAGTTCATGCTGTTGATGTGGAAGGTCTGAAGAATGGAATTGACAATGACCTGCTTGGACTTTTGAGTCGCTTGGTTAAGATTCCGTGTACTTATGCAGGTGGAATTACAACGATCCATGACCTTCAAAGGATAAAAGATGAAGGCCATGATACCATTGATTTTACAGTAGGGAGTGCACTGGATATCTTTGGAGGTCAACTTGCTTTTGAAGAAGTAATGAATTTCCACACTCCAGATTGAAGTATTTAAGACTCTTATGAATGCTTATATAAAATAACCGACCATATTATCCAGTATAGCTTCGTATGCATCTGGCCATAAGTGAACACCTTCAACAGTTAAGCTCTCTTTTAGTTGTCCCTCTCCATCTAGGAGGACTTTGTTCACATCAAGATAGGTTAGGGAGAGGTCTTGACATAGTTTTTGAACCTTTTTATTAACTGACTGAATATTAGAATTGGTCCTGTTGGTGAACATCATCCGTCGTGCTTCTTCATCAACATGGGATTCTTTGTTTGGATTTACAGGATAAAAGGCCATAAGGATGAGCTTTGTATGAGGTAAAGCTTGAATTATCCTGTGAATAACATTTTTGTATTCTTCAAAAAAACTAGCTTCATCGTAGTCCATGCTTCCAATGTCATTAGAGCCTATGTTAATGAAAATCTGTCTAGGTTCTAGGTCTAGGACAAGTGTATCAAGATTATCAGCGAATTCTTTAGTGACCGCACCACTTAATCCACGATTATAAACCATAAAATCAAGCCCTCTGGACATTAACATCTCGTTTACAGGAAATTGTTCTGCTAAAGATGACCCTGCAAAAAGAATCTGGCCTTTTTTTGCGTGGGGATTTAACTGACGATAACGTTCAATAGTAATTTGTTTTCTAATTCTTCCTTGTTCCTCAAAGAACTTTTTAAAATCCATATATTCCTCTTTTCTATGCCTGGTCTAAAACGAGAGCATCTCTTTTGCTGTTAATAAAATATAGAATGATATCTGTTCCTACCATAATAAAGTTTAAGATATAGAGGGGAAGAACATAAGTAATATTGTTGCCGATAAGTTTACTTGTGATTCCAAAACCGTAACCAGTAAGAATGAATAGCATAAATAGAAGGCTTTTACCTTTTGCTGTACGGGATTTGATGGATTTAAGGATGGACATGGGCCATGAAATACCGAAACAGATAACCATTAAGGCTTCAAATAATTGTGACATAGTATTTTTGCATCAGTATATAATATGATGCGCTCCTTTCAAATGTTTTCTTATTTTGATTATAGGTTGCATTATGAGGGGGGTCAAATATATAATAGACATATACTTATTACACTGATGTAATATATAGGAGAAAATATGGAATTATTACAGTTGCATTACTTTATGAAAGTTGCAGAGCTGAATAATGTTAGTCAAGCTGCAAAAGAATTGAATATTGTACAATCGGCGCTTAGCCGCAGTATTGGAAGACTAGAGGAGGATTTAGGCGTCCTTTTATTTGACCGAATAGGAAAGAAGATAGTATTAAACGATAATGGAAGGATTGCTTATGAAAAATGTTCAGATATTCTTAAAGGAGTTGAGGACTTATATGGACAATTTGAGACGGCTAAAAAGAAAGGGATTGAAATAAAATTAAAGATTGAAACAGCCTCAGCCTTGCTTCCTGACCTGATCATACAATTTGGTAAGGATTATCCTGAGGTTGAGTTTGTATTAATGCAACAAGGGGATAAAGGAGATTATGATATCAGATTATACTCCATACCTGGTAAGCTTGATAGGACTTATGAGCAAGAAAGAAATGGCGTTCATGTGGTTTTAGAGGAAGAGATTAAGATTCTTATTCCAAGGGAATATCTTGACAATGATTGTTCAACTATTGATATTGGCCAACTGAAACATATACCCTTTATTGGGCTAGCAAAAGGAATCGGCTTGAGAGATATGATAGATAAGTTGATGTCCAAGTGGAAAATAAAACTTAATTATGTCTTTGAAACAGATAACCCAAGCATGATGAGACAAATGTTGCCACAAGGAAGAGGAGCCTTGTTTTTTCCAACGGTCACATGGAAGTCCTATGACCAAAATATATATTGTTTGGCGACATTGGGTAAAGAAAGATATTGGCGTACTATTGTTGCAGAATGTAAGAATAACAAGAAGATAAATAATGAGTTTATAAAATATTTGACAAAGAAAATACAGGATTTGAAATTGGCGAAAAATTGACTTTATTTTTCATAGTGATATAATACATGTTAAAACTATATATCTTAATAGTTCGTCAAAAGGCTTTAAAGCCTTAGTTGACCACATTGAAAGGAGTATTATGTCAGAATTAAATGTTAAGAAACGTGATGGTGCTTTAAAGGGGAAGCAATTAAGAAGCAGGGGGATTATTCCAGCAGTTATTTATGGTAAGAATTTAGATCATAGTATTTCTATACAACTAGATGCAGTTGAAGCGGATAAGTTTATAAAAACTCACGGTATTGGTTCTCAATTGGACTTAGCTGTTGAAGGTGAAACTTACTCTGTTATGTTTAAAGAGTATTCATTAACACCACTTAAGAATAAATTGGAACATGTTGATTTTCAAGCTCTTACTGCAGGGGAATCTGTTAAACTTCATGTTCATTTGAAGTTGGAAAACAGGGAATCAGTTGAAATTGGAGCTATTGTTAGTGAGTTCATCAGCGAGATTGAAATAGAATGTTTGCCTAAGTATCTTGTTGAGTCAGTTGAAGTTGATTTAACAGATATGAAGATTGGTGATTCCATTACAGTTAAAGATCTTTCACTTGCCGGAGATGATAATTACCATATTCTTACTGATCCTGAGACTGTAATTGTACAAGTGAATGCACCAGTTGAAGCATCGGAAGAAGGTGAAGAGGCTGAAACAGAAGTAGCTTCTGCAGATGTTCCGGTTATTGGTGCAGAAGAGTAAAGCCTTTGAAGTTATAGTACAGTGGCTCTTAGTTTAAGATTGTAATTAATGGCGGTAGTCACTATTGAGTAATACAGCAAGGTATATATGTATCTTGCTGTTTCTTGTTTACTAGGAAAGTCCTCCATAGGACTTTCCGTCAGCAGTTGGAACAATTTGCCTTCGGCAAAACCGAGGATGTAAAACATCCTTTTTGTTATTCTTTATGGTTAATTAATTATCCTTTAGGCTCCAATAGTTACAAACAAATTTGTCTCTTTTTGTTTCTATATCTATAGATTATAATATAGTCATGCTAAAGAGTATTTATTAGGTGTTGAACCTATAACTGACTATATGGAGGTAGATATATGAAAAAACATGAACTTTTAAACGGATATTTAAGTAGCTTAGCAGTACTGAACATTAAATTACACACACTACATTGGAATGTAGTGGGAATGGAATTTATGGCTGTTCATAACTTTACTGAAATGCTTTACAATGATTTCTTTGTCAAGTATGATGATGTAGCAGAACTTTTGAAAATACAGGGTGTCAAACCATTCGGATCTATGAAAGAATACCTAGAGGCTACCCGGATTTCAGAAAGTTTTGAAAGTCAATATAGCCCTAAAGAATTAGTTGATATATTGGTTGATGATTTGAACATACTTAAAGAAAGTGCTGATTTAATTCGAACAAGTGCAGATGCCGAAGGGGATTACGAAGCGGTTGCTATGTTTGAAGACCATCTGTCTTATATTGATAAGAATTTATGGTTCCTAAGAAGCATGGCAGCTTAATAATATTAAACCTATAACCCAAGGTCTTTGCCTTGGGTTATAGGCATATATAATAATAGCATATGGTTGCCACCCATTGATGTAGCTAAGGAGGAAGATATGAGTAGCAGAATGAGTGAAGGTTTTCATTTGATACATGACATCTTTAGATTAAAATGGATACCTGAAATAATCCAGGCCATAGCCATGGGTAATGAACGATATACAGAGATTGCAGATAGCATTGATTACGTCAGCAATACTGAGTTAAACAGAAAACTTGCAGTTCTCCAAACCAGAGGTGTTGTTGAAAAACGTAGCCGAGAAGGAAAAGAAGGATATGAGCTAACGGAATTTGGTAAGGACTTGAATCATATTTTCAACCATTTTGTGGAAATGAGTAATAAATATTTGGTGGATGCAGTAGATGTGTAGAAGCTTTATGATTACAAGAACCTCAAACTGCAGTATAATAAGGTTAAAGTAATATGCAGATTGAGAGGAAGGATTTATATGAGTATTTCAAAAACAACAGATGGAATTTATAAGTTAACAGCTAATATTAATGATATGCTGTTTGAAGGATTATGGGAAATACCCGATGGTGTTGCCCTTAATTCATACATAGTTAAGGGTGAGAAAACTGCCATTATTGATGGCGTTTGTGGATGGGATGGTGTACCTGAAACGTTTTTTGCCATGTTGGAAAAAATGGATGTTAGTATTGAAACCATTGATTATATTATTATTAACCACATGGAGCCGGACCATTCGGGATGGATTGAAGACATAAGACAGTTAAAAGAAGATGTCAAGATTCTTTGTTCGGTTGCAGCAAGTAAGATGCTTGAAGCTTTTTATGGGCACGTTGATAATGTACAGGTTGTAAAACATGGAGAAACCCTTGACCTTGGAAAAGGAAGGGTTTTGGAGTTTATTTCTACACCAAATGTCCATTGGCCTGATACTATTTTTACATTTGATCAATTGTCAGGAACCTTATTTTCTTGTGATGCCTTTGGATCTTATGGTGTTATAGATGGTGAAGGCTATGATGAAGACTATGACGAAGCGGGTATAAGTTTCTATGAAAAAGAAGCTTTACGATATTATGCCAATATTGTTGCCAATTTTTCAAAAGCAACATTAAAAGCTTTGGAGAAGGCAGCTGGACTCGATATTAAAATTATTGCCCCGGGTCATGGCCTGGTTTGGCGCCAGGATCCAATGCGTATTGTTGAGGACTATGAACGTTATGCTAATTACCATGAAGGTATAGCTAAAGAGAAGATTACCCTATTATGGGGTTCTATGTACGGTATGACTGAACGAGGTGTGAAAAAAGCAGTTCAGGTTTTAGATGAATTGGATATAGACTATGAAGTTATCAATGTAATGGAAACCTCGTGGGGATTTATTCTTGGAGCTGTATGGGAATCAACAGGTGTGATACTCGCCATGCCTACTTATGAGAATAAGATGTTTCCAACCATGGCTGCTGCCCTTGAGGAATTAGGGAAAAAAGCTGTTAGGAATCGTTTGGCTTTTCGCTTTGGTTCTTATGGATGGGCTGGTGGAGCTGAAAAAGAACTTAATGCTATTAATCAAGACCATAAGATGGACTGGGAATTTGTACCAAGTGTTGAGTTCAAAGGAGCACCTGATCAGTCTGATCTTGATGCTGTTGAGCTTGGAGTTAAAGAACTTGTTCAAAAAGTAAAAGAAAAAGTTGGTCAGTCTCAACTTGCAAGTGTATAGAAATAGGATAAAACAGTCCATGAAACATGGGCTGTTTTATTCTTGTTTGTAATATTTTTTGAATCTATAAATGAGAGTTTATATCCCAGGAAAGATTAAGCTTTGTCAGGTGAATGGTCAGCCACATCCTGTTTGACAACTTGAATGAAAGCTTCAACAACATCTTCATCAAATTGGGTGCCGGCTTCATCTCGAAGTATCTTGAAGGCTTTCTCCGGATTCATAGGATTGACACGATAAGCCCGTGCACTGGTCATAGCATCATAGGCATCTGAAACAGTGATGATTCTAGTGAGAATATCCAATTGACTTTTCATAAGTCCTCTTGGATAGCCCTTTCCATCAACACGCTCATGGTGTTGGTATATGATTTCCGCACTTCTTCTTAAGAAATCAATGTCCTTAAGAATTTCATAACCAATGGTAGAGTGCTCTTTAATCAATTCGTACTCTTCATCATTCAGTTTACTGGGTTTGTTTAGTATATTGGAAGGTATGCCGATTTTACCGACATCGTGTAGGAGGGCAGCGTATTCAAGAGTTTTTAAGTCAGAATCAGGTATACCTAATTTTTTGGCTGTTTCCAAAGAAAATCTTGTTACATTATCGCAATGACCTCTTGTATACTTGTCTTTGGCTTCAATGGCATTTGATAGTGAACGAACTGTTACGACATAACCTTTTTCGACTTCAGCAGTATATTCCTGACGTTCTGTCATCAGTTGATTTAACATAAGGATCATATCCTGAACATCAGTTATTTCTTTTTTTGAATTGATGGAGGCGATCTGAGATGCTTTGTCATGTTGATCTGAAAGCTTAAGTTGACTTAGAAGAACCTGTCTTAAAGGGGCTTCAATCTGTCTGGTAAGAATATAGTTGGTAAGTAATAATAGTAAGATGATGGCAATTACAAAGAAAAAAATAGTTATCAGAATGCTTTGATCAATATCTTTCATAATTAAGCTAGTTGAATGAAGCATAACTAGTCGCATGCCTGTATCACCAATGGGAGCCCAGACACAGAAGTGGTCATCTTCATCTACCAATACACCAGGTAGGTCATTTTTGTAGGCCTTATCATGAATCTTAACTAAAAGATCATCATTTGCATCATAAATGGAATAATGAGTTAGTCCTTTAGCTTCATGATCGCTTCCCATCAAGTAACCCTCTTTGGTAATAATATATGACTTTGCCATGTTGATGGAGTCAAGCATATCTAAATAATTACCGAGCTCCCGTAAAGTCATATCAATGGATACGACTCCTATAACATCATTATTTCGATTTATCTTGACGACAGCAGTTAGGAACATAGTACTTAGAAGTTCATCATAATAGGGTTCTGTAAAAGTAAGTTCATCAGAACTGTCCATATTCAACTTGTACCACTCATGTTTAAAGTAGTCATAGTCTTCGTTACTATAAGCCATTGTTTTGATGATTTGATCATTATCGTCTTTATAGAAATAGGGACCAAAGTATTTTAAATCAGGACTATAATAGTAAGGTTCAAACCAATAACCCATACCAAATACTAGGGGTTTATTTTTAATGTTCTCATAAATGAATCCATCGTAAGTATCAGCTTCTAAAATCGGACTGTTTTCAATGATAGAGGATAAAACTCGGGCTTCTTGAGTCATGAGTTCTATATCCTTTTCCAATTTTCTAGCTTCTTTTTCTGCAATATTGGTAAGCAAGTCTTCGTTTATCCTTCTGCCATCAATATATTGTCTAGAGGCAATAAGATTGGCTGTTAATGAGAATATGACAAAGGCAATTAATGCTATACTGAGCAGAATAACATTTTTTGTACTTTTTATGAAACTGAATTTCTTCATATTAGATCACCATTTCAAAATAGGATAGATTATATTCAGTTTATCATAGAAAAGCCTATATGGAAAACATTTAAATAGACTTCTTGCATACTGGGCATATGCTATTAATAGGAAGCGGTTATTTCATTTAATTGATATGTGTTATACTGATTTATAGTATATAAAATGGATTGGAGTATATAATATGATATATTTTAAGCATGAGGTAAAATGGGGACCAATTATTATAGGGCTTACGGAGAAAGGAGAAATAGCTGGACTTTGGTTTGAAGGGCAGAAATATTTTCCTGAGATTCCACCGGATGCCATCTGGATTGAAAGTGAACCTGTTTTTACGGAACATACCATTGAAAAAGATAATAAGATGTATCTGCAACATAAAAAGTTTTACCCTATAGTTAAGGAGACTATTAAGCAGCTAAAAGAATATGAAAATGGAATTAGGTGGGCCTTCGATCTTGCCCTTAACCCTAAAGGAACTGATTTTAGGCAAGTGATATGGGAGGAAATTCTTAAAATTCCCTGTGGGAAAACTTTGACCTATGGAGAGATAAGCCAAATAGTTGCACATAAACTAAGAAAGCAGACTATGTCTGCTCAAGCTGTTGGAGGAGCTGTCGGTCATAACCCAATTTCCATAATTATACCGTGTCATAGGGTTTTAGGCGCTGGCGGAGATTTAAGGGGATATGCAGGAGGCATAGATAAGAAGGTTGCATTATTGGCCCATGAAAAAGAAATGGTGAATGCAAAAAGAAGGCATATATAGATCAAGCTTGACAGTAAGTATTTCTTTTGCTATATTAAGTTAATAAAGTTTACTAATGGAGTGGCTATGAAATATCAAGGATCGACCCAAAGTAATGTAAAACAGAAGAATCAGGATCTAATCTTAAGATTGTTGTTGGCTGAAGGTCCAATGACACGTGCGGATCTTGCGAAGAAAATGAATTCTTCTAAACCGACGATTTCTAAAAATGTTGAGGAATTGCTGGCTGAAAAGAAAGTGATTGAGGTCGGTAAGGATGACAATATGGTGGGTAAAAAGGGAATGCTATTGGACATGAACGCTGATTTCGGATATGTCCTGGCACTAGACCTGTCTAAGAATAAGTTCAGGGCAGTTATCTCCAACTTGAAAGAGGAATGGGTTGATACGTGTAGTATTTCTCTGGAAGAATATATGACGGAGGGTGACCTTAAGCAAGCCGATGTTCTTTTTGAATTACAGACATTTTTAAAGGATCATAGTGATATATGGACTAAGTTGATGTATGCAGTTATATCTTATTCGGGTGTTGTTGGTCATAATGATGAATTGTATTTGACAAATATAAAATACAAGGAGACTGTTCTTAAAGATTTGCTTCCATATATTAGGGAAGATTTGGCCTTGCCTCTTATTATAAAGAATGACGTTAATCTTGCTGTCCTTGCTGAAAAAAAATACGGGGCTTTTAGTGATAGGGACAATCTCTATCTTTTAAGTGCAGATATTGGAGTTGGTGCAGGGATTATTATTGATAATCATCTTTATGAAGGGGACCGGAATGCAGCTGGAGAAGTCGGTTTTGTCCTCCCCATACCTGATGGTGACGGTAATTATAAGACACTGGAAGAGCGTGTCAGCCTTCATACATTAGCAAGTAAATACAGGTCTATCAGTGATGAGACCAAGAAGTACGAAGATTTAGTGGAGGCAGTTAAGGGGGAAGAAAGAAAGGCCCTTGAAATTTATGAGGATGTTCTAAGAGATTTGTCCATAACCATAACCAATATAGCATCTATTTTGGATATTAAGACGGTAGTGGTAGCCGGTAGACTTTTTAATATGAAAGAGACGATGATTGATGATCTTAACCGTAGAATTAAGAGGATGACCCCTTTTGACACAATTGTTTATCAGACGAACTTGGATATGATGTCCCTTCGTGGAGCTGTTGTTATTGGGGTGGAACATGTTATTGCTAGTATGGTAAATTAGGTGGGGATTCCCTGCTTAAGTTTCATTTTCTTATTAAGGATATAGAGGTTCAATGACATAAGGCCTTGCCAATAAAATTTTGTATTAGCCATAAAGTTAATAAAGTTTACTAATAAGACCCCTGATCACTTGTCAACAATTAAAATTCTTGTTCGTCAATGCAAACTGGGAGGAAATATGAAAAGTATAATTAATGGGAAGATTTATCTTGTAGATGGTTTTAAGAAGAATCTTGTTATCTTGTTCAACGAAAGGATTGAGAAGATCATCTCTGTAGAAGAATATGAAAAATTGAATGAATTAGGTATAGAAGTTCCTGAAGAAATAGATGCTAAAGGGGCGTATGTAGTACCTGGTTTTATTGATATTCATATTCATGGATATGATGGAGTGGATACTATGGACGGTAAGGTAGAGGCTATTAGAACCATGGCTAAGGGAATTGGGGAAAATGGTGTTACAGCTTTTTTGCCAACAACTATGACCATGCCTAAAAAATCCATCATAAAAGCACTTGAAGCTATTGAAGAAGCCAAGTCTCTTAGAGACTGGGATGGTGCTATGGTTCTTGGTGCTCATATGGAAGGTCCTTTTATTAATGTTAAGTACAAGGGAGCTCAATCAGAAAAGTATATAGCCTTACCTGAAGAAGACATTCTTGACCGTTTCCTAGACACCATAAAAATTGTGACCATTGCACCTGAAGTAGCGGGAGCTTTTGGTATGATTGAAAAGTATGGTGGGAAGATTAACTTTTCCTTAGGTCATACTGGGGCTAATTATGAACAGGCTAAGGAAGCTTATGATAAGGGGGCAAAAAGTGCTACCCATCTTTTTAACGCTATGACAGGTCTTCATCACAGAGAATCAGGAGTCGTCGGAGCTGCTCTTACCTGTGACGTTTATACAGAAGTTGTTGCTGATAATTTTCATTTAAGTCCAGTTCTTTATCAGATAGTTGAAAAAGCTAAAGGATTGGAAAAAATACTTCTTATGACGGATTGTATACAGGCTGGAGGTCTAAGGGAAGGTAGTTATCAGCTTGGTGGTCAGTCAGTGATAGTGGAAAATGGTCAGTGCCGCTTGCAAAACGGAACTATTGCGGGATCAGTTTTGAAGCTCAACCAGGGACTTAAGAATTTTACTGAGGGTATTGAAAAGAAACTTAGTGAAACGATAAGACTGGTAACCTTAAACCAAGCTAAATACTTAGGGTGTGATAAGGATCTTGGTAGTCTTGAAAGAGGTAAACTTGCTAACATTGTCTTGATGGATGCAAGCTTTAATATAATAACCACCATTGTGAAAGGAAAAACTATATATGAAGGTTAAATACAAGAGCATAACTATTTTTGTAACAGAGGATTATGAAAGCATGAGTAAAAAAGCTGCCAACATGGTTGCAGGTCAGATGAATCTGAAGACTGACAGTGTTCTTGGACTGGCAACTGGTTCTACACCTGAAGGTATGTATAGAGAACTAGTAACTCTTTATAAAAATAATGACATCGATTTTTCGGAAATAACGTCTTTTAACTTAGACGAATATTATCAATTATCTCCTGAAAATGATCAATCCTATGCTTATTATATGGATAAGCATCTTTTTCATCATGTCAATATGAAAGCAGAAGCTATTTATATTCCCAGTGGTATGGCAGAAGACATTGAGGGTGTTTGCTCCGATTACGATCGCTTGATTGAAGAACATAATAATATTGATATACAGGTTCTTGGTATAGGTACAAATGGCCATATCGGATTTAATGAACCTGATGTCAAGTTTGAGGCTGGTACTCATTTAGTTGAACTGGATCAAGAGACTATTGAAGCCAATTCCAGGTTTTTTGCTTGTATTGAAGATGTGCCAAAGAAGGCCATAAGTATGGGGATACGAAATATTATGCATGCTAAGAAATTAATTCTCATTGCCAACGGACAATCAAAGGCTGAAGTTTTATATAAAATGCTTTTTGGGCCTGTAACACCAAATATTCCGGCCTCTGTTATTCAATTACACAATGATGCTACCCTCATCTTGGAAAAGGAAGCAGCGACCTGTATTTTGTCAGAATTGAAAAAAAGGGGTGTTATTAGTGATGACTAGATACTAGGTCGCTTTTAGTATGCTTTCCTATAGTCCATAAATACTATTAATTGGATGAGACATAGGATAAATTATATTTAGAAGTGTGATTGAAAATGTTGAAAGCATGAGTTGGAATTGAAAAATAACCCGATTTGTGTTAAAATTGTTTTAATCAATGGAGAGGCAAATATCGTTTTGCCTCCAGAAGTGATTATAGAACAAGGAGGTGTTTTTATGACGACTTCAAAAAACAAAATGGTTATACCCTTATTAGCCCTTGTTACATATTTGGTCATGATTTTGCTTAATGCTTTAGCTAATATAATTCCAATTAACGGTCGAGGGACCGGTGAGATTTCAGATGCCTATGGGAATTTATTTGCCCCAGCTGCTGTAACATTTGCCATTTGGGGTCTTATCTATATTCTTTTACTTATTTATCTGATTCAAAGGCTTTTGAGACTTAATACAATGAATGAGAAACAGTTAAACTTTTGGAATCGGATAGATTTGCTCTTTATCATTTCATCAATTGCTAATTCCCTTTGGATACTAGCATGGCACTATGATTTTATAGGTTTTAGTTTAATCTTGATGGTGATTATTTTGTTATGTTTAATTGGTATTAACTGGATGTTGAGAAAAGAGGATATGACCATTGGAGAGAAACTCATGTCTAGGGTCCCCTTTAATGTTTATTTTGGATGGATTACAGTTGCTTCCATAGCCAATGTAGTTACATATTTGGTGTATATTGGTTGGGAAAGATTTGGTCTTAGTGAAGTTTTTTGGATGGATATCATTTTAATAGTAGGAGCTGGAATCGGTTTTGGGGCAATTCTTTTTTATCGTTCCTATTCCTATGGACTCGTTTTAATATGGGCCTATGGTGGAATTGGTCTTAAACATTTGTCACCACAAGCTTTTAATGGTCAATATACATCGGTGGTTATTACAGTTTTTGTATCCTTGCTTGTTTTATTTGCAGGTGAGATTATCATGTTTAGGACTAGAAAACGTTTGATAAAAATGAATAGTAAAGACTAAGTTAATTGTAGTATTGGATTTCATGGGAGTCAGAGTCCTTCAAGGACTAGGCTCCTTTTTTATTTACTAGGAAGGGCCTCTATTTGAATAAAGGGTGTTAGTTAAAAGGATGTACATAATGTAAGAAAATTGTACTGATTTAAGTTTAAATATAGGGGGTTCAACCATAGCTTGAACCCAATGATTATGTTATACTATTGCCTTAGAAAGGTTGGTAGCTATGAGAAAACAAGCATCTCTGGAAAATATATCTGATGGTAAGTTGTATGATATAAACAGTATGGTTAAGGCTGATGCAAGAGGGTGCCATGCTTGTAGCGCCTGCTGTCATGATGTGGGTGACTTGGTTGAGTTGAGTCCTATGGATGTGGACCGACTAATGAAGGCCAAGCAGTTTAGCTTTGACCAACTTATAGGAAGTTATATTAGTCTTGGAAAAGTTGGAAAACTTCAAATTCCCTTTCTTAAGATGACTGGACCAGAAAAAGCTTGTTCATTTTTAGATGGTGGATTTTGTCAGGTTCATGACATGAGACCGGATATATGTAGACTTTTTCCTTTAGGAAGGGTTTATCACAATGAGGATTATAAGTACTTTCTACAGGTTGATGCTTGTGTCAAGTCAAAACTAGGCAAAATTAAAGTAAAAAGATGGCTTGGATATGATAGATATCTTGACCATAAAGCCTTTATACTTTCATGGCATCAGGTAATGAAGGCTATGGAGTTTAGGCTGAAGTTTATTTATGATGAAAAGCAATTAAATGAAATAGATAAAATTTTTTTAGATGGGTTTTATAGGCGAGACCATAGATACAGTGATGATTTCTATGAAGATTACAATATAAGAATAGGAATTGTTAAGGAAGAACTGGGCATTTTATAGTAAAAATTAATTAGTGGCGCTTGGCGCTTGATGACTTAAAGGTTAGGGCAAACATGGAGAATCAGGAAAAATTATCTTTTAGGGGGCTGTTACGGAACTATGCCGGACTACCCTCCAGTATATATGTACTTTTTGTTGCAAGGATTATTAATCGTTTTGGCGGTTTTGTGCATGCGTTTTTAACATTGTTTTTAAGTATTTATATGAATATGAGTGCCAGTCAAATTGGTGAGTATGTTATGTATGCAGGAGCAGGTGGTATGCTGGGCTCTTATTTTGGCGGTCATATTGGCGATAGGTTTTCTAGAAAAATGGTATATCTTATCTCGCAAGGTGCTGCTGCAGTTCTTTTCCTCCCCTGTGCATATCTGGCCTATGTCGGAGAATACCGATATATACCAGAGTTACTAATTATATCTTCTTTTTTTTCAGCAGTAGTACGTCCGGTATCTACGGCAATGGTAACAGATATTGTTGATCGTGAAGATAGGAAAAGAGCCTATTCCCTCCTTTATTTGGGAATTAATATTGGAGTGGCTATTGGTCCGGTTTTTGGTGCTTTTTTGCTCAATAATTTTTTGGTTTGGTTTTTTCTTGGTGATGCTATTACAACTTTCATTGCTGTTATCATGGTCGGGTTATTTGTTAAGGAAAGACGTTTGACCCATGAGGAAATGGCTAAGGTAGATAAAGAGGATACAGAAGCAATGGAACAGGGTAACCTTTTGATGGCCTTCTTAAAAAGACCGGTTTTAATCGTATTCATTCTTTTTGCTGTATTAACTTCTATGATGTATGCTGAAACTGGATTTGCACTACCTTTACTTATTAATGAAACTTTTGGAGACGAAGGAACCGTCTTTAATGGTTGGATTATGATGTTTAATGCTATTGTCGTCTTAGCGTTTACGACTCTTATGCATTATTTTACCGGAAAGCTGAAACCTATCTATAATATAGCTATGGCAGCAATATTTTACTCGGTAGGACTAGGTATGTTGTCTATTGTCGACAGTTCTCTCATGTTTTATGCATCAACACTTATTTGGACTTTAGGTGAAATACAGGCTGTTACCAACCAGAATGTATATCTTATGCGTCATACACCTATTAATTACCGAAGTAGATTTCTTGCTATCATTAGTCTTATAACTAGTTTTGGTTACATTTCTAGTCCTTGGGTCAGTGGTTTTCTTCTAGATTCCTTTGGTCAAGACTTTTTATGGAAGGTTGTTGGTCTTGTCGGGCTTGTTGCAGCATTCGGATTTATTGGAATTGGAGTACATGAAACTAAAAAATCTATGGTGAAATAAGAATTTTAGAAAATAATGTAAAAGGCAATGTCAATTATCTACAATGATACATTGATATTGCCTTTTCTTTCTGTTATAATTTAGCTAAATGATGTGATAATCATTAGCATCTAACAAATAGTTTCAGTTAACAATTACGAAATTTTAGATGTTTTTTGGATGGGCAGAATAATCAAAAATTTAACAATATTCTGCTTCTACAGGATGCTTTATGTTAGGAAGTAAGATGACATATAGGTATCTAGGTAAAATATAAGATGGAGGACAGTGATATGAAGGTGAACCATAAAACTTTCAGTGACGGGTATAAGTTTTCAGGCTTTGAAGACCGTCCAAGTGAAGTTGTCAAAACCTTCAAGCCGGACTTGGGAATGGAAGTAGACCATATTATACCGGCTGAGAGTATGACAGCAGCAAACGTACTTGAATCTTTGGGACTGGCTGGATTTGAGGGGCCGGAAAGTGCGTTGGTACCTACAAATGGGTTTGTAAGCCCAAATAAAATCACAAATATTATTGTCAGTACTGTTGAAGTTGAGCCATACAATCTTCCAAGCAAAGGGGTATTGTCGGATGAGAATGTAAGGCGGTTTTATGATGGATTGAAAAGTATTCATGACAGTTATAACAGTGCTAATGTGACAATTGTATTTGATGAAGATCAAGATGATTTAATTAAGATTTTGGAAGGTCATGCGGATAATATTAGCTGGATAGATTTTAGTGCTATAAGTTCTAAATATCCTGCAAATCTTAAAGAACTGATGATTCCTACTATATTAGATAAGAAATATCCCGTAGGATATGCACCTGCTCATATAGGCGTGTTATTTCTAGAAATTATTGATGTATTGCAAGTTGAAAGAGTTATGGTCCAGAAGAAACCTGCTGATTCAGTTTATGTGGCCTTAGCCGGTTCTGTATGGAAAGAAAATCTTATACTTCATCTACCGGTAGGAACATCAATTGGAGATATCAAAAAGGCCTACTTGTCAGATGAAGAAGTCAGAATTGTTGAAAATAGCTTGCTTACTGGGTGTGACGTAGGTGAAGACTTTAGGGTGTCTTACAGGACAAAAGTTTTAGTTGCTATTCCTGAAGATAAAAGAAGACAGACTATGTTCTTCTTAAGAGCCGGTAAGGACTCGGATTCTTTTAGTAATTCTTTTTTAGGAAAATTACTTCCTAAAGCGGTGAAACGAGCAGACACCAACCTTCATGGTGAAAGAAGAACTTGTGTTTCTTGTACATACTGTCAAAGAGTTTGCCCGGTTGGGTTGATTCCTCATCTTCTTCATAAGCATGTTGATAAGGATATCATTAATGAACGTTTAGCTGAATACCGTATATTTGACTGTATCGAATGTGGATTGTGTGACTATGTTTGTCCATCGAAGATTGAAATTTCATCTGATATTAAGCATGGTAAGGAATTGTTGGAGAAGAACGAAATCTCCCACACCAAATATTTGCTTGAATCTGTGGACATGATATTACAAGCTGAGGAGGTGGCCAAAGATGAGTAAGCTTAAAGAAAATCGTATCATTAAGCCAGCATGGGAAGCTATTGACTTTTTCTTGAAAGGGTCACCGGAAGTTACTAGTAAAGGGCCCCATATTAGAGATGCTATCGACATTAAACGTTATATGATTATTGCTGTATTTGCTCTTTTGCCTTCAGCAGGAGCTGCTATTTACTATTATGGTATTAAAGCTTTTTGGATGATATTTTTCTCCTATGTATTTGGTATAACAACGGAGTGGATTTTTGCTATCGTCAAAAAAGATGAAATTCACGAGGGTATTTTTGTTACCTGTATGATTTATCCACTTACTTTACCACCAACTATACCCATTTGGATGTTGGCAGTAGGTATTGTTTTTGGTGTTTTCTTTGGAAAAGAAGTCTTTGGTGGAACCGGACGAAATATATTCAATCCAGCTCTCGTAGGCCGCCTTTTTATTACGATTGCCTTCCCCTTTTACATGGCATCAAATTGGGCAAATCCTCTTGTTACCAAAGGGAATTTCTTTACTATGGATTTTTCTACAATACCAGATGCAATAACAAGTGCAACCCCATTGGTATTTCTAAAAAGTGGAGAAGCGCTACCCTTCAGTGTATGGGAACTTTTGACTGGAGCAGCTCCTGGATCTATGGGTGAGACCTTTAGATTAGGAATTATTATTGCGGGAGTTCTTTTAATTCTGTCTAAAATTTCTTCCTGGAGAATTCCAGTTACATATCTATCAACTGTAGTAGTATTTTCAGCCATTGGTCATATGATTATGCCGGAAACGATTACAGGTCCTCTTTATCAGATTTTAGCTGGTGGACTTTTGTATGGTGCCTTCTTTATGGCAACTGACCCTGTATCATCACCATATACAGACACAGGAAAAATTGTTTATGGAGTCGGTTTAGGCTTATTGACAGTTTTAATACGAAGCTTTTCCGGTTACACAGAAGGTGTTATGTTCAGTATTATCCTTATGAACGCCTTTGGTCCACTGATTGATTCTTATGTGCTTGATAGTAAATTCAAGTCCATGTCACAGTAGGAGGAGGATGAAATGAAAAATCAATTAACAATGATTTTGTTTGTCGTCATACTTGGCTCTATTGCAGCAGGTATTTTAGTGGGAACTAAAACCCTTACCGAGGCAAGAATTTCTGATAATCAAGAATATGCTCTTAAAAGTACTATTCTAAACGCCTTTGATATTAGCTACGATAAAAGCAATGTTCTTAAGGTTTATGATGACAATATAAGCAAAAAAGAAGAAGGTGGAAAGACTTTTTATTACTCAAAAAAAGGTGAGATTGGATTTGAGTTTGAAGGTGGAGGTCTTTGGGGACCAATTCGAGGATTCTTAACTTTAGAACCTGATTTTGAAACGATAAAAGGTATTCAGATTATTTCTCACGAAGAGACTCCTGGTCTTGGAGGAGTTGTTTCTGAACAACCTTACTTGAATAAATATAAAGGAAAGAAGTTTGATCCTAAAATAATTATTTCAAAAAATGCAGATATGAGTTCTGATAATGAAGTTGATGCTATTACAGGGGCAACCATGACCAGTAATTTCTTTCAGATTATGTTGAATAAAAGTTATCAGGAAAGTAAGGAGGCTGTTGGTCAATGAAATTAATACGTATGCGGTACACCAAGTGGTACCAATTATTCAGTAAAGGTATTTTTAAAGACAATCCAATATATGCCATGGCCCTTGGAATTTGTTCAGCTCTTGCTGTAACTAATAGAGTGGAGAATGCCATTGGAATGGGTGTTGGAGTGACCTTGGTTCTTATGGCTTCGTCAGCATCCACATCTATGATCCGTAAATTTATTCCCAGTAGAGTCCGGATGGTTACATATATGGTCTTGATATCTACTTTTGTTATTGCTTTCCAGCTATTTCTACAGGCCTTTTTCTTTGACCTGAGTCAGCAATTGGGAGCCTATACAGGTCTTATTATCACAAATTGTATCGTCATGGGACGTTCAGAAGCTTTTGCAGTTAAAAATCCGGTACATTTTTCTATTCTCGATGCCCTGGCAAATGGACTTGGTTATTCTTTTACCCTGATTGTTCTTTCCGTTGTGCGAGAGATTCTTGCATTTGGAACCTTATTAGGATTTCAGGTTGTCGGCGATGGATGGGTAAACTGGACAGTTATGGCAATGGCACCTGGTGCATTCTTTGTCATGGCCCTTTATATGTGGATTATGAGAACCATTGCAAAACTTGATCAGGAGGGAGCATAGTATGGGAAGAGCGGTTCAAGTATTTTTGGCTTCAGTTTTAACACATAATATTGCCTTGACCTATATTCTTGGTATGTGTCCGCTGATTGCCATCAGTAAGAATTTAAAAACGGCAAAAGGAATGGGAGTGTCTGTTATAGCCGTAATTACCATAACAGGTACGATTAACTGGCCTATTTACCGTTTTCTTAAAAATAACGGAGCTGAGACAATCAGCTTGTTGGTATTTATCATAACCATTGCTGCTACAGTTCAGCTTTTGGAAATGCTTTTGGACAAGTTTGCACCTGCCCTTTACAATGCATTTGGAATCTTTTTACCACTGATTACTGTAAACTGTGCAGTGCTTGCTGTATCTCTGTTTATGGTAAACCGTACTTTTGGTTTTATTGAAACGGTGGTCTTTTCCTTTGGTTCCGGTCTTGGGTGGGCTTTGGCAATAACCTTGATAGCAGCTATTAGGGAAAAACTTGCCTTAACCGGAAAAGTACCTAGTGGATTAGATGGCGCCGGTATTGTTATGGTTATAGCCGGACTTATTTCTCTTGCATTTATGGGATTCGGCGGTATGGTAAACTTTTAATCAACGATTAGGAAAGAGGTAATAATATGACAATTGCTATTATACTGGTTGCTGTATTGATAATCGTTGCTGTTGTTCTGGCTCTTGCAGGAACTTTTCTTGGCGGTAGCTCAGAAAATAAAATTATCATTAACGACACCAAAATTATACCAGTCAAAGGTGATGAGACATTGCTCAATGCCTTGTCTAAAGAAAAGATATTTATTCCTTCAGCTTGTGGTGGTAAGGCTACTTGTGGCCACTGTAAAGTTGTTGTGGAATCCGGTGGTGGAGATATTCTGGCAACGGAAGAATCATTTATGACTAGGGAAGAGAAGGCTAAAAATGTCCGTCTTGCCTGTCAGTGTAAAGTAAAAGAAGATATTAAAATTGTAGTGCCTGAAGAACTGCTTACAGTTCAGGAGTTTAAGACTGAAGTTGTTGAGATCAAGCAGTTGACTCATGATATTAAACAGGTTAAGTTCAAGTTGATTGAACCAGATACTATAGATTTTAAACCGGGACAGTATGCTCAGATAGAAGTTCCGGGTATGGAAATCCAACGTGCCTATTCTATCGCATCAAACCCTAAGGATACAGGTTTCTTGGAATTAATTATCCGCCAGGTGCCAGGTGGTAAGGCAACTACTTTTGTTCACAAGGCTCTTGAGGTTGGTGACAAGATTCGTGTTCTTGGACCTTTTGGTCACTTTTACCTGGACGAACATTCAGAAAGGGATATTGTTTGTATTGCCGGTGGATCTGGTAAGGCCCCTATTCGTTCCATCCTCTATTATTTACGAGATCATGGTATGACTAGAAAGGTGAAGTATTTCTTTGGAGCTAGAACGAAAAAAGATCTTTATTATACTGAGGAATTTAAGAAGTTGTCAGAAGAATTTCCTCATTTCCAATATTATCCTGCCCTTTCTGAGCCATTACCAGAGGACAATTGGACAGGGGATGTAGGATTAATCACCGAGGTGGTGGATAAGTATTGTAAGGGGCTTGAAGAAGACGAAGCTTACTTGTGCGGTTCACCAGGTATGATTGATGCCTGTTTTGCCGTATTGGAAAAAAACGGTATGCCTTCAGAACGGATTTATTGTGATAAATTCTAGGAAAATAGTGTCTTGATTCTTAGCTAAAGAATAAAGATATGTTTTGGATTGAAGTTTAAATGCTCAAATACATATGCGCTGCCAATCTTGGCAGCGCATTCGCTATCATTTCTCTTTATGGGATGCATGAATGCCTTCTTTTATGATATGATAGAGGCAAATAAATCGAAAAACATGTAAGGAAGTTTATTATGACAATAGAAGCAATATTGACCCCTATAGAGGAAGAGTTGAAGGCTTTTGAAGTCTTGTTGGATAACTTTGTTAACCAGACCAATAACCCAAAAGTTAAAGCTAACTATGAAGCTTTTTTTAAAGTTAAAGGTAAGTATTTAAGACCATCCCTTCTTTTATTGGCGACAGGGGCTATCAAGGGTAATAAGGATGTATATGACCATAAGCTCTATCGCTTAGGGCTTATTTTGGAGCTCCTTCACAGTGCAAGTCTTGTTCATGACGATGTAGTTGATGAAGACCTAGAGCGTCGTGGCGTTAAGACCGTGAACCAGATGTTTGGTAATAAGATTGCGGTATTAGCTGGCGATACACTATTTTCCTACGCCTTTAGAGAGGCTACCATTCACTATGAAAAACCATTTTGTTTACCTATAACAGAGTTGGCGCTTAATATGTGTATGGCAGAACTGGAACAAGCAAATGGTATTGACAGTCTAAAAGCATATATGAAGGTTATTCAAGGGAAAACGGCTGAATTTATGGCGGTGGCATGTGAGCTAGGTGCTAGGTATGGTGGTGGAAGCGAAGAAGAAATTACACGGATGCGGGAAATTGGTATGTACATTGGATTGACCTATCAGATGGTTGATGATGTTATTGATCATGACCCTAATGCTAAAAAATTCATAACTAAGGACCATATTCAAGAGGTTTATGAAAAGGCAAAAACAAGAATTGATAAACTTAAGCAATCACCATATAAGGAGAGCCTTTTTCATCTTCTTGACTTTATGATGGAGATGAAAAGCAATTAGTAGAGAGGTGTAGACTTGAATAAAATTCTAAAACTTATGGATGTCAAAACTTTAGTTGCAGGGGTGATACCTGTTGTAATTGGCACTTTATACGCTTTTTATCGATATGACTCTTTCAATATATTTAATCTTTTTTTTCTTCTAATTGGTATTATACTGCTTCAAAGTTGTGCCAATATGATAAATGACTACTATGATTTTAAGAGAGGAGCAGATGATGAGGGTAAGGCTCATGAGAAGGCTCTAGCGTCAGGTGAAGTAAGTCCAAAGGAAGTAAAAAGACTAATTTATGGATTTTTGCTGGTGGATATTTTAATTGCCCTATATTTTTCCCTACGCTATCATCCTTTGATATTCTTAGTTGGAATTGTAGGTACTATGATTATGATTTCTTATTCTGCTGGTAAGCGACCGATATCCCATACACCTTATGGCGAACTAACTGCTGGTGCAACGATGGGATTTGGCATTATGACTACCACTATTTATATTCAATCAGGCGTCATTAATCTTGAAAGCTTTTTGGTGGCTATTCCAACGGCAATATATATTGGGACGATTTTATTAACCAATAATATTAGTGATCACAGTGAGGATGCCCTTGCCGGAAGGAAAACACTCCCTCTTCTTATTGGCATTAGTCGAGCAGAATGGATGTGGGTACTAGCCTGTAACAGTTTAATCGCCTTTGGTGCTATTTTTGTTATGGTGGGTTATTGGCCTATGTTTAGTCTCTTTTTCATCCTCTTATTATTTCCATATAAGGAAGTTATCGGCTTTAGGGATATTGATAAAAACATCTACAATAAGGGCAGGATGATGGGGCTGATAGGAAAAGTAGGCATTCGTTTCCATCTAGCCTTAGGGGTTGGTTTTTTGACAACAAAATTAATAGAAATATTTAGATAATAGTTGGCTATACTTGAAAATAATTCTCAGTTTGTTATACTATACTTAGAAGAAAATATCAGGAAATGGAGATGAGAAAATGTTACCAGTTATATTGTTTTTCATGGCAATTATTGTTGCCTATGTAGTGATCAGTTATTATAATGATAAACGTAAAGAAGAAAAAGGTATCTGTAAGACTACTGGCGGGTCATGTACTTCTCCAACAGGCTGTACATGTGGCAGTGTAGAATTACCTAAGAAGTAGATAATCCTATATAATGAAAGAGCTTTCGAAGATATTTCGAGGCTCTTTTTTATATAATATTAATTATCAGAAAATATTGATTATACCGATTTTTTACCGTATAATGTTATTAGTACGACAAATTTATTGAGGTCGTAAATACGCAGTTTATATGACTGCAAAACGTCTTGGGACGAAATATGTAAAGCGAGGAGAAAAATATGAATGAATTAGCCGTAACACTGAGCCGGATTCAATTTGCATTTACAGTCGGCTTTCACTTTCTGTTAGTTCCACTTTCCATTGGTCTAATACTATTTACGGTAATTTTCGAAATCATGCATTTAAGAACAGGAGATGAAAAGTATAAGAAGCAGGCAAATTTCTGGGGTAATTTGTTTGCTGTTACATTTGTCGTAGGTATTGTGACCGGTATTACTATGGAAATTCAATTTGGAACCAACTGGGCAGAGTACTCTAAGTTTATGGGAGATATTTTTGGATCACCATTAGCCTTTGAAGCTTTAATGGCCTTCTTCCTAGAAAGTACATTTGCAGGCATCTGGATTTTTTACCGTCATAAGATTTCACCAAAATTTAGAGCGGTTACAGCCATTATGATTTTTATTGGAACACATGTATCTGCTATCTGGATTATAACAGCTAATGGCTTTATGCAAAATCCTGTAGGCTATACAATGTCTTCTGATGGGTCTAAAGTTCTTCTGGATAATTTCTTGGAACTTACCTTAAATCCATATGCACTATATATGCTGATTCATACTATGACTTCAGCTTACCTTTTAGGTTCTTTCTTTGTACTGGCTGTTAGTGGATATCATCTTTTGAAAAGGCAACATGTTCAGTTTTATTCTAGGGCTGTTAAGGTAGGACTTATCGTTCTTTTGATTAGTTCTTTATCCCAGCCTATGATTGGTCACTTTTATGGTCAGTATGTTGCTGATGTTCAGCCATCAAAGGCGGCTGCTTTTGAGATGGTTTGGGAAACAGAAGATACAGTCCCTATGTACCTTATTCAGATTCCTGGTAAGTCACAGGAAGAAAGTTTTAATGCCTTGCCAATTCCTTTTGTTGGAAGTATTATGTACACCAATAGTCCAACAGGTGAAATAATTGGTATTGAAGAGGCTACAGCCGACTGGACCGATGAAATGTATGAGGACTATGTGGATATGCTCCCCTTGACTCATATTTCTTTTAGAATTATGGTTGGTTTAGGAATGATGTTTGTGCTTTTGTCTCTTCTTGGACTCTACTTGCTTTGGAAAAAGAAATATGTTGATAATAAATGGATTAATAGAGCCTTCCTATGGTTGGTCCCAACACCTTGGATTGCTATAACTTTAGGATGGGTTGTTGCTGAAGTAGGACGTCAACCGTGGATTGTCAATGGTCTTATGTTGACCAAAGATGCAGTATCCAAAAATGTTCCGGCTGCACAGGTCGCTTTTTCCATTGCGACGCTGGTTATTTTCTATGGTTTGCTCTTCTTTGTGGAATTTTACATGTTGACCAAGTTTGTTAAAAAAGGTCCATTAGATGACCCGTTTAAGGATAGGGGGTAAAGATATGCATAGTGCTTTAGGTGTCGTATGGTATCTTCTTCTTGCAATACTCTGGATTGGTTTCCTTATTCAGGAAAGCTTTACCAGTGGTGTGGGAATGATTTTTAAATCTCAAAAAAATGAAACAGAAGGTAGGGTGCTTCAATATACAGTGGGCCCCTATTGGGATGGAACAGAAGTATGGTTTATTACAGCAGGTGGTGCTACTTTTGCTGCTTTTCCCTTAGTTTATGCTGATATGTTTTCAAATCTTTATATTGCTTTGTACTTGCTCTTAGTTATGTTCATTACCCGTGGTGTAGCTATGGAGTTGGTTTATAAGGACGATGGTAAAATCTGGCAGAAAGCCATGAGTTGGGCCTGGGTTATTTCCTCTTATGGCGTTGCGCTATTACTTGGCGTTCGCTTTACAAACTTGTTCCTAAAAGCAAATACCTTAGCAGAATCAACCAATGATTTCTTCGGTTTGTTGTCAATGATGGGAATTCTTGGCGGTCTCCTTATGATTGCCACATATAGAACGAATGGAATTTTATGGGCAAATGTCAAGGCTAAGGGACCTGTTATTGATAGACTTATGAAGCAAGCCCTGCCAACAGCTATTATTAGTGCTTTGATTTTACCTATTATGATGATGGGCTTTAATTGGGATACTAATCTATTTGCAACAAACTTTAAGGACCTCCCAATCTTGTGGATTCTTCCTGTAGTGACCATGCTGATTGGTATCCTTAACGTGATTCTCGTGTTTAAGAAGTCCTATGTATGGGCCTTGGTTACAAATAGTTTAATTATTGCTATGTTCATGATAACTGGCTATGTAGGCATTTTCCCATATATGGCACCAGGTATCACTGTTTACGATGGTATGGCTAGCCAATTAACCTTAACGATTATGACTTGGGTTGCAGCCTTTTTTGTACCCTTGGTACTTGCTTATCAAGGTTGGAAGTTTTGGCGATTCAGGTATAAGATTACAGACGGATATTTCAAATAGAATCTAAGAAAAGAAGGGACAAAAACTTGGTCGGTTTTGGTGAGAGGGTCACTTTCTTAATAAGGATGCTAAGGCTTGGTCTAGTGTCGGATATTGAAAGCTATAGCCGGTTTGGATGAGTTTAGTAGGGTCTTGATATTGACCTTTTAGTAGGAGGATGGATCTTTGTCCTAGAAATAGGTTTAGGATTGGAGATGGTATGGGGATAAATGATGGACGACTAAGGTAGTGACCAAGTTTTTTTGCGAACTCTTTATTGGTTAAATAGTCTGGAGTAGAGAGATTGTAGGCTCCAGATGAAGGTTGATTGATAAGATGTAGAACTGCTTGACAAACATCATCAATGTGGATCCAGGCAAAGGGCTGTTTACCTAAACCCAAGGGTCCACCTGTAAAGAGTTTAAAGGGCAGGATAAGTTTAGGAAAGGCTCCACCATCATTAGCTAGAACGATACCTAAACGAAGTATGGTGATTGTTATATTTTCTTCTTCTAGTTGTGTAAGGTTTTCTTCCCAAGTTTTAGCTAATTTGGCAAGAAAATCCTGACCTGAATTATGGGATTCAATAAATGGAGATTCTTTCTTTTGGCAAGGGTAGGAGCCGTAATAACCAGAAGCAGAAGCCTGGATAAATATTCTTTTTTTGTCTGGGCTTTTTTTTATGCCATGAGTTAATTTAGCTAGAGGCTCTAATCGACTTGAGTAAAGTAGTTTTTTATATGTTGATGTCCAAGGCCGAGAGAAAATGGGAGCACCACTTAGGTTGACGATGACATCAGTATGAGCTAGGGTCGTGTCAATGTCTTCTTGAATCCAATTGATATAAGTGACTGGGACCTGGAGGGAAGTTTTTAGGGTATGGATATCCTGTCTGGTTAGTATAGAAAGACGGTGTCCTTTTTGGATTAGTAAAGTGCTTAGGTGGCGTCCTATTAAACCAGTTCCACCAGCTATAAGTATATTCATAAATTAGCCTCCCAATACAGTTATGAGTTTCAATATATTAATTATGCCATATTCTACTACAATTGAAAATATATGAAGTCATCTAAGTCTATTAATAATACTAAAAATCTACTTAGTTGAATCAGCCATAAATAGGGTGATGCACATTAGATTTGTAACTTTCTGGTAAGAAAGCCATATTGTGAAGGTAAAACCATTGGCTAAAATATAGGAGAGGTGATGTGATGACTTTATATTTTTATATATGTTTAATTGTACTAAGCATAATCGATGCGAAATACAAGCAGGTACGATTTTATGAGTTAATAATTTTGCTACCACCCTTCTTGTTTCATTTTGTCATAGTCTTCTTATATTTTTATCAGTGTATCAGTGAAGGAATAAAGGTGTCACTTATGGAACTTATTGGCTATGATTTATTAGTAATTATCCTTTTTGTTGCTATAGGATTAATGTTAAGGATGCAAGTTGGCAATGGTGATCTTATTTTTTTAATGCTGGTAAGCCCTATTATAGGATATGAGAGAGTCATGACAGCATTAATGATAGGCTTTATTGGTGTTCTTGTAGCTGGTGTTTTCATTTTTCTAAAGGAGGGTCTTGGAGGGGGTGACCCTAAGAAACTTTTAAGGGTCAAACTAGCTTTTATACCCTTTATGGTTATTGGAATTGGGGTGGTTGAGTTTATATGAAAGAAGAAAGATTGCTTCATAAATGGTGGCCTCTTGTATTGGCTATAGGAATGACTGTATTATTATTTGACTTGGGAGTTGGATTTCATCTTCTCCCCATTTCCTTGCTTGAAACAGGAGAGCCTATAAATTTGACAGACCTTGGCCAGTATGACATTGAGGGGAGGATTGACGTAGATATTTTGGATGACTTGTTCCATCTAGATCAAGAGATATTTGAAGGTCGAGATTTTTTTGTATCAGGAAATATAGGACTAGGAGATGAAGACTCAATTGATTTTCTATTGGAGCTTAGTATGTCAGAGATGAAAACGCTAGTATTCACTCTTGAAGGAAGGGTGGAAGAGGATGGCATAACCATAAAAGATAACTTGTTACTAGCCCATGAAGTCACCTTGCCCATAGATTACAAGCAATGGATTAAGGGTTTTAGTGAAGTGTCCGAACTAGGTAATTATATTTGTGAAGAAAATGGTCAATTGAAGGTATATCGACCTTTCTATAGGGAAAAACACATGAGAGATCTAGTTTGGCAAGTCTATTACTATTTAGATGTAAAAGGGAGTTTAAGTTATATGAAGTGGGTGATTTATGATTCTAATAATCAGCAGTTATTGGAAGTTTATGGATACCCAAGAACCTCCTAGGTGGATATATTCTAAGGGAAGCTTTCGGGAGACTAAGTAAATATGGTTAGTGTTTGGTTTACTTTCAGATTTCAATCCTATATAATCGAATATAGGCGACAAAATAAGTTCTTATACTAAAACTCCAGACTGATTTTAGGGGGGAAGCCATGTACTATAATATCTATGAAGCTCTAAATTTATCCATTGATTTTTATAAATCTTATTCATATTCTGAGACTTATCGCAAAGAAGTGACTGATAAGATCTTAAGTTTTTTTAATAAGTATGAGATTGAATCTGTATGTTTTTTTGGAGTTGGTAATGGATGTGATGTTGATTATTTTAAAATGATAAACCATGGTGTAGTTATGACTCTAACGGATATTGACTTAAAGGCTATGGAAAGAGCTATTCATTTTGCTGGAATTGAGCCTGAAGAGGTAAGGGTGTTTGCCTTTGATTATTTGGGAAATTGTGAGGACTTAATTAAGGGATTGGTTAAACGAATGGAAAAACTAGACCAAGAAGATGCAGAGCTTGCGACTTATCATGCTTCTCTCGATTTTTTTTATAAGGGCCTTTTAAAGAAGATTGAAATGACCGATTATAGGGTATATCTTAAAGAGTCTCAAGATTTACTTGTTCTACTTCCTATATATACTCAGCTTCTTTTTGTTGAACTGGTTTCTAAATTGAGTCACATTAGGCGCTTTAATGATATTCAAAATGCTCTTTTCCAGCATATGATTGGTGTTATTGACCGTTTTAATTATAATTTAGTCAATTTAATCAGCCAAAGGGGAGTACTTTTTGTGCTGTCAGATATTGTTGAGATTCATGAAGATGATGAGTTATTTAGAGCCTATGCCAGGGAGATTAGTGGTTTGAAAGAAGAAAGAGAAGACTTGGTCCAATCCGATTTTATAAGCCTTGAAGTTCAGAATAGAATAGAAAAATATGAAAGTCAATATGGTTTTGGCCTTGGTTCCTATGGTCTTTTAAATTTGGAGGACTATATGGTTAAAAGTGAGGAAACTTACTATCTTTGGCAATTTGATGATAAACGAGCTTTTTTGGTCAAGGGAGTTGTGTATCATAGACAAGGGTAAGAATAGTAATTGGCATATTCAACAAACTTTATTAGGGACTTGACAAAACATTGTCTATTATTTACAATAAAATTAGAGTGATAATCATATTATTCGGATTTACCGATATAATGGCTTAGTGAGATAAAGAATTTCTTTAAAATGGGATTAGAAAGAATTCTTTTTTAAAATGCCTAATATATTGTATTATTCAAATATTATGATTATCGTGATTGTGATGGTTTTAACAAAATTCTTTAATTGCAAAGAAAAGTCAAAAAATTAACAAACTATTCCAATTTACCAATCAATAGGTCTGACAGGTTACAACAAAGTTGTAAAGAGGAAGGAAGGAATGGATGAAACGAGTGCTTTCAACATTCGTCGTACTCTACGTCTTGTGGATAGCGATGGCAGGTGTTTCACTGGAGGAAATGATTGCAGGGGCTGTCATAGCCTTAATCGTAAGCTTGGTTATTAAGAACTTAGGCATATATGATTATTCAATAGGCATCATTCTGCCTGTAATCAAGTTTATTGTCTTGTATATACCTTTATTTTTGTGGAAGCTTATTCTTGCCAACGTGAGTTTGGCAAAAATCGTGCTTAACCCAAAACTACCCATTAACCCTGGATTTGTAACAATCAAAACTGGCTTGGACGGGGATGTTTCTAAACTGATTTTAGCAAATTCCATTACACTGACACCAGGTACATTAAGTGTTGACCTTGAAGAGAATGAACTTTTGATTCATTGGGTTGATGTAAAAGGAAATACTCAGGATGATTACTTCAAAGAAATTAGTAAGGATTTTGAGAAGGCAATAGGAGGGATTGCAAAATGATGATTACTATATTATCCCTTGTTGGTTTTGGATTATGTTTATGTTTTATTCGTCTAGTTAAGGGCCCTACAGTTATGGATCGAATCGTCAGTGTTGATACAATGAATATTATGATTGTTGGTCTAATAGCCCTTTTATCGATTGTACTGGAAAATCATTTGTATATGGATATTGCCATTGTCTACGGTGTCTTGGCGTTTTTGGAAACTGTTGTCTTAGCCAAATATATGGAGGGTAAAAGTCATGAATGAAATCATTGGACTATTTTTTATGATCTTGGGCAGCCTGTTTTATATTTTGGCAGGTCTTGGTCTGATCCGAATGCCTGACGCATTTAATCGAATCCAGGCAGGAACTAAAGCGACAACACTTGGAACCTTTTCTATTCTTCTAGGTGTGGGTATATACGATGTTAAAAGTTTGCCAAAAGCTCTTCTTATTATTGTCCTAATTGCTCTTACCAATCCTATAGGGAGCTCACAATTGGCTCGTACAGCATATAAAAATGGTGAAAGAGGGGTGGCAAAATGAGTTTACAATTAGTCCTTCAGTACATCCTTGGTGGTGTCATGATTCTTGTAGGAATTTTGGCTGTTTCTTCAAAAAAAGTTATCAACGCTATTATTTATATGTCTCTGCTCAGTCTCCTTGCCGTTGTTGGTTTTGTCCTCATGAATGCTCCAGATGTAGCTGTTACAGAAGCGGTTATCGGTTCAGGTTTGGTGACATTTCTCTTTATATTTACGCTTTTAGGTGTGAAGAAAAAATCAGTCTCTAGAGAACCATCTATAGAGGATTTGGATATTCACGGTCAAACGGTGGTGTTTGAAAAGAATCAAGTAGCAAAAGCTAGGAAAGGAAGTGAGACTATATGAAAAAAATATTGTCAGGTCTTCTCCTTCTGCTCCTGTTTGGATTATTGTATATAAATATGTTTGATGCTTCTATTGAGTTTAATAAAATGGACCTTGATGAGGTGGACGGTTCTTATTATAGTCAAGAGCCGCTTGTATCTAATTTGGTTACGGGCATTGTAGTTGATTATCGATCCTTTGATACATTGGGCGAGGTCACGGTCTTGTTTGTGTCCAGTTTAGGTGTTGCTTTTATTATGGGTGGATTAAAAGGTCCTGTTGAATTCAAGTATAAAGATTCCTTTTTCTTATTGGTTGGTTCAAAAGTTTTGTTTCCGATTATCGTCCTTATTGGCGTTTTCATGTTCGTTCATGGTCATTTGACACCAGGTGGAGGTTTTCCAGGTGGAGCTCTTATCGCTGGAGCTATGTTGCTCTTATATATGTCTAATAAAGACTTTAGAGCTAATATGAGAGGCTTCAAAGCCCTTGAAGGTTCCATGGGTTCCATTTATGTCCTTTTGGGTATAGTTGGCATACTTTCAGGAACATATTTCTTGGAAAATATCCTTGATATTGGGCAACTTGGGGATCTTTTCAGTGGAGGATTGATTCCAATTATCTATATACTTATTGGATTGAAAGTTGGTAGCGAGTTAACCGGTATTTTTGATTATTTTATGAAAGAGGAGGTGTAATGGATGCATATCCCAGGAGTAGCCTTATTCTTAATCGGCCTTTATGGTATTATAACCAACCGTCATCTTATTAAAATGATTGTAGCAGTAAATATTATGGAAGTAGGTTTGAATATATTTATTATTTCTGTTGCCTATGGTGAGAATACCATTGCACCCATTCTTACAGGTTCCAACATGAATGTTCATAACTTTGCTGATCCATTGCCACAGGCGTTAGTATTGACGGCTATTGTTATTGGTGTCGGAACGACAGCAATCATGTTGGCGGTTGCACGTAAACTATACCAGCAATATGGTACTTTTGATATGAATGAAATGGAGGCAAAATCATGATTAGACCGGTTTTACTCATAGCATTACCTTTGCTTTTTGCCTTTTTATCTGTCTTGTCAACAAAATACAGGAAAGCTTTGTTAATGATTGTTACTATCATTAATGCTGTTGTGGTTTTTCTGCTTGAAAAGGGAACGTATTTTATTGGTAACCACAGTGGTCCATACGGAATAGCACTGGTCCTTGATGACTTTAGCCTTTTCGGTGCGGTCGTATTGAACTTACTTTTTGCCTTGCTTATATACTTGAATCTTATTAAAGTGGAAAAGACAGCAAGTGTCCTTATGGTTGCTCTTGCAGGACTTAACGGTGTTCTCCTTACAGGGGATATGTTTAACCTATTTGTCTTTTTTGAAATCAGTGCCATAGCAGGATACATTATTGCAGCTACCAACAAAAAGTTGATACATGTTTTCCATTATATGATTATTGGAATAGTTGGATCATCTCTTTATCTCTTTGGCCTTATCCTTCTCTATACGCAATATGGAACCCTTAATATGGCTAAGCTTAGGGGACTTATGATGAATTCAGGTGAGCCTACTACTTACATACCGATCATACTAGTATTTGCTGGCCTTGCAGTTGAAACCAAACTTTTACCTTTTAATTCATGGGTGAAGGGAATTCTTGCTAATAGTGATTCACTGGTAGGTCCTATGATTGGATCCATTTATTCAGGTGTTTTTCTTATGGCCTTTGGACGACTATTTACGGATGTTTTTGTCTTAAGTAGTGAGGTTCGTATCATCTTAAGTCTTATTGCTGTTATGACAATAATTGCTGGTGAGTTGGCGGCTTTTGCCTCCATGAAACTTAGAGAGATTTTCCTTTATTCCAGTATTGGTCAGTCAGGACTTGCAGTCGTTCTTTTCCTTAACGGTTATGGAAGTATTGCCGTGCTTGTGGTGTTAGCCAATATATTGTCTAAGTTTATTCTTTATACTTTGGCAGGAACCATGGCTAACAGTCATAAGGAAAATGAACACACAGCTTTTGAACATATTCTAAATAATACTGTGGATAACCATGACCACGTGGATGCTCTCACGGGGATATTCATTAAAAATCCTTTAAACGGTGTCGCTTTTACAGTAGCCTCCTTATCTCTAGCTAGTTTACCTCTGTTTTTTGGCTTCTTTGTTAAGATGAATGTCCTCTATGGTATGTTCCAACAAGGAGATTATACATTACCAGCAATCATTCTTGCGGTGTCATTGGTAGAGGGTGCTTACATCATGAGGATTTTAGTTCGTTTGTGGAATCCCGGTAATGAAGGTAGCAAGTCTTCAAAAGCAGCTATGACACCCCTTAATTATGAAATTGATCAAATCGTATGCATTGCCCTACTTGTTATCAGTTTATCATTGGTCGTGCTTGGCATTTCACCAGACTTAGCCATAGACAGGGCTGATGAAGCAGGAAAGGCACTGGAACATAATATTAGCGTTGAATATATTGAATTGGAAGGAGGATTAAAATAATGACATTACTGACTATTATACTTTCTTTAATCGTCCTTGGATTTGCAGCTTATTATATGACTGGTTTTCATAAAAAGGCAGGAGCCTATATGACCTTGATTGGTTCACTAGGGACCTTGATTCTCTTTCTTATAGAAGGGGATTCTCTTCAGGCGGGTGGACATATTGGGATTATCCAGTTTACTATGTCTCCGCTGGGATGGTTTTTTAGTGTGATTATGTTACTTGTTTATGCTATGGTTGCCTTTTTTAACCCATATTGGATGAAGAAAGTTCTGCACCCAGCTGCTTACAACATGCTTTTCTTGTTGTCATTAGCAGGTACGATTGGCGTATTTATGTCCGATCACTTTATCGTGCTTTTCCTATTCTGGGAGTTAACCGTATGGTCCTCTATGTTTATCATTCCTATGGGTAAGTCTAGAAATGCTTCTCTTGTATATTATGCCATGAGTACTTTTGGATCCTTTACTTTCCTTTATGCTATTTTCATGCTTTATGCCAACTTCGGTTCTTTTGAAATCAGTCAAGTACTGGCTATCGCTGTTAATAAACCAGGAATTGCTATTGCATCTTTTATACTTATGCTACTAGCTGGGTTTGTTAAGTTGGGGATTTTCCCCTTTCATATTTGGCTACCAATGGCTCATGGTAATGCTCCAGATACTTTTTCTCCTATTCTTTCCGGTGGACTTGTTAAACTTGGAGCTTTTATCACAATTTTGATTACAACACTTTTACCTATACATCAGATATGTGGAGACCAGGTAACTGTATTCGGTCTACCGGTTATGATTTACCTCTTTATGGTCTTAGGTGGTATCTCAATCGTAGTGGGTACCCTTATGGCGATTAAACAGGATGATGCAAAGAAGTTATTAGCGTATTCATCGGTTGCCAACGGTGGATATATCCTGATTGGTATATTACTTTATAATGAAATGGCCCTCAGTGGTGCTCTTATTCATATCTTTGCCCATGCCATTGCTTCAGCAACAGCTTTCTTGACCATTGCTGCTGTTGCCTACCGTACTGGAACAACCAAAATGAGTGAGCTAGGCGGTATTATTCATAGGATGCCGATTACCTACATGGTATACCTTATGTCCATTATTTCTATGGCAGGTATTCCTCCAATGACAGGTTTTATTTCCAAATGGTTATTATTCCAAGCGCTAGCTGATCAGGGAATGTTTTTCCTAGCTATGACCATGTTTTTTGGCTCAGTTGGATCCTTCCTCTACGTATTTAGACCTTTGTCAGTTGTATTCTTGGGTCAGTTAAAGCCACAGCATGAAGATGTAAAAGAGGCGCCCATTGGAATGCAGATACCTATGTATATTCTTTCTGCAATCACTATTTTCTATGGTGTATTTCCTCACAGTTTAGTCAATTATACGGCTAAGATAGAGGCGGCACTAGGTTTTACTAAGACAATAGAAACCAATGCACTTGTTATTGAAGGAACTAATGGAGCTTTAAATGCACCACTTGTTGCAGGAATTTTTGCCCTTGGCTTTGTCCTCGCCTTACTTATTTTCCTCTTGGCACCAAAATCCAGAAAAGTTACTCTGATGGATACCTTTACAGCTGGTGAATTTATCTATACGCCGGAACTTTATCATGCTGGATATGCTTACTATGCGCCACTTGAGAGAATGTATGCTAGACATCCGAATATTGTTAAGTTCTACGCTACGATGGTTGAAAGCATAAAGGATTTAGGTGAGTTTATAAGATCTGTTTTCTTCAGTAAATGGGCCGGTTGGGGTGTCTTCTTTATTCTGGTAACCTTGATTTTAGTAATGTGGGGTGAAAAGATATGACAATTACAGTAATGAATTTTCTAGTCGCACTGATGATGGCGCTAAGTGGTTGGTTTCTTCAGACTTCTGTTAGTGGAATCACCCGAAAAACTGTTGCCAGGATGCAAAAACGTTATGGTCCTGTTTGGTATCAAAACTTTAGGGACCAGTTCAAATTATTAAGTAAACGAAGTGTCACCCATGGTTGGATTTTTGATTTTGGTGTTATGATGGCTCTTGGTGGTATTCTTGCTACTGCTATGTTTATGCCTGTAGCTGGTATCGTTGCCTTTAAAGGTTTTGACAATTTCTTTATCTTCGTATATTTATTTGCGGTTGGTATGCTGGGCATGGCTATGAGCGCTGTTGGATCAGGTAACCCCCTTGCAAGTATTGGTGTTATGAGAGCCTTAACACAGATGGTTGGTTATGAAGTACCTTTTATGGTAGTTATTTTTGCCCTCATTCATGTCAGAGATACGAGTTCAATTAGCCTCTTGGTGGATATTCAGAAGACATCAGGTTGGAATATTTTCCTTATGCCAGTAGGAACGATTGTAGGCTTCATTAGCCTCATGGGTATGCTTGGCAAAAAACCATTTGATACCTTTATTGCACCAGCTGAGCTGGCATCTGGTCCTATGGTTGAGTATGGTGGAAAGCAACTGGGTATGTTGATGATCCTTCATGAAGTATCTTCCTTTATTGAGATTTCCTTATTCGTAAACCTTTTCCTCGGTGGTGGTGAAAATATTTTTGAATTCTTGATTAAGTACTTCTTGGTCTATACATTGGCTTCATATATTTCTAATGTCCTTGGTCGTTTTAAAATCGATCAGGTTGTAGCTTTTTATTACAAAGTACCTATTGTTCTTGCATTGGCTCAAGCCGCCATGCTGGTTATTTTTGGTTGGGGGGTGTAGAAAATGACAGGAAAAGATAAGTGTAAAAGTATTATTGACGCTCCGTCAGGTATGTATAGTGGACCAAATCAATGAAGGTGTTTTTCACCAGATGAAAGTGTCAGAAATCCCAAATGAAAGAATGACACCAAAGGAAAAACAGAAACGATGGGATAAAATGGCCAATTATTTTCGTGCCAATTCCTTATGGATGCTTATGTATTGTACAGGTTGCTGTGCTGTTGAATTACCACAGGCGATGACGAGCCGATATGACATGGAACGTCTTGGTATGGGACCTATGGCAACACCAAGACAGGCAGACATACTACTAATTACTGGTTACTTAAGTCTTAAGACTCTTAGACGTTTAATCTATACTTATGAGCAAATGAGTGAGCCTAAATATGTTGTTGGATTTGGACCATGTACCCTTAATGGTGGTATCTATCATGATTCCCATGCGGTTATTAATCAATTGGACCAATATGTACCCATCGACTTGTATATTGCCGGTTGTATGCCTAAGCCAGAAGCTGTTATGAATGGTTTTCAGGATTTAATTGACCTGATTGAATCAGGAAAAGCTACCGGGTGGAAAGACTACCACGCACGTTATGAATGGTACAAGCAAAATCAAAAAGATGCCCTTGGAGAGGTGATGGTCCATGATGAATTCCACGAATAAAGAAAGTTTACTAGCTATGGTTTCCCAGCTAAAAGAACGTTTTTCGGTTGAATCCGTTACCTACATACAAAATCATGAGGTCCATATAGAACTTCCAAATTCAGATATTCATGGGGCCTTAACCTACTTAAAGACAAGCGGATATAGACAGTTGTCTGCCCTTACCTGTGTTGATTGGTTGAAGGAAGGTAAGTTCCAGTTAATCTTCAATGTCTTTGATTGGTCAAAAGGTGACCGTATTGTCCTTCAGACTAAAGTGGACAGGATGAATCCAAAAGGTAATCCACCACGATTTAACACTATTACCAGTATTTACCATGGTGCCAAGTACTATGAACGTGAAGTCCATGAATTTTTTGGAATTGTATTTGAGGGAAACCCTGATGCCCTTAAACAGCTTTTTTTAGAACAGTGGGATGATATACCACCTATGAGAAAAGATTTCAATTCCAGAGAATACTCTGACAAAAAATATATTAAGCGTGAATACCGCAAATCTTTTGGTGAAGAAGGAGGTGAACCTTTTGAAAGAGATTAAATTGTTTTTAGGACCACAGCATCCGGGCATGCATGGAAATGCATCGGTTCATATGTATGTGGAAGGCGACATGATCAACAAATCAAGATTGGTTCCCGGAATGCTTCACCGTGGTTTTGAAAAATCAATGGAAAACCGAACTTGGATGAATAATATAGGCCTGATTCCAAGGGTATGTGTTGTTGAACCAGATATAAACGAGATGTGTTTTGCTCAAGGTGCTGAAACCTTAAGTGAGATAGATGTACCGGAAAAAGCCCACTATATTCGTATGCTGATTCTTGAAATGGCAAGGATTTCCATTCATATGATGAGTTTAGGTGGAATAGGCGGGCCAACTGGGCTTTACACTGCTATGTATTGGGCTCAGGCTGACAGGGACAGATTTCTAGATATATTCGAAGCTATTACCGGTCACAGGGTCTATCATATGTATATTGTTCCGGGTGGGGTTCGTAAAGACTTGCCACCGGGAATTGATGGCCTTGTTCGCAAGACGATTGATGATTTGGAATCTAGATTGCCTGAATATGATGATTTGATATTTAATAATCCAACTATGCAGGCTAGAATGAAAGATCAAATCCTCCTTCCTGAGGAAGTTGTATGGGATCTTGGTGTTACAGGTATTGGTATGCGATCAGCTCTAGGTAAGCCTTATGATGTTCGTAAGGTAAATCCCTATGCAAGATACAATCAAGTTGAGTTTGATGTACCAGTAGCTAATTATTCAGATGCTTATACAAGAATGAAACTTAAGCTCATGGAAGTTTATCAAAGTATCCGTATCATTCGACAAGTTCTTGATGGTATGCCGGAAGGTAAGCCTAATGTACGTATTTCAAGAGGTAGTGCCCTAAAATGGACGGTGAAAGAAGGGCAAACCTATTCAGCCATTGAATCTTCCCGTGGAGAATTTGGCTACTACATGGTTTCTGATGGTGGAACCAATCCCTATCGTGTAGCCGTACGTGGCGCTTCTTATCCACAAGGCTTATTAGGAGTTGAAAAGTATATGCCTGGAACACGAATTGACGATGCACCTTTGTGGTTTGATACTATGGGTATCTGTTCACCTGAGATTGATAGATAGGAGGAAGTTATGGAGAAGCATACTAAGGGAATCTATAAGAAAAAGAATTTTTTCGCACCAATAAAAGCTTGGAAACATGCTATTAAAAAGCCCGTAACCATTCCTATGGATGATATTTTCAAGCATCCCAGGGTAGCTCCTGATAATGCAAGAGGATTTCATGTCAATGATTGGGACATGTGTATCGGTTGTGGAACTTGTGCAGAAGTATGTCCTACAGAAGCGATAAGGATGGTTAAAAGAGAAGATGTAGCCGATAAAGAGGGCTCTCATCCAGAAAGACCAACGATTGACTATGGTCGTTGCTGTTTCTGTGCTCTTTGCGTTGATATTTGCACTACTGGTTCTTTGAATATGACCAAAGAATATCTATACAATTCAGGCAATGCGGAAGACTACTACCTCATGCCGACAGAAAAATCAATTAATGAGGAAGCTACCGGATTTGGTTATCAAAAAACTGAAGATTCAGACCTTCTTGATCTAGAGCGTGTAGAAATGCCTATGGTAGGAGTTGAACGAAAGGATTCGTTTATTGAGATCTTAAAAGGTTATTCTTTGGAACAAGCTAAAATTGAAGCTAGTCGTTGTGTAGGGTGTGAGGTATGTACTAAAACGTGTCCCGCCAATATGCATATACCACAATATATTGAAGCGGTTTATCATAATGACATGGAAGAAGCACTTGAATTTCTTTATAAGACTAATCCACTTCCAGGTGTTTGTGGTTCTATTTGTACCCATAAATGTGAAACGGTTTGTTCCATCGGACAGAGAGGTGAACCTATTGCCATTCGTTGGCTTAAACGTTATATCGTCGACAACTCACCTGCTGATGTGTATGAAAAGGTGATTATGGAACCTGTTAGTAAGCCAGGGGAAGGAAAGGTTGCTGTTATCGGTGGTGGTGCTGCCGGTATGTCCTGTTCATATTACTTAAGAACCTTAGGTTATGATGTGGACCTTTATGAAGCCAAAGATAAGGTCGGTGGTGTGGTTCGTTACGGAGCACCTATTTATAGACTACCGGAAGAAAGACTGGATAAGGATGTCGATCTCCTTGCTAGTATTGGTGTGAAGTTCCATGTGAATACCTATGTTGGTGTGGACATTTCCATAGAGGAGATTAAGGAAACTCATGATGCTGTTTTCCTTTCAACAGGCTTCCCAAAATCCAGATCATTACCAATAGCAAATGTTGACCATAAGGATGTAGGTTATGCCATGGAACTCTTAGCTGCAACTAGAGACTTTCAGCGTGGAGTCGGGGAAATGCCTGAGATTACTGAGGATATTGTTGTAATCGGTGGTGGTAATGTTGCCTTTGACGTAGGTCGTACTCTACTTCGTCTCCAAGAGGACAAATATGGCAAGTCCAATGTTAATATGGTATCTTTGGAAACCAGAGACATTTTACCAGCGGATATTGAAGAGATTGAAGAGGGCCAAGAAGAAGGTCTCCATTATTACCTCGGTAACGGTCCTGTGGCTATTGAAGTGGATGATCCTGATTCAGATAAACCAGTCATCATAGGTCTTAAGGTTAAGAAATGTGTTTCTGTATTTAATGAAGAAGGACGTTTTGCTCCTGTTTTTGACGAAGAGGATATAAAAATTATTCCTGGATCCCAGGTTTACATATGTATTGGCCAGATGAACGACCATCCATATTTCACTGATGAAATCATGGAAAAAATTGAGGTCAACCGTGGTAAGGTTAAGACAGAAGAAAACGGTCATGTTGAAGGTATCGACTGGCTCTTTGCCGGTGGTGATATCGTACATGGACCTGACATTATCCATGGTGTAGCAGATGGACATAGGGCTGCAAAAGCTATTGATGAATATCTTCAGAAAAAGTAAGTGATTCCTTGCAGGAAGATTTTTAAAAAGAAAGATATATAAAAAAAGAAATATAAATGGTATAGAAAAAACTTAAAGGAGATCCTGCGTCAGCAAGTAAGACTTGCCGACGTAAGCCTCCTAGGGTAAAAACTGTAAGAAGTCCATATATTTTACCTGCAAAAAGTTGGATTATTATTAAATAACCTGAAAATATTATATTATGAATGGAAAATTGTAAAAAGAACCTAAAATCATAAAAGATTTTAGGTTCTTTTTGTTGTACATAGATAAGAATCGGCTTTTTATTTATGGAATGGATTTGACAAGTGCCAACTTGTTATGGTAGCATAAGGTGTCACCAGTGACAACTTACTACTAGATTAAAGTTGTCACAATAAATATAAATAAAATGGAGGATATAATGAAAAAAACGATTAAGAGAATATTCAGTTTAGTAATAGTTGTAGGATTGATTGCAGCCTTGACTGCATGTGCAGGTGATGAGAAAAAAACAATCACTATAGGCGAGGGTGATTGGGACTCAAATGCATTTCAAGATCAAGTTGTTAAGCTAATCTTTGAAAATGGATATGATATAAATGTTGATATTGTTACTGCAGATACGGCGGTTATGATTTCAAGTTTAAAGACAGAAAAGTTAGACGTCTGTCTTGAGATTTGGTCTGACAATGTATTGACTTATGATGAAGATATTGCTGCTGGAGACTATATTGAATTGTCTTTGAATTTTGATGACAATACCCAAGGTTTATATGTGCCAAGATATTTAGTGGAAGGTGATGATGCTTTAGCACCAGGCCTAAAATCTGTATCAGACCTTAAAGATTATGCAGACTTATTTAAAAATCCTGAAGATCCAAGTAGAGGTATTATCTATGGTGGACCAGAAGGATGGTCAGCTACAGAACATCTTCATAAAAAAATGGATGAATATGGATTAAGCGATTTATATGACTTTAGAGCTATTGATTCAGGTTCAACCCTTGCAGCAACTCTTTCAGGTGCATACACAAAAGGTGAACCATGGGTTGGATATTATTGGGAACCAACATGGGTTTTAGGTCTTTATGATATGGTTCTTCTAGAAGATACCCCTTACAGTGAAGCAGATTTTGCAGAAGGTAAAGGTTCATTCGCAACTGTTGATGTTACAGTAGCCGCATCACAGTTATTTGTTGATGAGAATCCAGAATTGGTTGATTTCTTAAAAAATTACCATACCTCATCAGCTATTATTAATGAGGCATTAGCATATATGCAGGAAAATGAAGAAGAAGCTGATGCAACGGCTAAATGGTTCATTCTTAATAAACAAGACATATGGACGAAGTGGGTTGATGATAAAGTGGCTGAAAAAGTACTAAAAGCAGTACAAGAATAGTTTTACGAACAAGTGGAACAGCCAGGTGGAGACACTTGGCTGATTTTGCTGTTTTCAAACTTTTCAGGTGAATTTTATTATAAATGAGAAAGTACGAAATGAGTATAAGGATGAATAAGGATACAAAATAAGATTGGAGTGATAAAATGTTTGATTTTCCTGATTTTTTAAGTTTCGAAATTAGTGATCCTATTGATGCAGCTGTAAACTGGATGCTAAGAAACTGGGATGGCTTTTTTAAAGCTATCTCTGCCATTATTCTAGGTATGTTTAATGGTGTTGAGGCTGTGCTTAATATTATTCCGTGGTGGTTGTTCATTATTGGATTATTTGTTGCAGGTTGGAGATTGTATAATGTGAGAACTGGTGTTATCTTGTCTTTGATGCTAACTGCAATTGGCATGTTCGGACTATGGGATTTAATGGTATATACATTGGTTATTGTTATAATCTCGGTAATTGTATCTATTTTAATTGGTCTGCCAGCAGGTATATTTATGGCTAAGTCAGAACACGCTAAAAATATAATGATGCCTATATTAGACGCCATGCAAACTATGCCAAGTTTTGTTTACCTGCTTCCGGCTGTTATGTTTTTTGGTTTTGGTCGTGTACCAGCTATTATTGCTACAACAACCTATGCTATAGCACCTCTAATACGATTAACTTATCTTGGTATATCAACAGTAAATAAAGAAGTTATTGAAGCTGGAAAATCTTTTGGGTCAACTTCAAAACAGATGTTGTTTAAGATTGAGTTTCCTCAGTCCCTGTCTTCTATTATGACAGGCGTTAACCAGACAACGATGATGGCTATGGCCATGGTTGTTATATCTTCAATGATTGGAGCTGAAGGTATTGGTGAGCAGGTGCTTATATCTATTCGTCGACTACAGGTCGGTAAAGGTTTTCAAGCCGGACTTGCTATTGTTTTCTTAGCCATTATTCTGGACAGAGTATTGCAAGGTTCAGCAAAAAAACTGAGAGAAAGGACGTAATAATATGGCAGATTATAAAATTCAAATCAAAGATTTAACCCTAGTATTTGGTAAAAATAAAGAACGCGCATTGAAGATGTTAGATGAAGGCGCAAGCATTCAGGAAATTAGAGAAAAGACCAGTCTAGCTGTTGGTGTTAATAATGTTAGTTTGGACATTGAAGAAGGTGAAATGTTTGTTATTGTAGGTCTATCAGGTAGTGGTAAATCCTCACTTATCAGATGCATGAACCTTTTGAATATTCCTACTAGAGGGGAATTATTGATTGATGGTGAAAATATAGTTGATTATGACAAGGAACAACTTCGTGAATTGAGACGACATAAAGTTGCTATGGTCTTCCAGCATTTTGGTTTGTTAAGTCATCGTACAGTGCTCAAAAATGTTGAATATGGTCTAGAAGTTCAAGGTGTGGAAGAAACGCAGAGAAAGAAAAAGTCCTTAGAAGCTATTGAGTTAGTCGGACTGGCTGGATGGGAAGATTATTTTCCAAGACAATTAAGTGGTGGTATGAAACAAAGGGTTGGACTCGCTAGAGCCTTAACCAATGAACCGGAAATTCTTTTAATGGATGAACCATTTTCGGCTTTAGACCCATTAATCCGTAGAGATATGCAAAAAGAACTCTTGACAATTGAGGACTATATGGATAAAACCATTGTTTTTATTACCCATGATATGAATGAAGCCTTTCGTTTAGGTGATCGAGTTGCCCTTTTAAAAGATGGTGAATTGGTCCAAATGGGAAAACCAAGAGAATTCTTCGAAAATCCTGCTAATGATTATGTTGAGGCCTTTATTGAAGATGTTGACAAGTCAAGAATCCTAAGGGTAAAAACCGTTATGAAGAAACCTGTAACGATTGCCAAGAAAGGTCAGAACAGGTTAGGCCTTATTGAAGAAATGGAAAAAGCTGAACTTGAACATTGTTATGTTACAGATGAAGAGAGCAATTTGATAGGATATGTTGAACTCGAAAAACTAAAAAATATCCAGATGGAAACTATTGATAAATGTATTGATCGAAACTATGAAGAAATCAACCGAAATGCTTTTTTAGCAGATGTATGGACCAAGCTTTCGGAAAGTGATATAGATGTTGCTGTTACAGATAAAAGAAACCGCTTAAGAGGCGTAATCAATCATGAGGATGTTGTCGAAGCCTTATCATAAAGTGATAGTCAAATTATATAAAATTTGATATAATCAGAGCAATTGTAATAGATAATGATACGTATGAGGTGATTTCATGGCTAAAAAAAATGCAATACCCATCTACCTTCAGGTAGCTGTTGATGTTGCAGGCAGGGTTGTACGAGATGAACTTAAAGTAGGACAAAAAATAAGTGGACGTACGACTTTGGCGAGTGAATATAATGTTTCTCCTGAAACAATAAGAAAGGCAATGAAATTGCTTTCAGATGTAAATATTGTTACAGTGAAGCACGGTAATGGGATACATGTTTCATCGGTAGAACATGCTGAAGATTTTATGGAGCGATATCGAATAAAAACCAATGTTAATCAGCTCAAGGAAGAACTCCTTGACTTGATGCGTCAAAGAGATGCCATTGAAGAGAAAATGAACGATACGATGAATTCCATTATTGATTACACAAGCCGATTTAAAAACAGTGACCATATAACGGTCAATGAGTATTTTATAAACTATCCAGATAGGGGTATCGAAAAAAAGATTTGTGACCTAGAACTTAAGAAGCATACTGGTGCCACTATTGTTGGAATAAACCGGGGTGGGTCTACTATTTTATCACCTGATGCCAAGGAAATAATTAAGGCTCAGGATAAAATTTTCTATGTAGGAATACCTGCTTCAAGTATTCGTCTAGGTGAATATTTAAGAGATATATATGGTGATTAAGTAAGATGGTTATTAAATAAAAAGCATTCTCATAATTGAGGATGTTTTTTTTATTCTATAGGGGATTTTTCTAGCGCAACAATCGCAAGCGAACGTGATAAAGTCTCTTGTTCTACTTTTATGAGTCTCACTTTCTATAAATATGGTCTCTTGTTTGCTTTAATCTTTGGAAGATGGAAGATTGACAAGGAATAAAAAAAGGAGTAAAATAAAATTAGTTCAAAATTAAGATATATAAAATTGTGATATATAGAAAAGGGAGTGATGTGATGAAAATGCCAGCTATTTTTTTAGGACATGGAAGCCCTATGAATGCATTAGAGGACAATAAATATACCAGGGAATGGAAGAAGTTGGGAGAACAATATCAGCCAAAAGGAATTTTGATAATTTCTGGACATTGGTATACGGAAGGAAGTAGAATATGGGACCTTGACCAACCGGTGAAAATTGATGATATGTATGGTTTTCCCCAAGCTTTGTATAGCCTTAAGTACCCTGGTAGAACAAGTATAGAACTTGTTAATTTAGTGAAAGAGAAGCTAGGGTCTGTGGTTAAAATTGACAATAGCTGGGGACTGGATCATGGAGCATGGTCTGTTTTAGTTCATATGTATCCGGAAGCAAATATTCCCCTCTTACAATTAAGTCTAGATCGAAATAAAAGTCCAAGACAACATTTTGACTTGGGACGAAAGTTGAAAGACCTAAGACAAGACGGGTATATGATTTTAGGAAGTGGAAATATCGTCCATAATCTAAGTCTCCTGGATTTTAATATGCATACAGGTTATCCATGGGCCATTGAATTTGATGATTTTATCGAAAAAGCAATAGTAGAGAAAAACTTTGATAAGGTCCTTGATTATGCTTCTCTAGGTAGGAGTGCTTATCTAAGCCTTCCTACACCGGAACATTTTTATCCTCTACTTGTAATCCTTGGTGCAAGTGATCATGAAGATCAAGTAAGCGTGGTCAATAAAGGTTTCGATCTAGGATCGACTTCTATGACTGGTTTTGTTTTTAATAAGTAGGGCTTGGTTTGATTAGTTAGTGTGAAGCTAAAGGCTGGACTTAATTGTAGACAGATGTTATTTTTTCAGTTATGATGATTATGAAAAAGTTATAGAAGGAGCTTACAATGAGCACAATTAAAGATATCGCTGCTAAGCTTGGAATTTCACATTCAACCGTATCAAGAGCCTTGAATGATTCACCTCTTGTAAATGCGAATACCAAGAGGGTTGTTAAGGAGATGGCAGAGAAATTGGGATACGTCCCTAACGAAAGTGCCAGAAGTCTTAAGTTGAATAAATCCTCTAATGTTGGTGTTTTTCTTTCTTCAATTACCGTTGGTACCTCACCGGCTATTGTATTTGAAGTCATTAAGATGCTAAACTCTATTATGGGATCGGAATATAATGTGGTCTTAAAGTCAATAGATGCTTATCATGAAACCTTCCAACCTGTAAATCGTCAAAATTTTGAGGGTATTATCGTTTTTAGTCAAAAAGAAGAGGACGACCTTTTTATCAAAAATGCCCTTGATAGTCATCTTCCCCTAGTTGTTGTTAATCGCCACATTGACGATATGGACGTTATAAGTCTTTATGCTGACGATGAATTAGGAGCTAAGCAGGCCTTGGATTATCTTTATGATTCAGGACATAGACAGATAAATATCATTGAGGGATGTCTTGACTTCCATTCTAATGCCCAGCGTCTTAAGGGAGTATATAGGGCGCAAGAAGAAGGAAAAGTTGAAATTCTAGGAAGAGAAGTTGGGGACTATACCTATGAAGGTGGTTATCAGGCTATGTTGCGTTTGATAGAGAGTGGTGAGTTAGGAACAGCTCTTTTTGCTTTCAATGATGATATGGCAGTAGGTGCTATGAAGGCTTGTAATGATAAGGGGATTGCTTTGCCTGATGATTATTCTATTGTTGGATTTGATGGTAATTATGTTCATCGCTTTATGACACCGGCCTTGGCTACTATTCACAGACCTATCAAGGAGATTTGTCAGGAGGCTGCCAGTATTTTGATTGATGAGATGAAAGGGAACCACCTAGAACAAAAATCTGTAGAATATGAGAATGTGTTGGTAAAAAATGGGTCAGTGAAAGTTATCTGAGTTTTTTTTAGACAAAGTATTGCACACGTTTGCAATAATGTGTATAATAGGATTATAGTGATTTTGCAAACGTGTGCAAAAAATAAAAACGGTTAATTGATGAAAGGTTTAATAGGTGAATGAAGTGACGACTTTTATGGATAGTCAGTTTCTATTAACGACAGAAACTGCCAAGTACCTTTATGAGAATCATGGTAAGAAGATGCCGATTTTTGATTACCATTCTCATCTTCCTGCAAAGGAGATCTATGAGGATCTTAAGTACAATCATATTTCAGAAGCATGGTTAGGATATGACCATTACAAGTGGCGTGCCATGAGGTCTTATGGGATAGACGAGGATATGATTACTGGAAATGGCTCTTTGGATGATAAGTTTAGAGCCTATGCCGAAACAGTACAGAATTGTATAGGTAATCCTCTTTACCATTGGACGCACTTGGAACTTAATAAGTATTTTGACTATAAGGAAGCCTTATCACCTAAGACAGCAGACCAATGTTTAGAAGTTTGCAATAATCAATTAACTAAAGGTGGATTAAGTGTACGAGAGATGATTAAGAAATCAAATGTTGCTTTGATTGGGACAACAGATGATCCAACAGATGACTTAGTATACCATAAACTACTTAAGGATGAAGAGGACATTGAAGTAAGAGTTGTTCCGACTTTTAGACCTGATATGGGAATCAACATTGACAAGGATGATTTTTTACCATGGATAGATAAATTGAGTAACTTGGTAGGTTATCCGGTAGAAAACCTCAAATCTTTGATGAAAGCCTTAAATGAAAGAGCTGATTTCTTTGACGAAACAGGATGCTTAAGCGCCGATCATGGTATGGATTATATTCCATATATGATTATGTCCGAAGATGAAGTTGATAAAATCATGAGAAAAGCCCTTAATGGGGAGTCCTTGGAAGGATATGAAGTTGATGCATATAAAACTTATCTTATTAAGGAACTTGCAGGCATCTATGTTAGGAAAAATTGGGTCATGCAACTCCACATGGGAACCATGAGAAACAACAATAGCAAGATGTTCAGACAGATAGGCAAAGACAGCGGTTTTGACAGCGTCAACGATCATGAGATTGCAGAGAACTTATCAGGACTTCTTGATGACATTCAGGAAAAGAGTGGCTTACCAAAGACTATCCTATATGCCTTGAACCCCAAAGATAACTATGTTCTGGGAACCATGATTGGTAATTATCAGGAAGGTATGAAAGGGAAGTTTCAATTAGGCTCAGGTTGGTGGTTTAACGACCATAAAGACGGTATGCGAAGACAAGTGACTGACCTTGCAAATCTTGGCGTGCTAAGCACTTTTGTCGGTATGCTAACTGATTCAAGATCATTTTTATCTTTTACTAGGCATGATTATTTTAGAAGAATCCTTTGTCAACTTTTAGGCGAATGGGTTGAAGGTGGGGAATACCCAAGAGACCTTGAATTTTTGGGAAAAGTTGTTGAAGATATATCTTTTAATAATGCAAATAAGTATTTTACCAAGTAACAATTCATCAGGTAATTCCGTCGATTCATGCTGGAATACTGATGTTGCAAGTAATTATAAATAAAGCAAAGTTTATTGAAGAATTCACAAGGAGAATGCATATGAATATGACATGGCGTTGGTATGGAGAAGGCAACGACTCTATTACCTTGGATCACATTCGTCAGATTCCCGGTGTTATGGGAGCCGTTTGGTCTCTTCATGATAAGGTAGCCGGAGAAGTCTGGGAAATGGAACGAATTGAAGAAGTAGCAAAACAAATCACTGACAAGGGTATGAGTCCTGCTGTTGTTGAAAGTGTAAATGTCCATGATGACATTAAGCTTGGCAAACCGTCCAGAGACCTATACATAGACCGATATATTGATACGATAGAAAAATTGTCAAAAGTGGGAGTTAAAGTTATTTGTTATAATTTTATGCCTGTTTTTGATTGGACAAGAACAGAACTTTATAAAGAGCAGGCAGATGGTTCTAATGCCCTTTTTTATGAAAAGAATGCTATCGACCAAGACCCTAAAGCAATGGCTCAACGAATCATTGATGGTGCAGGTGACTTTACTATGCCTGGATGGGAGCCTGAACGACTAGCCAAACTAGATGACTTGTTTGCTGAGTATCAAGGAATGACTGAAGATACATTATTTGAAAATCTTCAATACTTCTTGGAGAGAATTATACCTACCTGTGAGAAATATGATGTTAAAATGGCTATCCATCCGGATGATCCACCATGGCCAATTTTTGGACTTCCAAGAATTATTAGAAGTCGTGACCATATCAAACGTTTCCTTGATTTGGTTGACAGTCCTTATAACGGATTGACTTTATGTACAGGTTCATTAGGACCGAATCCAGAAAATGATTTACCAGCCATTATTCGTGAATTTGTAGACCGTATCCACTTTGCCCATATCAGAAATATAAAACGTTTTGAAAACGGTGACTTCATTGAAGTATCTCACCGTGGAAAAGACGGAAATGTTGATGTATATGAAGTATTAAAAGCATATCATGATAATGACTTCAAAGGATATGTAAGACCTGACCATGGTCGTCACCTTTGGGGTGAAGAAAAACATTGTAGACCAGGATATGGCCTTTATGACAGGGCCTTAGGTGTTATGTATATGTTAGGAGTTTGGGATTCTCTAGATAAAAGGAAAGAAGGTAGATAAGATGAAATTGAATAAGAAAAATCTCCTTCAAAAAGAGGCCTGGGATAAGATAGGTATTAGTCTTCCATCCTTTGATTTAGAAGCAGTTGCTAAGAAGACTAAAGAGGAACCGACCTGGGTTCATTTTGGTGGGGGTAATATTTTTAGGGCTTTTATTGCTAATGCTCATCAGGACCTTCTTAACAAAGGTCTTGCTAACACAGGAATTATTGCTGTGGAATCCTTTGATCATGAAGTGACAGACAGGGTATATAGGGCTTTTGATAACCTTTCTATTTTGGTTAATATGAGTTCAGATGGAAAATTCAGCAAGAAAGTAATCGCTAGTGTATCTGAGAGTTTGGCTGCTGATTATAGTAGAAGTGAGGATATCAAACGTTTAACATCAATATTTGAGAATCCAAGTCTTCAAATGGTTAGTTTTACTATTACTGAAAAAGGTTATGCCCTTAAGGATCCTAAAGGTGAGTTTTTCAGCTTTGTTGTTGGTGACCTTGAAAAGGGTCCAGAAAACCCAAGTCATACCATGAGTATGATTACAGCATTTGCTTATAAACGCTATCTTGCCGGCAAATATCCTCTTACTTTTGTTAGTATGGATAACTGCTCTCATAATGGTGACAAGCTAAAAGAAGCTGTGGTGACTATTGCAAAAGAGTGGGCCAAGAGAGATTTTGTTGAGGCTGGTTTTGTTGATTACATCACGGATGAATCTCTGATAACTTTCCCCTTGTCCATGATTGATAAAATCACACCAAGACCATCTGATACAGTTAAGGAAGTCCTTGAAAGTGATGGATTGGAAGAAATGGACGTAATCATTACGGAGAGACGTTCATATATGGCTCCCTTTGTTAATGCGGAAATTCCTCAATATTTGATTGTGGAAGATAAGTTTACTAATGGTCGTCCCTCTCTTGATAAAGCAGGAGTTATCTTTACATCAAGAGATACGGTGAACCAGACAGAAACCATGAAGGTCACAACCTGTCTGAACCCATTGCATACAGCTTTGGCTGTAACAGGATGTTTATTAGATTATCATCTTATTGCAGACCAAATGAAGGATGAAACCTTGGTGAAATTGATTAAGAGGATTGGATATACAGAAGGATTGCCTGTAGTTGTAGATCCAAAAATCATCGAACCTAAAGCCTTTATTGATGAAGTTGTAAATGAGCGCTTTACTAATCCATATATACCTGATACACCACAGCGTATTGCTACTGATACATCCCAAAAAGTAGGCATCCGATTTGGTGAAACCATCAAATCTTATATCAAGGATGAGGATTTGGATCCTAAGACACTTATCGGTATTCCACTTGCTATTTCAGCTTGGTTAAGATATTTGGTCGGTATCAATGATAAAGGCCAAAGCTTTGATCTTAGCCCTGATCCTTTAAAGGATACTCTTCTTGATATTCTTGGGGAAGTCAAGTTAGGTGACAAACCTGAAACAGTGAAAGAAATCATTGGAAATGTGTCGATTTTCGGTTCTGATCTTTATGCAATAGGCCTAGGTGATAAGATAGAAGCTTACTTCTATGAAATGTTGTCAGAAGTAGGTGGAGTTAGAAAAACGCTTGAAAAATACCTATAGAAGTATGTGAAAGTGTAATTATTTGTTTATCCTTATAATATATAGTTATTAAGCTCTTGAGTTGCTATGTCGTAATACTTATTACTGACATAGCAATTTTTTTCTTGACAATACTGTGTGATACACACTATAATGGTATTACAAGGTAAAGTGTGGTGCAAAGGTAACACAAATCTTGGTCAGGGAGGTAGACATGGTAGACAATAATACAGTAAATAATATATTGCAGGAATTAAAGAGAGGGACCTTGGTAATGACGGTGCTCCTTAATCTTAAGGAAAAGGAATATGGTTATTCCTTAATCAGTAAGATGCAGGAGGCAGGTATTCAGATTGAACAGAACACTTTGTATCCACTGTTAAGGCGGCTAGAGAAACAGGAACTATTAACTAGTTTATGGGACACCAGCGAGTCAAGACCTAGAAAATACTATATCATCAGTGATGATGGAAAAAAAGCTTTGAAAATCATATTGGAAGAATGGAATAGAATGAATACATCTATAGAAAAGATGGTAAAGGAGATGAAAGAATGAAATTAGTTGAGAAATATTTATATGCAATAGGTAGACAACTACCCAATAGGGGAAAAGAGGAAATAATTACGGAATTGAGATCAACATTACTAGATACGATTGAAGGTTCTTACGGATCTGAAGCGACTGAAGATGAGATTTCACAAGTACTAAAGTCCTTTGGCTCTCCCTCAGAGGTAGCTAAGGAATATGGTAAAAGCCGTTTTGTTATACATCCCGCAGTAACAGACCTCTACTGGCTTATTGTTAAAATTGTCTTTTTTGCTATGTTAGGAGCTTTTGCCATAATCTTTGTGGTAGGTTTGTTTTCAGGTGTTCAGGAAATGGGGAGTATTCCTTTTGGATTACTTAGTATCTTGACCAATGGTGTGAACGCTTCTTTGACTTCTATGGGAATGATTACATTGATTTTTGCCTTTATTTCTAAATACATGCAAGAAAAGACATTGACAGATGAGTGGGATCCTAAACAATTGGATGAATTACCTTCTGACAAAGAAGCTGTATCAGCTGTTGGAACTGCTGGAGGTATTGTATTTGCGCTTATCTTTATGATTCTATTTAATCTCTATCCTGATATTATGAACATACCAACCCAGATTCTTCGCGATAATGGTTTAAGTCTTGTCCACACTATTGATATGGTGGTTTTTAGGACTTATCTACCTGTACTTAATACCATATGGGTCTTTACAATCTTTGTGGATATATATACCTTAATAAGAATGGCAAAGACTAAAAGTGTTCGTGTTATGCATATTATCCTTAGCTGTGGAGCTATTGGTCTTTTTTACTTAATGACTTTTGATTCAGACCTATATCTAGGTTCTAAAGGATTTGTTGGATTTAGGGCGCTTTTTGCCTTCCTCTTGATTGTTTCTATCATTGATGTCATTAGTGAAACGATTAAGTTTTTTGTTCATGAGTAAGAGGTGGTTAAAGTGATTGAAAAAATGAAAGCAGCTTACGCTTTGGCATATGGTCTCAAGGGAGTTATTCAGCTTAAGGATGTGGATAAACCTAAGATTAATGAAGATGAGTTGTTAATAAAAGTTTTACATTATTGATTTGCAGTCCTAAAATAGGTATCAACTAAGCTTTTATATGCCTCCAATGTGGGGCTTTTTTTTATTTGCTTGAGAAATTTCTCACTATCCTTAAATATATGGGACAAGTAAAACCAGAATTCTTTCATATGGTCTAGTTTATGTTTGTCACCTGACAGGACTCGATCATAGTGGGTGACTACATCATGATGGAAACTCTCAAGAATAGATAAACGCTCTTCTTCTGATAGAAGCTTTCCTTTAATTTCCCCGGCTAAGAATGGGTTCATTAGTGCTCCTCTGCCTATCATAAATGTATCGAGGGTTGGGTATAGATTTTGTATATGTTTGAAATCATTTACTGAATTGATATCACCGTTATAGATTAATGGATGTTTACATACCTGCATTAATTCCGTGAAATGTTCATGGTTGACCCTACCTGTATATTTTTGTGTACCTAGACGACCATGTAGGATGATGGAGTGAAGGGGATAATCGTTAAAGAGCTTCATTAAGTCTATACCTTCTGATGGATTTTCAAGACCAAGTCTCATTTTTATGCTTAAATTGAAGCTGTCATCTCTACAGACATGGTCAAGAAAGGTTTTGACCATATCTGGATGTGGCATAATGCCGCACCCTTTTTTCTTTTTTGTTACCATAGGATAAGGGCAACCTATATTCCAATTGATTTCCCTATAACCTAGATCAGTGATATCTTTGGCATAAGAGAGAAAATCTTGACTATTATTACCTAGGAGTTGAGGAATGACTTTTATGGATATATCATTGACGTCAGGATCTAGGTCTTTAAAGACTTTAGGCCCTTTTTTACTAGGATTACTGGTGGCAATAAAGGGGGCATAATATGTGTCGAAACCACCAAAGTAATGGTGGAATAGGTTTCGGTAAAAGGCAATGGTCATACCTCGAATAGGGGCTAAATATAATTTCATGGATTTCCTCTCGTGATTAGGGGCTATCTTGATGGTGTTTGGCAATTTATAGGACATATAAAATACCTTGTACTAGGCACATTATAGCATAGGCTAGAAGGTGAGTGTAGATGGAGTTATAAATTTATGATAAACTGTATCAATAGCTATAGATATATTAAAGAGTGTAAATAAGTATAAGAAAAAGAAGGAGACAGATGATGGATATGAAAGCTTTTAAACTAGAAAGATACTTTGCCTTGCATGAGTTTTCCGCGCCCTATTTGATGTCCTGCTCTGATTGTGAGGCTTTGACAACAGAAGAGTTATTGGAAATGGCCGATGAAGAAATGATGGATATGTGGAAATATCTTAAACTTTCCTATACGGATTCTAAGGGACATCCTTTACTTCGCCGTGAAATTACAAACCTGTATCAGACCATTAATGAAGATCAGATTTTAGTGACTGTACCGGAAGAAGGTATTTATATTGCTATGAGAACGCTTTTGGAACCTGGCGATCACATGATTGTATCTTATCCAGCTTACCAGTCTCTTTATGAAATAGGTGCTAGTATTGGGTGTGATATATCATATTGGAAACCTGAATATGACGGTCATTGGAACTTTGATACTAAGGACTTGAAAGATATGGTCAAGGATAATACTAAGCTGATTGTTATAAATTTTCCACACAATCCAACAGGAGCAAGCTTAGAAAAAAAGGATTTGGAAGCGGTTGTTGAAGTAGCAAAAGAAGTTGGGGCTTATGTTTTTTCAGATGAGATGTACCGACTTTTGGAACATGATGTCAAGAATCGTTTGCCGGCTCTTGCTGATATATACGATAAAGGGATTTCTTTATCAGGTATGTCAAAAACCTTTGCTCTTCCAGGGCTTAGAATTGGGTGGCTGGCTACAAGAGATGATCAAGTGATGGACCAGTTTCAGGTCTACAAAGACTATACCACTATTTGTAGTAGTGGACCCAGTGAAATACTTGCGATTATAGGTTTAAGAGCCAAGGAACATATTATAAAAAGAAACTTGGATATAATGAGGACTAATCTACAAGCAATAGATAGGTTTATGGAAAAGCATAAAGAAGTATTTTCTTGGAAAGCACCTCTTGCTGGTCCTATAGGATTTGGTGAATATTTAGGCGCTAATGGTATACAAGACTTTTGTCAAAAACTTATTGAGGATAAGGGTGTTATGCTTCTTGGTGCTGAACATTACGATTATGGAGGAGATTTTTTTCGTTTAGGTTTTGCACGAAAAAATTTACCAGAAGTTTTGGATGTAGTTGATAGTTTTTTGTCTAATGAAGAATTTGTGTGATTTAGCTCTTTACCACGATAAAGTACTATGCTATAATACCATGTAATATATGAAGTTGGATAAATTGATCTCAAACATGGACTGTAGAAAGGAAGCTATAGTGAGTAAATATTGGAGCCAAGTCCTTAAGACTGTTGAACCCTATGTACCTGGAGAGCAACCTAGGGATAGAGAATACATCAAACTAAATACTAATGAAAATCCATATCCACCGTCGCCCTTGGTTTTGGAAGCTATGAAAAAAGAAATTTCAGGTGATTTAAGACTGTATCCTGATCCTACATGTCATGATCTCCTAGAAGCTATTGGGGCATATTACGGCAAAGATACCTCTCAGGTTTTTGTTGGTAATGGGTCGGACGAGGTTCTAGCTTTTGCCTTTTTGGCTTACTTTAATCAAGGTGATCGGATTTTATATCCGGATATTACCTATTCTTTCTATCCTGTATATGCTAATATGTTCCAAATTTCTTATGATCTAATTCCCCTAAATGAGGATTTTAAAGTTAAGGTTGAAGACTATCAAAGGGAAAATAAGGGAGTCATTATTGCTAATCCTAACGCACCTACAGGTAAGCTTCTATCCCTAGCAGACATTAAACAAATCTTGGATTGGAATAAAGACCAGGTGGTTATTGTTGATGAAGCTTATATTGATTTTGGCGGCCAGTCAGCAGTTTCTCTGATTGATGAGTATGATAATTTGCTGGTAGTTCAGACTATGTCTAAATCCAGATCACTAGCAGGGATGAGAATAGGCTTTGCTATTGGACATCCTGATTTGATTGACGGATTAAACCGAGTCAAAAATTCTATAAACTCATATACGATAGATCGACTAGCCCTTGTCGCAGGAAGGGCTGCTATGGAAGATAAAGAATATTTTGAGAAGACCCGTCTTAAGATAATGGAAACTAGAGAGTGGGTGACCCGTGAACTGAGAGCTATTGGCTTTGATGTGATTCCTTCGGCTGCGAATTTTATTTTTGCTTCTCCGGCTTCAATGGAGGCTGAAAAACTTTTTCTTCAGTTAAAGGAAAAAGGCTTGTTGGTTCGATATTTTAATAAGCCAAGGATTAGTGAGTATCTAAGAATATCTATTGGAACAGACAAGGAAATGGAAGCACTTGTAAAGGGAGTAAAGGATATTCTTGGTAAATGATTGGTCTGGTTTTAGGAGCGATTGGTAATATAAGTCCAAATAATATAGTTGGTCAACTTGCAAATTAAATAAAGACCGTTTATCATAAAAGTGTTGCATTATATGTAACACTTTTATTGTATTTAAGGAGGCTATCTATGAAAATTTCTATGGAAACAAATGAAAGAGACGTTTATATTAAGAAAATCCAAGATTTCTATTATAATGAGAAAGATGAAGATATCGGTATTATTGCAGCGTCGGAAATCCTGGATTTCTTTCTTGAAGACTTAGGGGTTGAGATATATAACAAAGCAATTCTTGAAAGTAAAAAGTTCCTGAATCGAAGACTGGATGATATGGTCTATGATTTTGATGAATTATTAAAGTAAATTCCTGATATCGAAAGAGGTTAGCATGAAAAAAGTTGATTTGCATTTACATTCCTATGCATCAGATGGTGAGTGGTCTCCTGAGGAAATTCTCCATCAGGTTGACAGTCATCAATTGAAGATTTTTGCTGTATGTGACCACGATGTTGTAGACTGCGTCCCTAGAATGATGGAACTTGTTAAGGACCGGGATGACCTGGAATTCATACCAGGTCTTGAGGCGTCTGTCCTATATAAAGGTAAAGAGATTCATATTCTCACTTATTATATTGACCCAAAAGACCAGAGGCTTCTTAATCTTCTGCAAAAAAATATTGATTATCGTGAGAACAGTAATAGAAAATTAATAGAATTCCTTAGTGAATCTTATTCTGAAATTACCTTAGAAGGTTATTATAATTATAAATATGACCCTTATCAAGGTGGATGGAAGGCATATATGTATCTAAAGGATTTAGGCCTTGCAGATAATTTAGGAGAATATTTTAGTAAGGTTAGGGGATTTAAGGTGGAAAAGGATTTTGTTTCTATTGAAGAATATATCAGTAAGGTGGTTGCCATGGGATATACACCTGTACTGGCGCATCCACCGGCTTACGCCAATGGAGACCTTTATGATATGAAAGAAATGGATTATTTCCGTAGTCTTGGATTAAAAGGGATTGAGTGTTATACCCAATATTTATCTAATCCTAAAAACAGTCAGTATTATGTGGACTACTGCCAGAAGCACAATATGCTTATTACTGGAGGTTCGGATTGTCATGGACAGTTTGCAGGTAGGGCCATAGGGCGACCAACAGTTTATGAGGATATGATTAAACTTAAATAGGAAAAACTATTTTGTGGGCCACCAACTTGATTTACTTATCGGAATCAGGCGTCTTGGTCCTTTAGTTTATGTGAGAGATGACTTCGTTTAAGTCGTGAATAAACATAATGGAGGCGTTTGCCAAATGCTCTGTTTCCTGTTTGCTTACTACCAAACCTATTTCATCAATATTTTTTTGTATATTATTCACTTCTAGGCCTTCTAGTGAACCATTCCTGTTTAAGGCAAAGACATTGATTCCAGCAAGACAAGCTGCTATAACGCCTGCTATAGAGTCTTCAATAACTGCTAAGGCTTCTTTTTCTATACCCATTTTGTAAGCTGCATAATTAAAAAGATCTGGATATGGTTTATTTCTTTCGACCATATTACTTGTAAAGATTTCTTCAAATTGCCAGGCAATATAGGTCTTCTTTATGACATATTCGGCGACAACTGATGAAGAACCGATTGTCAAGAGTATATGCTGTCTATCCTCTAAAAACTTCAAAAGCTTGGCTGCGTCTGGGAAAAGGTCAATTTTTTGTGAATCAATAGCTTCCTTATAAGCTTTTGCCTTGATTTCAGACAAAGTTTCGATTTCTTCTTCGTTTGGATTCTTAAGTATATTGATGATAGCATTTCTTCGTCCTTGGGCTTGGCAGTATTTACTATAGTCCATGGGTGTTAAATCAATTCCTTTAGTTTGAAAAGTTGTCTTCCAGGCCCTGTAGTGATATTTTTCAGTTTCGATAAGGACTCCATCCATATCGAAAATTAGTCCTTTAATATTCATATATTCCTCCGTTTTTCCTTGGCTCAATTGCTACATTATAGCATAGATTTTACCTATAGGCCAAAATCTTGATCATGGATTACTTACCCAAAATTGCTTAGACGGTAAAACTCTTTCAGAAATTTGAGATAGAATATTTTTATACATTTGTCTTTGTAGCTAAGGCTACATACTTCCCATAGAATAGGTGCTAATATAAGGACAAGAAAACAACCAAGACACATGCCTATATTATATTTGTTTTCAATATATGTAGTTATATGTATGGTGAATCATGATTAAGATATGGAGGAAAAAAGAATGAGTATGTTTTGTTATCAATGTCAAGAAGCAGCAAAAGGTGAGGGATGTTCTATTAAAGGTGTTTGCGGAAAAACACCTGAAGTAGCTAATTTACAGGATTTATTGGTTTACACAGTCAAAGGAATTTCAGAAATTGTTGTTAAAGGTGATTTAGATGTGGCTAGCCTTGGTCCTGTCAACGAGATGGTCTTGGATTCTTTGTTTAAGACTATCACTAATGCTAATTTTGACCCGGAAGCTATTAAGGGCCAGATTCGTAAAAATATGAAGGTGAGAGATCAATTGGCAGAGAATGTAGAAGCAGACCTATCAGATGCTGCAACGTTCCAAGTCACAAGCGATGCAGCAATGGAAGCAAAAGCAACAACCATCGGTGTTCTTTCTACTGAAAATGAGGATGTCCGATCCTTAAGAGAGTTGATTACTTACGGTGTTAAAGGATATGCAGCTTATACGCATCACGCTTATGTTGGCGGCAAAGTAGACAACGATCTTTATGCATTTGTATATGAAGCTATGGCCGCAACCCTTGATGATTCCTTAACAGCTGATGAGCTTGTTGCACTTACTCTTAAAACAGGTGAGTATGGAGTTAAGGCAATGGCCTTACTAGACGCAGCTAATACTGAGAAATTTGGCAATCCGGAATTGACTTCTGTTAATATTGGTGTCAGAAACAATCCGGCAATTCTAATCTCCGGTCATGATCTTAATGATTTAGATCAACTCCTTCAACAAACAAAAGGAACAGGCGTTGACGTTTATACCCACAGTGAAATGTTACCTGCTAATTATTATCCTAAATTTAAGGAATATGATAATCTAGTTGGAAACTATGGTAATGCTTGGTGGAAACAAAAAGAAGAGTTTGCAAGTTTTAATGGACCTATTCTTTTTACCACCAACTGTATTGTTCCACCAACGGACGGTAGTGAAGCAAGAATCTTTACCTCTGGTTCTGCTGGATATCCAGGATCTAAGCATATAGTCGCTGATGAAAATGGAATTAAAGATTTCACAGAAATTATTGAAATGGCCAAGACCCTCCCTAGTCCAAGAGAAATCGAAACTGGTGAAATTGTCGGTGGTTTTGCCCATGCTCAAGTATTTGCACTAGCAGATAAAGTAGTTGATGCCGTTAAGACAGGTGCTATTAAGAAATTCTTCGTTATGGCGGGTTGCGATGGACGTATGAAAGGCAGAGATTATTACACAGATTTTGCCAAGGAATTACCTGATGATACAGTGATTTTAACAGCAGGATGTGCTAAGTATCGATATAATAAGTTACCCCTTGGTGATATTGGAGGTATTCCTCGAGTTCTTGATGCCGGTCAATGTAATGATTCTTATTCTTTGGCTGTTATTGCCCTTAAGTTAAAAGAAGTATTCGAACTTAATGATATTAATGATTTGCCAATTGCTTATAATATTGCATGGTATGAGCAAAAAGCAGTTATTGTACTCCTTGCACTTCTTCACCTAGGAGTTAAGAATATTCATCTTGGACCAAGTCTTCCTGCTTTCCTATCACCGAATGTAGCTAATGTATTGGTTGAAACCTTCGGTATCGGTGGAATTGGAACTGTTGAAGAAGATATTAATATGTTCTTGGCATAATGACTTAAAAGGTTTATGTAAATAGATTTACTATATAAAAGAAGCCTGAGACTGTATAAGTTCTCGGCTTCTTTTATATGTTACTAAGAGATAGAATCTTTATCTTAAGCTTGATGAATAATTGCATCTAACGCTGCTTTACTAGCCTTTGGATCAGGAGCTAAGAACTTGGCGCTTGTATGATTACTTGTATCTGTAATCACTAAGATTTGAGGATCACCCCAAAAAATTCGACATAAAATATTCTTGGATTCATAATCAGTTGTAATTTTCACATCGTCAAGATTGGACTTAAATAAAATAGGATCTTTACTGACTCGGTTGGATTGAAAATAGAGTTTATTATCTTCAATGATAATATTACCGAAAGTTGTATTGTAGATTCCCGTATTGTAAAAGCATGGAAGAAAATAATAACTCTCAGGCACGCCTTGAGTGTCAAAAGCACGTTTTATAGTCTTGTTCAGCCATATTTTTTTTAGCATATAGACTGCTGCCCATGATAACATTCCACGAAAGAATAGGTTGGCAAAAACCTCAGAATTTATAGAACCATCCCGACTTGCCAAAATGTCAAATATAAGAGTATATAGGCTTGCACCAATAATCGATGCGCCAATTAACCAAGTGTTAAAGGTATATATAATAGGATTTAATTGTGAATCATAGGAATCAAAATCAATAATTGCTTTCATGTGTTTACTCCTGTCATCATATGTATTGTATTTATTTACTATATTACTTATATGTTATTTTAACATATTAAGACTTGGATGCGAAGTTATATTGCTAAGGATAAGGAAGAGGCTTTCATAGTGCATGAGCTTGGCTTATATAAATTCTGTGTTTTTGGCATAAGATATCTTTTTTAACGATAATTAGGGGTATAATAAGATTAGACAAGAAATCTTAAACATAGTTTAGTCTTATGATTGATAATAAAAGCATTTAAGTAAAGGAGAAAGAAATGAGTCGAAAAGTAGCTTTAGTGACAGGTGCCAGCAGTGGAATCGGTTATGATGCAGCAATTGCCTTACATGAATCAGGCATGAAAGTTTATGGAGCAGCCAGACGTTTGGACAAAATGGAAAGTTTAAAAAAAGCAGGTGTCAAGATCCTGCCACTTGATGTGACAGATGAGGAATCCATGGTAAATTGTGTGGAAACTATTGTTAAGGAATCAGGAAGAATTGATGTTTTGGTCAATAATGCAGGTTATGGATCTTTTGGGGCTATTGAAACCGTACCCATGGAAGAGGCCAGAAGGCAGATAGAGGTAAATGTATTTGGACTTGCAAGAATGAGTCAATTGGTTTTGCCTTATATGAGAAAGAAGAAATTTGGCCGTATCATAAATATATCCTCTATGGGCGGGAAAATGTATACACCTTTTGGAGGATGGTACCATGCCACTAAATTTGCGGTTGAAGCCCTAAGCGACTGTATGCGTTTGGAATTAAAACGTTTTGGTGTTGATGTTGTTTTGATTGAGCCAGGTGGAATCAAGACAGACTGGGGGATCATTGCAGCCAAAAATCTAAAAAAAGCCTCTAAGGGAACTGTTTATGAAAAACATGCATTTTCAGCAGCAAATGGTATGCACTCCATGTATTCTAGTAATCGTTTATCTGATCCCAAAATAGTTGCTGATGCTATTTTAAAAGGAGCAACAGCTAAAAAGCCTAAGACCAGATATTTAATAGGATATGCAGCTAAGCCAGGGGTTTTTATGAGACGCTTGCTTAGTGACAGAATGTTTGACCGTATCATTAGTATGATGAAATGAGTTACACGTATATAATGGAAATTTTCTAGGAGATCAGGTCTATCTGAAATTGCAGAATTAATCGATTGAATTAGAGCAGTATTTTATGGTGCCATATTGGGCGATAAAATCTGCTTTTATTTGTATAAAACGTTTTATGTCTGCAAGATATTGGTAAAGGACTGCTCGGTGCTCAAATTCTTCCCGACTAGTGGGAAGGGGTGATTCCTTATATTTGGCAAGAAGGGCATTGGCTGCATTTAACTTGATTGTTCCATCGTTGCACTCGGACAAGTTATCTCTAATTAGACTTGTCAGTTGGCTGAGTTCAGAAGCTTGGGATACATTAAAAAAGACAGTCTCAAAATGCTTAGTAATTTGTTTCAGAAGAAGGTATTGTTCTTTTCGCATCTGGAAGTATTCGATGTAGTATTGTTCATCTCGGAGTAGAAAATTATTGTTGTAATCCATTGCCAAAGCTTTACCGGTTATCAGACTTTCTTTTAAGCGGGCAAGTATAGCAAGTGTATCAGAAGAAGTAGTTTGGTTAAGAAGGAGAAGATGAAGATTATTTAGAGCTTCTTTCATGAGACCTTCAACCTCTAACTGCCTTTCTTTTATGCTTTCTTTGATGTTGGGCATGTGAAGGTTCATAAGCCAGGCAACAAGAATTCCTATAATTAGAAGAAGCATTTCATTGGTAAATACAGATAGGTTAATTAGTCTGAGTGAATAGATATGTGTCACAAGTACTGTGCTGACAGAGATGCCTTCTGTGTTGTTAAGCAAGGTGCTTAAAGGAATAAAAATAAGCAAAAACAATCCTAGGACATAGGTTTCATGACCCCACAAGGTGAACAGGCCTGATGCAACAAGGATAGCAATAGCAGCGCTTGCCACCCGTTTTAGACCGGTAATATAGGTTTGTCTTCTTGTAGATAGAATACTTAATAAAGTAATGATACCAGCTGTTGTATAATAGTTAAGTCCTATAATCGAAGCAAGGATAGAGGCAGCAGCAACACCAAAAGCTATCTTGACTGATTGATACATTAGTTGTTTCATATTGATTCACTCCTCCTTTGGGAATATATAGATTGTAAGGGAAATCATAGGCTAAAAGCAAGAGAAAATGGCAAATTTATGTCAAGTATATTACATTTTTTGAATATTAAAAAATTACGTTGTTTCAAGAGATAACCTGTGGTATAATTTTATTGATAATTGTTATTATATAAATATAACATAATATATAAAATAAACAATATAGGATGGTATTATGAAAAAAATATTTTTGCTTTTAATGATTGTAACGGTATCTTTGTCAGCATGTGCTAAAGATGAGCTTTATGATGCTGAAACTTTTGAAAAGGATTCCATAGACAAAGAAAAGGATTCTAAAGATGGAGAAAAAGAGCTAAGTTCTAATGAGACATCTATTGAAAATGAGAATACACCTTCTGATGATTTATCTAAAGAGGATGATTCAAATGTTGAAACAAGTACCGATGAAGAAGCGGCTGAAGAAAATTCCCAAGATGACAGTTCTAAAGACGATAATAAGACCGAAACTACAGAAGCAGAGCAGGAAAAAATAATGGCTCCGGACTTTTCCCTTACAGATCGTGACGGTAATGAGGTAAGCTTGGAAGATTACAGAGGAAAAATTCTTTTCCTTAATTTTTTCACAACTTGGTGTAAATATTGTGACCAAGAAATGCCGGAGTTCCAAGCAGCAGTTGAGGCTTATCCAGATGATTTGGATTTCTTACTTGTTGACGTTTTCACCCAAGAAAATGTTAGTGTTGATGATGTATACGACTGGTACGATGAACGTGATTTGACTATGGATATGGTTATTGATGTTGATGGTGAACTTTTGAGAGATTATCCTATTCAAGCCTTTCCTACCACTTTCTTTATCGACCGTGATGGAAGTGTTCTTGCCTATTTCCCAGGAGCTATGACAGGTGATATGATTGAACAAGTTATTGATGAGTTTAAGTGAGTTTAGAGTTTAATTACTAGCATATGATTGAAAGTGAAGGTCTTCCACAATGACGATATTGTGGGAGACCTTTTTATCTTATACAATCTTCCTTAAGCCTCATTCGAGCTTTTTCTATACAAGAGTTTGATTGTTTTAAAATTGATTGATTGTTTGTAAGGGAAAAATATACAAGGGGAAAACAGGTAATATATAGGCTTTGCTGAAATTGTTTGATTGGTATTGAAGGAAAGTGATTGGGATGTTATGATTCGCTTAAGATGAACTGAACATTTGTTCACTATGGTCTAAGGATAAATGTCAATATTGGAGTGCGTGTAAATGTCAACGTTATAGCATGTGCTAATAGGTTTTATAAAAGAAAAGGTGGAGAAAATGACAGGTGTAGCAGTTTTTGATGGTGTATCAATAGGAAGAGCATGGTTAGTCGAGAAAAAAGAGATTTCCATACCGGAATATACTCTTGAATTAGAAGAGATAGATGCAGAATTGTTGCTTCTGGAAAAGTGGAAAATCAAACATGGTGAAAACCTTAAAACAAAAAAAGAAATGATATTGAAAACGGTTGGTGAGGAAGAAAGTAAAATCTTTGATGCACACCTGGAAATACTTATGGACCCTGAGTTGGAAGCCACCATTATTGGACATGTCAAAAATGACTTTATGAATGGTGTGAAAAGCATTAGTGAAACCATGCATGAGTTTCTTCAGCTGTTTCGTGGCATTGATGACCCTTATATACGTGAAAGAGCAGTAGATATTGAGGATGTATTGACGGGTTGGATTAAGGTTGGCCTTGGCATAGAAGAGTCTGGATTGGCGGGTGTATCAGAAGATGTTGTTCTTTTTGCTAATGATCTGACACCATCTGATACAGTCTATTTTACTTCATATGTAAAAGGTCTTGTTCTAGAGGAAGGTAGTGTGACCAGTCATACCGCTATTGTAGCTAAGGCTAAGGGAATACCTACTATTGTTGGCTTTAAGGGCCGGAAACCAAGCTCAGGACAGATGGTCTTACTTGATACAGAGGCTATGAAATTGATTGTTGAGCCTGATCAGGATACCTATGATGTATATTTAAGTAAGGTTAAGGAAATAGAAGACTATAAAAGGTCTTTAAAAAAACTTAAAGACTTAAGACCAGTAACAGGTGATGGACATGAAATTGAGATTTTCGGTAATGTAGGGTCTTTAGAAGATGCCGTTGCCACTGTTGATAATGGCGGATTTGGTATAGGCTTACTTCGAACAGAACTTATCTACATGGAAAGCAAGGATTGGCCAAGTGAAGAAGACCAGTATAAGATCTATAAGGAGATTGCAAGTACAGTCAATAAAGAAGTGATTATAAGAACCCTTGATATTGGTGGGGATAAAGTTCTTCCTTACTTCAAGTTTGAACATGAGGAAAATCCTTTTCTAGGCCTTCGAGCCCTTCGATTTTGCCTAAAACATCCTGATATATTCATAAGACAGCTAAAAGCAATCCTTAGGGTTAGTGCTAATCTGCCAGTTAAGATTATGTTCCCAATGGTAGGAGCTGTTAGTGAGTTAATTGAAGCAAGAAAGATTCTGGATCTTGCCAAAGCGGAACTGAAAGAAGAAGGTAAAGCCTTTAATGATCATATACCTGTAGGAATTATGGTGGAAATACCCTCAGTTGTTTTTTCCCTTGATATGTTTGAAGGTCTTATTGATTTTGTCAGTATTGGAACTAATGACCTGTGTCAGTATAGTTTGGCGGTTGACCGTATGAATCCAGATGTTGCCTACCTATACGATTCAGAAAACATTAGTATACTTCGAATGATTAAGCATGTGGTTAAATCTTGCCACGCCATGGATATAAAGGTTGGCGTCTGTGGAGAAATGGCTGGAAGTACCAAAACGGGGCTAATTCTTTTAGGTTTAGGAGTCGATGAACTTTCTATGAGTCCTGCTATGATTCCTTACGTGAAGGATGCCGTTAGACAGGCCTCTTTTGAGGAACTTTCAGAAAAATATGGAAGACTTTAGTGAGTGAAAAAGATAATTAATTTCTTGACAATATGATCATATGGGAGTATCATATAATTGTTAACCAGAGCTAACTCTCGAAATGAGGTTATTATGTCTAGTACTGAATCGATGGAAATGTACCTTGAAACTATATATGTACTTGAGAACAACCATGGACATGCACATAGTGTGGATATTGCCAAGCGACTTGGCGTTTCTAAACCTAGTGTGACCAAGGCCATGAACTATCTCAAGGATAAGGGCTTAATCCTCAAAGAGAACTACGGTACCATAACCTTAACACGTGAAGGCCGAAAACTTTCAGAGAATATTTATTCTAAGCATAAGTTAATTAGCCGTTATCTTCTTCATTCGCTGAATTTAAGTGAAGAAGAAGCAGCTACAAATGCATGTAAAATGGAACACGTATTAACAGACACTATGTTAGACGCTATTTGCAGGTATTTACGTGATAATGAAATGAGCTGTGAATAGATTGGAGGAATTAGATGGATCAATCAATTAATCAATCCTTTGCAAAGAAAATTTTTAGGTTTGGTAAGAAACGCCCGTCTGACTATAATCAGCCTTCTAACAAGGAAGGTACCTTGGCAGCAGGTGAATTGAATAAAGAGTACAAGATTATCGACGTTGTAACCAGTGACCATGAGATGAAGAACTTCCTGTTTTCATTGGGTTGTTATGCAGGAGAACGTATAACGATTATTTCTCATCTTGCAGATAACTATGTCATCTCTGTAAAGGATGCCAGATACAGCATAGATACTGAGCTTGCACAAGCTATTCTTGTATAGCTTTTTTTATGGAACTATAGTTAACGGTAGTTAACTTATTCATAAATTTTTGTTTGAAGATAAAGTTAGCCTAAGCTAACTGGTATAGGAGTCTAGAATGGGAAATTTTATTGTCGTTTTCGTTATAGTCGTGATCTTAGCACTAGCAATCCTTAAAATTAGAAAAGAAAAGAAAAAAGGAGCAAAATGTGTGGGATGTCCATATAGTGTTTCAGCTAATAATGGGGCTGGTTGTAAATGTAATCAATGACAAGAAGGGGGTAACCCCAAATAATAAATGGAGATAAGTTGTTTATTAATGTATAGATGAGGACTAGGACATTTAAGTCATAGTCCTTGTTTTTATGCTTACTAATTCAGAGGCAACAATTACAGCGATAATCATGCCTAGAAGATAGGGAGGGAAAATACCCATACCAAAGGTTTTTCCAAAAACACCAAATAAGGGTGGAATGACGGCTGATCCGCTATAGGAAGCTGCCATTTGAAAACCAATGATGGTTCCTGAGTTGTTTCGTCCAAACCGGATAGGTGTTTCGTGAATCATACCTGGAAAAACAGGTGCAAATCCCAATCCTACCATAATAAATGCGGCCATGATAAATGCATCTGGTAGGGGAAGTAAAATCATTATAGCACCAAGCAAAGATATAGTAAGTCCAAGACGAATCATTTGACGGTTGTTAAGTTTGAAAGAGATGAAACCGGCAATCATACGACCTACTGTAATTCCGCCGAAATACAGGGCTATCCAACTTGCGGCAAGACTTACCTCTAAGTTGCGTATCTGAACCAAGTAAGAAGCACCCCAAAGGCCTACGGACATTTCAGCTGCTACATAAAAGAGAAAGGTCGCAATGGAGAAAGCAAGACCTTTTTTCTTAAGGACATCTGGATCTGCTTTCATATTCTCAGGATTTTGAGCAGCTGTAACATTACCCTTGTGCAAGCGCCATAAGGGCAAGGAAATTAAAAGCACAAAAGCTAGAATTAACTGAAAGATGGCTATGGTTTGATATCCGTCACGCCAGGTGGATTTTAAGAGATAGGTCCCCATGATAATCGGACCTAATGTTGCTCCAATACCCCAGAAGGAGTGAAGCCAGTTCATATGGTGAGACTTAAAATGACTGGCAATGTAATTGTTAAGTCCTGCATCGACACTTCCGGCACCAAAACCTAAAGGTATGGACAGAAGGACCATAACAATAAATGAAGGTGAATAGGAAATTGCCAATAGGGCTGAACCGGTCATAAGACAGGAAATGAAAGTCAGCTTCCCTGTACTTATTTTTGAGGTAATTTTTCCGTTTAATAAACTGGAAAGAACAGTAAAGCCAATGGTGACAATGGAGATTATACCTGCAGCATCTAGAGGAAGCCCCCAATCACTGCGGATGGCAGGCCATGAAACACCTAAGAGTGAATCAGGTAAACCAAGAGAAATAAAGGCTAAATAAATAATGATTAATAATAGTACAGTCATAGGTCTAGCGGCTAAAGCCGTCTCCTTCCTTGATTCTATAAGTATTTGGTGGTTACAGTTAAGTTACAAAAAAGTTGATGGAGAGAAAGAATGAAGAGTCCCTTATAGTATGAGAATTTCATTTCTTTTTCATGATAGATGACTGGTAAGTGCTTACTGGAACACAGACCAGATAAGTTTTCTTGTATGTTCTTTATAACCTGGTCATTAAATGCTTGGCCAGAAAGTATAATAATGGAAGGGTTAATGACACATATGTAGGTCATTAGGGTTTTTGCTACTGAGAGTTCAAATTTTTCTGTTTGATTATGTTGACTGGTTAACGAAGTCTTTATATCGTCAAATGGTAAGAAGCCAAGTTCGCCGGCATAGTTTGACATACCACGGTGTAGTTTTCCATTGATTATAATTCCTGAACCAAGGTAGTCATCTGTTGGATAGTAGGCATAAACTAAACTTTGTGTGTTAGAGAAATCTTGGCTAGAGTGAAAACCAATGGCACTTGCATTGACATCGTTTTCAACAATCACTTTAACCTTATATTTTTCTTCAAGAATTTTTTGTAAGTGAGTATTCTTGAAAGAGGGTAAATCACAGTAAGAGATATAGCCATCACTTACAACTCCTGGAATGCCAAATCCAAGAGAGGCAATTCCAGGAAACCGTTGAAATACGTCATCTATGACTTCAAGAATATGATCAAGTGTTATGATTTCCATTGTCAAGTTTCCCTCTTCAAGGGCTTGTCCCAGCAAATCTGAAACTTGGTAATGAATAGCTGATTTACCATATTCTTTGTCTCCATAGATCATGAGGATATGGGCGTAGTTACCATTATAATCGTAAACCTTTGCTGGTCTGCCACCAGTAGATGGTGCCAAAGTTGACTCGATGACTTCACCGGTCTCAACCAAGTCTCGAAGTATATTGCCACATGTTGCAACGCTTAGGCCGGACTCGCTTGCTAATTGATTTTTAGTTGTTGATTTTTGTTTGCGAAGTATTTCACGTACTAAATCAGTGTTTAGTTCTTTAAGGTTACGAGTAGTCGTCATACGTTTCATTAATTTCACCAATACTTTCGATAAGAGTTGTTGTAAGTTGATTATAACCTTCTTTTTATAAATTGACAAGAAGAAATTATCTATCTTTCATTAAACAAGAGTTTTGATATCCCTTAAAGTAAAGATGAAATGTTCCATCATCTTATCTTGTGATATAATAGAACTAATTAATGGAAATATAGAATAAACTTGGTTTATTGAGTAAAAAGTTGGGGAAAACACGATGTTGGATATTGGAACTTCTAATCTAGAATCTTCTTTTGAATTGGTTTTTGAACAGGCTGCAGTTGGTATGGTCTTTTGTGATTTAGAAGGCCATATTTTGCGTGCTAATGAGTTTTATATGAAAATGTTGGGTTTAAGAGGTAATATTGCCATGTTGCCAATTTCTACAATAACTCATCCAGACGATTTAGAAAATGAAAAAGAACTGATTCAAAGGATTGTCCAGGGAAATATAAAGTCTTTTATACAGGAAAAACGCTATTATCATACAAGTGGTCAGGTGGTTTGGGCCAAAATTAATGTGACAGGTGTCTATGATGATAAGGGTGACCTGGCTAATTTTTTTGCTGTTGTAGAAAATATTAGTAAAACTAAAATTATGGAGAAACAGTTAAAGGACCAGACAATTCTCTTTTCCATAGCAATGGATAAAATACCTTATAAGGTTTTTATAAAATCTCCAGAAGGTATCTATGTTGCGTCAAACACCATTTATGCCAATGATCTTAATTTGACTGTAGATGAAGTGGTTGGCAAAAGTGACTTCGATTTTTTTAGTGAAGGACTAGCAGAAAAATATAGAAGAGATGATCGAAGAATTATGAAAACCGGTGTTACGGAAGAAATTATAGAAGAGTACGAAAAAAATGGTGAGAAGAGATGGCTATTAACTCATAAAGCGCCAGTAAATGATAGCAATGGCGACATAATAGGTATTATAGGAACCTTTATAGATATTACAGATACCCTTAATATAGAAACTGAAATTTATCAACAAATGGAAGACCATAAAATGAGGGCATCCAATGCTTTGGAGATGATGCAGATCATATTTGAAACTTCTCCAGATATAATTATGGTTATTGATTTGGAGGGTAAAGTTGTTAATGTGAACAAGGCTTGTGAAAGCCAGTTAGGATGGTCACTTAAAGAAGTCATGGGTAGTCATTATTCTAAATACGTTCATGATAGTGATCAATCTAAAGTCGATAAAATGAGACCTATAATCCTTAATTCGACAAGTAAGAATTACAACATTGAGCTTCGGGTTCGAAATATAAAAGGTGACTATGAACTTTATCAAGTGACATTGCGGCAGGTAGCTGAATTTATATTGGCAACCGGTCATAATATCACCATGCAAAGAAAAACTGAAGAATATTTGATGGAATCAAAAATATCGGCAGAAATGGCTATTGTTGAAGCTGATAAAGCCAGAAAAGCAGCGCAAAAGGCCAATAATCTTAAGAGTGAATTCATCGCAAATATGAGCCATGAAATTCGTACCCCTCTTAACGCCGTTATTGGTTTTTCAGAACTCCTTGAAATGAAGTTGGCAACACCGGAATACATAAGATATGTCAAGTCTATTAGGAAAGCTGGGCAGAGCCTCTTAGCTCTGATTTCAGACATATTAGACCTTTCAAAGATTGAGTCCGGTATGATGGAGCTAAAAGAAGAGGTTGTTAATATACGGCACCTTATGTATGAAATCAAGGAATATTTTGCCATGGATGTTGAACAAAAGCATTTGGATTTAATTATTGAGATTGATTCAAAAGTACCTACGGAAGTGGTGATTGATGTCTCCAGACTTAAGCAAATTCTTTTGAATCTAATCGGTAACGCAGTTAAGTTTACGGATTCAGGCTATGTTAAGGTCATGGTAAATATTGATGAGATTAGAGGCAAGGATTCTTTTGATCTCTTGTTTGATATTATTGATACTGGAATTGGTATTCCAGAAGAAAATTATGAAGATATTTTTCTGTCTTTTAAGCAGCAGTCTGATATAATTAGTAGAGAATATGGTGGAACTGGATTGGGACTTGCTATATGCAAGAAGCTTTTAAATCTTATGAATGGTAGAATTTCTGTAGAAAGTCAGGTTGGTGTTGGTTCATGCTTTAAGGTGAAGGTTTGTGGCAAGGCTACCGACTTGCATATGGAATTTTCGGAACCCCAAAAAATGGAATCCGTTGAATCCTTTCCACAGGCTAAAATTTTAGTTATTGATGATGAATCCTTGAACCGTTTGCTTATGTTTGAACTATTAAAAGACCGTTGTGGTCAGGTCGACTGTGTAGCTAGTATTTATGAAGGTATGACAGCCTGTGAAAAGACTAAATATGACTTGATTATCATTGATTTGGTACTACCTGGAATCGATGGCGTTGAGGGTTCTGCCATGTTAAGAAAACTGGACGGTTATGAAAAAGTTCCTTTAATATGCTACTCTGCCAATGCTAGCAATGATTCTAAAAAGGAACTCTTTGATAACTATTTTGAAGACTATCTTGTTAAACCGGTTCATCTTAGCGAATTGATGAGGGTTATGGGCAAGTATTTATAATGTCGCATACAATGCACGTTGATAGAAACTTGGGACATTGCTATTACTACCTTAATTATTAGTGTAAGTGGATTGTTTTTACTTGATAGTGTTGAAACAGAGAAAAGGGATTGAGTTTATAAGGAGAATTTATGGGAAAAGTTTATTCAGGCCCTAAGGCCCTAACAGAGTATATTCTATATCAAAGCAAAAACAAAGCTAACAAAAGGTTTATTATTCTATTGATACAAGGTATTTTGGCTGGCTTATATATTTCTATTGGAGCCATAGGATATTTTAAAGTGGCGACCAGTCAAATAGATCCGGGACTAGGAGTGTTTTTAGGTGCTCTCGTTTTTCCAGTTGGAATTATTGCTATTTTACTCATGCAAGCCGAATTATTTACTAGTGACACCATGGTTATGATTGCTGTTTATGATAGACGAACCAAATTAAATAAAATCTTTTCAATACTGGTACTTATTTTCTTTGCTAATCTTCTAGGAGCTGTTTTTGCTGCCTTATTAACACATGGTGGAGGTATATTTAATCAGACAACCATGGATGTTATTATTTCAAAAGCTAGTCACAAAGTTCATATGCCAACTAGTCAAATGCTGTTTTCCGGTGTTTTGTGTAATATTATTGTGTCCACAGGCGTATGTTTAGCCTACTCATGTCGTGATGAGATTGCTAAGATTCTAGTTGTTTGGTTGGCGATTACGGTCTTTGTCTTAAGCGGAACAGAGCATGTTGTTGCTAATATGTATTACTTATTTGTTGCTTATTTTGGTCATGGTCCAATAAGTTTAGGCGAGATATTTTACGCTCTTTTTATTGTTGCTATTGGTAATTTTATCGGTGGAGGAATCATCGTTTCAGGAGTGAACTATATGCTTGCTTATCGGGATATAGAAAGAAATAAGAATTAGTTGATATAATATAAAAAGACCAGATACTCACTTTTCTAAGTAAGTATACTGGTTTTTTTTCTTATAGGAAAGATCGCAAGCGAACGAGGCGAAGCCTCTTTGTTCTCTTATAGGAAAGATCTCGAAATAATATTATATCCAAGTGAAGGTTAGGATTAAATATATTATGTAGAAAGATAATAGAAGAGAACCTTCTTTCTTGTTGATTTCCTTACTTTTCCCAGTGGAGAAGAAACGGAAAAGAGTTAGGACAATGAGCATGGTTGGTATTTGTATCTTGAAAAAGGAACTTGGAACGTGAAGGCCACCTGACGTAACGGCAGCTGCACTACCCACTACAAAAAGAACGTTTAGTATATCGGCTCCAATAATATTACCGACTGCCAACTCGCCATGACCTTTTTTAACGGCGGTTATGGCGGTTACAAGTTCGGGTAATGAGGTTCCAAAAGCAACAAGAGTAGCAGCTATAACACCTTGTGGAATACCGATACGTATAGCAGATATTTCAACTGCAGGAATTAATATCCTTGAGGAGAGGATAACTAGTGTAATACCAAAAACAAGTTTGAATACTTGTTTAACAATAGGAGACTTTTCTTCTGCTAATAAGATACCTTCGTCTACTCCGGAATTCTTGGACCATTTCATGGAAAAGTAAATATAAACGGCTAATAATATAAGAAAAATGAAACCAACTATTTGTGGAATATTTCCACCTGGTTCTGAACTGAAAAAAGGTAGACAAAAAACGGCTAATAAAACACCAGCTGCAATTTGAACAAAGCCTTGTCGATTAATGACTCGCTTGTCTACTGGTAGATGACCAATTAATGCGGCTAATCCAATGATTAATCCTGTATCAGCAATAATGGAACCTATGGCGTTACCAAGAGCTAAATCGGGATTTCCTCGAACGGCTGCTAATACGGATATAGTTGCTTCTGGTAATGTGGTGCCTAATGATACGATAGTTGCACCAACAACCATTTTAGGGATTCCCCAATGAATGGAAAGACTGACGGCTTCATCTACAAGAATGTCAGCTCCCTTGCCCAGAGTCCATAAAAGACCAGCAATAATGATAAATAATATAAGTGTATTCATGTCAGTTAAAAGTTCATAAATTAATTCTTCCATATGTTTCCTTTCTTAAACGAGACAATAAAAAAACACTACAAAAGCCACTGAATCAACAGTAACAATCGCAGAGTCTCACAAAGCTTTCGCCACCAAAGCCGGGAGTTATAATCCGTATTGACGACTTTGGTTCCTAATGTTTAGGAAAGTTACTCCCTCAAACTAATGTAAGTATAGGCCCAATGTTTTTTTTTGTCAATGCCCAATGGAATAATCTTTGCAAGGGCTTGAATAGAGATGAGCAATAAAATGTTGGATACACGATGTTTTAGGAAGCTATAACCACGAAATGAACAAACGTTCAATATTTATAACTTTATGTACAAAGTTTCAAAAATTATGTAGAATAAGATAGAAGTAACCATCTAGCTAAGAAGTAAATCTGTGATTTGCTACTCACTTACGCAAACTAGGAGGATTAAAATGAAGTTTCAGAAAACAATTATTGATGAGATTTTTAAGTGTTATTCAGTAAACGCAATGGCTGTAGAAGGGGAGACACAGCTTATATTTGCAGGTGAAGGTCCAGGATCCTGTCAAATATTTTCAGGAGAAAAGTTTTCGGATAAGAAGGTGTTATGGTCTAATGACGATAGTTATGGTGGAACCATGTCTATTGTAACTGTTCCTGATCAAGCAGGCAATTTTCTGGTATCAAAGGGTTTCCATTCTATGGTGGATTCCGAAACCAGCGGTATATACTTATTTCAGATTGTTGATGGCAAATATCAAGAGACAAAACTTGTATCCATACCTTATTTACATCGTTTTGATATGGTAACTGTAAATGATCGACGATATCTTATAGCCGCCACGCTTCATGGTGGGAAAAGTAATAAGGAAGACTGGACAAATCCGGGAAAATTATATTACGTTGAACTGCCTTATGACTTAAATATAACTTCTGATAAAGAGTTGAGACTAGAAACCCTTAAGGAGAACATGTATAAGAATCATGGATTTAATAAGGGAAGCTGGAAGGGAAAAGCATGTGTTTTTGTAGCGAGTGAGGAAGGTGTCATTGCAGTTATGCCGCCTTTTGAGGAAGATGGTCAGTGGATAATTGAAAGTATTCTTGACTTTCCGGTTAGTGATATAGCAGTTATGGATATAGACCAGGATGGTCAACCGGAACTAGCTGTATTATCTCCCTTCCATGGAAATCAGTTTAATGTATACAAGGAAATTGATGGCAAATATACTAGTGTTTATTCATATCCTAAGGCTTTAGATTTTTATCATGCTATTTATGGAGATACTTATAATGGAATTCCAAGTTTTGTTATAGGTGCGAGAAAAGAAGATATGGACCTATATTTAGTTCAGTATGATAAAAAAAATAAGAAAATAGTTAGCCATTTGATTGATACTGGAGTTGGTGCTGCTAATGTCAGAATTGTTCATACTAGTGAAGGCGATATCATTATGGCAGCAAATAGGCAGATTAATCAGGCAGCTATTTACAAAACCCTTTAGATGCAGTTGCTCCCTCCTGATAGGTAGGTTATAATTAGAGTAACACTTAATTTGCCGACTGGTCCGGAGGGTGCTATGTATAGTCTTGATAGTAAACTGGATGAAGTTCTTAATAGTCCAATAGGCAATGATCTTTTAAAGACCATTCTAGAACAACTTCGATTACCTGAAATCGCATTAAACAATATAGTTATTGGTTCTTTGACCTTACGAATGTTAATGAATCTTTCTAAAGGGGCTTTAGATGAGGCTTTTTTATTGACCTTTTGTGATATTCTTAATCATGAAGAAGCAGATTTTGTTAGCCCTACTCATTCAGAAGAAAAAAAAGCTTGGTGGAAGGAAGCTGTCGCTTATCAAATATATCCAAGATCATTTAAGGACAGTAATGGTGATGGGATTGGAGATCTTGGAGGAATCATTGAAAAGTTAGATTATCTTCATGATTTAGGAATCAATTTAATATGGTTGTGCCCTATCTATGATTCTCCCAACGATGATAATGGTTATGATATTAGGGATTATTATAAAATAATGGCCGAATTTGGAAGTATGGAAGATTTTGACTTGCTTCTTAAGTTGTCCCATAAAAAGGGGATACGTTTAATTATGGATCTGGTGATTAACCATACTTCAGATGAACATTCCTGGTTTGTTCAGGCTAGAAAAAGTAAGGATAGTCCATATAGGGATTATTATATATGGAGGCAAGGTGACCACCTACCTAATAATTGGACGTCTTTTTTTTCGGGGAAGGCTTGGAATTACTACGAAGAAACCAATTCCCATGGTCTGCATTTATTCAGCAAAAAGCAAATGGACCTTAATTGGGAATATGAGCCTATGAGACAGGATATATATAAGATGATCCGGTTTTGGCTTAATAAGGGAATTGATGGTTTTAGATTGGATGTTATTAACTTTATATCTAAAAACCCTGAATTACCTCAGGGATCACCTTTTGTTGGTGATCTTATTGGTCAAATCGGAATTGAGCATTACTTTTGGGGACCTAGACTACATGAATATCTTCGAGAGATGAATCGAGAAACATTTTCAGGATACGACGCGGTGACAGTTGGTGAAACACCTGGTGTAGGACTACATATGGCTGAATTATTGACTCATGAATCAAGGTATGAACTAGATATGATTTTTACTTTCGAGCACCTGGAAATGCCTGGCAAAAACAGAGTGGAAGGTTATGTCTATGACCTGAACTACCTAAAACAGATTTTATATAAATGGCAGACTAAGCTAATGAATGGTTGTTGGCAATCCCTTTTCTATGATAATCATGATAATCCTAGAATGCTTTCAAAAATTGATCCTGAGGGTACATATAGAGCACCCCTTTCCAAACTTCTTGCTATGATTCAGCTAACCCTTAAAGGAACACCGTTTATCTATCAGGGGCAAGAGCTTGGATTAACCAATGGGATATTTAGTTCAATTGATGATTTCAGAGACGTGGAGTCCATTAATTTATATGACCAGTTAAAAAAAGAGGGGTTAGATGAAGCGGAAATATTGGATAGGTTGACGCCGGTAGCAAGGGACCATGCAAGACTGGTTATGCCTTGGAACAAGGAGGTATATGGTGGGTTTAGCGAAGTTAAACCTTGGATTGAAGCTCCTCTGATACAGTCATCAGTCAATGCTTATGATGAGATACATGACCCAGACTCGGTCTACCATTTTTTTAGAAAACTTATACACCTGAGAAAACGATACCCAACTTTAATATATGGAGATGTAGACTTTGTTGATATTCGTGAGAAAGATTATTTTGCCTATTATCGTAGAGGTGAGGAGACATTTTTTATTGAAATGAATCTAGGGAAAACCCATCGATATGCAAAGGGTAATTGCCTAAATATTATTTTATGCAATTACTCAAAAAGATCTGATTTTCTTAAGCCATATGAGTGCAGACTATATCAGTTGTAGATAAATAAGGCGTTTTTCATAAATTTTCTCCGGGGTTACTTCCCGGAGTTTTTTATTCTATTATAAAGCGAACAAGGGGAAGCCTCTTTGTTTTTTTGTGACATGGTTATAAAATTTGGCTATACATTTTCCTGGTCTCATGTATAATTAAGAAAGAATATGGCTTAAGTATTTAACTTGAGTTAGACGAGTTACTAATGACTTATGAGGAGTTTACTATGAAATATAAAATGTTAGTATTAGATATGGATGGTACCTTGCTAAGTGAAAATCAAACCATCAGTCCTAAAAATAAGGAAGCTATTTATAAAGCCAGGGAGGCTGGTCTTCATGTTGTACTTGCTTCTGGTAGGCATTTTAACGGTCTGTACGCTTACATAAAAGAGTTGAACCTTCTTGATTCGGACTGCTTTAGTGTTAGTTGCAGTGGTGCCGTTGTTACCCACAATATAAGTGGTCAAGTGATATATGAAGAGCATATAGAACCAGAACATGTGGTAAGCTTATACCAATCTTGTGAAGAGTTAGGGTTGGATCTTTGTGGTTATACCCATGAAGGTCTGGTTCTTCAACATGAAAGTCTTTTCTCTAGATATGATAGTATTGCCAATCAGTCACCATTAATCAAGGTGGACTTTAATCTTAAAAATGAAAATCTTCTTATCTATAAAATGAATATTATTAATGAGAGTAAGGCTAATCAGCAGGAGATTATTGATTATTTTCCAGGAATGACACTTGAGGATTATTCAGTCAGTGAAAAAAAATCTTATAATGAAAATCTTTTAAATGAGCTTTGGAGATTACCAAAAACAATTACTGAGGCCTATAATATTGTTCGTCCCTTACCTTTTATTGCAGAACTTTTCCACAAACATAGTAATAAAGCTGTTGGTATGGAAGTGATAGCAGAACGTTTAGGTTTTGGACTTGATCAGGTCGTTGCCATTGGAGATTCAGGGAACGATGTTCATATGATTGAAGAGGCTGGACTTGGTATAGCAATGTCTAATGCTCGAGAGGAAGCGAAGAAGGTGGCAGATCTAATTACGTCTTCTAATGAGGAAGATGGTGTAGCCGAAGTTGTTATGAAGTTATTAAAAGGAGATATATAAAGAAGAGAAAGTGAAAAAAATCTATTGATTCACAAGACTAAATGGAATAAGTGATACAAAAATATAAGAATTTCTTAAATATTACAAGCAAATATGAACAATATAGTGACTTTGTTGAGAAATGTTTGTTTTTTTGTTATAATCTAGACTATTGAGAAAATAAGTAAAAAATCGCAAAATTGCATTATTTAAACTATTGAGAATAGAAATGTGGATGCCAAAAGGCATATAGTGGAGGGAAAATGAAAGACTTAATAAAGAATTGCTTTCAAAAGTACCCACAGGTAAGATTATCGGTGGTGGCTTTAATTGTGTCTATAATAGGCGTTGGAATATTTTCAATCACTTTTGGAAATGAAAAAGAACCCTTAATAGTTAGTCAGCCTGATGGGGTGGAAAAGGAAACGACCCTATCTCAACCTCCGGTTCACAGACGTGTTGATCGATTTGGATTAAGTATTGAAACCTTTTATGCAGACCAGGGGACAAGACAACCTTTTTATTACAATCTGTGTGTTTCAGGAACTGATGGTGAAGATCTTATATTGACTTTCGAAACAAAAGAAGAGTTGGAGTTGGCCCTTTCTCTTGTTCAAAAGGAAGCCTTAGGTAAAGGCTACGAAACAGAAGCTAAGTTGGAACTTACTGATGATGGATATATGGTGGAATCAACAGCGATTAAGAAGTATTCCTTGAAAGGATTTATTAATAATCAGTCACTTTCGACCAGTGGGACTAATACAGAGAACTCAGTTGAAACAATAGTTCCTGAGCTTACAGGAGCTGAGCTTTCGATACCTGAGACAGAGGATATTGAAGAGTCAAGTCTACATTTTCATGAAGAAGTAACTATAACAAAGATTATCGATGAGGATGCAAGTCCTGTAACTGCGCAAGAAGCAGCAGAAATTCTTAATAGGACCAATGAACAACCTGCAACTTATGAAATACAAGCAGGTGATTCTCCTTATACCGTTGCACAAGAATATGATATGACCCTTGATGAACTTTATGCAATAAATGAGGGTCTTGAAGAAAAAGCAAAGGGGCTTCAAGTGGGAGATTTGGTAACTGTTGAAGTTCTTCAACCTGAGCTTTCAGTAATCCTTGAAGAAGAAGTCACCTATTACGATACGATTGAAAAAGGTATTGACTATCAAGATGATGACAGTATATATGAAACGGTTGAAAAGGAATCTGATCCAGGATACGATGGAACTAAGGAAGTTCGTGCATTAGTCCAGACTATGAATGGGGAAGAAATTGGACGAGTAATCCTTGAAGAAAAGGTTATTACTCAAGCTAAAAATGCTTTGGTTCTCGTCGGGACTAAACCACTTCCAGAAGTAGGACCAGTTGGAAATTTTACTTATCCAATTAAAAATTATATTATTACATCTCCATTTGGAAATCGACATGGTTCTTTTCATAGGGGCGTGGACTTTGCAGCTGACTATGGTACAACTATTTATTCGGCTGACGGTGGAAAGGTTACTGTTTCTGGATGGCATGGCGGATATGGATATATGGTGGAAATTGATCATGGTGATGGACGAGTAACCCGATATGCCCATTGTAGTGAACTTTTAGTTTCAAAAGGTGATGAAGTTGGCCAAGGTCAACCTATTGCTGAGCTTGGAAATTCCGGCAACTCTACCGGTCCTCATGTTCATTTTGAAGTAAGTATCAATGGAGAGTTAGTGAATCCTATGGATTACTTAGAATAAGCCTAAATAAGTTAGCAGCATTTTCCAATCGATGGGAGATGCTGCTTTTATAATGGAATGACCTGTTATAATGTAATGACAAGCACTTGTCGAATATGCCTAAAAATGCACAATATGTAGTATGGCCTATTGAAAAAGTTCACTATATATAGTAAAATTATAAAAGAATTTTTGGTTTTTAGGTTATGGATAGAATTAGCATTTCCGATATAGAAAATGGTAGAGTCAATGAGGATGAATCAGAGATGGATTAATAGACTGACCTAGTTAAACAGGATGCATATACTACATTGTCTTTAAACCGATTTCAATGAACTTATTCAACAGTTGTTGAATTGCTAGATTGGGTGAAAAGGAGATTATACATGAAAATTGAATTTATTTCTTATCCGTATGTATTCACAGATGAAGGAACAAGACATCATGTTAAGGAGATAAGTGGAACACCAAGGGTTGGGTCAGAGCTCGATAATGATTTGAATGTATTAAACAACACAGCAAACTCAGATTGTGTTGGAGGCGTTTGTCCAATCAGATAATGGACAAAATGGGGCGTATACAAGGAGAACTTTAATAGGTTCTCCTTTTTTGCGCGAAATTATGAGTCGAGCACTTAGTCAAGGCCTAGCAAATTGGGATGCTTGCATAGGCATTTGCTAGGCCTTGACTAAGTATACGACGACAATCGCGACGGTGAGCGAAGCGAACCGTGGGTTTGGAGGAGAAATGGGGATGCTTGCATATAAAGAGCTATTCATCCAGTATGCCCTGACACTTAGTACAGATACCGTACAAATCAAGCGTATGACTTTTTAATTTATAGCCTTTTTCTTTTAGTAGAGACATAAGTTCTGGATTTAAAGGACAATAGTCAATAGGAAGCATTTCGCCACAATTTGAACAAATGATATGATGATGATGGTGATCATGGCATAGTAATTTGTAAGCAACTGTGTGTCGGTCTATATTTAAGGCATAAAGAAGATTCATGGAGTCTAGAAGCTCTATATTTCGGTATATAGTCGTCGTATTAACAGCCTTGTTGGTCCTCTGGCAGATCTCGGTAATTTCTTCTACTGTCATAAGATTAGTTTGGTTGTTGGCTAAGGTTTCAAGAAAAAGCATCCGCTGATCTGTAATGCGGCAATTATTGTCCTTTAAACGTTGAACTAAATGTTTTAATTCCATAGGCGACCTCAATCTTCTATTGCTTGTAATAACTTTCTAAATGAGAATATTTATTCTTTAGGTTGACGAGCGACATGTCTTATTATATAATAAATGCAAATCATTTGCAATAAGCGAATGATCAAACTATGAAATGAGGTAAGATTGATGAAAAAGATATTTTTTACGAAAAGTATGGTATTATTATTAGGGATTGCTATGATAGCTTCCTTATCAGCGTGCAATAGTGAAACGGCTTCAGATAAAAAGGTAGTAGCTGTATCAATAGCACCAGAAAAAGCTTTTGTTGAAGCGATTGTTGGTGATAAAATGGATATAGTGACTTTGGTACCCGCCGGTGCAAGCCCAGCAAACTATCAGCCATCTCCGAAGGAAATGACTGGTCTTGAAAATGCAAGTGTATATTTTACTATTGGTGTTCCAACTGAGAAAGGAAATATCCTTCCCTTGGTAGAAGATAATTATAGTGATGTTGAGGTTGTCCCTTTGGCAGATATTGTTGAGGATGTTTATCCGGCAAGATATTTTGAAGATGAAGATCATGACCATGAAGATGCAGATGCAGATGAACATCATGAAGACGAAGATCATGATCATACAGGACGTGATCCACATATTTGGATGTCACCTAAACGAGTTGTAGTTATGGTTCAGGAAATTCTTGATGTTATAGTGGAACTAGACCCAGAAAATGCAGAAGAATATCGGAAAAATGCAGATGCATTTACCAAAGATGTAATGGACCTTGATCAGGAAATCAAAGAGATTTTAGGTGGTGAATCATTAGAATTTATTATGATGCATCCATCATTAGGCTATTTTGCAGATGACTATGGTTTAGAAATGGTTTCGATAGAAGAAGATGGTAAAAATGCTACATCGGACCATTTACAAGAAGTTATTGAATATGCAACAGAACATGATATTCATACTGTTTTCTATCAAACAGAATTTGATTCAACTCAAGCAGAAACAATTTCAGAAGAGATCAAGGGTAGTGTTGTAGCCTTGAATGTTCTATCTGAAGATTATATAGATAACTTACGAAAAATGACAAATGCCCTTAAGGGAGAAACAGGTGAGTAAAATTGATGTCAAGTGAAAACTATGTCATCCGAATTGAAGATTTACATATAAATTACGACCAAACAGTAGCCTTGGCTGGTGTAGACTTAAAGGTTAAAGAAAAAGAATTTTTAGGTATTATTGGCCCCAATGGTGGAGGTAAAACCACCATTGTAAAGGCTATTCTTGGGCTTCTTAAGCCGGTTAAAGGACGAATTTGGATTGAGGATAATCAGGTTATTGGTTATGTTCCACAGATTACAACCTTTGACAGACAGTTTCCGATCACTGTCGAGGAGGTGATTTTAACCGGTCATCTACCTAAGAAGATTAAAATGTTTAAGCGTTTTGACAATCATGAAAAAGCCCATGCTAACCGTGTCATGGAACGGCTGGGGATTGAATCTCTAAAACATCGACAAATAGGTGCCTTGTCGGGAGGACAAATGCAAAGAGTTCTTATTGCCAGAGCGCTTATGAATCATCCGACCATTTTGGTATTGGATGAACCAACTGCAGGTGTAGACGAGTTGGCCAAAATGGACGTATATAATATGTTGGGTGAACTTAATAGGGATATGACCATTATGATGATTACCCATGATACAAGTGTGCTTATGGGTTATTTGGACAGGTGTGTATATATCAATAAAAAGGCTCATATCCATCAATCTATGGTTGGTGGGAAAGTTGAAGGTGAGACCTGTCCTATTGAATGGTTTATCCAGGGTGAAGCCATACAAAGAGATCTTTTAAAGGAAGAGGAAGTTCATGATACAAGCAATATTGACTTATAACTATATGCAGAATGCCTTTCTAGCAGGTCTATTAGCCAGCGTTATTGGAGGGTTGATTGGAACGATAATTGTTGAAAAGAAATTAGTGAGCATGAGTGGAGGTATAGCCCATGCCTCTTTTGGTGGAATAGGGGCAGGATATTTCTTCGGAGTGGAACCGATTTTTGGAGGTCTGGTTTTCGCCCTTTTGGCATCCTTGGGCGTAGGCAAGATTAAACGTAGTGTCGGAACCCATACAGATACTATTATCTCAATGTTTTGGTCTGCGGGTATGGCTATGGGAATTTTATTTATCGCTTTGACACCTGGATATCCACCGGATATGACTTCTTATTTGTTTGGGGATATTCTAACGGTTAATGATACCTACTTGAATATTATGTTTCTACTGACCTTAGTTGTCGCTATTATGGTCGTAGGATTTTTTAATTATTGGAAAATCTATCTTTTTGATGAGGAATATGCTGATATTATAGGTATTAAAACCCATTTGATGGAGATCTTTCTCTACTCTATGATGGCCCTTTCAATTGTTCTGCTCATTAAAGTTGTTGGTATTATATTGTCCTTGGCTATGCTGACTATACCTCCTGCTGTAGCAAGACAGTTTACCTACCAGTTAAAGTTGATTATGGCTTATTCAGTAATTTTAGGTCTTGTTTTTACTATGACTGGGTTGACCGTTTCGTATTATTTGTTGATTCCTTCAGGAGCTACTATTATTCTTGTAGCTATTATTACATACTTTCTAGTAGCAACCTTAAAATATTTCAAGAAAAAGTAAAATGAAATAAAATTATTGAAGTAGGCATAAGTGTCCGATATATACTTATAGCCTGCTTTTGCTATGTATGTTTTTGGAGGAAAATAAGATGAAGATAAGTAATTGGAACGTCAACATGTATGCAAACTCTAAGGATACAGAAAAATTAAAGGTAAGTAGAAAAGTAGTAAATTTGCAGCCTAGTACTGCTAATAACAATGAGAAGAAGACAATTAGTGATCAATTTAGACAACAGTTAAAACAATTAAAGGGCCAAGCAAAAGCAGCAAAAAAAGCAGCTAAGTTACAGTCGTTTGAATTTGAGCTTACAGAAGAAGACTATCATAAGATTAGCCTATTGGAAATAATCTTAAGTGGACTGACAGGTAAAGAAGTAAAATTTATTGTACCAAAAAAAATACAGATTGATGACAATAATTATGATGAACATCTCCATAAGATGTTACAGCCTTCTGTGAGAATCGAGCAGATGACTACTTCTTTTGAGAAAAAATCTTCTTTTGCTTTTAATGCTAATGGTAAGGTAACAACTGAGGATGGACGTGAAATTCAGTTTAATATGAACATGAAAGAAATGCGGCATATTAAGTACGAAAGTACTACAACCATATCCAGTAGGCCAATGGTTGATCCTCTTGTTCTTAATTTTGATGGAAGTCTTCCGAAGTTAAGTGATAAAAAGTATGACTTTGACCTTGACCATGATGGAACAATGGATCAAATCAGTTTCCTTACAAAAGGTAGTGGCTTCTTAGCCTATGATAGGAATGGTGATGGAATCGTTAATGATGGCTCAGAACTCTTTGGAACACAGTCAGGATCAGGTTTTAGAGATTTGGCAGTTTACGATGAGGATGGAAATGGGTGGATTGATGAAAATGATCCCATATTTGAGGGCCTTCGTATCTTTATGAAAGATGAAGATGGTAACGATCAGCTTCTTGCCTTAGGTGAAAAAGGAGTTGGTGCTATTTACCTTGGATCTGTTGCCAGTCATTTCGATTTACTTGCTAGTAATTTTGATAAAACCGGAGTGATAAGAGAATCTGGAATTTATCTAAAAGAAGATGGAAGCAGTGGTATGGTCCATCATATGGACATACGATTATGAACAAAGTATGAAGTAAAGCTTGTCAGATGAAACTGACAAGCTTTTTTTTGGGCTTTAGCGTGATTTTTGAACGAAGTGAGGAAATCAAATAAACCACCTGCTATGCGGGTGGAGGGAAAATAGCTTTAGCTTCAAGTAGAAAACCTCCAATGATATAATGATGTTGGTTTGCCGACCGCATCAGAATAATCAAAGGAGGTGTCCAATGGACAAGAATAGTTTATCACATACAAGATGGGAGTGTAAGTACCATTTGGTATTTGCACCAAAATATAGAAGACAAGTGATATACGGAAAATTACGAAATGACATAGGAAGAATACTAAGAGAATTATGTGAACGAAAAGGCATTGAAATAATGGAAGCTGAGCTTTGTAAAGATCATATACATATGCTGGTTAGAATACCACCAAAGTTTAGTGTGGCTCAGATAATGGGGTACTTAAAAGGCTAAAGCTCACTCATTATCTTTGATAGACATTCCAACTTAAAGTATAAATATGGTAGTTGACACTTTTGGTGTCGTGGATATTATGTAGACACCGTAGGAAAGAATACAAAGAAAATTGCAGAATATATTCGAATACAATTACACGAAGATAATATAGCCGACCAAATAAGTTTAAAAGAATATATTGACCCGTTTACGGGTGAGCAGATAAAAAGAGGCAATTAAAAAGCTCCTTTAGGAGCAGCCAGAGAAAATGATGCGGTTGGCAGATTTTTCAGTGCGTTTACAGACGCATGCAAGTAACAGACCCTTATAGGGCAAGGACAAACCACCAGCTGAGCTGGTGGTCCTGATTTATAGAACTTTCCTAGCGAAACAATAGCAAGCGAACGAGGCGAAACTTCTTTGTTCTAGAAAATATCCATTAAATTTTCATTTGACCTTGAAATATAAGTCTATCTTGAGGGGTGAGTTATATGATAAAATAGTTTTAAGATGAGAATAATCGGTGGGGTGGAGAAGATGAAAGATTCGATTATACAGAATATAATAGAATTCAAGGATAATTATTATAGAATACTTTTTAAAAAATTCTTTAAGGAAGGTTCTAATGATATATTTCCAACAGACCAGATGGCTATGCTTTATCTTTGGTATCATGGGGATACGTCTTTAAAGAAGATGAGTTTAATGCTTAATTTGGAAAAAGGATCATTGACAACAGTGGCCAGACGGTTGGAAGAACAAGGTCTAATAGATAGAGTTAATGATGAAACAGACAAGCGAAGCATTCTCTTGTCTATAAATGGAAAAGGCAGGTCATTTGTGACTGAATGGTTAAAAGACTTTGGAAAATATGTTGAAGGTCTATTAGAACCATATACAGAATTTGAAAGAGAGTCTATAGTAGGAGCTATAAGCCTTTTAAATGCTTTTTTAAGACAAATGGATAATGAATGAGGACAGGGATTAAAAATGGATCCCATATAGTGGGAATTAAAAGAGCATGAAAATTTAAAAAGCCCCAAGAGGAAGTTTTCTTCCTATAGGAGCTTTGTATGAATCGACTTTATTTAAATTTGGCCAACTAGGTCCATACCTGGTTTAAGTGTTGCTTTACCTGGTTTCCATTTTGCTGGACAAACTTGATCTCCATGTTCTTCAACAAACTGTGCTGCTTGAACTTTTCGAAGAAGTTCATCTGCATCACGTCCAATTCCAAGATCATGGACTTCGTAGGCTTTGATGATGCCATCTGGGTTAATAATGAAGGTACCGCGAAGGGCTAATCCATCTTCTTCGATATATACGTCAAATGCTTTGGACAAGGCACCAGTGGGGTCTGCTAGCATTGGAAAGTCTACCTTACGGATGGTTTCTGAGGCATCTGACCATGCTTTATGAACGAAATGTGTATCTGTTGACACGGAATATATCTCAGTATTGATTTCTTTGAAGTGAGAATAGGTATCAGCTAAATCACCTAATTCAGTAGGACAGACAAAAGTAAAGTCTGCAGGGTAGAAGAACAAAACGGACCATTTTCCTTCTAAATCTTTATTGGTTACTTCTTTGAATTCTCCTTGGTGATATGCTTGTACTTTAAAATTTTGTATTTTAGTATTAATTAGTGACATAATCTCTCCTTTGCAGCCTGTCAAATTTTATTTATTAACAATGATTACTAGTTAATAATAATTATTAGATAGAGATTTGTCAAGTCTTATTTATTTTATATAGCCAATGCCAATAACTCCCTTTCCGATATGACATCCGATAGCAGGTGATATAGGGGCATCAATTATCGAGGATACATCCATTCCTTTTTCAGACAGTTTCTTCTTGAAATAAGCTGTTTTATCAGGGGCCTCTGTATTGAAGAGGAAGGTGAATTTCTGACTTGTACCATTGTTGGTTTCTTCTAGAAAGGATTCGATAACTCGATTCATGGCTTTTTTTGTGGTTCTGATTTTTTCGGAAGCTACAATGAGTCCTTCATCGTTAATCTCTAGTAATGGCTTGATTTGAAGCATGGAAGCAAGGAAAGCAGATGCATTACTTAGACGACCGTTTTTAACTAAATATTTGAGATCGTCAACCATGAAGAAAATACGGTCATGGTCTCTTAGTTCTTCAAGATAAGTAAGAATGTCTTTAACAGTTTTTCCTTCTTTTGCCATGCGATAGGCTTCCATAGCCATGAAGCCAGTGATGAAGGAGGCTGATTTAGAGTCAAAGGGATGTATGTTTAATCCGTCTTCATAGGTTTGGGACAGACATACTCCTTGGTATGTGCCGCTTAAGTGGGCAGATATGGAAATATAGATGGCATCTGTATATCCTTGTTTCTTCATTTCTTCATAGATATCCAATAGCTGACCGGTTGAGGGCTGGGCAGTACTGGGAATGTTTTGTAGATGTTCTAGTTGCTCATAGAATGCCTTGGGATGAAGATCCACTCCATCAAGGTATTCTCTACCATCCATAATGATGGTCGTTCTGGCTTTGAAAATGTCTTTACAATCATCAAGATAGTCCAGTCCACTGGTGCTACAAGTAATAATTCCGATTTTCCTCATAATCATACCTCTATTTGTCATATTACCTTAGTCATCTAAGGGCTAATACATAGATTATAACATTGATTATTTTGAACATCAATTCTTTTGATAATCAAAATATATACTCAAGCACAAAAAGGCAATTGCATTATGACCTGAAATATTAATGAATAAGAGGTAATCATAATGTTTATGGGGTGAGTAACTTCATTCTTCTTTTTAAGGCTATGTTACAGAAAAAAATTTTGAATGAGGTATAGGTTAAAAATCTTGTATTTGCAGATATATTGTGGTATCTTATTATTCGCGGTACAATATGTAGTATGTACATAAGTTGGATCGTAGTTTTATTAGTTAGGAGTTTGTGATGACTTGTTACCTAAGCACATCAAGATTCAAGTACATCGGTAAAGGAGATGACAATAACATGGCAATAGTAGTTGATGGTATTATAGGGGCAGGTAAAAGTACAGTTGCCCATTTTTTAAGTGAAGAACTTGAAATAGATCTTTATGAGGAATTGAAAGAGGATGATAAGGATTCCTTGGCCCAGCGTATGCTAGACAGGTTTTATGCTGACCAGACTAGATGGAGTGCCATTATACAAGTTATGTTCCTAAATGACCGATTTAGAGATATCAAGGCTATAGAGGCAGTAGGAGAAGAAGCTATTATTGACAGATCTATTTATGGGGATGAGATTTTTGCTAGAACGATTCACTATAGAGGTCAGATGGAAACGGATGAGTTCACTATCTACAGAGATTTATTGCATAATATGCTTCAACATATTAAACCACCGGAAGTGCTTGTTTATATAGATGTGGATATTGATACTGCAATGGAAAGAATAGCAAGAAGGGCTAGATCAACAGAAGCAGATCTAATTCCTAGAGACTATATGGAAGACCTACGGCGTCATTATGAAGAATGGTTTGAGGAATACGACTTGTCTCCCAAAGTTCGTATTGATCTGACTGATTCAGAGCTTGATGAAAGTGGTCAGTTAAGACTGGAAGTTAAAGAACGCATTATCAGAGCCATCTCACCATATCTTAATCCTGTGAATGTTTGAGACTGACCAATCCATATGTTGGATATAAAATAAAGAAATATAATTAATTGCTTCGCTGATTTCTATTGTGCGAAGCTTTTTTGTTTTCTTATAGGAAAGTTCTCCATTCCAGTATCATACCTAAAAGACCAACATGATGGCTATAAGGAAACTTTCTAGACGCAAGAATCGTAAAGCGAACGAGGCGAAGTCTCTTTGTTCATACTACTTTGTCATTGAATGTGATTTCATTTAGTGATAAGCTAATATAGACTTTAAATATAATGATAAAGACTTTTATGGAGGGAGTTAATATGCAGTTAATTGAACGTGAAAAAGCATTGGAGTTACTTTTTAAGTATAATGAAACAGAGAGTCTTCGTAAACATGGACTGACTGTAGAGGGGATTATGCGACATTTTGCTGACCTTTATAAGGGGAATCCAGATGAATGGGGATTGATTGGTCTTCTACATGATATAGATTATGAAAAGTTTCCTGATCAACACTGCATAAAAGGAGGAGAACTTTTTAGAGAAGCCGGATTAGATGAAGAGGCTGTTAGGGCCATGCAGAGTCATGGTTATGAAATTTGTACTGATGTGAAGCCGGAATCTGATCTTGAAAAAGTATTGTATACTATTGATGAATTATCAGGCCTGATAACTGCAACGGCCCTTATGCGACCAAGCCGTAGTGTATCCGATCTCACGGTGAAATCGGTTATGAAAAAATGGAAGACCAAGAGTTTTGCTCAAGGTGTTGACCGTGAACTGATTCTTAAGGGTTGCGAAATGCTGGATAGGACTATACAGGATATTATTGAAGAATGCATAGTTGGTATGAGAAAAATTTCCGAATCAATCGGTTTGTAAGAGAGAGAAGACTATGGATAAATACAGCAAAATTATAAGCGAATTTATTGAATCCATTAATTTGTTTAATGAACTGGAAAAAAAACCAAGAAAATATGGGACTGATTTTCTTTTATATAATTCAGAAATTGATACCTTGGTTATCATTGGTGATCATGGAGATATTAACTTAACTGAATTATCAAAGGCTTTGGGTATATCTAAAAGTGGGACAACCCGCTTTATTAAAAAGCTATTGGAGAAAAAGTTAATTATAAAGACTAAGAAAAAGAATAATGCTAAAGAGGTCATCTTTCGTTTGACATCTCTTGGAAATACTGCTTATAAAGAAAGAGTTCAGTTTAATAAGGAAACATATAATAGGCTTCATGGAAATGTTTGCCGATATGTGGATGACGACTTAAATAGAATCAGTGAGTTTTTAAATACGACGAATGAGGAATTAAGTAAACTATTATGAAAATTATTTTGTCACCTAGTAAAACCCAAACAATTAGAGGACCTGAGAACATGAAAAACCCTCTATGGCAGGAAGTATTAAGTCGATTATCCCTTGATCAAGAAAAAGTTGGATTATTGGAAGAACAAGACATGATTACCCACATGCTGGTTGATAAACTTCAACATACAGAAGCTTCCGTTATAAAGAAAAAAATGAAATTAAAAGAAAGCCTTTTTGAAAAGGTCCTTGATGATTATCGTAATTTTTATAACCAACCTGTCAAATCAGGTCCGGCTGTTTTATGTTATACTGGTACTGTTTTTAAGGAGCTTCATGTGGAAGATTATGATGAAGCGTCTATAGAGTATGTTCATGAACATTTAATGGTCCTCTCAGCCCTATATGGTCCCTTACCTGCTGTTCGTTCGATTCAATCGTATCGTCTTGATATGACCATGGCTTTGTTCGATACTAGCCTTTATCAGACTTGGAAGCCTATTTATGAAAAATGGTTTAAAGATGAAGACATTATTGTTGACCTAGCATCTAAAGAGTTTTCCAAGCAGATTGATCGTGAAATGATTACGGTAGAATTTTTGGTATGGCAGAAGGAAGCGTATAAACCAGTAGCATTTCATTCCAAACAAGCCAGGGGTCTTATGGCCAATTTTATGATAGAAAATAGGATAAGCAATCCTGAAGAAATGAAGACTTTTAATTGCCTTGGCTATACTTTTGATAAAGAATTATCTTCAGAGCAACACTACGTTTTTAAAAAAAAGAATGAAAAATAAGACCTGTGCCACAAGCTAATATTTTATGTAAATAAAAGAAATAGCTTGTGAAGCTATCTTCCTTGTGATATAATGACCTGATTGCACGGAAATGATTAGAATAGGAAGTAGTAAATGAAATTTAATGAAATTATTGAAAATCCGGATATATTAAAAGCTATTGACGACATGGGCTTTGAGCAACCAACTGAGATTCAGGAAAAAGGTATTGCTCTCATAAGCCAAGGTGTGGATGTTATCGGACAGTCTCAGACTGGTACCGGTAAAACCGCTGCTTTTACAGTTCCGGTATTGGACAAGATTGATGTAAATGTACGTCAACCACAGATATTAATCCTTTGTCCAACCAGAGAACTTTGTGTTCAGGTAGCTGGAGAATTTAGAAAAATCTCCAAGTATATGTCAGGTGTCAAAACAGTGGCCGTATATGGTGGTGAGCCGATCTATAAACAAATTGCGTCATTAAAGAAGGGGGCTAATGTTATTGTTGGTACACCGGGACGTTTGATCGATCATATGAACCGCAAGACTATCCGTTTTGATGAAATGCATACTATTATTCTTGATGAAGCTGATGAAATGCTGAAGATGGGCTTTAGAGAAGATATTGAGTTGGTAATGGGAGCTATGGGTAATGGATCTCAGCGTATTATGTTCTCAGCTACTATGCCAAAAGCTATTATTGACCTCGCCAGAAAATATTTAACAGATCCTCAAAACATCAAGATTAAATCTAAAGGTCTTACAACATCCACAGTAGTTCAGCAATATTGTGCGGTAAAACCTAAGTATAAAAATGAAGCCTTATTTAGACTTCTGGATGCTAAAGCACCAGAGAGATGTATTGTTTTCTGTAATACAAAGAGAATGGTAGATGAGATAACAGATGCACTTCAAGGAAAGAATTACTGGTCAGACAAGATCCATGGTGACTTGAAACAAGAACTTAGACTTGCAGTTCTTCATAAGTTTAATGGAGGTGTCATTAATGTTCTAGTGGCAACAGATGTTGCAGCCAGAGGATTGGACATTCAGAATGTGGATCTGGTTATTAATTACGATATCCCTGAAAAAGAAGATTATTATGTCCATCGAATTGGACGTAGTGGAAGAGCTGGTAAAGCTGGTGAATCAATTACGATTGCATCATATAGAGATCGTCTTCGTCTTCATAGTATTGAACATTATATCAAGAAAAAAATTGATAAGATTCCAGTTCCTTCTGTTCATGAAGTTAATCACAATAAGATGGAACGTTTTATTGACGGATTGATGGAAACAATGGATCAGGATGTACTGGACCATTATGAACCAATTATTCATAAAATTGAAGCTAAAGGCTACAGTGTAGAACTGCTAGCAGCGTCTCTTTTAAAAGATGCACTGACTCTTCATGAATTAGTCGAAGACACAGACCTTAATGACCATAGCTTTGGTAAATCTCGAAGTCGGTCTGATAGAGGCGATAGTCGTGGAAAAAGAGATGGAAGAAATAGGGGAGATGATCGTAGGGACCGAGGTCGTAAAGACGAGAACTCTTCTAATGTACATGATAGGGCTAAAAACCGACGTGGTAAGGGTCAGACTAGGCTTTTTATTAGTGTAGGTAAGGCTCATAATGCAACAGTTAAAGACATGCTTGGCGCTATCACCAATGAATGTGGTGTTAACGGACGTAGTATTGGAGCTATTGATATGTACGACAAGTTTTCATTTGTAGATGTTGAAGATGTGCAAGTGAAAAAGGTTCTTAAGAATCTTAAAGATAAGCGAATTAAAGGTCGCAAGGTTAATGTAGAGGTTGCTAAGAACTAATGTAGCATTTGCTTAACCGAGAAGATATATTAAATTAACCCCTGGTATCAACAAAATTGTTGATACCAGGGGTTCTTATCTTATATGCAATAGTTATACTTTATTTGGTTACGGCCTGCATGTTTAGCTTCATATAGCAAGCTATCAGCAGTTTTAATCATCTTGGCAGAATTTGTATTGTTGCCGGTAACAACACCGCCACTAACTGTGATGATACGGTTTTTAATAAAAGGATATGCCTCGATTCTGTTGAGAAAATGTTGGGCATAGGTGATTGCTTCAGGGAGGTCGGTTTTTTTCATAATAATCATAAACTCCTCGCCTCCGTATCTGCCACTTATAACTTCCTGATCTTTCAAAAGAAATGCACTGATTTTATGGAGAACCATATCACCGGTTTGATGACCAAATTCATCATTAACTTTTTTAAAAAAGTCAATATCAAAAAGAAAAATAGAAACGTCTTCTTCTTTTTTTAGAGCCTCTGTGAGACGACTGATAATGGCCTTATGATTTAAAAGGCCTGTTAAGCTGTCTCTTTCAACTAAGTCACGAAGTTTTTCGTTGCTCTTTTTTAAGGCTGTTGTTCTTTGCTCGATAATGTTTTCTAACTCTGAATTCAGGTTTTTATATTTATCAATAAAGTATTGATTAGAAATGAAAGAAAAACCCAAGTTAATTAACATGCTGAAGAGATGGATGGTATTATCAGAAAATGATAAGGGACTACCTTCGGGAATATCACATGTGATATACATATACATATCTTTTTCAAGGTGCATTTGTGCTATCAAACCATCCTTAATAGGTTGATTGACCTTGGTGTAGGCTTTATAGATATCTTCCGGCATAGACTCCCTGGCATAGGAAAATAAATCTGACAATAGTGTTGCTGTTAGATTAGGATTGGATTGAATCGATTTCTCTTTTAGGATATTATGTGAACGGATAATATCCTGACTGACAAAGTGCTCCGGTTTGAGCTCAAGGGATTGGAGTCCTTTGAGATCGTGACCGACGGCTTGGAGAAAATGAATACCTTTAGAGTCTCGTAAATATGCGGTTGCATAGCTGACTTCATATAGATTTTCTGTAAGAAGTTTAAGAAAATCTTTAAGGAAAACCATTTGTCTTCCATCAGCAACAAGTAATTTTGATATTAAGTTTGTGAGCTTTTCAAAGCTTTCAGATCGGCTTACCATGTTCGAGTATGTGAAAAGAACCTGTCCTAGAAGACGAATTTGCTTAAGGACATCAATGGTTTTTTTAGTGAAAACCTTGTCACTTTCTGCTCCAATATCAAAAGCCAAAACACCTTTTAGCTGTTCTTCTAAATAAATGTGAAGTTGTATAGTCTGAGCGATAGGTTGGCTGCCCTTTTCAATAACTCTAAAAATATGCTGTCTATAGGGATCAGAAGCTGTCGTGTCTTTAGATAGAATATTATCAGTGATAAAGATTCGTGGTGAGACTTCCATATGGTTTTTAGAAGAAGTCATATCAGGTAAAAAAATGTTATTAGGTATTTTTATACTGGAAAGTTGTTTTAGGTCATGACCTATGGTATAAACATAGGTCCAGTAGCCTTCTTCATAAAGTAAGGCGCTACCATAATCTGGTTCCTTGGTTAATTCAAAGACAATATCAAGGAGCCTGACCATGAAACTTTCAGTATCAGTAGTTTGGTAATGTCTAGAATTTAGAAGTGAATCAGTCATATCTTGAAATGTTTGAATTTGGTTTTTAGATTTTGAAGTCAATAAGGGAATAAGAAGTGACTGAAGATTATGTCTGTAAAAAGAGAGAGCATTTGCAAGTTCCTCTGATAATGAAGTGATTTGAGTTAACAAAATCAAGTCACCGACAAGAAAGCCTCCCATAAAAAGTCGTAAAACAATAATAGGCGAGGTGATGTCTTGATCTTCAATAAAACGATTAAACTTTGCTGGATTAATACAAGGAAATGCTCTAGCATAATTATCCGTAATCAAGTCGATTTCATTGAGGCTGTACATATCCTTTGATACATCATATGTCATTTGTTTCATACTGTAATTAAGCTTGGAAAGAGAGTCTTCAGAAGGCATATCCATTTGATTGTCAATTTTACCCACATGATAAGAGCCATATTCAAGAAACCCTATATATCCTGAGGAAATCTCTTGAAAATGACTGCAGATGAAATAGCCAAATGCATTCATCAACATGACTGGTGATTGATCCATGTTAGTGAGTTGATTATAAAAGGTATAGTACTCCTTAAATGCCATAATTATCTCCTAGTGTCCGAGCCTTTCTTCTCATTTCATCCTTATATTAGCTTAATTATACTATTAAGAGAAGTGAAATACAAATAAAGATGAAATTTTACAGTGTGATACTTTAATGTAAAAAAGCAAAAATGCAAGTTTTGAAAACAAAGTTGCAAAATTGGGTTGACAAGACAGATTGATTTATATATAATAATAACAAATTCAAGGGTGAATTTTATGAATGTATATCTATTCATGTGCAATTAGACAAAGAGGTCTATAGACGTTAGGCGTAACGTTTATGGACTTTTTTGCTTTTTTTATGTAAAAAAGTGGGCGATAAACATAAAAAGTATAAAATTTTACTCTTAATATGGGCATTCTGTACTAGGAAATTACTATAACAATTTGGAGGTTTTAACATGGACAATTTCATTTTAAACACGATGTGGGTGTTTCTGGCTAGTGTACTTGTATTTTTGATGCACGCAGGTTTTGCAATGGTTGAAGTGGGCTTTACACAGTCTAAAAATGCGGTTAATATTATTATGAAGAACTTCGTTACCGTTTCAGTTGGCGTGCTTTGCTATTTTGTTGTTGGTTATGCATTTATGTATGGTAATGATGTGGGAGGTATAATTGGCTTTAGCAATTTTGCTTTGCTAAATGCCCCCTTAGAGACTTCAGGCATTTCTTTTGACGCATTCTTCTTTTTTCAGGCAATTTTTGCAGCGACTTGTGCTACTATCGTTTCTGGTGCAATGGCTGAAAGAACAAAATTCATGTCGTATGTGGTTTTTGTTGTAGTTGCAACAGTAATCATTTATCCACTTATAGGTCACTGGATTTGGGGTGGCGGTTTTTTGGCATCTAAAATTGGCTTTAAGGACTTTGCCGGAGGTACAGCGGTTCATGCTGTCGGAGGTTTTTGTGCTTTTGTAGGAGCTAGGATGGTTGGAGCTAGAAAAGGTAAGTACCGTAAGGACAAGGCTTATGCCATTCCTGGTCATAATATTCCTCTTGGTGCACTAGGTGTTCTTATTCTTTGGTTTGGTTGGTTTGGTTTTAATCCAGGCTCCACTTTGGATATTACATCACCAGTAACTATTCATGCAGCTATTACAACTTTACTTAGTGGTTCAGCTGCTACGGTATCATCTCTTTTCTTCTCAGAAATTCGTTATGGTAAGCCGGATGCTGGTCTTACTTTAAATGGTGCACTTGCTGGTCTTGTAGGTATTACAGCAGGTGCTAATGAAATTGGATTTTTCGGAGCTATTATTGTTGGTCTCCTTAGTGGTATTCTTATGATTTTCTCTGTTGAGTTTATAGATCAAAAACTAAAGATTGATGATCCGGTTGGAGCTATTAGTGTTCATGGTGTATGTGGAGTGTTTGGTACATTGATGATTGGACTTTTTTCAACAGAAAATGGGTTATTCTATGGTGGCGGTATCTCCCAATTGGCTAGTCAGCTTGCTGGTGTGTTTATTGTAGGTGTTATAGCCGTGGGGCTTGCCTTCGTTACCTTCACTATTATCAAGACGTTTATGGGGCTTCGTGTTAATGAACATATGGAAGTCAACGGACTTGATACTATAGAACATGGAATTTCGGCTTATATAGAATTATGATATTGCACTTTCCCTATAGACTGACTATACTAGTGTTATAGTATAATATGTAGGATGTATATTAATAAATATGGAGGAAGTACGATGGAAAAAATGACTAAAATTGACATTATTACAAGACCAGAACAATTGGAAGATTTAAAAAATGGAATGAATGAAATCGGAATTACAGGAATGACCGTTAGTCATGTTCTTGGATGTGGTATTCAAAAAGGCCGTACCCACATGTATCGTGGAGTACCATATGAGATTAATCTCTTACCAAAAGTGAAGTTTGAGATCGTTGTCTGTGAAGTACCTGTTGAAAAGGTAGTAAAAACAGCTAAAGAAATTCTCTATACAGGTGAGATTGGTGACGGAAAGATTTTTGTTTATCCTGTAGAGAATGTAATTAAAGTTAGAACTGGCGAAGAGGGCGTAAAAGCCTTATAAGCTGATTTTTATAAGTGGTTTGTTACAAATATGAAAATATAAAGAATAATAAAGCTGTATCCTTAGGGGACGTACTCACTTAAGGATACAGCTTTATATTTGTTTTTAAACAATTATAGCTTAAATAAGCTCCAGCGGCAGGAGTCTACATCATACCGTAGTTCGCAAATTTTGTTGTAGCCGTTCATCTTGATTTCGCAAGTGAATTTGTAAACCTTATTGCCGGCAATCCGATTCAGTTCACTGTTGTATATATTGGAAACTTTAATGACATGGCGGCTACCATCTGGGCTTTCAATTTTGAATCTAAGTGGATGAATGCGACCACTTTCTTCTGTCCAGCTAATCATTTCAATAGGTTTTGCTAGTGTTTTCATCTTTATCACCTACAATATACTTGTCATGACAGGATAACCATCTTCTCCGATACCACCGGTAAGAGGACTCAGGCCTGAATGGATAAAACTTGCTCTTTGGATAGCGCCTTTACCATAACGTCCCCTAACTTGGTCAACGAAGGTATCAATCTTCTTCTGTTTTTCAAAGTCAAAGTTAACCAGAAGGGATTGTTGAAAATAGGTCTTGTCTTGGAGGTCTGTTACACGAATACCTAACTTGCGTATGGGAGTTTTATGATCCCATAATTCATCAAAAAGTTTCTTAGCTATGTCGTGGATATAGGATGTTGAATCTGTAGCTACGGATAGTTTTCGTTGATGAGACATGTAGTAAAATGCATTGGTAACAATAGAAACGGCAACGAGACCGCAACAGTAGTTTCCGTGACGAAGGCGCATACCCACGCTTTCACATAAGGATAAAAGAACCAAATAAGCCTGGCCTTTTTTGGTAACATCAAAGCGGATTGTTGTAGAGTTTCCCATACCTTTGACCACATCAAAGTTAGAATTTTTGACTGTGGCAGCATCGATACCATTGGCGAACTGGTGAAGCATAATACCAAAGCTTTTAAAGTGATTTGTCAAGATATTGAGGGGAGTTCTAGCCAAGTCCCCAATGGTCTGAACTCCTAAACGGTTGAGCTTTTTACTGGTTTGACGGCCTACCATAAATAAGTCAGCAACAGGAAGAGGCCACATTTTTTCTTTGATTTCCTGAGGCCAGAGGGTGTGAACCTGGTCTGGTTTTTGGAAATCTGAAGCCATTTTTGCCAGAAGCTTATTGCTGGAAATTCCAATGTTGATAGTAAAACCTAGTTCATTCCGTACCCGGTGGCGTATGATGTTGGCGACTTCTATAGGAGTGCCAAAAAGATTGTCCATATGGGTATAATCCATAAAGCACTCATCAACGCTGAATTGTTGAATCTTAGGCGAATATTCCCTTAAAATACCAATCATGGCCTTACTAGCCTTTGAGTAAAGGTTGTAGTCCGGTGGAAAAATTTTAAGGTCGGGACATTGTTCCATAGCCAAACGGAGTGGGTTTCCTGTTCTGATGCCGTATTTTTTGGCAGGTATCGACTTAGCCAGGACAATACCATGACGAGATAGCTCATCACCGCCAATAACGCAGGGGATGGTGCGGATGTCTAAGTTTTTCCCCTGCTGAAGTCTATAAGCAGCTGTCCAGCTGAGGTAGGCTGAGTTCACATCTAGATGTAATATGGTTCGATTTTGTTTCATGCTATAGATCTCCTTAAAGCGAACGTGTGTTCGTGTATATTATAACACGAATATACGTTCGCATCAAGTGTAGTTATGAAAAAATGAAAATTGTTAAGTGAAAATTTAAATTCCAGTTTTATTCTGATTGCAAAAGTAAATTCATGATAGCCTGAAATTACATTTGCACAACTCATCCTGTATAATCATAGGCACAGTTGATTGCCTGCCTGTGCAGGAATGAGGTTATTATGAAAAAGAAAACCAAAGGCAATCAAAACACTTAACATTATCACAAAGAATTGATATTGAAAAAGCTTTATTAGCTGGTGAAAACTTCGCCACCATCGCTAGAAAACTTGGAAAAGACCCTAGTACTATATCAAAGGAAATTCGTAAACATTCAAAGGTTAAAGAACCTAAGAATAAAGACTTTGCTCCTATTCCATGCAGTAATAGAAAAGGATGTAAAATCAAATATTTATGTGATGACCCTTGCGAAACAATGTGTACCTATTGTCCAAAAACAGAGATTAAATGTATTTATATCTGTCCTAATTATGTACCAAAGGCATGTATAAAACTTAGTAAACCACCTTACGTTTGTAACGGTTGTGGTAAACGAATCAACTGTTTGATGGAAATGCAAATTTATTCTGCTAAGTATGCTGATGACTGTTATCGCGAAACCCTTGTATCTAGTCGTGAAGGCATTAATCAAACCCCTGATTCCATTAGGAAAATGGATGAGTTGGTTTCACCTTTGTTCAAAAAAGGACAATCAATCGCTCACATTTATGCTCATCACGCAGAAGAAATTGGGTGCAGTAGAAGAACACTATATAACTACCTTGATCAATCAGTGCTTACAGCTAGAAATATTGATTTGCGTCGAAGGGTCAAGTACAAGCAACGCCGAACTTCAACTCGTACCAGTATCAAGGACCGAGCTTATAGAGACGGTCGTAATTATCTAGATTTCCAAAAGTTAATCAAAGAACATCCTACATTAAGTGTTGTTGAAATGGACGTTGTTGAAGGTATAAAAGGCGGTAAAGTATTTCTAACTATGATGTTTCGTAATTGTTCTTTCATGCTTATCTTCTTGCTTGAATCTAAGACCCAAGAAGCTGTTGCACGAATATTTGGTGATTTAACTTTAGCTCTTGGCTTAGAAGAATTCACTAAAATATTTCCAGTTATTATTACAGATGGTGGTCCTGAATTCCAGAATCCAGACTTACTAGAAGAGGATTCATGTGGTAATAAACGAACAAGTATCTACTATTGTGACCCTTACAGCTCTTGGCAAAAAGGGATGATTGAGAAGAACCATGAATATATTCGATTAGTTCTTCCAAAGGGTTCAAGTTTTAATGACTTGAAGTATAAAGATGTAACATTACTACAAAACCATATCAATAGCGAAGCAAGAGACAGCCTTAACGGATGTTCTCCATTTAAACTGTCTCAGCTTCTCATAGATGAAAACCTTCATCAAATACTGCCTCTAAAAGAGATAGCACCTGATGATGTGTTTTTAAAACCAGAGTTACTTAAACAGTAACCCAGAAAATAGTAGCACAGGCAGATTTCACTGTATAGAATTTAGTCTTACACTAAAGGCATGTGGAATTTAGTCTCGCACACTATTTTCAGATGCCCATTTAGCATGTAAGAAAATCTATGGATATGAGCCTGTAATGTAAGTATAGAGCAAAAACAGTGTCATGTTAAGTGTTAAAACTAGATGTTAATCCTGCATGAAAAGGTAACTTCTAGAGGACTGGAATCTAGTTTTTCATTTAACTAAAAAATGAAAATGAATAGATGTTAGTCATACCTTTATGTGACTTAAAATGTTAGTATTTATTAATGTTATTTTGTATTTGTAGAAATTTAGGACTAAAAATTTTAGTTCTTTTTCATTTAAGGTGAAAATAATTTTGAAGATTATTCCTTAGAAGGTATGGAGGAGGGGGCATCCATAGCCTTTTTAAGAACTTGATCTATATGCGGTTTGTTTTTTCCTACTCGAATTAGTTTGTAATTTTTATCGACAAAACAATGCTTCGATTCACCAATAGCATGACAGGTCTTGCCATCAAGACTATAAATCTGATATCCAATAATGAGCTTAATGCCTGTGTAGTCAATGATAGAAACCCGAATATCAACCTGATCATTGAATCTAACCATGGCCTTGTAATCACAGGAAATGCCCAGAACAGGACTGTAGACACCATCCTCTTCCATTATATTGTAGGGGAGGCCGATATGATCCAGGCAGGCTACCCTAGCTTCCTCAAACCACTTAATATAGTTAGAATGGTGAATGATACCCATTTGGTCAGTTTCATGATAATTTGCTTTTCTTATATATGAAAATTCCATAATATGTCCTTTCTTTTGCTATTAATACTGCATTATGAAAGATTATATCATATTAGACTAATACAACAAATAGTATTTAGAAGATGGTGTAGCTACAAATCCAATAATAGGTTATGATAGAATAAGATAATAAAGCTATACTTGAAAGAGTATGGGAATGAACGCAGACACAAGGACCAAGGAGAAATAGATGAAAAAAATAAAATGTATTATGTTCGATTTTGGAGGCGTGATTGGAAAGCCGCAAGATGACCGTTATGTGGATGACATGGAAGGAATCTTGGATAAAGATAAGACTTTATGGATAGGAAAATATCATAAGTATAGGGAGGATTATCATAAGGGGACAATGGAAGTCAGGGAGTATTGGGAAAAGGTAACGGAGGACTTAGGTTTGACCTTAAGTGATGACATGATTGATAATTTAAACCTGGCTGATAGTAAAAGCTGGACTCAGATTAATCAGGATAGTCTTGACTGGATTCACAGCCTTTGTAAAGATAATGTGATTTTGGTTCTTTTGTCCAATATTAGTGAGGCGGTTCTTAAGTATATGAAAGAGAATTTCCAGTGGCTGGAGGATTTTGACCACCTTTTCTTCTCATGTGAAATGAAAATGCTTAAGCCGGATTCTGAAATCTATGAAGCAGCCTTAAAGAAAGTGGGAGAAGACCCTGATGAGTGCCTCTTTATTGATGACAGTATTCAGAATGTGAAAGGAGCGAAACGAGCTGGAATGGAAAGTATTCGCTTCACCACTTTTGAAGAAACAAAAAAAGTGATTCTTGAAAATTATGATATTGAAGGCAGAGATCTTGAAGATGTTATAGGAATGGTCTAAAACCCATCGAAATAATCGTCGAAATCCTTAAAATAAACAAAAGAGGTTTGTATAGACTTGATTTTTTTTGTTATAATGGTGAAGATGAATAGAAGTTGCTGAATATTTATAAGATGCGACTATTGACATACATATGAGACGAAAGGAAGGAGTGTACAGAGATGGACTTAAGGGTAAGGTATTTGTCGAAGTCTTTTTCTGTACTAGGGTAAGATGAAGAGAAAAATAATTGCAATAGGATTAGCGCTTTTAATGAGTGCCAATGTAACGTCTATAGCGGAGGTGACGACTGAAGCGACGGCTCATACCCAAGATGGTGTAGAAGAGGCTGCTAACCGCCTTAACCAGATTGATATTTTACGGGGAGATGGCAGTGGTTTTGACTTAGATGGCAAATTGACAAGGGCTCAGGGTGCAACGTTTATCGTCAGACTCTTAGGGATGGACGAGGAAGTTACTAATAATAAAATTGACTATGTTGCCATGAATTTTTCAGATGTTTTTGGAAATGACTGGTACTCCGCTTATGTAGGTTATTGTGTTCAGGAAGGAATTATTAATGGCTACACTGATGGTACCTTTAGACCTAACGATACTTTAAATGAACAGGCTTTTATAAAAATGATTCTTGGGGCTATGGGCTACGAGTATGGTGTAGATTTTAATTGGAATGGTACTTTTGCCTTTGCTTATGAAAAAGGTGTGGTAACTGATGACAAGTACAAGGGTATGACTGCTAGTAGTGGTGCATACACAAGAGGACAGGTGGTAGAACTTCTTGATCATGTGATTAGTCAACCCATGAAAGACGAAGGGAAAGATATGGTGGATCTTCTCGTTGATCGGGGGCTATTAACCCGTGAAGATGCTATTTTTCATGGATACATTGCAGACAATGTCTTGATGGAAGTAGATGAACTTAGTATGACACCAAGCGGTCAGTTCAGACTCTTGCTTAGTGAAGCTCCTAGTAACTTAACCAAGGATCATATTGTTATTAAAGGAAAAAACTCGGATACCCGTATTGAAGTATCGGAGATTCTAGAGATGGAGATTGCTAGAAGCTTTGCTTTAAGAGTAGATGAACAGGTGCCTGATGAAGAGTATGTCATGACATTGACAGGCCTTGAAGACAGTCAAGGAAATGTAATGGATGATTATAGCTTTGAATTTTTCGGTTATAGAAGTGACACATTTGAATCGGCATATTACCGTATTGTTAAGGCTGACCTTGTTAAGGCAGATCAGTTGGATATATATTTTACTCATCCAGTTGATATCAATCAGATTAGGCCTGAAGATATTGAATTAGATAGGGCAGGTACCCCTTTTATTAGCGGGAATGACAGCTTATTTGCCTTAAGTGTTGACTCTTCTAATCCATATCTTCTTCATGTGGAGCTCTTGGCTTTTGATATTAATTTTGCCGATTCTTTCATTGTAAAAGTGTCTGGGGATGTCAAAAGTCTTTATGGAGCCAAGGTTTATGACGGACATGGTGACAGTGCGAGATTTGCGTCGGTGGAAGTGGAATCAGAAGACTTCATGTTAAAAGATGTTGTAATGGAAGATGATCAACATATAGTTCTTCGTTTCAATCAAAACCTTCGGAAGCTAACAGCAGAACAAAAATTCAGTTATGAACTCAAAAATGCTGCTGATGTAAGTTTGGAAATACAAAAGGCAGAGCTTATTATGAGCGGAGACTATGCAGGCAAAGCAGTTCGTTTGACAAGCGATCTTAGCATTACAGCTGGTAATACCTATAAATTGATGATTAACCAAGCTTATAATACGGATCGGTCAGAGTCTATTATTGAAGAGATGACAAGTTTTGTGGCAAGGTTAATCGAACTTCCTGAACTAAAAATCATCTCTGCGAAACTTACTGATGGAGACCGTCTGGAAGTGGTTGTAGACCACTATTTAGATGAATCAGCGGTTACGGATAATAGTTTATATTCTATTAAAGATAAGACAACAGGTTTTTATGTTGCCAAGCCAACAAAGATTCACTATGATAAATATACTAAGAATCCAACTCTTGCCTTGGAGTTCAAGAATGATTTGGTTTTTACTAATGGACATGAATATAGCCTTATTATTGAAAGTGGTATGAAAGTAGCAGGGGGCCAGGCCATTAAGGCAGCTGCTAGAACTTATTTTACGGCTGTTTCAGCCCAGTATAAGGACCTTATGCTTGATGAGGCTTCCTATATTGGTGGCGATATCATCAAGATTTCTGCTAGCAAAGAGTTGGCTGTTGATGTACCTAATGTCTTGAATACCAATTATAGCCTTGAAGAAATCGATGGAGACGCGATTAGGACTCTTCAGCCGATTGGGGTGACCTATTTCAGCAGTCATGCGATTTTACTTCGTTTTGAAGATTTAGACCCGTCCTTAACTTATAGTTTAAGAGCGGATAAGTTAATCAGTGAGTTTGGAGAGACTCAGGATGTCAGTAAGCGGGAAATTGGTGTAGGTATCGAAGATATCCTACAATAGTAGGATGTAATAGTGTTTGAGAAATGTTAGAATAAAGAGTAGGGATTTCAATAGGTTGTCTGGGGGAAGCAAGGAGGCAATCGTGTTAAAATGGGGTATTATTGGAACTGGAAATATTGCAGCTGCTATGGTTAAGGATTTTAAGTTTGTTGAAGAAGGCAAGTTGATTTCTGTTGTAGGAACCTCTATTGAAAAGGGAAAGGCTTTTGCCAAAAAGCACCATATTGAAAAGACTTTTTCTAGGGTTGAAGAATTTCTTCAAGATCCTGCTTTGGATTGTGTTTATGTTGCAACACCGCATAATGAACATAAGGGCTTGGTTATTCAAGCTCTTCGTGCGGGAAAGCATGTCTTATGTGAAAAGCCTATGGGTATTAATAGACTCGAAGAGGAAGAGATGTTAGATGTTGCGAGGCAAGAAGGTTGTTTTCTTATGGAAGCCTTTTGGACTGCTTATTTACCGGCTGTTATGGAGGCTGAAAAGTGGATAGAAGACGGTGAAATTGGTTCTGTTCGCCTAATAGAAGGAGATTTTTCTTTTCGACTTGAGGAAGAAAAAGGCAGACTTTTTGACCCAGATCGTGCTGGTGGTGCGCTTTTAGATGTTGGGATTTATGTTATTGGAATGGCCCATCGAATCAGTCAAATCATAGGTAGTGGTCCTCTGGTTTCTACACATATCGCTGTTCAGAAAACAGGAACAGGGGTTGATGGTCAGGACACCATTATTCTTCAGTATAAAAATGGACTGACAGCTTCTTTAACCTGTGCTATTAGTCTTGAAGGGGACAAAGTCTTTAAGGTCCATGGAGACAAAGGGTATATTGAGATACCGGAATTTTTTAGGGCTAAGAAGGCTTATCTGTATACGAGAAATGATCGATTGGATTATAAGTCCAGTACACCAGCTGAGGGATATGTTTATGAAGTTAATTTTATGAACAAGGCAATCAAAACAGGCAATAGATCAAGCCATGTATTACCTGTTGAAGATTCAATGGATTTTATAAGTATAATTGATGAACTTAGGTCCTTGATTGGTTTAAAATATCCTATGGAATAGGAGTTTTGAAAGATTAGGTCTTGTTAGAATCTAAAGGCTTGATTTTCATTAAAAGCAAAAGGAAGAGAAAACCTAGGCTTGAAGAAATTCCGAAAAATCCATAGACTGATTCAATATTAATATAATCATAAATGTAACCACCTATAAAGTTAGAGTAGATACCACCGATACCAATAAAAATTGCTGAATAGATAGATACAGCCGTCGACCGTATATTCGGTGTGACGGTTGTTTTTATGTATTCTGCTGTTGCCGTCAGAAAAGTTCCGAAAAAAAGTCCCTGCAAAGGAAATAGAATCAAGACAAGAATCGGATCATCATTAACATAATAAAAGAACCATCTGAATATGCCGATCAAGGTTGAAAATACTAGAATACGGTATATGCCAAAACGAGATAGGAAACGTGTGGTTAGTCCCATAAAAGGTGCTTCGCTTATGGCGAAAAGGAAGAAAGATAAGCCAATCCAGGCGGCGTTTCCACCTAAGGACTTAAAATATAAGCCATAAAAAGTATTATGACTGATTAAGGTGTTTCCAACCAGGAAACAATAAATGAGAAAAACAATAAAGGTCTTGTCTTTTAAAAGTTTAGGTAAGTCTTTCATCATTTCATGATGATTGCTTTTGGTGGACGCTTTAATATTGAAAGTAGCAGTAAGAGCAGCAACACAGGAGAAGGCTAAAATTGCAAAAATGAATTCAAGGCTGATAAGTCGGGAAAGATATCCGGCAGTCAGAGCAGCAATAGCAAAGCCATAGGCACCCCATTTTCTCACCTGACCAAAAGGAATACTTGTTGATAAGGCTATACTATCTGCTAACGGTGTGGAGGCAGTCATAAAAACATTTAGTAGGCCATAAGCTAGAATGAAAAATATAAAAGTTCTTGCAAAAGGTAATATTAAAGCCATAAGTAGTGTTGAGCTAAAGGTTATGGATAGCATCAATTTATGCTTGCCGGTTCGATCGCTAAGGAGTCCCCAAATGGGAGGTACGAGAATTGCTAGGAAAGAGCGGGTGGAAAATATAGATCCAATCTGGATGCCGGTAAAACCAATATTCTCCAAATAGACAGACAAGAGGGGGAGAACAGCGCCTAATCCAAAATAAGAAAAGAAAAATAGATTATTTAAGGCCCATCGGTTCTTGTTTGTTATTGAAGTCATGAAGAGGCTCCTTCAAGTCGGGTTGCTATAATATGAAAAGTACTTTCACCCATTTCAGAGTTGTTGATATCTAGGTTGTAGAGAACTTTCAATTCAAGACGGTTTTCTTTGCTGGTATATTCAATGGATTTGGTGTGGGAAACCATTTCTAACATGCCAAAGGGGGTTTCATAAGGAATAATATGGCTTTGACCCATTTCAAAAATTAGGTGAGTACTGACAGCGCCGCTTCGGACAATGGATACATTTTCCTTATCAATGGTTACCCTAGTTTTGGTTTCTCCAGATTCAACTAAATCGTGGTTGGAGTATATGACATGTTCCTTACCATTTTTTGTAAACCATTTACCTGTTGTATGTAATTCTATTTTTTCATCATCCATCATATCAGATTGGATGCCTATTACTTCAATTCTTACATTATCTTCCATATCTTACCTCAAATTTTTCTTTAGTCAGCCAAGAACCATTCTATTTGGAGCGTTGATTGCTTCACGGTATTCCTCCAAGTCGGTTAGACTGATTTTAAACAAAGCTTGCCCTAAGTTATTTGGGGCTAACACAACCATTATACACTGTTTTACTCAAAAAACCACCCATATTTGTAAAGAGAATGTAATAATAAACCCTTTGGATTTATGGCGTTTTTGTCGAAATATTATGATATAATGGTATAGGTTAATGACTTGGGAGGCAGCTATGAAAATCAACTCAAATAAAGATATAAAAGGATTAATAGAAAAAATGGATATTGGAGTTCATAAAGATTCTAAGAAAGATACAGGTGTTACACATACGTCTAAGAGGCTTGTATTTATGATTGGGAAAATTTTCTCGACTTTTATATTGATTTTTTCTTTGCTTGTTTCTAGTGTTTCTTATGGAGCTATAGAAGAAGATAGAGGTATTGTTTCAGCAGATATTGATAATATATATGTTGGCAGGTCGACAGGGACTTTAATGCAATCCAATCTTCAGTTTAGCGACGTAGAAGACGATTATTGGGGCAAAGAGGCCATATCAAGAATGGGAGCTCTTGATATTACTAAGGGCTATGTCGTTGGCGGAGTAAGACAATTTCGACCTAGGGTAGAAATGAGTAAAGAAGAAGCTATTGCTTTTATTATGAGGGCAATTGGTTTAGAAGAAGAGGCTAAACTTGCCGCTGAGAACCTAAACCAGATCCCTGGTGAGGGGGCTGTTAATTTGTGGTCTAAGGGGTATTTGTCTCTTGCATCTCAAATTGGTCTGATTACACCAGCAGAATTAGGGGATGCTCTTGTTGTTGACCAGACTGCGTTGGATCCAGAGTTTAATTTCATCCGAACGTCTCCTGTTTCAAGAGAAGAGGTTTCCAAGTGGTTAGTTCAAGCTATAAATAACCAGAACCCTGACTTGATTGAGCCCCTATATCGTCAACAGAATATTTTTGCATTTAATGATTTTGAAGAGATGGATCCACTTTTGATTCCTTATATAGAAGCAGTTGTAGAAAACAAGATTATGGTAGGAGATGGGGCTTCCTTCAATCCTAAAAGCAATCTTCTTCGTGGAGAAATGATGCAAATCATGGAGAATATGAACACTATTCTTTACGATACCATGAACTTAGTTGAGAAATCTGGTTATGTAGGACATATAGAAGTTGATGTGGGTGGGGATGGAAACAGAAATCTAATCAAACATCAAGTTTATGTGAGAAATGCAGAAGGTTCTGTAGATCTTTTGGTTCAGGAAAGAGAAAAAGATTTGCTGAATAATGAAGAAGTCCGTGATGCAGTTGTTTATCGTAATAATGATATTCAATCTTTGGTGGACCTTAAGGAAGCTGATACCATACACTATATAGTTGATGAACAAAATGATGAAATTATCTATGTTGAAGTAGTGACCAGTCCATATAAATATACGGTAAAAGGGGCACTTGAGCCTTTAAATGATATTGAAGATGGTATGATTACCCTTGTAAATGGATATGGGAACAAGCTTACCTATACATTGGCGGATACTTTATATGATCTAAATTCAAATCGTATTGTTATTGATGAAAAATATATTCCTTTTGATAAAGCACCTATTACCAATCAGGTATCTTTAACAGTTAAGAATCAGTTGGTGATTCAGATTGATTTTGGTGGTGAGCTGGTGACAACAGATGAAATCAGCGGGATTGTTATTGAGCATAATAGGGATTTTAATTATATACGTATTTCAGACTGGAATGGTAATGAACAAATTAAGCGATATAATGAGGCTTCAGTTGAAGTGGAGAAAGAAGATTATTATGACAATGAAGACCAAGTAGGTTATTTGGACCAGCTTTTTCCCTATTATGGATTTGATGAAGATGATGCAGACATCAATGATATTGAGGCTGGTGATATTGTTCACCTGAAACTAGACCCAGCAAACTCAGGCAACATTATAGCTATTAGTGGCAAAACCAATTATACGGTAAAATATGGTGAAGTCTTAACTGCTGTTGATCATGGTGATGATGGTTTTACTTATACCATAAAGATGGAGGATAATTCTATCTATTCATATGAAGCTGATGATTCTGTGGCAGTGATTAAGGCTAGCAAAACGCTTGGGTTAACAGATGTCAAGTCAGGAGATATAGTCAGAATTTTGGTAAACCAAGTGGTTATTGGACCAGGATCTGTTAGTGAAATCATTAAAGAAATAAATATTGATCCTAACGGAAATGTAGCAGGTAATATATATAAGGGTATGCTTGGTACAATAAATACAAGTCAAGAGACTATTGCTTTGAACAACTCTTATGAGTTGATTCAGACAGGATGGAAGAATTATCAGTCTACAAGAACATTGGATATTTCCGATGACCAAGTAGAATTTTATTATCAAGGTGATCGAATTACCCTATCATATGCAGATAAGTATTTACGTTCACAGGATATGAAGGTTTATGCAGCTACTGAAGACTATTTTGGAACAGAGAAAGTAACAAAGGTAAGTTTTAGGAATGGTAGAGATAGTGTTCTTCCCTATAGTAATGTAACACTGACAAATGGATTTAATCAGATGGAAACCCAGTATTATGATGATACAATCGGAATTGACGAAGGGACTATAGTGATTAAAAATGGCCGTTTTGTTTCGGCATCTAATATTATTGCACCTGATTATACTCAAGTGGTTTTAAATGGTTCGGATTTGGCAGCGGTAATCACTGTAAAACCTGAACCTAATAATGATGCCATATCTGTTATGAGGGGACGGATTGCCCAGATTAATGAGTATGAAGATTTTACAGTTCAGTCACATGCGGTCTTGTCAGGTATGGAATGGATTTACTCCCCAATAGAAAGAACATACCAAATTGACTATAAGACCATCATTAAAGACACTGAAGAGGTTCTTGGCATTGATGATTTTATTGGTTATTCAGATGCATCTAAAGTCGACCAAGTCTATACCATTATAGCAAATGGCGTTAATGCGACCCATATTCTTTTTGGTCCATATGTAAAAGAAGGCGTTATCGGTGAGGTGACGGAGGTTGATCTGGCAGATAGCAAGATATCAATGAAAGATACGATTGTATATGATAAGAATACAAAGCAATGGAATGAACTAAGTCGTCCTAATTCCTTTTCTCAAGCAGAAGTATTTAATGAGTCAGTGATTATCAAGAATAATGAAGTCATTGACTTGGATCAGTTGGAAATTGGAGATAAACTTAGAATTATGACAGACATTGATTTGGCAGAAGCCCTTAAATTAGAAGATACTAGGGAATTTTCAGCCTATATCCTTTTCGTTGAAAACTAGGATAAGTCTGATTATAAATTATATATACTAATAGGACACAAGTACAGATAATTGAGTGTGACAAGATAAGCAGAACCGGAGGTCATAAAGTGCCAGGATTTAATAGATATCAAGGAAGAAAACAACATATAAAGAGATGGGTAGCTGTTGCCCTAATAATGGCCATCATCTTGATGAATCCAGAGACCATTTTGGCTTCCGAGGGAGAAATTGGCTTTTTTGGTGGTATTTCAGAAGGTGATTATTTACCTAAAACCATCCAAAAATACGTGGATATTTCAAGTAATACAACACCAGTCTATGCTTATAAGGAAATGGTTTTTATAAGTGGGGAACCAGTTGAGGTGACAGGAACCATAACTGTTGACGTGGAAGATGATAACATTCTTTCTGAATCATCGGGTATATATAAGGAAAGATTTATAGTTGCAGCTGAGAATGAAGCAAAAGGTGTTCGACTAGCTAGGTCTCTAACACTTGAAACAGCTTATTACATTATAGAAGGGGAGTTTAAGAGACAAATTGTAAAAGACTCCACTATGACAGATTGGGTTGAAAATATTACTACTGATTCGGGTTCTTATTCCTTAGATGAAGATACAGCTATTTTTTCAAAAGCAACAGTTGAAGATATTACTGCTGGTGTTAGCTATTACAGTACGATCATCTCATATAGCGGAACTTTTTATGATGCTGATGGTAATGATATTAATATGATGATGGAAGGCAATATTTATGGATATAAACAACCCTGGTCTAAGGTAGAAACTCAGATTCTGAGGATGACGCTTCAATCTGACCCCTTAGATATGAATATGAATATCCAATTAAATCCTAAATTGGAAGCGAAAAAGACAATTTATTATGATGAAAACCAGCCCTTTCCTATAAGCTTTGGCGGAACCTATAATCAGCGAATGGAACGAGAAGCAACAATGGATTATGAAATTTTATCCTACCATCCTGAGTTGACGGCTTCACAATTAAGTAACGGTATGATTTTAACTACAGCCAATCAAATAGAGAAACTTCCTATACCTGAAGGATTAGATTTTATCGAAGGCCACTGGGCGGAAGATGATTTGAAGAAAATGTACAGTATGCAAATTTTCACTGAAGTTCCACATGAAGGTATGCATTATGAAGCTATGAGTAGAGGTCAATATGTTAAAGCCCTCTGTCTGGCTATGGATATTGATACTAAGGATTATGAAGATCCTTTACCTACGGCTCTCCAAGTTTTTGGGGACGTTCCCTTAGACCATCCCTTGTATCCTTATATTATGGGAGCCTATCATGCCAAATTGGTCAAGGGAACAGGTGAGAACTTTGATGTGAACTTGCCTATTACTAGAGAAGAGGCCTTTGTTATTTATATAAGAATCATTGGTTTGGAGCGACTGGGTGTTACCGGCAGTCCAACATCACCTTTTCTTGACGACAATGATATATCAAGTTGGGCAAAAAAAGAAATTGTAGCAGGATATCGTTTGGGAATCATTAATGGAGATACCCAAGGGAAAGTTCATCCTAAGGCTTGGATTTCAAAGGCTGAGGCCGCCGCTATTATTAATCGACTTGTTGATTATTTAAGAGAAGATATTGGCCAGGATTATTAGCCCTATCCATTTTGTATGAAAAATTATGTAAATGAAGTAAGTTTTATCATAGGCTTAACTGATAACCAAGAGAGGAAAACATTAATGAAAAAAAGCATATGGAAGAAAGTAACCCTTTTTATTCTTATTTTTACCCTGGTTATGACACCAAGTATAACTGTGGAGGCCAAGGAAACGGATGAGTACTTGGATGAGTTGGAAACTTTGAAGAATTTAATCATGGATTCTTATTATGGTGGAGAGGTGACAGAAGAAGAACTTTTTGAAGCTGCGCTCGATGGTATGACCTCAATATTAGATGATTATTCAGTATTCTATAATGATAATGAAGCATCTTCTTTCTTGAATGCATTATCCAGTGAATATGTAGGCATTGGTGTGCGTTTAGAAGTTATTAATGAGAGACCGGTTGTAACGGAAGTCTTTGAAGGTGGCGCTGCTTTAGATGCAGGCGTTAGGGTGAACGATATCATTACAAAGGTCAATGACCAAGACACAAAAGGACTGGAGCTAGACCTTTTGGTAGATAAGATTTTAGGCCAAGAAGGTAGCTATGTTACCATAGAATTCCAAAGAGGTGGGGAGTATTTGAGCTTCGAACTGGAACGTAGAACTGTCATAGTTCCTTCTGTTACCAAGCTGGACCTAAGTGATGCTCAATATGGGCTTAATGCATTACAGGAGAAAAGTGTATATGGAGTTTCTGTAAGCAGTTTTATGAGCCAAACGGATGTTGAGTTTTTTGCTGAGGTGGAAAAGGCAAAAGCCTTGGGGGCTCAGTATTTTATTATTGATCTTAGGGATAACCGTGGTGGTTATTTGGATAGCTGTGTTGATATGCTTAAGAAGGTCGTTCCTCAAGGCGATATTGTAACTCTTTTGGATAAAAACAATACAGGAAGCAGATATGTATCTGAACTTAAAGAAGTTCCTTTTCAGGTTTTGGTTTTAGTTAATGAAAACTCCGCATCAGCCTCAGAGATTTTTGCGGCTGCTGTTAAAGATAACGGTGATGGAATTGTTATTGGAGAGAGAACTTATGGAAAAGGGGTAGCTCAGAGTATCTATCGTCTCGGTGATGAATACTTGGTAAAATTGACAACTCAGGAATTCTTTTCACCAAATCTCAATAAGATTAATGGCGTTGGTGTTGAACCAGATCTTCTTGTGGATAATCCAGAGTACGTTTTTTCAGATAAACGGTTTTCTAATTTTGATACAGATGAGCAAGTTGTTAACATTGAGGGCATGCTGAAGTTTTTGGGCTTCTTTGATGGACAACCTGACGAGTCATATACGACTGAGACTTTAAATGGGGTTAAAGCTTTCCAAGCTGCAACAGGTCTATATCCATATGGTGTTTGTGATTTTACAACCCAGGCTAAGTTAAATGAGGAGTATCGGAAAGCATTTCTTGCTAATGATGTTCAAATGCAGGCGGCTATTGATTGGATTCTTGAGGATATGATAAAGGAAAAATAGAAAATCTTTGTTAAAGGTACACAAATTAGGTATGTCACTGAAAAAAAACTTGACTTTTAGGTCTGATACGCATAAAATAGATTAAGTTGTAAACAAATAAGTTTAGAAATAAATGATTCCAAAGAATTGTTTCATAGAGATTATGCGAGGTGTAATATGCAAACGAAGTATATTTTTGTAACTGGTGGTGTTGTTTCCGGATTAGGTAAAGGAATTACCGCGGCGTCCTTAGGTCGATTACTTAAGAACCGTGGTTACAAAGTGACGATTCAGAAGTTTGACCCTTACATTAACATTGACCCAGGTACTATGTCACCATATCAGCATGGTGAGGTTTTCGTAACAGAAGACGGTGCTGAAACCGACCTTGACCTTGGCCACTATGAACGATTTATCGATGAAAACCTAACGCAATATTCTAATATTACGACAGGTAAAATCTATTGGTCAGTTCTTAATAAAGAGCGTAAAGGTGAATATCTAGGCGCAACCGTACAGGTTATTCCACACATTACAAACACAATCAAAGAGAGAGTCTACCGTGTTGGTAAATCCAACCAGTCTGATATTGTTTTTACTGAAATCGGTGGTACAGTTGGTGACATTGAGTCATTGCCCTTTGTTGAAGCTATTCGTCAGGTGGCTTCAGAAGTAGGTCGTGAAAATGTACTATATATTCATGTTACCTTGATTCCATATTTGAAAAAGTCACAGGAAATGAAGACTAAACCTACCCAACACTCAGTCAAAGAGCTTCGTTCTCTTGGAATTCAGCCTGATATTCTTGTTTGTCGTACTGAGCAGGAATTGACTCAGGAAATGAAGGACAAGATGGCTCTGTTTTGTAACGTCGATCAAGACTGTGTTATCCAAAATTTGGATGCAGAGACCCTATATGAAGTGCCGATGATGCTTGAAAAAGAAGGTCTAGCAGAAGTGGCTTGCCGTAAATTGAATATTGAGTGTCCAGAGCCGGACCACAGTGAATGGTTAGCCCTGGTAGATAGAGAAAAGCACCTTGACAATAAGACGAGTAAGATTGCTTTGGTTGGTAAATATGTTGAACTTCATGATGCCTATATTTCAATTGTTGAGTCTTTGAAGCACGCAGGTGTTCATCATGGAACGAATGTAGATATCAAATGGGTTAACTCGGAATTTTTAGATGAAGGAAATATCAAAGAAGAGCTTGATGATGTTGATGGTATCCTAGTTCCAGGTGGATTTGGCGATCGTGGTATTGAAGGTAAGATTCTGGCCGTTCAATATGCAAGAGAGAAGAAGATTCCTTTCTTCGGTATTTGTCTTGGTATGCAATGTGCTGTTATTGAATATGCGAGAAATGTATTAAATCTTAAAGGAGCTCACTCATCAGAGTTAGATGTTGATACCCCTCATCCGGTGATTGATTTGATGCCTGAGCAAAAAGATATTGATGAACTTGGTGGAACCATGAGACTTGGAGCATATCCGTGTAAAGTTTCCCATAATTCTAATGCTATTGATGCTTATAAGGATATACTTATTTATGAGCGTCATAGACATCGCTATGAGTACAATAATGAATATAGAGAAGACTTGGTTAATGCGGGTCTTAAGATTACCGGTGTTTCACCTGATGAACGTTTGGTTGAAATGGTTGAAGTTGAAGATCATCCATGGTTTGTTGGTGTTCAATTCCATCCAGAATTTAAGTCACGCCCAAACCGTGTACATCCATTGTTTAGGGATTTTGTAGGATCAACAATCAAGAGTGATAAGTAGAATTATAACAAATTAAATCATAAAAATAAGAGGACCAATGTGTTGAATAACTCAACATATTGGTCCTTGTTAATTTCAAATTTTATTTCTTGCCAATAGAAGCGACTTTATCTTTAGCCTTGCTGAACCAAGATTTTTTTACGACTTCTTGACTTGCTCTTTTAGCCTTTGGCTTTGACTTAATACCTACAATGTAAATACCTGCTAATTCGACTTTAACCTGACGCTTTACAGGAAGTTCATCGAAAATACGGTCATCTGCCATTAAGGTTGTAATCTGCGGTCCAATTTTAGCTTTTACAAGGGGCATCTTACGCCACTTGAGATACCAAGGTATTTGTTCCTGAACCATAGCAGGAAGATTTGACTCTTTAACACGCATCTTTTTCTTATCAATAATCAGTATCGATACTGTTGTCTTTGAACTTTCAATGAGCCCTTGTTGTGAATCGACCTTGCCTTGAAGCCTTCGTCCTACAAAATAGAGTATTCCGAAAGTTACTACAAGTACGACTAATACAATGATTAATATTTGCCACCACTCCATGGTAGTACCTCCTAATTTTTCTTCAGATGCCGGAACATTTCTTGTGGAAATATGTCCCATAAATGAGACTTCTGCTCTCAGCTTATACCATTCTACCATTATTTATGGTCATGGGCAATTAATAAATGCTAAAAAAATGACGAATTTATATTTTGTCCTTAGCTTGCTTGGCTAAAAGATCATCATACATGCCTTGAATAATGTTTTGTACATACTTGGAAATATTTCTCTGGTCTTCACTAGTAAGTTGGTCAAGAATTATTGGTTTTCCTACTTTTAGGTAGACTTTTTCTGGTCTTAGGTTAATCTTATTGTTCTCAAACACATCAGCTGTTCCAAGAACTGCCATAGGTACAATAGGAATGTTTGGTTTTGTTGCCAGTTTAAAAGAGCCTGGTTTAAAAGGAAGCATTTCTTTAGTCCGAGACCTGGTTCCTTCAGGATATATAATACAAGATTCGCCGTTCTTAATTCGGTCAATGGCATGTAATATGGTTTTGAGACCTTCTCTAGGATTAGTACGATTAAGGAATAAACCATCCATAGCATGGAGCCACCATCCAATAAAAGGCCATTTTTTAATGCTGTCTTTTCCAATGAAAATCATAGGTTTTTTAACATATTTCATCATTAAGGGAATATCTAACATAGACCTGTGATTGCTGACATATAGAACATTGGTATCTTGATAGAGGTTATCAATGCCTTCAACATCAAATTTTGCACCAGCAGCCCAGAAAAGCCACCATGCAGTTAAACGGTTGTATCCATAAGCCATCTTGACTCGTAAAGGACGATTAAAAAGGCCGATTAAATGAATGAGGCCAAGATAGGGAATACCGCATAGAAAGTGTATAGGAATAAAAATAAAAAACTTAAGACGCTGCATAGGTCACCTACTCATAAAAATTCTGCAACTTATTAAATTGACTTAAGATAAGATGGAACAAGACTTAAGTTGGTCAGTGCAGTATTTCCATTATAGCAAGGTTTTATAGGCAATGCAACGGCAATAGAAAAATACAACCTAGCTACTTGACAATATAGAGTAGTGAGCGTATCATATACATATGGTACTATACAATATAGAGTAGTGGAGGTGTTGCTATTGAATAAAGCTCAATTGTTGAAAGGCCTTCTAGAAGGATGTATCTTAAAGATTATTTCTCAGGAAGAAACATATGGTTATGTTATTACTGAAGCCTTGAATGAATATGGATTTAAGGACCTTAATGAAGGAAGCATATATCCCGTGCTTATCCGTCTTGAAAAGAAAGGCTATGTAACCAGTGAGTCTCGTAAGTCTGAGCTAGGTCCAAGACGTAAATATTATAAAATCAGTCCAAAAGGTAGGGATGAGCTTGAATCCTTTGGGAGGCTTTGGGAGGACATATCAGTAACAGTCAATAGGATTTTAAAAGGTGGTGTTATACATGAATAGTGGTCGAATGAAAGTGTATCTTAGTTCTGGATTAGCCTTGGTTTTACTCGTTCAAGTTGTCCTATTTTTCTTGATCAATGACAAATTTCGACTTGGTGTAAGTATTATTTTGTCTATAATGGTTGCTCTAGCATTATTAAATGTATATTTTAATTATCAGTCTGTAAGAAAGTCAGAAGAAAAAGTCAAGAGTCTGTCAGATGAGTATAGGAATTTTTACCTTAATGCAGATGAAGCGGTTAAGAGTTCATCTATGAAGAAATGGGATAAGAAAAATACTATGGATATGATTTTGGAGATTCTTCTACATGCCTATGAAGATGGAAGGCGTTTAGAAGACCTTATTGGTTCTGACTCATCAGCCTATATCAATAATTTTATTCAAGCGTCTGGTGGTAGGTTTACACCTCTATACATGTTTGGATTGAGTACAACGTCATTCTTCTTATATCTCCTTTTGATTAAGGCTTATAAGGTCGTTCGACAAGGTGAGGTATCCTTAAAGTCAATTAGTATTGAAACCTTGGATGTGGGTATTGTGGTTATTTATTTTATCATTGCTTTTATGTTTATGCCATGGCTCTTATTGGTTCTTCAAAAAGCCTCTTTGGAACAATGGTCTGGTTTTAAAAAGCTTCTGATTTTTTTGCCCTTATCAATTCCCATACTCTTAATACTTGTTTTGATTATTGTTGATAATCAGTCTTTAAGGGTAGTCCTTGATACACCCCTGCCAATTATGGGTAATATTTGGTTGATTCTTATTTGCATCTTTTTAGCTTTAGCAGGTATTGGTATGGTTAAGTATTCCAGAAAGTTAGAACTAAGAAAGTTACTTAAGGATTAAGGGGGAAAGATGAGGAAGTGGATAATAGGAGTGCTTTTAGCTCTACTTGTTCTATCCATAGCATCTTGTATGGTCGAGAGAGAAGAGTTAGGTGATAAAGATGGAAGTATAGTGAATCAGCAGAAGAGAGAGGAAGATGGTGAAAGCCAACAGCCAGAAGAAGAAACAACAAAGGAAGTCTTGCAGGATTCAGTCATAGACGACGAAAAAGTAAAACTGACAATGGGTGGGGATCTTATGTTCCATGAAAGTCAATTAGAGACGGCATATGATAGGAAGAGCCAAGAGTATGATTTTATGTCCAGTTTTGTGGTAATTGAAGATGAATTGATGCTTTCAGACTATGTCTTTGCTAATCTTGAGTCTACCTTCTCGGGGCCTCCCTATACCGGTTATCCTAGATTTTCGACACCGGATTCAGCTGTAAAAGCCATTAAGGCATCTGGCATTGATTTTGTCACAACAGCCAATAATCACTGTATGGATTATGGCCTTGAAGGTTTAATTAGAACTTTGGAGATACTAGATGAAGAGGGTATAAAACATACGGGAACATATAAAGAAAAAGTGAATGATTTAGGTCATTATGATAAGGAAAGAAAGAGTGATGATATCCTTGACGTTCATGGGTTAAGGCTACAAGTTATTAACTACACATATGGAATGAACAATTACGATAACAACCCTTACAAGGGCAATATCAATTCACTTGACTTTTATGATGGGGAAAGTTTGAACCGTCTATATCGTGATGTTGAAGATGCTGAAGGTTCTGATGTAGACTATGTTCTTGTTTTTCTGCACTTTGGTGAGGAGTATGATGAGTCGCCTAATGAGAATCAAATAAAACTAGCTCATGATCTTGTCAATCTGGGTGCGGATATAATTATTGGAAGCCATCCCCATAAGGTGCAAGCAATTGAGTTGATGTGGGAATTGGATAATCAGGTACTCAAGGAGCCTAAGGTGATTGCATATTCCTTAGGTGATTTTTTATCTTCCACTAAAGCAGAGGGTTTGGAGGCGGATGATTTTAGCGGTATACTTGTAAATCTTGAATTTGATCAAGAAAACTCTCTTACTTGGCGATTGACAGGTATTGGCATATTACCAATAAGCTGCAAGTGGGAAGGCAATCAACGGGTTATTATTCCTATGTTTGTTAATAACCAACTATCCGATAACGCCAAAAACGACATTAAAGAAATCTTTGATGATGATCATTTGGGAAAAGTTAGATGGAATGAAGGATGGTATTGGGCCCGATTTGATTAAGGTCGAACTAATTATTGGAGGGTTAAACTTTTAAGAAAAGTAAATATGTTTGACTATAATAAAGGGCTGTTTACTGATAAATATAGTAAACAGCCCTTTATTATGTTATGCATCTTTAAATTTAATATGGAATCTACTCACTTTCTTCCTCTTTAAGAACGCGACCACGGCCATAAAGCTGAGTTACATACTTAAGTTTATTACTGAAGTGATCGTTAAGCATATGGTCTTCATATCTCCATTGCCAATTACCAGCTGCAATACCAGGGGTATTCATCCTAGCCCAAGAGTCATAGGAGAAGACATCTTGAAGAGGTAGAACAGCCATTTCAGAAACAGAACCGTAGCAGGTTCTAATGAAGTCCCAAACGACATCCATACCATCTGTATTCATGTAGCGTCGAACCTTATCTTGGCTTTTGGAAACAGCCTTTAGATACCAGCCAAGAGTTGTGTCATTGTCATGAGTGCCAGTATAACAAATAGAATGTGGGGTGTAGTTATGGGGTAAGAAACCATTTTCTTCTATGTCATCAAAGGCAAATTGAAGAATCTTCATACCGGGTAAGTGAAAATCGTCTCTAAGGGCTTCAACTTCAGGCGTAATAACACCTAAATCTTCTGCAATAATAGGAAGATCTTTTCCTAAGTTGTCTTCTAATGCATAGAAAAGATCATGTCCAGGTCCTTTTTTCCACTCCCCTGTAATAGCTGTTTCAGAACCATATGGAACAGCCCAGAATGCTTCAAATCCTCGGAAGTGATCAATACGAAGGAGGTCTACAAATTTAAGATTGTATGCAACTCGCTTGGTCCACCAGTCATAAGCTGATTTCTTGTGATTTTCCCAGTCGTATAAAGGGTTTCCCCATAATTGACCTGTTTCGCTGAAATAATCTGGAGGTACACCGGCTACTTCTGTTGGATAACCCTTGGAATCTAAGAAGAAGAGGTCTTTGTTAGCCCAGACATCCGAAGAGTCAAAGGCGACAAAAATTGGCGTGTCTCCAATAATGGAAATACCCTTTTCATTAGCATAGGTCTTAAGCTCAAACCATTGTTTATAGAATAAGAATTGAAGGAACTTGTAGAATTTTATTTCTTTTTTTAACTTAGTAGTCCATTTTTTCTTGCTTTCTTTAGTTGGGAAAGCAATATGTTGATCCCATTCAGTCCATACAACTCCATGATGGAAGTCTTTAACAGCCATAAATAAGCCATAGTCTGATATCCATTCTTTTTGATTTGTACAGAAATTTTTATATTCTTTTTTCAGTTCTTCATCAGTAGTATTTTCAAAATGAAGAAATGCTTTCCTATATAGGCTGAACTTATACTCAATGACTGGACCATAGTCGATGACCTGAGGATTCCAAACCCTAAGGTCAAGATCGTCTTCTGTCAGAAGACCCATATCCATCAGTTTATCCGGACTGATGATGAGTGGTTGGCCTGCAAAAGATGAAAAAGCTTGATAAGGTGAATCTCCATAACCCGTAGGTCCGATTGGCAATACCTGCCAAAGCTGCTGATCAGATGCTACTAAGAAGTCAATAAATCGGTATGCATTATTTCCTAGGTCCCCAATCCCATAGGGGCCCGGAAAAGATGTCGGATGAACCAATATACCACCTTTACGATGGCTGGTATCCATTGCATTCACAGGTTTTCCCATATTTAATTCCTCCTCTTACGTGGTAAGAAACTTATCTGTACAGTATTATCATAGAAGCTTATAATTTACTACAAAAAGACCCGTCTTATTAAGGTTGTATAATAAATTATTCTACAATTAACATTTAATATGTTTCATTATACATGATAAAGGTTATAGGTACAATGATTTGTTAGATACATACATAAAAGCAGCTTATATATGGGGCCGATATATTTTTATAAGACTAGTTAGTTTTCCATCATCATTTTTTGCTTTAGGTCATAAAGAGGCTTGGATAAATCTACGAACACAGGTTGTGGGTTAATGAGTCGTCTGGATTCATCCCATAATGTGGTTAGTTCGTGATCACAATGGGCTTTGATTTCCATTGTTGAAGGCAGTTTATAAACCTGCTTGCCCTTAATAAAAATCGGTTCCAACATTTCACGAATGGTATATGTATTAGCCTTAAGTTCAGTTTTTTTCCATGGTGCAATTGGATCAAAGATTACTAAAGGCTCGTTTTCATTATAGTTTTCATGATCCAGTACTATGAGGTCAGCTTTTATTTTACCAGTTCTTTTGCTATAGATGCGAAGAAGCCTTTTGTTTCCAGGATTAGTAACTTTGATTTGATTCTCGGACAACTTGATTTTTGGTATGTATTTTTCACCATCATAAAGAGCTGCAAGCTTATAAACACCACCGAAGGCAGGACAGTCTTTAGAGGTGATTAGATTTGTCCCGACGCCCCACAAGCTGATTTTTGAACCTTGTAGTTTCAAATCCCGAATCAGATATTCATCCAAATCACTTGAGGCTGAAATGATAGCGTTCTCGAATCCAGCAGCATCCAGTAATTTACGAGCTTCTTTTGATAAGTAGGATAAGTCACCACTGTCTAAACGAATGCCGATGGTACTTGGTTTGTATCCTTTTTCATAAAGTTCTTTAAAAACTTTAATTGCATTGGGAACACCTGACTTGATTGTGTCGTATGTATCTACTAAAAGTAAACAGTTATCAGGATAGAGTTCTGCATACGCGCGAAAGGCTTCTAGTTCAGAAGAGAAACTCATAACCCAGCTATGGGCATGGGTTCCTTTTACAGGAAGATTGAACATCTTTCCAGCAAGTACATTGGAAGTTGCACCACAACCGCCAATAATTGCAGCTCTTGCACCATAAATACCTGCATCAGGACCTTGGGCTCTGCGAAGACCAAACTCTAAAACTGTATCATCTCCTGCTGCCCATTTGACCCTGGCGGCTTTGGTTGCTATAAGACTCTGGTGATTAATGATATTGAGAAGAGCTGTCTCAATTAACTGTGCCTGGCAAATAGGGGCAATAATTTTTACAATTGGTTCATAGGGAAATACAACGGTTCCTTCAGAAACAGCATAGATATCACCTGTAAAGCTAAAGTCTTTAAGATATGTAATAAAGTCTTCTTCGAAAATAGTTTGTCTTCTTAGATAGTTAATATCATCATCAGTAAATGATAAGTTGTTGAGATAATCAACAAACTGTTCCAAACCAGCTGCAATAGAAAAAGAGCTCCCGCTAGGGTTTGAACGGTAGAACATATCAAAAACTACAGTAGCATCATTATCTTTATGATGAAAATAACCTTGCATCATGGTCAATTCGTAAAAATCGGTTAGTAAAGTTAAATCTAAATTTGGCATCTAATTCCTCCTAGGCCTTAAGTATACCTTTATTTTATAGGAAGAAAGAGGGTCTAGCAATAGAAAAAAGGTGGAGGCTTGCATATTAGATTAGGATTTGTTATACTGTTTCTAATATTTGAAAGGAATTTAACGATGAAAGATCAAGTTTTACGTCAATTTACAATAGAACGTTTACCACTTTCAACTGCCGGAATAGTAAACATTTTAGGCATTAACGGGATAAGTGCGTCTATTATTAGTATTATTGACCAAGAAACTTGATGTTGAATTTTCTCCTGGGAGCAAAGGCAGCAGACAAGTTTTCTTGTCTGCTTTTTTTATTCTATAGGAAAGTTCTCTATATGAATTTTATGAGTAGAAGCATCTTATAAAATGTTAAGGAAACTTTCCTAGCGAAACAATCGCAAGCGAACGAGGTGGAGCCTCTTTGTTTTGTATTAAAGACTCTAGGAGGAAAAAATGAGTACAAACTTTTCAAATACAGCAAGTCAAAAATGGTTGAATCAGCTAAGGAATAATATTTACAAGAACTATATTTTTACTCTTTTATTTAATTTTAATGTAACAAGTGGCGTATGGATGCTCTATCTTGCATATAGAGGTTTGAGTTTGTTTGAAATAGGTCTTATGGAGGCGATTTTCCATATTACATCTTTTACTATGGAAGTACCAACAGGTGTAGTTGCTGATTTGCTTGGTCGTAAAGCATCAAGGATTATTGGTAGATTTATGGCAGTTATTGCCACGGTTTTCATGATATATTCTTCAGGTCCTTTTGGATTTGCACTTAGTTTTATCTTTAGTGCCTTAAGTTATAATTTGGAATCAGGAGCAGGCGATGCACTTATATATGACTCATTAAAAGAGATTGGAAAAGACAAGACTTATATGAAAGTGAAAGGAAGAGGGGAAGGACTTTTCCAAGTAGCCAATGCTATAGCCCTTCCAATCGGTGGATATCTAGCAACAAGGGACTACCAATCTGTGTATAAGTTAGCCTTTATTATTGGAATCGTAACTTTTATATATACCTTTTCCTTTGTGGAACCGAAGATAGGGAGAGTCGAAAAAAAGGGTAATCACTTGGCTACATTTAAGCACCAATTAGTAGACTCCATAAGCATCGTTAAAAAATCTAAGGATTTAGCTTTTTTGATTATTATGGCTGAATCTTATGGTGTGTTTGCAACAACGACCTTCTTTTATATCCAGAATTATTTAAAAGAGGGTGGTAGAAGTGAATTGAGAATAGGCCTGGTATTGGCCCTAGGTTCAGTATTGGCAGCCTTATTAGCTACAGCGGCCCATAGAATTGAAAAAGGCTTTGGTTTTAAAAAGACATTAACCATTTTATTAGTAGCAGGAAGTGGTTGCTTATGGATGATGGCAAGTGGATTTTTGGCAGAGATTGGGATTATTCTTTTAAGTGTTTTTGAAGTTGTTGAGTATGTTGTTATGAGTGATTATATCAATAAACTGATTCCCAGTGAACGTAGGGCGACAATTCTATCTATGGAAAGTATGTTATTTAGTTTTTTCATGATTATCGTTTTCCCTCTTGTGGGGTTAGTTGGAGATATTTGGGGCTTACAAACATCCTTTATACTTATTGCCATTCTATCAACGGGAGTTACGATATTAATGGTTAGAAGGATTCACCTTAATAAGCATGTCAGTACTTTTGAAAAAGTTAAAAATGAGTAATCTTGATATGGATTCCATAATATAGTAGGAATTATTATTAGCAATGACTTAAAAACCTTTACAAACAAGGACTTAAGAAGTATAATTATGAATTGATTGTGAAGCTTTAATAGAAGCAAACTAAAAGACGATTATAATCCTTTAGCAATAATAGGATCATGAATAATCCTTGATAAACAAGGAAAAAGGGACCTAGGAGGAATGAAAGTGTACGAAAAAGTATCGACGAAACTCAACTTTGTTGAACGTGAAAAAAAAGTTTTAGAGTTTTGGAAGGAAAATAAGATTTTCGAGAAAAGTATCGAATTAAGAAGTGATGGGCCTACATATACGTTCTATGACGGACCACCAACTGCAAATGGTAAGCCTCATATTGGACATGTACTTACTCGTGTTATTAAAGACTTGATTCCTAGGTACCAAACTATGAAGGGAAACAAGGTTCTACGTAAGGCAGGATGGGATACCCATGGTCTACCTGTCGAGATTGAAGTGGAAAAAGCAGAAGGTATTGATGGTAAAGAACAGATTGAAGCATATGGTATAGAACCATTTGTTGATAAATGTAAGACGTCAGTATGGAAATATAAGAGCATGTGGGAGGATTTCAGTGGAACCGTAGGTTTCTGGGCTGATATGGATGACCCTTATGTAACTTATCATAATGAATACATTGAATCTGTTTGGTGGTCCTTAAAACAAATTTGGGATAAAGGCTTGTTATATCAAGGTCATAAGATTATTCCATACTGTCCACGTTGCGGTACATCTCTTTCTTCACATGAAGTTGCACAAGGCTACAAGGATGTTGAAGAAACTTCAGTTATGGTTAAGTTTAAAATCGAAGATGAGGAAAATGGTTACTTCCTTGCATGGACAACAACTCCTTGGACTCTTCCGAGTAACGTTGGTCTTTGTGTTAACCCCTTGGAAGAATATGTGCGTGTTGAAGCAGAAGGCAATGAATATGTTTTGGCACATGCATTATGTGACAGTGTCTTTGATGCAGGTGAAGATGGAGAAAAGACCTACAAGGTTATTGATACTTTTACAGGACAAGATCTTGAATATAAACGTTATGAACCTCTATTCGATTTTGCGAAATGTGATGAAAAAGGTTTTTTTGTGACCTGTGATTCTTATGTAACCTTATCTGATGGTACAGGTATCGTACATATTGCTCCAGCATTTGGTGAAGACGATAATAAAGTAGGTCGTAAATATGGACTTCCTTTTGTTCAATATGTTAATGATCAGGGTAAGTTCACACCTGAAGTCACACCTTGGGTAGGAGTAGATGTTAAGGCCGCTGATCCAGATATTATTGATTACTTACGAGAAAGTGGTAAACTCTTTAAAGCTCTTGATTATGAGCATTCATATCCACACTGCTGGAGATGTGATACACCACTAATTTACTATGCTAAAGATACTTGGTTCATTGAAGTAACCAAGGTGAAAGAAAATATGATTGCCAATAACAACAAGATTAATTGGCTACCCAAGTCGATTGGTGAAAAACGTTTTGGTGACTGGTTAGAAAATGTAGTGGATTGGGGAATTTCCAGAGATAGATACTGGGGGACACCACTTCCTATATGGGAATGTGAATGTGGACATAAACATGCTATTGGTTCTATTGAAGAACTTAAATCTTTGTCAAAAGACTGTCCTGATAACATCGAACTCCACCGACCTTTTGTTGATGATGTGCATATTACGTGTGAGAAATGTGGAAATGACAAGATGACTAGGGTATTACCAGTTATTGACTGTTGGTATGATTCAGGTGCTATGCCTTTTGCTCAATGGCACTACCCATTTGAAAATAAGGAAATCTTTGAAGATAACTTCCCTGCCAACTTTATCTCGGAAGCTGTTGACCAAACCAGAGGATGGTTCTACTCACTTCTGGCAATTTCAACCTTGCTCTTTGATGAGCCTGCATATAAGAATGTCATTGTTCTTGGATTGGTTCAGGATGAGAACGGGCAGAAGATGTCCAAGTCAAAAGGGAATGCAGTTGATCCTTTTGATGCCTTGAATACTTATGGTGCTGATGCTATTCGTTGGTATTTTTACAACAACTCAGCTCCTTGGTTGCCTAATAAGTTCCATGGTGACGCTGTTGTAGAAGGTCAGCGTAAGTTTATGGGTACTTTTTGGAATACATACGCATTCTATGTTCTGTATGCTAATATAGACCAGTTCGATCCAACACAGTATAAGCTTGAAGCAGATAAGCTAAACTTAATGGATAAATGGTTACTTAGTAAGTTGAATACCTTGGTTAAGTTTGTTGATGATAACTTGAGCAATTATAGAATTACTGAATCGACAAGAGCAATCAGTGAATTTGTTGATGATCTTTCCAATTGGTATGTAAGACGAAGCCGTGAACGTTACTGGCAAAAAGACATGAATCAAGATAAGATTAATGCATATATGACCTTGTATACAACACTTGAGACTTTGTCTAAGTTATGTGCACCTTTTGTTCCATTTATGGCTGAGGATATTTATAGGAATTTGGTTGTGAATTTTGATAAAAATGCTTATGAGAGTGTTCACTTATGTGATTTCCCTATAGCTGATGAATCCATGATTGATGAAAAGCTAGAAGAGCAAATGGATGTTGTTCTTAAGGCTGTTGTTTCAGGACGTGCTGCAAGAAATGGCGCTAATATCAAGAACAGACAACCACTTCCAAAAATGTATATTAAGTATGATGGTTCACTAGAAGAAGGATTTGCTGAAATTGTTCGAGAAGAACTTAATGTAAAAGATGTTGAAATTACAGATGATGTCAGTGGATTTACAACATACTCCTTCAAGCCACAGCTCAGAACAGTAGGTCCTAAATATGGTAAGTATCTTAATCAGATTCGTACTGCACTTAGTGAAGTTGATGGCAATCATGCTATGGCGGAACTGAAGGAACAAGGCCATCTTGCCTTTGATTTTAATGGCTTTGAAGTAACATTGACTGAAGAAGATTTGTTAATTGATAATGCTAAAATGGAAGGCTTTGCTTCAGTAGCTGATGGGGATATGACCGTTGTTCTTGATACAAACTTAAGTGATGAATTGATTGAAGAAGGTTTCGTACGTGAAATTATTTCTAAGATTCAAACCATGCGAAAAGAAGCCGATTTTGAAGTGACTGACTATATCCTATTCGGTTATGGAAACAACGATAAAATTGAAGAACTAATCAAGGCTAATCAGGAAACTATACAAGAAGAGACCCTTATTAAAGAAGTTAAAAATGAACTCTTTGAAGGCTATAGCAAGAACTGGAATGTCAACGGTGAAATTGTAGACTTTGTAGTTAAAAAAGCCTAAACAAACAAAGACTTATTAGACAAGTAAATATATCTTAACACTCTAACAGTATAGGAAAGCATCGGCCAAGTTGCCGGTGCTTCTTTTCTTATTTACTAGAAAAGTCCTCCATAGGACTTTCCGTCGAAAGTTGGAAGAATCCGCTAAAGGATAGAAACAGGGTCCTTAAATGATGCTTTGGTCATAATGAATAGAGATCTAAAAGCAAGAGGACCTTTTAATAATGAAAGAAGCTTTGTTTAAAATAGTTGACAAAGAAATACTTCGGTGATAGAATTAAATTAATTCGAAGGAGGAAGTAAATTGCAATTTAATCTTAATAACCTTGAAGAAACCATGTTTGATATGATAGATCAGATTAAGATTTTATTCTCTGAAGATATTTGGGAGAATATCTTATTGAATTGTACCAAGAATGAGATGTTCGTACTTATGTGGTTATACAGGAACGATGAAGTTAATATGTCGTCCATAGCTCAATACTTGAATGTCCCTCTTAATACGGCAACTGGTATTGTTAGCCGTATGGAGAAAAAAGATATGATTAAACGGGTAAGAAGTAATACGGACAAACGTGTTGTTACTATTGAGATGACAGATCAAGGTCTTGGCCAGATTGACTTAATTATGAGAGAATATCTGAAATATGGTCAGAGAATCTTAAAGGACTTAAGTCTTGAAGAGATACACTTGCTTAATAAACTTCTAACAAAAGTTGTGGATTTACTACAACACGCTGGAGAGGAAGAGGTTCAAGCTAAGAAACAAATCCGTAAAATTCAAATTACCTAAGTATCTATAAAGAGCTGCCAAGTGGCAGTTAACTTTATGACGAATACTTCGAATGACGAACTATTCGTTTGTAGAAATAAAATTCTTGTTAATTATATGTATTGAAAAAGTGAGGTAAAAGATGAAGAGAATTATGATATTTACAGGTAAAGGTGGCGTTGGTAAAACCAGTGTGGCTGCTGCCCATGGAAGAGCTTCAGCTCTTGAAGGGAAAAAAACTTTAGTGGTTAGTACCGATATGGCCCATAATTTAGGTGATATTTTTCAGATGGAATTAGGTAGACAGGAGCTTAAGATTGCAGATAATCTATATGGTCTAGAAATTGATCCTACATATATGATGGACCATGAGTTTGCCAATATTATGCAGGCAATGAAGGATATGATTACTTCTTCAGGTTTTCCTACAGGTGACCTTGATTATATGGATATATTTCCCGGAATGGAAGAACTTGTCAGTCTTCTTAAGATTATGAATATATATAAGAATGAAGATTATGAACGTATTATTGTCGATTGTGCACCGACTGGAGAAACCTTGTCTTTGCTAAAGTTTCCTGAGTTGATGACATGGTACATTGAAAAATTCTTCCCAATCGGCAAAGTAGCTATGAGGGTTATGAAGCCAGTAGCAAAGGCTATTTATAAAATTGATCTGCCTAATCAAAAAGCTATGACTGATATTGAAAAGGTCTTTGTTCAACTGATAGACCTTCAACAACTTCTTAAAGACAGGGAAAGAACGACGATAAGGTTAGTGACTATACCTGAGAAGATGGTTGTGGAAGAGACAAAACGATCCTATATGTATTTGAGTTTATATGATTTTGCCGTGGATGGTGTTTTTATCAATCGAATACTGCCAAGAGATATGGAAAATCCGTTTTTTGATAAATGGCTTAAGATTCAAGAAGCATATATTGAAGAAATAGAAGCGGTTTTTGCTCATGTTCCTATTTATCGGATACCATGGTTTGATACTGATATCAACGGACTTTCTGGTGTTGATAGGATTGTTGACGAGGTCTTTGATAAGTACAATATTTTTCAAAGGATAAAAGAAGGTAAGAGAGAAAGTTATTATAAAAACCAAGATGGGTACGGACTAAAGTTATACATACCTGGACTTGATAAGGAAAAGCTGGATATACATGAATCTCAAGTAGACGTTATAATCAAGATCGGAAATTTTAAACGTAATATACCAAAACCAAATACCTTAAGGAATTATCAAATCGCATCTGCAAATTTTAACGAAGATGAGTTGACCTTGTCATTTTGTCAAAACTAGTTGTCTATTATATACATATAGAACAGTGAAAGGAAGATGAAGATGAAACATTCAACAATGTTGTCCTTAGAGAAGTTTATGAGAGCAAAGAAAATGGAACATGAAGCCTTGATTGGTTTCCTTCCTGAAAATTTACAGCAACACCTCAAGGTTATTAATAAGGAAGTGACTGAGCTTATGTTAGAGACTGCCTTAAGTATTGGGGAAGCAGTATTGGATACTAGGAGTTCTGAACATGAAGAAGAGGGTAAAGGGGATAGTGGACATGGTTTGAATTCAGAAGAAGACAAGGGACTATACCAAAAAGATTCAGGAGTGAGAAAGGTCCATATTGGATAAGAAGGTGATAGGATGAGAATTATTTTGTATACAGGAAAGGGAGGCGTTGGTAAAACGTCCATCGCTTCAATGACTGCAGTAAAACTGGCAAAATTAGGTAAGAAAGTTATGATTATGTCCACAGACCAAGCTCATAGCCTGTCTGATTCACTGGATATAAAATTAGGATATAGTCCAACTCAGGTTATGGAAAATTTGGAAGCTATGGAAATTGATGTCGTTTATGAGGCTGAGACTGCTTGGGGAAATTTAAAGGCCTATATAAAGCAAATGATGACCTTAAAAGTTCAAGGAGGTTTGGAAGCAGATGAGCTCATGGTATTTCCAGGTCTGGAAGAGTTGTTTGCCCTTTTCAAAATTTTGGATATAGTAGATAGAGGAACGGTAGATGTTCTAATTGTTGATTGTGCACCTACAGGAGAAACCTTGTCTCTTCTTAAATTTCCGGAAATGTTTGGACTTATGATAGATAAATTGTTGCCTGTTAAGAGAAAAATGGTTAAGCGAGCAGGTCCACTTATAGAAAAAACCATGAAAATTCCCATGCCTGAGGATAATGTCTTTGACGATCTTGAGAGGCTAATGAATAAGTTGGAAAGACTTCAAAGCCTAATGACTAATCGTGATATTACTTCTTTGCGTATTGTTTCTACACCTGAGAAAATTGTAGTTAAAGAAACAAAACGTGCGTTTACATGGTTGCAACTCTATGATTACAATGTTGATGCTGTAATTGTCAACAAAGTATATCCAAAAGAAGCATTAGAGGGCTATTTTTCTAAATGGGTACAACTTCAGGAAGATGGACTTAAAGAATTGGAAATAGCATTTAAGGATCTTCCTCTCTTTACTATAGAATTACAGGATAGTGAATTAAAAGGTTTAGCAAGGCTTGAAGAAGTCAGTAAGTTCTTCGGGGAGTGGGACCCTTCAGCAGTTCTTTTTTGTAAGCAGGTCTTTCGTCTTGTTAGTGGCGAAAATGGTCAACGATTAGAAGTTGACTTACCTTTTGGTGATAAGGACCAGATGGAACTAGAGCAGGCTGGTGGTGAAATTCACATGAGTTTTAGGAATGAGAAAAGATGCTTTGTCTTACCTGATGTACTTATGGGCAAGGAAATTGTAGGTGCAAAATTTGATCAAGGTATCCTAGCTATTGATTTCCTTTAGACTTTCCTCATAAAAGTGCTGATTGTCACCGAAATATATTAGATTGTCACTAATATTTACTGAGATAATTGTATTCTGTGGGAGCTTTGATATAATAGTAGGGTAACTAAAGAAGCATAAAAGAGGAGAGAGAAAATGGCCCATGATGTAGATTACAAAGTTGTCGGAACAGAAATGCAGTTTGTTGAAATTGAATTAGATCCTAATGAAAGTGTCTTGGCTGAAGCTGGAGGCATGATGTATATGGATGACAAGATTAAAATGGAAACTATTTTTGGGGATGGCAGTGATGCTTCAACAGGAAAAGGTCTGATGGGTAAACTTATGAGTGCTGGTAAACGGGTTCTTACTGGTGAAGGCCTGTTTATGACTGTTTTTTCAAATGTTGGCAGTGGTAAAGCCCATGTTGCCTTTGCATCACCTTATCCAGGAAATATTATACCTGTAGACTTGATTGAAGTTAATCAGAAATTGATTTGTCAAAAGGATGCCTTCCTATGCGCTGCCAAAGGTGTATCTGTTGGTATTGAGTTTCAAAAAAAACTTGGAGCAGGCTTTTTCGGTGGTGAAGGTTTTATCATGCAGAAGCTAGAAGGTGATGGTAAAGTCTTTTTACACGCAGGAGGCACAGTTGTTCGTCGAGATTTACAAGCTGGTGAGACTATTAGATTAGATACAGGCTGTCTTGTGGCTTTAACCGCTAATGTGAATTACTCAATTCAAATGGCATCGGATATTAAGTCAGGACTTTTTGGTGGTGAGGGTTTATTCTTAGCTACTTTGACAGGTCCTGGAACCATTTGGATGCAATCGCTTCCATTTAGCAGATTGGCTAATAGGATGTTTCATGCCGCAGGTGGTACTAAGGGAGAATCTCGAAGTGGAGGATCATCTTTACTTAATAATCTTTTGAACGATTAATATTCATATAAACAAGGAGATGATAAATGGTTGTCAGGCTTTACTAGCCTGGGATCGGCATCATCTCTTTTTTTATCCTATAGTCTTTTGGTCTCATTTCATCAATTTTCTGTAAAACAATGTCTGAAATTAACCAATTTACTAAGATATGTATTATAATGAAAAGTGAAACTGTTATAGAATAGGATGGAATGCGCCGGAGGATGCATTTGGATCTTGTGGTTGAATGTGATGTTTTTTAAAGGGCCATTAATATAAGATGTTTATAGTAATATAATTCAACATACAAGATGACATAAACTTGCAATACTGCCAAACGGTATGGTATACTTCTTGGTAAAATCTGTGAAATTTTATGTAGCTATAGAAGTGGAAACGCTTACATTACATATTCAACTGCAGTTTATCCTGTAGAAGGGGACTAAAGTTATGATTTTGCTAATCGATAGTAATGTGAAATGGAGGACGACATGAATCGATTAAACGTGACCAAAGAGAAATTAAAAGAAGCGATATTTGAGAACATCAAGACCCAATTTAGAAAAACGATTGATCAGGTATCAGATGATCAGGTGTTTCATGCAGTAGCATATGCTGTTCGTGACATAATCGTTGACCAATGGATAGAAACACATAAAACCTATGAAGAAAAAGACTCAAAGACAGTTTACTATCTTTCTATGGAGTTTCTAATGGGTAGAGCCTTAGGAAATAATATGATTAACCTACAAGTAAATCAAGTCATCAAAGAAGTGCTTGAAGAACTTGGTTTTGATTTGAATGTAATTGAAGACCAGGAGCCTGACGCAGGTCTTGGAAATGGCGGGCTTGGACGTTTAGCAGCATGTTTTTTGGATTCTCTTGCAACTTTGGAATACCCTGCATATGGATGTGGTATTCGTTATCGCTATGGTATTTTTGAACAAAAAATTATTGATGGATACCAGGTGGAGAAACCAGATGAATGGTTGAAAAATGGGAATCCATTTGAAATCAGAAGACCGGAATATGGTGTTGAAATTAAATTTGGTGGAAATGTAAGAGTTGCTAAGACAGAGAATGGACGTGAAAAGTTTGTTCATGAGAATTATCAATCTGTTCGAGCCATTCCATATGATGTACCAGTTGTAGGATATGGAAATTCCACTGTTAATACCTTAAGACTTTGGGATGCTGAAGCAATTCAGAGTTTTGATTTGGAACTTTTTGATCGTGGTGACTACCAAAAGGCTGTTGAGCAACAGAATCTTGCAAAGACAATTGTTGAAGTCCTTTATCCAAATGACAATCACTACCAAGGTAAGGAACTTCGTTTGAAACAACAGTATTTCTTTATTTCTGCTACGATACAACAAGTACTTCGGAAGTTTATGCAGAACCATGACAACATCAAGGACCTACCTGATAAAGTAGCTTTCCACATTAATGATACCCACCCATCATTGACTATTCCAGAACTTATGCGTGTTCTTATGGATGACTATGGTCTTCAATGGGGAGAGGCATGGGGAATTGCTCAGAAAACTTGTGCTTATACTAACCATACAATCATGTCTGAAGCCCTCGAAAAGTGGCCGATTGAGCTTTTCTCGAGATTGCTTCCAAGAATTTACCAAATCGTGGAGGAAATCAATAGGAGATTCTGTGCAGAGATTATTGATAAATTTGGATATGATAATGACAGAATCCGCCGTATGGCAATTGTTTCTGATGGTCAAATCAAGATGGCTTGGTTGTGTATTGTTGGTTCATATTCTGTAAATGGTGTTGCTAGACTTCATACGGAAATTCTTAAGAATGAGGAACTCAAAGACTTCTATGAGATGTATCCGAAGAAGTTCAATAACAAGACCAATGGTATTACACAAAGACGTTTCTTACTTCATGGTAACCCACTGCTTGCTGAATGGGTATCTAAGAAAATTGGACCAGAGTGGACGACTAATCTTTCAGCTATTAAGGCTTTGGAAGTGTATGCTGATGATGAAAAAGAACGTAAAGATTTTATGCAGATCAAGTATAAGAACAAGGTTCGTTTGGCTGAATACATTAAAAAGCATAATAATGTTGATGTAGATCCTAGATCAATTTTTGACGTTCAGGTTAAAAGGCTTCATGAATATAAACGTCAGTTAATGTTGATTCTTTACGTTATGCACCTATACAATGAGCTTCGTGATAATCCTGATTTGGATATGCTTCCTAGAACATTCATTTTTGGTGCAAAAGCTGCCCCTGGTTATCATAGAGCTAAGAAAATAATAAAATTAATTAATAATGTTGGTAACGTTATAAATAATGACCCTAATATCAATGGCAAGATTAAGGTTGTTTTTATTGAAAACTACCGTGTATCCATTGCAGAGGAGATTTTTGCGGCAGCTGATGTATCTGAACAGATATCAACAGCATCCAAAGAGGCCTCAGGGACAGGGAATATGAAGTTCATGCTTAATGGAGCCTTGACTATTGGTACCCTTGATGGAGCCAATATCGAAATAGCTGAAGAAGTTGGTAAGGAGAACTGCTTTATCTTTGGTTTAACAGCTGAGGAAGTTATTAATCTTCAACATACAAGGGAATATGATCCTTGGGATGTTTATAACAATAACCAGGTGGTTAGGCGGGTCGTAACCCAGTTGATCAATGGATATTATGCACCTGAAGACCCAGACCTTTTTAGAGAAATCTATGATTCTCTTCTTAACGGCGGTGGTGAACCTGCTGACCAGTACTTTATTCTTAAAGACTTTGATGCATACTGTGAAGCTCAGAAGAAAGTAGATCTTGCATATAGAAACCAAGGGGATTGGGCTAGAAAAGCCATTCTCAATACATCTAATGCTGGTAAGTTTTCTTCGGACAGAACCATTGAAGAGTATGCCAATGAAATTTGGCATTTGGATAAAACAAAAGTACTTCTTCCAGGTGAAGAGAGTTAATTAGTACAAAATACTAAAGTTATTAGCAGATCTTTGCCCTTAAGCGGTGCAAAGGTCTGTTTTTGTTCTGCTAAAAAAGCAAGAAATTATCTTTTTAAACTATATTTATCTTGGCTGTTGTTATAAGACGTTCTAATGATTTCGATGGAAAACAAAAAAAGATTCGAGTTCATATTTTGTTCATATTATGTAAACCAATTGTCTATACACTGCTGATATAATAGATGCTAATGGGCATAAACGAAAAATATATTAGATGAATGTGAAATAAAGGGCATTAGAGGAGGCCACATGAACAAATTTCTAAGCAAACTTAAAATCGGTGTCAAAATTCGATTTTCTTCTGCAATTGGGATAGTAGGTATTATCCTTATCGGACTGTTGCTTGTCAGTGCAGTCCAGACATCGTCAAAGAACACAAATGATCTTTCAGAGGTATATGTTCCTCAGGTAAGTACCTTATCAGAATTGGAAGTCAATATTCTTAAGTTTTCAGATCAAGTCAACAATTATACATTGACAGGTCGGTCAGAAGAATTAGACAGGGCAAATGAGAGCTTGGTAGAAATCAAGTCCTTGTTATCACAACTGACTGATATAAAAGAATACTCAAGTAACGAAGAAGCGATTGCAGCTTTTGATGGCAGAGAGATAATGATTGGTGAATTAGAAGGTATACTGACCAGTGTTGAAGAGTTGACCTTGAAAATTGATGAATCTTATGAGCTTGCCCTTGAAAAAGGTAATAGTTTACAGGATATATCAGCTCAGTACTATGATAATGTGCTGGATAAGCTAGAAGCGACAACTGAACAAACAGTTATGGATGAGGATCAATTTCTGGATCGTTTGAGTCAGACTCAAAGTGCAAATGAGCTGGCGAAATTAATTACATCACTTAGAACTGGTGTCTTTGAAAGCTTATTAAGTGACGATACAGAAAGATTAAATGAAGAGCTTAAAAGAGTCGAAGATATTGAAAACATTGTAGCTGTCTTGAGAGACTTTACCTTAGATGTAAAGACAACCAATCTTCTTAAGACTTCTATTATCGAGGTTAGAGACTATAAAGCTTTAGTTGAAGAATACATTGCTTATAAAGAGGAGCTTTTTGAATTGGTCAAGGGCTTAAGCGTGGCTACAGAAGAGATTGTTAATGGAGGAATTATTATTCTTAATGATGCTCTTGTTGCTACTGAAGATTCCTCACATGAGATTGCCAGTTATCTAAGTGGTCTTATGGCGTTCACTATTGCTGCTGTTGGGATTGTAGCCCTATTATCTGCAGTATTAACGTTTTTTATTATTCGTAATATCACTAGACCCCTTAAAGATTTGGTCGATGTATCAGAACACTTGGCTAGTGGTGATTTGACTGTTCAATGTAAAGCAACAAACTCAAGAGATGAAATAGGCGTTCTCACCCGGTCCTTTTCAAAGATGCAGGAAAACCTTCGTCAATTAATTATTCATATTAATAATTCAGCAGGTATGGTTGGTTCAACAGCGGATCAATTATCCTATAATGCTAGTGAAGCGACCAAAACTACTGAGGAGGTAGCAAGAACTGTCAGTGAGATTGCAGAGGGAGCAACTAAACAGGCTATAGATACAAGTGATGCATCGGGAAAAATGGGAGACCTTGCTAAAATTATTGATCAGAATTCAGTCAGTGCGCAAGAAGTCTATGACCAGTCTGTTCAGATTGAAAGTCTTGCTAAAGAAGGTATTGATACTATTGAAGAATTAACAGAAAAAACAGATGAAAGCAAGAAAGCTATGACTGAAATATTTGAAGTTATTCAACATACAAATGAGAGTGCGACGAAAATTGGTGAAGCTAGTAGGTTTATTTCGTCCATTGCAGAGCAAACCAATCTCTTAGCCTTAAATGCTGCAATTGAAGCTGCTAGAGCTGGAGAAGCAGGTAAGGGGTTTGCTGTTGTTGCAGATGAAATCAGGAAATTGGCAGAAGATTCAACACGTTCAACTAAACAAATTGACGAAATGCTCAAGGACTTGGTTGAAAATGCCAGTGTAGCTATAGAAACTAGTGACCGTGTCCAATTAATTATGAATGAACAGGCAAATAGTGTTGACTCAACTAAAGAGAAATATTCCTCGATTACAGGAGCTATTCGCCATTCAACTGAAGAAATTGAAACGATTGCTGATATAGGAACAAGAATGGAAGAAAACCGGATAGAAGTCATTAAAGTGGTTGAATCCTTAGCTGCTATTGCACAAGAAAATGCAGCAAGTACGGAAGAAACAGCGGCTTCTAGTGAGGAAATGCTGTCTTCCATGGAAGAGGTATCCTCAGCATCAGAAGTATTAAATCAACTTGCTAGAGAACTACAGGATTACGTTAAACAATTCAAGGTTTGATTAAAGCTTGATTAGAGTATTTCAAATTTCTTTATTTTCTACCTGTTTTCCTGTAAAATAAGCATACGTGTTCTTAATACGGCATGAGTATGAAAGAGGTGGTATTGGATGAAGAAAAGAACCATAATTTTAGGACTAATACTTATGGTATCAGTCATGTTGCTTTCTGGATGTATGCCAGGTGATGGGTCTTATGTTGAAGACCATTATGCAAATTTTATTAGTGGAATATGGCATGGCTGGATAGCACCTGTATCCCTGATTGTTAGTTTGTTTAAAGATGGTATTCGCATTTACGAACCTTATAACACCGGATGGTGGTATGACTTTGGATTTTATGTTGCTATAATCAGTGGATTTGGTGGATTGGGTCTGTCCCGTAAAAAAAGGAAAAAAGATAAATAGTTTTTTGCTGTGTATGAGCTAAGCTTGTACACAGCTTTTTTCTTCTATAGGAAAGCGAACGTGGCGAAGCCACTTTTCTTCTTTGCTAAGTTCCAAGTGAGCCGTTTTTAACGAGATTTCTATAAGTCTTAGGGCTTTGACCAGTGTGTTTTTTGAAAATCTTGGTGAAATAGGCCGGATTACAAAATTCAAGGATGTTGGAGATATCCGTGATTGACATATCGGAGAATTCTATAAAATTCTTAGCTATCTCTATCCGTTGTTGCTGGATGAAGTGGGAAAGGGTAATGCCGACTTCTTGATGAAACATTTTTGATAGATAATCAGGGCTCATGTGATACATGTCTGCTAGTGCTGATACGCTTAATTTTTTAGCTCCGTTGGCATAGATATATTTAACGATTTTTGAGATTGGGTACTGATATTCGGAAACCCGATCCCTATCGATGAGATCAATGAAGTCTTTAATCATGGTGACTTCAAAATCAAAAAGTTCTTCCTTGGAGGACAGTTGATCCATGTGCTTAATAAAGACATCGGAAAGGGCAAAGGCATCTTCGTAATCGACACCGGACTCAATAGCTGCTCTTGTGAATAATGTACAGGATGCTATAAGGCTATTTTTAAGTGAACGGACGGGGTCTTTAGAAAGATTTGGGCGTTCTATACTACGAATATTATCAACTACATCCATTGCACCGTCAAAATGACATAATTTTATTTGTTGTAGTAATTGTTGTTCTAAAGAATAGGATGGATGAGTATATTGTATATTAAAATTTTTCAGTTTTTCTTTAATCAGTGAATTGTTCACTATAATCACTCCTTTTTAGGTGGAAAAACTATATATTTTAACTAATATCGGATTTGTGTTAATTATAACAGAAATATATAAGAAAGGAAAGAGTTTTAATCCTATAATGTGTTTGTGGCATTCAATTACGGGGTTTTAATATCTGATGAATGTATTTTTTTCATCGACCATGAAAGGCTTTTCATGGAATTGTAATTGGAAACAATGATATATGATCTAGGGAGGAAAAACAATGAAAAAATTATTATCTTTACTTCTAACTTTAGTTTTAGTAGTAGGTTTGTTCTCAGCTTGCGGACAAGATGATAAAACTACTGATACTGAGAAAGACACATCTACAAATGAAACAAGCACATCAGAAGACACAAAAGATGATGACATGGACAAGGAAGACGCAACAACAGAAGATACTAAAGATGATATGAAAGATGAATCATCAAAACCGGTTTCTATTACAGTTTTCCAAAACAAAGTTGAGATTACTGAACCAATGACTGCTTTTGCTGAAAAGTATGAAGCTGAAACTGGTGTTCATGTAGATGTAAAATCTGCTGGTGGTGGTACGTCTTATGCAGACAGTCTTATTGCTGCATTCCAAACGGATGAACAACCTGACATCTTCGTTATTGAAGGTATGGGTGGTTATGAGGTTTACAAAGAGCAAATTACTCCATTTGATGGAGATGAGTGGATTGATTTGACAGACCTTGAATTTGTTGTTGACGGTGACGTATACGGTTTCCCAGTAGCAGTTGAAGCTTGGGGTATGGGTTATAATGTTGCAATGCTTGAAAAGGCTGGTATTGATCCAGCGGGACTTACTTCTCAAGAAGCTTATGCAGAAGCTTTTAGTAAGCTTGATGGTATGAAAGATGAATTAGGTATTGATGCAGTTGTTTCTATGGCAGCCGGTACAACGACTGGTATGACTTGGGTAACTGGCCTTCACAACTTTAACGGCTTCCTTTCAGCAGGACTTCCTTATGGTGATACAAGTGAACTTGATAAAGTTCTTGCAGGTGAACCAAATATGGAACGTTTAGCTGAATATGCTGATTGGGTTGAGTTATTATTTAAATATTCTGATCAAGAAGTATTGATTCAAGGTGATTATGATGCACAAGTTGGTCTTTTTGGTACTGAAAAAGCGGCATTCATCCACCAAGGTAACTGGATTGACCCATGGTTAGTTGACCGTGGAATCGAATTTGATATGGCTTATGCACCTCATGCATCAGTAAGTGGAACATTGGATTCAATCTTTATTGGAGCTCCATCCTTCTACGTAATGAATAAAAACAGTGAAAATCTTGATGCAGTGAAAGATTTCTTAAACTACATGGCTACTAGTGATGAAGGTCATGATTATATGGTTAATCAAGCATCAATGGTTCCAGCTTTTACAAATGTAACGCTAACACCATCAGGTCCATTATCATCAAACGTTGCAAAATGGGTTGCTGAAGGTAAAGCTTACACATGGTTGCAAAATGACCTTCCATCAGGATTTGGTATGGATGTCTTAGGACCTATCTACGAAGCTTTCGCAAAAGGTGATATTACAAAAGAACAATTCATCAATGCAGTTGCAGCAGCTATAGCAGATATTCCTAATATGTAAGTAGTATTACTTAGGGTTAATGGATTAATTGGAAAGGTGTGGGAGACATCTCACACCTTTCTTTAACTAAAGGTAAATGTGAAACATTAAAGGAGGTTGGGTATGAGAACGAAGAGAGACAAGTTGTGGTTCTGGATTTTTGTTATACCGGCATTGGTAGCATTCGTCATCGTTGTTGTTATTCCTTTCTTTATGGGGTTGTATTATTCTTTTACAGATTGGTCAGCAGTTGGCGGAACACCTCAATGGGTTGGAATCAAGAATTATAAAAATATGTTTTCTGATTATGCATTTAGGTATGCATTTATTAGGACATTCTTATTTACATTTTTAAGTGTAATTACTATTAATGCGATTGCTTTGGTCTTGGCATTCTTAGTTACTAGAGAGCTGAAATTAAAAAATTTCTACCGGGCAGGTTTCTTTGTTCCTAACTTGATCGGTGGATTGATTTTAGGATATATATGGCAATTTATTTTTAAAAGCATACTTCCTGTTATTGGGGAAGGTATTGGTTGGGATTGGCTGGCAAACACCTTATTCCTTGCAGATGCCAATATTGCTTTATTTGCTGTAGTCATAGCTTTTACCTGGCAGTATGCCGGATATATCATGATGATTTATGTTGCAGCAATCCTCAATATACCACAAGAACTCTTAGAAGCAAGTGATATTGATGGTGCAGGACCCTTTCAAAAACTTAAGTCTATTACTATGCCTCTAATAGCTCAAGCTTTCACAATTACAACTTTTATGACTTTAGTATCATCTTTTAAACAGTTCGACATTATTAGAGCCTTGACTAATGGTGGACCTTCACTATCTAAGATGGTTATGCAATCCTCAGGATTTGAAAAACTCGTTACTGTTAACTCAACAGAACTCTTGGCGGTTCATATTTATAATATTGCTTTTAAATTTAATAAGATGGCAGAAGGACAGGCAAGGGCTGTTGTGTTTTTTGTTGTATTATCTGTTATTTCTATCGCCCAAGTATATTATAATAAAAGGAAAGAGGTGGAAATGTAATGAAGAAAAAAACCCAATTAATTATATTTGAAGTTTTAACAGCCATTATGTTTGTTCTAGTTATGTTTCCTTTTCTTATTGTTCTTTTTAACTCGGCAAAAGACAATTTGATGATTACTAATTCACCTGCGTCACTACCTTCGAATTGGGGATCACTAATAGATAATGTTAAAGAAATTTGGAATAACAACATTATTAGATATCCATCAAGTTTGTTGTCTTCCTTAATTATTACACTTGGATCCTTAGCAGCCATATCTGTAACAGCATCAATGGCTGCCTGGAAACTTGTACGGACAAAGACTAAGTCATCCACTTTTATCTTTTTATTGTTCTTAAGTGGTTTGATTATTCCTTTCCAAGTGGTTATGTTTCCTCTAGTTAAGTTTTTGAATAACTTACAGGGGATTATTGGAATTCCAATCCTATATACTCATGGGGGAATGATTTTAACCTATATTGGATTTGGTGCACCACTAGCTATATTTATGTTCCATGGATTTATCAAATCCATACCAGTAGCTTTGGAAGAAGCCGCGACCATAGATGGATGTACAACACCACAAGTTTATACCAATGTTATTATGCCTATATTGAAACCAATTTTTGTTACAGTTATCATTCTAAATGTAATCTGGATTTGGAATGACTTTCTCCTTCCATTACTAGTTCTTGGAATCGGAAACGATGTTCAAACATTGCCTCTTGCCATTGCATTTTTTGCAGGGGCCTTCAGAATACAGTGGAACCTTATGATGACAGCAGTACTTATGGCGGCAGTACCAATTGTTATATTATTCTTGTTTGCTCAAAAACATATCATTAAGGGTATGGTAGCTGGCTCTATTAAATAGTTCATGAAGAGGCTCTTCCATAGGCCTCTTTTTCTCTGCCCAAAAACAAGAAAATTTGATTGAAAAAATGACAATTCTATTATAAATTCTAATATCTTATTGTCTTAGACAGGAGTATCAGGTATGAAATGGAGTAATGAACAATTACTTGTTGATGAAACTTTATATTTTACCGGAAATGGATATATCGGATTACGGGGAAATTTTGAAGAAGGTTATGGGACTGGATTTGATTCTATACGAGGAACCTATATTAATGGTTTCTATGAAACAATAGACATTGCCTATGGTGAGTCGGCGTATGGTTTTCCCAAAACCGCTCAAAAAATGGTCAATGTAACAGATACTCAAGATTTACGCATTATAATTGGTGATGAAGACCTTAGTTTTTTTACTGGTGAAATTATCGATTTTAAAAGAGACTTGGATATTTATAAAGGAATCTCGACACGGAAAGTACACTGGAAATCTCCCAAAGGAAGAGAATTAAAACTTACATTTTATAGAATGACATCTTTTGTAACCTTGGAATTGGCCCTTTTCAAAGTTACCCTTGAATCAATTAATTATGAAGGTCCTGTTTTCTTTATTTCAGGTATCAATGGAGATGTGGAGAATTATATCAACCCAAACGACCCAAGAGTTGCCTCCGGACATGGAAAACTATTGACGGTAACAGAGGTAAAAGCCAATGAGAAGATAGGATCTATAACTAGTGAAACAAAACGATCTGGTCATAGGGTAACTACCTTGGTAGGACACAGTAATCCTGGTCAAGTGGATGAGCATTTAAATAAAGTTGAGTGGGCTTTTTCTAAGACCATAAGACAGGGACAAACAGAAACATTAACAAAATATGTTGTTTTTACAGATTCTATAAGACACGAGGAGCCATATAAGGCAGGAAGAGACTTGTTGGAACAGGCTTTAGGACTTACTTTTGAAGACCATGCATCAAGACAAAAAAAATATCTGGATGATTTTTGGAAGTATTCTAAGATTAGGGTTAAGGGAAATGTATCTATAGATGAAGCCTTGAACTATTCAGTCTATCAACTGCTTTCTTCTGCTGGAAAAGACCCCTTTAGTAATATTTGTGCCAAAGGTTTAAGTGGAGAGGGTTATGAAGGGCATTATTTTTGGGATACAGAAGTCTATATGTTACCTTTTTTTACCTTGACCAATCCTAAAATTGCCAAGAATCTCCTGAAATTCCGTTATGAAACATTACCGTATGCAAGAGAAAGAGCCAAGGAAATGGGGCATAATAAGGGAGCAAAAGTACCTTGGAGAACCATAAAAGGCACTGAATGTTCAGCTTATTTTCCTGCTGGATCTGCCCAGTACCATATTAATAGTGACGTGGCGTTTGCTTATATACAATACTATCTTTTACATAAAGATATGGATTTTCTTAAGGCCTTCGGCTTAGAAGTTGTTTATGAAACGGCTAGAATATGGCTGGATATGGGACATTTCAATGATGATGGTGATTTTATGATTCATTGTGTTACTGGACCGGATGAATATACTGCTATTGTTAACAATAATTATTATACAAATGCTATGGCCAAGTACCACCTAACTTGGACTGTTAGACTTGCGAAAGACCTAAGAGACTTTGATGAAGATGCTTATGAATCTTTGATGGAGAGGATTCAAGGATCATTGGATGAATTGTCTCAGATGGAAATCGCAGCTAGAAGCATGTATTTTGAATATGATGAAAAGCTAGGTGTTTTTATGCAGGATGACTCTTTTATGAATAAGCCAAGCTGGGATTTCTCGAACACACCAAAGGACAAGTATCCGCTTCTTCTCCACTATCATCCATTAACGATCTATCGACATAAGGTTTTGAAGCAAGCTGATACTTTACTAGCCATGCTTTTACTTGATGATGTACAAATGGATGTATTTGAACGGTGCTACGATTATTACGAACCATTGACGACTCATGATTCTAGTTTATCACCTTGTGTTTATTCCATGGCAGCGTCTAGAATTAAAAGAAGCCATAAGGCCTATGAATTCTTCAATAAAACAGTAAGACTTGACCTTGATAACCTGCATCACAACACCAAGGATGGACTTCATATTGCCAATGCAGGAGGAGCATATATGGCTGTTGTCTATGGGTTTGGAGGACTAAGAATAAAGGCTGATGGTATTCACCTTAATCCCCACTTACCTGAAGAACTAGAAGGTGTTGCTTTTTCTGTTAATTATGGCGGGACACTTATTCATGTAGAACTGGGTGATAAGATTATTGTTAATGGAGAGTTAGAAGTGAAGCTTTATATTTATGACCGACCATACGTCTTAAAGGGCCATATGGAGGTAAATTATGAATGACAGGATTAAAGGCTTTATTTTTGATATTGACGGGGTCCTCACTGACACAAGTGAATATCATTATATGGCTTGGAAGCTTTTAGCAAGTAAAATAAATATTTATATAGATAGGGAGGTTAACGAAGAACTAAAGGGGGTTTCAAGGATGGAAGCTCTAGATGTGATACTTAAACATGGCAATAAAGAAGACTATTATACCCAAGCAGAAAAATTGACATTGGCTATGTCGAAAAACAAGCATTATCTTGAGATGATTAGCCGTTTTACCTCTGATAATTTATTGCCGGGAGTTTTAGAATTGTTTACTGAGCTGAAGGCTCTGGGGATTAAAATAGGTACTGTAAGTGGGACAAAAAGTGGTGGAAGACTAATTGACCTTTTAGATATTAGAAAGCAAGTGGATTATATTGTGGAAACATCTGCCCCCCAGGGAAAACCGGAAATGGAAATATTTTTAAAAGCTTGTGAAGGCTTAGGATTAAAGCCTTTTCAATGTGTTGGGGTAGAAAAGACAAGGGACGGGATTATTGCAGTTAAGAAGGCAGGAATGTTCGCTATTGGTATAGGTCAGCCTTCCAGTCTTGAAGAGGCTGATCTAGTCGTTAAGTCAATTCAAGATATTTCCTTGTCTCTTATATTTAATGGTTAACTTTTTGTGAATTAATTGGGCACTCTGTACTATTTTCCAAGAGATTCGTGTATAATAGAGACAGTCTAACAAGGGAATAGAGGGATCTTTATGGGAAAAAGTGCTGTCTATATGATTGTCAACAAACAAAATAATAAAAGATATGTTGGCATTAGTGAAGATGTTGAAAATGAATGGTTTAATATTAAACGTAATCTGGATTATGGTATCGGTATAAGAAAGATGCGTGAAGATTACGTCAAGTTTGGTAAAGAAAGTTTTGATTTTATCATTGTGTTTGAATCAGATCAACTGAATCTTCTTCATAGAAAAGAGAGTGAGTTAGCCTATCAATATGATGTATGGCACAAAGGTTATAATTCAGAACCTTTGCTAAACTATAGTAGAATGACAGAAGAAAGGTTGGCCTTTGAAAAATTAAGACTTTATAAATTGGTAGACCAGGTCAAAGATGGAAAATACCTATGTATGGATCTGATTGATATTCTTGGAATAACCAAAAATGACTTACTTGTACTACTTAGAGAGATAACCCTTGATGAAATGAAATTTTTCAAGAAAGAGATTATTCTCAGGAATGGAAATTTAGATTTAGCTCATATGTATATCCAAATAAAAAGTTTTGAATTCAGTATTGACAAATAGTTAATATATGTTAAGATATTATTTGTCTTATGGAGGGATTCCCGAGTGGCCAAAGGGGGCAGACTGTAACTCTGTTGCGATAGCTTCGAAGGTTCGAATCCTTCTCCCTCCATTGTAAACTGTATCAGTATAACTGATGCAGTTTTTTTATTGTATAGGAAAGTTCTCGAAATAGCATGATGACTCGAGACGTGTCAAGATGATTATGATTTTGACGGAATAGACTATTTTATGATGGATTTAGACCAAATATGTAGATTATATATAGAATCTGTCATATCCTAGATATGAAATTACGAAATAGGATAGATATGTGAGGAGATATTTAACATGAGAAAGTTTTTATTTTTAATTGGAGTAGGTATGATTCTATCAATGTTGACAGGCTGTTTGTTTATGAAGCCAGTTACTGAATATTGCATCAGTAGGGTCAAAAATGAAAGTTTTTTTAATGTGGATTTTGAAATGTTGAATAGTAAGGAAGAACATAAGATGACATTAGAGAAGGGGGATGTAATCAAAATCACTGCTGAACATAAGTCAGGAAGGATCGACGTTCTGGTAACAGGGCCAAGTGATGACATTTATAAAGGCGACGATATTGATGACATGGAGTTTACCCTTACCATTGAAGAAGATGGTGTATATACCTTTGAAGTGTTTGGTAAAGATGGTATAGGGAGTGTTACTTTTGAGTTGGTTCGGGACGAAAGTTAAGGAAGATACTATCATTTATTTTGAAATTTAGGTTGACAGGAAGTGGTCACTATTCGTAACAAAGAGAGCGTATCTTATATAAGACACACTCTCTGATTCCTTGTCAATCTTTTGTAATTGGAACCCAGATTTCCATATAGTAGTCACTGGCGTTCATATCACCGTCCATATACACCTCAAACTCAGGAAGGTTGGCATGCTTATAGCCGGTTTGCGGAAACCATTCAGAAAAAATACGTTTCCAGGCAAGCTGGAGGGTATCTTGCATGGGACCTCGAAGTTCAAAGACAGCCCATTCAGCTTTTGGTACTTGATAATTATCAAAATCTTCAACTTTTTTCTGAGAAAAAGCACCGATTACGTAGTTGAAATCAGTATCCTTGTCTATGTCCATTGGCATGCATACACCTAAACATTGGTTGTTAGAACTGTGTGATATCATTTTGTTATAAGAGCCATCAACCATAGTATCTTGCCACCATTTTGGTATTTCTTTAAGGTTGGAATCATCTACTATTGAGAAGTTTTTTGTCATACCGTAGAAGGTAAAACCTTCTTTTGTTTCTAGTCTGTAATTCATAGGTACATCTCCTTTCATACTCACTTGAATGCTTAATTTAAGGAAGGCCTTCACTGGTACACGATCTTTTCTTGCCTTGGAGGGACTTACACCATGGACACTTTTAAAAGCTCTCGAAAAGGCTTCTGATGAATCATATTGGTACTTAAAAGCTAAGTCAATAACCTTAGTGTCTGTGGTTTGAAGTTCCATTGCAGCTAAAGTCATTCTTCTATTACGTATGTATGTTTGAACGCTCATATTTGTCAGTACTGAAAACATCCGCTGATAATAAAAGGATGAAGCGTTGGCGGCCTTAGCAATATCTTGAACTTCAAGTGGTTCTGTTAAGTGGGCTTCAATATAGTCAATAGATTTGACCATTTCGTGTAACCAGTTCATAGCATCAACTCCTAAAACAATTATAGTTTTTTTATTGTATGAAATCATGATAATACGTGCCAAGAAATGTCATGTTTTTATTATAGCAGAATGAAGAAAAGAAAACGAAATTTATTGTTAAAAAAATTGCAAAAACTTCTTGCATAGGGGTTAATATTATGCTATAATCTAAATCCGGTGCAGGAGATAAGATATCAAGTGCATAGGCCCAGATAGCTCAGTCGGTAGAGCAGAGGACTGAAAATCCTCGTGTCGGTGGTTCGATTCCGCCTCTGGGCACTAGTTGAATTTTGACTAGTGAATGGATGATTTAGTTAAATGGTTTTGATTATTTGTCAGACTATTTACTTTTTGCGTGAGTGGCTCAGTGGTAGAGCATCGCCTTGCCAAGGCGAGGGTCGCGGGTTCGAATCCCGTCTCGCGCTTTCTAGTTTTTGTTCCGAAGCCTTTAATTTAAAGGGTTTCGGGATTTTTTTGTATTTTTATATTTGAGTACAAATTGAAGATTTTGAGTACAGTCATGATATCCTTAATCCATTCATATCAGCAAGTGACTTTATAATGAGATTAGCTGTTGTTTCTGCTTCATTACAGTCAAAAATGTACCCATGTGTAGTCTTGATATCAGAGTGACCTAAAAAGTCTCTAATTATCTCAACAGGCACTTTATTCATATACATTTCACTTGCAACAGTGCGTCTAATATCATGTGCTGATTTTTCAGGAATTTTAGCTGCATTACAGAATTTACGTATACGATTATCAATCTCTCGAATTTTAGTTCGTCCGTTTTCATCTAAGAAAAGATATCCATCATCTGAATATCCATACTTTTTATTTACCTTTTGAACACTTCGAATAATATTAATATCATATTCGCTAAGAAACAAGTAGCGATCGCCGTAATGACTCTTCTTTTTTGTGTGATCTACAACAACTGGACGAAGTTGTTTTTTCTTATCAAGTTTCAAAGTTTCCGTCCTATGAATATGGATCGTTTTGTCATGGAGATTAATGTCTTCTTCTTTAATTGCAACAACTTCACCAATTCTTAGTCCCAGTTTAAACAACAAGAAGATAGCATATGAATCCGTTATATGAGGATTAGAAGCTATATCTTTATTGAGTTGGTCAAACATAAGCCTTTTTTCATTAGGCAAATAGATTTTACTCTTATCACTATGTTTAGAGGGTGGTTTACAACCGTAAGTTTTTACATTAACTTCATGCCAAGGATTATCATTGATATACCCATTTCTTCTTGCCATTGATAACATATCCTTCATAATGAATTTCATGTTATTCAATTCTTTAGTTGTCATATTAAATGTACGGATAGTTGAATGAAAATAGTCTTCAATGGAATCAACAGTAAGATTTGATAGAGAAGTAGTAGCGATACTATGATTTTCATAGTACTTGGTCCAGTGATTTTTATTTCTTTGGACTGTACGATCACTTACGTTTTCCTTTTTACGCTTTGCGATCCATTCATCAAATATTGAAGTAAGGCTAATTTTCGGTTCATCATAATACATCGAATACAACATTGAATATAGATCAGTTTCTGACTTGGAAACAACCTTTTTCCGTCCACCTTTTTCATTCTTAATGTACGTCATCCATCTACCTTTTTCTGTCTTTGGTGGAGTTATCTTATAGGGATGAACATTATTGACTTTTGTTTTTTTGGTCATATTCAAAAATTCCGACACGTCTTTTGACATTGTATCATTATTCAATACACCTTTCAAAAGCAATATATCTTTTTCAGTCAATAAATTCACCCCCAATCAATTATATATTTTCATCTATTCACGAAATATCGGTTTCGCGAAGTTTTGCTTTAATAGCCTCAATGTCAAAAGCTTTTCGCTTATCTTCAACAGCACCTTTAAAATCGACCATTTTCTTGTCTTCCAGATACCGTTTCATTTCATCATATAGATAACTCATAGCTTCGTTTTCATCGGTTATATTCAACATGGCTGATAGAGAAGTTAGATAACCCACAGCACCAGGGATATATTTGTTGACATCTCTTAAAATTTGTACTGATCTGTGGATATGTCCGTCCATATCAAATTCTTGAAAGCCTTGTTGAATAAGTTTCCATTCTTCTTTTGAATTACATCTTTCCAATCGAGTAGCAGTTGTTTCATCTACGTACCTTAACCATTCTTTGGTCAAGTAATCCCATATACCTTTGATATTATCAATGAGATCATCAAAGGTACTTATTTCTATTTCCCTGAAGAATTTCCGATGAAGTTCAAACTCAACATTCCAGACCTTGGTTATGTCTAAATCATTTGCTAGCCAAATATCGAAGAACCAGAGTTTATTTCTCTTTTCGAGAACTTCTCTTGATTTGTTATAGATCCGACACATGACTGTTTGAGTTGACCCGGAACCAAGATAGACAGTTTCAACTTTTCTATCTAAACGGTGTAGACTATCTTTTCTAAACTTGCCAACAAATCTATCAAGGTCCATGATATTGAGCGCTATTTTGTCAGTATGAAGACAAAAATCTGCCCTTGATACCATTGTTGTCTTAACCTCACCAAATGTATTTACCAGCCAATCATAAGCATAGAAATAAGCATTTAATCCTTTTTCCCAAAGCAGAGCAGAAGTATAAGTAACAACTACAGGAAAAGTAGTTGGACTTTTCGAACGACCCTTTGCAAGACTGACCCTTAAACGGTCATTCTGCAGCAAGTAAGCATATGATCTAGCTCCATTAGGTAATACCTGGAATTGAATGTTACCTAAGATAACATTTGATATATCATTGCTATTCTCATATAAATAGGTTCTTGCTAGGTCTTTAGCTTCTTCTAATTCCTTGATGAATTTGACAATAGCTAGATCATAGTTTGTGATGTCAAAGTTAAGAACTAGAGTATCAATGTTTGGTATCATGATTATCACCATCATTTCGTTTTACTAAGGAATAAGGTGATTTCCATTCGGTAGCGTTATATTCTTTGGCTTCACTATATGAACTGTGAGTTACCTTTAAGTACTTAACACAATATTGCTTGAATGGAAAAATAAATCTTTCTCCTATTATTTCACCAACTTGTTTTGCATCTTCTGAATAACTTCCTGTTACAAATACTTCTGTTCCAATATCAAATCTTCTCATGCATACACATCCTTTCAATTATCAATAACTTGAACATCCCAAGTAAAATGATTTTTTAATCCTTTTTCATGTCTATATTGAGTAACTGATAAAATCAAAGGTAAATCATTTACATTGAAATTAATTTCCTTATAGGGAAGGTAGTAGTAGTTAGTAAAGCCTTTTTCATCTAAGTAAGTTACTTTTACATAATCGCTAAAAGCTTTTTTTGTCATTTCCATAGCTATAATTTCAGCTTCACATTCATACCATATTGTTTTTTCTTCTGATGCACTTAACTGCATCCTGATTAGACTAAACATAATAACTAAAAACATGGATAAACCACCAATACTAAGGCGAAGCCATTCTTTGCGATCTTCCGTCATACATACACATCCTTTCAAAAACAAAACCGCGGGTTTCTAACACCAGTAGACTATCGCGAACCAGCATAAATACTGGATTTCGAAATCCTTACTGGTTTTACAGCCCCCCCTGTTAGTAAGGGTGGGGAAACGAATAATAGTTGCATATTTGCTATGACGTTTGATTTTTTTTCTTTAATAATTCAAGTTCGATTTTTTCAACTTCAATCTTAGCCTTATTCAGTTCTTCTTCATAATCAACTTCTTGAAATGACTCTGTTAAACCAACTAGATAATCAAACCAATAAGATTTTTTATCACGTAACTCTCTTTGTAAAGCTATTACCTTATCAACTTTATCCATTTTTCATCCTTTCACTTAATCTCTAATAGTCCTATATTATTGCTTTAGCAGCCTGAACACTGAACGACTGAATAACACTTTTCTTTCTGTCATTCTTTGATATAATAGAGTTACCAAGATAAATTATTTTATCTATGTTATTCATTCTTATTTGGCCCTGACCTCATCATCAGGGCCATTATCATGATTATCAGTAGATTCACCAGATACTGAAATTGTCAATAATATGATTCCGATAACAAAAACACCGATACATGAAACTACAATATAATCAAAGTTTCCTGATTGAATAGCAAAGTATATTGCTATAACACAGGCAATAGTCATGTATATGATTGCCACTAATCCGTAAAGTTTTTTCATTTCTAACACTCCTTATTTTTTCATACACTTAGTAATGTCCGTTATTTAGCTTCAACTCAACCAAGCCCATCAATTCATCAGCATATTGTCCTCTGATTCGAAAATGGTACTGAAGAATTGATTTAGTTAAAAACCCCTTGGATTCTTTGAGTTGAATTGCTTTATCTACCAATAGTAGTGTCTTGTTCTCAAACTTCGGTTTCGGTTTAGGATCTTCATAAGCGAAGAGATCAACCAATTGATAATACATACAATTACCAGTTGTTTCAGAGGGACACCAGCCACCGTAGATAAAACAGTTTTGACAGCGCAAACAGTTAAAGTTACACAATCCACATAATCTGGATTGGAGAGAGCGCATATCCATAGCGCCACCAGATTCCTTTACATCAGAGTAAAGTTTTCTTATGGCATTCTTGCGCCTAGTTTCCGATAATCTCACTTAATCACCCTTATCTGCTTTTCAAATAGCTTATAAATACATAAAGTAGGTACAGAACCTTTCTTACAGTCTTTGCCATCAATACGATATTTCAAGCAATCACTACAAGTAAAGTCTCCTTTACGCATGATGGATCACTTCTTTCTTGAAGAGAGCTTCGACAGCTTCATCAACGAGATCACCCATTGAGGGTTTACGTTTGCCGTTTTGCTGCAAACGTACCTCTTGAAGCTCCTTAAGTCTGTCTCTAGTAGAAATCATCACATCCACGTTTAGTTTAAATGCTTTCATTGACACCATTCCTTTCTTTAAATTTAAGACACCAGTTAACCGGTTATCTGCTTTCTTTAAAATCTTAAAAAATCAAGCTACCCCTGGGGAAGTTTTCTTCTTTCTCTCAACAACGACAGCAGGATATTTAAATAAACAAATCGTTACCCAGCCACACCTCGGATTGCGCGCTGAATTTACCTTGTGGTATCTAGGCCATTCAAACTATTGATAACCCTTTCAATGAAAGGAATACCTAAGGCCCTGATGACCTGTCAACTATGGATAATCTAGTCATCTGATTGATGAACAAGCAGTGGACAACTGAGAAAAGCGTTGACCACAGCCTGTTCACAACCATCTAACCAGTTTAACCACAGCCAACAGATCAACAGGGCCCAAGGTATCCTAACACCGAAAAAGTTACCAACAGTTCAAACAGCCACTAATTCTATGGCAATAAAGAGTTTTTCTCTTTTTACACCGAAGAAGAGAGTCTTCTTTTTCTTTCCCCTGGATCAGGATAAGATTATCTGAGGGAAAGACGCGCGCCCAATCAGGCCCTAACGCTTTATTTATTCCAATATTCTATTGTTGTTGTTTCTATCAAGTTTTAATCATCTCTAAAGTGATGACTTGATTTCTCTTATTTATAATTATTTATTTCCCTCTCTCCTCTGAGCTTCGCATGCAGAGGAGAGAGGAGGGGGATAGGTTTCGCCCAACATTTTATGACTAAGCAAAAATATTGCCAAACATCGACCTCGGTTCTATCCCTATTTTTTTATCTATTATTATTTATTAAGTAGATGAGTTAGATTAAGTTAGATTATGTAATATAGTCTAGTAATTCAGGGTATTCTTGTTTGTAGTAGTTAATAAGTTTGTCTTTAAAGTTATCCATGTTCCAGTCAAATTCGAGAGGTACAAAGGTATGATCATAAAGAGCACCTTTGTACAAGTCCTTGCATTTTCGTAGCGTGAAATCGGCTTGCGTCATTTGCGTAACTCCAATTGATCTATAATAGATATGCTTCGCATCACTTTTGACGAAAATGGCATAGGTGAGTTGATTTCGTATTCGGTTGAATACCATATTGAAATCAATGGTGGTAAACAGGAAGAGTACATTCTGTTTACCAAGGGTGTTGATGAAGATTGAAATGTCCTTCAACTTCTTCCAGTCGTTAGCATCGGCACCATTATAGATTTCATCTATAAAGAGTACCTTTGGTTTAAAGTCAAAAGGAAAATCATTAAGCGAGTTAATGTATTTCCAGTTTTTGTGTCGGACTATGATGTTTGAGTAAACATCAAGGTCAAAGTCATCACTAAGCTTTTGAGCGATGGAGTACATCAAGAATGTTTTTCCAGAACGTTGTTGTCCTTGTGCCCCCATGATTATGCCGCTCATTGTCGTTGTTGCTCTTCGACGTGGGCCACCTGAGGTTTAACACGTCCCATCATTTCTTCTAGGGTATAAGCTTTTAAAAGCTTGCCTGCTACGTTGTTCTGGAAGAATGAGAGGTTCTTGTTTTCACTTTGAAGCTTAATGACTTGGTCTATGAAATCTCTGATATGTTGTAAATCGTATTTTTCAGCAAAATACATATAGGCGCAAATGATGTTGAGCTGTTCTTGGGTAAAGGTTGGTATGATATTATAAACTTCCCTTACAGCACTATTTGGTTCTGATCCAGTAAAAAACTCGTCAAACATTTTCGCAAAATCAATATTCATTACTTAACACATCCTTGCAGTAGAACCACAGCAAGCATTAAATAGACGGGTAACATACCCCATATGGAGGATTCACGCTTGAAGAGTTTATGTCCTGGTATAGACATAAAAGTCTTTAGGTCTATAGCTTTCTCTAGTTCTTTTTCTGTCAACTTACATACACGATAGTTGCCCATGAGTTCGAATAACTCAGGTTTCAGTTCTGCCTTGACTTCTTTATTCAAGGCAGAGATACTTTTCTTAATGATGATCTGGTCATCAGTGATTAATATATATTTCACGGCTATCACCTCAATATTTCCGATTGTCTATAGAGCTCATGACATTCTTTATTCCTGCTATTGCATACACTGTCATGGCCATAGCAACTAAGATACTATAATCCATTCAATCACTTCCTTACTTTGTTGTTGAACTTCACATGGTCAAAGGCTGATGTTCCATAAGATACCATCTTTGAACCAATGGTGATTACAACGTCAACAACGAATATACCAACAAATATAGTTACGACATAAGAAACGACTTCAATCAAAATATTATCCATTACTTGTCAACACGTCCTCTCTTAAGTAATACAGCAGCTACTAACATGACATTAAGTGCTAATTGTGTCATTCCAATAGCTACTAGATATTGTAAAAGTTCTAACTCTGTCATAAGTCTTCCTTTCTTTTGAAAAAGGACCATCACTCAGTAACAAGTGACAGCCCCTTAAGGTCATCTTAGTTGAAAGCCTGCTTCAAAGCTCTGATGATGATGAATGCCAAAGATACACCAAGAGTGATGTATAATACTGGCAACATAACATCCAGAATCATTTGAGTCCAGCTGAACATTTCAGACATATTAAAATTCAAGCTGAGTGCTGGTGCAGGATCTTCAGTACAGTTACCGATGGTGGTTCCAAGGGTCATTATCAAAGCAAAAGTAAGAGCAACCGCTACATCTTTTCCCTTTAACAATTTTCCCCAAAGACCTTTCATGAAACCAGTCTTTTTTCCAGCTAATTGTTTGCTGTTAGTGTCTTTCATCTTATTACCTCCAAGACAGTTTTATTTATTTAAATGTGCACTTTAAATACTTAGTTATTTGAACAACTTTCCAGTCTTTAGCATGGAACCTAATTTTCCACTACCAAGGAAGATGTTCTTGATAAAGTTAATGATTGCCATAAGAAGCTTATAGATCATAAATCCAGCACCGACGATAAGAAGTAGGTATGTATAGTGAAAGAGTATTTCACCAGCTAGGTATCGATAACCACCGATAAAGGTGATTAAGCTAACACCATCAAAGCTATAACCGTCATTAATTTGGTCAATCATGTCTTGCATTACCACGTTTTGGTTAACAAGCAATCCATAAAATTCATAGATGCTATCAAACGAGGTGTAAAATACTTGAATCAGGTCTTCCCACAAGTTAGAAAGTACTCCTGGAAGACCAACGAAAAAATCAATCATTTGCTGCATACCGTCACCACCCCTATGTTACTCTGAAAGTGTCCAAGTGACGCTTTAGAGTCTTTAGCAATATAAATGTAAACACAAAGGTTACAATCCACGATAATAATTCATGGATTGATAGGTTAAAACCACCTAATGTCAGTTGTTTAGTCTTTTCAATCGCTAATAGGGTATCAGGATGAAAAAGAGTAGTTGAGACTGGAATCTTGAAGATCAGTCCAACAATGACAAACCCTTTGATGAAAAGTAACAGTATCTGTATCAATATCATGACTAGTAATGCAAATAGGTTTGGTATGGATGGAACGGAAAAGCCAGGTGTCGGTTTTAATCCAGGATCTTCTGGTACTGCGATGCCACCAGCTTCAGTAAGGGATTGAATCCATTCCTTTACTTCTTGCAAAACATTAGTACTTTGCTTAGTCAAATCTTCTTGAGTAGGAGTTTCGGCAGTTCCTACATCTGGAAAAGTTATTCCTGGAATATCACCAGGTACGACACCGATGTTTCCATCTTCATCTTCTTCGAAGCCGACATCTACAGGATTGCCTATTACTGTTGATACTCCTGTATCTGTACTTATAGGAAGATCCAAGGGAAAGTACTGAGGTGATACAATGTCACCACTTGCACCATTGTATATGGTGTAATCATAATTATTAATCCAGTCAGTTCTAGCAATATTGGAACCCTGAACCAAATCATATAAAGTCGTTGAATTATAAGAACTACTCCTTGAATCAATCACGCATCTCGACCATTCGAAATATCCGAAAGGAGTTTCGGCCGACATTCTTATTGTCCCGGCGCTATCAGTATCCACATATGAATACCCACTCAACATAGGCAGCGGATTAATGATTATGCGTATCTTATACCAGGTACCAAAATTTTCAATATATAGGTAAGCATAGTTAGTATTCTGTGTGAAATCATATAAATCATGAACAAGATCCGTTTCACCACCTAGGTCAATACCAAGTGAGTTAATGTAGTTCACGACATCGGCTTCGGATGTTATCATTTGACCCGTCATGTTTAGAAAATCATTCACCACAGCATCTGTTACAATACCAACAGCACCTGATGAACTAACTAAATCATTATCAACCTGATACTCAACCCAAACCTTAGAATACCATTCAACCCAATCTTGGCCAAACTCGTGCATCATCTGTTGATACTCATAAGGAAAGTGGTTAAAAGCTTCTTCTAAAGTGTCGTAAAATCGATATACATAGTAATACTTATTCGCAACGTTGGACCAAGTCGGTTCTTTTACTTTGTATGACCCATCTGGATATGTTCCAACATATTCTACTGAATCGAAATACCAATCCATAAAGTCTTGTTTACGCTCGTCTACTGTATTTTCAGTAGTGACTAAATCTTGTGCCATGTTACCTTCAGATAGATCAATATTATCTGGAGTAATATCAACACTAGTATCCGTTTCACCAGTGATCTTATCAACAACCATAACCATACCAGCGGCAATTATCAATTTTTTATGCTCACCAACAAACTTTACTATATCTAAAAATTTAATATCTTCGGCAACATAACCAGCATTAACCATTTCGTCAATGAACAAAGTACCAGTGATAGCAACAACAACTTTAACAAGTAGGTCATAGGCCAAGGTTCCAACAGCTACCTCTACGCCAGTAGCTTCAACTTCAATATTAGTCGCTTGATAGGAATATGAAATTATAAGGGTTAGAACTAACAGAATCGCTAATTTTCTCATAACATCACCTTACTTATTATTAATAGCAGTAACAAATGTGCTGGATAGTAAACATACATGTTTATCTTCTTTAGCTTCTTGCCACGTTCACCGTTATAGAAATAAATGGGAACTAGAGCAAGTAAGCATAAGATCTGGATAGGGTGAAAACTTCCTATATAGATCAGATTTAAAAGGAACAACATCATAACCGATTTTTTGAAATTACAAAGGTAAAAAATAACAATGGTCAATATTCCATAAATCCCATAATCAACATGTAGGATTGTTGACATAGTTAACACTATGATTATGTCAGCTAAAAGGCCAAACATATTTCTTTTTCCCTTGATGGCCGAATCCATAGAATGAAGCAGATACAGACCAAACAACAAAGTAAAAAAGATATTGGACTGATTTCTCAATGAAAACGAACCATAAAAGGCAACATCGAATATGATTTCTGATACAAAGGCAAAGGCAAGTAAACGTATCATATAATTCTTAAGGTTCTTCGTATGCTTAAAACCCTCAACTAATAGGAAAGCAAATATTGGAAATGCTAACCGACCGATGATTCTTAGAATAAGTAGATCAGGAAAGAGGATTACTCCAATATGATCTATGGTCATGCATATGAGAGCCAGTAATTTCAACCGATTATTTGTCATGGTGTGTCCTTTCTTTTATACTCTGATAATCTGAATGAAGAACCATATCAATATGAGTAATGTAATCATGAAATGTATAAGTTCTATCATTTGCTTCACCAGGCCTTTCGAGTTGGATACATGGAGTCGAACCATTAGCAATTTGCCACCGTACCGCGGATAATTAACGGATATCCAAAGTGTATGCATAACATAAAAAATGTTATCAGGATTTTTTGAGAAGTCTTGCTTTTAGTACTGGGTGGTTGTAGGATACTCTTGCTGAGATATCAACATCCATGCTAAGTGGTTTACCGACTTCGACTCTCTTAAAAGACTCTTCGTCAACAGTGATTTCTGCGACTTCTTTTTGACCTGTCTGGTACAGGTGTACATAATAGTAAGTGTTGGCATCTTCGCCCTCACCAAAAGTTCTAGGTTCCTTGAATACGACACTTCCTGATATTTTAGCTAACATGTGTAATCTCCTTTGTATTTATCATTTCATTGTTAATAAGTTTTCCTGTAAAACGTGCTTTTAAGACTTGTGAAAAGAGTTGTGACCTGAGATATTGGATATCTACAGAATCAAAAACCTTATCAATAGTTACCAAGCAAAATTCAACCAGTTTCATTTCCATGCTGCCAATCTCATGATCGTAGATCTCAAACAAGAGAATTCTTTCAACATCATTATCCTGATATGAGAAAGGTAATATGTTCGGAATGAAGTCCAAACAGTATGTTTCATTAAGATGGTCCTGAATCTTAGAAATAAATGGTTTGAACATAGCTTCAATTTCTGTGTTTTCCATTACATTCTCCTTTGCATACACTTTTGTTATTGCATTAAATATGATACAATTTGAAGTTAGAACAATATATCGAATCGAATATTGATATATCGATATCTGAGACTATTATATATCTATATATCGATAATGTCAACATTTAATATAGATTTATCTATATTTATGGAGGGAAACAATGGATAATATCGGAAATAGAATAAAAACGATTATGAAAGAAAAAGGAATTTCCCAAAAAGAGCTATCAAAAAGTATTGGAATATCTCAATCAGTAATTAGTAGTTATCTTAACAACAAGAGTTTTCCAACAGCTCCAGTTATTATGAAAATATCAAAGTTTTTCGGAATAACAACAGACTATCTTTTATTTGGAGATGACCAAGTAACAGAATTAATTGAGACAAAATTAATAGAATGTTTCAGAGAACTAAACACAGAAAACCAACTGAAAGTTGTCAAAGAAGCAACGGGGTTGAGAGAAGTTCAAAGACTTCAGGAGAGTATAGGAGAATAATAATATGGGAGAGACTGAAACACAAAGAAATTTCAAAAAAGAAATTAGAGGTCACCAATCTTACAAGTTTTCAAGAAGGAGTAATAACCAAAGACTTTATATACTTATAGGAATAATGATGATTGGTCTACTATATTTATGTATTACCAACCCTACAAAAGAAGATTTGTATAGAGAGGCACTAAAAGAAGAGTTATCGGGGAATGAAGATGAATTAGAGTTGCTTTTATATACTACTGATCTTGGCAAAGAATTTAAAGAATTTAGTATTCTTATTAAGAGACGAAATTACTTTGTATTGAGCACTTATGAGTACATAAGTAGTGATGATAGGCTAATTGGAATTGCTAACAATTTTTATCAATGGAGCGATATAAAAGACTATTTTAAGTCAATAAAATTAAAAGCCTCTTGGCTACCAGAAGAAATCAGAGCTAATTAGAAAAACAAAGAGACTAGTCATTTTCAACTAGTCTCATCATCTGTGCAAGTAAATCCAATAGAGCATCTTTCTTCTTTCCTTGGTAGTCTAATAGTATAAGCATTTTTAATTTTGCCAGTACCAGTATCAATAGTCACAACCCCTATCAAAAAAAATCTTGTGCACTAAGGTAGCGAACGTCTGTTCGTATTATTATTATAATACGAACACTTTATGTAGTCAATTGTACAATACTAATAAATATAATATTACTTCATAATAAACAATATATAATGTCTTTTTTGTTGTTATTTGATGATTTTTATATTAATCTATTATATGTAAAGGTTTAAATAGATTAAAACGAGGTAAGAGTATGCGAGGAAGTAGCAAATTGCAAAATGATGCACAAATAGTAGATGATACAGCCAAAGTATATAACATCGTTGATAAAAAAGTGATTACTTTGGAAAACAATGAGGCGAGTAAACAGGGCCTCAAAAACGAACTTGAAGAAGAAGGCTACTTTGATGAGTTAACTGATAGTGAGCTTTCTACAACAAAATATGATGTTATAATTAAAGAACTTGTTCACGACTTATATGGTATCTATAGAGGCATAAAAGATAGACTCAAAACTCTTGTCAAAATAGATTTAGATGAGAAGAAAGAGGAACTAAACTTCGTAAAATACGCATTCGAAGTTTTAGATAATCAAGAAATTAGTGATGATAACATTGTTCATCTGACTGATGAAGCTATTAGTATTATATATGAATTATCGCGAAAAAAAATTGTAGAAAACGTAACATTCACTGATATAATTGAAAAAAGTCTATATCTAAATCTTTTTAGCATCTTTGACGAGTTCATAGGAAAATACTTAAAAACTACGTATCTCCTCAAACCCGAACTCATTGAAAATAGCGAAAAAGAAGTTAAAATTGCAGATGTATTCAAACATGGAAGTCTTGAGAGTTTTCTTATTAGTGTAATTGAGAAAGAGATTGAAAATTTCAGGCGAAAAAGCTACATAGAGCAATTTGAAACTCTTGAAAAAAAATTAAATATGGGGCTAAAAAAGTTTAAAAATTGGCCAATATTTGTTGAAATTTGTCAACGAAGGAATATTCTAATGCATTGTGGAGGAATAGTAAGTGAGCAGTACATAAAAATATGCAAAGAGAATAAATGTTCAAATATTCCAGAAAAAGATACTATATTAAAAATAGATCGCAAATACCTTGAAGAAGCTGTACTAATTATAATGGAAGTAGCAATAAAATTGACAATTGTAACATGGCATAAATTATTTAAAGATACATCTGGAAAATGTGAAGAAACCTTGAATGAGTTACTATTTACCTTTCTAATAGAAGAAGAATATGAGTTAGCAACAATAATTGGAGAATTTGCAATTTCATTGCCAAATATTACTAATAAGGAAAAAGAGATTATCTTTATAGTAAATTTATGCATAGCATATAAATCGCTTAACGAAACTGAAAAACTAAAAGAATGCATTAATAAGGTGGATTGGACACCTTTGAGTAATGAGTTCAAATTAGCTAGAAATATTCTGTGTGATGAAATCGAAAAAATAGATGAGGATATAATAAAGATTGGCACCCATGGAAAATACTTTGGTAAACATAATTATATTAAGTTTCCATTATTTAGATTTGTCATCAATAATGAGAAGTTTAGAAAAGGATTTGAAGAAGTTTTCAATATAAATTACGAAGAATTTATAAAAGCAGTATCATATAAAATTATTGATGATCAGGAACTTAAAATTGAAGACGAGATATCAGATATAGAAGAAGAAATATAAGTCTGCAAATGTGATAGTGCTACAATTGTCTTTTATGAAACCAATAAGAGTTTCAAAAACATCGTTTAATAACGATATCAATGAAAACAAGATAATCATCCATTTTAGTAATATATTTTGAGTACAAAATAGAGTACATAAATTTTAGACGTGCCGAAAAGTCTCCTTTCTTAAAGGTTCACGCAAAAACGGTAAAGTTCGAATCCCGTCTCGCGCTTACGTGATTTTGTTCCGAAGCCTTTATTTATAAGGGTTTCGGGATTTTTTTGTCTTTTTATTTTTGAGTACAAATTGAAGATTTTGAGTACAGTCATGATATCCTTAATCCATTCATATCAGCAAGTGAGTTTATAATGAGATTAGCTGTTGTTTCTGCTTCGTTACAGTCGAAAATGTACCCATGGGTAGTCTTGATATCAGAGTGACCTAAAAAGTCTCTAATTATCTCAACAGGTACTTTATTCATATACATTTCACTTGCAACAGTGCGTCTAATATCATGTGCTGATTTCTCAGGGATTTTAGCTGCGCTACAGAATTTACGTATACGATTATCAATCTCTCGAATTTTAGTTCGTCCGTTTTCATCTAAGAAAAGATATCCATCATCTGAATAACCATACTTCTTATTTATCTTTTGAATGTTCCAAATAAGATTAATATCATAAATGCCAGTAAGCGTATCATATAATTCTTTAGGTTCTTCGTATGCTTGAAACCTTCAACCAATAGGAAAGCAAATATTGGAAATGCCAACCGACTGATGATTTTTAGAATCAATAGATCTGGAAAGAGGATTGCTCCAACATGATCTATGGTCATGAATATGAGAGCCAGTAATTTCAACTGATTATTTGTCATGGTATGTCCTTTCTTTTATACTCTGATGATCTGAATGAAGAACCATATCAATATGAGTAATGTAATCATGAGATGTATAAGTTCTATCATTTGTTTCACCAGGCCTTTCGAGTTGGATACATGGAGTCGAACCATTAGCAGTTTGCCACCGTACCGCGGATAATTAACGGATATCCAAAGTGTATGCATAACATAAAAAATGTTATCAGGATTTTTTGAGAAGTCTTGCTTTTAGTACTGGCTGGTTGTAGTATACTCTTGCTGAGATATCAACATCCATGCTAAGTGGTTTACCGATTTCGACTCTTTTAAAAGACTCTTCGTCAACAGTGATTTCTGCGACTTTTTTTTGACCTGTCTGGTACAGGTGTACATAATAGTAAGTGTTGGCATCTTTGCCCTCACCAAAAGTTCTAGGTTCCTTGAATACGACATTTCCTGATATTTTAGCTAACATGTGTAATCTCCTTTGTATTTATCATTTCATTGTTAATAAGTTTTCCTGTAAAACGTGCTTTTAAGACTTGTGAGAAGAGTTGTGACCTGAGATATTGAATCTTTACAGAATCAAAAACTTTATCGATGGTTACTAAGCAAAATTCAACCAGTTTCTGTTCTAGGGTACCAACCTCATGCTCGTTGATCTCAAACAAGAGGATTCTTTCAATATCATCATCCTGATATGAGAAAGGTAAAATGTTCGGAATGAAGTCCAAACAGTACGTTTCATTAAGATGGTCCTGGATCTTAGGAATAAATGGTTTGAACATAGCTTCAATTTCTTTGTTTTCCATTATATTCTCCTTTGCATACACTTTTGTTATTGCATCAAATATGATACAATTTGTAGTTAGAATAATATTGCATTAAAAATAAATAATTGTTTATCCTTAAATGCATTATCATAAATAATTATTTATGATTCAACACTTTTTGTTGATTTAAAAGGAAAAAATTATGACTATAGGCGATAGAATTAAACAATTATGTACTGAAAACAATATCAGTGCAAAAAAACTGTCTGAAAATGTTGACGTTTCAGCAACAATAGTTGGAAAATATCTAAGAAACGAAAGCATTCCATCTGCTGCAGTACTTGGAAAAATTGCAGAATTTTTTAATGTTACAACAGATTATATTGTTTTTGGAGATAACGACGATATTGAATATATTAAAAAAAGATTACTTGATGTCTTTGATGAGTTAAACGAAAAGAACAGATTACAAGTTATTAAAGAAGCAACAGGACTACTCGAAGTTCAGAGAATAGAAAATATGAACAAAAGGTCATAATTCAGTTTGCTAAAAAGGGGGAGACGAATATGGATAAAATAAGTATAAAATTTCCAGACTCATCTATAAAGGAGTATGAGTGTGGTAAACCAGTAGTTATTCTGGGTTCAAATGGATCAGGCAAAACGAGACTCAGCGTAAAGTTGGAAGAGCTAAATAGTACTGGATATTCGAATGCTTTTGAAAGAGACAAACTGCTCGTTCACAGAATATCAGCTCAAAAATCTCTATCTTTATCAAACTCAGTATCAATTAAAGGATTTGAGGCTTCTGAAAGAGAAGCTTATATTGGAAACGTAAGTAGTATGGCAAGAAAAATTAACAGTAGATACCGTAATAACCCCACAACAAGCTTACTTGATGATTATAATCAAATTATGTCCTTATTCTTTTCAAAGAACAATAAACGTCTCGAAGAACAACATAAACTAGATGTTATTGCATTTGAAAGCGGAGTTAATAGAGATGCTCCTATAAAAACATTAGTAGATAGACTGGAAGGTATTTGGAATGAAATACTCCCAAATTGTAAAATTGACTTAACTGGAAATGAAGTGCATGTAGTGGGAGAATATAACTATCATGGTCAAGAAATGAGTGATGGTGAAAGAGTTATTTTGTATATGATGATGCAAGTCTTATCAGTGAAAGAATATTCTGTGATTATCATAGACGAACCAGAGTTGCACATTCACAAAGCTATTTTAGAATCATTATGGAACAAACTTGAAACTATAAGACAAGATTGTGTATTTATGTATATAACGCATGATTTGGAATTTGCCATCACAAGAAATGCTTCAGATATTATTTGGCTAAAAAAGTACAATGTAAATAGTTGGGAATACGAACATCTAGTGAGTGATAATTATGACGACTTACCTGGTGATTTGCTTTTTGAACTTCTTGGTGCAAAGAAAAAAGTTGTTTTTGTTGAAGGATTAAAATCAAGTTATGATTATATTTTATATAAAGAGATCTTAGAGCAAGAAAATTATCATGTAATTCCATGTGGAGGATGTTCAGAAGTCATCAACTATGTAAAAGCAAAAAACGGGTATGATAGTTTCAAACACATAGAAGTGTATGGAATTATTGATAGAGACTATCGCACCGAAAATGAAATTAGACTTCTTGAAGAACAAGGAATTTTTTGTTTAAAAGTTGCGGAGGTTGAAAATCTATTTGTTGTTCCAGAGCTCCTTCATATCATGCAAAGAAAACTAGGCTGTGATGAAAACTCATATAATGACGCTGTGAATTTTATCATTAATATATACAACGGTATAAAACCTAAATTGATTTCAGAAGCTTTCATCAGAGAAATTGATCATCAACTAAATTGTCTACATTTTGAAACTAGTGATATGACTGCCACGAAAGTTAAAGAGGCTATAGACAGCAGTTTCACAAATGACAATATTGAGAAGATACTTGAAGAAAAAAAACTCTTATTTAATAGCAAAAATGAGTTGCAGGATATATTGGAGCTTATGAATTTCAAAGAACTAAGCAAGAAGATAGGCACAAAGTTCGGTATAAATGATAGAGATTATCCAAATAGAGTTATTAATTATTTAAAATACTCTGATGCCAGAGAAGATATAGTAAATGCCATAAAACCATATATACCGACATTACCTTAACATAAAAAGGACTAGTTCTTTTATTTGTGCAATTAGATTTAGTAGAGACTCTCTCTTTTTCCCAGTATAATCCAGCAGTATTCGCATCTCTAGTCTATGGATGAAAAACATCAATCTTCGTTAAATGAAAAACTAAATTCCAGTCCTCTAGAAGTTACCTTTTCATGCAGGATTAACATCTAGTTTTAGCACTTAACATGACACTGTTTTTGCTCTATACTTACATTACAGGCTCATATCCATAGATTTTCTTACATGCTAAATGGGCATCTGAAAATAGTGTGCGAGACTAAATTCCACATGCCTTTAGTGTAAGACTAAATTCTATACAGTGAAATCTGCCTGTGCTACTATTTTCCAGGTTACTGTTTAAGTAACTCTGGTTTTAAAAACACATCATCAGGTGCTATCTCTTTTAGAGGCAGTATTTGATGAAGGTTTTCATCTATGAGAAGCTGAGATAGTTTAAATGGAGAACATCCGTTAAGGCTGTCTCTTGCTTCGCTATTGATATGGTTTTGTAGTAATGTTACATCTTTATACTTCAAGTCATTAAAACTTGAACCCTTTGGAAGAACTAATCGAATATATTCATGGTTCTTTTCAATCATCCCTTTTTGCCAAGAGCTGTAAGGGTCACAATAGTAGATACTTGTTCGTTTATTACCACATGAATCTTCTTCTGGTAAGTCTGGATTCTGGAATTCCGGACCACCATCTGTAAGAATAACTGGAAATATTTCAGTGAATTCTTCTAAGCCAAGAGCTAAAGTTAAATCACCAAATATTCGTGCAACAGCTTCTTGGGTCTTAGATTCAAGCAAGAAGATAAGCATTAAAGAACAATTACGAAACATCATAGTTAGAAATACTTTACCGCCTTTTATACCTTCAACAACGTTCATTTCAACAACACTTAATGTAGGATGTTCTTTGATTAACTTTTGGAAATCTAGATAATTACGACCGTCTCTATAAGCTCGGTCCTTGATACTGGTACGAGTTGAAGTTCGGCGTTGCTTGTATTTGACCCTTCGACGCAAATCAATATTTCTAGCTGTAAGCACTGATTGATCAAGGTAGTTATATAGTGTTCTTCTACTGCACCCAATTTCTTCTGCGTGATGAGCATAAATGTGAGCGATTGATTGTCCTTTTTTGAACAAAGGTGAAACCAACTCATCCATTTTCCTAATGGAATCAGGGGTTTGATTAATACCTTCACGACTAGATACAAGGGTTTCGCGATAACAGTCATCAGCATACTTAGCAGAATAAATTTGCATTTCCATCAAACAGTTGATTCGTTTACCACAACCGTTACAAACGTAAGGTGGTTTACTAAGTTTTATACATGTATTTGGTACATAATTAGGACATATATAAATACATTTAATCTCTATTTTTGGACAATAGGTACACATTGTTTCGCAAGGGTCATCACATAAATATTTGATTTTACATCCTTTTCTATTACTGCATGGAATAGGAGCAAAGTTTTTATTCTTAGGTTCTTTAACCTTTGAATGATTACGAATTTCCTTTGATATAGTACTAGGGTCTTTTCCAAGTTTTCTAGCGATGGTGGCGAAGTTTTCACCAGCTAATAAAGCTTTTTCAATATCAATTCTTTGTGATAATGTTAAGTGTTTTTGATTGCCTTTGGTTTTCTTTTTCATAATAACCTCATTCCTGCACAGGCAGGCAATCAACTGTGCCTATGATTATACAGGATGAGTTGTGCAAATGTAATTTCAGGCTATCATGAATTTACTTTTGCAATCAGAATAAAACTGGAATTTAAATTTTCACTTAACATTTCTTATTCCCTTAAAACCGATAACTTTGATAATTGGTGAAAATAATATAGGGAAATCAAATCTCATTGAGGCTATTATAACGGATATCCTGTATATAGTTTTTGGTATGGTTCAACAGGAGCTCATGCATGTGTAATAACAGGAATAAATGCACTCTCTGGATATATTACAATAATTGATCCAATTTCAGGCTATACATCTGCAACATCAAATGGTCTTTCATATTAATACTATAGCCCTACTACAGGAGTATCATTAGTATTGAATGGATATGCAACTAAGCTATTATAAGCAAAGTTTCGCAGAACAACAATTTTGCATTTATATCATTGTGGCCATCTAACATAAGTGCGTTTTCATTATCAACTAACTATGAAGATACACAATAATTAATTTGTTTATATGTAGAAGAATTAACATTAATCGCGCATAAAAAGTATCAACTTAATTTGCACACTTTCCGGTAAAAGTACAACTTGTTTATGAGATTTGGGCATACTTCCTGTCTTAGGCGGAATCCAGTTCTGTTTCTATTATTGCTATATACCTCGAATATCTACATTAAGAGTTATGAAGGATTATGATAAACGAGCTATACTCGCTGCTGTCAAAATTAAAAAACGGTTGCACTTTGTTCCGGTTAAGGTGAACTAGCTAATCGTCTAAAATGATTAGAATTACCAATCTGTGCACGATTTTTTGGGTATATTCAAACTAATTAAATTCAATATATTCCCAAATTATTCGTTAATAGGTATGTAGTATCAGAAAGGAACTAAAAACATGAGAGACCCCATGAGAAATCGAAAATTGTTAAACATGGCAAGAATATTTGTGTTTGCAGTTGTGGTTATATGTCTTTTTACATTGCCAAAAAAAATAACTCTACCAGACAATATCAATGAAGTTATCATTATCCTACCTTCAGGAGAGAGAATTAAACATAACTCTGCAGAAAAAATCGATGCTATTCGGTCATTGCTTGATGGTTGCATTATCGTTCGGACTCCTCAAAATGGTTTCACACTACAATCAGCAGGAGCATTTGCTGTAGATATTATCCTACTGACAGAAAATTCTAAAGAAGTTAAATATACAATCCATCAAAGGTGGATTCAAACAGAAAATGGGAAGTGGTATGAAATGCCTTCAAGTAAAGAAAGTAAGTTCCAAAAACTTTTCAGTGATGTTTTGTCCGAATGAATATAAATGTTTACTGGACCTTTTTAAGGAGTTGGGAACCGAGTTCACAAAAAAAAGAAGCCTTTTAGCTCAATATCATTAAGTTAACAGGATAATGGGCCTAATAAAGGATGCATCATGCTTCATATGAATGCTATCTACGACTTGTGTAATAGAATCTATGTAGATGTACTCGTACAACCTCGATCACGTTTTGATGAAAGAAAAGCGCTTGTTGAGATGTTGAAGCGTTCACAGATAGGAGAGAAGACCATCATCGTTGGCGACAGGGGATACGAGAACTACAATCTCTTCGAGCACATACTGAAAAAGGGCTGGGATTTTCTTGTTCGAGTAAAAGATGTTAATAGTAATGGAATATCTTCAAGATTAGTGCTTCCAGATAATGAAATCTTTGATGTCGATTATTCTCTTGTTATGACAAGAAGACAGACTAACGATATAAAAGCTAATCCACGTTTGTATAAGTTTATGCCCCAAAATCAAATCTTTGATTTTTTGCCGGTTGGAAGCAAAGAGACATATCCTTGTAGTTATAGAATCTTGAGGTTTCCCACTGCAGAAGACTCATATGAAGTCATTATGACAAGTCTTGACAGGGAGACCTTCCCATTTGCAAAGATAAGAGAGTTATATCTGATGAGATGGGGAATAGAAACCTCATTTAGGGAACTGAAATATGCAATTGGACTGCGTAACTTCCATGCGAAAAAGGTGGCGTATATCCTGCAAGAAGTATATGCACGTCTCATCATGTATAACTTCTGTGAGGCAATCACAGCACATGACGTCATCAAGCAGATAGAACGAAAACATATGTACCAAGTGAACTTTACAATAGCTATAGCAATCTGTATGCGTTACTTCAGATGCAAAAGGAGTATACCACCACCTGATGTTGAATCTCTAATACATAGGAATATCTTGCCTGTAAGACATGGACGAAAAGACCCTCGAAAAGTCAAGACCAGAACGACGGTAAGTTTCTTGTATAGAGTAGTTTATTATAACTTAAAAAGCGACGAAATGCAGCAGACATAGTCTACTTATTCATGGTGCGAAGAAAGATTAATGAATAATGAAAACCGCCAAATGCCAATCGCATTTGACGGTTTAAAGAATCTTTTTATTTCCTAAATCTCTTAACTTAATTACATTGCCTAATAGGATTCTTTTTTTCACTGATTACATAATAGGAACATTCAATCTATTTATCATGTATGGAAAACCAAACACTCACTCCTTTGACAAATAACATAGGATTGATGAACAGCAAACACATCGGCTGAATCATTTGCTATTGTTCATGCATTAAAAATCTTGGTCTTCAATATTTAGGGGTTCAAAGTTAGGTTTATACTTTGAAAATAAGCTAATCAATTCATCCCTAATTTGTTCTGCTTTTTTCAAGACTTTATCATCAACATTATCTGTTTCTTTCAAATCATCAAATTCAATCCAACTACTATAATGTATGTTATCTTTAAAATATTTATCAGCGTAGATCAAACTATCAGTAAACGAGTATTGTTCATAATCAAGATCAGTTTCATCTGCACAAACAGTTATCTTACATGAGATGTTCTCAATTACTAGAACTTTCATAATGGAGTTAATATGACTTGCTGCATTATGAACTACATAGGTCTTGTTAGTCTCCAATTCATCATCGAAAGAATAAGATGATATAAATAGCGTAGTTGATTTATCTATTATTTCAGTATCTGAATAGTTCTTTACAAACATCTCGTCGAGTTTTGTTAGATTAATACCATCAATAAGTAATCGAGAATCAAAATCATACTCAGTACTATCTGATAAAACTAGAAAAAGTCCAAATGTTTCATTGATATCCCTCGCCAGAACATCACTCAACAAATATTTTGAGTCTGATTGTACGTCATCAGGTGATATATCACTCGTAGCATTGTACTTCTCATCTAAGCTACTTTCTCCATCATGATTCAAAGTTTGTTGATCAGTATTTTGTACACATCCAGTTGTCATCAATGTTATTAGCAATACTACTACTCCGATTTTCATAGTCAACACCTCTTAAGGATAAACAACGTATCTATGTTCCGTTACTAAGTGAGCGTTTTGACGTTCAGTGGTTATATCTCCACAACTGTTACACCGATACTTAACGCTATCGTATTCATAATATACTGTAACAATTCCAAAATGATGTGAAGATATACTGCATGATTCTTGACTATATATTTTTTCAACGTGAACAGTAGAAACTTTTGTCCTTGACGTCCCTCCACAACCACAAATAACTACTGCTCTTGTTGACGGTCCATCAAGTGGTACAGCAGTTCTTTCAATAACAATTTTTGCACCATCTTTGTATTCAACTATCACTTTGTCATTTTCATGGTCATGCTTTTCATGATCATGCGCTTCAACATTATTAATCGGAATAACCACGCTAAAAAGAATAGTCATAATCACAAGTCTAAATTTAAGTTTCATACACTTCTCCTATACCAAAGGGACCATATGTTTTTGAGTTCTTCTTATGTTAACACCTGTAGTCTTAATTATCGCACCACAATTTTTACAATAGGTTTGTAAGCTTATAAGTACATCAGTATACCTTATAAAACAGCTTTCTCCAGGGTGTGATATACAATCTTCTTCCCATGTTACTGGATCGCTATATATCGTTCTTGTCCCCGGATTGTATGAAGTGCAGCAAATAACAACACTTCTTGTACTTGGTTCATTGATGTCATCGGTTTTTTCCAAATTTAATTCTTTAGCAGATATGTTGGTCAAAGAACTTGTAAAAAAAACCAGAACTGCAATAAATGTTATAACTCTTTTAATCATTTTCGTAACTCACTCTCCTTTTCATCGTACAAATTTCAACTATCGTTTAATATTGATAGCACGATACCTCTTTAACTTTATACAATGTTAATTATATGTTATTCATCTCCAAAAACATAGTGTCAATGGTAATTCAAACGAATGACTCAAGACACTTGACAAAAGCAAGTATAAGTGTATTGTCTGACACACCAAAGTTGCATTAGTCAAGATGAAAGCCACACAAAATAAAGTTTTGGAAGTTCCAAGTACCTGTACTTAGAACCTTCCTGTATGTTGGAATTTTTGTGTCTAGTGATGTTGATATTCATTGATCATTCAATTGATTAGAAGGCTTATTCCTAGGGAAGTTTGTACTAAGAGATTGTCGAGTAAAAGGACCGTTTTACTCAATGAATTGAATATAGTACGTTCTACGGCTTGAAAGTTGTCATTAAGCTAGTATATGATAATATGGTTCAACAGCATTGTTTTTGAGATGTCGATATAAATCAATCTCTTGTAAAGTATTTGTTTATATAAAGTAACAGTAGAAAATAGTTTAGTCCCTAGTTTAGTCCCCTACTAAACAGATGCATCGGAACCCTCCTTTCATAAGGGTTTCAGATGTAGGGGGAATGTTCGAATCCAGTCTCGCGCTCTTTATAAAAGTTTCAGAATTCTTGATTGTGCAAGGGTTTTGGAACTTTTCTTACGTTATCCTACGAATGTAGTAAATTGATGAAGAACAAATCAGAAATGTATTTTCAATAGCTGTCTATATGATCAAGGATATTGTAGGATTAGGTTGGACAAACGCCCAGACGAGTTGACCATATGATTAATATAAAGTATGCTATAATTATTGGCTAGAGTAAGTTATAGTAGGAGGAAAATCATATGGGGGATGGTAGGTATTATAGCTCGCAGCAGTTTTTAAATATCATTTTTTTAACGGTGATGATCATAATACTGCTTGTCGTTTTTATGATGTATATCTATAAGCTTAGTATACATAAAAAGGTGATTCTTGTTATGGGCAGTTTTCTACTTGTGTCAATCTTTTGCAGATTTATATCAGAAATCGCATATAGTGAGTTGACTCTATCTGCGTCTTTACTTATTTCTAAGGCCAGCTTATATCTTTACATATTACTTCTTCTGGGTTTTACTTGGACGACAGAAAGGGAACAAAAGAGTAAGTTAAAAAATGGTCTATTGAAGGTTCTTATTCTTATAGCAATCCTTAGTCTAGTTTTGGATATGACCAATCTTACGTATATCCTTGGTTTGATTAGCTATATTGTCCATTCTAATGAATTTCTAGCATATAAGGTGAGTTCTACCCTATTTTCAGATGTTAAAAAGCGAATGCTTGATTATGTGTTTATTGTTTCTAATCATGGAGATATAATTTTCAAAAATGATAATGTTGGTACATCGAACCTTTTCAAGGATTTACAAACAATAGATGTTCATGAGATTCAGAGTCTTTTTATGAATAAAGTAAGGACTAGAAAGGCTTTTTCTAAAGAGTTTATTAGGTTAAAATTAGAGGAGCCAGTATATTTGACTTATAATCAAAAAGAAATAATTGAAAAAGGAAAGCTAGCTGGTTACATACTTACTTTTGTGGATTTAACAGACCTTGTTATGATGTTAGATCACTTAAGTGATAAGCAAAAAGAAACAGCAAGAATCAATAATGAACTTATTAAGTATAAAGAGATAGTATATGATAAAGTGAAAGAAGAGGAGATTAATGAATTACTGGACCAAGTAGCAGATAATCAACAAAAGTCTATGCTGGTTTTAAAGGAAAAGATTGAAAGTCTTGATATTGAGGATAAGAACTTTATCAGTCAGATTGAAAAGGTGACCTCAATAGCAAAAATGAATTTAAAAGATGTTAGGCAAGAAGTGACCAAGTATATAAACTATTATGAATAGGGGGTTCTAATGATAAAGATCATTATTGCAGACGACCAGCTTTTATTAAGAAAATCACTGGGACAGATAATTAGTACGGATCAGGACATAAATGTTGTGGCGATGGCCTCCACAGGTAGAGAAGCCATAAGTGCTTGTGATAAATATAAACCGGATATTATTATGATGGATATTGAGATGCCAACGATGAACGGTCTAGATGCCATGAAAATAATAAAAGAAAAATATCCTAATACTAAAGTCATTATCCTTACAACCTTTGATAACAAAGAGAATATTATAACCGCTTTTTTATCAAAAGCAGATGGTTATATTACAAAAGATATTGAGCCGAATGAGCTTATTTCAACCATAAAATGTGTTAACTACGGTTTGACAGTAATACATAAAAGTGTAAAAGAAATCATGGTTGAGAAGTTTGAAAAGTTAGCCATTCATAATGAAAATTATACAGACATACTGAGTATTGATGAAATTGATATGATTAAGCTTATTGTCAATGGTAAAAGCAATAAAGAGATTGCTAGTAGCTTTTTTCAATCAGAAGGTACCGTGAAAAATAAAGTCAGTAAAATCTATGAAAAACTTGGGATTAAAGATCGCTTGCAACTTGCTGTGTATGCTGTAGAAAATGGAATAGAATGATGAAAGAAACCCTCAAACTTGAAATATCTATATTGTGCTCAGTGCATATCCTTGCTATCATCCTAGCAATTGTATTTTTTATGATTTTTTATATGAAAGCAAAAAAGGATTATTCATTACAGGCTTTTTTAGTCTTACAAGTCAGTATTATCGGATGGATGGTCTTTAAAATATTTAAAACTGTTTCACCAACTGAACTTTCCAGATGGTGGTTCATTGTAGGCTATTATTTTTGGGCATGCGTTTTTGAAGTAGCATTCTTAGAATTTGTTTATTCAAGTTATAGATTAAAGGCAATGAGGAAGTCTATACGTTATGTCTTGTACATAGTAGCAAGTATACAATTTTCTTGGGTAGTTACAAATCCGTATCACCACCTTTTCTATTCTACCTATGACTTTTGGGGAGATAGTTTTGGCCCTTTGTTCTATCTACATACGGCTATTGAGTATGGTTTTATCATTGTAGGGTTTATATATGGCTATAAAATCTTCAAAGAAAGATTTGCAGACAAAAAAACAGGTTATAAGCTGGTTATTGCTGCTGCCATTATTATTCCCTTAATACTGAATATCTTATTTATAACAAAGATATTGCATAGGATTATATTTGGAATTGGAATACCTGTGATTTTCGATATAACTCCACTTGTATTTGTTTTCTCGATAATGGTCTTTGCTTACGCGAGCTTTAGTCATAAAATGATTAATATATCTCCAATCATGAAACATGAAATTGTTGACAAGTTAGATACACCTATTTGTGTCTTGGATTCTAGCTTTGAAGTCATATATATTAATCAAATATTAAAGGAAAAAATAGGCGCTCAAGCGAATAAAAGTATTAGCCAAGCTCTAGAAAAACTTGATATTGTATCAGTTAGTGACAAAAGTATTGAGTTAGCTATAGAAGAATCAGTTTTTATTGTATTTATAAAAAAAGTAAATGCTTTTGTTGAAACCCAGTACTTATTAACCTTTCGTGATATTTCAGAATTTAAGCATATTGAGGGAAAAATCCTTCTTGAACAAGATCAATTAGCAAGGGTTAATGATGAACTTGAAAAGACAATAGAAAAACTTAAAATGACTTCTAAAATAGGTGCAAGAAATTATGTGGCAAGGGAAATGCATGATATTATAGGACATTCCTTAGTGGTATGTATTAAATTACTGGAAGTAGCAAAGCTGTATATTAAACGCGATAGGGAACTTAGTATAAATGCCTTAAACGATAGCGTATTATCCTTAGAAACAGGAATAGATACCATGAATAACATATCCTTGAAGGAGACATCTTATACAGGAGAAAGCTTAGAAAAGGACATGAATAAGAAACTACTTCAATTGACCAATACGGGTATTAACGTAGATATGAAGTTTAAGGGCGTGTATGTTAACATAGAAGAAAAAACATACGATATTATTAATCGAGTAATATTAGAATTATTAACAAATGTACTTAAACATTCTGCAGCTGAACAAGTTTTTTTATCAATTGATGTTAAACAAGAGAGCATAAAAATACTGATGATGGATAATGGAAAAGGGGTAAAAGATTTACAAATAGGAAATGGCTTAGCCGGTATCAAAGAGAGAGTGAGACTGATTGGAGGTAGCGTTGAATTTATAAGCTCCGTCAGTCAAGGATTTATGACTAAATTGACATTAAATAATAAAACCGACGTTAAATAACAAAATATAGAGATATTGATGACCTGCGTATAAAAATAATGACGTATGTCATTTTTTTTATGTAAATATATGACTCTGGGATGTAAATTAATAACTTTGGGAGCATTGTAAATGACGAGTGGATTAAATATCATATGTATATGGTGCTATTAAGTTGAATGAAGACCAATATAAGGAGGGATATAATGAAAAAGACGAATAAATGAATTAATGCAAGTGCATACATTATTTTCTTTATACCTTTGTTAGTTGACTTTCATAACCCAGAGTATAAGTTTCATACAAATCAAGGACTAGATTTGTTGTTGCTCTTTGTCTTTATTGGCCTTGTGGGTTTTGTGATACCTGTTATAGGTTGGTTTATTATCCTTCCATTTGGTTGGTTGGCATGTTCAGTTTTATGTACTATAGGCATGCTTAATGGCATCGACAGGAAAAGAAGAGAACTGCCAATTATTGGTAAATATAAGTTGATAAAATAGGAGGAAGAGATGAGATATAAAGGTATAGTAGTATGTATGCTATTCGTAATTGTAAGTACAGGACTTATTGGATGTGCTAGTAAAGAGAAAATTGAAGAGGCCATCAAACCAGTAAGTCAGACCGAGGAAAGTGTGGATGGGAATCTAAAGAATGAGAAAGATGATGAAGTTGTAAAAGATAAAGACTTAGATACTGACATTTCGGATGACCTTAAGGAACAAGCAGAAAAAGAAGGTGTAACGGTAGGTGAACTCCAAGCAACCCTTGATGGGCTCACGGAATTAGGTGCACAGAAGTATGGAATTTCAGTTGACGAGTATATCAAGCAAATTGAGGATAATGGAAATACGGTTCTTAGTGAATGGCAACAGGCTTCCGACTACATGGACATAAGTATTACAGACTTATATACATATGAAAAGCAAAAAGTTGCTAATATGAGTGACGAAGAGAAAGAAACAATGGCTGCAATGAATGATGCTTTAAGCATAGCTAAATCGGAGCTTTCAGATCCGGAAGCTTATGAGACAACTACAACTGAAGAAATGCTAGGTATTTATGGAAATAATACTGGCGAAATCCGAATTGTTACAATGGATGACCAAGAATTAAGAGAGGCATTAACGATAGATACAAGTGAAATTATTCAAGACTATCATGATGAATATTCCATTGTATATGAGTATATTAGTAAGTCAAGTTATGAAGTAATGGTAGACCATTATGTTGAGCTTTTAGAGAACACAGAAGAGTATTTAAGATTAGAGCCGATAGGTGCGCTAGGGGTCATGTTACAGGGAACGATTAATGAAACATTAGTTTATGTAGATATTGATAATACGAATCCAGATGCCGTTAAAGTTAACACTTATCTGGACTTAACAAGTCAAGAATAAAAGGGGATTAATATGAAAAGAATATCAGCAATTTTTTTTGTGACACTTATATTATTATTAGTAATGAGCGTTTCAGTCTTTGCCGAAGGAGAAACGGACAATAAGGTATCCGCAGGTCATGGTAGTACTTATGTCATAAAAAATGATGGGTCCCTTTGGGGCTGGGGAAATATGTATACAGGAAATGGAAATGGATATAAGGAAGAACAAATAAGTCCGGCAAAAATACTTGAAGACGTTAAAGCTGTATCAGCAAGTAACTCTGGTGGTATAGCAGTAAAGAAAGACAATACACTATGGGCGTGGGGGAGCTTTACTGGTTATCCAATAGCCGATGGTAGTGAAAATCCAAAATTTTTGTATCCTGTTCAAATCATGGAAGATGTCAAACTTGCCTCTCTAGGAAAAACAACTATTGCAGTTATAAAAAATGATGATTCTCTTTGGATTTGTGGGGGTATGACTATCGGTGACGGAACAGAAATAAAAGCTGATTCTAAAGAAGGCTTTGTGAACATTATGAATGATGTTAAAGATGTCTTTATGGGATGGCGTGATATATATATTATAAAAAATGACAATACACTTTGGGGATATGGAGATAATTCAGAGGGAGAACTTGGGATTCTAAATTATGAAGATCAGTTATCACCTGTTAAGATTTTAGATGATGTTATAATGGTACGTCAGTTTTCCAATACTGGCTTTGCCATTAGAAGTGATTACTCATTATATACTTGGGGACAAGGTGGAAATGATGGGATTTATACAGAAGATGGCTGGTTAGACGATGTAGTATCACCATATAAAGTAATGGATCATGTAAGGGATGTAACGGCTTGTCATAACGCAAGCGGTGTCTTGGTCATTAAGACCGATCAAAGCTTGTGGGGATGGGGAGGCCAGTGGAATGATGAAGGTGTACAAAAGTCGCCATATAAATATGCAGATAGTGCCTTAGGTGTATCCAATGGTGAACGTCATTCAGCGGTCATAATGGGGGACAATACCTTATGGACAATGGGTGGGAATTATAGAAGTGCATTAGGTTATGAAAATGACACGATTCACTATTCTCCATTGACTAAAATACTTGATGATATACAAGATGAACCTGATGGTTGGGCCTATGAAGAAGTTGAAAAAGCAATTGGTCAACAGCTGATACCTATTGATATGCAAAACAATTACAATCATGCAATAACGAGGGAAGAATTTTGTATACTAGCGATAAGAATGATTGAAGTTAGGTCTAGCATGAGTATTGATGATTATTTAAAAGCAGTAGGTGTTGAGATTGCGCCTAAAGGTACCTTTATCGATTGTGATACTAAGGAAGTAAGAGCAGCAAAAGTCCTTGGGATTACTGATGGTGTCAGTGAGAACGAGTTTGCACCGGATAATTTACTTAATAGAGAGCAAGCAGCTAAGTTTTTGACGACTACGGCTATGGCCTGTGGTCGGAATGTCACCTTGGCTACACCAGAGTATGCAGATATAAATGATATATCACAGTGGGCTAAACCATATACTGGATATGTCAATGACATAGGCGTTATGACTGGTGTAGGACATAATAGATTTAACCCTGATGGTGGTTTTCAACGTCAACAAGCCTTTATGACCATGTATCGAATTTGGCAAGCTATTGATGAAGTTAATCCAGACAATGTTTTAATTGGGAAAGAGTCTTCAGCTAAAGCAGAGTCCAAGAGTGGCGTAGATCTTGATTCGATTCTTAAGGAAGTAAGCAATGAACCTTATGATCAAGATTATATTGCCTATATAGAAGGGACTTCCACCGATAAAGAGGGAACGACTATTCTTAAATATGATGTCTATTATAAAGATGCGAATATTAACATTAACACTTATTATGATGGTAAAACTGTATCCAATTCAATATATAATGAGACAGCTGATTTAACCTATACACATTCAACATTGGGGACAAATTACGGTGAAGTATTAGAGGGTAATTGGTTACCTCTTAGGTTCTTAAATATAGAAACATTTTCTATGATGCAAAATGACGCAGAGGTTGAAAGCTTTGAGTGGAGATATGAAAGTTTAAATGATGCCCAAGTTATTTATACAAAGACATTAATGAAGGGTGGGGTATTAACTGAACAATGGTATTCAACTCAATATAAAATACCGGTTAAGTTCCATCAAGAATGGGCAGAGCCTGATGATTATGCCATTATAGACTGGCAAGTGGTAAGTATTGATGAAAGTAAGGTATTAGATAGCCACTTGTTTGACATACCGACTGATTGATAAGATAATACTAGGAAGTTTCATATTATAAAGCTATTCATGGGCTTATACTTAGGCTTCAAGATTCTTTTACAAGAAGAATCTTGAAGTCTTTTTGATTTTATAGGAAAGTTCTCAATATGAATTTTATGAGTAGAAACATCTCATAAAATGTCAGGGAAACTTTCCCGCCGAAACAATCGCAAGCGAACGGGGCGAAGCCTCTTTGTTTAATTATAGGAAATATTGGTCGTATCAATCACAATACAAGGTATAGATGGGAGTATAGGCGATAAACTTTAGACGAGAACAAGTTGAGTAACCATTTCTTACTTGATATAATGATTATAAGAAAACAGGACTTGGCAAAATAAACGAGTCAGTTTATCTATGATATAATATAATAAAACTTTATGATAGAGGTGAGTTCCATACAGAGCAAGAAGACTAAACTTATACTAAAAGCTATGTCCAAGTTAGACATTAAGCAAAAGGCTGAATATTTACATTGTAATGAAAACCATGATTTTGCGTGGCCTAAAATCATGCTTAAAAATATGAAGACGGAAACCTATGCATTTGGTGGTTTTCAAGTTATTTCTATTTTTGATCCAGAAACTCCCATTGATTATGAAGTTTTGTATTTTCACGGGGGAGCTTATGCCAAAGGTATTAAACTTCACCATTTTCACTTAATTGAAACCCTTGCTAAGAGTATGGGGGCTAGAGTTACCATGATAGACTACCCTTTGGCACCGCAGCATGAAGCTAGGGAAACAACAGATTTGTGTTTTGAACTCTACCGTCAGATGCTTGCTTCCCAGAAGAAACCTTTTATATTTATTGGTGATTCAGCAGGTGGTGGATTGGCAATGGCATTGCTTATGATGATCCGTGATTATAAGTTTAAGGTTGACAAAACCTTAGCACAACCGATTAAGACAATCCTTTATTCTCCTTGGTTGGATATAACAATGGAAAACCCAGAAATTGAAGCTTATATTTCAAAGGACTACATTCTAAGTAAAGAAGCACTTATAAATATTGGTAAGAAATATGCAGGTGATTTAGACTTAAAAGATTATAGGGTCTCTCCCATATATGGTGATTTGAACCATTTGGGAGACATATGTTTGTTCTATGGAACCCATGAATTATTCTATCCGGATTGTGACAAGCTTTCAGGTATCAGAAATCTTTCTGCTACCAAGATTACAGGACTAGCCTTTGATGACATGCCCCATGATTGGGTGGTCATTCCCATTGAAGAAAGAGATGAAGCTTTGGCTAAGACCATGGAATTTGTTAGGGGGAAAGAAGGTGGAAGCTTGCAAAAACCTAGAAATAGAGGAAGGTATCATAATACGTGGAGAAGACTTGATAACACCGCTCATATTTTCCCTTTAATATCAAATAGTAATCACTCCAATGTATTTCGTGTATCAATGATGCTTAAACAGACAATTGAGCCTGAAACTTTACAGAAAGCGTTGGAAGAGGCCTTGCCTTGGTTTCCTCACTTTCAGTCAAGAATAAGGAAAGGAGTTTTCTGGTACTATTTCGAGAAAAACATGCAGCCAATTTTTCAGGTTGAAGAAGAAGCTTTTCGACCCTGTAGCTTTATTGATTTACATAAAAACCACAATTACCTCTTTAAGGTCTTTTATTATAAGAAAAGGATCACTTTGGAAGTTTTTCATGTACTTACTGACGGAACAGGGGCTGTGAACTTTATTAAGGCGGTTACTGCCAATTATTTAAAGTTACTTGCTGGTGAGTCAATTAAGTTGGATAGTGAAGTGATTGAGACTTTAGGTGATATTGAAGATTCATATGAGCGAAATTATAAAAAAAGAAAAGTAAGTAAGCAAAAGAATATACTTGCCTATCAAATAAAAGGCAAAAAACTGGAGATGTATAGGATGGGACTGATTCAGGGCTTTGTCAATATTAAAGAAATCACCTCCTATGTCAAAAAAAAGGAAATGACAGTGACATCCTATTTGACTGCGGTTTATTTGTGGTCAATTTATAAGAGTGAACATTTAGAAACCTGCAAGCATAAGCCTATTCGTCTCGTAGTTCCAGTGAACCTACGACCCTTTTTTGAGTCAACGACCTCCATGAATTTTTATTCCTATTTATCCATACATTTAGAGGCCAAGGATGAAGAATATACTTTTGATGAAATAATAGAAATGGTGAGAAGTCAGTTTAGGGACCAGATTAAAAAGGAGGCTTTTGTAAGAAAGATATCAGATGATGTTAAAAAGAGCAAAAATCTTCTGGTAAGAATAGCCCCTAGATTTATTAAATACCCTATAGTCAAAATTATTTATCATCGTTCGATGAAGACTTATACAAGTACTTTAAGTAATTTAGGTAAAGTAACTATGCCTGAAAAATATGCGGACCAGATTGAACATGTTGAATTGCTTCTTAATCCCAGCAAATCTAACCGGATCAAACTGAGTGTAGCTGGATATAAAGATTTTCTTACTATTTCATTTACGTCACAGCTCTTAGATACAGGTGTTCAAAAAGAGTTTTTTAGGAAGTTGGCAAAAGATGGCCTAGGGATAAGGATAGAAAGTAACGGTGTGTATTATGAGAACCTGTAAAAAATGTAAGGTTGAAATTATGGATGATACGCTGACCTGCCCCTTATGTAGGTCTGTACTAATTGAAAGTGAAGGTGAAAATCGTGATCTTTTGGCTAATGGTTATCCAGAAGTTGCCTTTACAAGTGATGGTTTTCATTTACTTAATAGATTAATGGTGTTTATATCAATTATAATAACGGTACTATCTGTTTTTTTTAATTATATCTTCTATGATGGTGTTTTATGGTCAGTGATTTCCATAGTCATTGTCTTATATAGTTGGACTATTGTTCGTCATGCAATCATTAATAGCTTTCAGCTTGCTTCCAAAATAGTGGTTCAATGCGTTTCAATTGCAATTATTGTAGTATGTATTGACTATGTCTTAGGTTATGACGGTTGGTCAGTTACTTATGTGGTACCTCAAATTGGTATAGCTGCTAATATTAGTGTCTTTATTCTTTTGATTATTAGTAAGTTAGACTGGAAACGGTTTGTTCTACAGATTTTAGGTATTGGAATTTTGGGACTTATACCTATGATTTTACTACTTGTTGGTCTTGTGGAACATCCCTTGATGACTTATATTGCAACGGGTATTTCTGTTGTGATTGTATTATTTACCCTGATATTTGGGGATAAGTCTGTGAAGACAGAAATAATACGTAGATTTCATATATAGAGTAGGAAGATAAAGAGAGGTTATGATGGGAAAAGGGATTTCGTTATGTTTAGTTATCTGTTGTTTCTTAATGACAGTTGCCTGTCGAGGGCAGGAAGATCTTGGTGGTGACCCTATTAGGGATGATATGAACTTGGATTCTGCTGACATGGGAGATTCTGGAGTAAGCAAATCAGAAGACCAAGAACCTGAAAGTCAAGTATCGGAAAGTCAAGAATCGGAGGGTCAAGATTCAGAAAACAAGGACTTAATTGGAGGAGTAGAGGAAAATTTGTCAGAGTCAGAGGTGGGAGATAGTGAAGAGGATTGGCAGTGGCCTTACGATGCACCGGAAAATCACCGACTCAATGGAGAAACAGTTCAAGAGCTTCATCATAAACTTTATGATATGGACGTTCTTGGAGCCGTGGTTGTGAAGGAAGGTGTAATAGTAGATGAGTACTTTGCTGACGGCTTTAATAAAGATAGTGTATTTCCCATGAGCTCTGCATCAAAAAGTGTGACAAGTACACTTTTTGGTATTGCTATTGATAAGGGATATATTGAAGATACTGATATTCTATTGTCTCAATATTTTCCTGAAATAGAGGAAAAGGAAGGCTGGAAGGACATCTCTTTATGGCATTTATTGACCCATACAGCTGGGATTGATGCCAGTGATGAGATATATTGGTACGAATGGAGAAAATCCGATGATTGGATTAAAGATATTCTTAGACGTCCACTTATCTACAAACCTGGTTCTCATTTTGTGTACTCAACTGGGAATACACACTTGCTTACAGCTATTATGGAAGCGGCTACCCAGGAGGAAGCGCTGGTTTTTGGTAACACATACCTATTTGGTCCCTTGAATATGAATAGTGTAGAATTGGAAAAAGGTCCTCAAGGGCATTCAGATGGTGGAAATGGATTTGCTATGAACTTGTATGATATGGCTAAAATTGGCCAATTATATATTAATGGTGGTATCTGGGAGGGCCAGCGGATTGTTTCTCAAGAGTGGATAGATCAAGCTAGTAGCCTCCAGTTTAAACGAATGACGGGAAGTGCTGACTATGGTTATCAGTGGTGGGTCAGAACCTTTGGTATAAATCAGTATCATGCTTTTTTTGCCCAAGGTCATGGTGGCCAGTTTATTTTTGTGGTCCCTGATGTTGACTTGGTAGTTGTTTTTGCCAGTGACCATTCAGGTGTAAGCAGTCGGTATTGGTCTTATATGTCGGATATGGTAAACGCTTGTATGAATTAATATGAGAGGAGAAGTGAAAGATGGAAAATAACCCTGTATTAGAGGCTATTTATAATAGGAGATCGACTAGAAGTTATATGGAAAAACAGGTAGAAAGAGAAAAACTTGACCAGGTTTTAGATGCTGCTATATGGGCACCAAGTGGCAGTAATTCACAGACTTGGCTTTTTACTGCCATTCAGAATAAAGAGGTCTTACATAAGATTAACGACTTGGTAAAGGAAGGGTTTAAGGAATGGATTCCTGATGATGATTACCCTGCAAAAAGCCGTTCTAAGATAAACTCTCAAAAAGAAAACTATAATTTTTATTATGAGGCTCCAAGCTTAATTATCGCCAGCAATAAAAAAAGCTACACTAATGCCATAGCGGATTGTGTTCTTGGCTTGGAGAATATTTTCCTTGCTGCTGAGTCTTTAGGCCTTGGATCTTGTTATATCAATCAACTCCATTGGTTGAGTGAAGATCAAGGTATCAGAACTTATTTGGAAGAGCTGGGAATACCTAAAGATCATATGATTTGTGGTGCAGCAGCACTTGGATATACAAAAAAAGAAACGAAAAGACTTCCAAGAAAAGAAGGAAGAATAAAATTAATACAATAATTGAAAAGGTTTCATATTCCATGATGAATTTGGGTACTATGATACATCTTTGGGAGGATGATAATCGGCCTAGGTATTGCAAGAAGTAACAGGGAGAAATATGACTGATTATATATTTATCAATCAAGTTAAAGAGTTAGAGCAATTAAAAGTAAATTCTGACCCTAAAGGCATATGTGGTATCGATACTGAAACGACTGGATTAGACCCAAGATTGGACCGCCTAAGGCTCTTGCAGATTGCAGTTTCTGGGCAAGAGACCTATATTATTGATTGTTTCAAAGTTTTACCACAAGGTTTAAATAAGATTCAAGTGTATTTAGACTCTTTTCATGTGAAAATTTTTCAAAATGCAAAGTTTGATATAAATTTTCTTTTGGCAAATGGATTAATTATTAGAGGTAGTATATTTGATACCATGTTGGCAGGACAATTGTTGAGAACTAGTGGAGGTCCCAGAAGAGTGGGACTAGCAGACTTATCTGCACATTATCTAGGAATTGAGTTACCTAAGGAGGAACAGAAAAGTGACTTTTCAGGTAAGTTGAGAGATGAACAATTAATCTATGCAGCTAAGGATGCTAAAGTCTTATTGAAGTTGAGAGGTGTTTTGATTCAGGAACTTAAGATGAATCAGCTTATAGAAGTTGCCAGATTGGAATTTGCCTGTATATATGCTATAGCTCATATGGAATTTTATGGCATACATATTAATTTGGACAAATGGAAGACTTTAACCCATAGAAAAGAGAAGGATAAAAAAGAACTTCTGAATCAATTGTATCCATACATAGGATATCCGACAGTACAAGTAGGTTTGTTTGAAGAAAAAAGTGAGAGCTCTTTTAATCCTAATAGTAATAAGCAAGTTATGGAAATTTTAGCATTGGAAGGTATATATGTTGACAATACATCTAAATACGCCTTGTCTCATTATTTGGACCATCCTTTTGTTTCCCTTCTCATGAAATATCGTCATATAGAGAAGGAACTAACAACTTTTTTACATACGCTTCCTGAGCAGATACATCCCTATACAAATAGACTTCATCCCCACTATAGTCAAAATGGGGCATACAGTGGAAGGATGTCTTGCGGAAATCCTAATATACAACAAATACCTAGAAGTAAAGAGTTTAGAGAATGTTTTGATGCACCAGAGGGAAGAAGTCTTGTGATTGCAGATTATTCCCAGGTAGAGTTAAGGGTAATCGCCGAATATGCAAACGATAAAAAAATGATTCAAGCATATTCAAAAGGTGAAGACCTTCATCGTTTAACAGCTTCTTTGGTTCTTCAAAAAGATATTAACTTCATATCTAAGGAAGAACGTCAAGCAGCAAAGGCCGTTAATTTTGGATTGGTATTCGGTATGGGGACGGCAGGTCTTAAAGCATATGCAGCTGATACTTATGGGATTCAAATGTCTATGGATGAAGCAGAGCTTTTTAGAAAACGATATTTTCAAGCATATAAAGGTGTTGAACAATGGCAAAAAAATATTCGTAGACATTTACCGCCTTCATCAAGAACCCTATCAGGTAGAAAACACAATTTCAGCGAGCAGGCAGGCCTCTCTGCTAGATATAATACCCCAATACAAGGAACCGCTGCTGATATACTAAAAAATGCCTTAGGTATCTTGTATGAGAGAATCCAAGGGAGATCAATTCAGATTGTTGCTGTAGTTCACGATGAAATTGTAGTAGAGTGTAATGAAGAAGAAAGCCAAGAAACAGCACATATTCTAAAAAGGTCTATGGAAGAAGCCGGAAAAAGATATATAAAAAAAGTGCCTATCTTAGCAGAGGTTGCTATATCAAAGAGCTGGGCCGGTAAATAAAGTGAAAATGAGCATATTGAATGGGGAGGATAAAGATGAAAGAAAGTTATAGATGGTTGGTCTTGTTTTTCTTGATTATTTTTATGACTGGATGTAAGGAAGATCTTATACAAGAAGAATCCCTTGATCCTTCTTCTTATGAGAATCGTGAGGAAGGACAAAAAAGTAATCAGGAAGAAGACCAGAAAGAAGACCAGGAAGATAAAGAATTAGCTGGGGAAGAGCTAGAAGATATTTCGGCAAATACCACTAAGGAAGTTTTTCAGCATGAGGAGACAGACTTGGAAAAGATTCAGAAGGATACGCATTTTGGTGACCTAGATCTAGGACAATTGGTTATGAATCCTGGTGAGGATATTGAATCTGCCATAACATTTAACCTAAAAATACCACAAGTTTATGAAGGATTGGAGCTTTTTGTGTTCGATCAAGAGGGTAAACGGATTGACAAATTGATGACAAAGCCGGCACCCTTATACCACTATAAAGATACGGCAATCAAAGATGAATATGTCCACACTATTCGTATAGAAGGTCTTCTTGCAGGCAAGGAGTATACTTATGTTTTTTTTGATGGGCAGGCATATAGTTCGGCTATTAGTTATAAAATGCCTACAAGAGATGAGGTGAATTTGCTGGTTTTTGGTGATCCTCAAGGATATACCTTGGAACAGTATACTAATTTTAGAGCTAATTATGACCAGGCCTATAAGCAGTTTCCCAAAGTGGATATGACACTTATTGCAGGAGATATCGTTGACAAGGGAGATGATTTGTTGCAATGGGGCTTCTTTCATGAGGCCTTGGGTGAAAGGCTATATGAGAGACCGGTTCTTACAGCTATTGGCAATCATGACGTCAAGAATGGGTCTTACTTATATACATCAAGTTTCGAGTATCCGGAAAATGGACTGGAGGATCTAAAGGACAGGAATTTTTATATTGATATTCCTGGTGGTAGAATAGCTGTATGGGATACGGAAAAACCTAGTAGCTTCGGGCAGCAGTCTGATTGGCTGGAGAAAGTTATGTCTCCAGAAGACTTGGGATTTCGTATCATCCTCATGCATAGAAGTGTATATCCTGTATCTTATGATGAGGCATATGTCAGAAAATTGGCCCAGGTCTTTGAAGAGCTAAACATTGATCTTGTTATCAGTGGTCACGATCATATATATAGCAGAACAAGCATGAAGGGGGAACAAGTGGTTTCTCTTGACCAAGGTGTAACTTATATAGTGACCGGAAGTTCGTCAGGATCTAAGTTTTACAAGAATCAAGATGATGATAGATATTGGAAGCAAATTGTTTACGATGAAGATTATCCTGTATTCACTACCATAACACTGAATGAGAAAGGTTTGGGCTTAAAAGCATATGCTATTACAGATAAAGGAGTAAAGATTGTAGACTCGCTTTACAAAATTGCTGATTAAGCTTATAATAAACCGTCAAATATCAAGGATTATCAAGAAAAGAAAGAAAAGAAGATGAAACGAACATTACTCGTTGCTATTAACACCAAGTTCATACATTCCAATCTAGCCATTCGTTATATCAAAAAATATGTTGATAGAGAAATGGGTATGGAAGAAGGGGAAAGTACGATTTCCTTGATGGAATTCTCTATCAATCAACAGATTGATTATATATTAAGTGAGATTATTGACTACAAACCAGAGTTAGTCACCTTCTCCTGTTATTTGTGGAATATTGAATACGTAAGAAATGTAAGTAGAGAACTAAAAAAAATACTTAAGAACATAATAATTGTCTATGGTGGACCAGAAGTATCCTATACAGCAGAAGAAGAGCTCGAGATAAATCCTAGTGTAGATATTGTTATTAAAGGCGAAGGAGAAGAGACTTTTAGGCATATTTTTGAAAATTTATCAATAGCTGATTATCTTAAAGGAGAAGGATATGGTTATTCTTATAGAAGCCAGGATGGCATAAAATCATTTCCACCGGCCATTGGTCTTCCTTTGGAGGAGATTCCTTTTCCTTATGACAAGGGATTTAAGGATTTAGACAACCGGATTCTTTATTATGAGACCAGTCGTGGATGCCCTTTCCATTGTCAGTACTGCTTAAGTTCTATTGAAAAGGGTGTCAGGTTTAGACCCCTTGATTTAGTATACAAAGAATTGCAGTTTTTTCTTGATCATAAGGTGAGACAGGTGAAGTTTGTGGATAGGACCTTTAATGCCAAACAAAGTCATGCTCTTGGTATTATGAACTATATTATTGAACACGATAATGGTGTGACAAACTTCCATTTTGAGGTGGCTCCTGAACTTTTAAAAGAAGGCTTTATAGAGTGCTTGTCCAGGGCAAGAAAAGGTCTTTTTCAATTAGAGATTGGTGTTCAGACAACCCATGAGAGGACTCTCCAACTGATTCAGAGAAAAAACGTCCTGCCGCTTATAACAAAAGCTGTTATGGAGGTTCATAAACTAAAAAATACACATATGCACTTGGATCTGATTGCAGGTCTTCCAGATGAAAATTACCAAGAGTTCAATAAGTCATTTGACTATGTATATAGTCTAAAACCTCATCAACTTCAATTGGGTTTTCTTAAAGTCTTAAAGGGATCTGGTATGATGAAATTGACACAGCCCCATGGAATATTGTATAGAGAATATCCACCCTATCAGGTATTAGAAACGAAGACTATTTCTTATCATCAACTGAAATTACTGAATATGGTTGAAGAAATGGTTGAAATATTCTATAATAGTGGACAGTTTAGGACGACCATGGATGGATTTGTGTCAAAATTCGATTCTCCATTTAAAGCATATGAGTACTTGGCTATGGAATGGATGAATAAAGGCTTTCATCATGAACAGCATAACAAACTAAGTTTATATCAATTTCTCTACGATATAACTGATGATAAGGAAAGGTTGATGTTGGACTACTGCTTGAATGAGAAACCAAGAAAAAAACTGGAATGGATGGACTATGATTTCATTGAAGCCCCTCTCCAGCGAGTCTTGCTTGACGCTGTGGCAGAAAGTGATTATTGGCAGGAGGAAGCAAGTGAGTTTACGACTAAACAATTGTCCAGAATCTACCATATGGATACCTTAAAGACCATGACCGGCGGAGATCCAATAGATAGACTTATATGTAGTCATGAAAGATATGAAGGGGATTATCTCCTAATAAATTATGGTAGACGTGACTTTATTCACAAGAGTGGAGAAATGCTAGTTGTTACTATAAACCGACAGGAAGAAGGGTGTTAATATGACTAAAAAGATTGTACAGGAAGTTCTCAACCTCTTATATCAGGCTCATCCAGATGCAGAGTGCGAACTTAACCATAAAGACGAATTTCAATTACTGGTTGCAACGGTTTTATCTGCCCAGACAACAGATGTTTCTGTTAATAAAGTGACCCCCCATTTATTTGACAAATACCCTACGGTTTATGATATGGCATCAGCAGAGCTTGAAGATGTGGAAACTTGTATTAGGCAAATTGGATTGTATAAGTCAAAGGCAAGAAATGTTATAGCCTTGTCTCAAGCAATTATCAGTGATTTTGATGGTAAGGTTCCTGAAACAGTAAAGGAATTGGTTACCCTTAGAGGTGTGGGACAGAAAACCGCAAACGTAGTCGTATCCAATGCCTTTGGAGTACCTGCTATAGCTGTTGACACACATGTTTTTCGTGTCAGCAATCGCATCGGTATTGTTCATGCAAAAGACGTGAAACGGACAGAAGAAGAATTAATGAAGAAAATTCCTAAAGACCAGTGGACCCAAGCCCACCATACCTTTATTTTTCAAGGTAGATACATATGTTTGGCAAGAAAGCCTAAATGTGAAGAGTGTAATATTACAGAGTATTGTGAATATTTTAAGAAGAAGATTAAGTAGGGGAGGACTAGGATGAATCCTATTATTATTGGTATTGCAGGAGGAACCGGATCAGGTAAAACAACTTTAGTAAATAAGCTGAAATCGGTTCTTGGAGACGAAGTGATTACTCTTTGTCATGATTATTATTATAAGGCTCATGAGGAATTGCCATTGGAAGAACGTAAGAAATTGAATTACGACCATCCCAATGCCTTTGATACTGAAGCTATGATTGATGATATCAAACGTCTTAAGGAAGGAATGGTTATAGAAAGACCAACCTATGACTTTGTAGAGCATACAAGGGCTACTGAAACAGTCAAAGTTAGTCCTAAAAAGGTTATTATCGTTGAAGGTATACTTATCTTTGAAAACCGTGCCCTTCTTGAAGAGCTTGATATAAAGGTCTTTGTTGATACGGATGCAGATGTCCGTATTATTCGTAGAATTGTACGTGATGTGAAGGAAAGAGGCAGAAGCCTGGATTCTGTTATTAATCAATATTTGAATACAGTTAAACTTATGCATGAAGAGTTTGTCGAACCCAGCAAAAGAAATGCAGATATCATTATACCGGAAGGTGGTCATAACAAGGTTGCTGTTTCCATGCTTTTGGATAAGATTAAAGTATTACTTGCCAGCTAGATCAACCATTAGAGGAGAGACCTGTGATGAAAGGTCTCTTTTTATTGTGCATTTTAGATAAAAATTTTGCATTTTCTTGTAAACTTGCTATAATGGAAAGCGGATAAAAAATAATTTATAACAAAAAGGGATGGCCAAACTAATGATTTTGCATAATTTAGTAAGTTTTGAATTCCGGTCTAGGTTTTGACTGAAGTAAGAAAATGATTCTGGATTATGTATTAGTGGAAGCATGAGTTATGGTGAAGAGATGAAAGAAAAAGTATATGTGTTTGGGCATCAAAACCCTGATACGGACTCTGTTTGTTCAGCAATTAGTTATGCTCATTTGAAAAATCAGTTAGACCCAAGTCATGAGTATATACCTGTGGCCTTAAAAGAAGCTAACAAAGAAACGGAATATGTTCTGGAATATTTTGATTTAGAAGGACCTAAGGTTATAGCTAGCCTAAAACCACAAGTCATGGATATTAACCTTCGTAATGATGCTTTTGTCAAAGAAGAGGACTCTATACGCGAAGTTTTAGAAGTCTTATTAGGCCAAACCGGGCGGATTGTTCCTGTTGTTAACCATGATGAGCGACTGATTGGTGTTGTTTCCATATCTGATATAGTACCTCGTTTACTGGGAACAGAGAATAAATCCATCTTGAAAGAAACTAGGACTCCTTTTGGACATGTTATTAAGGAACTCTCGCTTGAGAAAATTGTAGATGTTTATGATGAGAAAGTGCATAATAATCATGTTGAAGGTATGGTTTATCTAGCTTCTGATTTGGTTGATGACCTGGATATGGTGACTAGGGATGATATTGTGATCTGTAATTATAAAGAGTGGAGACACTATATGGAAGTGGCAGGGGCAATCATTGTAGGATGCATGAAAGATCCTAACAAGGTCCAAATATTGATAGAAGATTGCAGGTCCTATCTTAAAGACAATCCTAATAGCAAGGGAAGTGTCTACTATTCTCCAATGAGTAATTTGGAAGTCGTTAAAGGGATTTCTAAATCTACACCAATAAGTTCAATGGTTAAGAAGGATGGCTTGGAGTATTTTGTTACCTATGAAACTATTGATGATGTAAAGGAAAATATGATGACGTCTAAATACCGACGTTTTCCTGTGGTTAATGAAAATGGTAAGATTAAGGGGCTTTTATCTAGATCAGATTTGGTAGATATTAATAAGAAAAAGGCTATCCTTGTCGACCATAATGAACGAGGTCAATCCATTGAAGGTATAGAAGATATTGAGATCCTTGAAATAATTGACCATCACAGGGTCGCCGATGTCATGACCATCGCCCCCTTGTATTTTAGGGTTGAGCCTGTTGGCTGTACATCAACTATTGTAGCTAGAATGTACGAAGAACATGGTGTTGAAATCCCAAGACATATTGCAGGTCTTATGATGAGTGCTATTATTTCAGATACGCTACTCTTTAATTCACCTACATGTACAGACTTAGACATATCCATGGCCAATCGTTTAGCTGATATTGTTGGCCTTGATATCCGTATGTATGGAATGAAGATGATTACGTCCGGGTCAGATCTCGGAGAACAGACACCTAATCAGATTCTTAACAATGACCGTAAGAAGTTTATGTTTGGTAAATATAAGGTTACGATTGCTCAAATAAATACAGGTGACTTTGACGGTTTCTTTAAGGTATTTGAGGATATTATGGAAGAAATGAAAAATATTTGCCAAAGGGATGGATATAACTTATTTGTCCTTCTTGTGACGGATGCTGTTGTAGGAGGAACTGAAATTATACCTGTTGGTGACTCTAGGTGGATTGTTGAGGAAGCTTTTGGATTAAGACCTCAAGATACATCTATGTTTTTGACAGGTGTTTTTTCCAGAAAGAAACAAATTGTACCAAAGCTCATGAATGCTGCTAGATTATAAACATATAAAACCACCTGATCTAATGAATAGGCAGGTGGTTGATTTTTGTTACTATATGTAGTTTTGGACTATATGGATTACAATGTCCCCTCAAAGAAGTCGTATTGCTTAAGAACACGTTTACTGATTAGGTAGGAGTTTATTGAGAATACAATCCCTCCTACAAAGAATACATAGATAAACATATTGATAGCACCTAGGACCACATTAAGGATAAGATATAAAAGTCCAGCATTAATTAGCGAAGCAAGAATGGCTGTAAGTAAATGTTTATTGGCAAGGAAAAAGGCTGTTTTTATGATTTCCATTAGTTTACCATGTGTGTGAGCTAATAGCGGGTAAGCAAAAGTGGAAATAAAACCTACTTCTATGAATATAAACATGTAAACAGGTAAAAGCCAAATCGTACCAAAGCTTTCAGTGAAAATCATAAAGATATTGAAAAGGCTAATAAGAATTAGTAACAAGGAAAAAATACCAAAAATTAGAGCGCTGAAAAAACGTTTACGAAATACCTTAAAAAATTGCTTTAGCATATAGCCTTCTTCAGAGATAATCGAAGTGTATAGGGAAGAATAGGCTGCTGTTGTGGCTGGTCCACTAAGGATACCGAAACTAAAAAACGTTAATAGGAGCCATAAAATGTTGACTACTAGAATATCGAAGACCATGCTTCCATAGCGTTGAAATGGACCGTCTAAATCAAATAATTTCACTTTTGTTTCCTCTTTTCATAGAATATTGCGGTTTCCATTATATCATATTTAATGGAGTCAAGATATTTAAATTCCATTAAATGTTTCACAAAATTAAAGACACATTACTGGTTAATCATACAATGAAAGTCATTCTTTACCTATAGAGTTTACTAAAAACCGCCTGATTGGTAAGGCAGTATAGAAAGAACCACAGGCGAGAATGAGATTAGAGTCTATATGGCTTGCCATCTTATATGCATCCTTTATATCACGTGCAAGTCTAGTTTTTTGCTTCAAAGAATCATCTAGTTGAGTATAAATGGTTTCAGGATGGAAGGCTCTTGGTGATTCAGGAGCCACAAGAATCATGGTATTACTTAAGGGACTAAGTTTGGCAATTGCTTCTTTGTAAGGTTTGTCTTCCAACATGCCTAGAATTATGGTAATGGTTGAATGAGAATGATTGGTTTGAAGATAAGAGACCAAGGCGTCAATACCTTCAGAATTATGTCCGCCATCGATTAACCATTGTCTTTGATTGTAGGTAATTAACTCTAATCTTGCAGGGTGTATCAGGTTAGATAACCCCTTTAGTATTGATGTATGGCTAACTGGGTAAGTTTTCCTTAATAGTGCAATGGTAGATAAGGTCAGAGCTAGATTATCCCTTTGGTGATTACCCTTAAGTTTGTTGGCATGCCTATAAGCTAGAATTTGATTGTCTGTATACTTGTCTTGTATATAGGATTGACTGTCATACATTGGAGACTGAATATCATAAGCTAGTTCTCTGATGAGTTGGAGTGCTTCATCGTTAAACTTGCCTAGAATACAAGGAACCTTTTTTTTCATAATACCTGCCTTATGTCTGGCAATGTCAGAAATGGTATTACCCAGATATTCAGTATGATCGAGTGAAACATTAGTAATAACTGTTGCAAGGGGATGGTCGAAGACATTAGTGGCATCGTCTTTCCCACCCATAAGTGCTTCAATGATACAGATGTCCATCTTACTTAGATAGAAGGAGTAAAGGGCGATGACGGTAATACATTCATAATGAGTAGGTAAACAGGCTCCTTCCTTTTTCATTTCATGATACAGACTTGCTACAGTGTGGGAGGCTTTGTTCATGAAGCTTATGGATATTGTTTCTTCATTGATCGTGATACATTCCCTATAATCAAAAACATATGGAGATGTAAAAGTACCTATTCGGTAACCGGCTGTTTGATATATGGAGCTAATGGCTTTGGTGACAGAACCTTTTCCGTTAGTTCCGGTGATGTGAATAACAGGTAGGTTTAAGTGGAAATTTCCCATTCTGCTTAGAAGGTCTTTTATGGCATCTCTTGTCATCGTATTGTAAAACCAAGGTATTTGGTCTAAAAATTCTTTGTAGTTTGTAAAGATATTCAATGAATGAATCTCCTTTCCTTAAACATATATCCTGAATTATATAGTATAATATCAATGGTATCAACAAATGTTCACTATAGGGGTTATGAAATGAAAGAACATATTTATTTAAAATTAGCAAAAGATATAGAGAGTAAGATAAATAGTGGTGAATATAAGATTCGTGAGAAACTTCCATCTGAAAGAGAGCTTGCAAAAGCCTATGGTGTCAGCAGAATGACAGCGAGACAGGCAATTACATCCCTCTTGGAAGAGGGGGTTGTATTTCGTGAAAGGGGTAGCGGAACTTTTGTCCAAGCACCTTCTATCCAACAAAACAATGTGAAAAGTTTTACTGAGACTGTTGAAGCACTAGGATTTAAGGTTAAGAATCGTATTATTGAGTTTTCAACGGTAAGTTCACTAAAAACTATTGCAAAAGTTTTAGAACTTCCTGACGATACTTCTTTTTATAAGCTAAAGCGACTGCGATTAGGTAATTCAATTCCAATGGCTCTAGAAGTTTTATATATTCCCAAGGTTTATCTACCTGGTCTAGACACTTTCGATATGGATCAATCTCTATATTATCTCTTGGAAGAAGAATACGGAATCAATGTATCTAGGGTGTCCTATCAAGTGGAAGCTATCTTGGCTAACCCTGTCCATATGAAAATTATGGAACTGAAAAAGGTGACAGCGCTTTTGAAAGTGACTGGAATTAGCTATGATCAGGATGGGAGAAAACTCCTCTATGAGGAATCCCTTTATCGTTCGGACTTATATACCTATCACATGGATGTTAGCAAGAAATATTAGGCTATAAATATGACTAGGTCTTTATGATGACAAATGTCACCTGTCATCAGTGGATTTTGCATAGAAACGATGACTAACTACTCTTGAGATTAGGCTCATATCAAGATACAATATAAAAAAGAAAGGGCAGGTCAATGGGAAACGGTAGATATTATACTTTCAGACAGTTTTTTGAAATTGCATATTTGACCCTGTCCAGCGGGATAACGGTATTTGCTTTGACTTATATTTGGATTAAGGCAAGAGACAAGACCATTGCATCCCGCTATGTGTTGGCCCTAGTGGGAATACTCTTTTATTTTCTTTTAAGCTTCATCAAAGAGGTTACTTATGGCTTGAGAGCGGCATATGTACTAACAGGTATAAGTTATTTTGGGATTTTCTTTTTTTGTTGGACTGGGATTTATCAAAGTAAAAAATGGATTAAAGGATTGGTTCTTGTTTCTGGGATCTTCTGTACTGTAGCAATTAGTGTCAGACGGCCAGAATTTTCATTCTTTTTTCATCAATTGTCGCCTTGGCTAATCCTAAGTATCCTAAGCTTATACATTTGGAATCTTGGTATAAGGATTAATTTGTTTAGAGAAGAAGGCCTCAAATCCTTTAAGACAAAACAAGAGATCCTTGTTATGGTCGGATATACCTATATGACCCTGTCATTGGTTCTTATATGGGCGACGGGAGTCAATGGAATCACCATACAGTACAGTGTAACAACTCTGCCGATTCTGTATCTGCTTATTTTCCTTAAATTTATGCCGGAAGAAAAAATTCCTTTGGGTTACCATTCGGCTATTGAAGATATGCTGGATACTATGATAATTGTCAGTCCGGACAGGGATATACTTTTTATCAATGATTCTCAATTTGCTGACTATATAAAAAAGGATACAAAGGTTGATTTCAAGCATCTTGAAGATCTTTTCATGTTTCAGGATATAAGTGTTGTTAGGTTGGAAGAACGGACTATACAGTTAAATGGAAGGCTGGATAACAAGCTCTTAAGTATTCTAGTATGTCTTAAGCCAATTCAAAAAGGTGATCAGATTCTTGGTTATATTATTGTATCTACAGACTGTACGCACCTGGAACAGATGATCGTTGAACTAAACGATACGAAAGAAGAACTAAAAACAAAAGAGAAAGAACTTCTTCTCTATGCCAGTACGGTAAAAACATTGACAAGTGAGAAGGAAAGGCAACGATTGATGCAGGATGTTCAGAATCAACTGGGGCACCACTTGGCTGAATTGACAACCTTTTTGCTAAATACTAAAAATAAAGCCCTTATTGAAGAGAGGGATCACATGATTAGTCAAATAGAAACGGCCATTCTAATGGCGAGAAGAAGCCTCTTAAAGATTAGAATGACAGTAGTGGAGTACAGAGAAACATATGAGGGAAAGGAGTAGCCATGATTCGTGTTTTATTAGCTGATGATCAGGTTCTGCTTAGAAATTCGCTCCAATATATATTGGATAAAGATGAGGAAATAAGCGTTGAAGCCGTTGCCTCCAATGGAAGTGAGGTAATGAAAATCCTGCAAGAAAAGGATATTGATGTTGTACTCCTTGATATAGTTATGCCTGAAAAGGATGGCATAGAAACCGTTAAGGAAATTAGTCTCTTGTATCCTGAGATGAAAGTTCTGATGCTTACGACTTTTGAGAATATTGAAAATATCATGGAAAGTTTTATTAATGGGGCAAATGGCTACATCGTTAAGGACATGGGGCCAGATGAGCTGGTTATGTCAGTCAAATGTGTTGTACGTGGACTAAATGTTGTCCATGAGAATGTACACCAACTTATGGTTAAGAGTTTTGCAAGAGAGTATAATAACCAGTATTCAATTAGTGATGAAAAAGAGCCGATTACCATTACCAATACGGAAAAAGAGATTATTAAGCTGGTTGCTCAGGGAAAAAACAACAAAGAAATTGCACAAATTATGAATTTTGCAGAAGGGACGATACGCAATAAAATTACTAGGTTATTGGATAAATTGGATTTGAGGGATAGGTTGCAGATTGCTATTTTTGCTTTGGAGAATAATTTGCTCTAAGATCATGTAATGGAAAAGGAAATCATATCCAATGTAATTGGGAGGTCCAAATGACATATTCTAAAATGGTTAGTATTTTTACCATATCTACTGTACATATTTTGTCTTTGGTTGTATTAATTGGATTTAGTGTTTTTATCTATACGAAAGCTAATAGATGTAAGCTTTTGTATAGCTTTCTTGCTGTTGAAGCAGCGTTTTTAATATGGATAATAGCTAAAATTATGAAAACTGTGTCACCTAACTTTGAACTTAGGTGGTTTTTTGTTGTCTTCCAGTATTTTGGTATTTGTCTGTTGGAGTTTGTCTTCCTTAGATTTGCCTTTAATTATGCTGAAGGGCAGAATCCCCCAAGATGGTTGAATGGGTTGGTCTTACTAGTTGCAGTCCTTCAGTTTGGTATCATTGCCAGTAATGAATATCATCATCTTTTTTACTCAGAATTCACATTTGATACAGATGAGTTCGGACCCTTGTTCTATATTCATGTGGGAATCATGTATGCAATTATTGCCTATGGAATTATTAGGATTGGTATTAAATTTCGAAGGGATTACAGAAAGGATAGAAAGTACCAAGCGGTTTCTTTTGCTATTCTTTTACCCCTTATTGCTAATATCTATTATTTGTCAGGGTATTATCATGAACTTATGCATTTTGTAAACTGGAGGTCCTTTGATATTACCCCCTTAGCTTTTTCTTTGTCATTAGGTGCCTTTGGTTATAGCATTCACAAAAAGGAATTTTTAGATATGATGCCTGTTTTTGAGGATGAAATGGTTAGACACATGAATGCAGGTGTTTTCTTACTGAATAGGAACCATCAGCTAATGGATATTAATGAAAAAGGGAAAGAGTATAAGAGTCAGTGGATGGGAAAGGATTATTTTTTTGAAGACCTCCATGAAAAAGACTTTATCATACAAATTGAACAGGCATATTATCATTATCAAAAAAGAAGTCTAAAAGATGGTAAAGGAAGGCCCTATGGCTATTTGATAACTCTTTATGATGTAAGCTCCTATATGAATTTAAAAAATGAAATTGAGCTTCAGGTTGAGGAACTAAGGGCTGTCAATGAGGAGCTCCAGGATAAAATAAAAATCCATGAGCATACGAGCCGAATTGCATCAGGTAACTTCGTTGCTAGGGAGCTTCATGATGTTCTTGGACATTCTATGACAATAGCTATTAAGTTGCTGGAAATTGCGAAGATGGAATATATAGATAAAGAGATTGGTCGATCCGTAGAGAAACTAAAAGAAGCTTATGATATTGCCTATAAGGGTTATGGAGATCTTAAGCGGTCTATAAAGGAAGAACTCAATATGGAATACGACATAATTGGGCTTAAAACAGAAATAAATAAACTTGGCCGCGTTGTTGCGGTAGCAGGAGTAGAATTTAATCTTGCTATGACAGCTTATAATGGTCTTTTAAGTGAAGAGGAATATATAGCAATAAAGCGTTTTGTTCAAGAATCCATTACCAATAGTATTAAGCATGGAAAGGCTACTGATATTAAGGTGGAATTAGACTTGGGAAGCAGGAAAAGAAGTGTTGCTGTTACAGATAACGGCAAAGGATGTAGCGATATAGTTATGGGGAATGGTTTGATAGGCATGAGACATAGAGTCGAAAATCTTGGTGGCAAGCTGAATATGGAGAATATACCGGGTCAAGGGTTTAGAATATCTTTAATCTATTAAGTAAATACCTTTTCCTATTTAGTTGTAAATTCAAAAGGCTTGAATCTTGAGTCCACCTATATTATAATGACGATAAGGATATAGGTTATATATGATATATGACCTAAGTTATTCGAATATAGAAAGGAAGATGACATTGGCTAAAATTACTGGCGATATGATTATTGCAGATATTATAATGGTAGATACAGATCTTATTCCTATATTGATGGAAAGTGGTATGCATTGTGTTGGCTGCCCATCATCCCAAGGCGAAACGTTAGAAGAGGCTTGTTTCGTTCATGGAATGGAAATTGATCCCCTACTTGATAAAATTAATGCATTTTTAGAAGACAAATAAAAGGTAAACATAAAAAGACCTGAGCTCTTGTATGGAGTTCAGGTCTTTTATTGAATGAGGTAGAAGTCTATATCATTCTGTAATTCGTTAAATCTCACGATTATTCATCTTCTTTCTTATAGAGTAGAGAATTATTCTGAAAGAGTCAAAGCTTATCTTAAAAGTGTAATAATCCATAATCTAGTAATTAATACACATAGATACTTGTTATAATTGACTCATAATGCTTACAGCGTCGTCTTTAACGATGGTTTCAAAGTGTTCTTGGAAATAACTAAGGGCACTGTGGCGATAGTGTACAGTATCACCGTATTCAGACAAGGTTCCGCGGATAATGCGATTGGCCCATCTGGGAATATTATCTGCTACAATTGTTAAGAAATATGTACCATTTGAAGTATCTTTAAACAACATACTCTTGGAAAAGGTAAAACCATTTATCTGAGACGAAGCTCTTGAAATGTCATCCATGTTGTTGAAAGTATATACATAAAAAACGTCTATTAATTCTTCCCTTACATCATTTTGATCAGCTACCGGTAATTGGTCAATAGAGTCTTCTTCTTCAACTTTTTCTTTCTTCTTGAAGGTTCTGGAAGACGGTACCGGAAGATTAGTGAATTTATCTTCGATGTCATCAGGATTGTCAACTTTTGTAATGATAAGCATAATACTGTCAGATGAAAGTGGAACAGCTTCAATCATTAAAGGCATGTCGTTGGCCTCAAAGCCAAACTCGTCATTAGCCTGACTCATCATGTCTTTAAATAGTTCTTGAGCCTTATCTGTACCATAGGCCAATTCGCTTACTTTGATCTGACGTGATGTTAAGTCGCTCTTATTCAGAACACATTTGATTTGATTGTTATTGATCTTTTCAATTTTCATTAATGATCACTTCCTTTCAATGCAAATGCAAAATAGAGGTGTCCCTCTACTTATAGTATACTCATTCTAGTAGTGGATGTAAAGTAAATCTACATAATAATTTTCGGCCAAAAACCCTATAAAATAAGGCTTTGTCGAAAAATTAATGAAATGTTAAAAGTTTCGTCATACAAGTCAACCGAACGTTCACAATTAAAAATCAAAAAAAGTTCGGGAAAAAGCTTGCCAAATCATGCGGCTTTTGCTACTATAGTAAAGGACTTTTTAAGCGACGTTTTGCAAGGTCACAGAGCTTTACTGCATTAGTATGGTAAAGTATGCACACACTTGATTTTGCATATTATAACAAGACATAAGATACCTGTCAATATTCGGAAAGTTGAAAGGAGCTTTTATGGCGACGAAAGTAATTATTGGAGCCCAATGGGGAGACGAAGGAAAAGCGAAAATCATAGATATTTTATCTGAAGATGCGGAAGTGGTTATCCGCTCACAAGGTGGAAACAATGCAGGACATACGGTAAGAGTTAATGATGAAGTATATAAGTTTCATCTGGTACCGTCTGGCATCCTATATCCAGGAACAAGCTGTATCGTAGGAAATGGTGTGGTTATTGATCCAGCTGGAATATTGAAGGAAATCGATGATCTTGTTGCAAAAGGTATCACCGTTGATAACCTAAGGATTTCAGAAAGAGCCCATGTAGTTATGCCTTATCATAAGGTGCTAGATGGAATCAAAGAAGAAGCAAGAGGTGTTGATGATATTGGCACCACCAAAAAAGGAATCGGCCCATGCTATATGGACAAAGCCGAAAGAAGCGGAATCCGTTTTTGTGATTTGATGAACAAGGAAGTCTTTGGGAAAAAGGTCCGTGAAAACGTAGAGATTAAGAATAAGATGATTAAATACGTCTATGGACAGGACATTCAACTGGATCCTGAAGAGATAATAACTGAATATAGTGCTTATGCTGAACGATTAAAGCCCTTTGTTACAGATACAACTGTTCTTGCCTTTGAAGCAGTTGAAGCCGGTAAAAAAGTTCTGTTTGAGGGTGCTCAAGGTACACTTCTTGATGTTGATCTTGGTACTTATCCATATGTTACTTCATCACATCCTATATCTGGTGGAGTATGTGTTGGTTCAGGCATTGGACCAACGGCAATCGATGAATGTATTGGTGTTATGAAAGGATATGTTACTCGTGTAGGTAAGGGCCCATTTCCAACAGAACTTTTTGACCAAGTTGGTGAGCAGATTCGAGATATTGGACATGAGTTTGGTACAACCACAGGACGTCCGAGACGTTGTGGATGGTTTGATGCCGTTATTGGAGAATTCGCTGTCCGTACAAGTGGATTGACTAGCATTGCTCTTAATAAGATCGATGTACTTAGTAATATTGAAACGATCAAGATTTGTGTTGCATATGAAAAGAATGGTGAAATTACCAGACATTTTCCAGCTAGTCTTGAAGAATTGGCAAAGTGTAAACCTGTCTATGAAGAACTTCCAGGATGGGGACCAATCGACCATATTAAGACCTATAAAGATCTTCCAGAAAACGCAAAGAATTATGTGAAGCGTGTTGAAGAGCTTTGTAAAGCTAAGGTTACTATGATTGGTGTTGGTCCTAATCGTGATCAGAATATATATGTAGATTAGTCCTTTTTATAAAATTCAAGAAACATCCTTGGTGCAGGCTAAGGGTGTTTTTTCTTTGCTAGGAAAGTCCTCCATAGGACTTTCCGTCGGCAGTTGGAACAATTTGCCTTCGGCAAAACCGAGGATGTAAAACATCCTCTTAGCTCTTCTATAGGAAAGCGAACGAAGAGATGCCTCTTTGTTTAAAGTTGAACTTCCTATGAATTTACTATATGATATAGACGATAAATGAAAAGGTTTGTTAAGAATTTAGACATTAGATTATCATAATTTTGTGTTAACATAAGAGAAATATGGAAGGAATTATCATGAAAGTAATCGTAGGTTTGGGGAATAAAGGCCTAAAGTACGCTAAGACAAGACATAATATTGGTTTTGAAGTGGTGGAACTTTTGGCTCATAGACATAATATTGATATGAATGCTAGAAAGTTTAAAGGTTTGATTGGACAAGGTTTCATTGAAGGTGAGAAAGTTATTCTAGCTATGCCACTTACTTATATGAACCTAAGTGGCGAGTGTGTGAGAGAGATTCTTGATTTTTACAAGCTATCCTATGAAGATTTGCTTGTCATCTACGATGATATTAGTATGGACCTTGGTGCTCTTCGAATTAGGAAAAAGGGATCTGCCGGTGGACATAATGGTATCAAAAATATTATTAGTCATCTTGGACACGACGAGTTTCTTAGATATAAGGTTGGTGTAGGTCCACAACCTAGAGGGATGAAATCTGAGCTTTTTGTACTCGGACATTTTAGGAAAGATGAAATGGAGACCTTGGAGGAATCCATTGAACATAGCGCCAATGGTGTAGAAGCTTATTTAAAGCAGGGCTTGGAATATGCTATGAACAATTATAATAAGAAGTAATTATATTTTGTGATTGAATTTTCACAGGAAGCAGGTTCTTATGAAAAAGCATTTAGGAACACTATTAATTATTATTGGATTAGCAATTGTAGCTTTTCCCTTTATTGGTAAATATATTGCAGACCAGAGACAAAAAGCCATGATAGAAGCTTTCTACCTTGAAACTGATAGTGCTACAGGAGCAGAAGAAGCGATTAAAGGGCTTGATGATGTTTTTGCAGAAGCAAATACTGTTGAAGGTCAGGAGGCCTTAGATCAGGCCTTACAAGAAAATGGTAACATTTCATTTGACGGTAGCCAGATAGAAGTTGGTGAAACCGGTAATTCAGGATATTCAATGACTTTGACAGAACAACCAGATACACTTGGAATTATCAACATTCCTAAGATTGACTTACGGGCGCCTATCGCTGAAGGGGCAGATCTTGATACCCTTCGTTTTGCTATAGGTCATATGGAAAATACAACAAATTTAGGAGAAATTGGTAATTCGGTAGTTGCGGGTCATAGAAGTCATAGTTTTGGTGTATATTTTAACCGCTTGGATGAATTAAATGAAGGTGATGAAATCGTTGTTGAAACTGGAAGCAAGACCATTACATATGTAGTTTATGAAACTAAACGTGTTGAGCCAGATGATGTTAGCGTCTTAAATAGCTCCTCAAAATTCAGAGTCCTAACCTTGATTACCTGTGATCCTGTATATAATCCGACCCATAGGCTTATTGTCCATGCCATTGATAAAGAACAGCAATAGAGAGTTTGAATATAGGGCGAATTCATAAAATGTTAACAAAATATGCCTTGTTGTTCATAGTAATATTTGCTATACTTTCAATGTAATGAAATTGAATATTCGAGAATGGTGCTTTTCACCGATAACGGCAAACCAGCCGAAAGGCTGGGACGCAAAGCTATAGGGCCTTCCCATTAGGATGGCAGCCAGTTTCCGAAGAGGAAAGTTTTTTATTTACAAAAAACAGGTGAAACAACAGTCCGGATATGTGAAACGAAATGGCAAACCAGTCGAAAGGCTGGGACGCAAAACTATAGGGCCTTCCCAAAAAGGATGGTAGCCAGTTACCGAAAGGAGCATTGATATGAGGAAAGTTGTTTTTTTATTACTATCTATCATAATGGCTTTATTAACAACCAATATGACCAATGCTATAACTATTACAAGTGCCAAAGAAGCAGGTCTTGAAGTTAATGTAAATTTACCAGAATATGGTTATGAAATAAATTTTGATAAGGCAGACCTTGGAGTAGTCCAAGTTTTCTACAATAATCGACTTGAAAAGAAAATCAAGTTAGTCGTTCAATTGGATGATGAAAAGTATATTTATAATGTGTTTAATAATGAAACATATGTAAACTATCCATTACAACTTGGAAACGGTACGTATAAGGTGAGTTTATACGAAAACACAACAGGAACTAAATATAAGAAAATCACATCTAAATCCTCAGTTGTCGAACTTACAGATGAGAAGAATGTTTATCTTCAATCTGTATTGGAAGTTAATTGGAATGAAGAAGATGAATCTATTATACTAGCAGATGAATTAGTAGCGGAAGCTTTAGATGAGAAACAGAACAAGTTTGGTGAAGACTTAAGAGAAAATGTTACACTGACTGAAGATGAGATTATCGAAGTAATATATGACTTCGTAATACATAATATTGATTATGATTATGATAAAATTGATGGTCTGGATTATTCATATGTACCGGACAATGATACAACTCTTGAATTGGGAACAGGCATCTGTTATGACTATTCATCCTTATTGGCGTCTATGTTAAGAAGCCAAGGTGTACCGGCTAAAATGACCAAAGGGTATGCGAAGACATCGAATGTATACCATGCATGGAATGAGATCTATCTTGAAAAGGAAAAGAGATGGATCGTAGTTGATACTACTTATGATGCCTATATGGCAAAAAAAGGTTACCCTTTCTCAATGGAAAAAGAAAGTGGAGACTATAATAAAGTTAAAGAATTCTAGTTATCTAGATTCTTATATATTTGGCCCCAAGCTCTTCGGTATGTCCCTCATGTACTGAAGAGCGCTTTTTTTATTGAGATATAGTAAGAATTCTTACTATGATTTCCCAAGGAATAGGGCGACTACATGACCTGAGTCACTAGGCCGCATGACCTAGGTCATGAAAAAACCCAGGACTATTGACTTATGTAGTGTCTGCAAGTAGAATAGTCTCATAAAGATAACCGATGAGGTAATAATTAATAAGTAAGACTCGTGTACAAAAAGGATGAGAGCTAGAGTACGAGAGGATATAAATAACGTCTGGGGAGGCGTTATTTCTTTGTGGAGAAAAATGATGTGGTTAAGCTTTTATTCTTAAATGTCATATTCTATGTTATACTAATATTAACATATGCAGAGAAGCAAAATCTTTGATTTTTGCGAAATTCGTGCGCCTAAAAATAATATTGAGGTATATATATGAACGGTCTGATTAAACCACTAGAGAATTTGGAAGTCTTTCATTTGGCAAAAAAGCATCTTGAATATCAAAAATCCAATATAAACATATCAGGAATAACTGAATCCATGGTGAGTCACATTATTTATGGTCTGTTAAAAGAAGAGAATAAGGTCATTGTGACCCCAACTGAAAGAATGGCAAAAGAAATTGTTCATGATTTGAAATTTTTTCAGGGAGATAATGTCTTGTTTTACCCTGCAAAAGACTTGATTTTTTATAGCGCTGATGTTCATAGTAATGATATTACAAGAGAACGGATGGAAGTGTTTGACAAGATACTAAAAGGCGAGAAAGTAACCTTGGTTATGTGTGTTGAAGCACTTGTGGACCCTTTAATCCCTAGGCCGGTAATGGAAGCCCATTTTCTTGATCTAAAGTCAGGGGATGAACTGTTTTTAAAAGCATTTACTAAGAAATTGGTTTATATGGGTTATGAAAGAGTGGACTTGGTTGAGAGTCCCGGACAGTTTGCTATACGAGGTGGCCTAGTTGATATTTTTGGCGTTAATCTTGACCATATTATCCGTATTGAATTATGGGGAGATGAAATTGACTCTATTCGATTGGTAAATAGAGAGACTCAACGTTCCATTAAAATGGTTGAAGAGGTTCAGATTTTACCTGCGAGAGAAATTGTCGTTAATGAAGAACGAATTAAGATAGCACTTAAAAACATTAAAAAGGATTATGATAAACTATACAAACAGCTAAAGGCAGCCGATGAACTGGATGCAGCAAGAGAGTTGACAAGAACCAAAGATGAATTGGTCGATAAAGTAGAAAGTTTTGGGAATTTCAATGGTATAGAATCAAATATATATTACTACTATGAACAAACAGCAAATATCTTTGATTATTTTGATGATTTAAAGTTGGTCTTGGTGGAGCCGGTTCATGTAAAAGATCGTATTAAAGGCATGGAACATGAATATACTGATTCTATGCAATCGAGGTTAGAAAAAGGCTTTCTTCTTCCCAAGCAAACAGAAATGGCTAGAAGGTTCAATCACATACTTGATGAAATCGGTTCATATCAGACGATTATGGTCAGTGCCTTGTATTCACCAAAGAAAGTTTTACCTTATGAAGAGAATCTCCAATTTAATGTGAAAAGTATTAATGTATATCACCATAATTTTGACCTTATGGTTAAAGATATGAATTATTATATAAGCAGAGATTATCAAATTGTTCTTCTAACTGCTTCAACTACACGTGCAAAACGATTACGAGACCTTTTGCATGAACATGAGGTGAACTGTTATTTGATGACTTCATTTGAGGAAGAACCAAGAAATGGATCAATTGGTATTGCTTACGGGAATATCCATAAGGGTTTTGAATATGGGGATATACGTTTTGTCATTATGGCTGAAACAGACATGGTGGGAACTAAGAAAAAGCGGGTTAAGAAAAAGCGCTTTGATGGTGGAAAGAAAATCGACCACTTTACACAATTAAAAGTTGGAGACTATATCGTACATGAACACCATGGAGTCGGCGTGTTTAGAGGTGTGGAAACGATTGAAATCGATAATATCAGTAAGGATTTTATTAAAATTGATTATAGGGATAACGGTAGTTTGTTTATTTCAACTAATCAGTTAGGTTCAATACAAAAATACATCGGAGCAGAAGGGAAAGCGCCAAAGCTTAATAAACTGGGTAACCAGGAATGGAAGAAAACTAAGGCGAAGGTTAAGGGAGCAGTTGAGGAGTTAGCTACAGAGCTAATTGAATTATATGCGAAAAGAGAACAGACAAGGGGTCATGTTTATGCTATGGATTCAGACTGGCAGAATGAGTTTGAAGAGATGTTCCCCTATGATGAAACAGATGACCAGTTAAATGCCATTAAAGACACTAAGAAGGATATGGAATCAACCAAGGTTATGGACCGTTTAGTGTGTGGAGACGTTGGATATGGTAAGACAGAAGTTGCTATACGAGCTGCTTTCAAGGCTGTACAGGATAATAAGCAGGTGGTTTATTTGGTTCCGACAACAATTCTTGCCCAGCAGCATTATAATAATTTTGTCCAAAGAATGAAGGATTTTCCTGTTCGGGTAGATATGATGAGCAGGTTTCGGTCAAAAAAAGAACAGAAGCAGACCTTAGAAGATTTGAAAAAGGGTTTGGTAGATATTGTTATAGGTACCCATCGTTTAATCTCCAATGATGTAAAATTTAAGGATCTAGGTCTACTTATTGTCGATGAGGAACAGCGTTTTGGTGTTGCGCATAAGGAAAAAATTAAGCAGATGAAAGAAAATATTGATGTTTTGACATTAACTGCAACTCCAATTCCTAGAACTCTTCACATGAGTATGATTGGGATACGGGATATGAGTATACTTGAAGAACCGCCAGAAGAAAGGCAGCCTATTCAGACCTATGTCTTGGAACACAATGATGAATTAATTAAAGATGCAATCTATAGGGAATTATCCAGAGAAGGTCAGGTTTACTATGTTTATAACCGAGTTAAGGATATAGATGAGGTTACCTTGAAGATAAGTAACATGGTTCCTGATGCGAGGGTTGCATATGCCCATGGTCAAATGAGTGAGCGTGAATTGGAAGATATCATGGTGGACTTTATTAACGGTGATATTGATGTTTTGGTAGCAACAACAATTATTGAGACAGGACTTGATATATCCAATGTAAATACTATTATTATTCAGAATGCAGATCATATGGGACTGTCTCAGTTATATCAACTTAGAGGGCGTGTAGGTAGATCTTCAAGATTGGCCTATGCCTATCTAACTTATAAGCGGGATAAAGTCTTGAAAGAAATAGCAGAAAAAAGATTAAAGGCTATTAAGGAATTTACTGAATTTGGTTCCGGATTTAGGATTGCCATGCGGGACCTGGAAATTAGAGGAGCAGGTAATATCCTAGGGAAAAGTCAGCATGGACATATGGATGCCGTTGGATATGAACTGTATTGTAAGATGCTGGAAACGGCAGTGAATACCAACAAAGGTATTTCTGTAGCAGAAATGACAGAGACAAATATAGACATATCTGTTGACGCCTTTATTCCTGAACGTTATATCAGTGATGAAGTTCAGAAAATTAGTTCATACAAAAAGATTGCCTCCATTGGAACAGAACAAGATAAGGAGGATATGTTGGATGAACTCCTTGACCGTTATGGTGAACCACCAAAATCTGTAGTTAATTTAATTGAAATCGCTTATATAAAGGCATTAGCAGGAGAAATAGGCGTTACTTCTATTGAGGAAAAAGGCGGCTCTCTTGTTTTTGATATGAGACAGGATGCCCCTATTGACCCAATAAAAATACCTGATATGATTAAAAAGGATAGTAGGAGACGCCGGTTTACCATAAATGAACGACCCTATTTTACGCTTATTCTTAATAAAAAAGACAAGGTAGATCAATTGACTTTTATTAAATCTTTGTTACAGGATATAAAAGAATTGAAGATTGAATAAGTTGATAATATAATAAGGAAAGAGGGATAGAAGGACAAGTGTTAGAATGGAGCTTAAAATGAACTTGGGGATCTTGAATTGTGAAAAATTCCATAAGTTTATCTTTATGATTTTAATGCTGCTACTAGTTAGCAGCTTTTTCGGGTGTAGCCAAAATCAGCCAGCTACGGAAGAGGTTAATGAAGACCAGACGCCTGATTATGTTATAAAGGTGGATGATAATTATATTGACCGTTCTGAACTTATGATTTATGTCTATCAGGTCGGTAAAGAGTTCATTGAAATTGGTGGAGAAAATGTATGGGAATTTGAAGATTTTAGTGGTGGTAAAAGTGCCGTGCAGGTAGCAAAAGACGCCGTTATAGAAAATGTAGTGAGAATTAAGGTCCTGAAGAAAAAAAGTCAGGAGTTGGATATAGAGCTAAATGAGGATGAGCTTGTGCTTGTTGGACAAGAAGCGACTGCCTTTTTTGATGAAGTGGAAGCCTCGTTTATTGATACTTATGATATTACATTTAAGGATGTTCAAAGAGTCTTTCAGGAATTTGCAATTGCAGGTAAGGTTCTGACTCAAACAACACAGGAGTTTGTACCGGAAAATGAAACGATTATCATGAACAAAATGCTTGAAAATGAAGAATATGCAAGGCTAAAGGGTGTTGATACAGGCCTGCTATTGACAGAGCTTAAGGTAGACCATATTTTACTTATAACAAGAGAAAAGAATCAAAGCGGTGAGTATGTTACATTGACAGAAGATGAAAAAGCCAGTAAATTAGAACAGATTAAGAAGATCCGAAAGCAGGCCCTTGAAGGAGTCGATTTTACTAAATTGAGAGACTTGTATTCGGAAGAAACATTTCCAAATGAACAAGATAGTGAGGGCGCTTATGAATTTTCTATGGCATTGTTACCTGAGGAATTCGAGTCAGCTCTTAAAGGTCTTAAGGTTGGTCAAGTCAGCGATATTGTTGAGACTGAGCTTGGTTATCATCTTTTTAAAGTAGAGTCAATTGTACAACCTAGTGATGAAGAAATTTTGAATTTTGAATCTAATTTTGAAAGTTATGAGAAGAAAGTTCACGATAATGCACTTATGACCTTAAAACAAGAAGCCTTCAACCGCTTGTATGAAGAATGGAAGAAGCAGGTGGATGTATCAGTAAATCGTGACGTTTGGGAAGCCATTAGTTTTACGGAAGATTTTTAATTTCCAAAAGAAAGTAGTCGATAGTATGTTAAAAAAACTAAAAAGAAAAATTGTTCTTAGCGAAAATGCAAGACTTTTTGATACGAGAGAGTATCTTTTGAAGACTTTCATAGCTGTCCTTATAGGTGCTTATATTGGTTCTGTCAATGATTATGTCAGTAAAGATATGATTTCACTCCTATTTGGTATGATGCTAACGTTAGAACCAGTTAATATGGCAGGTATACGCAGTGGTTTGTCCCAGATTGAAGCCACTATCATAGGCGCTCTTGTAACTTCGATTGTTGTTCTTGTTCTTGGCGGTTATGGTGTCTTAACAACGGCTCTTGCTATTACGGTAACCCTATATGTGTGTATGGTCATCAACTGGCGTGAATTGATGGTTGTGGCTGTTTTTACATCCATATATATGACCCAGTATGTTCAACTTAATGTTATGGGTGATGCCAGTAGCTTTGAAACTATAAAGTTACGTTTGGTAGCGCTTGGTACAGGCGTTTTAATTGCTTTCTCAGTTAATTTTCTGTTTTCTTTAATTGGATATCGCCGTATGGTTAATAAAAGAATATATTATATATCTAAGGAATTATATGAGTCGTCAGAAGCTATCAGAGGGGCGTTGGAAGAAAAGGATACCTTAAAAATTGGAGCTATTATGGATACTCTTCCTAGCCTTTTTAATAATATTGATTGGATTACAGGAACTCTCGCCGATGTAAAAAAAGACCAGCAAGGTCTTAAAATCGTTTACAGGCATTTTGATGTAGATAAGTTTATGGATTATTCACTAGCCCTTAGGGGTGTTACGCATGTGACTTATGACCTCTGTCATCGAATTAGCTTAGATCCTGACCAATTTTTAAAAGAGCCTTTTATTCAAGCTTATGAAGAAAGACTAACGCATTTTAATCTAGTAAAAGAAGCTTTTAATAGTGACCAAGAGATTCCCAAAGCAAATTGGAAAGAAGTTGAGTTACCTTGGCTGAATCATTTTTCTAAAGCCTTGGAGCAACTCAATTTATAATATTCTTAAAAGACACTTAAAAGACATATTTTGAACATGTTATCTACACAGAAGAGGGTTATCATAATACTTGTAAAAAATATATATTAGAATCCCCTCTCATTATAGCCAACAAAAAGGAGAAGCGTTCTTGTTTCTCTTTTTTGTTGCCCATTTATAGGTCAAATTTCATAAATTATTAAAAGCTTTGTGCGGTTTTATATTTAACATAGATATTGCATAAACTTTTTTTATATGTCATACTGATTATGATTTGTCATAAAAATAAGAAAGGTGGAGCCATGTACGACAACTATATTTTTGACCTTTATGGTACATTAATCGATATAAACACAGATGAAGATAAAGATGAGCTTTGGGAGAAAATGGCTTTATATTATAGTTTTAATGGTGCTATGTATGATTCCTTGGAATTAAAGCAAAAATACAAGAAATACACCAATAAGCTTATGGAGGTTTCAGGTAGTTCTGGAGAAGATGAAATTGATTTAGAAAATGTCTTCTACCAGTTGTTTAAGAAAAAGGGTGTTAAACTCAAGAAAAAAGCAGTAAGAGAAGCTGCCAGAACTTTTAGATTGCTTAGCCTCAACAAATTGGAAGTATATCCTTATGTAACCAAAGTTCTTGGTAAGCTCAAAGATGACGGTAAAAAGATTTATCTTCTTAGTAATGCACAAGCATGTTTTACGAATAATGAATTGGTTGGTTTAGGTCTTCATGATTTTTTTGACGAGATTTATATCAGCTCTGATATGGGTGTAAAAAAACCAAATAAACAGGCTTTTAAATCAGTTATCCAAGATAATAAGTTAGATAAAAAAAAGACAGTTATGATTGGTAATGATTATGCTACAGATATTGAAGGTGCAAATCGTGCAGGGATTGACAGTGTTATGATTAAGACAAATATTGTGAATAAATCAGCTAAGCCTGTTAAATCAACATATACTATCGAAACAGGTGATATTAGGGAAATCCTTAAACTAGAGAAGGAGTCATAATGGGTGTTCAAGGTATAAAAAAGGACTTAGTAAAAGGCCTTCAAATTGGATTAACTGCTTTTGTGATTTGTTTTGGGGTTACTTTTTTGTTTGGGTTGATTCTTAATTTTGGATTTATGAATGAGATTAATCGTTTTGTTAATGGCTCATTAAGTGAAAACCCACAACCGACTTTTAGCTCGCTACTCTTGGTTGTTGCGTCAATTCTCAATCTTTCAGTATTCAATAGTGGTGGTCTGTTGGAAAATGGGGGATCTATGCATATAGGACTTCTAATCTTTATTATCTTGCCGGTATTAGCCTTTTGGATATCCAATCGGTCAAGGAATAAGACAGAAGATTTTGGTTTGTCTGATCTTATTGAGTATACAACATCAAGTATAGTCTTTTCACTTATTTTGTTTGCCTTTTCAAGCATCGCTAAAGGAAAATTATTAGGATTAACTATAAATTTTGTTCATGTGTCAAACTTATTCATGATGATAGTACTTCTTCTATGTGTTCAGTTTTTTATCGGCATGAATTATAATAAAAACTTTAATCCAGGTATTAAAAGAACAAGATTTGTTGTTCGTTCCTTATTGATTATTGGCTTAAGTCTAGCTATCCTAGGTATGATTGCTGCTTTTATGAAATTAGGAGTTGGTTTTCTAGTTGGGCTGAGCTTAATTATTTTATTAGCGCCTACAGCGGCGGTCTATATCCTGTTTACCTTTATGGGAGCTTCAATTGAATTCAGTGATCAATTAATGACCATCTTTAACACATTTGGTGTTGATTTGAGTTTTACTGTACTACCCCTTCCTATAAGAATGCTGTTTATCTTGATTTTCTTTGGATTAATTTTTTACAGTATCCTCAAACTGAAAAGGGATAGTTTTATTAAGAATATCATATTATTTGCTGGATCATTTAGTATTATTTCATTTGTGCTAGCTTATATTACAAAAATGAATTTAGGCTTTGTCAAAGGGTGGGTAGATGTTGAGTTTAAGATCAATGAGGTTTTTGCTCTCGCTATGCCAGCAGGTCTAGTTATCTTGGCAGGGGCTCTAGTCTTTTTGATTCGTCGATTAAGGAATGAGTTGACTGAATAAGAATTAAAGGGAAAGCAATAAAAGTAATCTTTTTGATCTTATAGGAGCTTTAGAGGTCTAGACTAACTATACTGAAGTCCCGGCATATTAGCCGGGATTTTATAATAATAGACAATAAAAAAACCGTTTAATAAACGGTTTAATCATTCGCTACATATAAGTATTAACTAAAGATCGACTTAAAATGCTTGTATAACTTCAGTTACACCAGGTACTTGCTCAACTAATATAGTTTGAATGAAATTTTTAAGTGTCATAGTTGACATCGGACAACCACCACATGCACCTAAAAGTTTAAGTGAAACAACACCAAATTCATCAACACTCATAAATTCCACGTCACCACCATCTCTTTGAAGAGCTGGTCTAACTTGTTCTAAAGCTTGTAATATTTTTTCTTCCATTTCGAATAACTCCTTATCTATTCATGTGTTAATTAAAGTATAATATACCCTAATTACTAGACTTGATTTGCAAGAGACAATCAAGTCATTCTTGTTTAATCATAATCAATTTCTACGTACATATATAATAAAGGCAGAAAAGGAATTTGTCAATATATCCGAGTAAAAAACTCGGAATTGATTTTTGAAATATCTCTTGCTATTGATATACGCTTCCTGTATAATTAAATAGTTTTGTGGTTTGAAGTGTTATGAGCTAGGGAAGGAGTTATGGAATGTTTGATATAATTATTGTTGGTGCGGGAGCAGCAGGTGTTTTTTGTGCCTATGAGTTGATTAAGAATAATCCTGAGAAAAAGGTGTTAATGATTGAAAAAGGTTTACCTCTTGATAAAAGGTCATGCCCTAAAAAAACCAGAGGTGTAAAGGATTGCAATTGTAAGACTTGTTCAATTATGGAAGGTTTCTATGGAGCTGGTGGTTTCTCAGATGGAAAATACAATATTACCAATAATTTCGGTGGTGATCTTTATCAGTATATTGGTTATGATGAAGCTTTGGAATTAATGTGGGAAGTCGACAAGATAAATCTTGAAATGGGTGGAGCTGATGCCAAGCTCTATTCAACAGGAACAGGTGACCTTAAACGTCAAGCCCTCAAACACGACTTGCATTTACTTGATGCTAAGGTACGTCACCTAGGGACAGACCGAAACTTGGTGATTGCAGGTAATATGTTTGATTACATTAAGGATAAGATGGAAATTCGTTTTAATACTGAAGTAACAGACTTGGAAAAAGATGGTGACTTGTTTAAGGTTAAGACGGCAAAAGATACCTTCCAATGCGAAAAATTAATAGTTGCAACAGGAAGAACCGGTTCAAAATGGATAGGATCTGTTTGTGAAAAATTTGATATTCCTACTTTCTCAAATCGTGTGGATATAGGTGTGCGGGTTGAATTGCCTGCGCTTGTCTTTAAACATATTACAGATGAAGTATATGAAAGTAAGATTGTATATAAGACAGAGAAGTATAATGATATGGTCAGAACGTTTTGTATGAATCCATATGGTGAAGTTGTAACTGAGAATTATGGGGATATTGTTACAGTGAATGGGCATTCATATGCTAATCCTGACTTGCATACAGATAATACTAATTTTGCTCTATTAGTATCCAATCGTTTTACAGAGCCTTTTAAGAAGAGTAATGAGTATGGTGAATCTATAGCTAGATTATCTAATATGCTTGGTGGTGGCGTTCTCATGCAACGGTTTGGTGACTTGGTCAAAGGAAGAAGATCCAGTGACAGGCGTATGAAGAAATGCTTTACCAAGCCAACATTAGATGCAACACCTGGTGACCTTAGCTTGGTTATTCCAAAGCGTCAGCTGGATGACATTATTGAAATGATCTATGCCCTTGATAAGATTGCCCCTGGTACTGCAAATGAAGACACCCTTCTTTACGGCGTTGAGGTTAAGTTCTACAATTCCAATGTTGAAGTAGATGAAAATTTAGAGACTCGGGTAAAAGGCTTATATGTTCTTGGTGATTGTTCCGGTGTAACGCATTCCTTGTCACAAGCAGCCGCTAGTGGTATTTATGTTGCTAGAAAGTTGGTTGAATAATAGCTGGTATGATGAATTACATCATGAAAATATAATAAGTAAAAGCATAGGCAATACAATTTTTGTAGTTTGGAAGGCAGCGATCTGACAGTTTATACCTCAGATGGCTGTCTTTATTACTTTTTAATTGAATTTATGTCTTGCTAGTGGTAACCTATTCATTGTAAAGATCTGGTCCTGCATGTTGATTTAGAGAATAAATGCATATCAGAGAGTATGAAAGGAGAGTTTATGATTAAAGTAAATGATTTTACAAAAGTTTATAAATTATCTAAGAAACAGATGACAGAACAAAAAATCAAGACCAATAAGAAAAAGGCCTGTGACGGTATCAGTTTTGAGGCCAAGCAAGGAGAGATTTTTGGATTACTTGGTCCAAATGGTGCAGGTAAGACTACAACCTTAAGGTCAATTGCTACCCTTTTGAAACCAACAGAGGGGACTATTGAAGTTCAAGGTTTTGATGTCATTAAGGAACCTAAGGAAGTTCGGAGACGAATTGGATTTCTAACTAATGAGTTGAAACTGGACAGTCATTTTACACCTTCCTATACTATGGCATTTTTTGGCCATCTACATGGTTTATCAGATGATGTTATCAAGGAAAGAAAAGAAAAACTTTTTGATTACTTTGGAATCACATCATATGAGGATAAGAAAATCAGTGAATTGTCAACAGGTATGACACAGAAACTTGCTATAGCTGTAAGTTTGGTCCATGATCCGGAGATTGTTATCTTTGATGAACCAACTAATGGCTTAGATATTATTACGGCTAGAGCTGTTACCGAATATTTGGTAGAGCTCAAGAAGCAAGGAAAGCTGGTAATTGTATCCACTCACATTATGACTGTTGCAGAAAAGCTATGTGATAGGGTAGCTGTCATTATTAAAGGCAAAAAGGTCGCTGATGGAACCATAAAAGAGATAATTGAAGAGACAGAGGGCAAGGATCTGGAAGAGGCCTTCTTTAATCTATATTATGCTAGTGAGGAGGCGAATTAATATGTTATGGGTAATTGTAAAGAAAGAATTAAAGCGTGTTTTCACAGATAGACGGTTGGTATTTTCAGCCTTTTTACTACCAGCTATCAGTATCTATGTTTTGTACTCCTTAATGGGAAATATGCTTGGGAACAGGTCAAATGATCTGAAAGAACATGTATCTCAAGTTCTGGTTGTTAATAGCTCTGAAACCTTTAAGGATTTCTCAACTCAGATAGAAGACGATATTGATATGGAGTTTGTTGATATGTCTGAAAATGATATAAAAGATATTAAGGTTTCTAAGTATGGAGAGGCTGTAAAAAACGGCGATAAAGATGCTATCATCATATTCCCTCAAGGTTTCGATGAGGCTGTAACGGCTTATGAAACAACTTCACCTCCAAACGTTGATACCTTTTATAATCCAGGTGAAGAGTATTCACAAAATGCTATTAGTCGAGTGGAATATATGATTGGAACTATTTATCAAAATTATCTATTATCTGATCGTTTTGGTGATGCACAATTCCTTACCGCTTTTACCATAAATTTGGGAAATAAGGATAATACAATAGCGGAAGAAGGAAAAGAAGCGGGGCTAGGTATGAGTTTCATGATTCCTATGCTTTTAAATATTATGCTCTTTGCTGGTGCAATGGGGATTGGAATCGATGTTATTGCAGGTGAGAAAGAGAGAGGTACTATGGCAACACTTCTTCTTACACCGGTAGATAGGAAAACAATTGCTCTTGGTAAAGTTCTAAGTTTAGGTGTGGTGGCTGTTATTAGCGCAACCTTTACCTTTGGAGCGATTATAGCTTCTTTACCAAATGCTTCGGAGTTTTTAGCAGCAGGAACCGATGTATCTTTTGATTCTTTTGGTTTTGGTATTAGTGATTACTTAATGCTCCTAAGTCTTATTATTGTTCAGGTAGGCATCTTTGTTGGACTTATCTGTCTCATATCAGTAATCGCAAAGAGTGTAAAAGAGGCAGGTACTTATATTTCACCTATTTACATGTTGGTGATGATTAGTGCTTTTGCAACAATATTTACATCTGGTGAAGTGGAGATGTTCAAATTTGCTGTTCCGGTTATGGGAAATGTTTTTGCTATCAAAGAGCTCTTTACCTTTGATTTGTCTTTGGCAGAGTACGGTGTCACAGTAGGTGTATCCTTAGCAGTAATACTTGTACTTCTCAAACTTATAACCATGGCATTTAACAATGAAAGAACGATGTTTAACACCTAATAGTGAATGTTTTTTCAATATACTATTATTATTTTCATTGACAAAGGATGCGGCCTTCTTTAACATAGAGGCAAGAGATAAATAACAACTTGGTGAGGTTGGTGGTAAATCTTTGATTTACTACTGACCCATTTAACCTGGGAGGTAAGATGTATCCATTAATATTTGAACCGGATTATAAAGAACGAGTTTGGGGAGGTCAAAAACTTAGAGAAGTTTATGGCAAAAAAATCCCCTATGAACATACAGGAGAAAGCTGGGAAATTGCTTGCCATAATCATGGACAGTCCAAGATTTTGAATGGCGAATTAGCAGGTTTGACCCTTGAAGAAGCATTACTAAAAAAAGGTCAAGCAATTATGGGGAAGCCTTTTAAGCCTGGTGATAAGTTTCCTCTATTAATCAAATTTATTGATGCCAAGACTAAACTGTCAGTACAGGTACATCCTGATGACAGGTATGCAGCTGTCAAAGAAAATGGTGAATTGGGTAAAAGTGAGGCTTGGTATATTTTACAGGCTGACGAAGGTGCTAAGTTGGTTGCAGGTCTTAAAGACGGTGTGACCAAGGCTGTTTTCAAAGAGAAACTTGAAGAGAATGCTCTGGAAGAGGTTCTTAATGAAGTTGGAGTAAAAGCAGGGGATGTACTTAATATTCCGGCTGGACTTATACATGCAGTTGGCCAGGGTATTCTTCTGGCAGAAATTCAACAGAACTCAGATACGACTTATAGGGTTTATGATTGGGGACGTGTCGGTCTTGATGGGAAGCCAAGAGAACTCCATATTGAGAAGTCATTAGAAGTCATTGATTTTGAACACAAGCATAGTAAGGATTTGGTTCAGGGAATTAAAGAACATGGTTCGGGTTATGTTTTGACTGAATATATTCGGAATGAATATTTTGTACTTCAGGAAGTGCTAGTTCAGAATATGTATCAGGGTAATTCAGAGAACGGCTTTGAAATATACATGACACTTAAGGGTCAGGGGCTTATTACTTTCGGTGACCAAGAGGTTGAAGTTGGACTTGGACAAAGTTTTATTATTCCTAAGGCTTTGGGTAAGTATACTTTGAAAGCTAAAGACCAGGAAGTTGTATTTGTTAAAGGATTTATTGATGAAAGAGTTTCGAATTCCTAAAAATGTTAAAGACATACTAGCTACCATACATGGAGCTGGTGAAGAGGCTTATATAGTAGGAGGTTGTGTTCGCGACCTCCTTCTTGGTGTGGAACCAAATGATTGGGACATCACGACTTCAGCCTTGCCGCAACAGGTTAAAGGCCTTTTTAACAGGACCATTGATACAGGTTTGGAACATGGGACCGTGACTGTTATGGTTGGTAAAGAAGGTTATGAAGTGACGACTTATCGAATTGATGGAGAATATGAAGACCATCGTAGACCGGATAAGGTTGAATTTACCAGGTCTCTAGAAGAAGATCTCCTTAGAAGGGATTTTACCATAAATGCGATGGCTTATAATCCTGAAGTTGGAATTATAGACCTATATAAAGGTTTGGAGCATCTTCAAGAAAGAATAATAACTTGCGTAGGTAATCCGGAAGATCGGTTTAAAGAAGATGCCTTAAGGATGTTAAGGGCTATAAGGTTCAGTGCAAAATTAGATTTTGATATTGAGTTTAAGACCTATGATGCCATTATAAAATTAAATAAATTGATCAGTCATGTTAGTCCTGAGCGAATTCAGATTGAACTTACTAAAACCTTGATTTCTAAGAATCCTGCGAAAATTCAGGAAATTGTTTCAACAGGTCTTTATGAATACATTATGCCGGAACTTAAGACAATTGTTGGTATGGATCAGAATCATCCTTATCATGAACTACCTGTAGACCTTCATACTTACAAGGCTGTTGAATCTGTTGAAGCTGACAGGGTTCTACGATGGACTATGCTTCTTCATGATATTGGCAAGGGAACGAGTAAAACGACTGATTTAGATGGGATCGATCATTTTATGAATCATCCGATTATCAGTGAGAAATTAGCAAAAAAAATATTGAAAAGACTTAAGTTTGATAATAAATCCATGGACAGGATATGCCACTTGATACGGTATCATGACCATAGAATTCCTGCCACATTCAAATCAGTAAGAAAAGCGCTTTATACCATAGGCCCCGATTATTTTGAGGACTATCTAAAGATCAGACAGGGTGATATAATGGCCCAGGCAAAGGGAAAACGAGAAGAAAGTTTGAACAAGCTTAGGGAAGTGGAGAAAGTCTACCGTCAGATACTTGAGTCGGGACAATGTCTTGGGCTAAATGACCTTGAAGTGTCTGGAAGGGAAATGTTGGATCTTGGTTATAAGGGAAAAGCTATTGGAGAGGTACTTAATTACTTGTTGGAAATAGTTTTGGAGGATCCAGATATGAATGAGCGGTCTATTCTAATTGCAAAGGCGAGAAAATGGAATTCTTAATAAAGAGAGATGTAAGGACCCACTATCTATGGTTGGTGTCCTTATTTTTACTGCCTTTTTTTCAGGGGGGGTATTTTCATTTTGAAGTCTTTGCCTTTGGATGTGTTCAATTAGTGATACTTATTCTATTAAAGAAGCCACATCAGATAGTTTATAAGGAAATGAATAGTATGAAAAAGTTGATTTTCTTGCTAATCCTCTTAATTATTACAGGTGCTTTTCTTGCTTCTTTTGGTGCAGTTGATCTAGGTACTCATTTTATAGGAATACTTAGACTACTTGTTCTTGTGATTTTTTCTCTGAATCTATTATCCTTCGAATCTACCCTATCTACTGAATCATCATTAGTTGGAACGATTGCTTTAAGCGGAGCTCTTATGTCAATTTTGACCATAATAGTCATCGTTTTTTTTCCTGAATCTTCTCAAATAGGAGCATATTTTATTCAAAATGGACGGATAGGAGGCTTTTTCCAATACGCCAATACTTATGGCATATATATGCTTATATGTATCATGTTTTTGTCACAAAGGAAAATGGACCCAAGAATTATATGGTTCCTAACCATATTTATGACAGCTACTATTCTGCTTACCCAAAGCAGGGGTTCTTTAATCCTTGGTTTTATAGTTATTATTTGGTTGTTTATTCATAAGGATAGACGTTATATACTGACAGGTATGGTCGGAGGTATTGTTTTAGGACAGTATATTCTATATACAACCAAGGCTGTCATTGATCCGACGAGAGCCATTGGAATGGGTGAACATCAAAGTGAGTGGCTTTCAAGACTTCTTTACTATGAAGATGGTATTAGGATGTTGGTAAAACAGGTTTTGGGCTATGGCTATGGCGGTTACTATCAGGTTCAGTCCTATTATCAGACGGGGGCAGACTATCATGTTAGGTTTATACATAATAGTCTTTTACAGATAGGCTTAGATTATGGGATAATAGCGATGGTGGCCTTTCTTATCATTTTGATTTTACCAATAGTATTTGTAGTGAAGCATTTAAGAAGTCACCATAGATGGGTACTGACAGAGAAGGAAAGTCTTGATTCATGGTGGGTAGTAGCCTTCTACATAATGACCATTCACTCTATGATTGATTTTGATTTTCAGTTCTTTTCCTACTTGTTATTGTATGTTTTGGTGGGAATACAAACCTATAGGTGGTTATTTAGCTTAACAGGAGTTCGCATATATAATGGAGAAAATAAGGGTCATAATACTAGGCTCAGGTTACAAAATACTAGGGTATGGAGCTTGGTAAAAGGAATAGGACACACGATACTACTTACTAGCTTTGTTTTTTTCTTCATGGTGACCTATCTACAATATAACGGACATAACATGGAAAGTTATCGTATGTTTCCTTATTACACAAAGAATGTCACCACTCTCTTAAAGCAAGAACCTTTATCTTGGGAAATGGCTAAAGTGGCTAAAAGTGAAGTTGATAGGAACCCATATTATACTAGAGGATTTGCTTTTTTAAGGGATTACCATTATAATAATGGAGATTTTACACAAGCTGTTTTTTATGGGAAAAAAGCGGTGGAGGCTGCTCCCTTGGACATGAAACAGCTGGAAGCATATTTAACTGTTGCCTATAGTGATCTATTGGTTAGGTATAGGCAGGGTGTGCCTCTTAGTAAGTTGGCTGAGATACAAGATATTACAAATACCGAACATTATTTGAAACAACTTGAATCAGTCAAGAAAAATAACTATACTATTAAGCATCAAGTAGATTTTAAGATGACGGACTATATGGAAGATATAGTAAATCGTACCGTCAAATTATTAAATGGAGATAAGAGATGAAGATTGAAAAAGATTTAATCCCTAAGATGGTTATTGCCGGTGTTTTGGGCGTTCTAATTATTGTTTGTATATTTATCCTCCTAAGCTTCTTTAATAAAGGAGACAAAGGGACTAAACAGGTGCCTGCGGCTACCATTGAAGAGGAAGAAAAGGAAGATGTTAAGGACAATCTAGAAGATGAAAGGGTTATTGAATATATTCGAATGCTTGGCTTGGTAAAAGCTAAAGGTGAAGATTTAATGACGCTTTATGATATTGAAAATGAAAAGACGGTAACTCTTACTATCAATGGTGCTACTCGTTTTGAAGACGAATATGGAAAGTCGATTGTTCAGGACAAGATTATGGTCGGTCATATCGTCAGTGTAAAATATGATAAGGAGACATATATTCCTGAAGAAATTAAACTGTCTCCTCAGATACAGGAGATTAAAAATCTTCCGACCTTGACCATTGATGAAACACTAAAAACCATTCAAATCGGTTCAGATATTTATAACTATACTGACGAAATCATAGCACTTAATGGGGATGAAGACCTTGTTCTTGGGGACTTGACAGTTGCTGATGATATTGTTGTCAGGGCTTACAAAGGCAAGGTTTGGTCTATTATTGTTGAGAATGGTCATGGATATATTGTTTTGGAGAATTACAGTGCATATCTAGATGGACGATTGGAAATTGGTAACAGGACTTCCCATACTATTATTAAGGATATGCGGGTTGCTGTACCTGTTGGAGTTCATCAGGTTATTATTACTAAGGAATCCATGGCTCCTTATTCAGCATCCATTAAGATCGAAGAAGATCAAGAATATATTATTGACTTAGCAGATCTTCAACCACAGTCTGGACAGGTGGATTTTGAGATTGTTCAGGAGGGTGCCAGATTGTTTGTCGATGATGTAGAGACTGAAATTACAGAAGAACCTCTTGAAATGAAATTTGGGCAATATAATATAAAAGTAAAAAAAGACGGTTTTATGGATTGGGAAGGTATTCTTGTTGTTGATCAGCTTTATATTAAGCAGGTTATTGATATGGATATTGAACCGCTTCAATTGCATATGACAGGTCCACAAGGTGCAGAGTTTTATTTGGATGGTGTTCTAAAGGGCTACTTTAGTGGTGGTAATCCAATTAGTGTTCCAATTGTAGCTGGCGGACACGTGTTGACCGTTCGTCAAGATGGATACCAGTCATGGAGTCAATCCATTTATGTCGAGGATATTGGAGAAGATATTTATTACACAGTTACTGAGCTTCAGGCATTGGCTAAAGAAGAACCAGACCCTGAACCCCAAGTCCCTGTTGAGGATGAAGATGATGGATCAGGTGATGTTGAAACACCTGGAGATGATACATATAATTAGTTCGAGGAGGAAGTATGGATTACCTTTCAAAGTATAATGAATGGTTAAGTAATTCACTTTTTGATGAAAATACAAAAGTAGAGTTAAGAGCCATTAAAGACGATATTAAAGAGGTTGAAGATCGCTTTTACAAGGAACTAGAGTTTGGGACGGGAGGTCTTCGAGGTGTTATTGGTGCAGGAACTAACAGGATCAATATATATACGATTCGTAAGGCAACTCAGGGGCTGGCAAATTACATTATAAAAGAAGGGGAAGAGGCCATGAAACGAGGTGTGGTCATAGCCCATGATTCCCGGCGCTTTTCACCTGAATTTGCTGATGAGGCTGCTAGGGTTTTAGGAGCAAATAAGATTAATGCTTATGTTTTTGACAGTTTAAGACCAACTCCTATTTTATCTTTTGCTCTTAGGGAACTTAATTGTATCAGTGGCATTGTGATTACTGCTAGCCATAATCCGCCTGAATATAATGGTTATAAAGTGTATTGGGAAGACGGTGGTCAGATTACTGCACCAAAGGATTATGAAATTATTGAGGAAGTTAATTCTATAACAGACTATAATTTAATAAAATCAATAACAAGACAAGAAGCTCTTGATGAATCCCTCTATCATGTGATTGGTCCAGAGATGGATGATAAGTATATTGAAGAACTAAAGAAATTGATAATTGATACTGAAGTCATCAGAAAAGAAGCAGAAAACTTTACTATAGTTTATACACCTCTTCATGGAACGGGGAATATACCTGTAAGAAGAATTTTGAGTGAAATCGGTTTTAAGGACCTACATGTGGTAAGAGAGCAAGAACTTCCCGATGGTGATTTTCCAACAGTATCCTATCCAAATCCAGAAGATATAAAGGCTTTTGAACTTGCTCTTAAGCTTGGTAAGGAAAAAGACGCTGATGTGATTATGGCAACAGATCCAGATGCAGACCGATTAGGTGTATTAGCTAAGACTAAAGAGGGTGACTATAAAGCGCTTACAGGAAATAACATTGGTATGTTGCTTATGGAATATATTCTCGCTAGAAAACAGGAAATGGGTCTTTTGCCCACTAATGGGGCTGTTGTTGGTACGATTGTGTCGACTTATATGGCGCGTCCAATTGCTAAAGCTTTTGATGTGACTTTATTTGAGACCTTAACTGGATTCAAATATATTGGAGAAAAAATCAAAGAGTTCAAGGCTTCTGGTTCCCATGAGTTCTTATTTGGATTCGAAGAAAGCTATGGTGCTCTCATAGGTACTCATGCTAGGGATAAGGATGCTGTTGTTGCAGTAATGGGAGTAGCAGAGCTAGCGGCTTATTACAAGTCAAAAGGCATGACTTTATACGAAGCTCTACAATCCTTATATGAGAAATATGGTTATTTTATGGAGTCTCTTAGAAGTATTACCTTAAAAGGAAAAGAAGGTGTAGAAAAGATTGGACATATACTGACTAGCTTAAGAGCTAATCCTCCTAGACAATTAGCGGGTATAAAAGTTTCAAAAACTAAGGATTATCAATCTTCTTTAGTAACAGATTTAGATACAATGGCAACGAGTGGTACTGGGCTCCCAAGGTCTAACGTGCTTTATTATGATTTAGATGACGGTTCTTGGTTCTGCGTGAGACCTTCTGGTACAGAACCTAAAGTTAAGTTTTATTTTGGTGTTGAAGGAAACTCAAGTTCGGATGCAAAGGTTAAACTTGAAGCCCTTGAAAAGGATGTTATGGATTTAGTTCAAAGTCTTATTGAAAGCTAGTTGCGTGATTAAATATTCAGTCTATTGTAGGAGATGGCTGATAATTTTCTCATAGGTATTTTGTACCATTGGAAATATTACGAATTTTTTACAAAGTTTTATAAGCCCTTGAAAAATAGGGCTTTTTTTATTACATAAATTTTACAAAACATGTTGACATCACTATAGTATATTTGTTATTATATTGTGTTAAATTGACTTGAACGCTTTAATATGGTATACTAGCAATACATATTTATACGAGGTGAGCAGATGATTGGAAGAGGCGATATTTTTCAAGTTAAGAGAGAAATTGACCATTATGTAGGCAGCAAGGTTCGCATTAGAGCTAATAAAGGCCGCAAGAAGATTGTCATCAAGGAAGGTGTTATAAAGTCCACCTATCCAAGTATTTTTGTGGTAAGCCTAGATAATAAGAGTCACACTAATGAAAGAGTTGTTTCCTATAGCTATACTGATGTGCTAACACACACGGTAGAATTATCCCTTAGTGGGGACTAATAGGGAACGGTATACAACAACGAGCGAAAGCATTACTATACAAAGCACCTTGGAGGTGCTTTTTATATTGGGTAATTTTAAAAATGGATAATTAATGAGACCACTTTTATAGTATTATGTTATAATGTTAGATACGCATAAAGAGAAGTATATATTGGTACTTTTCAAAGAACTTTAAATAAGACGGATTATGTGCAATATACTAGTCGTGAATCTAAAGGTTTATTTCTAGTTAAATGCATTCGGGAGGGAACTCAAATTATGAAAAAAACATTGTTTAAACGATTTGCTAGCTACTATAAGCCGCATTTGTCCCTTTTTATGTTGGATATGTTTTGTGCAACAACAGTGGCAGTGATTGACTTAGTATTTCCAATGATTACAAGAGGTATACTTAAAGATTTCATACCTAATATTGGAAATACAAGTGGTGGTCTTCGAACTTTCTTGTTAATTATTATCGGATTGGTAATACTCTATGGTATCAGAACAGGTGTCCAATTTATAGTGGATTTTTACGGACATATTCTTGGTGTGCGTATGGAATATGATATGCGTAAGGAACTTTTTGCCCATCTTCAGAAATTGTCATTTAAGTTTTATGATGAAAACCGGACCGGTAAATTAATGTCACGAATGATTAACGACTTGAATGAAATGACTGAGCTTGCTCATCATGGGCCGGAAGACTTATTCATCTCATTAGTCATGTTAGTCGGTGCTTTTTTTGCAATGCTTTTTATCGAATGGAGATTGGCTTTAAGTATATATTTTTTCATTCCCCTGCTTATTTATGCTGCTATTAATCGAAGAACCAAGATGTCTAGAAGTTTTCGTGAAGTTAAGAAAAAAATAGCTGGTGTTAACGCAGATCTTGAGAGTAGTCTATCAGGTATTCGTGTTTCCAAGGCTTTTGCCAATGAAGATTATGAAATTGAAAAATTTGATAAAGGTAATATGCGTTTTAGGGGTTCTAAAGACGAAGCCTATAGAAATATGGCAGTTTTTATGTCAGTCATGGGTTATCTTACTAACATACTTAATGTTGTTGTTATTGGTGTTGGAGGTTATTTGATTTATCTTGGACAGATGGATTATGCTGATCTTATTGCCTTTACCTTGTATGTTAATGCATTTTTAGTACCTATTCGTAAATTGACACAGTTTGTTCAACAGTTTGAGTCCGGGATGACTGGATTTGAACGTTTTGTAGAAATTATAGATGTAGAACCAGAGATTAAGGATGTTAAAAACGCCATAATTTTAGAGGGTGTTAAAGGTAGAATATCCTTTAATGATGTTGTTTTTTCTTACAACCATGAGGAGGCCGTTCTTAAAGGAATTAGATTAGATATTGACGAAGGAAAGACTATGGCTTTAGTTGGACCATCAGGTGGTGGGAAAACAACCTTATGTCATCTTATTCCTAGGTTCTATGATGTTCAGAAGGGTTCGATTACTATTGATGGCATTGATATAAGACAGGTTACGATGACAAGTCTTAGAGAAAATATTGGCTTGGTATCTCAGGATATTTTTCTATTTGCAGGCAGCATACGAGAGAATGTTCTTTATGGTCGTATTGACGCGTCAGAAGAGGATATGATTCGTGCAGCTAAAAACGCCAGAATTCATGATTTTATTATGTCTTTGGAAGATGGATATGATACTTATATAGGAGAACGCGGAATTCGTCTTTCTGGTGGTCAAAAACAGAGAATATCCATTGCCAGAGTATTTTTGAAAAACCCTAAAATATTAATATTGGATGAAGCTACTTCTGCTTTGGATAATGAAACAGAACTACTTATTCAAAAAGCCTTGGAAGTTCTTTCTAAAGGTAGAACAACCATTGTTATTGCACACCGTCTATCAACCATTAAAAATGCAGATGAGATCGTTGTTATTTCAGAAGAGGGTATAATCGAGCAGGGAGATCATGAAACTTTACTGGCTATGAATAAGGTATATGCCAATCTTTATCGTGCACAATTTAAAGGTTATATACCTGATGTATGTTAACGATTGCGTTTTAAATTACTTTTGTATATAATATAAAGTATACAAAGTGCAATGGAGTTTAACATGAAAGAAATTAAGCTGAAAGCTCGTGCTAAGATTAATATCACCTTGGATATTATTGGAAAAAGAGACAATGGATATCATGACGTGGAAATGATCATGCAAACAATCAACCTATATGATAGGTTGATTTTAAGGAAGATCAAGAAAGATAAGATTCTGATAAAGACGAATTTGAAGTATTTACCAGTCGATGAAAGAAATCTTGTGTATAAGATTATTGCTTATATGAAGGAAACATATGACCTACCAAGGGGTGTTTTTGTAGACCTCCACAAAATGATTCCTGTAGCAGCCGGAATGGCAGGTGGAAGTGCTGATGCAGCGCAGACAATAATAGGAATGAACAAACTTTTTAATATGAATCTTTCGATGGACGATATGATGGAAATCGGTTCAAGGTTTGGGTCAGATATTCCCTACTGTATGGTTCAAGGAACGGCACTTGCTACAGGTCTTGGTGAAAATATTACTTATTTGGACCCTTTTCCAGATTTTTATGTTCTTATTGTTAAACCTAATTTTAGTATGTCCACCGCTACGGTTTATCAGAATTTTAACCTAGATGAAGTTGAGGTTCACCCACAAACATCAAAAGTCATAGAAGCAATACAGGAGGGGAATCGAGAGTCTATATGTCAAGGTTTAGTAAATGTTCTTGAAACGGTTACACCTAGAATTCATCCTGAAATTCATGAGATAAAGAATCGTGTCCGTGAGCTAGGTGCTAAAGGTGTTCTGATGAGTGGAAGCGGGCCAACGGTTTATGGTTTGTTTACAAGTAATAGGACTGCTGAAAAAGCACTGAGAATTATTAGAAAAGATAAAAATATGCAATTCGTATATTTGTCAACAATATATAATCGAAAGAAGGGCTAAAATGGATCAGAAACTTAAAGTGAACTTAAATGAGTATCTGCCACTTCGGGATGTGGTGTTCAATACCTTGAGAGAAGCCATTCTCAAAGGTGATTTTGCACCTGGTGAACGTCTGATGGAAAAACAATTGGCAGAAAGATTAGGAGTTAGCAGAACTCCCATAAGAGAAGCTATTCGAAAGTTAGAGCTGGAAGGCCTTGTTGTTATGATCCCTAGGAAAGGGGCAGAAGTGGCAAGTATAACTGGCAAGGATATCAGTGATGTTTTAGAGGTTAGAGCAACCCTTGAAGCTTTAGCTGTTAAGCTTGCCTGTAAAAAAATGTCTGAACATGATTTAGATGAGTTAAGTTCAGTAAATGAGGAGTTCAAGTTAGCTGCAAAACAAAAAAATGTTAAACGATTGATAGAAAAAGATGTTGAATTTCACGATGTTATCTTCCATGCGTCTGATAACGATAAATTGATTAATATAATTAATAATCTTAGAGAACAAATATACCGTTACCGTGTCGAATATATATATAAGATGAATGATTATTTAGGTCTTGTTAATGAGCATGAGGAAATTGTTCAAGCTATTAAAGAACGTAGAGGACAGGAAGCGTCAATTCTTGCTCTTAAACATATAGAGAATCAGGAAAAAAGCGTTCTGGAGTTTATGAGTTCAAACAAATAATACACTTTTTATTTCTTCTGCTCTAAAAGAAATGTGGTGATTAGATGAGATTATTTGATCAAGGATTAAAAGGTCAAATGTCCAAGTATATAATCCAAAGCTTAATTGCCACAGCCACTTTGGCTGTGGTTTTGACCTATATGAATTTATTTACTGACACCACTTTTGTTGCGTCTATAGGTGCTACAACTTTTATTGTTTTTACCATTCCCCATAAGGAAGCTTCAAGGAGTAAATATGTTCTTGGTGGCTATTTTATCGGGACCTTGGTAGGTATTTTTTGTAATTTTCTGATTCTTTCTTTTGAAGCTATTTCGGCTGGTATTTTTGCGGCCTTTGCTGTTGGCCTTGCCATGTTTTTAATGGTTGTATTGGATTTTGAACATCCTCCTTCAGCAGCTCATGCTCTTGGAGTCGCTGTAGGTGGCATTCTACTTGACGAAGTCATCTTTCTTTACATTATCTGCTTTGCCATACTAATAATCCGTAAACTCTTCTTGAAATGGTTTATCGACTTAATATAAAATAAATATTAGAAGAAGGCGGTGATTTTGTGGTTGAAATCAATATAGCAAAGGCTGTTGATCAACTTGGTGGCTCAGTGCGATTATATAAAAAATTAGTAAGTGGGTTCTTGGAGAAATATTCCAGAGTTGACAAAGACTTGAAATATTTGCTTTTAGATGGAGAATTGGAAGATGCAAGACGTTTATCCCATACGATGAAAGGACTTGGTGGTAATTTAGGTGCAAAAGATTTTCATGAAAAATCAAAGAATCTTGAACTTGCTATCAAGGACTTGAATGGACAAGAGATGAATATGGATACGACAGGTATTCTTACCAATGAATGGCGAAGCTTTTCAAAGAGCTTAAGTGAGGTTCTTGGAGAGTTGGATAAGATTCTCTACGCCGATGATCAAGACCTTGAAGGAGCAATCACATCCAAAGACTTGGAAGATGATAGGGATCTGTGTGGAAAGATAAATACGGACACTGTTAAACTGACCGAACTCAGTAAGGATTCAGTCAGAAATATGATCAGTATGTTAAAGACCTATAATTATGAAAGCGTAAAAAGCGCTATGGACCAAGTCGATTTTTTGACTATTGAAAAGGTCTGCCCTAAGTGTAAAGATAAGATAATTAATGCCGTTAGAGAATATGAGTTTGATGAGGCAGTTACCATTATGGAAAGGGTAATAGATGACTAAAGATTTTGTAGTAGTAGATATTGAAACAACTGGAATCAGTCCTGAGAATAATTGTATCACTGAAATTGGGGCCCTAAAGATTATAGATGGACAAAGAGTCGATACTTTTTCTATGCTAATTAATCCTCAAACTCATGTGACACCTGAAATAACTCGCATAACAGGTTTGACAAATAAGATGCTTGATGATCAACCTACTATAGATGTGGTATTACCGGAGTTTCTTGCCTTTAATGATGGCTTGCCTTTATTAGGACAAAACATACTATTTGATTTTTCTTTTTTAAAAATGAATGCGATCAGGCTTGGTTATAAGTTTGAGCGAGGGGGTATGGATACACTTCAAATGGCCAATTACTATTTACCGGATCTTAGGTCTAAAAGCCTGACTTCCTTAATTGCTTATTTCGAAATAAACAGAGAGTTGGCGCATAGGGCTTTTCATGACGCCCAAGCAACGTTTGAAGTCTACAGGTATTTTTTCAATGACTACCGGAAGGAAGGTGAAGATCTTCTTTTTACACAGCGCCCTCTGAGATGGAAGCCTAAAAAAGTATCTCCAATTACTCTTAAACAAAAATCTTATTTAGAAAGTCTTATCCGAAAGCATAAGGTCTTTGAAGAGCTGGATATAGATAAGCTGACCAAAAGTGAGGCCAGCCGATATATTGACAAGATTATTTTTCTTAAAGGAAGAGGATAGAATTTATAGGGACTTGAGGGAAGTAATAAGTCCCTTTTTTAATGGTGAGTTAAGTGCTTCTGCTTGTTTGATAAGTTCTTTTATAGCTACATAATTGCCAGAATTCGAATATAGGTGGCCCAACAGGATGAAATGGTCTCTGTAATCACTTTTCATGGCTATACAACGTTCTAGTATTTTTATTGCCATAGTATGTTCATTATTGTCAGCAAACAATTTCGCCAGCTTACCAAGCACCTGTAGATAATTGTTGTAATTACTTTCGTTGTTTTGGATAATGGTTTGATTGGCAGTCCCAAATTGAAGGCGAACCTCAGTGTTACTTAAATGGCTAAAGTTCATCATATCCAGTTTTTCTAACTGATGAAGCTTACGAATGAGCTGCCTGTAATACATTAGGTCCCCTTTTTCAAAAGATGGTTCTAAATCAAAGGTTACCTGGTCTTTTGGAATCTTTATATAATCAGATTCAGTAAATTCCTTTTTCCGTACAATTAATGAACTTTTTTCTTTTTGCCAAAATTTTTCTTTTGCTTCTTCTTCAATTCGCATGTTTTTTCGTAGATGATGCTGAAAAAGAACCACAAGAATAATGAAAATTATAAAAACTGAAAAAACTGCCATATCCTTTGCCTCCTAAAAATTGAAATAAAGATATTGCGTCTATAAGTATATTATACTATAATTACTTTGAATGGAGTGATAAAATGTTTAACAACAGAAAATTAGTTCGAAAAGTTGCTATTGTTATTGCACTAACATTGATTATTGCAATGTCAGCTGGATTGATTGCGCCTTATTTGTAAAATCTAATTGGGACTTCCACCGTAAGGACTGCCTTTAGGCAGTCCTTCTTATGTGTGCATTAAGTTGATTTTTCTTGGCTTGATATAGGATATAATGATTAAAATTCTATAAGGGACTTGAAGTTAAAATCACTTAGTGGTATAGTGATATTGTCAATGTAGTATTTGATACTACATAAAAAGATTAAGTAGTCTATGTGAGGTGGTACAATGTTAATTAAAATTAAAGATCCTGTTAGTGCATTAACTCATTTTATTGGAGCGATTTTATCATTGGTGGCTGTTGTAACTTTAGTACAAAGAGCTTTTTTGATGGAAAACATGTTGTATGTATTGGCTTTTGGTATTTTTGGAACTAGTTTAGTCCTTTTATATACAGCGTCAACTGTTTATCATATAGTAGACCGGCCAGGAAAGGTATCTGGATTACTTAAGCGAATTGATCATATGATGATTTTTGTTTTGATTGCTGGAACCTATACACCCGTTTGTTTGATTCCCTTGCAAGCGGCAAATGGTAATTCTCTAGGAATAGGTATGCTTGTAGCAATTTGGTGCACAGCCGTTGTTGGTATTTTTCTGAAAATTGTTTGGATGAACGCTCCCCGTTGGTTATACACTGGCCAATATATTCTTATGGGTTGGATAGCCATTTTTGCAATCTATCCTCTTTTTGGAGCTATGACAAGGGCTAGTTTTACATGGATGCTGGCGGGAGGTATTGTATATACAATAGGTGGTATTATCTACGCTAGTAAGTCTAAAATATTTACCTTCAAAGCTTTTGGATTTCACGAAGTCTTTCATTTGTTTGTATTAGCCGGTTCCTTATGCCATTATTTTATGGTCCTGTCTTTTGCATAGGACTTATTCTTTATTAAATGTATTATTATGTTTATGCATTCAATAAGTTTTGAAAAGATAAGAACCATTACATCTTTATAACAACTTTCAACAATTTCCCCTTGCTTTTGTGATTTATGGTAAAATAGCTATGAAACGAAAGGAAGGGGTTTATGATGAAAAAAGCTAAATATATATTGGTTCTTTTACTTACACTAACAGTCTTTTCTACAAGTGTGACAGGAACAACAGATGATGAGTATTTTGCAGGGACAAGGCTTAAGCAGTTAGGTGTATTGAAGGGTTATCCAGATGGTAGCCTTAAATTGGAAAATACAATTAACCGTAGTGAAGTAGCTACCATTATGGTTCGTATTCGTGGTTATGAATCTGAGGTTATTAATCTACCAGGTAAGAATTTTACCGATGTTGCCAGTGATTTCTGGGCGTCTAATTATATTCAAAACGCATATAAGCTAGGTATTATTCAAGGCTATCCAGAAGGTGCTTTCAAACCTTCGAATTCAATTACTTATGCAGAAGTAGTGGCCATTATGGTTGGTGCTCTTGGCTTTAAGGATCAGGTCACAGGAGACTGGCCTTATAATTATATTAATAAGGGTAAAGAATTAGGTGTCATACCAAAGGAATCAACAGTTGACCCTGGAAAAGTCATTACTCGTGGTGAAATGTCTCTTATTGTTTGGGATACCTTGCTGGTCAAATTAGATGATACAAGCATCCTACATTAAGATATAGAAGTTGATGGAACAGGTTGTATTTATATAATAATGATGGTATAATAATGCAAACTTTAGCAAGATAAAGTAAGTGGGCTAAGGAGTTAACATGAAAATAGGCAAGGTATCAGAAACAATTTTAAAGCGCTCAATCTTTAAGCAATTACAGGTAAAAAGAGATGAGGTCATTATCGGACCTGGTGTAGGAGAGGACTGTGCAGTTCTTCAGCTAGATGGAGATGAATGTATTGTCCTATCAACAGATCCTATTACAGGAACAAGTGACAATCTTGGTCAACTAGCCTTTCATATAACTATGAATGATTTAGCAGCAAGTGGCGCTATACCAATAGGACTTATGTTAACGCTCTTGCTTCCTGATGGGTATTCTGAAGGCCAACTAAAGGCACTTATGAAAGAACTTAATACTTTAGCCAGAGAATATGATGTTCAGATTATTGGTGGACACTCAGAGGTGACTGGTGCGGTTAATCAACCCATTATCAGTGTGACAGGTGTGGGTAAGATTTCCAGAAGTAAGGTTATGACCAGAGATGGTATTAAGCCTGGTATGGATATAGTGATGACTAAATGGGCAGGTATTGAAGGAACTTCAATCCTTGCACATGAAGGCCAAGACCAGTTATTGACTTATTACCGAAAAGAATTAGTTGAAGATGGTAAGAAATTTGCTGACTATCTTTCTGTTGTTAAAGACAGTCAGATAGCTATGAAATATAATGTTTATGGTATGCATGATGTTACAGAAGGCGGTATTTTTGGGGCCTTATGGGAAATTGGAGAAAAAGCCGGACTTGGGTTAATTGTCAATCAGGATTTGATTCCTGTTAGGCAAGAAACTATTGAGATTTGTGAGTATTTTGACTTGAATCCATATATGCTGATTGGGAGTGGTTCTCTTCTTATTATCACTGATGAAAGTCAGGCTCTGATTGAGGAGCTTGAGGCCAATGGTATTCATGGAAAAGTTATTGGTCAAACCACATCAGGTAATCATAAACAGATACGATTTAATGATATAATGCGTTCAATAGCACCAGCTAAATCAGATGAACTTTATAAGGGGCTTGAACGGATTAAATAAATTAGCCAAAAGGCAAAAAACGGAGGTAATACAATGAAAGAAACAATATTGAAAGCAATTGAAAATAATGCCCAAAGATCGGTTACAGACTTAGCCGCCATGTTGGGAGCCTCCGAAGCCGCCATCGCCGATGAATTGACAGCTATGGAAAAAGATGGTCTTATTTGTGGTTACCATACTTTGATTAACTGGGATAAGACTAGTACAGATAAAGTAACAGCATTAATTGAGGTGAAGGTGACTCCTCAACGAGGTGAAGGCTTTGATAAGATTGCCAAACGCATATATCTTTTTGATGAAGTACGTGCAGTTTATCTTATGTCCGGTGGATTTGATTTAACGGTTATAATTGAAGGAGCGACCATGAAGGAAGTAGCTTTATTTGTGGGGCAAAAATTGGCACCTTTAGAAGCCGTATTATCCACGGCAACACATTTTGTTCTTAAGAAATATAAAGATTATGGAATTATACTAGAAAAAGAGCAGAAGGATGAAAGGATGGCAATTACACCATGATAAAAAAAGAGCTGAATAGAGTTGCAAGTAATATACCACCATCAGGAATCCGTAAGTTTTTCGATATAGTAACAACAATGGAAGATGCTATTTCCCTTGGTGTTGGTGAACCTGACTTTGATACACCTTGGCACATTCGGGAAGAAGGTATTTATTCTCTGGAAAAAGGTAAGACTTTTTACACATCTAATGCTGGACTTTTTGAGTTGAGGGAAGAAATCTGTAATTATCAAAAGCGAAGATTTGGACTTGAATATGATTATATGACTGAGTCCATCGTTACAGTTGGTGGTAGTGAGGGTATAGATGTTACCCTTAGAGCAATCTGTAATCCAGGAGATGAGATTTTAGTTCCTGAACCATCATTTGTCTGCTATAAACCTTGTGTTGCTTTTACTGGAGCAAAACCAGTACCAATTCCTTTACAAGCTAAAAATGATTTCAGATTGACAAGAGAAGAAGTAGAAGCCTATCTGACCCCTAATACCAAGGCTATTTTGATATCCTTTCCAAGCAATCCTACGGGAGCCTTTATGAGCAAGGAAGATTTGCAGCCTATAGCGGATGTAGCTATTGAGCATGATCTATTGGTTATCAGTGATGAAATATATGCAGAGCTTACTTATGAGGGGGTTCATACCAGCATTGCTGAACTTCCGGGAATGAGAGAGCGGACTATTCTTGTTAGTGGTTTCTCAAAGGCTTATGCTATGACAGGTTGGCGTATTGGTTATGTTTTAGGACCTGAATATATTATGGATGTTATGAAAAAGATTCATCAATATGCTATTATGTGTTCACCGACTACTAGTCAATATGCCGCTCTTGAAGCTGCTAAAAATGGTGATAAGGATATAGAAGAAATGAAAGTAGCCTATAACCAAAGAAGGCGCTTTATGGTTGATTCCTTTAATAAAATGGGCTTAACCTGTTTTGAACCAAAAGGAGCTTTTTATATATTTCCATCTATCAAAAGTACTGGCTTATCTTCAGAAGAGTTTGCAACTGAACTTCTGATGGAAGAGAAGGTGGCTGTTGTACCGGGAACTGCCTTTGGTGACTCAGGTGAAGGCTTTATTAGGTGTTCTTATGCTTCTAGTATTGATGAGTTGAAACTTGCAGTGAAAAGAATTGAAAGCTTTATAGAAAAGAGAAAGATAAAACGGTGAAGATTCTAGTTGATGCTGATGCCTGTCCAGTTAAGGAAGAAATTATGACCCTTGGACAAAGATACAATCTTTCGGTGATCTTTTTTGTAAATCTTAGTCATGAGATAAAACCTTGGTATGGTCAGGTTGTTCGTGTTGATCAAGGGGCTGACTCAGTCGACCTGAAATTAATAAATCATATGGAAGCCGGAGACATTGTTGTATCTGGTGATTATGGAGTTGCGACGTTAGCGCTGGCGAGAGGTGGATATGTATTGAAACATAACGGAGTAGCTATAAATAGTGATAATGTGGACCTCCTAATGTTTGAAAGACATATGTCAAGAAAAGTCAGGAGCCAAGGGAAAAGACGACAAAATCGCCACAAAGGACCTAGCCCAAAAAAAAGAACATCAGAGGATGATAAAAATTTCTTAAAGTCCCTTGATAATCTAATTAAGAGTTTAGTAATTGATCTTTAAATTCAATGAGTAGGATTTATTGACAGATGGTAGGCAATAATCCTTACAGATTTTCATAAAAATAAGCAGTAAAAATGAGCCTCTAGGCTCATTTTTGCTACTCGTTTTAGTTTGCTACTGCTTTAGTTCTAATTCTTAGCCTTGCATTCTTTGCAAGTACCATAGAAATACACCTTCTCACTGACAATCTCAAAATCAGTTTCCTGTTGAATTTGTTCTTTAAATCCATCTAGAGAATTTGTGTGCAAATCCATTACTTTACCGCAGTTACAACATATCATGTGAGGATGTGATTTAACTGTTGCATCGTATCTTGAACTGTCATCGCCTACATTCAATTCTGTTGCTAATTCTGCTTTTTTCAAAGCATCTAATGTCTTATATACTGTAGCTAAACTCATGGTTGGATGAGTATGTCTTAGAGCAGTATATATATCTTCGGCTGTGGGATGAGATGTAGTATCATAGAGAACTTTATAGATGGCTAACCGTTGTGGTGTGACTTTTAACTTCTTGGATTTTAAAATCTCAGCTAATTTTTCCATCTGACACCTCTTCCTATAAAAGAATTAATATTACCTAATAGTATATATTATAATATATTACTTTTCACTAATTGTCAAGTATACTTGATTTTAAGGTACTTAGCAAGCTTTTTTTATAGATACTTTTTTTTCTTATATATCTATAACTGTATTTGAATAGAATGTTAACTTTTATCCTATTCGTTCATAATCGCTTGTTTAGGACACATAAGAATGTTAAAATATTCTTAGACAATTTTATAAGGAGGATGAAAAATGGCTCAAATTAATGTTGAATATATTAATCCGTTTATCAGTGCAGCACAAACCGTTTTAAAGGACTTTTGCCAAATTGAATCAACAATGGGTAAACCTTATTTAAAACAAGCAACCTATGAAGGGGACTTGTTGGCTGTTATTGTTGGTATCACAGGCGTTCTAAAAGGACAGGTTATTTTGACACTTGAAGAAGGTACAGCATGTGATATCGCATCTCATATGATGATGGGAATGCAGGTGCCGGAATTGAATGATATGGCAAAAAGTGCTATTGGAGAACTTTGTAATATGATACTTGGTAATGCTGCAACTATTTTCTCAACTAAGAACATTGCTCTTGATATTACACCACCAACCTTGACACAAGGAACTAATTTAAGTTTTTCAGTCAGTGATTCCAAAACAATTTGTGTGCCACTAGAATATGATGATAAGTCATTTGAAATCAACATAGCCATTAAAGACGCATAATGAATATAGTTTTATTAGAACCAGAAATTCCATATAATACTGGGAATATTGGGCGGACCTGTGTGACAACCGGTTCGTCTCTTCATATTATTAAACCAATAGGCTTTAGTCTAGATGAGAAGAGTGTAAGACGAGCGGGTCTTGATTATTGGAAGCACTTAGATCTTCATGTCTATGAGAGTTTTGAAGCCTTTATGAGTAAGAATAACAATCCAAGAGTTTTTATGGGAACAACAAAAGCCAAGCAAAGATATGATCAAGTTGCATATGATAAGGACTCCTTTATCATGTTCGGAAAAGAAAGTGCTGGAATACCGGAAGAACTTTTGTTGCTCCATAAAGAGGATTGTATACGTATTCCTATGATTGCCGATACAAGATCATTGAATTTGTCAAATGCAGCTGCTATAGTCTTATATGAAGCTCTGAGACAGGTAGATTTTGAAGGGTTAGAAAACGAAGGGCAGCTTCACCGCTACAAGTGGTAGGATGAGCTGCCTTAAATATTATTTATTCCACAGGAGGTACTTCCGGCGTCAAGGTAAAGATGAAGGTAGTACCTTTTCCTAATTGACTATAAACGTTAATGGTTTCATCATGGGCCTTCATGATTTCTCTAACTATGGAAAGGCCTAGACCAACTCCTTTCTTGTCTTTTCCTCTAGAGCGATCTGCTTTGTGGAACCTTGTCCATATATGCTTGACATCTTCTTCACTGATACCTGGACCTGTATCTGCGATTTTTATGTTGATCTTGTCATCAACCAATGATGTTTCAACAATAATTTCATCACCGTCAGAGCAAAATTTGATGGCATTATCTAGTAAGTTAGTAATAACTCTGTTGATTTGATTAAAATCAGCGTTTACAAAAATGTCTTGCTTTTCAATAAGTAGAGTTAAGTTAATGCCTTTTTCGATAATTTTTTGTTCAAATTGAAGAAGAATGTTTCTAATAGTTTCATGAAGATCGAATATTTCTTTTTCGGGTTTCAAGACCTCATTTTCCATTTTGGTCAATAGTAGAATGTCATTGGTCAGTTTAGTCAGTCGATCCGATTCGTTAAGAACTACATTCAAGTACTTCTCCTGGCGTTCAGGGGGGATGGTCCCATCCATGATAGCTTGGACATAACCTTTTATAGAGGTTAAAGGTGAACGAAAATCATGACTAATGTTAGCAATGAAATCTTTTCTTAAATCTTCTAATTTTTCCAGTTCTTCAGCCATATAATTCATGTTTTTTGCTAAAAGTATCGTTTCATTACTGAAAGAATTGGGTTCAATCCTGGCAGAAAAATTACCACTGGCAATTTCCGTTGCTGTATAATTGAAGGAACGAAAGGTTTGGGCAATGCTCCTTGAAAATACCCAAGTAGATACAAAAGTAACTAAAATGATTATGAGCAAGCAAATTAATGTTAGATTATAAACATAGGTAATATCCTGACGGATTGACGGATAAGGACTGTACATAATCAGTTTGGCTTTCATCATACCTTCATATTCAATCGGCTCAACAACACTGATGACACTTTCTTCGTCATAGGGCTTAAAATCCCCAATAGAAGTGTAGGTCTCAATAAGTGGCTCATCTAATATGGGGTGAATGAGAGTCTCCCCAAGAAGGCTTTCGTGAGTTGAGACCGAATCATATGTTACCTTATCGGCTAAATCCAGAATCAAAATACGTGTACCAGTATGATGGGCAACATTACCTGTTTCATATTCAAACTTAGAAACTTCAGACATGTTTAGTTCATAGGTATCTATATATTTTTCTTCTATGCTGTTGGTTTCTTTAATCATTGTCCTAAACTTACTGGAGACAAAGTGGTCAGTTAAGACCTGAGTGAAAACACCAAATAGCAAGAGAAATATGACGAATATTGTTAATGCATATATGGCAAAAAATTTGCCTGAGAATGTCTTAAACATAGTCCTCTCCAGTTGGTTTATTTGACTTCAAATTTATATCCGATACCCCAAACAGTTTTGAGTCCCCAAAAGTCGTTTTCACTGATTTTTTCACGAATACGTTTAACGTGAACATCAACTGTTCTTGTATCTCCTATATATTCATATCCCCAGATCCTATCTAAAAGTTGTTCCCTTGTGAAAACCTGGTTAGGGTTGGAAGCAAGATAATAGAGGAGTTCCAGCTCCTTTGGAGGCATCTCTATCTTTGCTTCATCGTGAGTTACACTATAATTACTAAGATTAATTGTCAGGTTAGGCAGATTGATTTGCTTGCCCTTGTTTTCCTTGGGAGTATACCGTCTAAGAACAGCTTTAACCCGTGCTGTCAGCTCTTTGGTATCGAAAGGTTTAACCATATAGTCGTCAGCACCAAGTTCAAGACCGAGAATCTTATCAAAAGTTTCACCTTTGGCTGTCAGCATAATGATTGGAACTGTTGACGTTTGTCGTACTTCCTTACAGACATCATATCCGTCTTTACCCGGCAGCATCAGGTCTAAAAGGACTAAGTTTGGATTAAAGCTTTTAACGGCTTCAAGAACATCATTACCATTGTCTACAATTTTAGTTGCATAATTTTCTTTCTCCAGATAGAGTGATATGAGTTCACTGATATTCTCATCATCATCTACGATTAAAATTTTGATTTTAGTTTCCATAACTTTTCTCCTCTTCCCTAATCTTTAAATTCGACAACGGTCACACCGCTGTCGCCTTCACCGTATTCACCTAGTCTGAAGCCTTTGACATGAGGTGAGCGACGAAGAAAATTATGAATACCTTGTCTAAGTGCTCCGGTTCCTTTACCGTGAATAATGTATACCTGGGGCAAGTGAGACAAGTAAGCATCATCTAAATACTTATCGACTATTTCAACGGCCTCATCTACTAGTGAGCCGCGGATGTCGATTTCTGAACGGGTTCCGCCTGTTCGTTTGACGGAAGTCGTTCCTTTATTACGATTCCCTTTGGCCTGTGTAAATTTCTTCCCACTTGGGTGTTTGGAAGTCTTTTCTTTGTAGGATTGATTTTCGTCAATGACGACATCTATTGCTGAAAAAGCTACTTTGGATTTCATAATACCAATCTGAACGGTGGCTTCTTTTTTGGTGGTGTTTATATCAAGTACAGTACCTTTTTGGTTTAAGGTGGTGATAAAAACAGGATCCCCGGGTTTTAGCTTGTTGACCTTGAAGTTCTTTTCCTTTCTCACTTGTTCTTTATTCTTGTTCTCATTGTTCTTGATTTTATTTCGCAGAGATGTTCTTTGTTTTTCCAAGTCGGCCATGTTAATATTGGCTCCATTTTGAACTAGCTTGTTCATCTGGGAAATAATATGATCGGCTTCAGCTTTTGCTTCATCTAAAACTCTAGCAGCATCTAATCGGGCTTCTTCAAGAAGGCGCTGTTTTTGACGTTCCAGACGTTGTTTCTGCGAATCAACCTGTTTCTTGAGTTCTTCAGCCTCTAACCTGAATTTCTCCGCTTTTTCTTTTTCAAGAACTGCAGATTTTTTACTGGTCTCAAGATCAGTGATTAAGTCTTCAAATCTAACCTCTCTACCACTTAAAAGTTCTTTGGCCTCATCAATGATAGAATCACTCAAGCCTAATCGCTTTGAAATGGCAAAGGCATTAGATTTACCAGGAATACCAATAAGAAGCTTGTAAGTTGGACGTAAGGTATTAACATTAAACTCACATGAGGCGTTTTCTACACCTACAGTTGAAAGTGCATAGACTTTTAGTTCGCTATAATGGGTTGTTGCTGCAGTCAGTATACGTGCCTGCCTTAAATTCTCAAGAATGGCCATGGCAAGGGCTGCACCTTCAACAGGGTCAGTACCAGCACCGAGTTCATCAAATAGGACTAATGAACGATCGGTTACATGTTCTAGTATATGAGTGATATTGGTCATATGTGATGAGAAGGTTGAAAGAGATTGCTCAATACTTTGTTCATCACCAATATCGGCAAATACATTGTCGAGTATTGTTAATTTGGCACCATCAAAGGCTGGAATGTGAAGACCAGATTGACCCATGATGGAAAGCAAACCAAGTGTTTTTAGGGTTACAGTTTTACCACCAGTATTTGGTCCGGTAACAACTAATGTAGTGAAATCCTTGCCTAGGTAAATGGTTGTAGGAACTACAGAATCCTGGTCAAGGAGTGGATGCCTTGCTTTTTCTAGATATATCTCATAATTAAGGTTAAAACTTGGGCATGAACACTTCATATTCATGGAATAATTGGACTTGGCGATTATGAAGTCTAATTGCGTTAAAAGCTCCTGATTAAGACGGAGTTCCTGAGTATAGGCACCTGTCATTTGACTGAGTTCAAAAAGGATCTTATCAACTTCCTTCTTTTCTGATACAGCTAGTCCTGAAAGTGTATTATTCATCTCCACGATAGCATTTGGTTCTACAAATAAAGTGGATCCTGTTGAACTTTGGTCATGAACGATACCTTTTAACATATTACGGTATTCAGTCTTAAGAGGGACACAATATCTGTCGTTGCGAATTGTGTAGGTATTATCCTGTAGGTAGCCGGATTGACTGGCTGACTGGATAATCTTGTTAAGCTGGCCCTTAATTCTTGAACCAATACTTTTAATTTCTCGACGGATGCGTGATAATTCACTACTTGCATTGTCGGCGACCTCTTCTTCGCTAACAATACAGCGTGTTATCTCCGTGTATAAAGTGTGAAGAGGATTAAGGCCATGAAAATACTGATGTATTGTCATAGGTTCAATAAATTCACTACCATTTTTATAATAGGATTTAACCTGTTTAGTTGCTCTAAGTATATCTGAAACAAATAGGAGTTCAGTAATATTTAGAGAACCTCCAATGTCAAGGCGCTTACATATCTTGTGAATATCTTTAATACCACGAAGAGGTGGTAATCCGAACTTTGTAATGAGTTTTACACCTTCTGTTGTCTCAGTTAGGGCAGACTCAATGGAATTGATATCTTCATATGGAAGAAGATCCAAGATAACTTTCTTAGCCATTGGGCTTATTGCTGAAGCAGCAATCTGTTCTTTTACTTTGTTGAATTCTAGTGTCTCAAAGGATTTGGTATACATGTTTAACTCCTTATGCTGGCTTTCATTAAGACATGGGACTCTTTAACATCGTCAATAATGACGAAGCCAACGGATTTCCAAAAAGACAGGCCTGTATCGTTGTCTGTGTGACAGGTCAGATATGCTTGATCAACGTGACCCTTAGTTTTTATATGTTCAACAACATGATAGTATAACCATGTTCCAAAGCCTTGTCTAATGTAATCTTTGTTGACGGCAAGTTGCTGTATCCAGAGATGATTTCCTGATACTGGATAGTAACCTAAAACATAACCAAGGAATTGTTTGCTATAGCTGAGTGCCATAATTTCAAATTTGTGGCTTTCCAATACTCCCTTGGTCATGGCAGTGGTTTGTTCAGATGCATGACTAAGGTATTGGTAAAATTGGTCATCAAGGTAATAGCTTAGTTGTTTCCTAATGGTGTCATTCATATTAACCAACATTACTTGATCGGTTAAAATTTTCTTGATTTTAGACATGTCTCTTCTCCTAAAGTCCCTTATCCTATTATTTTACATGAAATAGCAGAAGAATGAAAGCTTATTTAATTAATTTGAATAGGCCTAAAGAACTAAAAAAAACATAAGACTTGCTTGTCACGTTTTGCTTTATTATGCTATAATTATCTCTAGCGTCTAAAATATAGTGAGTAGGCATTATCGTAACAACTTATACTAATAAAAGGTAGGAATATGACATGAAAATGGGGATTTTCAATTCAAAGCATGAGCATAAGGTTAAAGGTCAGCATCGCATGACTTTCATGATTATAACAGATGCTACCAAAGATCCTGTGTCTATAGGTATTCCAAAATGGATAAGGTTTCCGATATTAATCTTATCTGTCGCTCTGATTTTGGGAGCTTTTTCTTTATATGAATATGTGGTTCGCTTGGAAACTGAAATCGTAGAAGGAAAATTGAGTGTCCAGACTGCAATCATAGAAAAAGAAGATACAGAAAGAAAAGTTGCATCATTAAATGAAGAACTTGAATATGTTGAAGAACAACGTTTCAGTGAACTTCTTGCATCCCAAAATGCTACAGAGACTCTACTTAGTAGAATTGAGCAACTTGAAGAATACACGAATACAGTAACTGAATATAAGGAAGAAATCGATACCAACCTGTCCCTAGATGAGAATCAGCAAGAAATTAAAGCGGATGATTCTCTTGGTAATAATGATATTGGAAGTGAAGAAGAAGATAGTGATATTCCGGAGGATATGTTTTCAGGAAGATTAATGGTGGATCCCAATGTTCGGATGCCCGGATTATCTACGTCGTCAGCTAACGTTATGACTTCTATGTTATCAGCTAATATCGTTGATCCAGAATTGACATCGGATACGGTTAATTATGTTAAGGAAATACAAGAACTTAATCAATACCTGAATTTTGCAGTTAAAGAGATTGATACAGTAGAAGAAAATCTGTTACAGACAAGCGAAGCATTAGAGGAAATGATTCCTTATGTAGAAGCCTATCCTTCTATTTTTCCTGTTGAGAATGCAAAGGTAACAAGTCCTTTTGGCTACAGAAGAAATCCTTTTGGCGGCTATTCCAAAGAATTCCATAAGGGCATTGACTTAAAAGCCAATTACATACCAGTAATGGCAACGGGTGGCGGTGTCGTAGTTGAAGCTAAGTACTTGTCTGGTTATGGTTATACAGTTATCATTGACCATGGTTATGGACTTATGACAAGATATGCTCACAATTCCGAGCTCTATGTAAGTGTTGGTGATGAAGTTAAGCGTGGAGATATTATTTCCAAATCAGGAAATTCTGGGAGAAGTACAGGACCCCATCTTCATTATGAAGTGATTTTAGATGGAGAAGTGACTGATCCCCTAGAATATATATATGAGGAGAAAACTAATGAAGGCCAATAAGAAACCTAATTATGAACGACCTGCAACTGTTATAGGCAAGGATGCTATAATTGAAATGGGTAATTTGAAGTCTAAGTCATCAGTACAGATTAATGGTGTCCTACAAGGGGACGCGACAGTTGATGCCAGTCTTGTTGTTGGACAGGGAGGAAAACTTTCTGGTAACGCTAAGGCTTCATTTATACTTGTTGCAGGTTTGATCGAAGGTAATGTTACTGCTACAGAACAACTTCACCTAACAAAAACTGGAGTTATAAATGGTGATGTGGAATGCGATTCAATTATTATCGATGATGGTGCAGTTCTTAATGGCGGATGTAAGATGAAAACAGCAAGTTCAAATGACCAAAAAGCAAAGAAATAGTTCTGAGGAACTATTTAAACAAATTTTAATAGTACGTTAGTCGAATATTTAAAACATGTTCACAACTTGTTAAAAACTACCGTTTATAATAAAAGCATACTATAGAACGGAGTGTGACGACATGGACTCGAATTCAATCTATGATGAATTTAAAGTAGATAGTAACCATAAAAAAGTTGTTAAGCAATCGTTTTATACTGAGATGATCAAGGAAGATAACCAAAGTATAATAGAAAAATTTAAGACGAAGATTATAAAATGGCTATCCTAGTTCAGGATGGCTTTTTTATTCTATAGGAAAGTTGGGTCAAGGTGATGATGTTCATAGATATTGAACACATTATGATTATTATCAGAAAGAAGTAGCCTATGAAATTTGGATGTAATATATCTCACGAATTATTATCCCTGTTGGATGAAGAAGCAAACTTATGCGATTATATCAAAATAGGTGATTTTGGTCTCACTAGATCTTTTGTTGAAAAAGCTTTTAATTACAAACCCTTGCTTCTTCATGGGTTTGGCTGGCATGAAAGAGGTGGGATGACTGACTTATCTTCGGTAGATTTCGCCTATATGTTCAGTCGTTTACAGACATATAAAACTCCATACTTAGGTATGCATGCACTTGCATTTGAAGAAGATCTTGAGGTCATGATGAAGACGCTTGATAAAGGTGAGAAGAAGTCTTTTTCGGCTAGGAATATTAGTGAAGTATTGATTGACCATATGAAGGAGATCTTTACCAGAGTTTCTGATTCCATCCCATGTGAACTTATCATAGAAAATATGGATTATACTCATGCTTACACCTATGAAACTACGATTAAAGAAACAGTTATTCCAGAATTCTATGTAAAACTTCTTGAAGCTACAGGCCTTAACCTTCTCTTAGATACTTCCCATGCCTTTGTTGCTTCCTATCAGTTAGGTATGGATATATATGAATATTTAGACAGAATGCCTCTTGATAAGGTTAGAGAAATACATTTTTCCGGGGTTGGTTATGATAAAGAAAAGGGATATATTGATGTTCATGGAGTTATGAAAGACAGAGATTATGAAGTGGCTAAGTATCTAGCTAGTCATCAAAAATTGACGAATGGCCAATGTCTTGATATGATAACACTTGAATATGGCACAGTTCAAGTTGCAGACAAAGAGTCGATTCGACAACAATTATATGAATTGAAAAAGATTTTCTGTGATTTTAACTAGAATATTTAGGAAATTTAATCGTGAAGAGGAAGTTTACTCAAGAGGCAAGTCTTGGGAAGCTTCATTTAATAAAAATACTATTACCATATGAATAGATAGGAGACAACATGCGATTTATTGAATCAATCAAAGAAAATGACGTGGTTATGGACCATTATTTATGCTCATCAAAGCAGGTTCTTAAGACAAGGGCAGGAAAGACCTATTACTCAATACGCCTTCAGGATAAAACAGGAACGATTGATGGCAAGATTTGGGATCTTAATGACGGAATCGGTCATTTTGACCAAGGTGATTATGTTAAAGTAGATGGTTCAGTAGTTACCTTTCAAGGCGGACTTCAGCTCAATGTTAGAAGGATTCGTAAAAGTGAAGAAGGAGAATTCGATCCTAAGGACTACGTACCAGCATCTAAATATGATATTGAGGAGATGTTTCGTGAGTTCGTTGGTTACATCAATAAGGTGGAAAATAAGTATATTAACCAGCTCTTAAAAGAATTTTTTGTAAACGATCGTGAGCTTGCTAAAAGATTTAAAGAGCATGGGGCTGCCAAAACGGTACATCATAACTTCTTTGGAGGTCTCTTGGAGCATACGCTTGGTATTCTTAGAATATGTGATTTTCTTGCAGATTCATATCCTCAAGTTAATAGGGACGTTCTTTTTGCAGGGGCCTTTCTTCATGATATCGGTAAGACAGAAGAATTAAGTGAACTACCAATTGTGGATTACACAGATGAAGGTCAGCTTCTGGGACATATCATTATTGCAGTTGAATGGATTAACGAAAAAGGAGCTAAGATCCCGGGATTTCCTAAACCTCTATTGAATATGATTAAGCACTGTGTACTGGCTCATCATGGAGAGTTGGAATACGGTTCACCTAAGAAACCAGCTATTCTTGAGGCAATTCTCCTCCATTATGCGGATAACATTGATGCCAAAGTCATGACTTTTACAAGTATACTTAATCAAACGGAAGAATCAGACGATTGGGCAGGGTATCAACGTCTCTTCGAATCTAATATTAGAAAGACTAGGTTTTAATATTTATGAAGAAAACATGTCCCCTTAAGAAAAATGATATGGTGGAGTTATATATTGAGTCAATAGGCTCTAATGGAGAGGGTATAGGCCGTGTTGACGGCTATACTCTTTTTGTACGTGAAGGAGTCCCAGGTGACAGACTTATGGTCAAGGTCGTTAAAACAAAAAAATCATATGGTTATGGTATTATTGCAAGTATTTTGCAACCGTCACCAGACCGTGTGGAGGCCATATGCCCAGTCGCAGGGCCATGTGGAGGCTGTAGCCTTCAGCATATATCTTATGATGCACAGCTTAGGTCCAAGGAAAAGACTATTAAAGATAGCTTAAGCCGTATTGGCGGTATTGATGTCAACAGGTTGGAAACCATTATGGAGCCTATTATGGGAGCTGACAATCCTTATTATTATCGAAACAAGGTCCAATATCCTGTGAGAGATTATATGGGTAAGATTCAAATTGGTTTTTACGGAAAGGGATCTCATCGTATTGTTGAAACACCTAGATGCTATATTCAGGATATATATAATGAGAGTATTGTATCCCTTATCCGTGATTTTATGGTGGAAAATGACATTAAGGCTTATGATGAAAGCAAACATAAGGGCTTGGTCAGACATATCCTTATCCGTAAAAGCAAGGAGAAGGAAATTTTTCATATTACGCTTGTCATTAATGGACAAGAACTCCCTAAGGTGGAAGTATTGACCGAGAAATTGATGAGTCTTGATTGTGTTGAAGCATTTAGCCTCAATGTTAACAAGGAGAAGACAAATGTAATTCTTGGACCAAGGATGATTCATCTTGCTGGACCAGCTTATCTTGAAGATTCCATAGATGATATCACCTACAGGATATCACCCTTATCCTTTTATCAGGTTAATCCTGACCAAACAGTAAAGCTTTACAATAAGGCTCTTCAATATGCAGATCTTACGGGGCAGGAGACTGTCTTTGACCTTTACTGCGGTATTGGGACTATTTCTCTTTTTCTAGCAAAGAAGGCTGCGCATATATATGGGGTTGAAATAGTAGGAGCAGCTATTGATGATGCTAGAGAAAATGCTAAATTCAATAATATTGAAAATGCCACTTTTTATACTGGGAAGGCTGAAAAGATTATGCCTAGACTCTATAAGGAAGAGGGAATCAAGGCTGAAGTGGTCGTCTTAGATCCGCCTAGAAAGGGATGTGATGAAAGTCTACTTTCTACTATAGTAGAAATGAGTCCAAAGAAGATTGTATACGTATCCTGTGATCCTGCCACCTTGGCTAGAGATGTTAAGATTCTAGAAGGAAATGGCTACCAAGTTGATAAAGTGTGTGGCTGTGATATGTTCTGCCAGAGCTCTCATGTAGAGACTGTTGTGAGATTGAGAAAAGCAGAAATATTGCTTTAAAATAATACTGTAAGAAGTGAGCTTGTAAGAAAAAAGCAGTGTACTTGAAAGTACCCAAGACAATTTCTTTAAAGAAGTAGTAGTGATTATATAGGTTCCCCTGGGCTTAGGCTTAGGGGAATTTTGTGTATAAACACGAAGTGAAACATTATAGATAGCAGGAATGGAAAAGTACTTGTAAGCAACAATTGATATAATATTTCTAGAATAGAGTATTAAGAAGGAGGAATAAGATGAAATGGTTGGAAATTGGTACTTTATATAGAAATGATAAAAAAAAGGAAATTCATGTGAACTTACACGAAGGATATAATAAAGCCTTGAACAAACTGGATTTGTTTTCTCACTGCCTACTGTATTGCCTTCAGGAAAATAGGATTGAAGTTTATGTAACAAAAATTTTGAGTATGAATAATAAGACAGGTGAACTCCTATTAAATGTTCCGGTGAATCTTACCCAGGAAGCAGATCATAAGTATTCAGAAGGGGCAATATTGGATACCTTAAAAGGTATGGGACAACTCATTGATATAAAGCCCTATTTTCCTGCTGAAGAAGTTATTCTTAAGGCAGAGGAACCTGATAATAGGTTCATTCTTAATTATAGGAATAATAGTATTGGTGAGTATACAATGTTTGGTAAGAAGTCGATTATTCGCCTTGATAAGAAAGTGCTTTGGGATATAAATGACACTAGTGAAAGAATGCGATCGATTAAGAAAGGTGATTATATTAGAGTCTTATGGTGGTTTCACCGATTTGATAAAGAGTCCTTTCGCGTGATGAGAACATGTCATCCTCCATATAACAATGCGCCACAAACGGGGATCTTTGCATCAAGATCGCCTGTTCGACCCAATCCCATAGGGTCAACCATTGTACGTGTTGAACAGATGGATTTCTATAACGGAATCATTGAAATTGAAGGTTTTGATGGTTTTCTGGGGACAAAAATACTCCAATTAATGGCCTATCAACCCTCAATGGACATGATAGAGGCGGTTACTTTGCCACCATGGGTGTCACATTGGACGAAATATAAAAGCTTTGATAAACCAAAAGAAATACATGTATGTGCGAAAGATAATCAAGAAGAAATGACAGTATATGATGAGGTGTTCGATTTTTGTGATGATCTTAGGATAGATGATGTTATGGATGATGAGTATGACAATCAAGAGATTAACATTCGCAATGCGCGTATTCATAACCTTAAAAATATCACTGTATCCATTCCAAAGAAGAGTGTTAACCTAATTACCGGTGTTAGCGGTAGCGGTAAATCTAGCTTGGCATTTGACACCATTTATTCGGAGAGTCAAAAGCAGTTTATGGATTTAGTGCTTTCGAATCAGATGTTATCAGATACATTTTCAGATGTGTATGTAGATAAGATAAGCGGATTGCAACCGGCAATTGCGATTGAACAAAGAGCATTAGGGGCTAACCCCAGATCTACAGTTGGATCAGTGACTAAGATAGGGGATATTTTGAAACTATTATATTCAACGATTTCTGTGCGTGTATGTCCAAAGTGTCATCAGATTGTTGACGACACCAATGTTTGTGGTAGTTGTGGCGAAATCCTATTTGATAGAACGCCTCAAGTCTTTAGTTATAATCATCCTGACTTTATGTGTCCGGTTTGTAAAGGATTAGGGACAGAGATGAGCATTGATATAGAGAAGATTGTGGAGCACCCTAATCAATCCCTGTTAGATAGTGCCTCTTCATTATATGGTGATTTAAGAAAACATAAAAAGAAACCCAATGCAAACTGGATGAGAGGAGAGATATTGGCTTTAGCTGATGATTTACATGTGGATTTGGAGTTGCCATTCTCAAAGTTACCCAAGGCATTTAAACAGCAATTCTATTATGGTTCAAAGGGACGTGAAGTCAGTCTAGTGTATGAGACTTCAAAGGGGAGAAGTGGTGTTATTACAAGGCCTGTTGAAGGGGCTGTAAATCTTATTCAAAGATTAACTCATGATACAAAGTCAACCAAGATGCTTGATCAGGCAAAACGGTTTATGTCCCAAAAAACATGTAGTCACTGCCACGGTGAACGTCTACGTGAGGAGGGCAGATTGGCAACTATCAATGGATTTAGATATCCGGAGCTTACAAAGTTAAGCATTGATCGGTTACGTGTATGGTGTCATCAAAACTATAGGCAACTGACTAAGGAGCAACAAGATAAAACGAAGAAGCTTTTTATTAAGTTAGACCAGAGATTAAAACGCATACAAGATGTTGGATTAAGATATATAACCCTTGATAGAAGTGTACCTAGCTTATCCGGTGGAGAAGCTCAGCGTTTGAAACTCGCTACACAATTCGGAACAGGTCTATCGAATATTCTATATATTATGGATGAACCCTCAAAAGGTTTACACCCCAAAGACTATCGTTTTTTGATGAATGCCATAGTAGATTTAAAAAAACATGGCAATACGGTTATATTAGTCGAGCATAAAAAAAAGCTTCTTGAACATAGCGGATATGCACTTTGAAATGGGGCCCAAAGCCGGTCGCTATGGTGGAGAACTGATTTCTGTTGAAGATCGGCAGGAGATTGAAAAACAGCTTGAATCTCATAATTATACGGATGATTTTAACACGATTCAAGTTCTAAGCGACCGATTACAGGGTGAAAAAGAAGGGATGGGTGATGACGTTCTTGAAGTGAAAAATAAGACTTACATTCAACTAAGGGGCGTGACTACAAACAATCTGAAAAATCTTGAGGTCGCAATGCCAATAGGTTTAATGACAGCTGTTATAGGAGTTAGTGGTTCTGGAAAAAGTAGCCTTATATCAAAGACCTTATATCCTTATCTTAGGAAGTTTTTAGGCAAAGCAGTGGAGGATAGGGGGAAGGTAGAACAAGTACTTGGTGTAGAAGAGGTGGAGGATGTGTGCTATGTCAATCAGAAGCCAATAGGTAGTAACTCAAGATCCAATCCTGCCACTTATACAGGTGTTTTTGATGTCATAAGAAAATGTTATGCAGAGACTAGGGAGGCAAAAAGTAAAAAGCTGACCAAAGAGTATTTTAGCTTCAATTCAAAAAAAGGTCAGTGTCCGGAGTGTAAGGGCCTTGGAGAGGTGGCAATAAACATGCACTATATGGATGATTTGTATATACCCTGTAGTAAATGTCAAGGTAGAAGATATGCTAAAGAAGTGCTTGAGGTTAAAAGAAATGGGTTATCCATAGGTGATATTCTTGATTCAGAGATTTATGACTTAATTGAGGTGTTTCAGGATGAAAAAGAGATTGTTAAACAGCTTTCCATGCTGGTGAAAGTAGGTTTAGGCTATCTTAAACTTGGTCAAAGTGCTTCTACTTTGTCAGGTGGTGAAGCTCAAAGAATAAAGTTGGCTAAAGAATTGTATAAAAAAGAGTGTAATAACATCCTCTATATATTAGATGAACCAACGACTGGCCTACATGAAGATGATGTTGAAAAGGTGATAGGGGTATTAATGGAGCTGAAAGAAAAAGGAGCTACAATTATTGTTATTGAGCATAATTTGAAAATGATTAAGGCATGTGATTACATTATTGAGCTTGGTCCGGAAGGCGGAGATAGAGGTGGCTATATTGTTAGGACTGGTTATCAGAAAAAATAATTAAATCAAGATGTAGGGTAGACATTTGATGAAAGGTATTTTTATATGATATGATGATTAGAGCGTCAAAAGCAAGTTTCCCTAAATTCACATACAATATATAGATTACGTAGAAGCGTTCGTAACAATATATTGTATGTGAAAGTTCAACTATATGCTTTTAACGCTCTAATCATATGATGAAGAAAAGTGTAAAGGAGATATCATATGCATATAGAAGATCAAAACCCCTATATCGAACAAATCAATAAAGTACAAGATTATATAGAAAACCATATAGATGAACCACTCACAATCAAGCAATTATCTCAAATAGCCAATTTTAGCGAGTTTCATTTTCAGAGAATATTTGGACTAGTAAGGGGAGAAAGTCTGTATGGATTTATTAAGAGGATTCGATTAGAAAAGGCAGCTTATATGCTATTGGCAGATAAAGAGCGAACAATCATTGATATCGCCATGAGTCTTGGTTTTTCAAGTCAAGCTTCTTTTGCTAAGGCGTTTAAGTCAAAGTATAGTATCAGTGCTACTAGCTATAGGAAAATAAATGGTTTGGTTAATGAAGCTAATTTTATATCAGAGGGGTTACAAGAGAGAGAGATGGCTATTGAACCTGTTAATATTGAGATACGAATGGAAAGGGAAATTCAAGTCATTTATATTAGGTATACAGGCTCATATAAAGGTGATAGTGAACTCTTTTTGGGATTATTCAGTAAGCTATACCAATGGGCGAATCAGAGGCAACTTATATCACCGGATACTAGATGGTTTGTGATTTATCATGATTTTGGGAATGAAACAGACGAAGAACAATTACGGCTTAGTGTTTGTATGTCTGTTAATAGGAATGTTGCTACCAGTCAAGATGTTGGATTGCTAACTCTTTCAGAAGGTAGGTACGGAGTCGGCAGTTTTTATGTCAATCCAAAGGAATATGGAAAAGCCTGGTATTATATGTACGCAAAATGGCTGCCAAATAGTGGCTACAAGCCTGATGATAGACTTTCATTTGAGCATTATCCTCCTAGTGTAGAAGATGGAGATAAACGTTTAGTTGAGATTTATATACCGATTATTAAGAGTGATCAGGCATAAAAAATATTAATATATTAGCAGGAGATTTGTAATTACTGCAATAAAGAGTGACCATGATTATCATGGTTTCTTTTTTGTTCTCCTATAGGAAAGGTCTCTATTTGAATCATATATTAATAATATTGTAAAAAATGTAACATTGACTTTAATAATATTAAAGTATATAATAATTTTATTAAAGTCAATATTTGGGAGGTTGCTATGAAAGAAATGCCACACTGGTTGATTGGGTTAGAAAACGAAGATTTAAATTTTATTAAACAATTTATTGTCGCATCAGGATCGCTTAAGGATATTGCTAAATATTATGATGTAACGTATCCAACTATTCGCTTGCGTTTAGATAAACTTATACAAAAAATTGAAGTTAGTGAAACTGAAGAGGAAAAACCCTTTATTACACTAGTTAAACAACTGGCTATTGAAGATAAAATGGATATTGAAACTGCTAAATTGCTTATTGATTCATATAGAAAGGATTTGGAGGTGAAATAGAATGGGGGGTGTGAGTATACTGTTTATTTT
>CAXXSW010000003.1:0-185441 GCA_963677625.2 Vallitaleaceae bacterium
AAGAGTATATTTATTAAAAGCTTTGAAAATAATTTTATTCTTTTTAGAAAGTCAAGTTTTTATGATCAAGATATGAATATTCTTGGATAAATACTATAAAAAAAGTATTGCCTAAAAAAATTAAAGCTAATTTTCAAAAAGTTTTAATAATTTTAATTGCTTTTTAATTTTAAGTAATAATCATATATTTATTTTAGTAATAAATATTGTACTGATGAAGGATTTTCAGTATTAGCTAGTTCTCTAGAGAGTTTCAAATTATTAGAAAATTTATAGATCAATTTTTCATAGTCTTTTTTAGTCATACTTATTTTTAATATTTATCACTGAATTTTATTATAGATGTCCTCTACTTGATAACTCATTAATAGCTTTAGGAAATTCCATTTAAAAATGTGTTGGCTTAAGAAAGCTTAAATTATTATTTAAAGAGTTAAAAATATATTAATTAAATATAAATACATTTAATATTATTAAAAAGAAATAGAAATTTTACAAGCTAAGGATTTGCTAACTTATTTACAAGTTTGAAATTTTTATCTAAATTAGAAAAACTAGGACTTAATTTTAAGAAGTAATAAATATTATTTCTTTCAATATTTGATTATATTCTTTAGATCTGATACTGTGGAAGGAAAAATATTTTCATTATTGATAATATCTTTTTATTCAATGATCAATCTTAAGCATTTTTCTTTGAATTTTAATGAGTAAAATATAATTTTAATTCTACTCATAATTTTATTTAAACAGAAATTTCAATCTAAATGATAACTCTTTTAATCCATCTTAAAAAATATTAACTTTTCCTTCCAAGTTAGAAAATATTTCCTTAAATTTTTCAGAGTAAAATAATTTTTTAAAAGAAATCTACTATTTTAATTTAATTTTTTAAAGTAATAGAATGTTTACTGATAAATCTTTACAAAATTTAGGATAAATCATAATACAATAAAATAATTTACTAAAATTGGAATTAATTTTTTAATAGTATTATTGCTTTTACAAACTTTACTAAATCCATATATTATTTTTTTATATCATTAGCAATTCAGTTTTTACCAATGCTGGCTTTATTGACTGTATCTCAAAAATTTGCTGTTGTAACTTACAACTCTAAGAGCTTTCACTAAATTTTATGCGGTATTAGATATCTATTTATTTTTACCTTATACTAATATTATACTAATTTATTTCTTAATTGATAAAGTTCATAGAATTTAACAAACATAAGTTTAAATAATTTGGCTGTAGGAATATAAAATTTAAAAGAATTGAAATATTTTTTTTTGAATATGGGAGGGTAAATCTTTTACTTCAATATATACAATTTACAAAAACAAAATAAAAAATTCATAGATGCTTTGAATTTACAGATGAACCAGTAATCTAATTAGGATAATCATTATCAAGATTAGCAAACATAAACATAATTGACTTAAATTTTTTAGTGTATTAAAGAAATAGATTCAAGACAAATATGATATTTTAATTAAAAAGCTTTTAAACTCAAATATCCTATTATTTTTAAGAATTAAAGATTTTCAAGATTCACTTCTAATCAGTCTAGGAAATGCTTTTTCATAACTGAAATAACTAAAAATTCTTTCTTTAAATTTCTTAGCGTAATAACTTATGAAAAAATAAAAAAATTTGTTAATAATGCTTCTACAGTCAATGCTTTTTCGTCTAAACTTATTTTCTTATAGTCCACTAAGGCTAACGCTCTAGTAAGATCTTCATCATTTGGAACAGCTGCTTCATCACTACCTATTCCCCAAAGGCTAATAACTGGTTCCATAGATATATCAAAAAGTCCACCGGAAAGTTCACCGTAATCAAGTGCTTTTTGAATAACATAAAAGGCTTCTTGACTAACTTTCATTGGCCCTTGACCGGCATGGCTATTTAATTTATTTATAAGTGATGAGTCGATATTTAAAGACATCCACCTGTCAATTTCTGATAAAATGTCAAAACAGCCTTCCATAATTGTCTCATCATCAGTTCCATTTAACTGAATGCTAACAATGGTTCCAATGACAAAACCTGTTTTTTTTATGGACTTGTCTTCCTGCTTACAACCTTGAAAAATTAATATCACCAGTAAGATAAGGAACAAATACTTTATATTTTTTTTCATCTTATCACGCTTTCTTTTTATCTTCCATCTACTTACCAATACCAAGTCCTATCCTTAAGCTAGAATAGTCCAATCTTCAGCAACCCAAATATCTGTAGCAACATCTCCATAGAATTCAGAGTCATGGCTAACCAAGAGAACAGTCCCATTAAAAGCTTTTATAGCATTTTTCAGTTCTGCCTTAGCCTCAACATCTAAATGATTAGTCGGCTCATCCAAGACTAGGAAATTAACTTCTTTAAGCATAATTTTAGTTAACCTGACTTTAGCTGCTTCTCCACCACTGAGAACCATCATTAATGAAGTTATGTGCTCATTAGTTAAGCCGGCTCTAGCTAGCGCTGCCCGTACTTCCCTATTAGTCATGCCTGGAAACTCTTCCCAAATCTCTTCGATAGCCGTATTCCTATTTCCCTCAGAACTCTCTTGTTCAAAATACCCGGTTTCCACATAGTCACCTAAATGAACACTTCCACTAACCGGTGGGTTCATGCCTAGTATAGTCTTTAGCAAAGTTGATTTTCCCAGCCCGTTCACACCTTTAAGGGCAATTTTTTGACCACGTTCAATAACTAGGTTAAGGGGTCGAGTCAAAGGCTCTTCATAACCAATGACCAAGTCTTTTGTTTCCACGACAAATCTAGCTGTTGCTCTAGCTTCCTTAAATTCAAATGTGGGCTTAACTTTTTCCCTTACCTTTTCAACCCGATCCATTTTATCTAACTGCTTTTGTCTGGATTTAGCCATATTGGTGGTTGCAACCCTAGCCTTATTTTTGGCTATAAAAGTTTCCAACTTGTTAATTTCTTTTTGTTGCTTTTCATATGCCTGTTCCTGTTGCTTACGCTTTAGGTCATACATACGCTCAAAGTTTTCATAATCTCCCTTATACCTTGTTAATATAGCAGCTTCAATGTGATAGACCACATTAATAACTGCATTCAAAAAAGCCGTATCATGAGAAACAAGGATAAAGGCATTTTCATAATTGATAAGGAAATGTTTCAACCAGTTTATATGATCTTCATCCAAGTAGTTCGTTGGTTCATCCAATATAAGTATCATAGGAGATTCCAGAAGAAGCTTTGCCAAAAGAACCTTGGTCCTTTGTCCACCACTAAGCTCTGAAACGTCCTTATCAAAACCAATATCACCAAGCCCTAGGCCTCTTCCAACTTCTTCGACTTTTGCATCAATAGTATAGAATCCGTGATGATCGAGGATGTGCTGAATATCACTGACATCATCCATAATACCATGGAGTTCAGCTTCATCAACCTCTCCCATCTTTTCATAGAGACCTAACATTTCCTCTTCTAGCTCGTACATATATTTAAAGGCATCTCTTAAGATGTCACGAATTGACTTTCCCTTCTCAAGGACAGAATGCTGGTCTAAATAACCTGTAGTTATTCGATTACACCACTCCACACTTCCTGAATCTGGCATCAATTTTCCTGTGATAATATTGAGAAAAGTTGATTTACCCTCACCGTTAGCGCCAACAAGACCAACATGCTCACCCTTTAAAAGCCGGAAGCTTGCATCCTCTAGAATCTGCCTTCCTCCAAAATTATGATTTACTTGTTCTACTGATAATATACTCATTTTATTCCTTCCTAGTGCTTCTTTACTAATCTATCAAGTCCGTCAATCAATAACCATAAGTTTACTAGGGAGTAGTCAATAAATCAATCTTTTTTATCATTTCTTGTATTTTCATAAACGCTCATGTATGATGAAAGGTGGAGGGTAAAAAAATGAACAGTTATCCATTTATTAACGTCAATTATGAAAACAATTATATAGAAGATGATGGCAGGTATCTCTTAAATCTAGAACTGACCATCAAATACGATACTGTATTCCAAAAATCTACTGCATCTATGCCAAGGTGTTGTCTTCGTATCGGTAGCAAACGACTTTACTATGTTTTTGACTTTGCCAAGTTTTTTGCTGCTATGGATTCAGGTGAGAACCTTACTTTTGGACAAAGCCTTACCTATAACAGTCATGACTTTTATTTTGAAAAACAAGATTTGAAAATACTGGACCTCCTTCGTGAACTCTATGAAATCGATCATATCTTTACCAATCAACTGAGGGGTAAGCAAGGACTTAACCAGGATGGTATTATTGAAGAAAAATGGATTTTTCTCCCAGATACATATGTAGAAAGATTGTATAAACTCTTGGCTGACAAACATTTTCGCCTTGAGTTCGGTTATCGTCACTACCAATTTGAAGGCCTAATTGAATCAATCCCTAAAGATGAAAAGAATTACAACTTCCATTTATCGTCTGAAAAAGGTAATTACCTCCTATACTTTGACTTTGAACTCTATAAATTGAGTCATAATTTTCACTATGTCCTTCTTAACCAACAAGTTGTTAAGTTGTCCAGTAAAACCATTCGAGGCCTATCTCCCTTATATCAAGGGCTCATTATGGGAAGTCCTCTCCTTATTTCCAGAGATAAACAGGAACATTTTATCTCAGAAGTTATCCCTTATCTTAAACGCTTAGGACAACTTAGCTTAGATGAGGGACTAGCGGCTTCAATAGTAGAGGCTCCTTTAAATGCTGAAATCTACCTAGACAAAAAAGGACCCTATATATTTGCTACTCCTGTCTTTTATTACGATGAATGGAAAATCAATCCCTTTGGCCGTGATGAAGACGAAGATAGACCAATTATTTTCAGAGACTATTCCAGCGAAGATTTGATTCTTTCCTGTTTTTCAGACTTTGTTATCAAGGCTGATGGCCTCTATCTTTATGATGAAGACAAGTCCTATGACTTTTTAACAGAAAGTCTTCCAGCTCTTTTTGAACGTGCTGACGTCTACTATTCAGAAGCATTTAAGGCAATAAGGATTAATACATCACCAACTATAACTTCACGTGTTAATTATCAGGAGAAGAACAATTTTCTTGAGTTTTCCTTTGATATCGATGGTGTAGATAAAAAAGAACTACATCAACTCCTAGATGCTATTAAGCTAAAAAAGAAATATTATCGTCTTAAAAATGGGTCCTACATAGGTATCCGCAATAATAGTCTCAATGACTTTTCAAACCTTTTAGAAAAATTGTCTCTTAATTATTCAGAGCTAACTAAAGAAACCATCAGCTTGCCTTCATACAGGAGCTTTATGCTCAACAATTTCTCGGGACAATCGGAACATTTTAAACTTAAGAGAAAATCAGCATTCCGGCAATTAATTGATGCCATAGAGTCTCCTGAAGAACTGTCTTTTGAATGTCCTGAAGAACTTAATCATATACTTAGAGACTATCAAAAAGTAGGTTATACTTGGCTTAAAACCCTAGCTAAATATGGATTTGGTGGAATTCTTGCTGATGATATGGGGCTTGGTAAAACCCTTCAAACCATTGCTTTTATTCTTAGTGAATACAAAGAACGAAACTTACCCACCCTTATCGTTGCTCCTACTTCCCTTGTTTACAACTGGAGCGAAGAAATTTATAAATTTCTTCCGAATATGGATGTTCTCATTATTGATGGCAACCCAGGGGAGAGACAGGAACTGATTAAGGAGGCCTCAAGCTACCCTATCGTTATTACCTCTTATCCTCTCATACGAAGGGATATCACTAGCTATGAGTCTATTCAGTTCAATTACTGCATTATAGATGAAGCCCAACATATCAAAAACCCAAAATCTCAAAACGCGCTTTCAGTAAAACAAATCCATGCCTACGGCTATTTCGCCTTAACAGGTACGCCTATAGAAAACCACTTAACAGAACTTTGGTCCATCTTTGATTTTATTATGCCGAAACTCCTCTTTAATCACAAAAAATTTGTGGATACTTTTGAAGCTCCTATTACAAGAGACAATAACGTAAGAGCACTCAAGCAACTGAAGTCTATGATTCAACCCTTTATCCTTAGGCGTTTGAAAACCGAAGTTCTTAAAGAATTACCGGATAAAATTGAAAGCAAATTGGTATCCAAGTTAAATGAAAACCAACAGAAATTATATTTGGCTTTTCTCCAAGATACCAAGGACAAAATTCGCGACGATATTGCTGGTGGTACCTATAAATCAAATCAACTAGAGATTCTATCCTTAATCACAAGATTACGTCAGCTATGTTGTCACCCTGCTATGTTTATTGATGATTATACTGGTGGAAGCGGTAAAATGGACCAACTTATGGAGTTACTTCACGAAAGCATTAGTTCCGGACATAAGATCCTCTTATTCTCCCAGTATACCTCCATGTTGGATTTAATTCGCCAGGAGCTTATTAAAGACCAAATAGGTTTTGCTTATCTGGATGGTTCTGTCCCCGGCCGAAAAAGAAAGGATATTATTCACCGCTTTAATCATGAAGATATCCCTATTTTCCTAATCTCATTAAAAGCTGGCGGTACCGGATTAAATTTGACCTCTGCCGATTTAGTCATCCACTTTGATCCCTGGTGGAATCCTGCCGTTGAAGATCAAGCAACCGATCGGGCCTACCGTATTGGTCAGGAAAAGAACGTTCAAGTTTTTAAGATGATAACCAAAGGTACTATTGAGGAAAAAATATATGAAATTCAAGAACGTAAGAAAAAATTAGCTAATCTCATTATTGATGCTGGTGAAAATTTTATTACAACTTTAAGTGTTGACGAAATCAAAGAATTATTAGATTTATAAAGTTATTATATTTTTTTATGATATTATCAATATTTTAACGAATTTAAATTTATTATTTTATATATTCAGATATTATGATATAATTATGTCAATTAAATCCTATAATAATATTATAGGATGAAAGCTACCGACCCAAGCCTATACATAATATGGAGGAAAATATGTCATTATTTGGAAAGTTATTCGGCTCAAATTCGAACAAAATCGACGTTACCCAATTAAAAGAAAAAATCAGTTCCAAGACAGCAAACGTTTTTTATCTTGATGTAAGAACACCAATGGAATTCAAGTCAAACAAAATCAAAGGGTTCAAAAATATTCCTGTTGACCAGATCCCAAACCGTCTTAAGGAAATTCCTAGAGATAAAGAAGTTGTCGTTATCTGTCAATCGGGATCAAGATCTTCATCAGCAATCCGTTACCTAAAATCTCAAAACTATGAGAATGTAACTAATGTATCTGGTGGTATGGGTGCTTGGGCTAGGCATCGTTACTAATTACAAGTTAAATCTATCCTTGCTAAAATGCCACCTTAATCTGGCATTTTAGCAAGATATCAATCATCTCGAGGCATCCATTAAATAAGACGACCTACATAAAAGTTGCTAACATTTATTCATACCTATATACCCAAAGACTAATGAAATAGAAGTTTTTCCAAAGTAGGTTGCAGACCATATTGCCCAACTGTCTCATAGTATTTATCGCTTGGTTTGCCACTTTTATCAGTCTTCTTAATAGCCCTTATCATAAGGTTCTTAGGTGTATGTTCCATGTCAATAAATTCCATAACTCTCGTCTCATAACCACATGAGGTTAAAAGTTCAGCCCTCAAGCCGTCTGTCATCAAGGCAGCAATTCGTTCTTTGAGTACTCCATGATTCATCACTCCAGGCATCATACTAGCATCAATCTGCTGGTTAATTTCCTTATGACAACAAGGAACAGCCATAATCACTTTAGCATCCCATTTGACTGCCTTTTCAAGGGCATAATCAGTTGCCAAGTTACAGGCATGAAGGGATATGACCATATCAATAGGGTCTTGGTAATCAAACATAGCTATGTCTCCAACTCGAAAGTCCAATCCTTCATATCCAAGCTCCATACTCAAATGCTTAAGATTGTGAATAACAGTTTCTTTCAGATCCAATCCTATAATTGTCGCTTTTCTTCCTTTTACCTTTACAAGATAATAATAAAGGGCAAAGGTCAGATATGATTTACCGCATCCAAAGTCAATAATCGTAGGTCTTTCACTGTCTATATATTTGAGAGCGTCCTCAATAAACTCCAAGTATCTATTAATCTGCTTAAACTTATCATACCACCTGTGCTTCACATTTCCGGCTTCATCCATAATTCCCAAATGAATCAAAAAATCTACAGGTTGGCCTTCTGGTAAAATATGCTTCTTCTTTGTATTATGAGCCCTGGCCCTAACCTCTTTCTCATTCAATTTAGCTGTAACATGGATCTTCCCCTTCTTAGAAATGCGGATAATCCGTTCCTGTTTCAAGGTGAACAAATGCAACTGTTTATAATCAAGACTTGCTTCATACAGAACTTCTGCAATACCCTCTACGTTCACATTCTGATGGAAAGCCTGTTCTTTGGTAAAAGACTCTATCTGATAAAAAGACTTTCCTTCTTCAATTAATTGTATTTGGGCCTTTACAAATTTATTACTTTTCATCCGTACTTGACTAAGGGTTCCTTTAATCAGACCCTCTTCACATATTTTTTGAATGAGTTTTTTTAAGTCTGGATATTCTACACTCATAGTTACTCCTTGTGTTTTTTATTTATTGTAGCATTGAATCCTATTGTACTTATATGCATTTGCCTTATTTATCAAAAATAAAGTGTTCTGAATTTCGCTTTTCATTATACTCCTTCAAATTTTAATGTGCAATCAGTAAAGACCAATCGTGACTCACTTGTGTCCTATAATCCAAAAGAAAAAGAGAGTCCCCCAAACTCGAGAGACTCTCCAAATACTTATATTAATGTGGTAAGTTTAATCAATTAAGCTTGATTAATAGAACCAAACATTTCCATTTTTTCTTTTACAGTTGCTTTAATAGCTTCAAAACCTGGTGCTAATACTTTACGTGGGTCAAAGCCTTTACCTGTTAAGTCTTTTTTAGCTTCAAAATACTCACGAGTAGCAGCAGTGAAAGATAATTGACATTCAGTATTAACATTGATCTTAGATACTCCAAGTGAGATAGCTTCTTTGATCATTTCAATTGGAATACCAGTACCACCATGAAGTACAAGTGGCATTTCACCAGTAAGTCCTTGGATTTTAGCCAATGTATCAAAACTAAGACCAGCCCAGTTCTCTGGATATTTACCATGGATATTACCAATACCAGCTGCAAGCATATCTACACCAAGATCAGCGATTTGCTTACATTCGTTAGGATCAGCAATTTCGCCATTACCGACAACACCATCTTCTTCTCCACCAATAGCACCAACTTCAGCTTCTACTGAGAAACCTTTTTCTTTACCCATTGCTACAATAGCAGTTGTTTTTTCGATATTCTCATCGATTGGGTAGTGTGAGCCATCAAACATGATTGAAGAGAATCCTGCCTCAATAGCTTTCATAGCGCCTTCCCAGGTACCATGATCAAGGTGAATTGCAACTGGAACAGTGATTCCATTGTCTTTGATAAATCCTTGAACCATTCCCATTACTACGTTGTATCCACCCATGTACTTAGCAGCACCTTCAGATACACCAAGAATAACTGGTGAGTTATTTTCTTGAGCTGTTAAAAGAATTGCTTTTGTCCATTCAAGGTTATTAATGTTGAATTGACCTACTGCATACTTGCCTGCTTTCGCTTTCTTAAGCATTTCTGTTGCTGTTGTTAACATTTGTTTACCTCCGTATAATCAGGGTTCTCACCCATTGTTATATACCCTAAGCTATAAGCCATTAGCATAAATAGTTGTTGTCAAGGGTATTATATATGAAAAAACTTTTTAAATCAACTCATAAGGCCAAAAAGGGGCCTTTGGCTTGATTTATTATCTGAATACCTCTATAATTGATGAGGTATTATTTATGTACATCCCTTCCAACCTATAACTGATATCTTTTACACCACTTAAAGGAGAAATACTGACTCATGGAAATTTTCGAAACTCAAGGTACTTGTTCAAAAGCAATCCATTTCCAGATAGAAGATGGAAAAATCATTGATGTTGATTTTGTCAAGGGTTGTCCAGGTAGCCTTTTTGCAATTAAAGAATTAGTAAAAGGCCAACCCGTTGAAGAAATTATAAACCGTCTCAAGGGTATTACCTGCGGTCTTAAGAATACATCATGTCCAGATCAATTAGCCAAGGCATTACAGGAATACCTTGACCGTGAATCCTAAACTGACAAGATAATCAAAATGTTATGGTTTCCAATTGTTCTTCTACAAGATAGAAGGGCAAACCATAATTTTTCAATATAAAATCATGGAAGGCTTTATCGCTATAATTAGAGCCAGCAACTTCTTTGAACATATCTTTCAGTTGCTGCATTTTATATTCACCATACATATAATGAATCATTTCACCTGGTTTAGATATCATTCTTGTGACGATAGACTGGGCAGATTCTTCATCATATCCTTGGAGGACAAGTTGTTCAATCGCTTGATCTTCCGTCATACCATCATAATGAAACTGAATATCTAATTGAACCATAAGAACATTTGTATAGGCTAAGTTGATTTCAATGAGTTTTACCGCTAAAGGATCCATATCCAAATAATTAAAGAACAGATTTTGTACGTAGGTAGCCCACCCTTCCTCATACGTTAGGAACTCATTCATCTTCCTGTATAAAGGTTGGTCTGAATCAGCAATGTAAGAGTAATACAAGTGATGTCCTGGAATATTCTCATGATAGAATAAATGCACCGTTTCTATAGATACATTGTCGTAATCATCTTTTTGAAGAAACATATTACCATAGTCTTCTCCGTCAACAGTTACAGGAAAATAGAAGCCTGTCGCTAGATATTCTTCCAGATAAGAAGGAATAACATTTTCACTGGCCAAAACTGTGCCATAATCTTCAAACTGATCGGTGTAAATCTCATCAACTAAATCATAAACTTCATCAATAGAAGTTAAATTTGGCAACTCTGACAATAAATCCATTTCTGCCACTTCTGGATTTCTCTTCATGAGTAATTGAACGTCTCCTATAATCTGATTCATTTGTTCATCAGACCATTCCTTTAAGCCTTTAACATCCAACTCGCCAGCTGTCTTATAGTTAACAATCGACTCATAATAGTCCTTTCCATCTTCTAATTGACTAATAGAACCTGTATTTGATGAAGAAACCATGGCTTCAGCCTGGGCCTTCAATCTTTCCATTGCCGGATAAATCTCATCACTAATTAAGGTAAGATAATCGGCTTTATACTTATCTCGTTCCTCATCTGACAAACCTTCAAAAGCATCAATTCTATCGACAAAGCTTAGGTACATCATAAACTCTTCTGGTTGACCTAGCATGGCGTCAATCTGATCTACCACTTCCTGATACAAATGACCTGGAAGACCATATCCTTGTTCAAATCTTTCCTGTTCATATGCAATTACCTCATCAAAGAGGCGTGGTATTTTACTGACTCTTTCCACAAAAGCGTCTAGTTCGTTTCTTGACTCAAATTCTATCTGCATCAAAGCTAGTGGAAAATTAACCTGCACACCAGCTGATGGTTGAATTAAATGATCCATATAAATAAAATCTTTTGATTCTTCAGCAAAAGACAGGTTAAACTTAGCTAGTTCATAGTTGACTTGCTGGTCTGATGTAAGTAAGTCTTTATTAATTGTTAGCAATTCTTCATAATCTTTTTTCATTTGGTCTATCTGAGCATATAGATCATCTATGTCCAAATGATCAATATCAGCTGCCAGATCCAAAAATCCAGCTGCCTCCAAGTCTCCAAGTGTAAATGTTGCTGTTAGTGGTGAATTTTCCAAAGTCGTTTTTGCCAAACGATCAAGGAAGTCATCAAAGCGCGCTTGTTCGTCTTGTTTACAAGCTGCAAGCATCAATACTAAGATCAATATCATACTTACGTTTTTTAGTAAATGCTTATTTTTCATTCTGTCTCTCCCATCCTATATCTTTTAACCTAATTTTTCAGGTTTTGGTTATATCATTATATAGCAAACTGCATCCATGAACAATGGATGCAGTTAAAAATTAAGAAAGCTTTAATTATACTTCTACATACCTCTCTCAGCAATTTTTGCCAATGGACTCCGTTCAACTCTTTTAAGAGATACATGACCTGTAATAGTATAGGGTTTCATCTTCTCGACCGTGTAAATCAAGCCATTTGATTTGGAGTCTACATAATGGTTGTCGATCTGGTTATCACTAGGATCACCTAAGAAGATAAACTTAGAGTCTTTACCCGCCCGAGTCAGCATAAGTTTAGCTAAGTGCGGTGTCATTTCTTGAGCTTCATCAACAATAATTAGGGAGTTAGTAAACGTTCTCCCCCTCATATAGGTAAAAGTCTTGGTCTCAATCACACCACGCTGTCTGTACTGGTCTATAAAATCTTCCACTGTGAAAGTAGGCTTCATATAATGACCATCTTTAGATGTTTCCTTTATATCGCTGAGATTTTCAATGGCATCGTAGAATGACCCCATCCAAGGTCTCAATTTTTCTTTTTCATCACCAGGAAGATATCCAATATCATTGCCTGCAGCAACAACAGGTCTAACAAAGACGATTTTACGGTAACGATTAGTCTCTATTACATTCTGTAGAGCTGTCGAAGTTGCAAGTATGGTCTTACCTGAACCAGCTCCGCCAATAATAGTGGCAAAATGAATATCCGGATTCATCAATAGTTCAAAGGCCATCTTCTGTTCTCTATTGATTGGAGTTAAGCCCCAGGCCTTTTCATTGACATATTTAAGGGGTACGATCCGTTTACCATCAAATCTTGCAATAACTTCATGACCTTGACTATCAGAACTTTTCACATGTATAAACTCATTAGGAAAAACCTGACCTACTAATTCTTCGGGCAAGTCCAAACCACCGCTATATATAAGGTTGATATTATCTGATGGCATGGCATATTCCCTATATCCCTTGTATACATCTTCTGATGTAATTTTATCGTTTTGATAATCTTGAACCTTGGCTCCTAAACTCTGAGCTTTAATACTCATATAAAGGTCCTTAGTCACCAAAATCGTCGGTATGTCTTCTGCTTCCTGTAAATTCAATGTAACTGCAATAATCTTAGAGTCATTCTTATGGACATCAATACCATTAGGTAATACTGATGTATCCAAATGATTCAGTTCAACCCTAAGGGTTCCACCATTATCCAAGGGAATTCCTTTTTGAATATCACCTTTGGTCATAAGGACTTGCAGTTCTTTAGCAACTTTTCTTGCGCTGAATCCAACCAAACCTTCTCTACGCTTTAAGTTATCAAGTTCTTCAATGGCAATTACCGGAATGATAACATTATTATCTGAGAAACTGGTTAGGAAATTCGGGTCGTGAATCATGACATTAGTATCAATTACATAATTCTTAATCATATGAAGACCTCCCTTATAAGGATATTAATCCTTATTAATTGTTGTCATTAACGGGTGCGCGTAATGCTCATAGCAAACCGGAATATATTTTTCCAATCCGCCTATATCAATAGGATTCCCCTTGTACTCGGGTTTCCCATCAACTAACTTAAGATTATGCGTCGCCTTGGAATTACAATACCAACAGACAGTCTTAATTTCTTCGAGTTTATCAGCTAGTTCAAGTAGTCTCTTGGAAGCTTCAAATAATTCCAATGTATAGCTCATACGTAAACCATAACATATAACAGGTGTCTTAAACAAAAGTGTTATTTCACGAAGTTGATCAATATGATGTGCCTTTAACATTTGTACTTCATCAACCAAAACACAGTCAATTCTTTCATGACGTTTCATATGCTCATTGAAAACATCCATAACATTTGTGTCTGTATCAATCACCTCAGCTTTCATCTTAAACCCTGCCCTAGTAGATATATTGCCATCACTCCTCGTATCCATTGAAGGGATAAGTAATAGGACCTTCTTGCCCTGGGTTTCGTAGTTATGTGCTGTTGCAATTAGATTAAGAGATTTGGCACTGAAAACTGTACCATACTTGAAAAATAATTTTGCCATTTGTTTACCTGCCTTATAAATTTCACCACCAACAGATGGTTCTTATATTTTAATTATACATCACTTCTTACGATTCTCAAAGAAGATAAAATGATCGATTGAATCCAGTATATCTTTAAATTCTTCCCTAGGTGCCAAGTCAATGTATCTTCCAATAAGTTCTTGTTGGTCTGATTTTCTATATTTACCATAGAAGATGTCAAACAAATTGTGACCACGTATATAAATCTTAATATCTTCAATATGTTGGCGGACATCTTCAACACTGGCGATACGTATACCGGTTTTAGCTACAAAACGCTTAGTAGACTTTAGTTTATGCAGATAAAGCATATACCTATCATATAAGATTTCATAGAAAGATTCTTCTGACTCAATAATACCAAGCTCTACCATAATAGCCGGATTCAAAAAATAATTCTCTATAGAATAATACTTCAAAACAAGGACATTTTCTGGCTTAATCCTTGGTATCTTAGCATCATCATCCTGTATTCTTCGATAATAATACCTGCAAAGTTCTTTAACCAAACCATCAGGATTATGGCCATCACTATCCCTTATCATCATAAAGTTATTTTTTAAGAATCCTCTATTAATAAACTTAAGGTTGGCATATGTCTTAATATTGGTACAAGAATTAGTCGGTATAATGGCAATACGATTCAAATCTCCATTTTCATCTCTTATTTCTGAATAGTACTTGTCCAATATCAATGGCAACCGACTTCGGTCATCCTTACCCTCCACAATAAAGACAAAATCAGCACTAATCATATCGTTGGCAGTGTAACCCAGATCATCCAAAATCTGATCTATACCAGCAGCTGAACCCAAGATTGTATTCTGGTTTTCATAGGATACAGCTATCTGCCTAATCTGTTTAGTTGAGAAGTTATATAACATATGAGGTGAGTGTGTTGTAAAAATTACTTGGTTCTTTTTAGACAATCGATAAATAATCTCACTTGCAATTTTCTGAAGTTCAGGATGAAGATGCAGCTCTGGTTGCTCAATGATAATAAGGCTGTGCATAACCCCTTCCACTTCCAGATATGCTTGAAAGAGAGAAAGAATATAAATACTAATCATGGACAAGTTAGCTTCGTCCAATTCTTTTTCAAAATTCAAGTGATTATTTTTGACCATAGTTCTTATTTTCAGCAAGGATTCAATATCAAAGTCAAACCTATAGTAAATTTCATAATGCTTACCATAATTATCCCTAAAAAAACGATTAATGGCATCAGCATACTTCTTTAGATTGCTTCTATAAAGCTTATAATTAACTAGTTTAAATGTTTCCTGTAAGGTTAAGTTAACAGGTTTCTTCTTATTGATAAAACCAATACAGTCAAAGCAATCATTGCAAGGTCTAGTACTATCAAATATGCAGGTATTCTTAATAACCTCATCCATTTCAGAAAAACCATGGATATCTACTAATTGTCGATCTAAATACCCCAGGTCCCTATTTTCTCTAACAATATGTAAATTTGGGACAACCTCTTTGGCGTATGGATTATCTTTATTAACTGAGTCACCTATACGGATATCACCATTTGGATAGACTTTCATGACAATCGTGGTTAAATCTTCCTCAACCCTAATACGTTCATGAAACTCATCATACCATTTTTCATACTTATGGTGTCGACTAACTAATCGCTGATTAAACAAATGGTCCATATCCTCATCAAAAAGACGGAAGGTCCCTTGAATTTCAATTGGACGATTAGGTTCATGAAAAGAGTAGGCATTTACTTCATAATCACCACTCAAAAGCTTAATGGCATTAAGAATCGATGTTTTTCCTACATTATTTTTACCGACAAGAATCAAGGTATTGTCAATATCAGTAATCTCCATATATTCAATTGATAGAAAATTCTTAATCAAAAGTTTAGTTATCTTCATCCTAGTTCCTCTGATTCATTAATTAAGTCCAATACAGCCTCAGCAGACATAGGCTTAGAATAGATATAGCCTTGTATATACTGACAGGAAGTACCCTGCAGGAACTCAAGTTGTTCCTTTGTCTCCACACCTTCTGCAATACATTCCATATCCATACGTTCCACTAAATCAATGATATTCTCAAGAATCTTATGGTCCATGACATTCTGGTGCATACGTTCAATAAATCCTTTATCGATTTTAAGAATATCAAATGGAAGCAACCGTAAATAGTCCAAAGAAGAATAACCTGTACCAAAGTCATCAATAGCTATCTTAACTCCTTTTTCATGAAGGCGGTTAAGTTCCAAAAACACTCGGTCTGATGTCCTAATCATCTTGGTTTCAGTAACTTCTAGCTCCAATAACTCAGCTGGGTATCCCGTCCTATCCAAAACTGAGATAACCTGATCCGCAAAGCCTTCTTCTTCTAACTGAAGAACCGAAACATTCACCGATAAAGTCCAACTCTTATGAAATTTTCGATTCCATTTAAGGGCTTCTTCTACACTTGTTTTAAGAACCCATTCGCCTAATTCATCAATAATTCCAACCTCCTCAGCCAAATGAACAAATTCACTAGGCATTAAGAGGGTACCATCTTGTAGCCGCCATCTGACCAAGGCTTCAAAACCTCGAATCGTATGGTCTTCCTGACGAAATTGAGGTTGAAATTCCAGGTATAATTCTTTGGCTAATATTCCATCCCTTAGCTTTGTTTCCAGTTGAAGCTTAGTTACCACTTCGTCACGGATATGTTCATTATAAAACTGTACGTATCCCTTATCTTCAGACGAGGCCCTAGCAATAGCTAAAGTCGCATTTTTATGCAATTCGCGCTGGGTAAAACCATCTTCTGGGGCCATAGCAATACCAATACGATAGTCCAAACCATACACATTCATATCATTGTCGTAAAAACTTTGATGCGACAGTATATCCTTAATATATTGAATATATTGGTGAACTTCTCCATCAATCACCGTATTAACAGTTAGAACTTCAAAAGTATCTTCACTAACTTTACCTACACAGTATACAAAGTTAAGCTTAGACAGCTTATCCACAAGTAACCTGTCTATAGTAATAGTTTCATGGGCATTAACAATCGTTGTTAAGCTATTATAATTAACAATCTTTATAAGAATCATACCAAATCTTGTCATATGGTAGACATTGATTCCCTTATCAAAAAGCTCCATCAGCTTATATTTATTGGGTATGGATAGAGCTTCACTTTGAACAAACTCCGTCTGACTGACAAGACTTAAATATCGGTCCCTGACTACAATAAAAGCGGTAATAGTAGCTAGAATGCTTTCACACTCATTATGCTCCTGATTAGGTACAAAAATAAACTCAAGTTTTTGATTGGACTCATCAATGAATATATCTGCTTCAACACTAAAAGCCTTACCTGTAACGAGAACCTCAATAATTTCCGACCAATTTTGTTCAAAAGGAATCCTTGTAATCTGGTGGAGGTTAACGACTTTTCCTCTTTCCTCAATGATTCCAGTTTCGAGAAATTTTTCTTCAACCGTTTTATTCATTAATAGTATATCCCCTTTAGGATTTAACTCTATTATTCCAATAGGAAGCTTTTGGATATTTTCAACTAGTCGACGACTGGACTTGTTATTCATTAAATAGGATTGATTATATTCGAAAACAACCAAGACATAGCAAATAAGAAGATATATACTTAAGTCCAACTTAAAGATAGTATTGATTTGCACTGGAAGCGCTACATGAAAATCAAAGAGATAGGAAAGCTTGACAATTGTCATAAGAACAAAAAGTATCCCGGACATATTCCTCATAGAAATCTCAAACTCTTCATATAAAAGATATAAAAGACCCATAAGAAAAAACATCATCGCTTGTATTAATATAATTGGTAAAATAGTATCTTTATAAGAATAGCCTGATTGCAATGACACTACAATCCATAGGAAGCTAAAAAATATAACCGACAGATAAAGTCTTGATGGGATGACTATCTGATCTCTAAGGTTCTTAGTCATGATAATCATTGTAACAGCTAAGGTAATTAAACTAAATATATAAAAAAGAAAGTTTCCTAAGTCTCCACTACCATTATAAAAAAGCATGAGCATATAACCCATGCCTCCATAAATCAAAACTCTAGATTCACTAAAAACACTTTCACTCCGCTCTTTTCTTGCAGAGTAATAATATAGGCAGATTAAAAAATAAATCAACAGCATAAATGTGTAATAAATAAAATTCAAACCGCCCATATAATCCTCCATACTTCTTAATACATTTATTGTACTTGATAGGATTAGGAGCGTCAACATAACCTTGAACCAAAGTACTTTTTACTTTCCATCTTTATGCATCTTCATCTGAATCTGTATTCTCCCTACGATAAATGGTTGGAGCCAGTCCATAGTAAGCTTTAAACACCCTATTAAAGGTCTTTACCGAATTGAATCCATGTTTATCTGCTACTTCAACAATGGTCAATTCACCATCTACCACATCTTCCTTGGCCATGGAAATCTGATAGTGCATAAGATATTGCTTAAAGGTAACCCCAGTGTAGCGCTTGAATTGTCTGGCAAAATGAAATTCACTATAGCCTAGAAATTGTGCTGCTGAGGTTAATGTAATCCCCTCCTGATAATTGGTAAAGATATAATCATTAACCTTACTAAGAAGTTCATGCTCTTTTTCCATCTGGCTACTCATATAATCAAATCTGGTATTAAAATCACCATACCGTATCAAAACACCAACTAATTGTAGTAAGTGTCCCATCATAATAAACTGGTTGGCAGAATCTTGATTCATATTTTCCAAACTTAGGCTGTTCATAAACTTACCCACATGAACAAGCCCTTGAACTATTTTAGTATCAATGACTGTTACATCAAAGAACAGGGGATAGAGTAATTCCTCCACATCTGAGTCAAAATACTTCAGTAAATGTCTCCAATCAAAGAGAAGAATATGATAACCTCTAGACTCATTTTCTCGATGGTCCTTATAAGAATGGATATGGTTGCAACCAATAATAACCAGCTGGCCTTCTTTGACCTCATAGTCTTTTTGAAGAACACTGATTTTTATCCTTCCTCTTTCCACATAGATCATTTCTACTTCCTGATGATAATGTAATGGAAACTCAAAAGCATCCTTATGATAGCCGCACCTAATGGGTATATTCATTTTTCCTAATGGATGTTCATGAAATGCATCGTGTTTCATTATTTTTTCTTTTTCCTATTACTCTTCTTCATTTCTTTCAGAATTGATACAACCTCTTCTGAAACGACTGTCATCTGATCCAGATACTCTTCTGCCTTATCTCGATTACCACTATTATAAGTTTCAATGGCTTTTTTCCCAATTTCATGTAGCTTAGAATGAGGTCTTTCAAGTTTTGCTACTAATTCCTTCACACGAGACTTATCCGTGTCTCCTTCAATCCATTTACCTAGACGGCAGCTTGTATGGTCGCCGATTTTACTAGCTTCTAGGGTTTCATAACCCAAAACCATATTATAAACTTTCCATCTCCATGAAAGGTGGTCACTAATACAAATCTCAATTTGTGTTTTCATGTTTAATTCCAGATCACTGTTTAGAAGTTCTACTCTCATATCATCGACTACTTTAGAAACCGCGTTAAAAGCCATTCCTGTCTTGTTGGTTTCTTCCTGTAGGACCTTGGCTTGTTCATTGACTATCTGAATTGCACTAGACATTTCCTGACTAGATGCTGTCTGTTCTTGAATATTAGCACTGATTTCCATGAAAGATTTACTGATATCACTTAAGCTATCTTTCATATCCTCTAGGCCTTGAACTGCTGTACTCATTTTTTCTTTTCCTAGTTCAAAGGACTGATTAGAATGGGTAATGGCTGTATCAGATTCTTCAATTTTACCTGATAAATCGCTAACAACCTTCTGAATAAAATCTACTTGCTGGTTTGTAGACTCTGCTAATTTTCTAATCTCATCTGCAACGACTGCAAATCCTCTTCCGTGTTCACCTGCCCTAGCAGCTTCAATGGATGCGTTAAGAGCTAAGAGATTTGTTTGGTCTGCAACGCCTTTAATGATTCTCACCATATCTGTAATCTTCTGTGCTTCATCATTAACATCGTTCATGATACGTTGAACATTTTTTGATTCCTCATATGTAACATTAATCTGGTCAAAAGCTTCATCAAAGTGATTCATAGATAGATTGGCCGTTTCAACAGATTCCAAAGCTTTGGAATTAGAGCTTTCAACAAATCTTGAAATATCTTCAATAGAAGATGTCATCTGCATACTACCGCTAGCTACACCTTCCACCATTCTGTTTTGCTTATCAACTGCTAGCAACATGTCTCTAACATAATCGAGTTCAGTAATATATTTGAACAAACTATTTACTTGTTTCAATACATTCACCTTCTCATTACGACTCATTTCTAGTTTTTCTTCATACTCAGCTCTAATAGCTTCTACTTCATTAAGACCTGCTACTTGTTGATTACCCGATGTATCTTTCTTCTTAACACCTTCTCTTTTAAAAAACATTAACGCCTCCTAATCTACCCCGCTCATACTTATAATTCCTATTGTAAACAATACTTGTAACAAAAGCAACAAATCAGTATTAGAAAAAGAGCTGCTTATTTTAAATCTACAGCTCTTCCCACTTAATACTAACCTCGTTTAACATAGTAGGTATGTAGCAATTCATGACTCTTATGTCCATTGGGTGCTACTAAAAACTTCTCATAGAGTTCCTGTATTCCTTGGTTTTCATGAGATTTACGAAGGGCTTTTCCTTCATCTTCACGATAAATAGCATTCATACGCTTTTGTCTAACTTCTTCAGTCGTCATTCTAGGTTGACCACCACCACTAATACATCCACCTGGACAAGCCATTATTTCGATAAAGAGGTACGGTGATTTACCCTCTCGAATCTCTTCCATCAATATTCTGGCATTAGAAAGTCCACTGGCTACTGCCACCTTAACTTCTTTACCTTCTAATCCTTCATATTCAGGAAGTACATCCCTAAAACTTACACTCCCTTCTTTAATAGATTCCAGGCCCATTACCGCTTCTACGTGAAGATTTGCAAAAGGTGCTTCCCTCCCTGTGACAACTTCATAAACGGTTCTTAAAGCGGCTTCCATAACTCCACCCGTAGTTCCAAAGATGTCTGCTGCTCCTGATGACAAACCAAAGGGTCTATCAAAGGATTCATCAGCCAATAACCTAAATTCAATACCTGCATCTTTTATCATTTTGGCTAGTTCTCTTGTTGTTAAAACAACATCAACATCCTCTATCATCTCCTGACGGTCAACCTCGAATTTTTTAGCAGTGCATGGCATAATAGAGACGACAAACATATCATCTTTTTTTACACCGATCGTTTCCGCATAATAGTTTTTAGCTAGTGCGCCAAGCATCATATGAGGAGACTTACATGTTGACAGATGTTCCAATTGATCTGGAAAGTTATGTTCAATATACTTAATCCAACCAGGGCTACAAGATGTTATCATTGGAAGACTGACCTTTTCTCCATCTAAAAACTCTTTTACTCTACCTAAAAACTCAGTTCCTTCTTCTAAAATAGTTAAGTCTGCCGCGAAGTTTGTATCAAAAACATCATCAAACCCAAGCATACGAAGGGCTGCTGCCATCTTACCTGTGACTAGAGTACCAGCTTCGTAACCAAATTCTTCACCAAGGGCTGCCCTAACAGCTGGTGCTGTTTGAACTACAACCCGCTTATCTGGATCATTAATCGCATCCCAAACGTCTTGTATATAACTTTTCTCCTTAAGAGCTCCTGTAGGGCATACAGTTGTGCATTGGCCACAGAAAGTACAGTTAATATCCATAAGCTCGAACTCCTCAGCAGGACCTACAAAAGACTTAAATCCCCTATTTTGACTGTTTAGAACACCAACTCCCTGAATATCATTACATACAGTCACACACCGCCTACAAAGAATGCATTTGGACAAATCTCTTTCAATGGATGGATTTGATGCATCTATTACCCCTGGTTTAGACTTCTCTCCTTCATAGGGATTTTCTTCTGTAATTTGCAGAGATTGACCTAGTTCCTGAAACTCACAGGAACCATTTCTTGAACAAATCAAACAGTTTTGATTATGATCAGACATTAGGAGTTCATAGACCACTTTCCTTGCCTTCCGCACTTTTTCGGTATTAGTCTTAACTACCATACCTTCCTTGACCTTGGCCATACAAGAAGCCTGTAATGTCTTAGCCCCTTCTACTTCCACAACACAAACGCGGCATGAGCCAATCGCATGTACACCCTCCAAGTAACAGAAACTAGGAATATTAATACCATTTTCTTTGGCTGCTTCTATAATGGTCAAGTCATCATTACATTCAATCATCTTATTATTAATGGTTAATGATACCATATGTACCTCCTATCTTCTGTCACAGCGTAGGCATCGCATCGCTTCTGCCATGGCATTCAATTTATGGTAGCCCTTAGAGACCTCTTTAAAGTTTTCTCTTCTTTCATCTGAACTTAGCATCCTTCTTTCAAAACGCATATGTTCATCAGGAGAATCATCGTCTCTTGCCAAAGGAATCTGTATATCTTCGCCTTTATTTAGGTCACCACTTCCGCCTAAATACCTGTCAATGGCTATGGCTGCTCGTTTACCATCTGCAATAGCCCAGATAGCCGTATCAGGACCTCTTACAACATCTCCACCGGCAAAAACACCTTCCATTCTTGTCATGCCTGTCGTTGCCTCTACCACAAAGGTTCCCCAAGGTGTCATTTCAATCAGATCCTTATCAATAAAAGGTAGATCACTGTGTTGGCTAACAGCCGGAATGACCATATCCACCTTCATGGTATATTCTGTTCCAACTTCCTTAACAGGACGTCTTCGTCCAGATGAGTCAAAAAGACCCTGACTTAAATTTACCAGATGAATACCACTCACATTTCCCTGACCTTCAATAAGAACAGGTGCTACCAACTCATGAAGATGAACACCTTCCTCCACTGCTTCTTCTACCTCCCTACGATCAGCAGGCATATCTTTTTCTTCTCTTCTATAAATAACATGTACTTCCTTAGCACCAAGTCTAAGCGCACTTCTAGCAGCATCCATAGCTGTAGAACCACCACCAATAACGGCAACAATATCTCCTACAGAAACATCTTCTCCCATGTTAATATCTCTTAAGAAGTCAAGACCGGGATATACACCATTTAGATTTTCTCCTTCAATGCCCATAGAGTTACTATACTGTGTTCCTGTAGCAATATATATAGCATCATGTTCTACTTTTATTTCGTCAAAAGCTACATCTTTACCAATTTCCGTGTTTAAAAGGATATTGACGCCTGACTGTTTCAAAATATCAATTTCTTTTTGCAGAACTTCTTTTGGCAAACGATATTCAGGTATACCATAACGAAGAATACCACCAGCATGCTTCTGACTGTCATAGACTGTCACTTCATGACCAGTCTGAGCTAAATAATAACCACACGTAAGTCCTGAGGGACCAGCACCAATAACAGCAACTTTTTTGCCTGTAGGTGGATATTGTATAGTTCTAAAAGGCTCATTCATCTCGAAAACTTTGTCAGAAATATAACGTTTAACATCGGCAATAGCAAGAGATTCATCTAACATAGCCCGCTGGCATTTGCTTTCACAGGGATGAGTACAAACCCTTCCACAAACAGCAGGAAATGGATTTTCACGACGAATAAGATTATAAGCATCCATAACTCTTCCTTCACTAACAAGTGCCAAATATCCAGGTACATTAACTCCAGCCGGACAGGCATTCTGACAGGGTGACATAAATAGGTCTGAACAAACTCCAGCCGGACATTTACTATCCCGGATATGAGTTTCATACTCCTCCCTGAAATACTTAATAGTTGATAAAACCGGATTTGGTGCTGTCTGTCCAAGTCCACAAAGAGCAGACTCCTTAATACTTTCCCCAAGTTCTATTAAGAGTTCAATATCTCCTTCTTGCCCCTGTCCTTTTGTAATTCTTTCAAGAATTTCCAACATTCTTTTGGTTCCAAGTCTACAGGGAACACATTTACCACATGATTCATCCTGGACGAACTCCATGAAGAATTTTGCTACATCCACCATGCAGTTATCCTCATCCATAATGATTAAACCGCCGGAACCCATAATTGCTCCTTTTTCCTTTAGTGAATCATAATCCACAGGCGTATTTAGGGCTTCATTTGTCAGACATCCACCTGATGGTCCACCTGTTTGTGCCGCTTTAAACTTCTTATTGTTCTTTATACCGCCACCAATATCAAAAATAATATCTCCAAGCGTAACCCCCATGGGAACTTCAACTATACCAGCATTGCGAACTGCTCCTGCAATGGCAAAAACTTTGGTTCCTTTACTTTTCTCGGTCCCAAACCGCTTAAACCAATTGGTACCATTGAGAATAATCATAGGTATATTAGCCAATGTCTCAACATTATTAATAACTGTCGGCTTTCCATACAAACCTGAATCCGTTGGAAAAGGTGGTTTTTGATCTGGTTCACCTCTTTTCCCTTCAATGGAATTCATTAGAGCAGTCTCTTCACCACATACAAAGGCGCCAGCACCAATACGAATTTCTACATCAAAAGAAAAATCAGAATTGAAAATATTATTTCCTAGCAGTCCTTCTTGTCTTGCCTGATTAATTGCATGGGTCAGACGATCAACAGCCAATGGATACTCTGCACGTATATAAATAACACCCTTGCTGGCTCCAATGGCATATCCACCTATGGCCATCCCCTCTATAATCGAATGGGGATCACCTTCCAATAAACAACGATCCATAAAGGCACCCGGGTCACCTTCATCTGCATTACATATGATATACTTCTGTTCGCTTTTTGATCCAGCACCAAAAGACCACTTAAGTCCAGTTGGAAAACCTCCCCCACCTCGACCTCGAAGTCCTGAATCCATAATTTCCTTAACAACATCTTCTGGCTTCTTCTCTTTGATTACATAGTACAGGCTATGATAACCATCATTACCTATATAAGCATCTAAGCTGTGATAGTCCATAAGACCACAATTCTTCAGAACAAGTTTCTGCTGTTTACTGAAAAAAGGTATATCACGCATATGTTCAAAATACTCATGTTTCACCTGATCAAAATAGCATTTTTCTGTGACAATTCGATTATGTAGAAGATGTTCATAAACAATATGGTCAATATCTGATCCAATCAACTTGCAATAGTAAACATCATCCGGCTGAATATATATAGAAGGCCCCATATCACATGCGCCAATACATCCAGTCTGGTTAATTTTCACCTGATCACTAAGTTCATATTTTTTCAGTGCACTTTGCATTTCACGGTAAATAGATTCACAATTTGCTGATATGCAACCAGCTCCATAGCAAATATTAACTATCTTATCCATTTTCTTCAGCATCTGGTTTCGATTGAATTTTATTAAATTCAGTTCTTCAAATGTCTTAATCATCTAATCCCCCTTTATTCTAGATCATCCAAAATATCCAAGATCTTGTCCGCCTTGACCTGCATAAAGACCTGATCGTTAATAGCCATAGCAGGGGCCAAACCACAGGCACCAATACATCTGGTTATTTCCAATGAATAGAGACCATCTTCACTGGTCTCACCGACATCTATACCAAGGACTTCCTTCATCCGTGTAATTATCTTTTTCCCACCACGAACATAACAGGCTGTTCCTAGACAGACCTTCACTACATATTTACCTTTTTTCTCTTTAGAAAATAAGGCATAAAAACTGACTACACCTGATACTTTTGATAAAGGAATTTTCATCTTATCTGCAATATGTTCCTGCAAAGTAATAGGCAGATAACCATATGCTGCTTGTGCCATATGAAGTATCTGAATTAGATTTTTCTCGTCATAATCATAGTCTTCAATCACATCATCTACAAAAGCTATAAGCTCATCATCTGTCATATCATCCCAATTACACTTTGTCTTCGTTTCCATAGTGCCCCCCTTTCAGGTTCTGGATTTACAGCTACCTTCTAAACTTCTGACATCATCATTTTTTTAAGGTCATCTATCTGTTTATGAAGTTTATCAATTGCTTTTTCATGGTCTCTTATTTCATCTAAAAGTTCCAGTTTTTTTAGTTCAAGCTCCTTGGTATCAGGATTACTTAATAATTTGATTTCCCTTTCAACTTCCATTAGTTCATCTTCCATACTCTTCCAAGCCATACCAAGACTTTTATCAAAGTCTCCTCCATGAATATACTTCTCAACACAATTCATTTCATACTCAATGTGACTTTTACGCCTCAAATAAGTCATTAACCTTTCCATTTCGCCCATCCTTTCCTAAAAATAATTATTACCATAGTTAACATACTCTATAGCTTATGTCCATCTCCCAAATAAGTCAGTAAAAGCAAAGTAAGCAAAACAGACCTATGAAATTTCATAAGTCATCCCATCAAGGGCTAGATTAGCCTGATTAAACTAAGCTTCTATACGTTCGTATATGTCTTCTTATTCAGTTATTCATTGTTATAAGTAAGTTCAAATTCAGTCTAAGAAAGTATGATTTGCTGTGAGGGAATGTGAAAGAATTGTCAAATTATAGCATTTGAATGATTGTTAAATTATAGGCAATCCCTTGTAAGCACCTATACATAAATTATAGTCCTCTTATGTCGTGTATGCAACTTTTTTTGTCAAAAAATACACAAGTGAAGGTTTTCTTGTAGGTGTCATGTCGGTCTTTTGGATATGATGCTGGAATAGAGAACTTTCCTAAAATATAAGAAAGACCCCATACCGGCTTAAAAGCCACTACAGAGTCATCATTATAAATCTTATTCACCAATAATTTCATATGACTCCAACTTAAAAGATAAATCTGAAGTCATAGTCGTTAGGAAATGATTTTCATTTACAACCATTTCTGCTCCCTTAAAAAATATAATCGGCTCTTCTCGTTCCAGTTCAACTTCAACAGTTACTAAGGCTCTTTTTAGGAAAGGATGGACATCCGTTACCTCATTACCCTGATTATCGACTAGGCTAATATAGGTATCTAGGATTTTGGTATCCGTGACTTTTCCATTAAGAAAACTTTTATCTTTAGCTAGAATATCACCTACTTGGTAGGTCTCTAGAAATTCTTCTCTGTATGGGAAGGAAAGAAAAGTTGCCTTAACCATAACTTTTTCTCCTGGAGGCTTAACTTCAATCTCTCCACCCTTTAAATAAGACGCGGCAAAAATAATCAATCCAATAACGACTACACTTAAAACAAAACCATCAATCACGTGGAGTCGATTAAAGAGAAAACCTTTTTTGTCAACTAACTTCACTTAATCCACCACCTTTACATCGACTGTTTTTCCCTCAAAACCATAATTGTCAGTCTCCAACCTAAAAACCTTACCTGATTTCATTTCATTTCCAGAAAAATCTATATAAGGTCCGTACTTGCTGGCTTGAAGATCTAACTCAACAATGAATCGCTTATAGGAAGGATCAGTTACTCTAATAAGTTGCCCGTCAATAGCTTCAACTTCTTCATAGGGCAGAACTTCGACACCAAGAACCCTCCCCTTTTGATTTGCATTCAGGGCAATCAGAATATCACCTGCTTGGATCGTTCCCTCAAACTCTTCCTCTATAAAATCCAGTTCTACTACAGCTTCAACGTGAACAATTGATGATGGTTGATTGTCATCACTTCCCTTTAAATAGTTGTATCCAATGATTCCCATGCCAAGAAGGATAACGATTACCAAAAGGTCAATAATATTAAACTTCCCTTTTTTCCTTATATTTTTCATTTTACTCCTCACTTATGATAGCAACTTAGGCTCCTGGCCCTGATAATAGATTGTGAGCTCATGTAGCGCTCTAGTACAAGCTGTGTAAAACAATTGTCTTTCCCTTTCATCATCATAACGGAAGACCTTATCTGATACAAGATGGACACTATCAAATTCCAAACCTTTAGCCAAATAACTGGGAATGACGATAATACCTGTCTTATAAAGTTGTTCTTCATTATTGAGAAGTCCAATATCTAAATCAGCAAATCCCTGGCTATCATGACCTTGTACTAGCTTAATAATACCTTCATACAATTGATTACAATGAACCTTGGTTTTCCCAATAATTGCAATAGACCTAAACCCTGTATCAATGGCCTGTCGAACGCGATGAAGTATCTTTATGAGACCTTGTTCAACATTCGTATCCATCTTCACAAGTGACGGTTCCTTACCGCTTCGTAAAACATTTTCACCGGTAGTTGAACTTGGAAGAATTTTACCGCAAAAATCACTTATTTCCTTGGTTGACCGATATGTCTTGGTTAATCGTATATGTCTAGGTGACTCCCCTAGAAAATCCTCAACTATACCATTTACTTTAGATGAAATATATGGATGTATGGCCTGATTAGGATCTCCTAAAAGTGTATATTTACAGTGGCCAAATATCAAAGCAATTATCTTATAATGCAAAAGCGTATAATCTTGAGCTTCATCAATCACCAGATACTTAATCTTGTTCACTTCCTTAATTGTGTCCAGTCGTCCCTTCATATACATGAGACAAAGAGCATCTTCAAACTCCAACTTATGTCTGACCCTCTTAAGACCTTGCTCTTCCAAAAAATCGTTATAGATGGAGAGTAAGTCTAAGGAAGTCATTTCTTTCACCTTGCGGTGAAGAGGCTTAAAAGATTTTTTAAGATATTTGTATACTTTACGTTTTATATCTGCTTTGGTATAGTAGTCCTCAGATTCTATAAGCGATTTTTCATAGCTATAGGCAACCATTTTCTTCATTTCCTTGACTCTTTCCATCAGTCGGTTACGCACCTGTTTTAACCTGGAAGAGCATTTAATGACACCAACACAGTCCAAATAACTTTCGTACATCTCCTCTTTAGAAATCAATAGATGTTCCTTATAATAAAAGTCTTCAAAATAATCGGTTCGTTTCTCAACCTGATTAATATATTCGTCAAACCTGTTAAAAAACTCAACGGAAGACTTCCTTGTCATCGATTCAACCCTATCTAAAAATTCTTTATCATGAACAGGTGTCAGAAGATATTCCATCTGGTCATAATAAGACTCGATTTCTTCCCAGTAACACTTTAAAATCTGGTTTTGAACCGGGTCCGGTCGTTCAGGGTTGTCTTCACCCTCTTCTCTTGTCTCACCATAAGCAAAATCATGTTCTTCTTGGAGAAGAGGAACATAAACACCTAACTCTGATTGAATATATTCATTAAAAGTAATGGACTCTACATTCTGTTCACCCAACTCAGGTAGTACATGTGAAATATAATCGCTGAAAATATCATTAGGAGTAAAAATAAGAACATCAGAACTCATAATAGTTTCACGATTTCTGTAAAGTAAATAGGCTATCCTGTGAAGGGCAATGGACGTCTTGCCACTTCCGGCACTACCACTTACTACCAGAACATCAGCTTCTTCATCCCTAATAACCTTATTTTGCTCCTTCTGAATAGTGGTAATAATGGTCTTCATCTTGTCATCCACACTTTTTGCAAGGGCTTCTTTAAGCATATCATCCATAATATTGACATTGGAATCAAATACAAACTTTATGTCTCCATTTATAATCTTGAAATGTCGCTTATTCTGAAGTTCTCCACTTATCTTTCCACCAGGAGCATTATATGAGACAGCCCCCTTCTCATAATCATAAAAAATGGAGCAGATAGGGGCTCTCCAATCATAAATAAGATATTCAAAGCCCTTATTCTTAACTAAAGATGAGGAACCAATATAAATTTCCTCAACTTCTTCACCCTCTTCCTTAAAATCTATCTTAGCGAAGTAGGCACTTGATTCAAGTTTACTTAATTCCCTGACTCGCTGCATTTGGTAATCCATAGCATTTTCCACATTTCTCCCCATGGATTGGTACTGGTGCATAACAGCAGCACCTTCTAGGTCCACCAAAGATTCTGTTTCAAACTTAAACTCAGACATCATATTCTTATTGATCTCTTTTAAGGATTCTCTATTACTTACTACTCTATCTCTAGCGTCTTCAAGATCAGAACGAATTTGTTCCATGACCTTAATAAGACGTTTTTCTTCATACCCTAAAACTTGCTTGTCTACACTCATCTTCTCTAGTTAACTCCTTGTAATAATCCAATACACAATTCGTATATTATACCACTTTCTTCGCCTAAAAAAAATCATTAATTCAACCTATAGGTCTTCAAGTGAGATCTAACACTTTATATTGCCTTGGAATTATATCTATTGCCTTCACTCCTTTACTAACTCTTATGTATAACAAGAAAAAAAGTGCTGTGGCAGTAGCTCTTACTATCAGAACCAACTGGTTCGGCACCCTCTTATAGGATAGACATATCTGGTTCATGACCAAGATACTCCATTTAATTAAATAACATATATATAACTCCGAAGAATTCACGTAAATAGTAGTTAGGCACAAGGAGGGGGAAGCTTTCAGCCCCTATACCATCAAAATCATGTCCTCGTTTCCAACCAATCATCCTAGCTCTCAAAATGTGAAAGCGATTGGTTACAACAGCCACTTTCATCTGATTAGAGTCATTACTCTTGTTATGGTCTAAAATCTTATCCATAGAAAACTCAATGTTCTCAATTGTACTCGTTGACTGATCTTCTATAATTAAACGTGACTCATCAATACCGTTTTCAATAAGGAAACGTTTCATAGCCTCAGCTTCACTGATACCTTCATCTGGTCCCTGGCCTCCTGATAAGACTCCATAAGCCTCCGGATGACTTTCAAGAAATTCAAGACCTTTTTCAGCACGCTTGCGAAGTGAAAGGCTCATGTTCTCTCCATTGACCTTAGCTCCCAAAATAATTATATAATCCTGATTCTGCTTTATGCTTGTCTGAAATCCCACATAAATAATTAGGCATTCTACAACTATAACAAGTATACACGCTAGAATTAGTCCCCCTCGCAAAAAGGATTTGGACATAAACCAATCATAAGTTCTTTCAAATGACATAAAAGTTGTGAAACCTAAAACTCCCAACCATATTGGCAACATACCTGCTGTGAAATGAAATACTGTCAAATATACTATATATATGACAGTCAACGGAACCGCTACTCTAAAAACATGTATCATAACTTACCTCTAGCTTCCCCTAACCCCTATTCTTGATGACTTAATTCTTGAGAACTAAGCTCCTTATCTACCAACTCAACAAATTCTTCCTTAAGTTCACTATCACTAGTTTCTTCATCAACAAGGGCTTTAACTGCATCAATTTCTGCATGTGGATTCTCACCTTTTGGTACCCGAATAACCGCTTTAAACATATCTCCGTCTACTATGATCTCTTGACTACCATCCTGAAGTTTCAACAAACTTTCAACAATAGAAAGACCAAGACCGGACCCCTCAGTGCTTCTTGCATCATCACCACGTACAAATCTTGCTGCCAGGTTTTCGCCCTTGGCTTCTAAAGGGTGGTTTGAAACATTTTTAAAAATAATCTGTATATCTTCTGATAAGCTATCAATTTCAATAAAAACTCTTGTTCCTTTTAAGGTATATTTTAATATATTAGATATAAGATTCTCAAAAACACGATACATATGGTTTGGATCAACAAGAGCCCAAGCAGCTTCACCTCGTTCAGGTTCAAATACAATCTTAAGATTTTCTTTATAGAAGTACTCTTCCCGATCTGCCAATATCTGAACCAACATCTGCCGAAGGTTAATATCCATAAGTTCCACATCCAAATTGCCGCTAGATGCCTTTGAAGCAGATACTAAATCCTCGATTAAGGTTTTTAAGCGATACCCCTTATTACTTAAGATGTTAATATAATTCTCCATATTGTCCTGAATTTCTTGCCTATCTTCTTCTGTTCTTCCAGGCTGTCTATACATAATCAGTGATTTTTCGAGAAGATCCAAATATGTAATAATTGAGGTTAGTGGATTCTTTAAGTCATGAGAAACATTGGTAATAAGTTCTGTCTTCATTTTCTCACCTCGAATAGCATCATCTAATGCTAACTGAAGTCCGTTTTGTAATTCATTAAGATCATTGGCAAAAGACTGAAAAGCCGTTTGATATTTACTGGCATCAATAGGATAAGACGTATCACCATTAGCCCTGTGCCTCGTTGCATCAATAAGGCTGGTTAAATCCTTAATAACTGACAGGACGTACATACCAGTAATAATCTGCACAAGGAGAAAACAACCTGTAAGGAAAAGAGTTACCACTATGTTATTAAACCAAACAATAAGACCTAAAGATCCTACATTAAAACCAACATAACCAATAAGAATAATGAATATTTTGTACTTATTCAACGGGTTATCAAAGTCCATGGTAAAAAGACTTTTTATCAACCACCAAATTTTAAATGTAATAGGATTCTTATAAATATATTTAGTCTTAACCAATCTGGCTACCGAAAGGAAGACAGCACCAGATGCAAGAACAAAAGTCCCTGAAGATACAACTAGCTGAAATCTTAAACTATTAATATCTGTTGTCTCATAGAGACTGGCCTGATATCTAGCTAATGGAACAATTGAGATAACCAAAATCATAGCCTGAATTTCTAGAGGTATGTAATCGTAGAAAAAGAGTTTTACCGGTCCTTCATATGACGTCTTCCCAATGACCAAGGATAAATAAATGACAGCAAAAAAAGCCGCAAAGACACTAAACACCAACATAGGGAACTCATTATTGACCTTTTCCTTATACTGCCTAAAGTCATAATATCCACCACCAAATAGAATATCATCCTCCATTAGACTAAAGTCCACAGCCGTATAATAGATCCATCTACCTTCCCTAAGTCTATATACCACATCAGAAGCTGTAACATTAGTTGTCGTATATTGAGAAGTTGTATTGTAATGTCGGTATGCTAAAGGCTGATCAGCCATAACACTGGAAACAGGAAAATATAGACCTGTAGAGTCCCATTGGATAACGGTTTCAAAAGAGCTAATATATTCTTCAGCATGGTTAAAGCCCATACTGGTATATTTAATATCAGGTATATTAGTAATCGTTTGGCCTGTTTCCTTGTCCACTAAAAGATAGATAAAAGAAGGACTCCGCCGAAGATTATCATTAATAGCACTTAAGCGGCTTAGTGAAATAGCCTTATCATTACCGATTCTAGTATCCTCAATGCTTTTCTCATCGATTAAATCCAATTCCTTCTCAACAACATTATGACTTAGTCGGACATAATTCTGCTGGAACTCATCCGTTTCATAATAAGAATCCTTGTAGAAATACTCGCTATTATAAGATGACAGATACTGGTAATCAATAATTGTCAACATAGCAAAGACTAGCAGGGCAAGGCCTATGAACTTAGTAAAAATATTATACGGAATATTTTTCAATTTTATACCCAATGCCCCACACCACCTTTAAATATTTAGGTTCCTTAGGATTGATTTCCAGTTTCTCTCGTATTCTTCTAATATGAACGGCAACTGTATTTTCAGCACCAATTGCATCTTCATTCCATACATTCTCATATATTTCTTGAATTGAAAAAACACGACCTGGGTGTTTAATCAACAAATGAATAATCTTATACTCTGTTGGTGTTACACTAACAAGTTCATCGTCAACTCTAACTTCTTTTGTATCTAAATTCAAGGTTAAACCACCTGATTTTAAGAGATGATCTTCTGAAACCATACTACCCAAATTCGTATATCGACGAAGCTGGGACTTAACTCTAGCCATGAGCTCCAAAGGATTAAAGGGCTTAGTCACATAATCATCTGCACCGTAACTAAGACCCATGATTTTATCAAAATCTTCTGATTTTGCCGACACCAAAATAATCGGAATATTGAAGTTCTTACGGATTCTGCTAGTCGTTTCAATACCATCTAATTTGGGCATCATGATATCCATAAGCAATAAATGAATGTCCTGTTCATTCAGTATCTCCAAAACCTGCTCACCATCATATGCCTTTATGGGATTATAACCTTCCATTTTTAAATAAGTTGCAATTGCCTCAACAATATCCTTATCATCATCACATACCAAAACATTAAACATGTCTGTACCTCACTAATTCTCCCAAAAAGGGGATCCATATTACATTCTCAGAAAAATCGAATGCACACTCTTACTTTATTATATCAAACAAGGCAAAAAAATCACTGATATAATTTCTTACGATTTAAGAACAAAAATATAATTAGTAACAGAAATAAACACCATCACTAACCTTATACACAGTTTTTCCACTGAAAGGTCTTGTATTAAAGTATATACATTCAGGAACACTGTTTTCACCACGTAATACTTTTTTTGCAGCAAGAACGCATGAATAAGAAGGTATGGTTTCATCAAATCCTTCTTCATGGGCCGGTGGAAAATGTTTACTTCCTGATACATCATAAATTACATCCCTTATGGTGTTTTCGAGACCAGGATGAGCTACTTGGTTTATGACTACACTGGCAACACCGTGCTTGGTTTCATAGGACGCAGAGCCTGCCTCCTTCATAATCAACTTGGAAAGAATTTTCAACTCCTCAAAGGTATAGTTTCTATCTTCTAGCCTATCTCCATTAACAAGACCTTCCATCTTGTTAATATAAACAGTATAAAAAACACTATCCCAGTTGACTTCAAATCCAAGCCATTCACTTAAGTAGCGAATGGGAATCATAATTCGTCCATTGACTAATAGACTCGGACTATCCATTGGTATATCTTGAAAATCTACCACCATTCGATAATCATTCACAGGAAAAAGAACTTGGTGTCCATCCACCATTACCTCTCCACGATAGGCTTCCTCATTCCATGAAATATTCATAATAGAAAAGGCCTCACAAATGGCTCGAAGAGGCACATAAGTTCTTCCACCAACAATCATAGAGTCCACATCCGTTTTAAGAAATCGGTCATTTATTAATATGTCTATAGGCATCTGATCTACATTTTCCGCCTCATTAAGAAGGGCAAGAACCTGATCAGATGTTTCACGAATCCCTTTTGCTTTGCTCTCTTCGTATATTCTGATACGGTCCAAAACTTCAGGATCAGTTTCTTCTCCAATACATACTGTCATGAAAATAAATTGCATCGCCATAAAACTAGCAATCAAGAGTCTTAACACTTTCATAATCATCTCTCCTAATCTCTATTCTATACCCTTTAAAGTTATAACAACTACTTCCGGTGGATTAAATACCCTAGGTAAAAAGAAATTTAAACTCAATCCTCTGCTAACAATCATGTGCATACCATCTTCTTTATATAAACCTCCGGCATATTCAGGAAAGAAACCTTGATTGGGGGCATATAATCCATTAAGGAGATAGGGTATGCGTACCTGTCCCCCATGGGCATGGCCACATAAGACAAGGTCTAAGTCAAAGGTCTTATAGGTGTTGATATACTCTGGTCGGTGAGAAAGCAAAAGAGTGAAATGACTTAAATCAAGATCCAATAAACCGGATTCTTTTATCTCCTCATTAACAGGTAAAACATTATATAGGTCAACCCCATCTCTCTTTGATTCAAGGCTAAAAGATTTTCGTCTGTTACCCGTTCCTGCTGGGTCAAGTATACCACCAATATTAATTTTGTTTCCATTTATCTCAATAACTTCAGAATCATTAAAATAACAGGTAACACCAAGGTCTTCTATCCGTTCAAAAACTTTCTCTGTTTCCCTGTGCCAACCTTCATGATTACCTGAAACATAATAGATAGGATAATCACTTAAGGATTCCATTAACATATAGGCTCCGCTTTCATCAGCGACATCATCAACCATATCTCCAGTCATAACAATAATATCTGGATTAGCTGCTTTGATTTTTTTAAGCAATCGGCTTTGATCTTTTCCATATATTGACCCATGCAAATCACTAAGGTGTACAATTCGAACAGGGTTTTCAATTTTATCTGAAGTTACAGTGTATCGTCGATATACTGGCTGATTCCACAAGGCGATGGTTGCTAGAACAGCCAGAGTCACAATTATGTATATCATCTGTCTTTTCCTCTTCTTCATCCATATTTCTCCATTATAGCATATTTACTGTCATTGACCGGTCTTTCTTTCAGTGCTATTATAACAGTTATCCAGCTTATGCATATTTACAATTTTATGACAAGGAGGTTGAGCCTTATGCATATTCTCTTTATTGAACCTTTCTACAGCGGTTCTCATAAAGCTTGGTTAGATCACTTAATTGCACATTCAAGTCATCAGATACATGCCTTGACCATGGATGGCAAATCTTGGAAGTGGCGTATGTATGGTGCTTCCCTTACCATGTCTCAGGAACTTATAAAAATACATCAAGAGTTTGATCTTATTATCGTTAATGACATGCTGGATTTCTCCACCTTTATAGCTTTATCAAGAGATCAGCTTACAAGGCTTGGTAATCCAAAACTTGCTGTCTATTTTCATGAAAATCAATTAGCTTATCCTTGGAGAGAGGCTGGTGATGATATAAGAAAAAATAGAGATGTCCATTATGGTATGATGAATTATACTTCTGCTCTTTGTGCTGATTATGTCATATTTAATTCTAAACATAACCGTGACACATTCTTTCTAGAGCTAAAAAATCTCCTTAATAAAATGCCTGATTATAAACACACAAATTCTCTGGAATCTATTGCTGAAAAAACAAGTATATTACCTATAGGTCTTGAAACACCAAGCCCCTTGTCAGGCAAAGATTTAAGTGATTTTATGATGAGATATAATATAAAGCCTAATCATTCACCAATCATCCTTTGGAATCACCGCCTTGACCATGACAAAAATCCACGAGGTTTTTTGGAGATGCTTATAGGAGTCAAGAAAAAAGGTTTTTCTTTTTCACTAGTTTTTCTGGGTCAAATGAACAACCGAAATCTTGACCATTATGAACATTTATTTCAAGAACTCCAGGAAGAAACCCTAGCCCTTGGCTATGTCAGCAGACAAGACTATCTAGGTTTTCTAACTATTTCAGATATACTTCCTGTTACCTCCTATCACGATTTTTTTGGCATTAGTGTTATGGAGGCCATTGCCTATGGTTGCAAACCATTGCTTCCAAAGAGACTAACCTATCCTGATCTATATGATTCCGATAAAAACCCTGAAATCTTTTATGATAATGAAACGGAACTAGAAGAAAAACTACTTAATACCATAAAAGTAACAAGCCCAGAAAAAAAATATATTCAATTAACAAAACCATATTGGTGGCCAAAAATAATCACCCAATATGACATCTGTTTTAAGTCCATGGGCAAGTGATTTAATATTGATTTAGTTTTCGGTGGGAAAGTTTCCTTGTAGGCATCATGTCGGTCTTTTAGATATGATGCTGGAATAAAGAACTTTCCTATAGAATAAGACAAGAGCCACCAAATGGTGGCTCTTGGAGTTTTAAGGAGTTGATCTAACAGATTGGTGGACAGGCCTAACTGCTAGATGAATTGGGATACTTACTAAAACTAAAGTAATTCTTCTGGTGATTTATACTCGACACCTAGGTCATCAGCTACATGTTTATATGTACAATATCCTTTGTATGTGTTAAGGCCAAGACGTAAATCCTTGTTTTCAAGCATAGCTTCTACAGGACCCTTGTTAGCAATATCAAGAAGATACTTAAGGGTTACACCAGTAAGTGCATATGTTGAAGTCCTTGGAACTGCTCCTGGCATGTTGGCAACGGAGTAGTGTATAACACCGTGTTTTTCATAACATGGATTATCATGAGTTGTGACACGGTCTATTGTCTCAATGGATCCACCTTGATCTATGGCAACATCAACAACCACAGCCCCTGGTTTCATTGTTTTAACCATTTCCTCAGTTACAAGATGAGGTGCTTTAGCTCCTGGTATAAGAACTGCACCGATAAGTAAATCTGCTTTTCTAACAGACTCTGCAATATTAAATTCATTAGAATATAGGGTCTCAACACGACCTTGGAAAATGTCGTCAAGATATCCAAGACGCTTGGCACTAATGTCAAGCATGGTCACCCTTGCACCAAGTCCAACCGCCATTTTTGCGGCATTGATACCAACAATACCACCACCGATAATAACTACATTAGCAGGTGGCACACCTGGAACACCACCTAAAAGCACACCCATACCACCATTATATTTTTGAAGTAGGTTTGCTCCAACTTGAGTGGACATCCGTCCGGCCACTTCACTCATTGGATGAAGAAGAGGAAGGGAATGATCAGGAAGCTGAACTGTTTCATAAGCGATACCGGTTACTTTTCTCTCCATTAAAGCCTGTGTTAATTCAAGGTTAGCAGCCAAATGGAGGTAGGTATATAAGGTTTGGCCTTCTTTAAATAAGTCATATTCCTGTGGCAATGGTTCTTTGACCTTAACGATAGTATCAGCTTTTGAAAAAACATCAAGATTAGATTCAAGAATTATAGCGCCTGCTGCTTGATATTCTTCGTTAGTTATACCGCTGCCAAGGCCCGCATTATCTTCAATATACACAGTATGTCCAGCCTTAACTAAAGCGCTTGCACCTGCAGGAGTTAATGCAACACGGTTTTCATTGTTCTTAATCTCTTTTGGTACTCCAATAATCATAAACTACACCTCTTAACCTTAATTTTTATCATAGGAATATCCTATGTACATCTTTGTCAAAAAAGTTATGCCATTATTCTTGTGTGTTTAACGGACTTTCGCTATTCTAGTTAGGTACAATGGAGTGCTTGCTCTTAATGCTGGACAAACAAACGGTTGTCTTCGTCTTCCCAACACCTTGAATACCTTTGATCCTGTCCAAAATGATTTTCAATGATTCTGTGTCTTCAGTTATTATTTTGAGCATATAATCAAACTCACCTGCTATGTAATATCCTTCAAGAATTTCTTCATCCTGTTCAACAAATTCCTGAAGTTTATCAACATAATGGGGGCCGTCTAGTGCTACAGACATAAATGCTGTCAAATTCTTGTTCAGATATTTGGAATTAATGATTGTCGTATACTGTTCGATAATGCCTGTATTCTCCAACTTTTTCAGACGTTCAGAAACTGCTGAAACTGAAAGATTAATTCTTCCACTGATCTCAGATACCGTCATTCTGGCATTTTCTTCCAGTAGAAGGAGAATCGATTTATCCATTTGATCCATATCTTGTTCTCCTTACGTAATTTATACTTTAATTATACACTTTTACCTTAATTTTTCAATATTCTGGCAAATATACAGAATAATTTCTATACTTTTCCCAATTCACAGGATTATTTTTACCCAAACAAAAAATATCCTGTATGAACAGAATATTTTTTCGTATAAAGCATATATACTTAATATTTTACACCAATTTTATTATTATCTTAATCATTTTCTGAATAAGGCCAGATTTGGACATATAATAAAGAGGACATAACTATATATCATATACCCTAGCTTGCTTAGCCAAATCAATAGCTTCCTGCAAGACCAGTCTCGGATATCCCTCAACGCTTATGGTTAATGTAGAACAAGCAGAACCAAAAGCTAGGGCTTGACTATCCGTCAGGCCTTTTTCCAAGCCATAAACAAAACCTGCCAACATAGAATCACCTGCTCCTACTGTAGATACAACCGTAGCTGGAATAGCTTCACTACGAATAGCCTTATCTTTAGTCACCAATAAGGCTCCATCTTTTCCCATGGATACCAGGACATAAACCACTTCATATTGACTGATAATATCTCTGCCAGCATGAATAACTTCTTCAACTGTAGTCAAGTTCCTATCAATGGCGTTTTCTAACTCATGAATATTTGGCTTAATGATATAAGGACTACCTTTTAAACCTTCTAATAAGTAGTCATCATCAGCATCGATGACAACTTTACATTGATCCTTATATTTGGAAGCAACTTGACCATACATATTAACAGGCATACCTCCAGGAAGAGACCCTCCCATAACTAAATAATTACTGTCCTTTGCAGCTTGATCAATAAGTTTAAAAAGATCCACTATATTCTGATTATTAACCCTTGCTCCAGCTTCATTAATATCTGTTGTCATATTCTTGGACATTTCAACAATCTTCATATTAGTTCTAGTTGCTCCACTAACCTTCACGTAATTCACTTCCATATGATCATCTTCAAAATGTTCCAAAACCCTGTTGGCATTCTCCTCACCCAAAACAACAATATGCTTTGTAGCCAGTCCAAACCCTCCAAGAATTCGACCCATGTTAATCCCTTTTCCGCCTAAATCCTCGCGAAAATGTCCAACACGGTTTACCTCTCCATAAGTGATTCCCTCCACCTTAATAGTCTTATCTAACGCAGGGTTAAAAGTTATAGCTGTTATCATTTTCTCTCTCCTTCACAAAGCTTATATCTACTAGAAACTTCATATTCATATATCATTTTTTATTATAAGGGTTACTCAAGAATAAATCCATCAGTTTTAGAAAGAGAAGCTTCAAGTCTTTGTCCATCTCTGATTAGGCTTCTTGGTGGTGAACAACACTGTAAGTCAAAGGAATAAATACAAGCGTCAAAAAAGTGGAAATCAAGAGCCCGAACACCAAACATACTGCCATTGGCTTAAAAAGCTCACTATTACTAAACATAAGAGGAAGCAGCCCTGTAACCGTAGTTATGGTGGATAGGATAATCGGTCTAAAACGGACAACCGAAGCCTGAATACAAGCTTCATCTACTGACATCTTATCTCGTCTCTTCATATTAATGTACTCCATAAGAACGATTGCATTATTTACAACAATACCAATTAAGGAAATGATGCCCAGCATACCTGTAAAACTTATGGGCTGATCCATAAGAAAGAGCCCGAAAATTGCTCCAGCGGCTGAAAGTGGCAAGGTCAACATAATAATAAAAGCTTGCTTGTATGACCTAAATTGAAAGAGAAGAATAGTTAGTATCAAAAGAACAGCAAAGGCCGCAGTTGCTCCCAAGTTTCCAAAGTACTTAACAATTTTTGCACTTTCACCCTCAAGGTCCATCCTGGCTTGACCAAGATCCATACTTTTAGTCTTTTCAAGAAAGGCACTCTCAATTGTCCTAGCGTCAAATCCAGGTTCAATATCACTCATCAAAATAATAGTATTCTCACCATTATATTTCCTAATAGTCGGACGAACTTTCTTAAGAGAGATAGTACCTAAATCCTTCAGAAGATGTTTCTTCCCTGTCGCAGATGATTTAATCATCAAGTTTTCAAGTTCCTGAATCGATGAAGCATCTGAACTTAACCTAATATCATATTCGTTACCATTCTGTCTAAATATAGAAACATCTCTTCCTGAAAGACCAATACTGACTTCATTAAGCACATCATATTTCAGTAAACCATAATATGAGATTTTTTCTTCATCCAGAACCAGCTCGTATTCGTAAACAAAAGGATCATAGTCTGTTCGAACATTACTTGCCCCCTTGACTGTTTCCAAAATAGCTTCCAGTTCCTTCGTTGTTGCCCATAGGCTGTCCATATCCAAACCTGTTACTCGAATATATATAGGTGCTCCAATTGGCTCTGCATATTCCAATTCCTTAACCGTTGCAGATCCAGCCAAGAGCTTTGAATCAATATCTTTTTGAAGAGCACGAACTAAGTCAGTGTTTTTCATATAAACTGAATCTTCTAAATCCACATCCAAAACTATTTGAGCGTTTTCAGGAATTTTGGCATAAACACCAAGAGTATCATAGTATTTGGGTACTGAACCACCTATGGCAGTCGTCATATTCTTAATTTCAGGATGTTGTTGAACAATGGCTTGAACCTGATCTGTAACCTGCTTTGTATAGTCGATATCAATATTCTTCTCAGCTTCAATATCAATATAGATAATCGATTTATCTGCCTTTGGAAAAAAGATGATATTGGCGAAGAAAAAAGTTCCACCCAAGGCACTTAGAATAAGCAGTCCAAGTCCAAAGGAAAGGAATTTTTTCTTTAACGAAAGGGTCAAAAGACTTGCCATAAAAGTATCAGTTCTTTTTTCACTTTTTTTCCTAGGCTTAAAGAACACAAAAGCAAGACTTGGTGTTACCAAGAAAGCAAAAAGGAAAGAAAAGCACAAAGCCAAAATAACTACCTGGGGTAGTGCCTGAACATAATCTCCTGCTATTGAAGATAACATAATCAAAGGTGAAAATGCAGCAACTGTCGTCAATGTCGATGTTAAAATAGATATGATAACTTCCTTAGTTCCTTCCACACAAGCTTGGAATTTTTCCAGACCTTCATCCATCTTATTCTGTATGGAATCACTGACTACAATGGCATTATCCACCAACATGCCAAGAGCTACAATAAATGCTGCAATTGATATGGCATGAATCTTAATATCAAATACAGGCATCATCAAAATTGTAGCCATAATGGATACAGGTATAGCAAAAGATACAATCAATGCATTTCTAAATCCCATACCAAAAAAGACAACCAAAATAACTAAGCCTATACCTGTTAGGAGGTTCATAATAAAACCATTGATGGAGTTTTCTACCTCCTCTGGTTGAAAAATAACTTCTCCAAACTCAATAGACTCCGGCAACTGACCTTTAACCCCTTGAATAACTTGTCTAACTTCCCTGCCTATACTCAAAATATTCCTATTATCCTCAAAGTAACCAACTAAAAGAACTGCCTTAGAACCGTTACGCTCATAAACAGTTGAAGCTGTTTCTTCCTCAAATTCAACGCTAGCTATATCACCTAATTTGAGAACTGAGTAATTATCCCGAGATACACTAAGGACAATATTCCTAATATCATCTAAAGAATCAAAAGAGCCATTTATCCGAAGAGGTATATCTTCATCCTCTGTTTCTATAGATCCTGACGGTATCTCTAGATTTTGAGACTTAAGGAGATTGGATATGTCATTTAAGGATAAACCAAGACGGTTAAGTTCCTCCGTATCTAAGGTAACCTTTACTTGCTGACCTATTTCCCCAATCATCTCAAACTTTGTAACACCATCTATTTTTTTCAGGTCTGAAATAATGTTCCTTCCATAAAAGCTTAATTCATCATAATCATAACCCTCACCAGTAAGAGCAATAATCATTCCCGCTGTTTCTGTCAGGTCTGTATCAATTTCAAGAGGCATAACTTCATCCGGTAAGTCATTTTCAAGGTCCGTCATATTCCTTCTAAGCTTGGTCCAAGTTTTATCAATATCTGAACCATACTTCATATAAACAATAGTCGTTACCACTGAATTATAAGTATAGGAGTTTAGGTAGTCAAACTCCTCCATATTCATTAATTCATCCTCTATTTTCTTTGTAACAAATTTATCAACATCGTTACCGGATGCACCTGGGTAAATAGCTGTAATCCTTGCAACAGGGGCAGATAGGTCAGGTGCTTCCTGTTTGGGTATAGTAATATATGAATATATTCCACCGATAAAAATAACAAATAGAAGGTAGAATATGATTTTGCGATTCTTTATTGCATATCCAATCATGCTCTACTCCTTTATAATCACTGAAGAATTTTCTTGAATCCGATTCAAGTTACTAATAATGACCTTTGTTCCCGGCTCTAGACCAAGAACAAGTACTTGGTTTTCATATATGTCTAATATATCAACTTTCTCCATCATAGCAAGGCCATCCTTATAAATATAAATATAATCTATACCATCATTTTTCAAGGCATATATCGGCAGGGTTATACCTTGAACCTGGTCATAAGCAATCTTGCATTCTGTGATTTCACCGATGTTAAAATCTCCACTTTCCACTGAAACTTCCACATTATAAAGAAAATGATCTTCATCTGGTATTTCAGCAATCTGGCTAATTAGTCCCGAACCACTTTTGTCTCCACTGCTTATCTCAACTTTTTGTCCTAAATGAATCTTTGACAAGTCCTTACCACTGACACCTATTGATATGATTTTCTTTGGACTTCTAAGAACGGCAACAGGGTAACCAGCCGGAATCAACTCCCCTTCTTCATACAGCTGCTTGACAAGTATCATATCTTTATCCAAGGTATAGCTTGCATCATCAATCATCCCTTGGTTTGATGCTACATTGGTTTTAGCCAAGGCAACATTAGCTGCTGCTGCCTGAATAACTTCTGCCTCTGTTCCGCTTAAGGCCTTATTCAAATTTTCTGATGCAAGCTCAGCATCCTTTTTGGCTAAGTCAAGTTCCAAAGTAACACTGTCCAATTCACTTTGGCTAACAATACCTTCTTCAAAAAGACTAGTCATCTTAGTCACTTGATCTTCAAGATAAGCAAGGGCTTGGTCAGCTTTTTCCAAGGAAATTCTAGCAAGTTCAACATCTTCATCCCTTGCCCCCTTTAATGCCCTTGCATAATCAGCTTCAGCTGCAGTAAGTTGGTTTTCAGCTGCATCAAGTGCTAAATCAAGATCAGATAAATTCAGCTGAGCAAGTATATGACCAGCTTCAAGGGTCTGGCCTTCAAGACCTTTAAAAGATTCAAGGCGGCCACTGGATTTAAAACTGATATTTTCAACAAACAAGGGAGCCACGCTTCCCTGATATTTAATAGTCATTGGAATATTACTTAACTCAGTTTCAAAAATTGTAATCGGCACCGGGGCCTTTTCTTCTGCTAGGTAGTCTTCTGTCAAAGTATTATATATCTTATAACCTGTAAATCCAACAAGCCCAAGAGCTACCACCAAAAAAATCAACTTCATTTTCATTGTTTTGCCTCCCTGTATTGTCTCACGTAAAAATACCCTTTTATCAAGTCAGAAAGAAAAGAAGTTAAAAGTCTTGAAACTTCATCTTCTTTAACATCTTCTAGAAGACCAATTGAACCAAACACCAAAGCATTAGTTAAGGCTCTCGTTTCAGCCTTTGACAATCCTCCCTCCATGTTTTCCACGCCCCACATAGAATAAAAGTGTTTTTTCAACATTTCTATATAGCGTTTGACAGTCTTATCATATCTGTCATCTTTTTCTCCGTTTAGAAGCATGGTAAAAACATCTTTTTCACGAATATATAAATCCATAAATATCTGAAGAGGTACCATAATCCTTCCACCATCCTCATGAAGCATAGCCAAGTCGGGTGCTATTTGATATTGACCAGATTCCTTTACCGCAAAAATAAGTTCTTCCAATCCATCATAAACACCTTGTATCACATCATCATATAAGTCCTCTTTATTCCTATAATACCGATAGACATTACCGACGGATACACCCGCAACTTCGGCTATGTGTTTGATTGATGATTTTTTATATCCATTTTTCGTAAAAACGCTAATACCGCTCTTACGGATTTTCTCTCTAATTTCATCTTTTAATATCTGGGCCATTATATCTCCTTCTATCACCTATTTCCTCTTAAATCAATAAGAATATAATAGGGGCTACAATAATGAATATACATTCATTATTGTAGCCCCTATTATTTATAATGTCAATATTAGATTTAATTAACGACTAAATGATTATTAACTACAGGACAATTCGCTTATACCTGTTAACTGTCATCACAAAATAAACCAGAAAGATTCCTCCAATGACTCCCACAGACCATCCAAGAGGACTCAATAAACTTATACCTAAAAATCGTTCCAAAGCCCTACTTGCAGCAAAAGTATGAACACTACCTAGAATTAAAGGAATAATGAAGAACATAAGAATCTGTTTATGAATAACCCCTTTCATCTTCTTATCCTCCATCCCCATATCATGTAAAAGCTCATAAGTTCTCATATCCTCTCTTGCCTGAGAAACTATCTTAAAGTATATGATACTACCTGTTGCTAATATAAAGGCCAAACCTAGAAAGATGCCAAAAATAAAAAATAATTTTATTATAACTTGCATCAACGTATCCTTTGCTTCCTCAGGAATTAAGGTAATATTTTCACCTAATTCTTTTTCCAGTTGATCAGTTACCTCAGCAACTTTTAGGTCATCAACTAACTGTATGCCAGAAAAATATGTCTTTTCCCCATCGCAATACTTTTCAAATAGGCGATCGTAAGTATTATTGGATACAATTATAACATCGCCTCGACTCTCTCCGAATATGGGGGCACGTTTGGACCAGCTGACATCTAACTTATCCTCTCCTATCCTCAATTTACCTACACTTCCCATTGTAATATATGAACTTGGATTATTGGCATAGTAGGCTTCAGTATCTTTTAAAGGCTTAGGCGGCAAAACTTTATTCTTAGTCACAAAAGGTATATTTTCCATATTTCGCCTGTAAGTATCTTCTGAAATGACCGTCATACTGGATGTAAATCGCCAAACATCATTACTTACTTCTTCCAATCTATAACTTTCAATAGACCTGTTTGAGTAAGCAATTTCACTTCCTCTTTCCTTAAGTACTTCCTGTGCATGGTCAAAACCACTTCCCTTTTCATCATCCTCAATATAAATAGAATATGGATACTGTACTTTTCTTATGTCATCATAAGAATAGGAAAAAGAGGCTGCAGTAGATATAGCAGTCAAAGTACAAGTAAGAAAGATAGTAACCGCTGCATATACTTTATAGTTATTACCAATGCGATACCATAAGTTTGAAAAGATCAGGAGTCGATTTTTCTTATAAACCAACCTTTCCTGCTTCATAAGACCTTTAAGTAGCATACTCATAACACTTCGATAGAATAGGAAGGTTCCTACAATAACACAGCTCACAGCTATAAGTGCATAGGTAAATATCCCATCCGAATTCATCTGCATAGAGGCATGATACCCACATCCAATAACGATTAAGCTTAAGACTCCAATTGGAATATTTCCTTTTGGCATAGATTCTTCCTTGGCTTTACCCTTAAGAAGATCCAGTACTTTCTTTTTGTTGACTAAAACAAACCCTCTTAAGGAAGTCAGTATACCTAGTATAAGAAAAACAAGGCTAGTCACAGCCAAGTCCTTAAAGGAAACATAGAAGTCTATAGTAATTCCCATATTAAGAAAATTTACAACTATCATAACAAAAAATTTATTAAGAAGAAGACCTAAGATGGACCCAATCACAATAGCCAAAAGGTACATCATCATATTTTCCATAGCGACCATTAAGGCAATTTTTTTCTTGGGAGCTCCAGTCATTACATATAAACCTATCTCTTTTTTTCTTTCTGCAATAAAAAACTTTGTCGAAAACATTAAAAAGAAAAAAACAAAAATCATCATGACAATTAGAGAAATAGCAACTAAACTGTTAAAGATATAAACCCCTTCCAACTGTTCGACCATAGGATTGCTTTTCAAAGACACAAATGAGAAAAAAAGAAGAACTGAAAAGATAAGAGAAAGGAGGTATAACTTATAAAGACCAATTGATGCCTTTACATTTCCAAATGCAATCTTAATTAATTTCATGGCTACTACCTCCAAGATAAGCCAACTGGTCAAGAATTTCATGATAGAACCGACTTCTCTTTTCACCCTTTATAAGCTCAGAATGTTCTTTCCCATCTTTAAGGAAAACAACACGATCTGAATAAGAAGCGCTTAGAGGATCATGGGTTACCATAAGGATTGTAACCTTTCGTTCCCTATTTAATTTTACCAAAAGCTCAAGAAGTTCCAATGATGCTTTTGAATCCAATGCTCCTGTCGGTTCATCTGCCAAAACGATAGATGGATTCTTAATAATTGCCCTTGCTGCAGCCACTCTTTGCTTTTGACCACCTGAAAGTTCATAAGGATATTTTTTACTATGAGCTTGAATAGAAAAAAAGTTTAAAAGTTCATTGACTTTTTGATTTAGTTCATCATAAGATCGATTATCAAAAGTCATAGGCAAGGCAATATTTTCAAATACTGTCAAATGATCCAAAAGATTATAGTCCTGAAAAAGATAACCTATGTGATTACTCCTAAAGCCTGACAAAGCTTTTTTCTTCATTTTAGCCATATCCTCACCCTTAAAATAGATGGCCCCTGCAGAAGCAAGGTCAATTGTGGCCAGTATATTAAGTAATGTCGTTTTTCCTGAACCGGATGGTCCCATCACACTGACAAACTCGCCTTCTTGAACCTCCATGTTGACTCCGTTTAGTGCTCTAGTCTCTATGCCTCTACTTTTATAAATTTTCGTCAAATGATTAATACTAATTAAATTATGCTCCATAACTTTCTCCTTTTTGTTTTGTTAATCATATTTTATCTCTTGTAAAACTTTTCATCCATCGATTAACATGACAAAAAGGTGACATTTTTGTCACCTTATCCCTTATAAGCTTTTCTTATTCTATCATTTTTGGACTCTTTAGGGACAGAAAGCTGTATTTTAAGACCCATCTCATCTCCATGAAAAGACTTAATCTCAATGCTCATTAATCTACCGACTTTCCGACACAAATAGAGTCCAAATCCTGTGGATTGGTTTGAATTCCTGCCATTTTTACCAACAAAACCTCGACTAAACATCTTTTCAAGTTCATTGTCTAAAACCCCAATTCCATTATCTTCAATATAGACGATAACTTGGTCCGGCTTATCTTCAATATCAATATGAATCCATCCATTTTCACCAGTATACTTATAACTATTATGAATAATCTGACTTAGGATATATAATAACCATTTTCTATCAGCCAGTCCCTGTCCCTGTCCCTTGATTTCTACAGATATGTTCTTATGGATAAGTAGACGCTTAAAACCTTTCACAGCCTCTACAATGATAGGTCTTAAGTCAAGAATCTCAATCTTTAAGTCTATCTGGGTTGATCTAGACCTATTCAAGAACAAGAGCTGATTAATAAGAAAATTGATTCGGTCCAGCTCTCTTCCAAGTGCTGTTTCTTCTTTTTCTCCAAACTCTTCAATAATTAACCTTGCTACTGAAAGAGGGACTTTCACCTCATGGACCCATTTAGTCAAATAGTCTCCAATCTCACTGATCTTGTCATCTAATCCCTCTAACTTTCTCTCCTCTTGCCTGATAATTCGAATCATATCCTCTTGTTTCCATAAATCTTTTGTGAACCCATAGAAATCAAAAAACAAAAAAGCTATGGTCAAAACACCAAGAAGGATATTCATATACAAGGCGTCAACCCCAGTTAGGTCAACGCCACTTGTGTGAAGAATTCCATTTACAATTACAAAAAAAAGTGATATATAAACAATCAAATGCAAACGTTTTTTTAGGTATGCTAATACTTTAATCATTTTTATCTTCCATCCTTTAATCCGAACCATCCAAACTTAATATATATCCTTGACCTTTCTTTGTTTCAATAGCATGGCCAATCCCTAAGTTTTGCAATTTTTGCCTTAATCGATTTACATTCACCGTCAGGGTATTATCATTAACAAATTGGTCATCGTCCCATAAAACTTCCATTAATCTGTTTCTTGAGACAATTTTCTCTTTTTTTCTCACTAGCTCGTGAAGTATTCTCCATTCATTCCTAGTCAATTCTAAGCTTTGATCATGATAGACAAGTGCTGACTGTTCTTCCACTAGCCGCAACCCGTGATATTCAAGTTGGTCCCAACCTTCTTCCTGCCTTATAGACCTTCTTATAATAGCCTTGATTTTAGCAAGTAAAACTTCTGTAGAAAAAGGTTTAGTGATATAATCATCACCACCAATTTCCATACCGTGGACTATATCCATATCCATATCTTTACTGGAAATAAAAACCAATGGTACATTTGAAATTTTCCGAATTTGTCGACACCAATAATATCCATCATACATAGGCAAGACTATGTCCATTAAAACCAAGTCAGGCATATAATTTACAAATACCTCAATTACTTGATCAAATTCTGAAACACCTTTCACATCATAACCATATGATTCTAAGACATTCTTAACTTTTTCTCTTAAATGATTATCATCCTCTACAATAAGTATTTTTTCAGTCATTATGAAACCTTCCTGTCATCTTTTTTTCTATATTTAATCTTTATCTTATACCAAGGCTATTTCCTACTTATATTTCCGAATCAAAAGCCCCTCAACCTAATCTATATAGAAGTCATCTCTATTATAATTGAAACACTAAAATTGTATAATGACTTTCAGACTTTTTTCATTAAATTCTAATCTAAGCTTTTGACTTTTTAAGTCTTACTTTCCGATAAAGCTCCTTTTTCAATAGCACTTCCTATTATACACTATTTCTCTTTCTAACTTTATTTCATGAAATTCTAATACACACTTTCCATAGATATGATATCATTAAATCAAAGGAGATATTTATATGACAGAAAACAAAAAACTTATTCAATATTTCATATTTACTCTTGCTGTACTTATTGCCGGACGGATGATTTTTATGGGCGATATTATCGCTTGGTTGGCCTCAGGAGCCACACCTGTTGTCATCATGCTTTTGACTATTTATCTCATGCTTCCTATGGTCAATAAATACCAGCTTATCTTGGAAAAAAAGGCCAGTAAAAGCAAAAGAACCCTATCGGTTGTCCTTGCTTTTTTGACCATATTTTTAATTATTGCAAGCTTTATTTCCATCATACTGCCCAGTCTGATTAGTTCGATTTCTGCTATTGTCGACCAATTACCAAAATCAACCAATCAAATTACCAGTATCATCATGGGACTTCCCTTTGTAAACCTTTTTATTGAAGAAAGTGAACTTACCACCTTTTTCAATAATTTCAGTAACATACTTGTTTCTTTTAGCGAAAATATCATTCAGTACTCCACTAATATTATTATTTCTTTTAAGGATGCCGTTATTGCTCTAGGTATATTTATACTTTCCTTATTGATGGCTTTCTATGCTTTAAGAGACTACACACAAATCGAGGAAAATATAGAATTACATCTTCGTGCAATTTTTGGGGATTCCATCATATCACCTATTGTACGAGTTGCTAAATTGACAGACCAATCAATGAAAAAATTTCTATTAGGCAAACTTTACACCTGCCTCTTTTTAGGATTAATGGTTGGTGCCTTTGGCCTGATTTACAATCTTATCTTTCCAAAGGACATCCCTTATTTACCCCTCATAGCATTTATTATAGGTATCACTAACATAATACCCTATGTTGGACCATTTATCGGGACTGTTCCATCCATTATATTTGCTCTCATAAACGGCTTTGTACCTGCTTTAGCACTTATTATCATCGTCCTAATAGCTCAACAAATAGATAATATTTTAATTTCACCTAAGATTATTGGCGATTCAGTGGGCCTTAAGCCTTTTTGGGTACTCTTTTCTGTAACCGTTGGTGGACGTCTTTTCGGTATCTTGGGTATGCTTTTAACAGTACCCATCGCTTCCGTTATTTTAGTACTATTAGATGAAAAAGTTAAACAATATCAACTAGATAAATAATAAAAAGGATATTACTCTATCATCTATAGGGTAATATCCAATAAATTTCCTTTAGTATTTATCTGCTTGGCCTTTCCATAATTGGCAAGAAGACTTGTATTTTCATTTGCCTTCTTAGCAGCCGTTGTTGTCTTAGTTACACCTCCTGAAACATAGGATTTCCCACATTCAGGACAAACAGCAGTAAAAAGCTGAACACTTTGGCTGACAACTTCCCGATCATGCATTTCAGCATTTGAACCTTCTCTGGACACATGTTCCATCTCATGTCCCATAACAACCGAACCTGATATTTCAGGACTGATATGCTGCGGTGACTTGAAGGAGACTCCTGGGTCATTTGATCCATCTTGATACGTTCTTGAAGCACATGTGGCACATTCAATTACGCCCATCCCCTTTAAAGCTTTCTCATCAAACTGTTCCTTTAATTTATTCAATCGATTTTCTGACGGTGTAATAAAATTCCCAGAAGTATTTATTTGACTTCCAACCAATGACACACTCTTTGCTTGATGCCTAACACTAGGTGCTTCATTCTTGCCAAAAGTTTTACCACTCTGGTCATAATTAGTATACACTTGTCCCTGAGGCGATGTATAACCCTGTATCTGATTACCTATTGATTGCATTCTATCACTTCCCAATACGCATAAAGCACAACACTAAATCTCCAATAAGACGTCGTCTTTCTCTATGATGTCTGCAACTTCTGACATAATCTCGGTCAACATGATATCATCAAGCCCCAACATCCGAACTGAATCAGAAAAAAATTCATAGGCAAGACCATCGATACCGATATGGATTCCCATCATCATGACAAGTGAATCTGAAATATGAGTTATAGCCACCAATTCTGGATTCACAAAAGCTACAGCCGGATTATGGTGACAGGCAATAACTTCAACCAGTTCTTCAGGAAGGTTCCAATTTTCTGCAATCTTGGCACCAATCTGACCATGATGATAACCCAGTACCATTTCCTCAGCAACAATAAATGACTTCCCTTCATTCTCTACAAGGAAGTTAATGTCATCATAAGCACCTTCCACATAGGTATCCAATATAACCTTACCAATATCTCGAAGCAATCCAGCAGTATATGCTTGGTCAGGATTTACATATTTTATTTTTTTAGCTATGGTTCTTGTCATAATCGCTGATATTTGTGACTGTTTCCATAAGGCTTCCTTCTCCAAAGCGTATCCAGGTAGTTCCTTATTCATAACAGAACCGGCAACTGTTGCCAGTACCATACTCTGAATTGCAGAAAACCCCAATAAGACACTGGCATCTACTACAGTAGAAATCTCTCTCCTACCACGATAGAAGGCTGAATTAGCCAATTTTAAAATCTTTGTAGTCAAACCCTGGTCTTTCATAATTTCCGTCTCAAGATCCTTAGCTCCTGTCCTATCATCAGCAATGATTTCAAGGATACGAAGGATTGTCTGCGGAAAAGGCGGGATCTCTTTGACTTTATTAACGATTTCTTCCATAGTCAGTTCTTTATTATCCATACCCACTGTTTTGTCACCTTTCAAAACCTTACATTCTTCTTCTCATTATACTACAAGTATACAGTAAGAATATTAACAATTAATGAATATACTCTTTTTTTTTCACAATTTTATTATATCATGAATAATTTATATATCCCAATCATAGATAAAGGATGTTGACAGAAATAAAAATCTATCAACATCCCAGTATTATCAGTAGACATTATGCTATTTTAAATATTACAGTTTACAGCTATACCTTTTTCATCAGATTCAAAGGCAGCTTCCATAACCTTCATAACTCGAAGGGCCTGTTCAGGTGTTATTCTAAGTGGTCCCTCACCCTTTATGGCGTCAATCAGTCCATCATATACAACCGTAATTTTATCCACTACTTCCATAGGCTCTGAAAGATCAATGGTTTCCGTTGATTCAGAACGTCTTGGTGCCATGGTCTTCGTTGGGCCGGCCTTAGTATAAACAATTTCTTCTGTCCATGAATTTTCCTTGTCAACACAGCGTACGATCTGCCCTTCACATTCCCAATTATCTATCTGAAGGGTACCGTCAGTACCTAGAACATACCATCTTGGATGTGTAATATAATTATTAGTTGACACCTCAACATGGGCAGTCAAACCACTTTCAAAAGTCATAGTCAAACGAAAGTTATCATCTACCTCGTCATATTCAATCCGGTACATTTTACAGAAAACATTAGTTACCGGTTCTTTAATCATGTACATAAGCTGATCAATAAGATGTACTCCCCAGTCTAGCATCATGCCACCACCTAGGGCCTTGATAGTTCTCCAACCCTTAGGCATACCTCTAGAACCTTCAACTCGAGATTCAATCACATAAGGTTTTCCTAAATCTCCAGCTTCAACGTGCTTTTTCATCAATTGAAAATCTTTATTGGTTCTACGGTTCTGGTTAATAGTGAAGATTTGACCGGTTTCCTTGGCTACTTCCATAATGTCAATAAGTTCTTGAGAACTCAGAGTCACTGGTTTTTCACAAATAACATGTTTTCCAGCTCTAAGGGCTTCAATAGAAAGTTCTCTATGCATCTCATTAGTTGTGGCTACCAGTACAATATCTACTTCTTTATCACCTAGAAGTTCTTCTTTTGACCTATATTGATACAAACCTCTTTGACCTGCAACTTCCATACGTTCAGGATTCACATCATAAACCCCTTTAATCTTGAGGCGGTCATAATCTTTAAGTTCCTTATGGTGATATGAAGCCATACCTCCAAAACCAATAATTGCTAGTGTCAACATTTTATTACCTCCTACTTCCAATTCAGAGTCATCGGCTTAAGCCCACCACATATCACCCTGTTCTTCAAATATAATAACGTCTTTCAAAAATTCCACAGCTTTTGACAAGCCTTCATCAACGGACATAAGCGCATCCTCATGTTCAATACTGATTACTCCATCATAACCAACCAATCTCAAACTTGAGATAATATTATTCCATACTCCTTTATCATGTCCATATCCAACCGTTCTAAAAGTCCATGAACGGTCCATAAGATTGCCGTAATGTCCAACATCTAGGACACCATTAACAGCTGTGTTGTGCTCATCAATGTTAGTATCTTTTGCATGGAAATGATGAATAGCACCCTTTAAGTATTTTATGGATTCTACAGGATTCATACCTTGCCAGAACAAATGACTCGGATCAACGTTAGCACCGATTGTATCTCCACAAGCTTCTCTCAACCTCATAAGCGTTGCTGGATTATATACACAGAAACCTGGATGCATTTCTAAAGCTATCTTAGTTACACCATGTTCATTAGCAAACTTGACCATGTCTTTCCAATATGGAATCAAGACTTCATTCCACTGATAATCAAGAATCTTACCATAATCTTCAGGCCAAGAACAAGTAACCCAGTTTGGATACTGAGAGTGGGCTGAATCACCTGGGCATCCAGAAAATCCAACTAAGGTATGTACATCTAATTTTTCGGCCAAAAGAATGGCATTAACAAATTGGTCATGATACGTCTTAGCCGTTTCCTTATTAGGGTGAACAGGATTACCATGACAAGAAATAGCTGAAATCTCCATATCATTGGTTTTCACTATATCTTTAATTCCTTGTATTTTTTCATCATCATCAAGAAGTTCAGATGGGTTCAAATGTTCCATACCAGGGTATCCCCCAGCTCCGACCTCTAATGACTGAACTCCCATATTTTTCAGCTTTTTAACAGCTTCTTCAAAAGACAGTCCGTATAATGGTACTGTTAAAACTCCTAATTTCATAATCTATCCTTTCTCAATAAAAACACTGCTTATTGATATCTCATTACTAAATCCATGTATAATTCTTCTAAAGACTTTTTAAATATTTAACAGACCTTTCCATACTAGGCATAATATCGTCGCCTCGTGTTTCCTGTTCATAAATAAAAATTCCATTAGGTTTAAGGTTCATGACTTTTCCAAAGTCAATAATTCCCCTATCAGCAGATACGTTGTCTTTAGAAACCATATCCTTAATCTGCTTCAAATGAATCATTGGGCACCTGTCCAAATGTCCTTCTAAATACTCAAGAGGGTTAAGCCCTGCATGCGCAATCCAGTATAGGTCTGGTTGCTGTAAGAGGTTTCCATCTTCCACTAGTTCAAAGAGATAATCAATTAACAGCTGATTATTTTCTTCAACAAATTCATGACTATGATTATGGTAGCAAAGAGGAAGTCCTACTTTCTTGCTAATAGCTCCAGCCCTATTTAATGTCTCAGCCAATTTTTTTATATCAGTTTTGGATGCCACTGGAGCATAAGGACAAACGATAAAAGAAGCTCCTAAAGTTTTCAGAATATCTAACTGATGATCTAAGTCCTTTTCAAGAAGCTCAAGAGAAACATGGGCCGATACACATTCAAGTCCCAGTTCATCCAGCTTTTCTCTAATTATCTTAGGATCAAAGTCATAGTATCCTGCAAACTCTACACCGTCATAGCCCATATCTTTAAGTTTTTCCAATGTCATCATAAAATCTTTCTCAAGATAATCACGAACCGAGTATAGTTGTGCATGTACTTTAATCATGTCTCCTCCTAAAAGTAAATGGTTTGTCCACTTGCTGCTGATTCATAAATAGCTTCCAATATTTCAGTAACAACTAAAGCCTGTTCTGGTGTTACGACTAAATCTCCTCCATCAGTAACTGCCTTATAGAAGGTTTTTGCCTCAATAACTTCTGGTCTGTCACCTCCACCTTCATAGAAATCAACACCTGCTCCTCCCAAATCTGGTTTTTTTATAGAAAGTTTACCTAGATCTGCAAAGTTATAGCGAAGTCCGTCCTTCATATCTGCTCCTGCTTTAGTACCGCAAAGAGTTGTCTTTGCTTCACCTATATCTAATGTATTTAGAGCCCATGATGATTCAAGAATAATGGTTGCACCATTCTTCATCTTAATGAATCCAAAAGCTGAATCCTCAACTGTAAATTGATCTGTTTCCCAATCTCCAAAGGCATTTCCTGTTTCTGTTTGGTCACCTAATTTTTTATATACAGAACCTGATACACTTTCAACCTCATAGTTGTCCATTGCCCAAAGGGTTAGGTCAAGAGCATGAGTTCCTATATCAATAAGAGGTCCCCCACCTTGCTCTTCTTCATTAAGAAATACACCCCAAGTCGGAACAGCACGTCTTCGAATGGCATGGGCTTTAGCAAAGTAAATATCACCAAGGTCACCTCTTCTACAAGCTTTGTATAGATGAGTTGAATCTTCTCTGTAGCGGTTTTGATAACCAACACTAAGAATTTTACCTGTTTTTTTTGCAACCTCAACCATTGTTCTTGCATCCGCTGCGGTTTTTGCCATAGGCTTTTCACACAATACATGTTTATCACTTTCCATAGCAGCAATGGAAATATCCTTATGGGATTTGTTTGGTGTACACACATGCACGGCTACGATAGACTTATCTTTAAGAAGCTCATTATAGTCGGTATAGAATTTAGCACCTTCTGAACCAAATTTTTCACAGGCTTCCTTTGCCTTTTCTTCCACAATATCACAAAAGGCTACCATCTCAACATGGTCAAGCTTAGTCAGCGCTGGCATATGTTTGTTATTTGCGATTCCACCACATCCAATAATTCCTACTTTTACTTTTTTCATAAAAACCTCCCAATTGACTTGTTTGTATGTTAAACGTCGTTTTATCTTCAATTCTATTATAGACATACTGAAAAAACTATAATATAATTGAACTGCCAAAAAATATCAATATTTTGTCATTATAAAATATTCTAAGTAAGTTCTTGTCTTTGACTGGAGGAAAATCAATATGAACGTCTATTTTGAAGATACTAAATTTATTGATAACGATATAGTTTATCCCTTTAATTGCCATGTACAAGTCAATCACGGCCAGCAAATAGCAGCTTGGCCTCACTTTCACAAAAATATCGAAATTCTGTATTGTGTATCTGGATCTTTTCAGATACTCCTAGATGGTATAGAACATATTCTGGAAAAAGAAGATATGATTATCATCAACTCGATGGAAACTCATACCTGTTATTCTTTGTCTGATGAAGATAATGCCTATCTAGTTATACGTTTTGAACCTGAGCTACTCTATACCTCTAAGGAAAGTATTTTTGAATCCAAATATGTTCTCCCCTTCACCATCAAGGCTTCGACCCACCAAAAGCTCTTTAAGGAACCGGAAATCAAGGATACTTTTATTCCCGACCTTTTACATAAGATCATCACCGAACATAGGAAAAAGGAGTATGGTTTTGAATTAGCCATACGAAATCATATCAGTCAAATTTTCCTTTGGGTCCTAAGAAAATGGCACCACAACAATGTAAACCTTAACATAGATAGCGGCCTCAATGCATCCATTATTGAGCGTCTCCAAAAAACTTTTGATTATGTGGAACAACATTATGCAGAGGATATCAATGTAAAATCTATGGCCGAGCTTTGCAACATGTCCTACTCCTACTTTTCCAGATTCTTTAAGTCTAAAATGCAACAGAGTTTTTCTGACTATTTAAGCTTTATCAGGGTCACCAAGGCTTCCAACCTTCTGACCACTTCTGATCTTAGCATTACCGAAATCGGGTCTTCCGTGGGCTTTTCAACCACCTCTTACTTCATCAGTAAGTTTAAAGAAGTCAAATTCATGACACCACTACAATATAGAAAGGCTTTCGACAATATGGTTTCATAATACATACTCACCTATTATTTATTCAAGTCTCTCAAAAAGTGGTTTTACAGCTTCCAGTTTTCTGCCAAAATCAGGCTCAATAATCTGCCAGCTTGAATTAAAACCTAACAAGACTTCTAACTTCTCGGATGAAAAGGGTATAAAAGGCTTAAGAATTTGGGCCAGATTAATAATTAGGTAAATACAGCCTGCAATCGTATTGTCTGCAATATCCCTTTCATTTTTTATAGTAATCCAAGGCTTGTTTTCATCAAAATATTTATTAGCAAAACGCACTAATTCAAAAGCTTCTTGAATACCTGTCTTTACATTACCGACTTCTATTGCTTTACCCGTTTTTTCATAAGTTACTTCTATCTTTCTGGTCAATGCTGGGTTTAGGTCTCCTCGTGGAACTTCTGACTTATAGTATCTCTCTACAAACTTTAAGACCCTATTAACAAAGTTGCCATATCCACCTAAAAGTTCACTATTATTAGCATATTTTAATTCCCTAGATGAAAAATCCGAATCTCGTCGTTGAGGATATATGGTTGTCAAGTAATAACGGATGGTATCCGGATTATAGCTTTCAATAAGGTCATTGACCCAAAGTGCCCAATCATTACTAGTAGAAATCTTGCTACCTTCCAAGGTCAAATGTTCACTGGATACAATGACATGTGGCTGAGAATCATAAGCTCCGTGAGCTTTCAATAATGATGGAAGAATAATGGTATGAAATGGAATATTGTCCTTTCCATGAACAAAATAACGTTTTGCTTCACCTGACCAATAATCTTTCCAGTCAAGTCCGACCCTATCACAATGTAACTTGTTCCCTGATAGGTATCCAAGAACATTCTCCGCCCATATATATATCTTTTTCTGGTCATATCCTTCTTTAGGTACATCAATTCCCCAATCAAGATTTCTAGTAATGGCCCTATCTCTTAGACCATCATCCAAATATCTCTTAGTAAAATCCAGGGCATTTTTTCTCCAATAAACCGCTTTTTCAAGTAAGTGGCGAATGTGTTTATCCAGTTTACTAATGGTCAGATACAAGTGCTTTTCCTGTATGAATTCTGGTTGGCTGTGGCATTCTCTACATCTTGGTTCAATGAGGTCATTTCCTTGAAGGACTTCATGACAATGATCACACTGTTCTCCTTTTGTTACTCCATTACAATGGGGACAAGTACCTTCCAATAAACGATCAGCCAAAAACTTTTGACAACTTGGACAATATGCCTGCGGCTCCTCTTTCTCAACAATATACGGACTTTCATAGAGTTTCCTATGGAAGTCCCTGACAAAAGATTTATGACTATCACTAGAAGTCTTCCCATAATGATCATAAGAGAAACCTAAATAATCGAATCCTTTTACAAACTCCTCATGATACCTATCACTAATGGCTTCTGGTGATTCTCCTGTCTTTTTGGCCTTGATTGTGATAGGTGTCCCATGACAATCACTTCCAGAGATATAGGATACCTCTTCACCTCTCTGTCTGTAGTATCTAGCTATGATATCACCAGGTAATAAACCAGCAACATGCCCAATATGCAAGGATCCATTAGCATAAACCCAGGCACCTCCAACTAAAATTTTCATCTTTTTTCCTCCTTGTTAGTATTATATCCTCAGACCATGAAAATAGGGTTACCATGGTAGCTATTACATTCACTCACATGAAAAATAGTTCTTTCGCCTCGTTCGTTTTACGCTTGTTGCGCTTGGAAAGTTTCCTTGACATTTTATGAGATGTTTCTACTCATAAAATTCAAATAGAGAACTTTCCTATAAATAAAAAACTCCCGTCTCTAGAACAAAGTTCTAAAGGACGAGAGTTATATTCGCGGTACCACCTTTATTTATTCGTATATCACTACACGAACCTCTTCGAGTACGCAGGAAACCTGTTATACCCTATCGCTATAACGGGCGAGACCCGTGGTAGCCTAAAACATAAGTTCTCGGTACCCGACTCCAAGGCCATTTTCACTCTAATAAACATTATCTGCTTTCACCATATACAGACTCTCTGAGAATGTTGCCTAAAGTTACTTTCCTTTTCACAGTCTTTATTGAATGTAAAACTTGTATGTATTTTACTCCAGTTTTACTGCCTTGTCAACTAAACCTTTATAAATAACTCAATATAGTACTTTAACCACACCTATTCATATCCATAATACTCTTTCTTAACTTCAATAAGCATATCAATGGCAGGCTCTCTGCCATAAAATTCCTTCTCTAGGAGTTCTTGTAGCTTAAGCATATCATTCAGAGTCAATACAGGATAATCTGATAACCCCATTGTTTGGTCAGGCAACATAGCATAATGAAGATCACCTTCTTCATTGGGCCATAAATCTTGGGTAAACCTAATACCTTTTAGCATATGCATAGCTATATCAAAATAATCATAGTTCTCTTCTTCAAGAAAGAGATTTAAAAACATCGATATGGCATGAATTTGATGATTTAAGCTGGTGTGAACAGGAAGATCTCCTAATCCATCATGATAATAATCATAGACCAACCATCCTTCACCATTTTCACCGAAAGAAAAATGATGATTCACAGCATGACTTAAATAATAATAAGCTAAAAGCAAATACGCCTCCCTATAACTGCTATTACCATATTTTTGGTAGGACTCCAAATAGGTACTTATCATATCTCCATTAAATCGCGTATCAAAAAATCCATCCTCAATACCATAGTCCTCATATAACCAATTACTTCTAGGCAACGTCGCAAAATATCCCTCACTATTTATATTTTTTATCCCAACATCAAGCCAACCTTTTGCAAGTAGTTCTTCTGCCAAGGAATTACCACCCTCAACAAAATGAGTGACCAGATACATAGAAGGAATTCTCCAGTATGCTTGTTTATCTGTTGGTAAATAGGACTCTGGACTTCGATAATAATAGCCATCTTCAAGAAATCTGGCCTTATTAACAAAATCATAGGATGCAAAACGACTTTCAATGCTAGTATCATTAAAATCCAATAATTTCTGCTCTGAGCTTATTCCCCAAATCACGTGGTCTACATATGGTTGTGACTGGAAGTTATAGGTAAAAGACCAATTACCTTCATCCAATTCTAAACTTATATCCATACGAATTTCATCTTGACTCTTTCTGGTTCCGTATCCCATATCTATATAAGAATCCGGTCTTGAAAACATATAAGATCTCTTATCTGTAACGATAAAAATATAATCTTCAAGCTTAATTTCCTGCGGTAGAACTTCAATTGATTTCCAATGATCTTGATCCATTATATATATATCAAGTATTTGTCCTTCTAAAGGAAGCTCCTGCTGAATCTTCTGTTCTTGATCAGTCGAAGGGATTTTGATTGCCCAAAAATCACCCTTATCATATTTACTGTATGAATATCCATCTTTTCCCACAAGAAAAAAAGGGTAATTAACTGACATACGATCCTGTGAAACTAAATCAGTTTCACTGTCATCAGCCTTACTATCACCCTGATTGGATGGTTCCTTGACGGAACCACTATCTTCTATTAATCCTACTTGTACATATTCTTTTTCAGCCAGTTGACTCTTACCTATATAAGTAACCCCAACTAAAGTGGATAGGGATAGAATCAATATTATCCATACTTTTTTCATAAATTTAGTAGTTTTATCTATGCTCCTTTGTTTTTGAGATCTAACGAGAGGCCTAAATTGTTATTGCTTTATCTGCACTCATCATAATGTCTACAATCTCTGCCATATTACTTCTTCTTCCTACTTTTAGTTCCTGAATACCATAGTGGTCAAGACAAGTACCACAGGCAATTATTTCGACTCCGGATTCCTCTAGACCCATGAGGGCATCTAAGTACTCTGATTCCTTACCAAGTAATTCTACTCCACCATTATAAAAGATCATCATGTCCGGTTTGTCTTTTTTAGCCCATACTTTTTTTAAAAATGCACCTATAAGTATACTTCCAAGGTTATCATCACCTTGTCCCATTCCTTTATTGTTAATTATAAAAATTGTTTGCATCATTTCCCTCCACAACTTATTTTATAAATATTTTACCATAGAATTTTATTTTTTAACATAGAACCACGCCAAATCACCAAATTCATCTTTTCTATATAGGCTATAGGTTGTATCTGTCACTTCATGCATTTCTTTTAAGCGATAAGCAATCTTCATATATGTTTCATACGATTTTTTAGCTTTTTCCTTATTATAAGATTTCACTTTATAGTCTTTAGCCTTCAACATACTATCCAAGTCAAAAGAATCCAGATACTTACCAGCTAATTGGGCTTTTTCATTATGACTCCAGTTTCCTGTTTCGCACTCTACACTATAATCTTGAAGGAAGAGGTAGCCGTAATCAGCAATAAACTCAATAGCATTTATAATAAAATCATAGGTTATGTCATCTAATAAATAATGAAAGTTTAACCTAACCCACCCCGGTTTAATGGCTTCACATCCTTCTTTAATAAGCTTACGATACTGTTCTGATTTTTCAGGTATAATTCCCAAAAGCAAGTGGCCATAGGGACCTGCACAGGAACATCCTGCCCGTGACTGTATACCAAAAAGATCGTTCAATAAGGTAGTGACAAAGCGTGGATGGAGGTAACCGTCTTTATATTTCACATTAAAAGAAAGAATACCCAAACGATTTTCCATGTCTTTTGGACCTATCATTTCAATCTTAGAATCTTTAGTCAATCGTTGGATAGAACGGCTAATATAGATAGATTCTAGCTCTTCAATCCTATCAATCCCAACTGCATTTTTCACTTCTAAGGTAGCTGCTGCCCTTAGGGTTTGAAAAATACCAGGTGTACCAGCGTCTTCTCTGCTTTCGATATCCTTAATAAAGTCATAGCTGTGAGAACTGACGTATTCTACAGTTCCTCCTCCAGCACAAGTTGGTCCCACTTCCTGATTATAAATGTCCTTTCTAAAAAGAAGGAGTCCATTCGATCCAGGTCCTCCAATAAACTTATGTGGTGATAGGTATACCGCATCGTAATAGCAACCATCTCTTTGAACCAGTTCAATATTAACATAAGGTCCAGATGCCGCAAAATCAAAGAATACTAGGCCACCATACTGATGCATAATCCTAGTGATGTCTTTAACAGGGGACTTCATACCAGTCACATTTGAAGCAGCTGAAAAAGCACCAATTTTAATTCTGTCCTTATATTTAGGGTCTGAAATCTGATTTTCTAAATCTGCGGTTGAAAACTTACCTCCATCAGTAAGTCCAATCTCAACAACTTCAGCATTGCCTTCTTTCCATATCAACTCATTAGAATGATGTTCATAAGGTCCAACAAAAATTATAGGCCTATTTGGATTGTAGTATTTAGAATCTTTATCATATTTGATACGAGTTGCTGGGGCTTCATATATACCAATAATCTGGGCCAGACGTTGAATAGCACCAGTTGTACCATTTCCAACACTGAGAACCACATAATGATCATCTGCCTTTAGAAGTTCTTTAATTCTTTCTCTCGCTTCATGATATAACTTTGTTGTCTGCATACCTAAAAAGCAGTCCTCAGTATGGGTATTTGCATAAGTCTCGCCAATTTTTCTCATATAATCTTCGACAAACTTAAGATTTCTGCCTGATGCTGTATAATCCGCATAAGTCATCAAGCGGTCACCGTAAGGGGTCTTAATACAAGTGTTTCCACCAATAACTTCATTTCTTAACCAATCCAAATTCATAAGAGCTCCTCCAGCCTATAATCTAATTTCCTAACTATATTATACGATAGAATGTACCCTTAAGAAAACCGCCTAATTGTATGACATACAATTAGGCGGTCCCTTACAACTATTACACCACTATACTTCTTCTATTTCTTCAGGTGGCATAAAGCCAAGTTCTTCATAAGAACACACACCTTCTTCCAAAGCCTTTTCACGTAGGGAACGGTATAACTCTGCATGAGTTGCATAGTAGTAAGGGTATACAAAAAGCATACCGACACAGCATGCCAAAAATCCTAAGATATACCAGCCGATAAAGGATAAGTCAAGAATAAACATATCCATTTTTTCACCATTAGTCATTTCCTTACTCAATTCAATAGCTCTATCATAGTCCATATCAGGGTTATCAGCCAATAAGTAAGGAACCATAGCATAAGCATATGTCTTAATGATTCCAGGAATAATCAAAAGTAAACTCCATAGAAAAACGAATAGGTCCTTAAAGAACATAGTCTTAACCACATTCATATATCTACCTTTTTTAAATCCGTGACCAATCAATCCAAACTCAACAATATCATTAGTACCAGCAGCTTCAGCTTGTGATAAAAAGTATCTTCTTCCACCTACAACCAATGGATTACTAACAAAAATTTGAAATACTATTGCCAAAGCTGCAATGACTAATACTATACCAACAATCATCAGTATAATTGCAGGTTCTGCATTATCAACATAACCGCCTTCATTTCGCCAGGTACTTCCGCCTCCGCCACTACCGCCTCCGCCGCTTAGGAATACAAGAATCAATGACACTCCAAATGCCTTCCAATAGTTACCTTTTAATGCAATTTTAGCTCTTTCTTTTAATTCAGCACTTGTCCACATAATTTCCTCCACTATATCTTAAACGCTAACTGCCACCTCATTTATCTACACTAACATTATAGCAAGAAGGAAGAACCTATCAATAATTTTTGCACCAATCCCTATGTCTTATATACTCATTTGTCAAAATATGTGTCTTAATCATCTTCATATTTTTTATTATCTTCTCCTATAGAATCTACCTCCTATAAGCTTATAACTCCAAATATTGACCTAATCCTTCCTTTACCGCATAACTTTGATTCATTAAACGCAGGGTCTTTAAAGCTTCTTCAATATTCAACCATCGAAGTTCGTGATCTTCCTCAACTTGTTTTCCTTTAGGTTCTAATATCTCAACCAAATAAAAGTACCCTTGAAGAAGAACATATCGGTGAGTTCTAGGTGTCAGTCCTGCCTGATTAGCTTGGGTAACAAATGATAGAACTTTAACATCACGTCCAATTTCTTCAATGAACTCCCGTTTAATAGTCTCTTCATGACTTTCACCTTCTTCAATGCCACCTCCAGGCAAAAACCTTCCCCTTGGTGTATGGACAAGGCCTATCTGTATCATTTCATCCATTAACTTACCTTCAACTCTTTGCTCCAGCTTTCGAAAAGCAATACCATACGCTCCTGGTCTAGGCTCATAATCGATACCATCCAATCTCTCACCAAACTCAATAATACTCATACCTTAAGCTTGCTTTCCCATTTGACCATTTCCTCATGCTTACCTGTCACACTGGTAAACACAAGTTTACCACCAAATTTATTAAGATTTTTCCTGCATAATTCAGCCACTTTCAGTATATCCCTATTCTTGGTTGTGGACGTTCCTTTAATTTGCTCTAGAAGGGCGCCGTCATTAACAATAACTTCCACTTCCTCACCTTTCAAATCTGGAAACTCCTTTATTAAAAGAATAACAGAATATAAACCGATCAAGGCAGGTTTTCTATACTCATGATACACTTCTTTCTTTTTAAGGACTTCATCTCCATCATAAAGAACATATTTAAACTGCATCTCTTCCATAACATGATAAGAAGGAATTCCCTCTACATATAATTGTTTCATTCGTTTGACCTCCTAAAAACTTCGATGGCACCTCTAGCAGTGCCAAAACTTGGATTATTAACAACCTCATATTTAAAACCGAAAAAATCAGCATATTTATCAATTAACTGACATATAACCTGATTATTCAGCACACCACCTGCAAAGTAAACCTGGGTGTGTTTTTTAAATTGAATAATACCTTTTACCATAGAAATAATAGGTTCTACAACTAAGGAATGAATTCCCATAGCTACATCTTCTTGGCGCATTCCCTGTTTAGCAAAATTAGATACAGTAATATCACTTTGAAACCAACTGAGATTTTCCTTGTAGATATCACTAATAACCAGATTAACAGCTTCAATATTTCCCTTTAGGGCAAGAGCTTCCACCTCTTCATAATCAGTCATATTAAGAAGTCTTTGACTAAGACCTTCAAAGGTACCACCACCAATTCCAGTACCTGTAACATGAGTAAAGTCTCCATGTTCATAATATAAAATTGAAGTACCCGTCCCCATATTTACGACTATACCCCTATCTTCACCTATCTCTTTCACAATATTAGCAGCACATTCTAATTCATTATACCTATAAATCGGAAGCGGAAACTGACCTAAATCAACCTCTTGACCACTAACTAATGACGCTCCGGAACCTGTTAAGACTATGGCGTCATATTCCTTAGTCACAGCTCTTCCAATAATATTGTCCATATCATGACGGTAGTACTCCTCATAATAGTAGTCTCCATGTTTATATTTTACAACTTTGATCTTTGTCGTACCCATGTCAATACTGACAATTTTAATATCCTTATTCATTTACCTGTCCTTAAATCAACTTCTCATAAATAACTACGTCCAACACACGGCCAAATTTCTCACCAACTTCTCGAAAATGAGCACATTCAAAATAATCAGCACCTTGAAATAGTTTAATTGAAGCTTCATTCTCAGCACAGATAACCGCTAATAAAGCTCTGAAATTCTTATCTCTAGCAAAAGCTTCCATATGTTGGATACATGCCTTACCATAGCCTCTTCCATGAAAATCTTTGTCTAGGTAAACCGTTATTTCTGCTGTACGGTCATAGGCTTCTCTAGATTTATAGCGGTTAAGGAGACCATATCCGACAAGCTTATCTTCTTCAACTATGGCAAAAGATTTGAATCTCTCTAGTTCCGTAAAGCATAACTTCTCGAATTCTCCCCTACTTAATGGTTCAACTGAAAAAGTTGCCGTCGAATTAAGTACATAATAATTATAAATATCAAGAGCTTCCTCAAGATGGACTTTCTCAAATGGGATTATCACCATATTCTTATCTCCTCATTGTACCTACTATGTCAACATATTATTTGTTCATTACCTGCTTCTAGCTTCTGTAAGCATATCCTGAAGACTAGTAACCTCTGTCTTCACATCTGGTATAACACCCGTTTCATGTATATTCATTCCTTGTATGGTCCAGTATGCATTTACGACAAAAACACCAAATCCATAGTTCATATTAACATTACCAACTTGCCCAACGCCCTTACCATAGGTAGTTTGACCAACAACAAGCGTGTTATCTGTAAGTTGCTGAAGACCTAGGGCAATCATTTCAGCACTGCTGGCGGTATGGTTATTGACCAAAATAAATATTTCATTAAAATCAAAATAGTCACCGTTACTATAATATGAAAAAGACTCTTCAATTGGTGAGTCCCAGTCACCTAAATACAAGTTAGGTAGTAGATAGTCAAGAATATGATAGGCACTGTCTGCATCTCCACCATAGTTTTCCCTCAAATCGATAATTAAGTTCTTATCTTCTGTATCCTTCAACCGACTTAAAAGACGATAGGTTTCCGTATCTGTCAAAGAAGAGAAAAAGTCAACATCCAATAAATAATCTGAAGAATTAAGCCAAACACCACTTACCGATTGGGTCGATTCCGTGTCAAACATCATTTTAACCTCATCGGGGTAGACCATATAAGAGAAGATATCATCTGTAAATACCTTTTCACTTATGGCATCCAAATCATGGCTGGAAAAACTATCATAATCCTTATACGATTCCCTTAATTCATCAAGTATAGTCGGATCATCCAAATACATATAATGAGCTTCTATATAATCAAAAAGCCAATCAGAAGGACTTTTTAAGACCATTTCTTCATAATAACTGCGTTGGTAATTTATAACTTCCTGAGAAAAGTCTCTAGTTTCCATCTCTTGAATAACCCGTTTAGCTTCATCAGCTTCACCATCATATAAATAAAGATCAATCAAATCACGGTAAGCCCTCTGATCATCAGGATATTTCTCAATAGACTTTTTTAGATGTTCCTTTGCTTGGGCAAATTCTCCAATTTGTTCATAAACATATGCCAACTCATAATTCATATTAATGGATTCTGTTTTTGTCTCAAACCGTCGGATAACATGAATCAGTTTATCATAATTTTCCTGAGCACTTAAAACATTAATCCATTCTTGCAATGCTTCTTCCCATTGGTCAAAGGCAGCTTCATCGCCTGATCTATTATTGACTAAATCTTCCAAAATAATAGCAGCTTCTTTATAATAAAAATTATAACTGTACATGTAGGCTACTTCTAGTTTATCAGTAAAACCGTCTTCAGTCATCAAGTCATAACGAGAAACCAGATTATATGCCTTTTGGTGATCTGTATTCAAGTAGTAAAGGTCAAGAAGATTATACCATATATTAAGGTCAAGGCTTCCATCATCTATAGCGTTTTCCGCAACAAGAATACCTTCTTCAAAATGGCCAGTATAGTTTGCCGCAACAAGAAAATTTGCTGTTATTTCCGGGAAATCTACATAGAAATCACGTTCTTGATTAAGAAGAAGTTTATAGTTTTCCTCATACGCCTGATAATAATTCAAAAAATCTGATTGAGGTCCAAGAATGACATCCTTCTCTCCTAAACCATTCATTTTTTTCAAATAGACGTAGCCTCTTTCCCAATCCCCATATTCCATAGCTACTGACCATGCTAAATCATATAGCCCCTGTGGGTCTTCCGGTACTTTTTTATGGTATTCATCAAACCATTGGGATGCCATCTTATAATTGCCCAACTGATAATATGCTTCTCCAATATTGGACAAAACAAAATTATCTGCTCCTTCTTCCGCATCAATGGCCTTTTTATACATAGCTATTGCTTCATCATATTCATATAAACCATAAAGAGAATTGCCTAAATTTGTATATATATACGAAGATACATCACCAAGCTCAAGTCCCTTTTTACCATATTCCAGAGCTTTCTCATAATTTCCCAACCCATTATTTCCCCAGCATAGGTTATTATATATAGCTGTGGCAATTTTAATATCATCCAAGTCAATAATTTTTTCGGCTTCAAGTAAGACCTTAACGGCATCATCGTAACGTTCTTCATCAAGATATGATAGAGCTATATAATTGAGACTTTCAGCGTCTAATTCTTCATAGGTATCATCCTCATAATCCTCTATAACACTTTCTCCATGATCATGTAAATACTTGTCAGCAATTACCTCACCATCTTGATGGTTTAAATAGAGTGCCCATCTATAAAACCCAAACTGTATAGCCAATATCAATATAATAACAATGATGACAATACGATCTCTAGTCTTATTTTTTCGCCGACGCTCAATAATTCTTTCTTGAATTATATCATTCGTAAGATTTTGTGTCGTTTTATTATGAAGCGGTTTATATTCTCTTTTTCCCTCATTCTCTTTCATACGCTCTTCCTCATGACACATCACTGACTCAAGATTAACATGAATAGCCTAAGACCTCTCATCTATGATTTAAGTCATTTAAACATTCATTCCTATCTTAATCTTATACCTTCTACTTTAACTATGAACATATACTTTAAGATTATAACATAGATATCTATCTAGGTAGTTATAAAATTAGAAAGTATCATTGGCCTGTCTTTGCACAAAAAAGGAGCCTCGGCTCAGTAACATCTAACTAGCCTCGGGCTCCTAAATCATCATATTAAAGTAATAAGTTAATTTTATAATTGTGCTTTAAGCTTACCTTCAATTGTAGCTCGTGGAACAGCTCCTACGATTGTATCAACTACTTGACCACCTTTAAAGATTAAAAGTGTTGGAATACTCATAACACGGTAGTTTTGAGCGGTTGCTTGGTTAGCATCTACATCAAGCTTAACGATTTTTGCTTGTCCTTCATACTCACCAGCTAATTGTTCAACAACTGGTCCAATCATCTTACAAGGTCCACACCAATCTGCGTAAAAATCAACTAATACCGGTAAATCTGATTGTAGTACTTCTGTTGCAAAATTTCCATCTGTTACATATGCTGCCATTTTAATTCCTCCTTCGAATATGGGTTTTTCACCCTTATATTGACATTTTTCTCACATTCTTTAATAATAGTAAGAATCATTCTTAATATCTCAGTTCAAAATCATTATATTACGTTTTTACAATATAGTCAATACCTAATTTTTAAAGTCTTACAACTAACGTTGAATAACCCTTGATTATCTGATATGATACTGAGGAAATCTATTTTGGGAGGTAATCATGTTTTCTACAAAAAAAGGTAATCTATTCGCATTATTTTTCGTCATACATTTTTTAGCAGGTAACCTGGTCCTAGCTCTTCTATTAGCAAACTTTCCAACATCAACTAGCGTTCTACCAGCTATTGGATTGACTCAAATCCTCTTGGTCTTCATGCCATCCTTTTATCATCGTTTATTATTTAGGACACCCATAAAGTCAACTTTTCGTCTTTACAAGACTAATCCCCTAAATTTTTTACTCAGCGCATTACTGGCCTTGACATCCATACCACTTGTCATGTTAGTCAATCTCATCAGTCAATTTATGTTTAAGCCTGCCCTAGATGAAACACTATCTAATATAGGTAACGAGAATTATTTGTTAGCTATTCTAGTTATAGCTGTTTTTCCTGGAATTTTCGAAGAGCTTATCTCTAGAGGTATTATTCTTTCACACTATAGAAACCATAAGATACTTGTAACTTCAACTTTTAGTGGTTTTTTCTTTGGTATGATGCATATGAATATGAACCAATTTATGTATGCTTTTGTCATCGGTTTTCTTCTAAGCATTGTGGTTCACATTACCGGTTCAATATTTACCAGTATGATCATGCACTTTATTATCAACGCAACCAACCTATCACTAGCTTATTTGGCATCTAGTGATCTCTTTTCCAATTTACCCGGTTACGATGAACAGCAAGTCATGATGGAACAATTAGACCATTCCCAATTACTCCTCCAGTCACTTGGACTTGTTATCTTTCTGTTAATCGTCTCACTACCATTTTTTCTTGGAATACTTTTTATCATGATTATGGTTAACGATAAATGGGACCTATTAAAAGCCAACGCCTTATCTTATGAGTTTTTCCAAAATGAACTACCACTGGCTACAAACCAAGTCATGGATGATGAACTACCACTAGCTACAGACCAAATCATGGATATGGAAATCCCAACTGCAACCCCACCCAAGGAAAGAATTCTAACGGTTCCAATAGCCATAACTGTCATAATCTTTATTGCTGTAGCTGTATTAACTGAGATTTTACCTACTCTATAGTATCAATTAATAAATCAACTATCTCTGGGTCATATCTTGATCCAGAGTATTTTTTTAGCTCTTCAACTGCTTTATCTTGTGTGAGAGCTGACCTATAAGGTGCATTCATACACATAGCTTCATAAGCATCAGCAACACTTATGATTCTTGCTAGAAGGGGTATTTCAGAGCCTTTTAATCCTCTAGGATAGCCCTTTCCATCAATATATTCATGATGGTTAAGTGCATAATCTGCAATCTCAGCATATCTATTGACTGACTTAAGAATATGGTATCCGATTTCAGGATGTTTTTTTACTTCCTCGTATTCAGCTAAGCTTAATGGTCCCTTTTTTTCTAGTAAAGAATTGCTAATACTTATTTTACCAATATCATAAAGGTGTCCGGCAAGTTGAAGAAGTTTAACTTCCTCTTCATCAAGGCCCATTGCCTCAGCCATTAAAACCACCCTGTTACTGACAGCATCTGAATGAACTTTTTCTCTTGGATTGGTCTCATAAAAGGTATGAAGGATATTCTCAATAGTCTCATTCCTCATTCTCTGGCTCTCCGTCAACTTTTTACGATACATATCCTCTTCGGCTTCTACAAAAATACTACTCATCGGTGTATCATCAGAGATTTTAGTAGCTAATCCAATAGAAACCGAAAGTATGATTTCATTAATTTTATAATATCTTACTTTCGAATAAATTCTATCCATAATATCTTCTGCATTTTTTTTACTGGTATTCGGTAAGAGAACGACAAATTCATCCCCACCAATCCGAGCCACAATATCTTCACTTCGACACACCAAATTTAAAATATTGGCAGCCGCTTGTAAAAGTTCATCACCTTTCTGGTGACCAAAGGCATCATTCGTTAACTTTAAACCATTCACATCAATCATTAGAAGTGAAAGAGGATAATACTTATCCCTATCCAAACGAGATAACTCTTCTTCAAAAAAATGGCGGTTATGGAGTTTGGTTAACTGATCATGATAGCTAAGGAAAGTTATTCTTTCAAGAATTTTAACTTTTTCACTGGCATCCCTAAAGACCACAACCATACCCAAAACGTGGTTATGTTCATCAATAATCGGAGTAGCCTTTAACTCAACAGGTTTTTGTTTTCCATTCCTATCAACAAGGAGGTAACCACTCGTCAAATCAATAGTAGTTTTTCCGCTAATGACCTTATCTACTTTACAAACAAATTCTTTCCCTCTTTTTTGGTCTATAATACTAATAACATCACAAAAATACTCTCCAACTACTTCTTCAATGGTCCATCCTGTCACTTGAGAAGCCACTTTATTCATCATCTCAACCATGCCTTGCCTATCAGTGGTTACAACAGCATCTCCTAAAGAATATAAGGTTGTCTTTAAAAGGGCTCTTTCTTTATCAACAGCCTGCCTTGCTAAGGTCTGCTCTGTTATATCGTTGAAAACCACAAAGAAACGCATAAGCTCATTGCTGTACACCCTTACATTTAAGTATTTATCTAGCTTGGAATCATAACCCTCTATAGTTGTTAATCCACCTTCCCTTGCAATATCACCGCAAGTTTCAATCCAGGACTCGCTTATACTGGGTTGAACTTGCCTAATAGACTTTCCAACAACATCTTCCTTCTTAAAATCGGTAATGCGTTCAAAAGCCTCATTAATTTCCAAAAATTTGTAATCAACTGGTTTCCCTTCATTGTCCAACATCATCTCATAATAAGCGACACCATCATTCATATTAGAAAACAAGGCATTATACTGAATACTTAGCTCCTTGTAAAAACGTCGCATCTTGTTGACCTTCAAAAGAAATATATTAATGGTAATCAAAAACAAGCCAACAAAAACCATAGCAATAACCCTGCTTCTTGTAGCTTTCTTTTCAGCTAGCACCTTATCAGAAATATCATGTACAATTGATAAAAGACTAATCTTCCCATCAATAAGAATAGGTGAGGTATAAACTTCAACATCCCTAATACTACCATCTGCAAGTTTATGTTTAAAAGTAAAATATTCTCGTTCTTCACTAACTGCTCTATCCATCTCCTCTTGAATTTCTTCGTCAGAAAGCAGGTTAATATAGCTTAGACGCTTGTCAATTAAGTCCTTACGATTATATCCATAGAAAACAAGAGCTGCATCATTAGCATCCTGAATACGACCGTCTTCTGGATTAATAACAAGCATAACAGTAGAATGCTCGTTGATATCAATCATTAAATCTGAATCTTGACCATAAACTATAAAATTAGACAAAAAAACGACAAGGAAAAAAAGACTCACCTTCACACGCATCATATCACTCTCCACACAATTAAAGCCATCATCTGCGGATCCCCATCCATCACGCCTAACTACATTTTACCACATATGACAATCAATAACATCTGCCTTTTACTTATATTCCTTAGCCCTTTTTTGTTAATTCATCTTATCTGTCAGGTGACTCATCCAAAATGTCAGGGAAATTAGAAAAAACACCATCAACCCCCATATTTTCAAGGAGCTTTGCAGCTCTTCTGTCGTTTACCGTGTAAGGAATAACTTGATAACCATGATCATGACATTCTTTTACAAACTCGGTATCCACACTATCTACCGATGGATTAACAGACCGACACATTAACTTTTCTGCATTCATATACTCCCAGACACGTAATAACCGACTCCCAATAAGAAGGCCACATCCATTAATACCAATCCTATTTAGTTCTCTAATATAAGTATGGTTAAAAGAAGAGAAAACAACTCTCTCCATAGCCTTTTGATCCATTACAACATCAAGGGTTCTTTCAAGTAAAGGCATAGGCATGAACGCCAAGCTTTTTAGTTCAATATTAACATTTAGCTGGGGAAATTTTTCAAGCACTTCTGCAAGCAAGGGTATTCTTGCTCCTGTAAATACCTCATTAAACCATGAACCGGCATCCAGTCTAGCGATATCCTTATAGCTTTTCTCACAAACCAAACCAGATCCATTACTTGTCCTGTCCAAAAAGTAGTCATGGATAACAACAACTTGGCCATCCTTACTTAATTGAACATCAAGCTCAATACTTTTAACCCCCATCTTATAAGCCTTCTCAAAAGCTTCCATGGTGTTTTCAGGAGCATAACCAGATGCTCCCCTATGTGCAATTACTTCCATATTTCTTACCTCCCAGCTTCTATAACCTTATGAAGATCCGTAGATTTCTATCTACATCTTCTGCTTCTTTAGTCTATTATAAAACGAAATCACACCTTCTTCAAACAGATATCATCCTTGTCCTCCCCAAGATCTCTTGATTTACTTATCCTCATATGTTAAAATCTTGTCATTACTTACAAAGGAGGGCCTATGTTACCTAAAGACCCAATTATGCTTTTAAGCACCGTTAACATGAAGCTACGTGACCACCATAAGACTTTGGATGACCTATGCAAAAGTCACAATATTTCTAGGAAAGACTTGGAAACAAAACTAGCTAAAGTAGACTATTTTTATGATTCGAAACATAACCAATTCAAATAGAAAACTTTCCTATAGAACAAGATCAAAGGAGTGATTCCCTAGCATATAAACTTAGGAATGACTCCTTTTTAAATCTTGTCGTCACCGGAATATCTCACTTATAACTACATCGGACTAATCAGTAACTGCACCAAGGTCTGCCGACTTTACCAGACGTGCATATTTATTCAAGACTCCACGTTTATAACGATAATCCGGTTGGATCCAAGACTTCCTTCTCTGATCAAGTTCATCATCTGATAACAAAACATCCAACTGATTATTACTTGAATCAATCCTAATGATATCACCTGACTTAATCAAACCAATAGGACCGCCAACAAAGGCTTCTGGTGCAACATGTCCAATGACAAAACCGTGAGATCCTCCTGAATACCTACCATCGGTCAGCATAGCAATTTTACCGCCTAAACCTTTACCAATAACAATAGCAGAAATTGACAACATTTCCGGCATACCTGGACCACCTTTTGGTCCCTGATACCTGATAACTACAACATCACCTTCCACAACCTCGTCTCTTAGAATCGCCTGAGTTGCTTCTTCTTCTGAGTCATAGACCTTTGCCGGTCCTTCTAACTTCTTGACACTAAGGCCACTCATTTTGCAAACTGCTCCATTCGGTGCTAAATTTCCTTTCAAAACATATAAGGGGCCTTCCGGTTTAAGAGGCTGTTCAAAATCACGAATGATTTCCTGATGACTTGCAAGATCCGGTACACTCTCCAAATTCTCAGCAAGAGTTTTACCGGTTACAGTCATACATTCCCCATGTAATAACCCTTTGGCAAGAAGTATTTTCATTACACCAGCCACACCACCAACATCACTTAAATCTTGCATAACATACTTGCCACTAGGTTTTAAGTCTGCCAAATGAGGGACTTTTTTCCTGATTCGCTCAAAGTCATTATAGTTAAGCTCTACATCTACGGCATGGGCAATTGCAGGTAAATGAAGAAAGGCATTAGTCGATCCTCCAAGAGCCATAACAACTGTAATAGCATTCTCAAAAGCCTTCTTCGTCATAATATCTTTAGGTGTCAGGCCAAGTTCCATCATTCGGATAAGCTGTTCACCAGCCTCTTGACTTTCTGTCTTTTTACCACCTGAAACGGCTGATGTTGATGCATTATTAGGAAGAGACATACCCATAGCTTCAATAGCTGATGCCATAGTATTGGCCGTGTACATACCACCACAAGAGCCAGGTCCTGGGCAAGCCTTACACTCAATATCATGTAATTCCATCTCATCGATTTCTCCCTTATTATACCGGCCTACCGCTTCAAAGGCAGAAACAATATCAATGTCCTGACCACTACGTTTGCCTGGCTGTATGGTACCACCATATACGAAGATTGCAGGTAGATTCATTCGTCCAATTGCAATCATACATCCTGGCATATTTTTATCGCAGCCACCTATAGCTACTAAGCCATCCAAACGCTCGGCACCGACAACCGTCTCAATTGAATCTGCAATAATTTCACGACTCGGTAGGGAATACCTCATACCTTCATGTCCCATAGCGATACCATCAGATACGGTAATCGTATTAAAGATCAAGGGGGCTCCTCCTCCACGTCTTATACCTTCTTTGGCTTCAAGAGCCAGTTTATCGATATGCATATTACAAGGAGTTACTTCACTCCATGTAGACGCTACTCCAACCATAGGTTTTTTAAAATCTTCATCCTTAAAACCTACCGCTCGAAGCATAGCTCGATTGGGTGTTCGGTTTACTCCTTCACTAATATCTTTACTTTTATATCTAAGATCTTTATAAGATTGCTTACTTACTTCATGTGAACAACAGTTTTTTTCATGACATGCCATCCAATCACTCCCTTCTAATTTCATACTAAAATCAGACATTCTATTTATAATTATATATAAGTCTTGTTTTATTTGTATATCATTATGACCTAATTGATAATTATTGTCAATTAAACTCAAGTAAAAAAATAACAGCTCCAGGTCCGTAATCTTTCAAACGCGCCTTGAGCTGCTGGTTTTTCTTTGATTTTCTGTTATAGACTTTATCACTTTTATGATATCCTGTACCACCTTTCACAATACCTTCATGTCGACTAAGCTTTCCTTTTCGCTTCAACATCAAGTCTTTACCTGAAATGGTTGCAACTTTTAGTTTCTTGGCCATCATGTACCTTCTTTCTATACAAACTCATTCTTACACTCTCATTGTATATGCGGCCATCTTACCTGTCAACATTTCTAATGAACTTCTAATCCATCTCCTTATTCCCAAGTAACTTGTAGCTTGTGGGCAACAAAAAGATTTACCAAAGATAAGACTGAAACCATAAAAAATACATATTGAGGTCCAATTAAGGTCCACACAGCACCAAAAACGACAGCAAAGATAATACTCATAAAATGGTCCATGCTGATTCCCAGTGAAAGTGTGGGCGTTATATCCTCAGGCACAAGAGCAATTTTTTTAAGGTAAACAGTCCTAATAATACCCATTTGAGAAGACATCTTGTCTATAACAAATAAAACATACGCCAATCCTACTGGCCAACCACTGGTAGCAAGAACTCCTGTTACATAACCAACACATAGCATACCATAGGCAAAATAAACTGTTACAAATGAAATGGCATCTACATAAAGCATCTTCTTAACACCAAACCGGTCGATCCACCGTCCTAAGGCCGGGATAAAAAAGACACCTACAAACAACCCAACCATTACCAAGCCTGCAATTGTATCGGTTTCCTTACCCAGTAGTTCAATAAGAACCCAGGGTCCATAAACCATCATCATCTGCTTTTGAACACCAAACATAATAACTAATATATAGTAAAACTTATATTCTTTTCTAAAAACAAACTTCGTCTTCTTCGGATGATTGCCTTCAATATGCATAGCTTGATTCAAATACACAATAAGAAAGAAAATAATAACAAATAATACCGCTGCAATGAGAAATGGGAGCTTCACATCCCTCTTAAAAGAAAAAACATCGAAATAGAAACCTGCAAAAACCACTCCTGCACCTAGCATTTCCATACCTGTAAAAAGTCCCTTAAATTGTCCCAACCGCCGTCCGACTTTTTCCGGTTCAGCCAGAGCTATACCAATACTGTCCTGCATAGGATGAAAAAGGTGCATCCCTGCCGAATTAATAAATACAAAAACCATCATAAGAGAGAAACTAGGCGTTGTTAGGCCAAGTACAACTATACCTATAAAACTCAAAATCTGAGCTATCATAGATATCTTAATATCGCTAAGCCTAGCTAGTAAGGCTATTATCAAAATCAACAGTAATCCTGGTGCTTCACGAGGTATTTCCAATAATCCTCTCTGGAAGGCAGTCACCTGGTAAGCATCTTTAAAAAAGTTTTGAATTACATCATTGGTCATAGCTAGTGCAAAAGCCGTTAATCCAATGACAACAAAGTAGAGTTTCATTGCTCTTTTCATTGTCTATCTCCTCACAAATACCATAGAATACATCCCACCTTACAGGTAGTTTTAAGCTTCCAATTTTCCTTTTAATCTTTTTTCTTCTTTATTTTTATTACTTTAACACGCTTACCTTTTACATTTACTAGTTTTTTCAATACAAGATTTCCCTTGTGATTCATAATATCCACATAGGTACAGGTATCTCTTATATCAACAATACCAATATCATCTCCTTCTATACCTTCTATACTTGAAATAGCACCGACTATATCCAAGGTTCGGATTTTTTTCTTTTTTCCAATACCAATCCTTATCTTAATCACATCACTAGCCACTTGAATTTTTTGTCTCTTTTCCTGGTAGACATCCTTTTTTTCTACTCTTTCTTTCATCAATTGTCTAGTATGATTCCTGGAATTTTTAGAGAAATCATGATAATCGTCACCAAGAAAAACTTTCAAGTCGGTAGTAGGCTTCGGTAAGTCAAGAAACTTTTCAATTTCCTTAAGTTCCTTTATTTCATTAGTATCAATAAATGAAATCGCCTGGCCCACCTCATCTTTGCGACCTGTACGACCAATCCTATGGGTATAATTCTCACTAATCAGTGGTAAACTATAGTTAATAACCAAATCCAGACTATCTACATGGATACCTCTTGCAGCAAGATCAGTTGCAACTAGACACATGGCATCTCCTTTTTTAAAGGCATCAATGGTTCTTAAACGCTCTCTTTGGTTCATTCCACCATGTAATTTCAAGCCACTTATACCAGCACTTTTAATCTGACCATACAGGTTATCAACCTCCACTTTGGTATTACAGAAAATCATGCAGGTAAAGGGTTTATATCTATTAAGTATCAATTCCAAAAGCTTGAACTTATCAAGGTCTTCAACCAAAATGTTAATTTCATGAATTTCAGGTGGTTCTTCTTCTATTTCAACCCATTTAGGTTCTCTCATCCGTTCATCACATATTGTTCGAATATCATCAGGCATAGTGGCCGAGAAAAGTAAAGTAGTTATATCTAAAGGCATCTTATCAAAACAAAACTCAATATCTTCCAAAAAACCTCTCCTAAGAAGTTCATCGGCTTCATCAAGAACAAAAAATTCCATATCATCTAAGACTAAGTCTCCTCGTCGAATAAGGTCTATGACTCTACCAGGTGTACCCACCACAATATGAACCCTTTGCTTAAGCTGGTTAATTTGCTTTGTAATACTTTGTTTGCCATAGACGACCAAACTTCGGATCTTCTTGTATCGCCCAATCGCTTGGATTTCTTCATATACTTGAACTGCCAATTCTCTTGTTGGTGTCAATACCAAAGCCTTAGGACCAGATATTTCCACATCAATTTTATCCACAAGGGGGATGGCATAGGCTGCCGTTTTTCCACTACCTGTCTTGGCTTTTACCACAAGGTCCTTCCTCTTTAGGATAATTTCAATAACTTGGGCTTGAACAGGTGTTGCTTCTTTAAAACCCATTAAAGCAATTGCTTTATTCACTTCATCACTTACGATTGTCTTAAAATCCATTTTTTCTCCAATACTGACCTAATGGCTTATTTTCATCTCATTATACTTCAAACCGACATAGGACACAATTACCAGTAATTAAAAGATTAGGCAAATCTGTTTCTAACGACATCTGAAAACCATTATCTTTCTTATTTCTACCTATCTATTTATGAATGATGTTTGAACTTGTTAACCTAAAGTTATCTTTCCATTAAAGGTCTGCAAACCCCATTGTTCTATATAGACATTTGGCCTATTATATGAATTAGGCTATAATTTAACGAGGTGGAACAAGTGGATAAAACAATTTTTCAGATTATACATGACGAGGACATATCAACTCTGTATCAACCCATAGTCAACCTAATAACAGGTGAAACAATGGGTTACGAAGCCTTAAGCAGGGGACCTGAATGGTCTCAATTCTTTTCTCCTCTTGCTTTAATTGAGGAAGCTGATAGACATGGTCTCAATTATGAAATAGAGTACCTATTCAGAAAAAAAGCTATCAACAATGTTCAAGGACTTAAATCTAATCAGAGGCTTTTTATTAATGTTAATCCTAAAATCTTAAAACTAGACCGAATTCAAAAAGGTGAAACCCGACGTATGCTAGTTAAAAAGGGTATGAATCCGACTAATATAGTACTGGAATTGACAGAAAGATCTATGATTTCTGACTATAATGCTTTTAACGACATCCTTAACTACTATAAGGAACAGGATTATAAAATTGCAATTGATGATGTCGGTGCTGGCTATTCAGGCCTTCGTACCATACGCGAAACCCAACCACACTTTATAAAAATAGATATGGAATTGATTAGGAATATTGATCAGGATACCATTAAAGAGGCAATGATCAAGGCTTTTCTTAACTTTTCCATCACGACTAATATCCGTATAATCGCTGAGGGTATAGAGACAGAAAACGAATTAACAAAACTTATTGAAATGGGTGTTCACTACGGACAAGGTTATTTTCTCCAACGTCCTCAAAAAAAACTTAATAATATAAGATCAGATGTTATTGACTTAATCAAGTCAAAAAACACTAGCGCCAAAGATATGCATCTCTTTAAGGATGCCAAGGATATGATTGGTCCATTGGTTAATCCGACTTCATTTGCCTTAAGCCATATCTCATGCGATGATATAAAAAAGAAATTTGACTACAATGATTTCGAAGGTTTAACCATCATTGATGACAAAAACAAACCTCTTGGAATTGTAATGCGAGAAAATCTCCTTAGCATCTTATCCTCTAGATATGGACTTTCTCTTTATACAAAAAAGAAAATCAGCCATATCATGGATATAGATTTTCTTATGGTTGATTATCATACCACTATCTCCGAAGTATCAACAAAAGCGATGTCTAGAGACAAATCCAAACTATATGATATCATTGTAGTCACTAGGCAGGGGGAATACTATGGAACCCTATCCATTAACTCTCTTCTACAGCACTTAATCACTCATGAGACACAAATAGCCAAAGAATTAAATCCATTAACAAGGCTACCAGGTAATATTATCATCAATAGGGTCCTTAATGATATAATACTTTATAATCCATCTTGTGCAACGGTCTATTTGGATTTTGATTCCTTCAAACCCTATAATGATATATACGGCTTTGAAAGTGGTGATCAATTCATAAAAAGGGTTTCTGAAATCATTGTGCGCACCATCAAGAATGAATTACCCTATAATAGCTTTATAGGTCATATTGGTGGTGATGATTTCATTTTCATTCTGGAAACTAGTAAAGAAAAGGCTTTAGAAATCTGCCAGGAAATCATTGATAAATTTGAAGCAAGCAAGGCTCGCTTTTTTTCTAAGGAAGACTTTGAAAAGGGCTATATAACAGCCTTTGATAGAGACGGTATCATGCGTAACCACAGCTTAACTACTTTATCTATATCTGGCATTTACAACAACTTAGATAGATTCAAAACCGTAGAAGAATTATCCAAACATATGACAACATTAAAAAAAGAGGCAAAATCAATAGAAGGCAATGCTATTGTCATCACATAGATAATGGCATTGCCTTTTCTACCACTCATCCCTCCATCAGAATCAGGATGTTGCCTCTTTACTTAATATATCATATCTAAGGGGAAATTCAGCCTCTATAACAAACCCTTCACCATCTTCAGACCAGAAGCTGACTCTTCCCTCAACTGATTCCAGCCTTCTTTCCATAGTGGTCAAACCTCGTCCCTTAACAATATGATCACAACCTATACCGTTATCCTTCATTTTTAGATGAACCCATTCATTAAAACAAGTCAATTCAACCTGAATGGCATTGGCTCTTCCATTAAAGAAAGCATTGTTGATTCCTTCCATACAGGTTTTATAGATAATCATTCCGTACTCTTCATCATAGTTAATATAATCATCAATGAGGTCCCACTTAAAATCTATTGAGACACCAATACCTTCAAGTCTTTTAAAAAGCGACTTAATGGCATTTATTAAGCCGACTTCTTTAATATTAACTGGCGTCAGTTCATCAAGAATCCTTCGTAGGTGAAGGCGAATCTGCTTAGAAGCTTCATAGGCAACTCCCATGCAGCGTATGACATTCTCCCTATTTTCATAATGCTTTATGGAATAATCAAGATTCATAGAAACCACGTTAATCATATTACTCAGATTATCATGAATATCTCCCGATATTCTATTTCGCTCTTCTTTCAGCATTCCCATGGAGTGAATAGTTCTGTTGGCTATCTTCATCACTGCACCCTGAACAGACCCTTCTTGGTCTTTTACATAACGAAGAATCATGGAATAATATCGTCGTCCTCCTGGACTTTCCACGATAAAATAATGGTCAATCAACTCCTGGTGAATTTCTATTGACTCAATAATCTTATTTAGTTTGGACACATTCCGGTTATACTGTTTCAATTGATCAATAAAAGAATATATACTGTGACAGGTTTCCAACTGGACCATGGCAGAAAACTCATCTAGAGCAGCTCCATTATATTCTGCTATACTATAGTCTTTATCGAGAATCAAGATGGCCTCTTCATTGTCTTTAAAAACATCCATGGCAGCATTCTGGATTACCCCAAAAGCCTTATATCTAAAGATAGCAAGTGATAAGAACATAGCAAACAAGGAAAAGGTAACAGGCGTATAGTCAAAACCCGCCTGAGGCAGAATCCCTATCCTCAATCCAATATTTGTCACTAGGGTAATAAAGGGACCGAGAATAACAAAAACAATACGTTTTTTAAGGATCTTATAGTCATGAATGGCCTTGGCCAGAATAATAACAATACCAGCCATTATATAAATATATCCTAAAGTGAAATTCAACTGGGTAAATATACCCCAAATGGTATCCGCAGGATGTTCATATGTTTTTTCAATAATAATCAGATGAAAATACTTATTTCCAAATGCAGGCAAATAAAGCAAAAGTTTTGGTGCAATAATCAATGCAATAATTTTCTTGTTCTTCAAACTAATAATTTTGGCATAAACTAAAGCAAAGATTAACCAAGTCGCACTGCACATAACAATAGGAAATAAGCTGAATCGCACAAAAATAAGAAGCTCTTCTTGACTTGAGGCTTGAACTTCATTCATACCTAAAATCAACCATAAGCTGACAATCACTTCATTAACCATCAACATATAAAAAGCATCTGAACGTTTTATTTTAATATAAGTAAACGTCATGGTAACTGTACATTGAACAAGTACTATTGAATAGACAATAATACACAGACTTCTGTTCCAATCCATATTAGACTCCCTCTCACAAAAAAACTCTCTCTACCATCATTATTTTACCACTCTGTATAACAATCAGCAAATTAAATTTAGTGTGAGATGGGTGTCTTTTAACATGGATAAAAAATTACAATATTCTATGCCACTAATTCATCAACTACGGCATAAACCGGATCCAATCTTTCTTCATCAGACTGACCAGGGATAGCAACACCTTCAATAAGGACTTGGGATATATCAGTCACGCCCATAAAATTTAATACTGTCTCAAGATAGTTGGAGCCGTGTTCCATTCCTGTCGTCTCAGAATTACTATAGAAACCACCTGAAGCCTGAATGACGGTTGCCTTTTTATCTTTCATTAGTCCTACTGGTCCATTCTCTGTATAATAAAAGGTTTCACCAGCAATCATAACATTGTCTATATAGGCCTTAAGCATTGGTGTGACAGAAAAATTCCAAAGAGGTGTGACAAAAACATATTCATCAGCCTCTTTAAACTGACTAAGAATTTCATTCATTCTTTCCACCTTTTCCTGCTGATTGGCAGAAAGGTCTGCAAAATCATTACCTGCTCTTAGACTTGCCCAAGCACCTAAAACATCCTCATCAATCAATGGTACGAATGCTTCATATACATTAAAGACCTCAACTTGGACCTCTTGATTTTCCATCTTACCTAGTAAATATTCGCCAACTCGACGGCTGTATGATGCTTGAGTGTTTTGTGGATTCCCGTTTATATAAAGTATCTTTTTCATGTTCTTCCTCCTGAATTGTAAAGTGATAATGTGACTTTGTTATTTTTTAAACTTATTATTCCAAATTAGTTATTCTTAATTTTAAGATATAAAATCGAATAAAAAGACTTCTTTTATTCTTTTTCAAAAGCACGTCCAATAAGCTTCATATTAGCAGTTGTATCCTCAAGCACTTGGTGTTCAACAACACTAAAATTTTCTTTAATATGTTTCATATGCTCTTTCATCATTTCAGACCACTTACTTCTGCCTTCAGTTGTAAAATCGATATAAATACGTCTCCTGTCTTCTGGACATCTAAGGCGCTTAATCCAACCTTTTTTCTCAGTTTATCAATCGTATAAGTCATATTTCCAGATGTCATGGAAATCCTATCTCCAATATCCTGAATAGTCAGAGAGCCATTAGATGCAATAGCATACATAATCATGAATTCCGTTTTGTTGATACCTAACTTCTAATATGTCCTTCCACTTTATTAAGGACAGAGGCCTGCATCTTACCAAGAACAATCATAAACTTAACTTCTGGTATATTATTAAACTCTTTCATATCCATGGTGTGTGCCTCCTCATATATCTCAAATTTAAGATAATTAAATTATATATGATGATACCAATCTTGTCAAGATGTGTTTATACTGTTTTTGAATAAAACTTATCATTTATCTATAACGCACTAAAGACTTCCTAAGTAATGTACTAATTAAACTAATGACGAACACTAAAGAATGAGGTTACCTATGTATCAGATATTCATCGACATACTTTCACCTATTTTTTATGATTTTAGCAGGATATGGTATTCAAAAAAATTCAAGCTAGACTTAAGTCACTAAACAAAAGTCAGCTATATCTAATGATTCCAGCACTGATTTTCTACAAAATAGCAGTAGTCAACTAGAAGGGGACACTGTAGCACTAATCGTTGGCTTCACAGTTGTTGTTTTTTTCATACTCATGTTTATAAGCACCCTCTTATCTAGAATGCTCGGTCTTGACAAAAAGAAAGAAAAGCTTTTGTCAATGCTATCACCCTACGAAACCAAGGTAATTTTGGTATCCCCCTAATGACTCTCCTCTATGGGTCAGTTGCAGGTGGTATGGATTGTCCATTCATATGGTTGTCTTATTGACCACAAACATACTCTTAAACACCTTTGGTCTTTATAATGCTAGCAGCGGTTCTTATACCAAAAAAGATGCCTTGCTAAAGTTCTTAAAATGCCTATGATATATGTGGTCATTCTTGGCTTTGTTTTTAAAATTTTCTCACTGACTATACCAGGGCCCTAGAAGCCAGTATTTCAATCTGGGCTGACGGAGTTGTTCCTCTAGCCCTTTTCCACCTTAGGCGCTCAACTTGCAAACACAGACATTAAATTATCAGACAAGAGTCTTCCTGTAGCTGTCGGTATTGCGACTTGTATTTTCGCCAATAGTTGCCTGGATCCTGACTCTGGTTCTTGTATAACCGGAACAATGGCTGAAGTTCTTATCATAGGAGCTTCGGCTCCAACAGCTGTCAATAGCGTCCTATTTGCTATGGAATTCGAAGGTGATGCAGCCTACGCCTCTGAAACTGTCCTCCTAACAACACTCCTTAGTGCCGTTACTGTAACCCTGACCATCTTGCTGGTTAAAGGATAATCATGGAAGGATTCCCTACTTATATGCTTCCGGTTTCAAAACCCCAATAAAAGGGAGATTCCGGTAACGCTCTGCATAATCAATTCCATAACCAACAATAAACTTGTCCGGTATATTAAAGCCTTTGTATTTAACGTTGATAGATACTTTACGTCTTTCAGGCTTATCTAACAAGGTACAAAGAGTTATGGACTCGGCACCCCTAGACTCCAAATTTTTAGTTAAATAGCTTAAGGTCAACCCAGTGTCAATAATATCTTCTACTACCAACACATGCATACCCTTAATATCTTCATCAAGATCTTTAAGAATTTTAACTGCTCCTGAACTTTCTGTTGAAGATCCATAACTTGAAATTGCCATGAATCAAGAATCACTGGAATTTTTATCTTCCTAATCAAGTCGGCCACAAATACATTAGCACCTTTAAGGACGCCAATGATCAATAAGGGCTTACCAGCATAATCTTCATTTATCATTCCTGCAATTTCACTAACCTTATTCATTATATCTTCTTCTGAAATCAATACTTCCTTAACATCGTTTATCATCTTTCTCTCCTATCTACCTAATAATTATCGGATTAATTGTTTTGTCATATCTCTTAACCAATTGATATTGTATTTTTTCAAGTCATCTTCAACCTGATCATAATGAACAATTTCTATATGTTCCCATAAATCTAGAAGCACTCTACGAAGCTGATAGTAATGGATAAATCTATCATCTATATTAAAGCCTGGATTCAATTCCCCATAAATGCTCATAAAGTCTTGGTAGAATGGCTCTTGACGAAAAACATATAGGTCACCTTCTCTAGGACCTTTATGCAAACCTTCCCAGTCAATAATAACAAGTCCTTCTTCGATTCTCATAAGATTGCCTCCATGGGGATCAGAATGACAAAGAACTTGATTGATTTCTTCTCCTTTAAGACTATCCGCCAAACCTTCAAGTTTACAAATACCTCTAACAAGGATATGAGTTATTGGTTCCATGATTTGGTGAAGTTCTCTACCCGCCCTATAAAGGTCGTTTTCCAAAAAGAACCTTAGTCTACTGAGAAATAGAATCTGTGAACTAGGTTCAAAAACACTAGTAGCTTCAATATTTCTATAATTATGTAGCTTTGAAATCGAAACTGCTAGACTTCTAATCTCTTCTTTAGTGAGGTCTTCATGAAAAAGATCCCTACCGTCAAGCCAATCAAAAAGCATATAATAGTTAAAGGCATCATCAAAAACATAATGTCCCCCAACTCCACTTACCCACTTATTCATAGGGATTCCACAATCAGGATCTTCTCTTAACTTTTTCAGTATTTGCAAGTTATGCAATATATGGTCCACTGTTCTTCCTGTTGAACTTCGGTTCTTCTCATACACTTTTAAATAGTATGCTTGTTTATGAGTTGTAACCCTATACCCTAAGGAGGTCCAGCCTCTAGGTCCTACTTGTATGGATTGAATCTTTATCCTATAACTTTTTTCAAGAAATAATTTCATAGCCGTCTTTTTCATCGCTTGATTTGAAAGGTATGAAAGCCTTTATTTTCCTGACTCCATTCTTCCTCTATCCCTTCTATTTTCCCATAAGTAGGCCCTTTTTCCAAACATTTTATAAGTCTTTCCAATCTAGGTCTATCTCCTTCTGCGACAATTGTAACTGTTCCATCTATATTATTCATGACCCATCCAGTTAAACCCAGACCATCTGCCATTTGCTTTGTAAAGTAACGAAAACCGACGCCTTGAACTCTACCATATACTATTAGTTGAACAGTCATACAATCACCTCTTTCCCATCTCACCAAATTATTATAACATAGACAGACCTATTTTTTTAACCCAAAACTTGTCATAACCTAGTCCTTATCTTACCTATTTGGGTCAATAAAAAAGACATTTCAATCCAATACTCTTGTTATATATGAAACGATAGGATAGGATTAGAAGTAGAAAAACAAGATTTAGAGGAGGAAGATAATGAGATTTCAAGTAAGACAACGTGTATTCAGTCTTGGTGACAGTTTCACTATACGGGACCAAGATGACAATGATTACTTTCAAGTGGTTGGTAGAGTCCTTAGCCTTGGTAACAAGCTGTCTCTCCAAGATATGAATGGAACTGAACTTTATTTTATTGAACAAAAGCTATTAAAGCTTTTTGCTGAATATTCAATTTTGGAACATGGACAAGCTGTTGCAACCTGTAAACAACGATTCGCTTTTTTGGGGAGTAAATTTGATATCACCAGCAAATATGGTAACTACGCCGTTGATGGACGTCCCATGAACTACAACTATAGTATCACCAAAAATGGCCGCACTGTAGCGACCATTGATAAACAATTCTTTAGTTTTAGCGATACTTATGGTGTTGAAATAGTCGATGATGAAGATTTCGCCTTTATCTTATGCTTAGTCATTGTTATCGATCAAGTAGTACATAACAACAACAATTGATATACATCAAAATTATATAACCGTCATACCTTTTGATTCAAGAGCCTGAACGGCTTGATCTATTTTTGTATGATCAAAGAAAATATAATCCGTATCAAAGGTAGATACTGCAAATATACTAATACCTGCATTAGACAAGGTTCCTGAAATTTCAGCCAATATACCAATTAGGTTGAAATCCAAGGGACCTTTTACCTTAAGTCCTACAAACCCCTTAAAAACTTCTCCACCTTGTAACTCCTCAATATGGTCACCTATAAGTTCCTCATCTAGAACAAGAGACAACTCTTCATCCGTTCTTGTGATGGAAACAAACATTTCCCCTTGCAACCAAATAGGTATAGGTGCTTGTGGGTTAAGTTTCATTACTGCATATTTTTTAGTAAGTCTCATAAGTTTTATGTCCATAGATTCTCCTTTACCTAGTATGCATACCAGTCAATAATTGTCTTGAAATCCTGCCCCTGTAAATATGCTAAAACTACCTTAAAAGCGTTTTCAAGACTAACTGTATCCGAAGACGTAAGATGGACTTCTTCATTGCCCAAATCTTTAATAATTAGCTCATCGACAGTAGCCTTTTGTATGCTTGAATTACAAGATAGGATACAGTCACAGTCCTCATTTTCAGGTGTATAAATAAGAATGCTTTTGTCCTCCATACCTAAAGCAATTTCCATGTATCCTTCCTTTTCTTTCTCAACCACAACAAGCTGGTGGTTAAAATCGCCTGACATTCCAAGTTCTGTCAACTTTTTCATCAATTCAATATGATTTTCATACTTCTCATCTTTATCTTGATATTTTAATGTATACATGGCTTCCTCCACATTTACCAATAGTCTTGGGCAAGTTTATCCTGTAATGGGGTCTGAAAAACAGACCCCTTCACACACTTATCTATTAACAGGATTTGAATTCATCCTATTTAAATTCATATAAATTCAACCCAACTTCTTTTGAAAACTCGCGATCAACTTGGCCTTCAATAACATCAATAATCACTTCACAAGTCCCACTAACATAAGCTTCATTCAAATGTCCACCATATGCTCTATTAGTATCATCGGCAACAGTTATATGAAGATGCAGGTAATGTTCTCCCGCCATCGTTGATATGTTCCCAAGGAGGGCAATAATCTCAAATTCACCTTCCAAGGTTGTTTTCAAGTACTCTTTACGTCTGGTATCAAAAAGGCCAATAACAATTTTATCCACTGCACCTATGGCTTGTACTCCTCCTAAAAGAACACCTTCCATCTTAACAATGTCATTTAACTTCTGTACAATCTCTTCCCCTCTATCAATTCTTGCTACAATCTTACTTCCAAAACGTTGATAATCCATCATTACCTCCCAGGTTTGTTATATACTCGACTGATAACATTCTGTCACACTTAGCTCGGTCTTCATAGCCAATATAGAAAATTTGTGGTCCTTACAGGTTACATGAGCCAATACTTATTTATATAGATATGCTGCCTGAAACTTAATATCTATTCTATATTTTGATATCAAGCAAGAACACCACATTATTATACTACGCTTCCGTAATATATTGAAGCTTTTCTCATCATCTATCTTTGATAATATCTATCGATATAGGTCGCCCAACCAATTTCGTTTAACCCAATCCTAGACTTAACAAAATCAATATAATGATGTTCCAAAAGTATTTCTATACTTGCACCTATTTGGTTATCAGTTAGGTGAAGGCTTTCTTTCATATCATCCACATTAAAATACTCCTGACGAAAAACACCTTGCTCATATCCTTGGTTCTTGTCAGTACCCAAGCCCTTCTCATACAAATAGGCCATTATCTTAATTATTGTTTCATCCATGCCTGCCTCCTTAATGTTTATTAATTGCCATAAAAATCTGTTTTTCCTATGTTTTTCTTAGAAATGAAACCACAAGTTTTTTTCTTTGTCAAATGAATGCTCGCTGTCACTGGCGTGGACAAGGTTCATAGTCGGTTGATCAGGGCTCGATCCAGAAACACCCAAATCACCTCTTATAGTTCCTTTAGCTGCCTTTTCAGGCCTCCTGTTACCCAATAAATCTCTAGCCACTTCAATCCCATTCATCTGTGGATAAGTTAAAATCATGGCAATAGCAGGTTTTCCCACAAATTCTCTTTCTAACCAGTCAATAAACTCTGGCCCCTCTCTTTGAATGACCTCCTTATAATGGTCAAGTATTAGCTCCCTGCTAATGATCCGATATTGAATGTGGTCAATGGCGAACCCTGCATGTAAAAATCTTTGGGTTATTTGGTCTACTAAACCTCTTTCCAAAGCATCTGGTTTCAGTACAATAAAGGTCTTTGATCCCATAGATGTTTCCTCCTATCTTCTATATCTTAATAACACAAAACCATTTAATAACTTATCTGTTTTTTCTTCTATAGCTTCTAATAGTTCTCCATCTGTAAAGGCTTCATTATTTACCAGCATATATATAATTTCATCATCTGTTTCCATCCTTTTCAAGTAAAGAAACTCATATTCAAATTGCCTACCCATAACCAAAGAATTCCGTGTCGAATCGTGAATGCCATAAAATCTGATACCATCAAAAAGAAATAAGTCTATCACTGGATCACCTTGTCCGGTAAGGGACACAAAGGAAAGGGATTTCCTTTGGTTTTGGCCAACCTTTATCAGAAAATCTTCCAAAGACTCCAAACCTGTCATAAGTTTCCCATTATCTACAACAATAGTATCATCCTCATTAATTAGCTTTTCCGCCTTATCATCAAGCCCATTTAAATACTCGTACATATCATGATAGTCTGATGAAGATAAGTAGCTGGAATCAAGCACTTCACGAAACACCATATTTTCATTTTCATCTGTCAAAAACAGGTCTTCAGGCAATACTGGCTTATGCATTCTTTCCTCTTCTTTTGTCATCATCTTGCTTGTTTTTACACCGGATGAAGCCTTTTCAAAGACCTGACAACTCACCGTCAAAAAAAGAAAAACTATAAACACTATCCATCTAAACCCTTTCATGCTACCTCCTAATATAGTCCAATACATACAAAAAAGACCATTGTATAACCAGCTCCAAAAGTACCCTCGATAAAATTTTCAGGTAAGGGTAATTGGTAGTCATCTTGATCCCTCTCTTAATAACCATCTTAAATAGCAATATATAATTATATTATACACGATACACAAGTGATTGCCATAAACTTTTTTACTAAGTTCTCAACCACCAGTCCTATGGATGCAGTTGAAATAATAAGCAAATTCTTTATTTATCCAATACGAAATGAGGCTTCACCTCGCTCCCTTTGCGATTGTTGCGCTAGGAAAGATAAAAGCACCTCCAAAGAGGTGCTCTTATAAGAAAAAAGATGGACACTACTGGACTCGAACCAGCGACTTTCAGCATGTCGGGCTGACACTCTACCAACTGAGTTAAGCGTCCGTAATTAATAAATTAACCTTTTTCTCTTCATTTGTCAAGGTCTATTTTTCCATAGGTCTTTAGGAAAACTCATCCTCTCTTTCCTTAAAGAAATGATAGTAACGACGAACATTATCAAGGTCTGTCCATTTTGTGACTTTAGCAGGTTTTGCGTCCATGTCGTAGATCTTGCTGTATTTCATAGACAATAAAAAAGGTGAATGGGTAGAAATAATAAACTGACATCCAAAAAACCTAACAGAATCCTCTATAAAAGCCATCAATTCCATCTGCTTGTCAGGGGAGAGACTGTTTTCAGGTTCATCAAGTAGATAAAGGCCATTATCTTTGATATGACTTGTAAAATACATAAACCCACTTTCACCATTAGATTTAGTGATAACATTATCCATAACCCTTTTCCTAACATACATGGACTGAGTTTTACTTTTAGAAAGGTTATTTTTCTTCAACTCTTCATAGTCATCCAGTGATTTCATCTTAAAGGAAGCATGCTTGTATTCAAGATACTCTCCAAGGAGTTCATCTCTTTTATCATCAATCCCCAGATTCAACATCCGAATATTCAGCATATAGTCAAACACATCATCACTAGTTATAATTCTGCTGGTTTCCGGAACTTCATCAAGAATACTATATGAACACATCCCTGTATAATCCTCAAAAAAATTACTTCTATTATAGACTGATTCTCTATTTAGTCCTAAACTTTCTGCAATAATATTTAACGCTGTTGTCTTTCCACTTCCATTACCACCGTAAAGTATGGTCACAGGTTCAAAATCTAACCCTATAAGACCAGCTTTTGACAATATCTTAAAAGGATAGAAGCTATCATAGCATTTTCTTTTTATTTTCAATAAAAAATCAAATTCCTTATCCCCATCTGGAAATGTAAAAGACTCTATATATTGTTTCATAATTACTCCTTTTATATCGATTTCTCACTTCTTCTTGATAAGGTTTTATAAGCAAAAACCTACTCTTTGCTTGGAAATAGACCTTTTAAAGCCCTTGCATCCATAGGTTTATAAAAGTAATAACCTTGAATTTCCCTACAACCTTCATGTATCAAGTAATCCAATTGGAACTCATCTTCAACACCTTCTGCAATGACCCGAAGGCCCATACGCTTTGCTAGGTATATAATGACATTAACCACTGCCTCGTCCTTAGGGTCTTCATGTATGCCATGAACAAAATCCATAGCAATCTTGACCCTATCTACTGGCAGCTCTTTCAACCTATTAAGAGAAGAATATTCAGTACCAAAGTCATCTATCGCTATTTTTATACCTATTTTTCTAAAATCCTCCAGTAATCTTATGGATTTCCCAAAATCTTCTAGGGCTACACTTTCAGTCACTTCAAACTCAAGTAATTGAGGATTCATGCCTGTATCGTCAATGATTCTTTTGATAGATTGATAGAGATTAGGATCTCTTAACTGATAAGAGGATAAATTCACTCCAACAGGAAGCTTAGCCAAGGGACTGCCTTCCCACTTTTTATATTGTTGACACACATTTCTCAATACCCATTCACCTATAGGTGCAATTAAGCCGGTTTGTTCTGCAAGCTTTATAAATACCCCTGGAGGTACATGTCCAAGTTCCGGATTTTTCCACCTCAAAAGAGCCTCATATCCGATGATCTCTTTACTAATGCCGTCGACTTGAGGCTGATAGTATACCTCAAGTTCTTCATTTTCCATAGCTTTTCTAAGCTTCATAATCATTTGGTGTTTATCATACAGTTTGCTTTTAAACTCATTGGTGCAGTACTTTGCCTGATTCTTTCCATCAATTTTGGCTTCATACATAGCCAAGTCAGCATTTCTTAAAAGTTCATGGTAGTCGTTCCCATCTTCTGGGAATATAGCAACCCCAATACTAACTGTCACCTCATTAACCACATCCTCAATAACATAAGGCTCTTTTAACTTATTTAGGAGTCGATTCACCAGTAAGTTAAGTCCACTGATTTCATTTTCTATAATATGAACAAATACAAACTCGTCGCCACTAAACCGAAAAGCCTTGTCCCTGCCGGTTAAACATTCATTGATTCTAGCTGCAACAGCTTCTAAAAGCAAATCACCACCCCAGTGACCAATTGAGTCATTAACCCATTTAAAAGAATCTAAGTCCATGAACAAGACAGCTAAACGTTGTTGATGAATAACCATCTGGGCCAATTCTTCTTCAAGATACTCATATAAAGAACTTCGATTAGGTAGCCCTGTCAATTGGTCATAGTATGCCAACTCATGTATTTCTTTCTCAGCTCTTGCTTTTTGATATGCATCAGACAGTATGTTAGCCGTTGTTTGATATATCTCAGCATCATGACTATCGAAGGATTTCTTTGTATTAGTATAGGCCATACCAAATACACCTGATAATTGATCTTTTACCACAATAGGATACATAATGGTACTATATATATCCAGCCCCTCTAACATATCTCTGACCAATTTATATTCATTCGGTATACCTGCAACCTTTTGAATCAAAAGACTTTTCTCTGAATCAATGACTTTTAGAAAGGAATCCATGACCTTAGGGAATTTCCTTATGTTTTTTGTGTTAGTCTCTGCAGACCAAGCTTGAAGATAAATAATCTCTTTTGAAAGATTTTCTATATTCATAACATATATCAAATCCACTTCCGCAGTCACACCGATTTTTTTGAACACCCCATCTAATCTGTTAGTAGAATCTTTCTCATTAATAGATAATATCTCTGTTGATATATCTGCAACCATTTTCTGAATCCTGTACTGTTGTTCATTTTCCCTAAGTCTTCGAATATAAAGTTTTCTGACATATAAAGCTAACCAAGTAAATACCAGAATAATACCTATACGCAGAAGATGCTCCTCAATATATAAGGTCTTTTCTGTAACTGGATAAAAGATGCCAATAACAGTCAAGGTAATAACTGTAACCCCCGATATAAAATAGGTCGCCATTTGGCTACTAAAGACAACAGATAAAAGAATAAGGAATACAGGCACAACCCAGATTGTCACCGCTGCATCAACACCTGCATAATGAAGCAATACATAAGGAATAAAAATAGCTAAAACTATGAGAATCCAAAAATCTTTTCTCTTATCACTCAACTTGAATAAAGGAATCACATAGAGGAAACCGGCCATAAGAAGAAGACCGCTACTGTAAACATTGGCTATAAAAAGACTTTCATTATAAATGAAGTAGAGAAAAACAAAGCTGCCCAAAGAACCAATATATACCATAGCGGCCATATAAAAGGCAATATCTCTTCTTGAACCTTGTGGTACAAGATGAAATCCTTTTGACTCCTCAGCAATAATTGCTCCAGATGCAAAATTGAAATGGTTTGATGTTAAAAAAATGGTTACTACAGGTATCACTCCAACAAGTACAGAGACTTGAACAAGTTCAAATCCAAGAACATTGACTATAATGACATCAATGGCAACCCCAATGAAAGCTGCGGCAAAAAAAGATATGATTACTGCATAGGACTGCTTAATACCTTTTGTTTCTTTTAATTGCTTTAGCCATATAAAACTAGTCCATAAGCTTAAACCTAAAATGATAAGTAGGTAAATATTAAAATAATTTGATATAATGGTACCTGCTCCGACACTCATCCATCCATATTCAGACCATACAAGCTTAAACTGTTTATCAGCTATTTCTTTCCATATTAGGTAAAAAAGTACATTGACTCCACCTAAACCATAAATAAGAACTCTACCCAGCATACTATTTAGATGTTTAATTAACTTATTCCCATTATCTTTTACCATATATAAAAGTAATCGGAGAACAAAAGAAAACACCAATCCCCAACCAATTGATCCAACCTCTCTCCATAAGAGAGCGGTTTCATAATCGACAGCTGAATTGGCTATAGAAAAAGTATAAGCCCAAAAAGCTAGAAGTATGAGAATACTTCCAAAAAGTTGATTGACTTTTTCTTTAAGGTCTTGAAATAGAACTAACATAGCAAATCCGAAGTATATACCAAAAGCTATAAAATGAATAATTGAAACTATATCCTGGCTTGTCATAAAAAGTCCTCACAAAAGCTAAAGCGCATAAAAGGTACATAATTCCATTATATGTCCTTTTATCCAGTCTTTCAACCTAAAAGAGCTAGTTTAATTACCACATGAGGACTTATTTACTCTTGGTCAAGATAATCCTTAATAACATCCATAAATAATTGGCCATATAGTTCATACTTATGATCACCAATACCTTTGATATCTAGCATCCCATCACGTGTTAGCGGTTTGTGAAAGGCTAGTTCTTCCAATGTTGCATTACTAAAGATAAGATAGGCAGCCTTTCGATTTTCTTTGGCTATCTGATAGCGCTTAGCTGCAAGTTGCTCATACAATTTTTCATCATAGTCCAAATGACTATGAGAAGTTTTTCTCTTGCTCCTATTCTTATGGTCAGTAACTTTTACCCTCTCCTGCTTAACTTTAATATTTTCTTCACCTTTTAGAATAGCTTTTGATGCAGCCGTAAGCTTCAAAACAGGAAAACGGTCTGTAGTCATATGAAGATAACCTCTGGCAATTAGGTTCATCATAATTTCTCTTAAGGCACCTTCTGAATAATCTTTAAGCATGCCATATGTAGACTGTTGATTTAAGTTCCATGATTGGATTTTTTGATTCTTAGACCCCCTAAGTGTCTGAATGATAATACTTAGACCAAATCGTTGACCCGTGCGATATATAAGAGACATGATAATCTGCGCTTCTTTAGTCATGTCAATATAGGATGACTCTCCTAAGCAGTTGCCACAACTACCACAGTTGTCCATGCCAATATCTTCACCGAAATAAGAACTAATTTCCTGTCTCAAACAAGAGTCTGCATGACAGTAATTCACTAAATACTGAAGATTCTCAAACTGAATTCTAAGCCTTTCCTCATCCTGATTATTTTGGCTAATCAAGAGTTTTTGTTTAACAATATCTGCGGGAGAATATAGAAGAATGCAATCACTTTCATCACCATCTCTACCAGCTCTTCCTGCTTCTTGATAATATGACTCCATATTCTTTGGCATATTGTAATGAAGGACAAAACGAACATCAGGTTTATCAATCCCCATACCAAAAGCATTCGTTGCCACAATAATCTTAATATCACCATACATAAAATTTTCCTGAACATCTGATCTGATATCTGGGTCCATACCACCATGATATCCCTCAACAAGGTAGCCTGCACCCTTTAGCTTGCTTGTCAGAGACTCTACTGTTTTTCGAGTCGAACAATATATAATTCCAGAACTTTGGGATTTGCCTGCAAGATACTCCTTGGTATACTTATACTTATCTTTTGGCTTAACCACTTGATATATAAGGTTTTCACGATTAAAACCTGTCAACAGTTCAAGGGGATTATGAAGTTCCAAAAGTTTCTTAATTTCTTCTACAACAAAGGATGTTGCTGTCGCTGTATATGCACCTACTGTAGGACGCAGGTCCAGTTGATTAATAAAAACAGGAATATCCCTATAACTTGGGCGAAAATCATGCCCCCACTGACTGATACAATGGGCTTCATCGACAGCTATAAAATCGATAGCCAAACTTCTAACCAGATTCATAAAGCTTTCTGTCAAAAGTCGCTCGGGAGCTACATAAATCATCTTATATTCTTTATTTCGAATCCTCTCATACCTTTGCCTACTCTCAGTCAAAGACAAGGTGGAATTAATATATGTCGATGGAATTCCATTATCATTCAGTCCGTCAACCTGATCTTTCATCAGGGCAATCAAAGGAGATATAACCAAGGTTATGCCAGGTTTCATCAAGGCAGGTATTTGATAACAAATAGATTTACCTCCACCTGTGGGCATAATTCCTAATACATCCCGTCCTTTGTTGGCAGCGTCTATCATAACTTCTTGACCCTGCCTAAAACTTTCATAACCATAATACTTCTTGAGTAATTCAAACTTTGTCATTGTGTCTCCTAAATCTATTCTTCGCAAGTCTTCCTTTTGTACTTAGGATTCTCTTTCCTCTCATTTCCTATAAGCAACTTCTCCATTAATTAAAGTCATCTCTGGTGCCGCCAAAATATCAAAGGGATGTCCACTCCAAATAACAATATCTGCATCTTTGCCAACTTTAAGACTACCAATCCTGTCATCTACACCTAGAATTTCTGCTGGATTAGTGGTTATAGCCTTAAGGGCTTCCATTTCATCAAGTCCAGCTTTGTGAGCAAGTGCAGCAGCCATAACCAAAGCATCGATTGGGATAATAGGACTATCCGTCATAATGGCAACTTTTACGCCAGCTTCAACCAGAATCCTTGGTGTATCGAAAGACTTATTCTTCAGTTCAAACTTAGATTTGAAGCCAAAAGTAGGTCCAACTATACAAGGATAACCTTCTTGCGCCAAGTCTTCCGCAATCAAATGCCCTTCAGTACAATGATCCAAGGTCAATTTCAAACCAAACTCTTTGGCAATCCGTATGGCAGTAAAAATATCATCAGCCTGATGGGCATGAGCCTTTAGTGGTAACTCACCTTTAACAACAGGAACCATCGCTTCCAATTTCATATCAAAAGCCGGACGCTTACTATCATCTTCAGCTCCTTCATTTTTTGCAATATATTCTTTAGTCTTAAACAATAGCTCTCTCAGCTTTGCAGCTGTTCCCATCCTTGTTGTAGGCATTTTAGACCGACTTCCATAAACACCTTTTGGGTTTTCACCAAAAGCACATTTCATGGCCACCCTATCCTTAATAACCATATCATCAACACGGTGACCCAGCATTTTCATAACGACAAATGTGCCCCCTACAACATTAGTACTACCTGGACCTGTTGCTACACAAGTCACTCCACCTTTTGCAGCATTAGGAATTGATTCATCAAGAGGATTAATTCCATCAATAGCCCTAACATGCGGTGTAATGGGATCTGACATTTCATTAACATCTAACCCCACATCTCCTGCCGCCGCACCAAATGTTCCAACATGGCAATGAGCATCAATAAAACCCGGAAAAACATATTTCCCGCTAGCATCGATAACTTCAGTTCCCTCTGGGGGATCAATTGTATGATCAATTTCAAGAATCCTTCCCTCGTTAATTAGGATATCCAGTTTTTTATCCTCTTGTCCTGTCATTGTATATACTCTTCCGTTCTTTATTAATTTCATTCTTTTTCCTCCAATAACTCTTTCAACTAAATGTAGCTCTTTATTTTCTATTTTATCACAGACAGAACCTATCTTCTATGGAAATAGCCTAACTAACAATAAGAGCAAAGACTTCTATTGATAAACATTATCATTTATGTTATATTGTGACTGAAAGGAGTGATACCATTGGATTTCAATCAATTTAACGATGATATTTACGATGATAAATTCGACGCAACCTATCGTTTTCTGAAATCCGGTCTATCCGGAAACCTTGATCACGATATATTTACATTAAACCAAACTCTAGATACCTTATGGATCTATTATGGTAACAATCAAAGCGGAAGAGGTGATATTGCCCAGATGAAAATCGAGGCTGAGATTGCCGCTACTGAACTAATGCTTTTTGAACTTAGAGAAAAAAAAGCTGCAATATTAAAAGAAGTCTCATGATTGATTATTCTTGTTCATAATGAGCAAAATCCATCATTATAAAAGCTGCTGTAGGACATGGTCTCCCACAGCAGCTTTATTTAATAAACTAAAAGGTTCGTAGATCAGGATTAGTGGACTTACCAGCCACATCATCTAAATCATCAATAAGCTTCATATTCTCTTGGCTAAGTACAAAGTCAAAGACTTCTCCATTGGCATATATTCTCTCAGGTGTTACTGATTTAGGAAGTGGAAGATATCCATGTTGTAAACTCCAACGGATACAAACCTTAGCCACACTTGTATCATATTGGTCTGCAATATCCTTTAGGACATCAACATCCATAACTTTTCCGGTTCCCAAGGGGCTATAAGCTTCAAGAAGTATATCCTTCTCCTTACAGTAATCAATTAATCCAAGATCATGATCACCTGGACAAATACGAATCTGATTGACATGTGGTACGATTTTAGCAGTTTTCAATAGTGCTTCCAAATGATGTTTCCAAAAGTTACTAACACCAATGGCCTTAATTTTACCTTGTTCATAAAGCTCTTCCATAGCCTTCCATGATCCTGCATTCTTTTCTTCCCATTGATCACGAATTGCCAGAGGATTGGGCCAATGTATTAGGAATAAGTCCAAATAATCGGTGTCCAACCTTTTTAAACAAGCATCAAAAGCTGCCAAGGTTTCTTCATAACCATGAGCATCATTCCAAACTTTACTGGTTAGAAAAATCTCTTCCCTACTTAAGCCGCTGTCTTTAATAGCTCGTCCCACACTTTCCTCATTACCATAAGCAGCTGCTGTATCTATATGTCTATATCCGGCCTCTAAAGCTGTCTTAACCGCTTTATATCCGACATCATCATTAGGGGTTTGCCATGTACCAAATCCAATGATGGGAATCTTCACTCCATTACTTAAAGTATATGTATCTTTTAAATGATTCATCATTTTCCTCCTATATCATATTGAAAATTGAAAAGCAGTAAATGAACCGCTTTCAATTAAGAACTATTTTCAATACCATTATAGAAGTCTCCAGTCATAAAGTCAAATGCCAAAATCGTCTGTCGCCTATCACCCTCCACCCACTGGTGGAAAGATGCTAACCACATCTTGATCTTCAATCTCCTGGTCTATCTTGGCTCCCCTACCATTAATCATAATAATAGCAACCTCTTCTTGACCAATACCTATTTCCTCAAGTATATATGCCGTGGTTCCCTGTTCAGGTAATTCCATCGTCATTATTTTTTCCCGATTATTCCTAAGAGTTGCAAATAATTTTACTGTAACCGTCACGATTCAGACTCCTTGTCCTTTCCTTTAATCTTAAAGCTAGATTCATTCCCTTCATTTTTACCATAAAATCCTAAAGCAATTCGGTAAGGACCTGGACAACCAGGTGGTAAAAAAGCCACCCGGTCACCAGGATGAATCACATATGAAAGTTCCTGAACAAAGCCATTAACAAAGATGACTTCAATATCATCTCGTTCGATACCCATCTCAATGGATAAGTCCAAACCGCTCATTGGCTTATCTATAGTGTAATAAAAAGGCATAGAGCCATACTTCTTTCTTAAAAACCTGTCTAATTGAAGAAAACCTCTAACCTCCAATTGTCTCATATTAGAACTTAAGAACCTGATCAATCTCTTCAGGTGTAAAATCCCATACTACATTATGAGGCTCAATTGGTTCGTATTCCATAAACTCAGGTAATCGGTCATGTGCATTAGTAAAACCTGCACGTCTATTAAAATCAAGTTCAGTCTTAAGAACCGTTTTACCTAATTCATCAACATCATCGGCTGTAAGTTCAAGGCCATACTGAGCATTAATCATATCAATAAGGGCCTGGTATCCGCCTGGATTATCAGCGATACCAAAGTACACAAATAGGCACATCCCCGTACTGTCAACTGCCGCTGTTCCAATCTGCATAGCTCTTGCATACTCAATTTGTCCATCCTTTTTAAGAGGATCCAAGTCGGCACCGACTTTCAGAATATTACCTGAAATACAATAGCCTGCTGTATGGTCCGCACCCATGGTTGTCGTTGCATAAGTTAAGCCAATACCTTTGACAGCCCTTGGATCGTAGGCTGGTATTGCCTGATCCTTAACTACCGGTGTCCTAAAGAGTCCACATACCTTACCAACAATAGCTGTTCCACCACCAATAATTCTTGCAAGGGGGGTAGGTTTTGCCATATCTTTAACTATTTCAAGTACCCTTTGTCCATCTCCCCATGGAATTAATCCACCTTCCATTGCTGTAGCAACAGCAACTGCTGTTTCTATACTATCCACTCCAATATCATCCATGGCACGATCAATGTAAGCTATTGTATCCAAGTCTTTAATACCACCGTCTGCGCCTAGCCCCCAAATAGTTTCATATTCAAATCCACTAGTAATATACTTACCCTGCTTATCAGGATACCATTGAGAACATCTAATGATACATCCTTTATGGCAACCATGAGAAACCTTGCCGTCTCCACCTCTCTCTGAGATAGTAGCATTCAAGGTTTCACCAGAAATATTATCATTATAGTCAATGCGACCAGCAGTGAAATTATTGGCAGGTAAGCCTCCTGCTTCATTCAAAATATTAACCAAAACGTCCGTACCATAGGCAGCAAGGCCTTGACCTGCAACTGGGTGGTCTAAAAGAGCTTTGGCAAAAACCTTAGAAGCAGCCTTAAATTTGTCAGGATCTACGACTGCCACCTTACCGGCACCAGTTGGATCAATAATAATGGCCTTAACTTTTTTAGATCCAAGAACTGCACCCAGACCTCCACGACCTGCACTACGGATATTACCATCCGGATCTTTAAAGGAAATATTAGCCGAAGGAAATCTATACTCACCGGCAGGACCTACTATGGCAATACCAACATGAGCTCCATAGGTTTCACTAAGTTTAGAAATAGCTTCGTAGTTGCCCATTCCTCCAAGAAGATTACTCGGACACTCGTCAATTGAAACACCCTCCATGGAAATCTTGAGGATGTAAAATTTATCTTCTTTGGGCATTCCTTCAATTGTAAAAGCCTTAATCCCCATTTTCGCCAACATTTGAGAGGATGAACCTCCAGTGTTAGATTCTTTAATGGTACCGGTAAGAGGGCTTTTAGAGCCAACGGACATCCTGCCTGAATTAGGTGCACTGGTACCAGATAAAAGACCTGGTGCAAAAACAAGTTTATTATTTTTTCCTAGGGGATGACAGATAGGATTCACTTCTTCATTGACAAAGGTAGAGGTCAGGGCCCTACCTCCCAATCCTGCATATTTAGCAGGTACATCAGTGACTGAGCTTTCCATTGTCGTCATGTTAATACGAATAAATTTTTGCATTAAAAATACCTCCTGTGGTTGTTGACCCTCATAGGTCTAATAAGGAAATTTTACCGTTACGTCATTCCTTTCCAAACACGGGAGGCAGTTCAGTTTCCTAAGCTACCTATCGGTCAGTTATCATAGCACAGCCTTAGAGACACTGACTCGGATTCGTAACAACTTGACTTTCAAGCTATATAATATATATTACTAGAAAATTCTGAAAAAATCTATCTGTTTTTTCAAAAAAGTAGTCTCTTTTTCAGCAAAACTTGTTCAATTTCTAGCCATATGGTAGAATATACCTAGTTATTCAGAGGAGGTCTTATATATGTTGCACAATTTCCAGCGATGCCTTGAACAAAACTCGGGTTACGAAACAGACAATGTTAAAGTCCTATATTATGATCTGGAAAAAGGATATCAGGGAATCTACCGTTCTTATGAATATCACAGGGTCTGCACCATTCTTGATGGCTCTAAACACGTATCCATTAACAAAGGCAAGGAATTCATATACAGTCCAAATGAGTTTCTCCTTTTACCTCCCCATTCAAGCGTCGAAATGTCTATAGAAGAAGACACTAAAGCTCTTGTATATGAAATCAGTGATCAGGTTATTTCATCTATGATTGATAAGGTTCAGTACAATGTAAACCAAGATATTACACTTGAAGACAGAAACCATATACATACTCATGATTTTTCATCTATAGCCTCTCCTATATACCAAATCAACACCACTCTTCAAGAACAAGATCATGACAAGCATATACTAATTGATTTACTGACCCAAGAGTTGGTTTATCATATGATTAAGCGTAATTATATCCATAATGTCTATACGTCAGATCAAACCAATCCCATTAAATATGCCATCCACTATCTTCACCAACATATTAAGGATAATATATCGATTACAGAATTAGCCTACCAGATGAACCTATCACCTTCGCATTTTTCTTCCCTCTTTAAAAATGCCACTGGAATAAGCCCCAAAGCCTATCTAAGTATGCTCAAACTAAAAAAAGCCAAGCAACTGCTTGAAACTAAAACAGTAACAGAGGTGGCCTATGAACTAGGTTATGAGAATATTTCATATTTTATTCATCTCTTCAAAAAGGAATATGGTACTACACCAAAAAAGTACAAAATGTCCGCTTCCCATACGAGAACGATTGTCAAATAAAAATAAATCCTGTATAATTTTTATGACACTATTTTAATTTAGCCCCCTATTATAAAGGAGCCATATGGATAAAACGATTCAGGACTTTCAAAAAGAAGAAGCCATTAAGTGTTTTAACGAATGTTGGAATCTTATAGACAAGGAAAACAGAACACCTGAAGACGATCTTATGATGATTCACTGTGCGCATGCTTCACGTTATCTATGGGGACAGGTTGGTCAACCTATTCACTTTGAACGCGGAGAATGGCAGATTTCTAAGGTTTATAGCATACTTGGAAAGGGCGATCAAGCTCTTTATCACGCTAATGCTTGTTTGACAATTTGCATAGATCAGGAAATCAAGGATTTTGATATTACCTTTGCATATGAGGCTATGGCTAATGCCTACAAAGTACTTGGCAATACTGAAATGGTAGATCATTACAAGGAAAAAGCCTATAATTGCTTAGATGATATAAAGGACAAAGGTGATAGAGATTATGCTAAGTCCGAACTAGATAAGATTTAATTTTTTATCAATTAAAAATATTAAACTATACACCTACTTAAAATGTAGTTTTCGGCGGGAAAGTTCTCTATTTATACACTAGTTTGAACTCTTCAAGAACAACAAGCATCTTATCATTAAAAGGAATGCCATAGGCCTTTAACTCTTCACTAAAGGCCTGGCGGTGAACCCGTCTCCAGTAGTCAAGGGATAAGTCTCCTTCTCCTTCTTTTTCAGCAAACACACCATCTACTTCTTCAAAAGCCATTAACTTAACATTGGAAGTTTGGATAATACATCTTTCTCTTCCAGATCCATCCAAGATTACGCTGTACTCACCAGCTCTTGGTATCGTTTCTTTTTCGATCTCATAAAGACGATAAAGAGATGTAGTTGCCCTCTTTTTCTCCTGAAGAACAAGGTCTACCAACTCATCAGCAACTTCTTTACTTGAACCAAAAGACCATCGATCAAATTTAGTTTCGTCAATAGCCCTATTATCAACAAATTGCTGCCATAAGCGAGATTGACTATTCTTGATAGCTTCTTCACTCTCTTTTTCCTTAAGTTCTCTTCTATATTCATGTAAGGCCTTACTTCGTTTTGAAGAGACCATGGCAATAATCAATCCGCCACCGCCAAGTCCACCAAACAAAAAGATCATAAAAAACAATATAATCCTTACTAAACCACTCCCAAACCCATTTTGAATAGATAAAACAGCATCTGGTCCCTCATTATTCAAATACCAGATATCAACCATAACATGGGCATCTTCTTCTAAACTAAAAGCCCAAATAGAATATCCCTCTCGATTACCCATAGTGTAGGTTGAAGAAGCAGTGGGTTGTTTTATCTCAATATATTCTTCCAATTCATAATCATATACTGACATCCTCAATTCAGAAATATCTGCATTTAAGGTTTGGTAAAATTTACCGTCAATCTCTGACTTGTATTCATGAAAAACAGTATAGTTACCAGCTTCCAAAAAAAATTCATTGCTAGCAGGAACGATAAGACGAAGACTATGGTCATTTATCTTCAATAATCCTATAACCATAGTTAAGATAGCCATCACTATACCTGCTACTGCAAAAACTACAGCAATGCCATAATATACCTTACTAGGTCCAAGTTTTTTCCTTTGATCACTCATTATTATCCTGCTCCTTATGCACATATTCATTTCATTATAACATATGACCTAAACCATTTCCAAAAATGGTCTTTCAGCCATGACTACTTGCCCTTCAAGGCTACTAACCCCTAGCAAATGTCATAAAATATAGCTCTCAAGCTAGAGACTTATATTGCCCGCCAAACATCCAATGACATTTTTGCCCTATCCAATTCAAGACCACCTATCGTTACCGTCTCATGAACATCAATTTCAAAGCCAAACTTACTAAAGAATCCTTGAGCACTCAAACTAACATTTGCCGTTAACACCTTAATCTTCTTATGTATAGCTAACTCAATTATATAGTTCATTAAATACCTACCAACACCTTGTCCACTATGTCCACCTTTAACGAAGAAATGATCAATATAACCATCAGCCTGCAAATCTGCATAACCAATGATTTCACCCTTGTCTTCAACAACAAATGGATTGATTCCTTGAATCCGCTTCATCCATTGTTCTTCCGATATATATCCACCAGCCCAGGCACTAAGTTGTTCTTCACTATAATAGTCTTTAGCATTATGATGTATAGATGTGTTGAATATCTGATACAAAATCATTTCTTCACCTGATTTATATCTTCTAATCTTCATAAGCACCTCCTTTAGGTAGCGATACTATGAATAAATCTACTTCCCAATACCGCTCAAATAATGAATCTTCCTTATCCTACTTCTATTATACAGCACATACATGACTTGTAAATCCTAGTCATGTATGATCGAATAAATATAAAAGCCTAGTAATTCCTACTAATTCATTAACATTTAATTCATAAAAGAGGCATATGGATGACACATTCGTATCCTATAATAGACATGTAAGAACAAGTTACCTCTTACAATTAATACTCTCCCCCTCATCCTTTTATAAGCACCTGGCTATTGCCAGGTGCTATTCTTGTTCTATAGGAAAAATCTCTATTTGAATTTTATGAGTAGAAACATCTCATAAAATATCAAGGAAACAAAAATGTTCCTTGTATTTCATACTAACTCATGTTAGTCTAGGTTCATAAATGATATTCATTCTCATTTAGATGTTACATATAAATATATAAGACCCTGCAAGAAGAGAGATAATCACTCTACTCCTTGCTCAATAACTTAGGAGGTACTATAATGTCTTTTACTTTACCTGAATTAGCATATGAATATGATGCTTTAGAACCATACATTGATAAAAAAACCATGGAAATACATCACACAAAACACCATGATGGATATACAGCAAAACTAAATGCCGCCCTTAAAGAGTCTACCCTTGATCTGACTATTGAAGAACTCCTTGAAAATCTGGAACAGTTACCAGAAAATATTCGAAGTGCAGTCCGTAACAATGGTGGCGGTTATTATAATCATACACTATTTTGGACCTTTCTATCTCCAAAAGGTGGCGGTCAGCCAGAAGGTCCATTAGGTCAAGCCCTAGAAAAAACCTTTGGCAGTTTTGAAAACTTCAAAGATAGTTTTAACCAAACTGCTCAAGAACGTTTTGGTTCCGGGTGGGCTTGGTTAGTCATCAAAGATGGTGTTCTGTCTCTTGAATCCACACCAAATCAAGACTCACCCATTAGCCAAGGTAAAAAAGTACTTTTGGGATTAGATGTATGGGAACATGCATATTATCTCAATTATCAAAACAAACGGCCTGATTATATTGCTGCCTTCTGGAATCTCGTTAATTGGGATGAAGTTTCTAAACGATATAATCAGTTTAAATAATCCATCTTGCTATATGCAAACTCCTCCTGAAGAGCTGTTCACCTAGTCTTAACTAGTAGTGTCAGCTCTTTTTGCAGGAAATATATATGCTAACAAAGACCTCAACACAAGATTTACTAGCTATATTTAACCTTCATAGTCCCAATGCCATTCTTCCCAATAAGTCCCGTCACTATTTTTGAGAGGATGAAATCCATATTGAAGCATAAGGTCTTCAAAGTCTTTTAAACCTACTTGGTCGTGAGCAATGAGATCTTTAATAAAATAGGTTATATTCAAATCGAGAGCCAGCCCCCATCCATGGTTACTTGTTCCTGGCTTAGCCGCTCTTCCTGGTCCATACTTATTAAACAGTCTCACTTGTTGTTGGAAGGTTCGATAACCAGACTCAGGATAAGTTAAATAAAAAAAAGTATCTTCTACCCCTAGAGACTTATATTTTCCTTCATGAACCAGCATGGCCCAACCTATAGCTGTTGATTCTTCACTATAACCCATCTGATCATATCTGACTGGAAGACGTACCAAATTTACTTTTTCCACGTCTCCCAAACGTCCATTAATAGCTAGATCTTTTTCCACACTAGGTGCAGGTGGCTCCCAGAATTCAATATACAAGTCACGAATCATCCTGTAAGTAATACCATACTTCAAAGCCTTTTCCAAAATTTCAATATTAGCAGTATTTATATTTCCGTCTACTGACGTTCCATAAAATTCCTTCATAAAGCTCTGAAACACAATCAAATCACTAGCTGTATCCACATCATAGACCTCATTTGCCTGTGTATCAAATCCCATCTCAGACAATAAGTACTCAATCTTAGCAAGCTGGGATAGTTCCGTATAATAATCGGCTAACTTAAAAGAATCCGCCTTCATTTCCCTGCCGATATAATAAAATTTATTATCCTCCGTCAGCCAGGCTTCACCTTTATCGTCATAAAAGACGTACCCCTTACCCTCTAGATTTACTGCTTGCACAAAATCAAGGGGCTTAAGGTCTTTATCCAAAACCTGTCGTTCCGGAAGCAATCCTAAAAATCCATCGTAGTTATCCCTTAGGTCATAAAGACTCTCACTTTCTACAAGCTTATCAAGTTCTATCCATGTGTAATTAGCTGTCATTCCCCATTGACGTCCATCTTCAGATGTCATTTTTCTGAATATACTAATCGTCTGATCCTTGTCTAAAGTGAAAAGAGGCTCCCCATATTTACCATAATCGGCCTGTACTAAGGTTGCATTTTCCGCAACCAGATAATTTTTAGGTACTTCCATACTAAAGAGGAGAACATATTTCATATTATGACTATTTTCTTGTTTCAGGACTTTTGCCAGCATCACTAAGGCTTCCTGTTTAGTAACTCTTCTTAATGGTTCAAACACATTTTCTCCAACACCATCAAGATATCCCTTTAACTTAGATTCATATACGGCCTCTTTAGCCCATACACTGATTGTAGGATCATCTATAAAAGGTGTATATTCAAATTCTTCCTGTCTTTGGATTTCTTCACTTTTTAACACAGTCATCATCCTAATGAGAAATGTTGCCATCTCCTGTCTAGTCAAGCTATCATCCGGCATAAATAAGAGGTCCCCTGCCTCACTGGTCTCTTTTCCAGTGGTCATTCCTAAGGCGTTGGCCTTTAGGACCACTTGTGAATTATTATCTCCATAGATCTGTTCCTCAGGATATACAATTTCCTCCTCTGAAACAAACTCATAATAGTCTACTAAACCTGTTACAAATTCCAAGCGTGTAATAGCCTCTTCATAATCTTTATATAATGTCGGTGTCAGCCACTTCATTTTTTTTAGTAAGGCAATGGAATCTATCGCCCAAGAAGCTGGATACCCCTCTTCCCAACTAAGAGAAAAATCTTCTTCTTCCATTCCTAAAACAGGCAAGGAAGAAGAAGCAAACATAAATAAAATCATTAAAACCCCTACTATGTTTTTAAAGTAATGTCGATTATTAGTTCTTTTCATAATTGTCTCTACTAATGCCCTTTCTCTACTTTTTATCTGCTATGAAAACATTTATTTTCAATTGTTTACTTATTCTATACTCCTAGTTATCATCATGAAAGAGAAGCAAATCAATCCAACTTAAGTTGAATACTTCCTTTATCGGTCATTTGATTAATACGATAAATATAAGCTTCCATATCAAACTTTCTCTCTAGTCCTTTATCATTCATATATCTTAGTTTACCGAATATCTCACGTTCCTTCCATCCATGATCATGAAGTCCAAAGCACCATGCAATACCAACATATGAATTAGGATCCCTACCATCAATAAAATATTTATTATTAAGATACAAGGACCATTTATAAGCGACTTCATGACTAGGACTCCACTCAATAATTTTTTTACACCAATACATCCGCATATAATTATGCATATAACCGGTCTCTACCATCTCTTTCATAGCTGTATTCCAGTAAGGATCATGAGTATCATAAGCCTCTAACTCTTCCAGCGTATATAAAATAGGTCTAAAATCATAATCATGTGCTTTCATCGTATCATAGGCCCATGGATATGTCATGGATTCAAACCGGTCATAACCTTCTCGGTAATAACAATAGTTAAATGCCAGTTCCCTTCTAACTACAAGCTGTTCAATATAACTGTCTACAGCCTTTTGTGGGACAGGATTTACGCTGACAAAGTCCAAAATACGCAAATAAATATCAAGGGATGAAATCTGTCCAAAATGCAGATACAAACTCATTTTTGAAGTATAGTCTTCTCCTGGATTCCTGCTTTCATCATAATGACATAAACCCTTTTTCATAAATTTTTCTAACCAATTTAGCGCTTGACTATAGCCCCCCTTATAGACCTTGCTGCATGGAACTTGACCATTAATAGGACTAGCTTCCAGATATGTTTTCCAATCAAAACCTTCATTTCCTTTAAACATGGGATATTTTTCTTTAATGAATCCTTCTTCTTTAAGGGTCCAAACTCGTTCTATTACCTTAGATTCAAAGGAAGCTCCATATTCTTCAAGTCTTTTCATAATCTTCGGTCGTATAGTTCTTGCTGCGTATTCTTCTTTATCTGATGCCAGCTCAATAGGAATAATAAGATCCGATTCCACTTCATATATTCCTCTAACACCAGCTTCACTAGCTTTTCTTAAAACTTCTTCACGCCAGCTTCTCTGCACCTTCATATAGCCTTTATCCATAATAAGAACTTCTGCATCAGTCAATAACTGGTCGATAGCTCTTTCCGGGGAATCATCAGCTATAGCCCAGCCTATACCTCGATTTTCAAGCTCTCTTACCGTCTCCTTAAGACCTTCCATCATAAAAGCATAATGTCTAAGATTTGCCTCAGGATAAGCGGTTGTCACTCCAAAATAAACTAAGACAGACAAATCAAAGCGATTGGCCAACTCAATTGCATATTCTAAGGCATGATTATAATGGGTTCTTTGGGACTGTTGCATCCAATAGAGGCAGTACTTTCTATTTGAAGGCTGATTTGTCTTAATGCTTCGATGAATAAGAACTCGATTTCTAAACATATAACACTCCTATTCTTCATAGGTTTGATTGACTCGTATTCCACAACTATCTACATCTTATCACTTCAATCACTTATTCGCTATCCATTATAAGTATCATTTCATCAAAAAAAAAGCAATTTATTAACTTAAGTCAATGCAAGCTAATAAATATTCTGTCACAATAAGCTCAAACAAATATATACTATACCCTAAATCAAAAAACAGGAGGAAATACAATGAAAGAATCAATGAAAAAAACAAGAAAATACGCCCTACTAGCAGGTATTTCACTGTTAATTATGGCACTTTTGGCTGGATATTCATTTGGATTTGTTATGAATTCCATATACGTGGAAAACGATCCTATAACAACAGCCGCAAATATTGCTTCATCAAATCTACTCTATTTATCCGGTAACTTAGGTTGGGTTCTTATCCTAATAGCAGATGTACTTGTTGCCATAGGTTTTTACATGGTTCTAAAGCACATCAACAAAAAAATGGCCATCCTTTCAGCTAGTTTCAGGTTATTATATTCTGCCATATTTGCCATTGGTATTGCCAATCTTTTCTGGAATAATATCGAAGCTTTCATGAAATTCTGGTCATTAGGACTATTTGTTATCGGTTTCCATTTAATCTTTACAGGTATTGCCACCTTTTATACAAAACAGATTCCTTTTATCATCGGTTTACTCTTAATTATTGCCGGCACTGGTTATAGCCTTATACACGGTATCTACAACTTTTTACCTGCATATACAGAACTTGGGACTACCATCGAATCTATTATGGGACTACCTATGACCATAGGTGAACTTACCTTCGGCTTTTGGCTCATTATAAAAGGTGGAAAGTCTAATCAACCAGCTTCAGATGCTGAGCTTGCAGACGTCGCTTAATTCGGCTTAAGGACTCTGGTTTAATACCAAGATAGGAAGCCAATTGATGCTGGGGAACACGGTCAAGCAATTCAGGACGATTATCCATGATATGCTTGACCCTTTCCTCCGGTGTTTTTTTTATATAAGATACTAGTTCTTCCTGTATTTTATCCGTTTTATCTTGGACCATTAATCTAGTCATTTCCTTATATTCAGGATGTTTTTCAAAATCTACTTCCTGGAGATTCAAATCACCCACAATAGCTATGGTCTCTTCTAAGCAAGCATATGAATAAGGGGATTCATCTCTTCGATACTGGTCATAAAAAACAACAACATTCTCACGTTCAGAGTAAAAACCATAAGTCGTTTCATTACCATCTTCATCAAGGGCATATTTTCTTACAATCCCTTTTAAAACAAAATAACACTTACTTGGGACCTCTCCCTGGTCTATCAATACAGTCCCCTTGTCAAACTTCTCAACAGGCAGTTCACGGGCCAAGTCATAAAGTCTATCATCAGGTAGGTCTGTAAAATCTTTCATATAATCAATAAGAACTTCTATTACTTCCTTCATTTATGTGTCTGGTACAGGAAAAAAATAATTGTACTTTTTCCCTACCATATCCTTTCTTGCAATCTAAGTTTAAAGGTATATAACTTATCCTTTATTTTAACACATGCAAAAATAAAAGTCAGGAATACATACAAAACTGATTCCTGACTTTTATAAAATTAGTAGTAATTAAATCTTTTAGTTCTAGTGACACTCATCAGCATGTTCATGTTCATGGCATATAGAACCAGTAGATTCTAATTCACCCCGAACATATTTTTCAACAGCTTCTTTAGCTAAACCCTTAGTACCAATTACAACTTCAATATTATTCTCATTAAATATTTGTACTGCTGCGCCTCCCATACCGCCTGATATAATTACATGAACACCTTGTTCATGAAGAAATCTTGGTAAAAATCCCGGCCTATGACCTGGATTTGGAATGGATACATGCTTAACTATATCTACACCCTCCACATCATAAATATTAAAATTACTACAATGACCAAAGTGACCTGTAACCATTTCCTGTTCACTTGCAACTGCTATTTTCATCATTATTCTCCTTTGTCTTCTCAACATATTTTTTGTATATTTTTGTAATTTCAAGGAAGACCATTCTAGCCTCCCTTTATCAAGTTTTCTATATCAATTTCATGGTTTGTTTAAACAGGTCTTCAATGTAAGGTTTAGCCTTTGTCTCCATTTCCATTACACTTTTTCCTGTATTAGTAACCTTAGCCACTCCTCTGTCATAAGGGATGACACCTACATACTTACAACCAGCTTTAAGGGCATAGTCTTTGATTTGATCCGTCTTTTCTTGATTAACATCATATTTATTGGTACATACAGCTACCGGAACCTTAAAATGATTTGCAATATCAATCACTCTTTTCATATCACTCATGCCGGATACAGTCGGTTCCGTAACAAGAAGAATCAGATGAACCCCGCTAATTGATGAAATGACAGGACAACCTATACCAGGTGAACCATCCACTAAAGCAATTTCTACTTCCTCGGAAGTGTTGTCTAGCAAGTTCTTCTTTACTCTTGAAACCAGCTTTCCGCTTGTTCCACTTCCCATTTTTAGAGTCGCTGTTGAAAAGACCCTGTCATCCTTATAAATTTTTGTTTGTCCATCAGGTAGTTCACCCATGGATACAGCACCTACTGGACAAACTGCTTCACAGACTGAGCACCCTTCACAGGCTAATGCATTAACTTGATATTCCCCATCATTTTTTGAAACAATAGCACCAAATCGACAGGACTGATAGCATTTACCGCATTTAATACACACCTCTTCGTCAATATGTGCCTTCTCCATTCCATAATAGTTATCTATGATGGGCTCACTTTTCATTTTAGTCACCAAATGCAGGTTAGGAGCATCAACATCGCAATCAGCAAAAGCCTTGGCCTTTAATAAATAAGCAAAGGCAGCAACTATTGTTGTTTTACCGGTTCCACCCTTACCACTAAGAACTAAGACTTGCTTCATCATGGTCCTCCTTACTCCTAAATTTCCTGTTAGCCTTATCAACATATATTGTATTCAGTAGATCCATAAACATGATTTTAATCTTATCACTTTCACGAACAGGGATTTTTCCATTTGATTGAAGCTTGGCAAGTTCTTCATCATAGGGAATCTCTGCCAAAATCTTTATTTTATGGTCCTGACAGTATATTTTTGATGGGTTTTCATCATCCGTACACTTATTCAAAACAACACCGTAGGGCTTGTCATAGAGTTCAACCAACTCATGGACCATAGCCAAATTATGACTCCCAAAAATCGTTGGTTCTGCAACTAATATACAATACTCAGCTTCTTTCAAACTTTCCATAACACTACAAGAAGATCCGGGAGGACAATCAATCACTACATCAGATCTGCCTGAAATCTCTTCTAGCAATTGACCAATAATTGGAATGCCACTTGCCTCTCCAACTTCCATTGTTCCTGACAGTACGCTTTGAGATAAGGACATTCCCTTTTGAATGGTGCCTACAACTTTATCTTTTTCCGTAATAGCACCTTGTGGGCAAAGCGTAACACAACCACCACACGAATGACATACCTCGTCAAAAACCAAAATCTGCTCGGATATATATGCCAAGGCATTAAATTTGCAGAAGTCAGTACACACTCTACATCCTGTACATTTATCTTGATCCACTAAAGGAAGTTTTCTATAAACCCTCTCTGTATTTAACCAAACCGGCTGAAAGAAAAGATGTCCGTTTGGTTCCTCAACATCACAATCAACGTAAGTGGCATTCTCAATCGTTGACGCCAAATTCACACTAACAAAGGTTTTACCTGTACCACCTTTACCACTCAATACAGCAATTTTCATAGCTTCTTACCCATGGCTGTGAAAACCTGGATGTATATTTGTTAAGGATTCCAGTTTTCCACTTATGAATAATTCAATATTCTCCATAATATCATCAGAGATTGATTTATAGATTTCAATTTCCGCCTTCTTTATAACATCGGCTGAATTCTTCCCGAGTCTTGGAACCAAGACCATGTCAGCCTTTAAGTCAATAACTGCCTGGCCAGCAATAATTCCTGCACCTCCAGCGCTTTCAGCCCCGGGATTACCTACAAATTCCACCTGTTTTGTCTCGGTATTAAAAAGCATGAAATATGGTGCCCTTCCAAATGATGGACAGATACCATCTTCGATTTTTTTGTCATTGGTTGGTAATAATAATATCACTTGTAGCCTCCTTGTTTCCTTTGTGATAACCCTTGCACCTTCCGCAACGCTTTCTCTGTCTGTCTTCTTCACACAAGGAAAAGCTACCACCTGAAATATTCAAATCTGCACCTCTTACAAGCATAATCGCCAGTTTATGTCTCGAAACATCATATATACTTTGTACCGTAGACCTAGCAATGCCCATTTGTTTGGCGCATTCTTCCTGAGTCATCTTTTCGTAGTCGATCAAGCGAATGGTTTCAAACTCATCTACGCTAAGAACGATACTTTCTTCTTTAGTCATACTCGCTTGCCCTACTGGTGCAAAACCTTTGTATAAAGGCATCCGGCAAACTTTCCTTAGCTTCCTAGGTCTAGGCATCTTGCCACCAACTATTCACTATCAAAAGAACTACTATCACTAGGACTCTGACGAAAAAAATGGCGTCCACCATTTCTTCTTCCCATGCCTCGTCCTTGTCCTTCGAAAAATCCTCTTCCTCTAGATCCTCTACCGCCAAATCCTCTAGCCATGAATCCAGATATATTATCTCTTCTATCTTTCACCTCGGACTTACAAGTTCCTAGACCTCTTCCGGTCATTGGGCCTTTATTATTAGGTCCTAATCCATTTCTATTAGCCATCACTTTTACCTCCTTAACTTTTTCATTTATGTTTGATTTACATGTATGATTATACTCCTTTATTGGCATATGTCAATAACTATTTTTGGTATATGCCAATAATTGTTGATTAGAAATAAAAAAAAGCCATTAACCTTCTCATTTAAAAAGAAGTTAATGGCCTAAAATACTTGAGCTATACTGGTCATAATAGTAATTATTCATTTCTGTTTCCCTATATGATCATATAATCTCTCAAAGTATTCTTCTATTCCTTCTACGTCTATTCGATTAAAGTCTCCATCTAAAGCATATGTTTCATATTCTGAAAGTTTGTTTGCCATGTCCTTAAACCTAAGGTTGGAAGTGGTCCCCCTTAATTGATGAAGAGATTTTTTTAACTTATCTTTATTTTTATGTTTAATACCTTCTTGTATGCCATATATATATTCTTGTAACATATGGAAAAATTCATCTAATAAGCTTATAAACTCATCCTTAGTAAAACCAATTTCCTTGATAACTCTATTCACATCATAATCTATATCCAAATCAACAAATTCTCTACTGATCTCTTCCTCCATTGTTACTGACCTTACTAGATGATTACTATACTGCTTGTCTTCTTGACTACCTATAATAATTACACCTTCTTTTAAAATATCAACTTCTTTATTATCAACAGCTTGCAAATACCTATCTAAATTAGCCTCCAAATGTTTAATCTGAATAGGCTTAATCATATATTCATCAAATTGTCCTTGAAAAGCATCATTATCTGCCTGTCTTAAAACATCAGCTGTTAATGCAATAATTGTGGTATGAAAGTCCAATGTTTTCTCTACTTCTCGAATGATTCCAGCTGCTTCTACTCCTCCCATTATAGGCATTCTTAAATCCATGAAAACCAAATCATAAGGGGTCTCTCTATAGCTTTTTACAGCATCTTCACCATTGTCCACAAAGGTAGCTTGAACTCCATATTTCGACAATAAAACGTCCATTAGCCGTTGATTAATAAGATTATCTTCAGCAACTAATACATTTCCTATATACTTCAAAGCCTTACTACTTTGAACCGATTCATCTCCCTTGTAATACCTAGCCAGGATCTTCAGGATTTTTGATTTGTAGATTGGTTCATATATAATATCATTTATACAGTGTCGCTCCTCGGTATTAAGTCGATTCACATCACCAATATAAATAATGGGTACCTCATGGTAATTCTCTTTAATGAATTTCAAATCTTTTATCAAATCATGTGTATAAAAAACAAAAATCATATCTATATCCGGTACGTTTTTTCTATCAACGTCACTTACAACACTACCAAAGTCCTCCAAATAATAGATAACACTATCACGGAGCACTGCTGACTGGTCTTTTTTTGTCGTGATGCCAAATGTCATATTCCAATTGACTGACTCTTCCTCCCTGATACTCTCTGTGTCAATTTTGTGCTTGATTGTAAAACTGAACCGACTACCCTTGTGTAGCTGACTCACTAAATGAAGCTGGCCCCCCATTGATTGAACAAGCTTTTGTGAGATGGCCAGGCCTAAACCAGTCCCTCCAAACTTTCTCATAGTACCCTTTTCAGCCTGTTCAAAACTTTTAAAGATCAGTTTTTGACTATCAGGAGCGATACCTATTCCATTATCTAAAACCACATATTCTAAATCGACATAATCCTGATTCATATTGGAAATATTCACTGCAAGCTCCACCCGACCACCTCTATCAGTAAATTTAATAGCATTTCCTAAAAGGTTAATCAAAACCTGCCTTAAGCGAATAGGATCCCCATAAAGAAATCTCGGCATCAAAACATTGGGATTATAAATCAATCGAATTTCTTTTTCACTAGCCTTTAAGGAATACATTTCTATGATTTCCTCTAAAAGGTCCTCACTTTTAAAACTAATATATTCCAACTCTAACTTGTTTGTCTCTATCTTAGAATAATCCAGAATATTATTGACAATACCAAGGAGTGTATTAGCACTTCTGTTAATAATATCACTGTATTCCTTTTCTTTTGCTGGAAGTTTTTGAGATTCATTAAGAACTTCTGAAAAACCAATAATTGCATTTAAGGGCGTTCTGATTTCATGACTCATATTGCTGATAAACAAGGTCTTGGCAACATTAGCTTTTTCTGCTTCAAGAGCATAAAGACCAAGCGTCCGGTTGATATCAATTAGATGTTTTCCAAAAAAATACCCTAATAATATAATCGCTATTACAATACTGATAGACACAATAAACTCAATGCAATCTAACATCTCTTTCTTTGATAAAATTTCTTCATTATAGGCATCAGCTTGAATTTTAATCTCGTATATAAGTCCTCCAGCGGTCTTCTTCATAGACATAAAATGTAATGATTCCTGCTCCACTAACTCACTAATCTCCTGATCAATGACATTAAGAAGCTCCTGATCATTCTTCTTCTCGGCTTTCTGATAAGACCTAATCATTTGAAGCAAATCATAGGAGTCCTCCAATACAATATTCACTTGCGGTAATATATCAAGAGCTTCCAGATTATCATTGATCTTTTCACTTGGTTTATATTCCAAGTATTCATCATATTCAGGCATCTCTATCAAATTCAATTCAATATGGTGAGAAATTTTCCCACCCTTTTTTAGGATCTCAATAGATGTCTTAAGATGGTTAATTTCATTTTCCAAACCTTCCATAGTCTGGAATCCATTCTCATAGTCCCTACTTAAGCTAATCTTATAAAACTGACTTTCTACGCTTTGTATATGACTAAGTATATATCTAGCAACTGTCATTTCTATCTGCTTATTTTGATAAGACTGGTCCAAACGGTCATGTATGCTTCTAAAGACTCTGTTTATAGCAACAATAGAAAGCAAACCAATAAAAATCACTAGTATAAATACTATTAAATTACGAAGCCCTACCTGCTCTTGCCTTTTCATTCTAGTTCAACCTTCCCCTATGATTCTCCATTTTCTAGCTTAACATCAACATATGAATCTAGCTAAACAGATCTCCCATCTTTCTTGTCATGACATAGCCTGTTACTGAAATTATTATATCATAACCATTTACAAATCTATAAACTTCATAATAATTTAAGAATTAATCTACGATATAAGTTACTAGTACCTACTATCGCTAGAAGAACTCTTTCAAGTAAAAAAGATATAAGGCTATTGCCCCATAACAAGGACCAAAACCTTATATCTTTATAGATTGCTCGCTTATTTATGGAACTTTATTCAAGGGCCAGTCTATAGATGTTCAGCACATCCTCATGGCTCAATTTTTTAAAGTTACCAATCATAGCACTACCATTATCTGTAGCTTTTAGTGCCATCTCCTCAAGACGATCTTCTGGTATATCAACATCCTTAAGACGAGTCGGCATATCTAGACTCCTATAAAAGGCCTCAAGTTTGCCAATACCTAGGCATACTGTCTCTTCCATATTATGAGGATTAATTTCAACATCAAAGACCCTATTAGCCCACTTAGCAAAAAAAGCGACATCTTCTTTATATACATATTTCATCCATGCAGGAAAGACAATACTAAGTCCTGCCCCGTGGGCAATATCATAAATACCACTCAATTCATGTTCAATCATATGTGATGCCCAGTCTTCTATTCGCCCTGTTCCAAGCAGTCCATTATGGGCCATCGTTCCTGCCCACATAATATCAGCCCGATAATCGTAATTATCCGGTTCATTCAGAAGTCTTGGAGCAGTCCTTATAATAGCCTTCATCAAACCTTCCGCCATCCTATCAGTTACTTCTACATGATCTTCTCTTGTAAAATATCTTTCGAAAGTATGGGCCAGCATATCAACAATACCGCATGTTGTCTGAAATTTTGGCAAAGTAAAGGTAAGTTCAGGGTTCAAAATCGAAAAAACCGGCCGAAGACTTATATGGTTGTAGCCCCTCTTCAATTGCCCATCTTCATTTGTAATAACTAAATCAGCACTTACTTCACTACCAGCTGCTGGAATGGTCAAAACTGTAGCCAATGGCGTACTCTCATTTATTGTTCCCTTGCCAATTAATAAGTCCCACGCATCCCCATCATAGTAATTGCCTGCCGCAATACACTTAGCTGAATCGATAACGGACCCACCTCCAACTGCCAAAATAAAATCAACCTTTTCTTCTTTACATAGCTTGATGCCTTCATAAACCAAAGAGATTCTTGGGTTGGCAACAACCCCTCCAAGTTCAACGACTTCAATATCTTCTGCCTTCAGGCTGTCCATAATCCGATCATAGAGACCAGACCTTTTAATACTTCCACCACCATAGTGGACAAGTACTTTACTTGCACCTGCTTCTTTTACGAGACTTCCTACTTGATTTTCAGTTTCTTTTCCAAAAACAAACTTCACTTTATTAAAATACGAAAAATTCTGCATATGTCTCCTTTCAGATTCCATTTAAAACCGCTCCCAAAATCAGGATTACAAAAGCTGAACCAGCTTCTTCCTGACCTATATATTTATTTTATTATTAATAGCTTCATAAATCAATACATATCTTAAAGACCTTTCCCATACCTAGACAAGAAGACAAGAAACTCCAGCAAGATAAAAAGCTGTCAAAGATATGAAAATCCTTGACAGCTTTAATACTTAAGTAATTAGCTGATTGCCTGTTTCTTAACTTGCGTAAAAGCGAGGGAAACTGATGGTATAGCAATAATAGCTGCTGTGATAATGCCTTCAACTCCTACATAGGAGAGATTATACCAGAAAGAATATACGATTGAATTCCATCCTTCTGGAGCATAGTCAGCAAAAAATATAACACCTGATAGAAAATGACACAAAAATCTTCCTGCTGAGGCTAATAAAACACCTTTTACAAGTCCATTTTTTGAATCCTTAAAAAGGCCCGATAACCCAAGAGCACCATATGCTAAGGGATAATCCAAAAGCAACTGGATTGGATGCATAACCCATCCACCTAAGGCTAACTGTAGTAAACCGTAAGTTATCCCTGCAAGGATACCAGTACGAAGACCAAAAAAATAACCTATAATGATAATGAAGAGCATACTAAATAAGGTTAATGATCCTCCCTGAGGTAAGGCGACAAATTTAACTAATGATAGTACATAACTGATTGCCATAGCAATTGCAGAATAGGTCAAAGCCTTAATTCTTATACCATCCCTGCTGCTACCTGCATAAACGACAGCTAGAAGCAAAACAGCGATTGCAATCACAGCAATGATGATTTGACCAACTGTAGAGCTTACAATTTTTTGTAAGTCACCACTAATCAGTGCATCTTGAAATTGTTGAAACATAAAAAAAATCCTCCTTTAATTCTAAGGAGCATTAACAGACGTGCAACTTCCCTGTGTCGGCATGATCCGTACAGGTATGAGGGTCAGTTAATACAATCTCAGCCCGGTTTTACCGGACACCCCTAGTTGTTGATAGATGCATCATATAGCATTTTAGTCATTTTGTCAATGTCACACATGCCATTTCTACACCTTTTACTCACTTGCAGGTCTTTCAGAAATACAAAAACAGCCGGCCAAAACCATACCGACTGTCATCAACGCGAATGAGAGGATTCGAACCTCCGACACCTGCCTCCGGAGGGCAGTGCTCTATCCAGCTGAGCTACATCCGCATTTAGCTTAACCATTATAGCATATGGTTATAACCTTGACAATCCCAACCATAATTTTCCATATCAACCATTCCTGCATCGTCAACAAAGACACCCTCTGACTCAAGTAAATGCTTTTGAGTTAAGTATCCTTCCGGGTCTTTAATTCTTATTTGTCCCGTTTTTCCTATAACTCGGTGCCATGGCAGCTGGCCTCTATAGCTCTTACTTCTAAGAATATAAACAACCGCTCTTGCCCCTCTATTGTTGCCAGCACAATCTGCAACCTGCCCATAAGATACAACCTTGCCTCTTGGAATTGCTTTTAATATCTTAACTACTCTTTCGCTAAAGTCACTCATAGTCTATATCCTTTTCTATTTGGTCTTGCAACTTTCATACTTATGTTCCTTATATTATATAAGAATATTGAGTATACTTCAAACCTTATAAACTTTGTCAGAAATATAATTTGCTATAGATATTTGCCTGAAAATATACTAAACTAATTATAAGAAAGTTCATTCAAAGGAGAATCACATGGGGATAAATTCTAAGATACTAACAAGACAAGCTATTGATTTCAAAAAAGCCAACCGCCTAAATACCATATTGATTTCTACAATATGTATTCTTTTAATTATTAATTTATTGGTCACCGGAGAAGATGCTATGGCAGGTATTATCGTTTTAGCTATTGCATTAGTTATCACCAATCTAGTTAATTTACTTGCTTTTATACCACAAAGCATAAAAAGCTTCATATTACCCTTGATACCAGCCTCCTTAAATACGCTGATTTGTCTCATAGAAGGCTCTGGTGATTCATACTTCCTTATCATGTCAGCTTCATTATTATTGGCGGCCCTATATTTTGATCCACGACTAGTAATTATTGATGTTATTGTCTTAAACCTTCAAATGCTTATTGTAACTATCGTTTTAGGTAATGGTATCCTCTATCCACAAGCACCTTTATCCATTGCCATCGATAACCTAATCCGAGTTAATATGCTCTTCTTTGTAGCTGTATACGTTACTCAATGGGGCTTCAAATACATTCAGAATGCGGTTCTATCTAAGATTGAAACAGATCATTTGTTGAAGGAAGTCAACCAACTCCTTTCCACTAATAAGACAGCTGTTAAAGAACTAACCGACAGCATTGAAGAAACTGGTAGTCATATCAGCCAAATGCGGGATTCAAGTGAAGCTATCACTTCAGCCATGCAGGTTATGGCTGTGGGTATTTCAAACCAGTCACATGCTTCCAATCAAGTATCCCAAGCCTCTTCCCAGTCTTTAGCATTAGTAACTGAAACCCATTCCATTGCTTCAGATGTTAGTAAGACCTCAGAGGACTTGGTATCACAAATTAGAGAAAACCAAAACAATCTCGATACCATGTATGACCGAATGAATACCATTGGTGAAACGATACTAGCAGCACAGAAAACAGTAGAAAGCCTAAAGAAAAATACAGACTCCATTACAACATTTCTTGCAAATATCTCAGATATTGCAGAACAAACCAATCTTTTAGCTCTAAACGCATCAATAGAAGCAGCCAGAGCAGGTGAAAACGGAAGAGGTTTTGCAGTTGTTGCCGATGAAGTAAGAAAACTGTCAGAACAAACAGGCGCTACAGCAGATAACATTGTAAAAATCTTCAATGACTTGACGGTGACTTCTACCACAACTCTTGATAAGGTGACTGAAGGGAAGATAAATATTGAAGATGGTTTAACGGTAATGAATAGTTTTAAAGAGTCATTTAGGCATATGGAAGATTCATACAAACACTTACGTAGGCAAATCGATACAGAAACCTTGAATATCGACAAGATTTCAGACAGTTTTAATACTATTTTAGACCAGACAAAATCCATTGCAGATCTTTCTACCGATCATGCGGCGGCAAGCCAAGAAATCTTGGCTTCTATTGAAGCACAAGATACTAATTTGTCTAGTGTAACCACGTCCATGAAGCAAATACAAGAAACAGCTTCCTTATTACATAATTGACTCCATTTTAACTAATGGTTTCCTCGGCCTCTTATAATAGTTGGCATGGTTATCATATCTTGTGTTCCTGAAATAATTGCACCTTCCAAGGCATTTTGAACAGACATCATAATTCCATAGCTAGTATAGGTAGCTCCGCTTATAGCATCTACTTGGGCAGACTCCTTATCAACAATAAGTTCTGGAATCACTTCAACAGGCGTTCCCCAAAATTGTTCTTTCTTCTCATTATGGGATAGGACCTCTACTGAAACGACTTTACCGCCTTCTACAACAACACTTGTCGTCAAATCAGGTCCATATCCATCTGCAACGCCTGTATATGTTCCATCTTCAAGTACCAGACCATCCCATTTTATAGCCTTATTGACTTCCTCTATAACTTCATTTGCTTCTGAATCTTTTGTGTCATCCTCTCCAATCTCATTCTTAGATTTTATAGAAGATTGGAGATTGGATTCATCAGTATTTGATGATTGGTCTTCTGATTGAATATACCCTTCTCTCTCCAACGCATAAACCAGCCCATCTATACCAACAAACCCACCAACTTCTACGAGATGCAAGATAATCAAAGCCCAAACGATAGCTGCCATACCCCTATGAATTTTAGCCCATTTACCTCTCATTTTCTTTCTTAATAAATATCCCAAGCCCAGAAGAACAATCATAAGCCAGGCATAAGTTCCCTGATTAAAAGAGACAATCTTAAATGATGAGTATAAGCCATGAAGATATCCTGCTCCAAGGGCAACTATTCCCATCCATTTATGATACTTCCTTAAAGACTTATTCCATTTAAATAGTAGGCCTTCCTTTTTCTTTCTTCCAACCTTACGCAATATGTATATGATTCCCAGTAAAAAAACTGAAATTGTTGCTATCCAAGCCAATATTACATTAATTAGTAAATCCATTGTCATTATCCTTTCAACATATATTTCATTCTTATCATCTATTATACTTGACAATAGATAAGTTCGAAAGATGAATATAGGTACAGGGGTATTATTATCTAAAAACAACAACTAATTGATAATTGTTATTTGTTATTCTTTTTATTTTCTGTTATAATAAAATCACGATTTAAAATAAACCAGTTGACCATGAAGGAGCCTTGTATGACATATAACGATGTTATTAAAGAATTGGAATCCATCGGTATCGAAATCGATTACGAAGCGATTGATGTTCCTGATCTTAACGCACCTTGCGATGATCCTAAAGCATTTGAAGAAAAGATAAAAGTTTAGTTTATATTTTCCAGAAAATTTAATTAAAGAGCTTTGAACCTGTATCCTATCTATAATACTTGGTTCAAAGCTCTTATCCTTGTATCCAAAAGTATTATCTATTTCAATCTCAAATTCTGTCCCCATTAATATAATATATTTTGTCACTTTTAAGAAGGTCAGTTTTCCTGTATACTATAAGTAAATTATAGAAAGGATACGGTACAGAAAATTGTACCTAGCTTAGATTATGGATAACACGTCGAGAATTAAATCCACACGCTTTATTATTCTTAATGCTTTATTTATAGCTATCGTTTTCATTTCTACCTATGCGGTTCAAATACCCTTACCTGGTATTGCAACCGGTGGTCTTATCCACCTTGGTAATGTTGCGCTGTTTACAATCGCCATTGTTTTTGGTAAAAAATACGGAGCCATTAGCGGGGCTTTTGGTATGGCTCTTTTTGATGCACTTTCCCCCTGGATCATCTGGGCTCCTGGAACTTTTATTATTCGAGGTCTAATGGGATATATGGTAGGTGGCATTTATCATGGAGGCTCTAAGGAAAAACCTGGTATCATCCGTGTCATTCTCGCCTATGTAGTACCGAGTTTAGTTATGATAGCTGGATATTTCTTCTATAACCTTCTACTATACGGTGACTGGTTGCTTGCAACAGCATCATTGCCAGGTGATTTTATTCAAACAGCTGCTGGTATCGCTTTAGCCCTACCCTTAATTGGAGTCTTAAATCAAACTGGTACATCCTCATCACTTAGAAAACTAGCATCCATTTAAGGTTTAATACAGACCTAACTTATTTCCTCAGGGGTTAACTTCAAAAGGGTTAGTTCTAAGACAGGCAAAAGGAGATCAATATACTTAGCTCATAACACGGGCTTTACTTATTCATGAAGTATTCACTTGACACACAGTAATCTTGGTAGTAGCATTAACTAATAACATTACTGTGTGTCAAGTAAATATAGAGTAAGAGGACAAGATGAAATACCTTAAGGATATTATTAAATTCAAAACTGAAGAACCAATGGCTAATCAAATTTTTAACATTATCTTAATAATGGCACTTTTTGTCTCAGCTTTTAACATCATTGGAAATCAATTTATCGGTTACCCCCAACATGTCAATCTTAAATGGGTCTTTTTTATCTTTCTTACCCTTCTTGTTCGTAGATACTATCCCAATTATGATATACTCAAATTCATTTATACCTTGATTGTACTCCTTTTTTTCGTACCCTTAGGGTGGATGAATTCAGGTGCAGATAATAATAACGTTATTGCATATATATTTCTTATCATTATCTGCCTTGCTTTTGTGTTTCAAGGTTGGAAACAATATTTGTTGGTTGTACTTTCCATTCTGGAATACACAGCATTTATTATTATAGAATTTGTCAGGCCCGATTGGTTAATACAGTATTCGGAAAGTGTTTCTTTTACTGACCGTCTTATCCAGATACCCATGGCCCTGTTTTCTTCCTACCTTATACTCATGTATTTTTCTAAGTCATATACTAACAACTTCAACAAATATAAGGAAACCAATCGACAACTTGAAATTATTGCATATACTGATTCCTTAACAGGTGTATATAACCGGGCATTTATTTTTGAAAAGTTGGAAGACACTATTGCTGATAAAGAGTCGCGCAGACCATTTGTCACCATGATCATCGATATTGATGATTTTAAAAATGTTAATGACAATTACGGTCACCTGGTAGGCGATAAGGTATTATCCGAATTTGCTGAAGCCTTAAACATAGAGTTTGGTCCCTATGGTTATGTTTCCAGATATGGCGGTGACGAATTTATTCTTCTCATTTATGCAGATCCAAAAGAATTGGAAATGATTCTTATGAAATTCAAACACCGTTTCAGTCATTTGGAAGTCATAGACCTATGCCAGGTCACCTTATCGGGCGGCTATGATTACTATAAAGACCAGTCATTAGATGACTACCTTCGTACCATTGACATTGCACTATACAAAGCCAAAAAAACCGGCAAAAATCAAATTATACAAGCAGATGATTTTGACGAACAATCAAAACTGGATGCCTAATATCTTAGGTATATTCAAGGTCATTGGTCTTACTTCAATGATAAATAATCAAAATTATATACACCTTAAATAAAGCCAAAGACCAAGTTTACCACTTGGTCTTTAATATTTCTCCTCTTTTCTTTAAATATTCTTCTTCTGTCAACAAACCATCTTCTTTTAGTTTCTCTAGCTTCCTGAGTTTTTCATCAAAGTCCATTGATAGAGGATCAGTGACCTCAATATCTACATCAATGATGCCGTCTTCGCTTTCTCTTTTCTCATGAATCAAATTCCAGATATAGCCAATAATCATACCCAGAATACCAATGGATCCAAATATATAAAACCTCCATGGGGCAAATATTCCAATCAGTATAAATCCAAAAGAGAAAGACATCACCTTCTGGGGTAAGTTCATTCTTGAAAACATTAATTTTAACACTTAATTTCCCCTTTACTGTCACAACCATCAAAAGTTATTAATTTACCATAAAGATCTGGTCTTCTATCCCTAAAAACCCCCCACTCTTCTCTTAGGGCTAAACAGGCATCCAAGTCTACTTCGGCAACCAAAACCGTCTCATCGTCCCTACCTGCTTCCACTATTATTGATCCAGTTCCATCTGTAATGAAAGAAGAACCATAGAAAGTAATTTCTGAATCCTCCTGAATTTCTTTTCCAGTTCTGTTTGAAGCAACAAGAGGAATTAAATTAGCTGCCGAATGGCCAATCATGGTTCTTTGCCAATGTCCCTTAGAATCGATAGAATTATTTTCAGGTTCTGAACCAATTGCCGTTGGATAAAGAAGAAGTTCGGCACCCATTAAGGTCATTATTCTTGCAGCTTCCGGGAACCACTGGTCCCAACAAATACCAAGACCTATCCGGCCATACATTGTATTAAAAACCTTGAATCCTGTGTCACCTGGACTAAAGTAGAATTTTTCCTCATAACCGGGTCCATCAGGTATATGACTTTTTCTATAAATACCAAGAATCTTTCCATCACCATCAATCATTGCCATTGAGTTAAATTTAGCCATGTTTTTTCTCTCATAAAAAGAAATGGGCAAAACGACTTTCAATTCTTTTGCAACCTTGCTAAAATGCTGAATCGCAGCATTTTCCTTCCAATCCCTAGCAAGGGAAAAATAAGCTTCATTCTCAGTTTGACAAAAATACGGTGTTTCAAACAGTTCTTGTAGAAGTATTATTTGGGCACCTTGGCTGGCAGCTTGGCGAACTAAACCTTCTGCTTTTGCAATATTCTCTTCCTTTATTGCCGAACAGGACATTTGGGTTGCTGCGATTTTTATTTTTCTCATAGCATCACCTTTTCCATAGGAATTTGTTGTGTAATACAGTGAATATTTCCACCTTCTTTGATTAAGTCCATCGTTTCGATCGGAATAATCCTTCTCTCCGGAAATGCTTGATTAAGAATGCGGATAGCCTCTTCATCAGTCTCCTGATGAATTCCTCCAAAAACAGGTAAAAGAAGAGCCCCATTAACAAAATAGAAATTTAAATAACTTAATGTCAAGCGTTCTTCATCATAAAACGTAGCAAGAGGACTTGGCATTTCAATGATTTTAAGTTTCCTTCCTTTATTATCCCTCGCCGACTCCAAGACCTTAAGGGCCTCCATAGAAATTAGATAATTAGGATCCTCTTGATCTTTACAAGTTTGAATGAATACTCTTCCATCATCTGCAAAACAGGCAATATTATCAATATGTCCATCTGTTTCATCGCCATATAAACCCTTTTCAAGCCATATGAAAGTTTCTATGCCTAATACATCGGCAAGATGGTTTTCAATCTCTTTTTGTGACAAATCAGGGTTTCTGTTTGGATTAAGAAGACACTCTTTAGTAGATAGCAAGGTACCTTCACCATCAACATGAATCGACCCACCTTCTAGAACCATATCCACAGACAAACTGTCTACACCAAGACGGTGGATGAATTCTCCTGCAAGGGCATTATCAAGGTCATAGGGTATATACTTACCCCCCCATGCATTAAACTTCCAGTCGATCCCTTTCCTTTTTCCTTCCGGTCCATAGACAAATGTAGGTCCATTATCCCGAACCCAAGCATCATCATGGGGAATCATAACTGGCTTAATATTAAATAAAACCTCTTCTGAAAAAACTACCTTATCAATAGGATTAAGTATAACATATACTTTCTCATAAACGGCTATTGACTCAATAACTTTCTTATAAACCCTGCAAACCGCTTCATAATTATTTGGATGTATCATGGATTTTCTCACTGGCCACTCTACAATTGTGGCTTCATGCTCCATCCATTCAGCGGGCATTCTAATACTCATAGGACTACCTCAACTTTTTATTAACGAGATGATTTATGTACCAAAAGACTAAGTTACATCCATTAGCTGTCAGACTCCCTCTTGACTCATGAAACATAATACAATTCTATCACCTTAGAGAGTATTTTGGCAACATAATAAGCATATCTTTAACTAAGAACAAAAAGGCTTAACCTCCTTCGCTTTGCAATTAGACTAAAAAAGGAGTCAAATGGTTATAACTAATTCTATAACCATTTAAACTCCTATATCTTCTTGGATTCTTACAAACCCTTAACCTTAATTACATCATAGTGTCAAACTTATCCACAAGCGCACCCAGATCCGCAGCCACCTCCACTAGAACATCCACAAGCGCACCCAGATCCGCAGCCACCTCCACTTAAGGAGTATACCCCGTCTGTAATAATCTGATTCTGATCGAATCCCATGCTCATAAGATATGAACTGATATCAATAACAAAGCGATCGCTGCCTACTACATAAATATTAGGAATTAAGCCTGTCTGAAACAGAAGTTTTTGACTTTCATAATCAAGAATATCGTAAAAATCCTCTCGATTACCTGCATATACTGACCTAAAGAGTAAATTTTCTTCAGCCAAAGCATCCATTTCATCCTTGTACAAGGCACCTGTCCCATCTACATTGATTTGGGTCATCTTATTAACGTAAGTCGAGTCATTATGAAAGGCTTTAATCAAGGAACGCATGGTTGCAATACCAACTCCATTACTTAATAAGAGGGCAGGTCTTCCATCTCTTCTTAAATAAAAGTTACCAGCTGGTTGTGTTGACTCAAGAAGGTCTCCAACCTCCAATTTTTTCAAAAATTCCTTATATAAGCTCGGATTATTACGAATTCGAGTTGTAAATCTTATGGAATCTTCAAATGGCAATGAAGCCAAAGAAAATTTTCTCCCCTCCTTATAGCCATCAATATCAATAAAAAGCTTAGAACTATCTCCTTCTTTCCAGAAAATAGGTGTTTGACTAACAAAATCAAAGCTATATGTATCTTTATTATGCTGAATCACTTCCTTCAATTCCAGCATTACATTTTCGTTTGCGTGACATCCGCAAGCCATAATTTACCTCCTAGGTTACTTAGCCTATAGTAAAACATATATTACTATGGGCCATCATGTGCACACGAGTAGCAATAGCCATCCACTCGATATAATTGATAATTGTTTTCATTTGGAGATTATATCATGTTTGCAAATCTAGGTCAACAACAAGCGTCAAAGGAAGACGGCAGCCCTTTAATCTGATAAAGCTTTCCTTTCTTCTGAGGGTGATATGCCATGAACTCTTTTATAAGAATGAGAAAAATGAGAAAAATTGTGATAGCCTACTCTTGATGCTATAAGTTTTATCGGAAGTGCCGTTGTCAAAATTAAATTTTTTGCAACATCCATTTTTTCTCTAATAATATATTCACCAATTGTTACACCTTTATCTTTTTTAAATATACGTGCTAAATAATCGGGATTCAGGTGTACCGCCATAGCAATGTCCGCTCTCTTAAGGTCTTTCCCAATATTGTCATGAATGAATGCTTCAACGACCTCTGTCAAATTAACCTGATGTTTATTATCTGATTTTTCCATAACTAAATTCATGATTTCATCAACAAAGCGAATCATACCATTCAATGATTTAACAGCATCTCGGTAGAGATCTAAATTCATAATATTCTTCATAACTTCATGAGGTTGTACCTTATACTCTTCAAGACTGTCACAAACGATACGTATTAAGTCTATATGAAAGTGACATAGAATATTATAATTAAGTTGCCCTTTGTCCGCTAGTTCATTTAGGTATTGTTTCATTTCATCCCGAACAGTATCCACAAGATTAGTTGATAGATATTGTTTCCATCGATTCAAAAAAGTCAACTGATATTGCTTGTTATCTTCATCAGATTCCATGTTTCCTTCACAAAAAACCCCAGTTTTACAAGTAATATTTTTTTCTTTCATCTCAATTAATTGATCATAACTTATTTTTAGACTTGAAGGTTGAATGAGATTTGTCAAATAACACGATATATTAAGATTATAGTATTCCGAAAGGTTCTTATTAATTGCTACAACTTGTCTTACAAAACCTTCATTATCCATCTTATATCCATTAGGACCAAACACTAAAATAAAATAAAGAAATTCAGAGATAGGATACAAAACAATATCTTGTTCATAATAACTTAATAGTTCCTTACTTACATTGGTTACAACAAATTGCATCAAATGATTGCCGAAATCTTCAACATTTTCTTTTCCAGGATGTATTTGGACTAAAAAGGAATAACATTTTTGTGACCAGCCCGGCATTGTAACAGCTTTTCTATAATTTTCATAGACCTTTTCAGAAATAGTTCCATTAATAATATCGCCTAGTATTGTCGTCTTAAGTATTTCTCTCTTTTCCATCATCACTTGCCCATAGGAAAAAACTTTTTTATGACGGCTCTTTTCCATCATTTTAACAACAGCTCTTGCGACCACTTTCTGAACCACTTCATAGGGTGCTGGTTGAACAATATAATCAAAGCTCCCCTCTCTTATTGCTTCCTTTGCATATTCAAATTCTGCATGTGCCGTCAGAAAGATACATTCCAGATCAAAATCCTCTTGCCTTATCCAATGCAAAAGATGAATTCCACTTTCTAAAGGCATCTCAATATCACAAAGCATAATATCTATCCTTTGTTCTTTTAAAACCTCTTTTGCTTCAAATGCATTAAAAGCAGTAAAAATATTGGTGATTCCGATTAAATTCCAGGAAATACCATTTACAATTCCATTTACAACACTTGTATGATCATCAACAATCAATATATTCATTATATTCTCCACCCTTATTCTTCTCTTATTTTTATGAAGATTTCAGTAAAAGCTCCTTTATAATTAGAATAGGCAAAAATAACATTCTCTTTTCCAAATTGTAGATTATATCGTTGAACTACATTATAAATTCCTCGATGACCCTTTCCAATAAGTGACTCAATATCAAAATTCAATTTTCTTAATGTCTTACTATCATATCCTTGTCCATTATCAGAAATACTAATATAAATATGTTGTTCATTCTCAACAATCATTTTATGAATTTGAACATTTATTTGTAGTCCAGTTTCTTTGTTCATTCCATACTTCACCGAGTTTTCTACAAAAGTAAGCAGTGAAATAGCCGGTATTTTAAACTCATTTAATTCTGCATCACACTCAATCACACATTTAGGTGGGTATTTCATACAAACATACTGGAGCTCAATATAATTACGTATAAATTGTATTTCTTTGTCTAATGAGACGATCATCGGCTCCTCTTGCATCATGTAACGCAAATGGTTTGATAATAAAATTATTAGTGCTTGAATATTATCATATTGCTTTTCACCGACCATACCGTATATATTTTTTAGAATATTCAAATAAAAATGTGGCTTGATTTGTTCCTGATAATAACGAAGACGTGTGTGATTAAGCTGTAATTGTTTCTCATATGAATCTATTTTTAGATTTCTGATTTCCAGTACCATACTGTAAAGAGCTGTTTCGACTTTTTGAAATTCTACCTCACGGTATTCTTCCTTTAAAACCATGTCAATATCTTTGTCTCTTATTTGTTCCATAGTTCCGACTAATGAATCTAATGGTCTAAAAAATATTTTTTTCAGCAAATGATACCCTATAGGAAGGGTCAACAACATCATAATTGAAATACCCAGCAAAATAATATGTCCTGAACTTAAATTTTCTATCAATGCTACTTTTGGCGTTAAGTAAGCCACTCGTAAAGTACTATGATTAAACTCAGATTCAACGACCAAATAGCGATTGTAATACTTACCAATGTAGTAATACGTATCTTTTTGCTGAAGATCAACGCCAATGTCACTTATCTGTTTAGCACCGGTATAATAACCATCGCCATTATAAAATACTGTTATTGCTTCATTATTCTTCAAGTTATTTTGTATAAGTACCAGACGGTTTAAATCTATAATCCCAATAATATAGGTCTTCATATGCCCCATTATGCGAACCAAATAGGACCTCCCATTTATAGTGACAGGTGACCATTTATTTTTCATCTTGAAGTTCTGATCAGCCACTAATTCTTTTAGCGCATTTAAGAGCTCATTTCCGATTTCGGACTCAGGATTATATATATTGTACTTGATTCGATAAATTTCTTTCGGTTCGGATATCAATACACAAGCTGTCATATCATAATAGGGATACATCATTTTTTGCATGTCATCTGTTAACTCATAAGTGTTTATATAGTCTTCAAATTCTGTAGATTTCCCATAGAGTAGACTATAAAAAGCAGGTCGTTCAGTTATAATACTGACCATAGCATTATCAATACTCTCCAGCATTTTCTCCATATTTTCACATTGAAGATAGAGAATATTTTCATTAGCTTCAACTATTTTATGTTCTAATTCTCCCAAAACAAACCAATTCAAAAAAAACAAGAATATCAAAACGGGTATCAACATACCCATTAGAATTTTAAGTACTTGTTTTTTAATTGAATAGACTCGTTTTCCTTTTGTCATTCTTAAATCCCCATTTACTTTGATAGTTCTTATCCTTTATAACCAAAATCGGGTACATTCAACCAACGTTCTCTTAAGTAATGTGCCACCATCTTAGGTCGACGTTCTCTAGTGAAAATGCCTTTCTTATTCCCCTGAACTCGAAAAATACCTTGCGAAGTGGCAAAATCGGCAAAATTCCAAACTTGTTCACCAATAAAATTTGAAATCTCATCGACCACTTTATGATTCATTTTGTAATAATCTACTTGATATTCTTCTGTAAACATAACCGGAATCGTGTCATGAAAACCATTAACAGTGTCCGCTCCATATTCAGTAAACATAAATGGTTTTCCTTGTTTACTCCAAAAATCCATTTCTTCTCGCATCAATTGTTCAGCAGTTTCCAGGTCTCCTCCCATTATATACCAACCATAGTATCTATTTAAACAGTATACATCGCTTAGTTTTAAAGTACAATCCTTTGTATTGTCCTTGACCTGCATCCCCACAATCGTACATGGCCTTTTTTGAGGATCGGAATCTTTAGCAATATCAAATAATGGCTTGAAATATTCATACGCTCCCGGTCCGGCTGAATCCGCCTCATTTGCGATACTCCACATCACGACACAAGCATAGTTTTTGTCCCTTACAACCATCTCTTTCACAACATCTTTATGATGTTCTAAGGTGCGAATGCCACCTTCTTCAATTGGATCAAATGTATTGATTTTTTTACCGTTCTTAAAATTAGCTCCACCTCCAAAATTCAAGTGAACACCAACTGCTGGAGTTTCATCAATAACTACAATTCCCTCTTCATCACATAATCGCATCATTTCTTCACTATACGGATAATGACTTGTACGAAAACTATTTGCGCCTTGCCATTTTAAGAGACTTATATCTTTTATATTCATTGGAACATTTAAGCCTCTACCAGCAGGGAATGTATCCTCATGTTTTCCATATCCCTTAAAATAAAATGGCTTTTCGTTAATTAAAAACTTGGTTCCCTCGACTTTGACTGTACGTACACCATAAGGTAACACATATACATCATCTGCAAATTCAATTCTTACTTGATATAGATAAGCATTTAGTGGTTGCCATAACCTAACGTCTTCTACCACTAGTTTTCCTGTACTTCCTTCGCTCCAGGCAACTAGTTTTTCGGACTTATCATATAGTTCTATCTTTACATTTCCATCCCCTTGCGTCTCAACCTCATAGTTTATAATCCCTTTAGTACCCTCAATATTTGAATTTAAGGATACATCCTTGATAAAATCACAAGGTGTAGTATAAATTCTTACCGGACGTGTTATACCGCAATAGTTAAAAAAGTCAAAATTCGGTTTATTTTGTGGCTTCACCGTGTCTAGGTTCATTCTGGCCCCATTAATCATGGCCATACCACCTAAGTTCTCCGAACCGACCGGCAAGGTAGAATGATCGATGCGATTATCTACAGCTATTGTCAGGTTATTTTCACCTTTTTTCAAATATTCATTTATCTTTATTTCAAAAGGAAGGAATCCACCCTTATGATTGCAAATTTCAATACCGTTCAAATAGACTTTTGCGGTATGTGTAACAGCATCCATACGCAAAATAATTCGTTCTTCTTTCATAAACTGAGGAATATTAAATGTCCTTTGATAGAAAACCCAACCATAATGATCCCTATACGCTCTCTCATCCTTCAAATCATTATATGAGGCAGGGACAGCCATAGTTACAGCTTCTCTTAATGGTTCTTTATACCATTCCTCTTTAAATCCATTCCCATTATCTAATCGAAAATCCCAAATCCCATTTAAGTCCAAAACAGATCTTGAATCTGTTAAAATCGGATAAAGCATATCATCATCTCCTATACTCATAATTATTTATTTTAAAAATAAATTACATTAACTACACTAGCCAGCTATACTACTTAACACACTTAACCTTTTACCGCTCCAATAATAATACCTTTTATAAAATATTTTTGAAAAAATGGATAAACACATAGTACAGGAATTGCCCCCATCACAGCTACCGCCATTTTTAGCGATACAGAAGGTATATCTTTTGCAAGTTCTGATGAGTTACCGCTAGCTGCTGAACTCATTAGATACTGCACATCTTGAAGCATTCTATTTAGTAATACCTGTATACTATAATATTTGTCCTTATTAATGTAATACAAACCGTTTACCCAATCATTCCAATAATGTAGACCGACTAACAAGGTAATTGTTGCAACGATTGGTTTTGACATTGGTATTATGACCTTAATCAGTACTGCAAATTCACTTGCACCATCTATTCTTGCTGCTTCGATAACTGCATCCGGAATATTACTTTGGAAATATGTACGCATCATTATAATATAAAATGCTGACATGAGTAAATTCGGTAGAATCAAAGCCAGATATGTGTTTTGAATGTGCAAATACTTTGACCACATAATATACGAGGGTACTATACCACCATTAAATAACATCGTAAAAAACACAATAAAAGCAAATACATTTCTATGAGGTAAATCCTTTCTTGATAATGGATAAGCAAATAATAGTGTGAGTATCAGATTAATACTAGTTCCTATCACTGTAACGCAAATAGTAACAATATAACCTTTAATAATCCGGCTTGACCCTGTTAATAAATACGTATATGCAGAGAAATCAATATCTCTTGGGAAAATAGAATAACCGTCTCTTACTAGCGTTATTTCAGATGTTATTGATGATGAAATCAATATCATAAAAGGTAAAATACAAAATATGCATAAAAAAATCATTATAATGTTTGTAACTATTTGAAATGCTTTATTATTTTCAACCATATTTCTTAAGCTCTCCTTCTGCTAAAATAATACATCTTCTTTACTAATCTTATTGACTATAGCATTAGCACTAAGAACCAAAATAAAGCCAACAATTGATTGGAACACACCTGCAGCTGATGACATTCCGATATTGTTATTTTGCATTAAACCCCTATATACATATGTATCAATAGTATTAGTAACACTTAGAAGCGGACCGGAATTCATAGGCACTTGATAAAACAAACCGAAGTCAGAATAAAACATACGTCCAATACTTAATAAAGTCAAAGTAATAATTGTTGATTTTAAAGAAGGAATTGTAACATACTTAATTTTATCCCAACGTGTTGCCCCATCAATTGATGCAGCTTCATAATAACTTTTATCTATTCCAACAACTGTAGCAAAATAGATAATAGAGCTATAACCGAATCCCTTCCAAATATTCGTTATTACCAATATAAATGGCCAATATTTTGCTGAAGAATACCAAGATATCTTTTCATGATTTCCAAGTAATGGGAGAATAGAATTATTTATGAATCCATTCTCTGTTGACAATAATGCATAAACAAGATAACTTACAACAACAATGGAAATTAGATATGGAACTAAAATAATCGTTTGATACAGCTTTTTTGTGAATTTGTTTGTAAGTTCATTTAACAAAATCGCTACGGTAATGGCAATTATTGGTGTCAATACAATAAAGACCAAATTATAGCCCAAGGTATTTCTAGTTATTAACCAAGCGTCACCTCGAAATAGGAACTCAAAATTCTTAAATCCTACAAAAGGACTTTTCAATATTCCAACTCTATAATTCACTTGTTTAAATGCGATAATAAGCCCCGTCATCGGTATATAATTATTAATCAGCAAATAAATAAGCCCCGGGACCATCATCAAATAGAGTGGTAAAAAGCGCATATATTTTTTTTGTACACTTCTTTTTTTCTTTTTAATTCCTGAAATTACTTCCGTATTCATAAGATTACCTCCAATTCGAATGTCCAGCATAACATATCGAAATAACTATTATTTAAAAGGGGTATCACTTAAGCAGTCAGGCCAGAAGCTTTCCAACTACTTAATCAACACCCCTTAATATTATCTATAAGTCTTTATTTTTTATTTGCTGCCCATTCATCTAGTTGTTTTTGCTTTTCTGCAATTATGGTATCAATTCCTGATTTTTTCAATTCATCAATGAATTTTGGTATTGTCGTAGCCGGGTCTAGCTGTCCGGCTAATAATGCTGGATTAAATTCTGTCAATACATTATTACAAGCTGTGACTTCATTTAGTACATTTACATTGTCAAATGTAAATCCTTTAGCCGGTGATTGTGCAGCCGTTTGATTAAATGTATTCAAGTCACTCCAAAGTGTTTCACTATCACCTTTCCACAAATATGAAATCTGCTCATTTGGCCATCCCCATGGAAGTCTTGAGTAGCCTACTGCCGCTGCATCTTTACCTTCCGGATAAGAAATGATACCTTTTTCTTTATCTAAGAATTGGTAATGTACACCTTCAACACCATTGATCAACAAGTTAGATACTTCAGGATCGTTATACATTAAATCAATTAATGCCATTGAACGTTCTGCGTCAATAGTATTTTCTCCAATACACCAAGGAGCTGATATTTTAGTTGTTATTGAAAGTGGTGGTGCGTATTTCCAAGTAACTATATCCATTCCGATAGAATTTGTGTTTTCAGATTCAAAACCGACTTTCATATGTGAAAAACGTCCAAATGCCTTACCTGATTTTATTAAGTTATTACCACTTTCTGAATTAGTTGATGCGTCAGGCATAATCAATCCTTCATTTGCCCATGAATACATCCTTGTACATAGTTCTTTGTAATAATCACTTTCAAATAAATTCTCTACCTTTAAAGAATCACTTGTATATGGATCCAATAGAACTCCAAGATTATCATTAAGTTGGTCAATTTTTAAGTAACCAAACAAATTACCGAAGTCAGGAACTACCGGATACATATCAGGATATTTCGCTTTTACTTGTACTAAAACATCATGTAAATCATCAAAATCTTTTACGTCATCTAAATTAATACCAAGTTCATCAACAATATCTTTTCTCATCATAAAGCCCAGATCATATGCTTTATCTTTATTACATGGTACTGCGAAAATTTCACCACCGATTGTATGGCAAGCAAAATCATCTGGAGATATTGCATCATACGTATCTTTAGCATATTTAGAAAGCAGATCATCCAAGGGTTTAATTTGTCCTGAATTCGCTAGAGTAGCTGTACTTGCACTAAAAGGCGAAAATACATCTACCTGTTCCCCTGAGGATAGGGCCAAATTTAATTGTGTGATATATGAACCAAATCCAATTCGTGTTAATTCCACCTCACAATTAAGTTTTTCTAAAGTGATCTCGCTCAATTTTTCAGATATTAATTCACATTGCTCTGAATCAGCGTCCCCAAACATATATAGATTTAATGTAACAGGGTCTTTGTCTGAAAAATCGTTTACTGCCGTTTTTGCTGCTTGACTATCTGTACCTACTCCTTCACTTGTAGCTGTCGATGGGGAATCAGAACTTTTTTGTTCTGTCGTGGTATTACTCTTTCCACTGTTACACCCCACTAGTACTACCACTGTGGCTAAAATAATAGCTAATAACTTTCTTTTCATATTTCCCTCCATTCTTATCTTTGGCAACTTACATATTGCATCTATATTTTAATCTTTTCATCTATCTTATTTCTACCTAAATCCAGACATTATAATGTCAAATACCGACATTTAATTGTTTACCCCTTGCAATAATGTTGTATTTCAAACTATAATTGTTCTTTCTTCGACTTTTGTATGTCGGTAAACAGCTGTGGTTAAAGATATTTCACCTATTACCTATATAGGATTTTCACATACTAAAAACCGGTCCATCATTAGATGAACCGGTTATATCGGGGTGACAGGATTCGAACCTGCGACTTCTAACTCCCGAAGCTAGCGCTCTGGCCAAGCTGAGCTACACCCCGAAAAGACTTTTAGTCCTGTAAATATTATACAATAAATTTTATTTTTTACAATTAAAATTATGTCAGCAAATCAATATTTTCATAGAAAACAAACTGATTTCTACCTCGCCTTTTTGCCTCTTTAGTAGCCTTTTCCGCCCTTGCTATAACTCCATCTAAATCGCTACCGACCTGGGACATAGATGCTACACCTATAGAAATAGTTGCAGGATATAACATATCAGCACAATGAGCTTGGACATTCTTTCTCATACGTTCTGCAAGATGAACGGCTTCACCCTTAGTAATACTTGCTGCAATAACAATAAATTCATCGCCTGAAAGCCATCTGAAAAGTTTGTCCTCTTTTCTAATTGACGAATTGAGAACCGATGCAATTTCATGAATAACTCGATTCCCTTCATCATAACTAACTTCATTAAACAAACTTAATGAATCACCATCGATAAAAAAGACCGTATACTTTTCATTAGGCTTTTCTGTTTCTTGAATAAAGAGTTTGGCAGACTTTGAGTTGGGTAGGCCTGAAACATCATCAAGCAAGGCAAAATCATGAACATTAGTCCATTCCCAAACAGTTCTCTTAATCATCATCGCAAGATTTTCCAAGACATATTTAAGGACTTCTTTTCCGTTTTCCAGTTCTTCTTCTTTCATAAGAGTATCATAAAAGAGACCATAAAAATCTGCAATGGAATGAAGCGGTTCTTCGTAATCCATTTGCAAATCAAGCAAATACGCCTCGCTATAATTATGACTGGTAAAATAGTATTTCATAACTTCCTGAAATTTTTTATTAAGCTGTGATACATAATCATGGGAATAATTCTTAAAGACCGCTACAAATTCTCCTCCGAGAATTCGATACACGTCAGCTCCCTCAAACTGGACGAGCTCTCTCATAATCGCCATCAACATCTCATCTACGGCCTGACGGCTGTATATTTCATTGAGCCTTTTGATAGGTTTTAACTTGACAAAAAGAATCTGACCGCTATCTTCAAAAACAGATTCATAATCTTCAGTTAAAAATTTCATGAGATTTCCTGCGCCGGTTAACTTGTCATTATACATGTTAAACGACATAATATCCCCCTTTCAAACTGTTACACTATACTCATATTATCCATTACAATTGTTAGATCCAGAACAAAATTAAACACTCCAATAAAAATTATAGTCTAACAGTTTGAATGAAAAAAGTACAAGTTGTTAACAAATTGTAAACGACTTGAAAGTGGGATAGCTTTCTTATTCAATAATTCGATTAAACCGCTTTAACTTCATCAACACATTTAAGGTCAAAACACCTGTCCAATAGGTCTTACTTACAATCCATTCATCTGGATATTGATTCCAAGACCATACAGGTTCTAAGACACCATATTCATCAATACTATCGATAAAATAATCTAAGTTCTTATTAATATCCACTAGATTTATATTGAAAAGCTCATCTCCATTAGCTTCAACGAAGTTTAGAGGCATGGGAACATAGGAAGTCCATTGGTCAACTTCAGGATTAATCAAGTCCCCAATCGCCTGAATAAGCTTAGGCTTTAAGGCCTTTTGACTTTCTTTATCCAATTGATTATAAAAACGAATATAACAATAAACTTCATGTTCTGAATCAATTTTTGACTCACTCTGATAGTGTTTGATTGCATAATCCATCAAATCATGGGTATTGAGAGTTTTTACATACCGTTTATACCGAATAAGATATCCAATTAATTCGACTGTCGGATTTCCCCAGGAATTATCAATAACCGTCTGTCCTGCTTTCTCATCATATTCCCACCAAGGTGCATGTGGATAATCATTGACCTCTTTAGGAACTGAGTACCAACCAAATCGTTCGCCATCAAAGGTTTTCTCTAAGTATGCAATAGCCTTGCCAATCATTTCCTTTGCCTCACGGTGATGATCAACGGCCATCAGATGCGAAAGACCAATTGACGTTGCTAATGGTGAAGAATCCTTTAGCCAAAAATCCGGCTCAATACCTTGCCCAAAACCACCGTCTTCATTTTGATAAAACTGGAGAGCCTTTATAAGCTCCATTCCGTCTTCATCCTTAAAATAATAACGAAATAATGCTTTTTCAAGCGGTCTTCCATTAGTCATAATATATTTTTCAGCTCTCAGAAATGATGTAGTACTTAATTTTTTCATGGATGCACCTCACTCCTTAATGTAGATTGCTCTAAACAATTTAGGGTTACAATAATAAGATGGTATAAAACAATTAGAGACTCAATACCATAAGATATAAAATAAATCTTCACGTTTCAATAATAATTAAGGGTATTAACATTTCCTCATCACTCATACCTGCATGATGTCCTTTAAAGTGGTGAGGTTCTTTTCCACCAACTGTCTTAAAATGTAATACAGCATTCTCTATACCAACGGCAATAAAATCACCAATACTATCATCAAAGCTGGAATGATAAAGGCCTTTGCCGAATAGTTGCCTTTTCTTAACCTCTTCATGACTGTATAATCTGAAGTCCTTACCGTATCTCTTCTCAAAAACGTCAGGAAACTTTTTTAGATATTGGCTTTTTACAAAGAAGCTTGCACACCTACTTTCTAAAGCAGGAGGAATAACCAACATCTTACGGATTTCATCATCCAAATGAACCTGTATTTCTTTTTCTACAGTCAGCTGTCCATGGTCTGCACTGACAATAATCAATGTATCCGACAAGGTGCGGCTAAGCTCCTCTATAAACCCATTAATAAGCAAAAGTTGATCTTTGATCTCTTCATCATAGGGACCATAAGTGTGCATGGAAGAGTCTGGTTCAGGCCAATATGCTGCTGTAAAGGACGCCTTTTCACCACCTGTAATCTTTTGGATTACTTTTCTTATGTGCTTTAAATCTCTTACAGGATGGTGACGATTACCCTTGGAAGGAAAATATATATCCTCTGGCATAATCGTATGAATATCAAGTCTATCCCCTAGAGAATGATGAATGCTTTGATAAACACTTTCATAAGGCATCTCCCTGTAGGCTATCCGTTTAGTCTTCATAGGCATACCCGTATAGGAGCTCGTGTTGGGAAAAATATCTACCATGGCCCCGTAATCTCTAAAAGGAAGAGACCAGCCCAACCAACCATGTTCAGCTGGGGTTAAGCCAGAATAGTATGAGGTCATTGCAGCGGTCGTTGTTGGTGGGAAAACTGATTCCATAGGTGAAATCATATGTTGTCTTAGAAAATCATCTTTATCTAGATGAGCCTGAAGAGCTTTTTCCCCCATCCCATCAAAAACAAAAAGTAGAACATGTTTATATGCTTTTGACAAAAGAAAATCCACCTCTTCAATAGATTCATAATCGGAATAAACCTGATAATGTTTCATAATTGAAGACATTAGGTTTACAATAGACCGTTTATATTTTGGAAAAATAAGTTTTTCAGCCATTACATTCTCCCCTCCTAGGATCAAATATATTCTTCTATTTATCTCACATACTTATCCTACCCTATCCAATGTCTTATTAATTCAATTATAATCCTATTACCAGTATTTGTCAGCAAAATTACCCTTCAAGATAGTCCAGAGCAACTTTAACCATAATGGCGGAAGCCTGATGAAGTACATCCTCATCTAACTGAAAGTAGGGACTGTGAAGGGGATATACAGCTTTTTTTTCTGGATTTCTTGTTCCAATCATAAAAAAAGCTCCCTTGGTTTCTTGCAAATAGAAAGAAAAATCTTCACCTGCCATAGATGGTTGCTCCATTTGAACAAGAACATCCTGACCTAAAAGTTCTGTTATAGAATTAGCAAGTTGGTCAACAGCATCGTCATCATTAATAACAGGAGGATAATAGGTATTAAAATCAAAAGTGTAACTGGCACCATAGAGTCCACAAACTTGCTTCAATACTTTTTCCATTTCTTGCTTGACCCAAAGGCCAGCTTTATTGGTTATGGTCCTAACTGTACCTTTCATTACTACTTCTTCCGGTATGATATTATGGGCTGTACCTCCGTGAATCTGTGTAACTGAGAGAACCATGGGTTCAAGGGGATTAGCTCTTCTGGCTACAATTTGCATAAAAGCCTGGTATACAAGATTTGAAATACTAATAGGGTCAACTGTTAGATGTGGCATAGCCGCATGACCACCTTTGCCTATAATGTTAACTGTAAACATTGTTGGCGCAGCCATTACACCTCCATACTTAAGACCAACTTTCCCTGATTCAATATCTGGCCAAATATGGGCACCAAAAACCATATCCGGTTTAGGGTTCTCCATAACACCATCCTCAACCATTCTCTTGGCACCTCCAAGGCCTTCTTCTGCCGGTTGGAATACCAATTTCACCGTCCCAGAAAACTCACTTCTCATTTCTTGAAGGATTCTAGCCGCACCAATAAGCCATGTTATATGACCATCGTGACCACAAGCATGCATGACACCTTCATGGACAGACCTATATGAGTGCTCATTAAGTTCTCTCAACTTAAGGGCATCCATGTCACTCCTAAGCATAACAACTTTATGATTTATTTCCCCTTCTTTTTCACCATGAATAAGCCCAACTATACCAGTTGTACCAACCCCTTTTTCATGTCTAATTCCCAACCCATCTAATATCTCTGAAATTCTTCTACTCGTTCTTTCCTCCTCATATCCAATCTCTGGATATCGGTGAAAATCTCTTCTAATTTCAATTAAGTCCTTTGAGTATTTTTTTGCTAATCCTAGTATTCTATCTTTCATAAATCTTCTTTTACCTCAACCCTATTATTTAGTTTCTTCCACATACGAACCAATTGGTCTACAGATATCGGTTTAGAATAACAATAGCCCTGAATAAAAAGATTTTCAAAATGGCTTAACCTTTCAATCTGACCAATGGTTTCTACACCTTCAACTATGATTATTTTACCTAATCCTTGCAAGACATGAATAATACCCCTAAGGAAATCAAAATCATGTTCTTTAATTACAATATTATTAACCAGGCTTCGATCCAGCTTTACATACTCCGCAGGATACTTAACAATATAGCTAAGAGATGAGTATCCGGTTCCAAAATCATCGATCGCTATACTTATACCCATAGATTTAATATCAAGTAAGAGTTTTTCTAACTCTTTAATATCCAGCATTTGATCATCTTCTGTGATTTCAAGACAAAGTTGAAGATGATCATGTTCATATCTCTTCTGCACAGTCTTAAGAACAGATAAAAATTCATAATCACATAAAGTGATTGGAGTAATATTGACCGAAACCTTAGGTATATATATACCTTCCTTCTCCCATACCTCCATTTGCCATAATACATGATCCAACACATAATGGTCTAGTTTCTTAATCGCATTTTCTTTCCGAATCAAGTGAAGAAATTTTCCTGGAGCCAATAGTCCATGTTCCGGATGTCTCCATCTGACCAGGGCCTCACAACCGACTATTTCCATACCGTTCTTTGTGAATTGTGGTTGATAAAACATTTCAAACTCACTATTCTCAAAAGCTCTCTGGATTTCTTTAGATAACATTTTATCAATTTTAAGTCTAGTTCCTAATTCTTCTGTATAATAGGCGATACCACTTCCAGACTTCTCCTTCTGATGGTTTAGCGCATTCTCCGCTCGAGTAAAAGCCTCTTCCAGTTCGTCATAATGCTGAAGGGTTGTAATCCCTATGCCAATGGTGAGTTCATAGTCAACCAAAGACTTCAATACTTTCATCAGCTCTTCATATAAACCCTTTATGAAACTAGAACTATCCTTATAGTATTCCATTCTCAATGCTACAACAAACTCATCACTACCATGTCTTGCAACATAACCCTCTTGTCCAACATAGGCTTCCATTACAAGATTTAGTTCCATAAGAACCTTATTTCCATAAGCAAAAGAATGGGAATTATTGATACGTTTAAATTGATTTATATCAACCAACAAAAGATGGTACCTTTCACCGATATTCCCCTTACCCATCATCATCTTTTTCATACCAAAAAGATTCAAGGAATTCGTCAAAGAATCATGGGTTGCCAAATAATCCAGAGTATGTTTTTCTGACCGATCCTTGCTTCCACGATAAAGAGAAATCAGAATAATTATAGCAAGAGCCACGATAACAACATATAATAGTTTGGGACTTGATTTTGCTTGTTCTTTTAAGACAACTTCTTGGATTGCATTCTGCAAGGCATCTTCGCCATCAACGTAATTCAAAGCCCTATTAATCATCTTAAGACAAGGTTCTTTATTTGTAGGCGCATAAAGATAAACGTTGGAGTTGTTTCTCCATTCTCCTAGAATGGATAACTCGTTAGTCAAATTACTAATGTTTAAAAAAAGCATGGAATATTCATCGAGAATCATGTAATCAATAACGCCTTTTTTCAAGTCTTCAACAGCACGTTTAGGATCTTGATATTCTGGCGTTTTAATTTCAGGATATGATTCCTTAAGATTGGAAATTCCGGACCTTCCATTAACAAGTCCAACCTCTTTCATTGCCAGTTGATTGGCATGGACATATTTATCTTCACCAATTCTTCCCACTATAAGGGTAGAATTTGAAAAAAGCATATCTGTTCTGTTTGATCCTAGATCAAGTCCGGCTGCTTCATAAGCACTTTTTGTATATAAGTCAGCAAGGCCCATTCTTTTTTGATTATTTATAATAGTATCAACATGTATAAATCGAACCTTTTTATCAACTATAAACTCGATATCCTGAAAATAGGTAGGTAGAATACCATATACTTCCAGGTTTTCTTCAATGACCAGTGGTATATCTTGTGAAGAATAAACGACAGTAATATAATCATCTTCATCACTATCTTCTCCTTCTATATATTGACAGTATCTTTCCTTTGCCCTGTTCAAACTATTCCTTTTTACCAAGTTCTTAAAATTAGAATTTTCTTCATTCTCATCAATCTTACCAAACCACTCATCTAAGAATTCCATTTCAACCAAGGTTGATGATAAATAATAGAAGGTGTTAGTCAATCGAAAGTCATCTAACAAGTAGTTGAGATGAAGAACACTTCCATCATCAAGATATAACTCCTTCCCATCATAAGGCATGAAAAGATAGGTAACATGATCCTTTTGATAGTCTCGTATCATATCCTGGTAGGTGTCGTATTGAACATCTCCAAAAGTAATCTCTTTAAAATACTTATTGATCTCTTCCATGACCTTAGGCTCTACATATCCACTTTTTGCACCGAGAAGCTCATTAAGATAGCTTAGGGTATATTGATTCTCACTATATAAGCCATAACTATATTGAAGATCCATAGGAAAATTCATAAGTTCTTCGTCATCGGGTAATCCACGATTAGTCATTGCCAAAACAATGTCCCCATTTTTTAGGGCTTGATACAAGCCTTTAACCGTTTCAAAAGACATAATATCAGTTTTAATATTATATTGTTTTTCAAATGCTTTAAGGATTTGGTCATATAGACTTTTTTCCATATCACTGACCATCGAATCAAACTCCGATTCAATGACACCTAAATAAAGGGTAGACCCATAGGGTGAATCAGAAACTTCTTTGCCCGTCAAAAATGCTTGTATAGAATTGTCTGTAATCCAGTTAGTAAAAAAAATAATTAGTCCAAGTATACCTAAGCCGATTGTGATTTTTTTCATGTCAAATATCCACCCCTGGTGATTTCTTTTTCATTATAGTATAGATCAGATATTAATCACTTATACACATTTGGCTGATTGTATACTCAAATCCCCTACATTTCAATACACTTTAACAATTATAGTATATTTTCTCACCAGACACAACACTAAGCTAAAAACCATTAGGTTGATGTTGCCTTAACAAAAGACAAAAAACCTTATATTTAATGATCTTTTATATTGAGAAGTCTTTGAGTTCCTCTCTGTTTTTGCACAGAAAAAAGAGAAGCAGAATGCTTCTCTTTTTTCCGGCTATAATGAGAGGGGATTCTAATATATTTTTTACAAGTATAATGATAAGGGTTGCATATGTCTTTGAAAGGACATTTATGTGTTCTTTTTGTGTCCTTTCTAATATTTGGCATATGTACAATAAAAACTCCGATCTTAATCATCGATTCCTTATAAACAGGTTACTAAATCTGAGATAGAGGATACTGATTGTTTGGCTTTACATAATAGGGTCTTATAATAGCTTTTTCAAGAAATATAAGACGCCACTTGTTTTCAATCCATTATAAAAACAAGTGGCGTCTTAAGGAAATAATTGATTCACTTCACGTCAAGTAACCAAGTCTATCCCAAAATCTTATCTATAGCATCTAATTCTTCTGCAGAAAATTCAAGTCTATTAATAGTTGAAACACTGTCTTCAACCTGGCTAACTTTACTGGCCCCAATAAGAGCAGTGGTTACACGGTCATCCCGAAGAACCCATGCCAGTGCCATCTGAGCCAATGATTGACCTCTATTTTCAGCAATTCTATTTAAATCTTTCACTTTTCCAAGAAGTTCCTCTGTCAATCTATCTTCATTCAAGAAAACACTGCCGCTACTAATTCTTGAATCATTTGGAACTCCATTTAAGTACTTGTTAGTTAAGAGGCCTTGAGCCAAGGGACTAAACACAATATTACCAACTCCGTGTTTCTCAGTCGTATCAAGAAGTCCATCGTCTTCAATCCAACGATTTAACATGGAATATGATGGTTGGGTCATAAGGACTGGTGTCTTCAACTCTTTTAAGATTGTCAGGGCCTCGTCAGCCTTGTCACTAGGATAATTGGATATACCCACATAGAGAGCTTTACCCGATCGAACAATCTGGTCAAGAGCCAGCATCGTTTCTTCAAGAGGCGTATCTGGGTCCGGCCTATGATGATAAAAAATATCCACATAGTCTAGCTGCATCCTTTTAAGGCTTTGGTCTAAACTCGAAATCAAATATTTTCTAGAACCAAAATCTCCATAAGGGCCTGGCCACATATAATACCCAGCCTTAGAAGAGATAATCATTTCATCTCTATATGCATGAAGATCTTCCTTTAAAATACGACCAAAATTCACTTCAGCAGATCCTGCTGGTGGTCCATAATTATTAGCGAGATCAAAATGAGTTACACCAAGATCAAATGCCCTGTGAATCATTTTACGGCTAGTTTCCACTAAAGTCATATCTCCAAAATTATGCCATAGACCAAGAGAAATTAAAGGTAATCTAATACCACTTCTTCCTGCTCTTCTATAAATCATATCTTGGTAACGTTTTTCATTTGCTTTGTACATGTATTCACATCCTTTCAGTTTTAATTGTATCTCTTTTTCTGGTATAATTACATTGCATAATAACAGAAAAATATGTAGTTTTGTCCTTTTCATTTTAGATATCAACTTATTTTCATGAAGGACTTCATGAAGACGTGACATATAAAGGAGTCAAGCTTTGATAGGATTCAAGCCTAAAAACAATCATGATAATCAAAATTTACACAGTGATATAAAACTGTATTATTGTGCTTTTGATGGATGTGAAACGAACAAATTTTGGGGACCAGGAATGATTGATCACTATAAACTCTTCTATTGCTTTGAAGGTCATGGATCATTCACTCTGGGAAATGCTCAATATCCTATTAACGAAGGAACCGGTTTTGTTATCCCCCCTGAAACCCTAACTTCCTACGCTCCAGACTCAAACAACAATTGGCACTATTTTTGGGTTGCCTTTAATGGCGTCAATGCACTAAATTATATTAAACGGGCAGGAATTAAAACTTCATCTCCTCTTTTTTCACCAAAAGATCCTCATACTTTTCTGGAATCCTTTAAGACTCTTTTTCATACAGAGTTCCATCCAAAGTCCATGGATATTCGTGCCCTTGCTGCTTTTTATAATCTAATTGCACAACTTATTGATGAAGCAGAGATTGATCAGGTTTTTGTCACCGACAAAGAATTATACCTAAATCAGGCCGTAGAATTCATGAACACCAATTTTTCAAGACCCATAAGTATAGAAGCAATATCAGATCACATTAATGTCAACCGAAAATATCTTTACCAGATATTTAAAGATAAGATGAACCGCTCCCCCAAGCAATACCTTCTTGATCTTCGTATTAAAAAATCTGAAGAACTCCTAAAAGACTCAAGCTTAAGTATTGCTGAAGTAGCTAATTCAGTTGGTTATCCTGACCCCTTTCTTTTTTCAAAAATGTTTAAGCAAAGGACAGGACAATCACCTTCCATTTATCGTAAAAATCGTAAACATATAGGATAATCAACGTCTAAAAATTGAAGATAGTAAGAAATACCGATTACTTTTTATCGGCAAAAGTAGTACAATAATTTTAGAGAGGACTTGTAATAGCAAATTATCTAAAAGGATAAGACGCAAAACCGAGAGTCTAAAGTGTCCTGGGCAGATGTTACAGACACCATGACCGTCCAGTTACCGATAGTGGCTTATTTTTAAAAGTGAGTTTATGGAGTGTTAGAAGGTAGGCAAATCACATCTGACATATAAGCTTTCCGTTGTAAATGAGATAACGGAACCATTAATGAATTTCACATGGTTCTTAGACAAAGGATTAATCATCTGCTTGTCTAGCATTGATGAGATGCTATAGAAATAAGATCGCAAGCCCCCTCCATAAGAAAACCCTTCATCTTAGCATGAAGGGTTTTGTTCTATCTAGTCCACTTTCTGAATTTTACAAGTACTCTTATTAGCTATTGGTTTTTTATCCTTGGAATTTCTTACCATGTTCCAATAGATATTGTTCTGCTTGAACATTCCATAATCCATTAGTTTTGGATACGCAATCATAAAGGCTTTTAAATAAAGGATCACTTTTACCAAGTTCTTCGAAATCTGCAATAGATGTAAGGGGCATATACGTATACGTCCTCAAAACCAGTATCTTGAGAAAGTTCCATCAATTTGGTCACTGGACCTTCTTTCTAATCTCATTATACAAAGAATCTGTCAATAGTAAAATTAAATTACACAAAAAATGTCACCTTCAACAAGTGACATTTTTACATTTTATTATTAAGTTCAGCTTTAAGTTTACGAATCTCTGCCTCAGCTCTTGCTCTAGCCAACTCACATTCTCGGCGGACACGAACAACTTCATCAAGTCCTCTTAACAGTTCTATATTACTAGCATGAACAGTATCCATTTCTTTTTTTATTGTACGAATTTGATGTATAACCGAAATATTATTTTTCTGAATAAGCTCTATCATAGGAACCATCTGTTTAGATATCAAACCTGTAACTTCAAGATCCTGAACCTTTTTCTCAAAACGGTCAGTCATTTGGATGAGATTATGCTTTTCTTGGGTCTTATTATCTATCCGTTTCTTCTCCTCTATAAGCCTAAGCTTACCAGCTGCCACGTACATGCTTAACTCTTTATTGAAGACTTTATTTCTATGTCTTAACTGCTTAAGTTTGGCATTATCTTTTAAGAGTTGAACCTGAAAATCATCCAGTAAAAAAACTACTTTATCAATCCGGCTATCCCTGCCAAGTATTTCAGACCTAGTCGTTTTTAAGGCTTCCTTCTTTTTAAAAATACTAAAAATACTAGTTTTAGACTCCTCTTCAACCTTCATTGCATTTACGGTATTTACCAGTTTATCACCTATCTCATCGGATACGTGTACCTGCATACTAGCTAGAATGACCCCTGAAAAATCGGCAATTTTTTTCTGGATGCCACCTCCATATTGGATAATCTTATTAAAATCTGACAAGGGTATTCTATTGGAAAATTCAATAATCTGCGCCTTTTCCTTGTCAGAAAAAGAATAAGCATCCAACATATAACTTGCACCTGTCATAATTCATCATCTCCAAAATCATTATCAGGAACAAGTTCATCATCCTGACCATAGTCACTGACCAACTCTTGCTTGGTAAGACCTTCTTCTGCAAGCATGGTTTTCAAAACTGAAATATCAGCGGAAATGTCCATAGATGAGCTGGCAAAAAGTGAATCATACAAGTTCTCAAAGGCTGTATTAATCATATCTAAAGAGCCTTTAATCTCCCCTTTGGCTTTTTTTATATTATCACCTTCAATGGGTTGTTTTTCGAATTCATCATAAGCATCCAAAAGCTTTACAGTAGTAGGAAGGTAAAACTGAATCAATCGTCTGACTTCTGAAGTCTGATGAGGATGAACCTCAATATAATCCGTAATCTGCCTGATTATGGTTTCCATACGGCTAACCTTTTCTGAAACTTCTGGATCCTGTATCTGACTATTGGCTCGTTCAACTTCTTGAATAAATCGTTTACCTTCAAGAACCGTATCATTAATATCATCAATCTGTTCTTCTGAAAAACCTCTAGCCTCAATAGCCAAAAGCCTCTCTTGATGTTCATTAATTTCTAATTTGTATTTATCGTAAGAAGCATGATTCAAAAATAATCTATCTCTTTCAGGATTGAATTGAGCTTGGGGAAACATACCTAAATCGATCATCTTACGTATATCCTTATATACATACTTAGGTGTATTTCCACTATAAGCAGCTAAATCCTCCAAGGCCACATTAGGCTTATTCTCAAAGAAGCTCAAATATCTACGATATCTTTTGATTCGCTTTCCTAATGAAGCTCCCTTAAAATCCATACCTAAACTAATTAAGAGGCCAACCATCATACCACCTACTACACTTGCAGGTGCGCCAACCAAACCCAATACCAACACAGTGATACCAAACCCCACCGTTCCCATACCACCAAAAATAGATAAAGTTACTGCTGCACCTCTCCCTTTTGGTACATGGGGGAAATAATATTCACTCTTAGGACGTCTTCTGGTTGGTCTAGCCACGTATGTTCCCGGTCGCTTCATAACCAGCTGATTAGGTGCAGTATATGCCTTATTAGCTGGCATATTGGCTGAAACTCGCTTTGGACGACGGGCCCTAACCTTAGTGCTTGATTGCTTTGTTACCGGCATTTTCTTCTTATCATGATCTATATTAATCGTCACATCCTGAAATTCTTTCTGAATGTTGTTAACAGTCTTTCTAACCTCTTCCAGAGTGGCCTCAAGAGCGGTGTTCACCGTAGAGCCTACTTCTTTACCCAACTTACTATAATCACCACTGTTAATGGACTCATTTACAATTTTCTTGATATCTTTACCCATATCTGTCAATTCTTTCTTGTTCATCATACCCTCCGAAAGCAAGCCTGTTTGTATATAATATTATACCGCCATACATAAAATATAACATTAGACTTCGGTTAAAATATAGCAAAAAACGTCTAAAATGTCCTATTTATTTCTTATATAGTATTGAGTCACCCTTGGATTACTGGTTTTTTGCGACTGGATATCAAAAGATTTTAATGACTGAATAAGAGGAGTCAACTTGGAGTGTCCATAGTTTCTAACGTCAAAATCCGGATACCTTTTATTAATTCTAGTCCCCACTTCACCAAGGTAGGCCCAGCCTTCTTCATCTGAACAATCGTCCACAATAAGACGAATGGCTCTTGTAATCTCATTCTTATCTGCAAATCCTGGTTTTTCCTTACTCTTACCAGATTTTTGTTGACCGTTTCTTGTAACCGGCTCTTTGGCAAGTACCTCTAGATACTTAAACATCTCACAGGCTGCAATAAAAGCTTTTGGTGTCTTGCGCTCACCCATACCCACGACGAACATACCAGCTTCCCGAAGCCTTGCTGCCAACCTGGTAAAATCACTGTCGCTGGAAACAATACAGAAACCATCGACATTCTTAGAATAAAGAATATCCATAGCATCAATAATAAGCGCTGCATCAGTTGCATTTTTCCCAGATGTATATCCATACTGCTGAATGGGCATAATTGAAAAATCCAATAAAATATTTTTCCACGAACCTAACTCTGGCCTTGTCCAATCACCATAAATCCTTTTTATTGTGGGAATCCCGTGATTGGATATTTCATCAAGTATAAACTTAATGTATTTTACTGAAATATTGTCTGCATCAATGAGAACAGCAATCCGTCTGTCTTTTTCCATAACTCTCCTAACCTAAACATAGTTTTATTACCCTCCAATATACAGGGCTAGTCGTTCTTACTTAAATTTTACCAAACAAAGAAGCAAATTACCACTCCTTTACTCTTGGTGCTATACTTTTGGTGATTCTTACTGGATACTTCGTCTTCTAGGTTTACTGATGAAATACATACCTGCAACTACAAAAAACAAACCTAGAACTATATTAATACTTATTGTCTCACCTGCAAGGACTAAGGCACTAAAAAAAGCACCAAGTACAGGTATGCTTAACCGATAAGGTACAATGGCGCTGACTTCTGCATTTTGAAGCAGATAGTACCAAAGGCTGAAACCAACTGCAGCAACAAGCACAGTATATAACATCAGGAGAAAACTGAAGGTCGAGGTAAACACGACCAATCCGCCATTCATTACACTTCCAATAACCAATAAAATTCCACCACCTATGGTCATCTGCCATCCATTAAGACTCATTACCTGTATATGCCCCCCCTTGACCTTTGCAATAATCTGTCCTAATGATCCAAACACTCCAGATAGAAGTAAGAGTCCCTCACCTCTTAAGTGAAAAGAAAAAAAGTCGACACCTCCAGCTAAACCATTAAAATTCAAAACAATGATCCCAATCAAACCAAATATAATACCACCAACCTGATTTCTCTTTACTCTCTCACCAAGAAAGAGATATGCTAAAATAATCATATAGAAGATTCCGCCTTGACTGAGAACAGATGCCTTTACACCTGTTACGAATGCCATAGAAATATAGTAACAGGCATAGAGTCCAGTCGTTTGAAAAAAGCCAATAATAAGAAGGGTTTTCCAATCTTTTCTTGGCACTTTAGGTAAAGATTTATTCATTACTGTAGATGTCAGCAAAATGAGTATACCTGCAGAGAAAAATCGCATCCCTGCCATAGCAAGCTTGCCACTGGTATCTGTATTCATATTTAATTCAGTCAATAATATTTTTACAACAGGAAATACACTGGACCACAAAACACACGGAATCATTGCCAGTAAAGCTATTTTATATTTAGACATTTTCTACCTCATAATCAATTTATATTGACCTTTCAAATCTTTAAAGCATACTTATAGAACATCATACACTATGTACAACATTTTTGCACTATATCATTTATTATGATAAAATACTCAGGACTATAATAAGGAGAGTAGCCACTTCAAAGGCTTAATATATAACTATGAAGATAAGCTTAATCAAGAAAAAATTACAAATAACTACCCTAGTATTTCTACTTTCTATGACACATATTTCTCCCATTCATGGACAAAGCTCTGACTTATCCCCAGACGATATCATAGCTGAAGCAGCTATCGTTATGGATGCCGATACTGGTGACATATATTTCAATAAAAAAATGCACCGTCAGATGTATCCTGCCAGCGTAACAAAATTAATGACAGCTCTGCTGGTCCTTGAAAATACATCCATGTCTGATGATATCATATTTTCAGAAAACGCTATAAAAAGCCTTGAATACGGTTCCTCTTCCATAGGCATACGGGTGGGTGAACGCTTGACTATAGACCAAACCATGCACGGTCTTCTACTTATGTCTGCCAATGAAACTGCTAACGCTTTGGCAGAACAAGTCAGTGGATCCATTGATGATTTTGTCAATCTCATGAATACAAAAGCCGTGGATATGGGGTTGAACAATACGCATTTTACCAATCCCCATGGTCTTTTTAATGAGCGTCACTACACATCAGCTTACGATATCGCCTTAATCACCAAGGACCTTATCCAGTGGCCTGAATTCATGGCTATTATGAAGGCCTCCATGTATGAGATACCACCAACAAACAAGTGTGAAGAAACAAGGTATCTGGCCCAGCAACATAAGATGCTCAATGATAAAAATGATATGCGCATTTATCGTGAAGATGTTATTGCAGGAAAAGTTGGTTACACATCTGAATCAGGCCACACCCTAGTAACAGTAGCCGATAATGGGAGTCGTAAACTAATTGTTGCCATCTTCAACAGTGATAACACATCTAGATATTCAGACACCGATAAGCTTATTAACTATGGATATACCGCTAAGGCCATACCTAGCCAAGAAATAGCTGATGATTCTTCGTCAAATTCTAAGGATGATAAAACAAATACAGAAAGCAAGCCAAATACTCCAAAAAGCTCAACAGTAACTGCAAGGATTATCGTGTCCGACTCCATAGAATCTAGTGGAAACGAAGCAAGTCCCAATGGATTATCCACATCCACTTCAGATAAACAGTCTTTTTTCAACAGAACGCTTGCCTTATCCAAGCATTTTGTGGGAATAATTATCATAGCATGTATTGTAGGTGTTTCCTCCTTTCTCCTAATCAAAGACAGGGCACGGCGAAAACGTCTAAAAAGAAAACGTGATCGTTTTCATGATTTGAAACTATAGTCCCTATTTTTGATCCGTTAAAAGAGTTTCCCCTTTGACTATCCAAGAAAAACCAAATGCAATCAACATCAAACTCTCCATTAAAAAAAAGTAAGGGGATGTCCTAATAAATTCTGACGATAAAACAAATGTTGAAATAAACAATATACCTATAATGACTAGTATTCCAATACCACATCCCCGATAGATCCAATTTCTTACAATCTTTCTGGAAGTCTTTTCATTACCATCATCACTTTTCGTAAAAAGGAAAATTGATACACATGCCAGCAAGGTAAAAAACGCAATTGCAAATATAACATGAAACTTATTAGATGTTGATGACTCCAAATGAAAAACACCAATTCTCAAACTGCCATTACCCACTGAATTAGTCGGAAACAAAGCCACCCCTAAACCAGCAATGCCTGCAAGACTTGTTGTCCAATGGTCTTTATTATTATAGCCTTTATATGTCATCAAAAACAGAGACATACATACAAGGACCCCAATAAAAACATCTTGCATATTCGTATAGTAATACCCACTTAAGGTAGTCTCAAATCTTGTTCCACCCCATATCTTTCCTCCTAGCCAACATATAAAAGGTAGGCTAATCCCCAGCCAACCTATGACCCTTCTAAGTGTTACATAAGATAATGTTAGATACTTATGATTTCCCTTATTCCTACTCATCTTTTACTCCTTCTCAACTAATACTGTTTTTACTTTTAAACATCCATTCTACTGACTAACTAATTAAAAAGAAATATTATCCTTTCTTTTTAGATAGAGTAAAAAAACTGCCACCACATTATTTATATGTGGCTGGCAGTTTTATATTAATCATTCATTCGGCCAAATACCATATCGTAGCCGTCGTTTCCGTAATTAAGTGAACGGTTAACTCGACTGATGGTTGCAGTTGAAGCTCCTGTCTTCTCAGCAATCTCCAAATACGTGTGTTGCTCTCTAAGCATCTTGGCAACTTGCAGCCTTTGGGCTAGGGAATGTAGCTCATTAACTGTACATACATCCTCGAAAAAGTCGTAACACTCTTCGATGTTTTCCAAACAAAGGATAGCTTGGAAAAGATGGCTAACTTCCTCGGATCTAATCTTCTTGTTCATATGCCTCTTCTCCTTAAATTCGGGTGAATTTCTATATTAAGATTTTACCACACTAAACTGTCAACGTAAAGAAATTCTTTCCTTACCTCTCAAAGAACCTAACTTATTCTTCAAAATTAATATATTCCAAAAATCTTTCGGGAAATTGGTTAACAATAAGCTCTTCAGGAAAACTTATTTCCTCTAAAATCGGGAAGATATAGTCAAAATTCCCAACATCAAAGGAAATATGTGCATCAGAGCTTAAGATTACCGAAACTTTTTCTTTCATACATAGTTCTAGCATGTATTTAATATTTTTTTCTGCGTTCTGTCTAAATCCAATAGGATTTAAAGAAGAGTTATTCACTTCAAGTATTGTATTATTTGCTTTTGCTCCTTTGACAAGTTCTACATAGTCCAAAGGGAAGCGACCATCATCCGGATGACCGATGATATGTACATTAGGATTTTTCATAGCATTTACCAAAACTTTAGTATTATAAGCTACATCTTTACTCTCCATAACGGGAAGATGGACACTTGCAATAACATAATCAATATACTCAAGCCATTCCGGAAGCATATCTATTTCCCCTTGAGCATTGATAATATTGGCTTCCACTCCCCGTAGTATTTTTAGACCTTTAATGTCTCTAGGAATAACTCTCATATTATGAAAATAAAAAATTTGAGGTGAACCCGGCATAGCAGGCCCATGCTCTGAGAGACCATAATACTTAAGTCCAGCCTCCTTTGCAGCTTGAATATTTTCTTCCAAACTACTATAAGCATGTCCACTAGCAATTGTGTGTGTGTGTAAATCCATTTTAATCTTTTCCATATTAACCTCTTTTCTATATCCCAATCATTAGCGGTACCAGAATTGGGACTGCTGTTGATAGAATGACTCCTGAAACAAATGCAAGGACACCGATACGAGCATCCGTATATTTTGTAATGATAGGCAATGTCGTGTCCATGGCTGTAGCACCAGCAGGAGCGACACACACTTCATAGTTAACATATTTAGCCAACAAGGGGATGAAGGCTATTGCCATAAGTTCTCTAATAACATTGGTTAAAAAAGCCATGGCTGATAGTTCATTAGAATAATCTGCTAGAATAACAGCTGATAAGGAATACCAACCAAATCCAGCGCCTATGGCTGCTCCCTCATTTCTTGGCATACCAAGGATCCAACCAGCTATTACTCCCCCAAAAAGACTTCCTATACCTATGAGAACCGGAATAATAATCAAACTTTTTCCTAATTTCCTAATTTCACCAAGTATGCCTTTTTGTTTACCAATATCTATACCAACTAAAAGGAGTAAAAGGCACAGGCCAATATCCATCACCAAGTCGGTATAAGAAATCCATTCCAAAGGTACAAGCCAAATACCAGCCAAAACTCCAATCAGAACAGCTAATATAATAATCATATCTACTTCCTCCCTTTCGAACGATGGCCACCATTCATGTATTTTTTTATATAAATCCAAACGAGGAAGACGCTAAAAAAAACGGTGATTCCTGCAAAAATAAAACTTTTGAAACCTATAACTTGTATAGATTCCATAACCTCTGGGTCTGCCCCAATACGTAGACCCATAATAAATAGCAGCACCAATAGGGCTGCCATCTGAAATTTATCCAAACGTTGAAGTAATTTCTTGTGGCTAATTTCCTTATAGCCAATGACCATACCAATAAGCAGCATAGTCAAATATAGCAACATTCTCATGACTCTAATCTCCTAATCAAAACATGATGTTTAAACAGTCACCATTATAAACTTACTTATAAATAAATGCAACTCAATCGCTTCTTTCATTACCTATCTCTTACTATATTATTTAGGTCATACATATTTTCTATATAAATGTAATTCAGGAAAAAAACAAAGAGCTTCGCCTCGTTCCCCTTCCTATAGAAAAAAACACCTTCAGGTTATCTTAAATACCCAAAGGTGTTTATTACGACTTACTCTTCTATAAAGTTTTTGATTTCTTCTACCATAAAGTCAAGACAGTCAACAAAGGGCGAATGGCCCCAGTCACCTGTAAGATAGGTGGCCACCTCTTTTAAAGCTTCATAAATACCCTCTCCGAAATTTTTAGGAACGACCATATCCCTCTCACCTTGAAAAATAAGGGTCGGACACTTAATCTTAGTAATTTCCTTACTCCCTAATACAACCCCATTATGATCAGAAGTGAGATTAAAGTGGACCAGTGCATAGTCAACGTCTACTAGGTTACGCTGGGTCAGCATATCATCAAGATAAGCTTCATACATGTCCAGTTCAGGTTGCTTATGGGTATATATAGCAGCATTCCATATGGCCCGATAGGTTTCTTTATTCTTAGTTCTTAAAGCTTCAAGAACAGGTAAAACCTGGATAGGGTCTGTTGCAATTTCCTCTCTAGAAGAAATATAATCACCTAAAATCGGTTGACCTTGCTCGTCTTTTCTAAACATAGGGTATCCCATGATACCAACAGATTCTACAAGGATTAGTTTCTTAACCAGTTCAGGCCGATGAATAGCCATTTCCATAGCAACTCCACCACCTGTTGACCACCCAAGAACCACCGCGTTTTTTTCTTTAATTATATCCATGAACTCAGAAATATCTTCTGCAAAATCTCTTAAGGCATTAATGGGTTTCTTGTAAGTAGATCCTCCGAAACCTCTCATGTCAGGCGCTATAACATGATAGTCTTTTTCCAAGGCCTTAAACAGGGTATTATAATGAAAACTAGATGTCATGTTTCCGTGAATCAAGAGAACAACACTTTTATGGTCTTTGCCTGATTCTCTGTAAGCTAAGCTTTCACCATTAGAAAGAGAAACAGTTTTTAATTCGTTAAACATATAGAACCTCCCTTGCAATTTATATTTCACATATCATCGTTTCTATCATTATTGAATGTTTCTAATGACAACTGCACTTCCCATACCGCCACCGATACAAAGGGAAGCAAGTCCATATTCAAGTCCACGTTTTTTCATTTCATATATAAGGGTAACAATAATTCTATTACCGGATACACCTACAGGATGACCTAAGGCTATAGCTCCACCGTTTACATTGGTTCTTGAAAGAAGTCCATCCATATCTTCTCCATAGGTTCTCGCAAGTTCCTTAAGAACACCTATAGACTGAGCCGCAAAAGCCTCATTCAACTCAATAAGCTCCATATCTGCCATTGTTTTATCTGTTCCTTTAAGGACATGAGCAATAGCCGGAACCGGACCCATCCCCATAACAGAAGGATCTACACCACCTTGTCCAATTGAAACCACTTCAGCAAGAGGTGTCAGTTGATTTTCCTTTAGGAAACTTTCTGATACAATCATCATCATACTTGCACCATCGTTAATTCCAGACGCATTACCTGCTGTTACCGTTCCGTCTTTTTTAAAGACCGGGCGAAGGGCTGCCAATTTTTCTAGATTAGATTTTCTGTTTGGATATTCATCTTTATCAAAAGTTATGGTCTCACGGCGCATCTTAACCTCAACAGGGACGATTTCATCAACAAAACGTCCACCGTCCACCGCTGCAATAGCCTTTTTTTGTGATTCAAAGGCAAAGGCATCTTGTTCCTGTCTTGTGATACCATATTTTTCTGCAATATTTTCAGCGGTAATTCCCATATGATAACCTTCAAAAGCATCGGTCAGTGCATCAAGAAGTATATCATCCTCTTGATTGATGTTTCCCAACTTATGACCCGTACGTACAGAGCCAGGTGTAACAAAGGGTGCTGATGACATAGACTCAACCCCACCTACGACAAGGCACCTACTAAAACCTGAAAGTATACCTGAGTACGCATTCATCAAGGCTTTCATCCCACTACCACAAACCATATTTACACCATAGGCAGGAACTTCTACCGGTAGTCCAGCCTTGATGGATACCTGTCTGGCAAGACCCTGTCCCTGTCCTGCCGGTAACACATTACCAATAATGACTTCATCTATTTTCCCCGGATCAATTTTCACTTCTTCAAGCATTTGTTTAAGGACCTGTGAACCTAAATCTGAAGGGTGAACAGATGATAATGTTCCGAGAAATGAACCTATGGCACTTCTTTTTGCTGCTACAACATATACTTTCTCCATATTTTCTCCTTTAATTAACATTTATAATATTCTGCAAATTGTCTGGCATGTTCCTCAACTAATTCCTCAAGAGGAACCTTAGTAAAAGTGTTATTGGTTAGCAGATAAACAGTAAAAGCACCTAATATGGAGTCAATTAGGGTAACTGCCATCTTATGAGGTTGACCTTTAATAGTTTTATTATCTACCAAGTGTTTAAAATATACTTCCAGTTCACTAACAAAACTTCTAGATAATTTTAGTCTAACAAAATGACTCTCATCATCTTTAAGCCTCATCTGTATCTTATATAACTTCTCGTTTTTGAAGCAGAAATCCAGATAATCCCTAGATATTTCTATCATACTTTCTCTAAAATCCTGTTTAACAAGACGCTTGATTTCACCTTGAATGTCTATACTATGAACATACTCTTCTGTCGATTCCTGAAGCAAATTCTCCTTTGACCCAAAGTGTCTGAAGAGTGTTATTTCATTAACACTTGCCTTTGCTGCAATTTCCTTTGTCGTCGTCGAATAATAGCCCTGTTCTGCGAAAAGTTGTAAAGCTGCAACAATGATTTTCTCTCTAGTCTCTTCTTTTTTTGACATGTTCCACCTCTCTTCCAAGTAGCTTTATCATTATAACACAGTCCAACTTTATCTCACAAACATTGATTATAGGGCTTCAGTAACTGTGGTATTCTTAATGATCCGAACAAATTCTTCTGGTTTCTCATACATGGAAGCGTGACCACAATCAGCAAGAGGAATAGCCCTTACATCATTAATACCTTTAATTAAAATCATACTCTCATGTGGTGGTGTTATAAAATCTTGATCTGCTGATACTATCGTTACCGGAATACTTATTTCTTTAAGACGACTAATAATATCATAAGATTCAGAAGATGAAATTAGTCGATCCATCCGGCTAAGAAAATCAGGTGTAAAAACATTAAGAAGTTCATTTTTACGGTCTTTAAACCACTGTTCATTATTAGAATAAAAACCTGATGAATAAATATATGGTATTGCCACATGGTAAAAAAGATTTCCATTATTTGTCCTTGCTGCCAACTGCCAGGCAATACCTATGTCTTTTAACCAAAAAGATGTCTTGGCCGCTCCATTAAAAATGATTAATTGTTTGAGTCTCCTCTTTTCAGCCAAAGCAACTTGAAGAGCGATTTCAGCTCCATAGGAAATACCTGTCAATGTTATGTTTTCGAGCTTAAGGTAGTCCATAAGTGCAAGTACTGCTTCAACTTGTACTTGATGGGTATAAGAGGTGTCCGCACTTTCAGACTGTCCCTGATCTATAAAATCCATAAGTATGACCTGAAAATCCTTAAAATCTTCTAAGAACATGTGCCAACTTTTTGTAGACATCATAATACCGTTAAGTATCATAAGTGGCTGACCTTTTCCATGTATTTCATAATAAATCTGTTTACCGCTAACTTCAATGGTTGCCATGTTAAACCCCTTTCATTACCTTCTGATAATTATCCTTAATGTATAAATCCCAAGTCTTTTGCCTGATCCATAAGTTCTTGTCTATAATCAGGATGAGCGATAGCTATAAGTCGCTTCACTCGTTCACTGATAGAAGTTCCCCTAAGATGAGCTACACCGTACTCAGTCACAACCATATCCACATCATTTCTTGACAAAGTCACAGCAGCCCCCTGCTTAAGCATAGGAACAATTTTAGAGATGCGTTCCCTTTCTCCGGTCTTAGGATTTCTCACATTTGCTGTTGAATATAAGGCAATGAAAGAACGTCCATTCTTAGAGCGTTGTGCACCAATCGCCGTATCTGCTTGACCACCAGTTCCACTGTATTGGACAGGACCAATAGATTCAGAACAACACTGGCCAGTCAGATCAACCTCAATCGTTGTATTAATAGAAACTTGGTTATCATTCTGACCAATGATACAGGGATCATTTACTATATTACCATCGCGAAAATCAATAGATGGATTATTGTCAATAAAATCATATAATTCACGGTTACCCAGAGCAAAGGTAGCTACGATTTTGCCCCTATTTACATTTTTATCTTTACCGGTGACAACACCTGCCTTAGCTAGGTTCATCATGCCTGACGTTAACATTTCTGTATGAATCCCTAAATCTTTTTTATCATAAAGGGACTCTGCAACCGCATTAGGGATTCCACCAATTCCCAGTTGTATGCAATCACCATCATGTATATAGTCTGCAATGAACTTCCCTATCTTTAGATCTTTTTCATTTGGTTCCACATCAGGTAGGACAGGTATATCATAATCAACTTCTATCATATAGTCTATATCACGAATATGTAATTCCATATCACCAAATGTTCGAGGTAATTTGTCATTAATTTCAAGAATGACTAAATCGGCAGCTTCAATCATACGCTTTTCATAGACATTACTCAGTGACAAAGAAACATAACCGTGAACATCCGGTTTCGTAGCATTCCCAACATAAATATTAGGTTTTTCATAGTCTAATCGTTTGACACCAGCCAAGTGAAGATGATTAGGTATAAATGACACATCTCCAGTTTTTTGCGCCTTACGCAATGGGCCTGTGTAAAACCAGCCTTCAACGCTAAAACTGTCCTGATAATCCGGGTTAGTAAAATATTCTGCTTGTAACATAGGCAGGCAATTTACCACTTTTACATGATTAACCCTATCCGCTATTGTATGTAATTGTTCAAGAAAAGCCCGTCCTTCAGCAGCTGCCAACCCGGTGACAATCGTGTCACCGGATTGGACTTTTAGAAGGGCTTGGCTTACAGTAATGAGCTTATCTGTATAATCCATAACTATTCCTTTACTATTTTAAAATGTCATCAATAGATTTAAATCCAATATATGCTTCCCATCCACCAACTGCTTCAGTATTCATTTTAACCAATGACATTTCTTGGGTTCCAAGTCGTTTTCCATCAGAAAAATCAATCACTCCACCAAATGGGTTTTGGATAGGTTCAGATTCAATAGCATCCATATAACTCTCCCAAGTTAGGTCGCCTTCAACATTTTTTAAGCCTTCAACAAAAAAGTGAGCTGCAATCCAACCAGTCATGGCAAAAGCGTTTACTGAAAAGTCTTCATCAGAAACTTTAGATACCCACTCGCCAAACTCAGCCATATTAGGACTTGTAATATCAACCCAGGCATTTCCATAAATATCATATTGACCTGCTACGTCTGCTTTAACAGCGTCGACCATAGAAGCAGCAACATTTACATATGTAGTCAAGGCTGGTGCTGTATTTCCTTGTTTTGCAAGTTCTTTTGCAATCTGTGGGAAAGTCCCTTGAATGGCAGCAATAATAACAACATCAACACCTTCGTTTTTAAGTCTTGTAACAGCTGCTGATACGTCATCTGCATTTGGTGGAACCTGTTCTGCTACCAACATACTTGGATCAACTTCTTCTTCAATACCTTTGAGAAGGTCTTTACCTGCATCATCGTTGGTATAAATTACACCGACTTTAGTTGCCTTAAACTCACCAAGAGCCCAGGCAGCCATAATTCTTCCTTCCATTGGATAAACAGGTTGTACAGGATAGATACCTCTGTCTGCCCCCTGTGCATTCTCGTTATAGAGGATACCAGTACCAGTTGCAAAATATACAGCAGGAATACCAGCTTCTTTTATGTCATTAAGCGTTGCTCCAACGATAGGTGTACCAAAGTGACCAACAAAGGCAAAAATCTTTTCATCATTGATCATACGGTCAACAGCAGCTTTACCTTTTTCTGGATTAAACTCATCATCCTGATGAACATACTCAATAGTTCTCCCATCAACACCGCCATTATCGTTGATCATCTTGAAATAAGCTTCAATCCCTGCCTTGAAGGGAACACCAACAGGAGCCAATGCACCTGAGGTTGCAATAGAGTTACCCACTTTAACACTTGTATCCGTGACCCCTTGCGTCTTACTACTTTCTCCCTTACATCCAGTAAAAAGAGAGCTAGCCATAATACTTACTAAAATAATTGCTACAAATTTTCTCATTGTAAATCCTCCCTAGATTTAATGTCCACCTAAATACGCTTCAATAAGTTTCTTATCTTTGATTAGTTCTTCCGCCTGACCTCCCATGCTTATTTGCCCTACTTCAAGTACATAGGCATAATCTGCAATTTTTAATGTTTGCAGTGCATTTTGCTCAATGATGAGGATTGTCGTTCCTGCTTCATTGATTTCTTTGATAATCTTAAAAATATCCCGAACGATTAAGGGAGCTAATCCCAATGACGGTTCATCAAGCAAGAGAAGCTTTGGGCTTCCCATTAGGGCCCTTCCGATAGCCAACATTTGCTGTTCGCCACCGCTTAAAGTTCCTGCGTACTGACTTTTTCTTTCCAAGAGCCGTGGAAAATAGTCATATACTTTCTTAAAATTATCCTTGATTTCCTTTTTATCCTTAATGGTAAATGCACCAATCTTAAGGTTCTCTTCTACAGTCAATTCAGGAAAAATTTTTCTACCTTCAGGTGATTGTATAATCCCTTTTCCCGTAATCTTAGATGCCCGATTTCCTAAAAGGGACCTCCCTTCAAACAAAACCTGACCTGACTCAGCTTTTACAAGCCCTGATATGGTTCTAAGTGTTGTTGATTTACCTGCTCCATTAGAGCCAAGTAGAGCTACGATCTTTCCTTCCTCCACTTGTATGTTTACTCCCCTAAGGGCTTTAATACTATTGTAGGAAACATGAAGGTCCTTAACGTCTAACAATACAGATTCCATTATTCCTCCTTACCCAGGTATGCTTCCTGAACACTCTTATCCTGCTGAATATGATCCGGTGTGCCCTCACAAAGCTTCTTTCCAAAAGAAATAGCACATATCCTATCACATACATCCATAACCAGTCTCATATCATGCTCAACCAATAGTATGGTTGTATGATACGCATTCCTAATCTCCTTAAGAAGCTTGGATAATTCCAGTGTCTCTGTATCATTAAGCCCTGCGGCCGGCTCATCAAGTATAATTAACTTAGGATCACTCATAAGCGTTCGACCCAGTTCAATCTTCTTAAGAACTCCATATGGCTGGCCTGCTATGAGTTCATCTTTTTTCCCTGTTAGGCTTAAAAATCCAAGTATTTCCTCTGCCTTTTTCACCCACTTAGCCTCTTCTAATCGGGCCTTCTTTGTTCTAAAAGCATGGTGAAGAATACCGGTTTCAAACTTAATATGGGCACCAACTAATAGGTTATCAAGAAGACTAAGTTCCCCAATGAGTTCCACATTTTGAAAGGTACGAACCAAACCATGTCGAATAATTTTATGAGTCTTTTCACCAATAAGATTTAAGGAATCATGGGTCTTTGAATTAAAGATTACTTGTCCATACTGGGGTTGATTAAAACCAGTTATACAGTTAAAAACAGTTGTTTTTCCTGCACCATTAGGTCCTATCAAACCATAAATCTCTTTTTCATTAACAGAAAAACTTAGTTTATTAACGGCGGTAATACCGCCAAATTTCATGGTCAATTCTTTAAGCTCTAATATTCTCTCACTCATGTCCGCTTCACCCTCCTTTTGGTCCAGTATCTTTTTATATCTGTACCGATATGAATCAATCCGTTAGGATAGAACAAGATGACACCAATGATTAGGACACCGGTGAAAATAAAAGCTAAACCATCAATATTGCCAATTATCGGTAACCGTTTAAGAATAAGCTCAGGTACACCAAAAACTACAAAAGACCCTAAAATCGGCCCAGAAATAGTACGCATACCACCGATAACAATAACTGCCAAAATCTGAAGGGACAGGGTCAAATTCCACCCAGAAGGATAGGAAAATCGAATAAAGTGAACATATAAAACACCCGCCAAGCTAGCATATAAGGTTGCAACTGCAAAAGCAGTTAACTTGTATCGCAAAATATTGATTCCCATGGCCTTAGCAGCTGATTCGCTACCTCTCATGGTCAGCATAGCCCGTCCCGTTCTTGACTTAATGAAGTTCTCTGTCACAATCAAAATAATAACAAGTATCACTGCAATGAATATAAAGGTCCATTGCCTGTCAAGCTTAAAAACAAATAGCTTAGGATAGGCGGCGTTCTTACCGGAAAATCCTCCAGTTAAAAACTCCATTTCTACAAAAACTTGTTTTAAAATCTCAGATACGCCAAGAGTTGCTATGGCTAAATAGTAACCTTCAATTCTTAAAGAAATCAAACCTATAACCAAACCAATAGCCAAGGGAATAGATACTGACACAAGGACAGAAACAATAAATGGCATGCCAAGATCTGAAGTCATATAAGCCGCCAAGTATGATCCAAGTCCCATAAACCCAGCAGTACCAAGTGATATCAGTCCTGAATAACCAAGCAAAACATTTAGTCCAATGGCTACTATTGAATAGAACATGACAGTGCCTATCACAATAACCGTAGCGCTTTCAAGAATCCCAACTTGCTGTAATGTAGGTATGAGGCACAAAAATACACCAAATATAATATATCTATATATATGTTGATTTAATCGTTCTTTCATATCTACCTCACTATACTTTTTTCTTGATTTTCTTACCGATCAAACCGTTAGGTCTAAAAACAATAAAAATAAGAATCAAGATATAAAGAATGGCATCTCCCCAAGTAGATGATACATAATAGGAGAGGAGAACTTTACTGATACCGATCAGATATGCACCAAGAACAGGACCATAGAAGGTTTGGAAGCCTCCTAAAACACATGCAATTAAGGCGTTTATCTGAACATTTTCCATCATGGAAACATTAACTGTAATAGCAGGAGCGAGCATCATAGCGGACAAGCCACCAAGTGACGCAGCAACTGCCCAAGCTCCCATGGTCACCATATGGGTCGGCACTCCCATTAATTGGGCTGTTGTCTCATTAGAGGCCGTTACCCGAACAGCCAATCCCCATTTTGTCCTTTGCAAGAAGAGAAAAAGTCCAATCATAATGACCAATCCGACTGAAATATTTAAGATAGCATTATATGTGATACTTGCCTCTCCAAGATTAATGGCTCCATTTTGAATAAACTTAGGAAAATTAAGGGGTGTCGATCCAAAAATCATAGGAGCCACTCCTAGAAGAAGCATAATCAAACCGAAGGTAATAATCTGCTTGCCCACGGGTGAGACATTCTTAGCATGACGCATAACCGTCAAATCCACTGCAATTCCAAGCAGGAAAGCAAAAACCATACCGATAAATGCAGCCAACCATACATTGACTTCTAAATAGATAAGCGCAAATGTTGCACTAAAGGCACTAAGCATCCCTAACGACCCTTGAGCAAAATTAGTCATCCGACTGGTTCTAAAAATAATAATGATCCCCAATGTTGCTAGCGCATATACACTTCCTGTTTCAATACTTGAAAACAATAATTGAATTAATGTGGACATCTATATGCCTCCCCATCGTATAACGTTGGCTCCCCATACATAGCCGATACCTGCAGCTATAAGAAGTACATTGGAACCATCTTTTATCTTCCCTTGATCTAGACCTAATTTTAAGGATAGGATCTGATCAACTTGTCCCATGTGACCGTACTTTTCCAAATATATGGACTGATCTTCTGTGAGACCTAATTCATTTAACATAAAAGTATGCATGGATCTCTTAATATGAAGTATAGCCACATAGTCGATATCATCCCGGTTCAAGTCTGATTTTTCAAGCGCCTTATCAATACAGGTCATCCAATTATTCATAGATACTGCATTAAGTCGGTCTTTCATTTCTTTCGGTCTAAAAAGAGTCAGGGTATGATAAGCATAGTCGGCATTAGCGGCTGTAATCGGGTGATTAATTCCACCAAATTTAACACCAGCATCCCTTGCCATGGTTCCATCACCTAGAATATGACTTCCAAGAATTAAGTTCTTGGTCATTCCTTTTTGCAAGACCAGGGCTCCTGCTCCTGCTGATAGGTTAAACATCATAGACGCTGATGCATCTTCGTAATTTAGGAAATCACCATTTCTATAACCACCGGCAATAAGGACGGTCTTTAGTTCCTTATCACCCAGCATCATGTCTTTTGCCATTTTAATAGCTGAAACAGTTGTTGAGCATCGGTTCTGTACATCTATACCCCATGCATCATGGGCACCTACAGCGCCTTGAATATAAAGGGCAGAAGTTGTCAAAGGATACTCCTTCCACTCTTCCCCCATACACAGGACCAAATCAATGTCGTCTCCCAATACACCAGCGTCATCCATGGCTGCTTTTGCTGCCATAACCGCCATTTCTTGTGTACCGTCACTCGGACCGGGGATTGGTTTTTCTATAATACCAAGTTTTTCAGATATAGCTTCCTCTGCCCATACGCCTTTTGTCTTAGCTGAAATCTCAGCTGCAGTCATCCGGCCTTCTGGAATATAGACTCCAATACCTGCTATTCCAATTCCTTCCATTATTAACTCCTTGCTATTCTCATTGACTTATTCACTTCCAGCTTTAGTTTCTCTGAATAAAAAATCAATATCACAAAAAAAATTATTTACCTACTAGCACTTAAATCTATAATCTCATACCACCGTTGGCTGATAGATTATGTCCTGTCACATAGGAAGCTTCATCACTTGCCAAGAAAAGTGCCACATTAGCAATCTCTTCTGGTTGGCCAAGTCTACCAAGCATAGTCATTTTAGCAAACTTTTGAAGGAGGTCTTCAGGAACTGTCTTCAAAATATCTGTCATAATATATCCCGGTGAAATTGTATTAACACGGACATTTGCGCCTTTTCGAGCAAATTCCTTGGCCCATGTTTTACTTAAGCCATAAAGAGCCGATTTGGTAGCTGCGTAATTAGACTGTCCTACATTACCAAACTCACCGACAACAGAAGCGATATTAATAATTGATCCCTGACCTTCCATCATCATATCCACTCCAATATGTTTGGTTAAGTTATAAACACCATTAAGGTTAACATTAATAACTTGATCCCACATCTCATCAGACATCTTATTAATCAAGGCATCCTTGGTAATCCCTGCATTATTGACAAGAATATCAATCTTGCCATATTTTTCCTTAGCATAATCAAAGAACACTTTACAACCTTCACGATCAGTTACATTCAAGGCGTATCCTTCAACATCAATCTCATCATACTCAGGCATATTTAAATCAAGTGCAATCACCCTTGCACCCTCTTCAAGAAAACGCAATGCAATAGCCCGACCTAATCCCTTCGCTCCACCTGTAACCACAGCAACTTTACCTTTTAAACGCACTTTTCTTCCTCCCAATCTACATTTGTTCCAACTTTTTTCTTAAATGTAAGTAATCACTTACATACATAGTAATAAGTTTTTCACAAAATGTCAACATCTTTTTAGCACTTATAACCAATAAACGTTGTTAAACAAATAACTATCTACCTCCAAGCGGCTAATAGGTGGATTCTTTGACTTTTACTACCTTCACACTCTTTTGTTTTAAGTATTTGCTATTATAGTATTTTATCTAAAACTCTATAATACAATCATATCCTTGATGCCTAATTTTCATAAAAGAATCCTATTTAAGTCTTTATATCATAATTCCTAATTCGAGGAAATTCCTGTACAAGAAGAAGAGTGGCTTCGCCACGTTTTTGCGCAAGCAAAACTTCGTAGCACGGAAGGAAAGTTTCCTTGATATTTTATGAGATGTTTCTACTCATAAAATTCATATAGAGAACTTTCCTGTACAAAAAAAAGAGGATGTTTTACATCCTCGATTTTGCCGAAGGCAAATTGTTCCAACTGCCGACAGAAAGTCCTATAGAGGACTTTCCTAGTAAAGAAGAAGAGTGGCTTCGCCACGTTTTTGCGCAAGCAAAACTTCGTAGCACGAAAGGAAAGTTTCCTTGATATTTTATGAGATGTTTCTACTCATAAAATTCATATAGAGAACTTTCCTGTACAAAAAAAAGAGGATGTTTTACATCCTCGGTTTTGCCGAAGGCAAATTGTTCCAACTGCCGACGGAAAGTCCTATAGAGGACTTTCCTAGTAAAGAAGAAGAGTGGCTTCGCCACGTTTTTGCGCAAGCAAAACTTCGTGGCACGGAAGGAAAGTTTCCTTGATATTTTATGAGATGTTTCTACTCATAAAATTCATATAGAGAACTTTCCTAGTAAATAAGAAAAGCCTGTAGTCTCCCAACTACAAGCTAAATATGTTAAAATAAAAAAAAGACTATACAAGGAGGACCTATGAAAGACTTACTAATCACCTTACTCCCTTTAATGGCTATCATGCTCTTAGGTTTCATGTCCAAACTGCTTAAGATAATAAAAAAAGAAGATATTCATGGCTTCAAAAATATCATCGTAAAATTGATATTACCTGGAGTCCTATTCTCTTCTTTTAGTCACACAGATCTATCCATAACAACATGGTTACTTGCTCTTTTTATGTTTCTCTTATGCATGATTCTGTATTTTTATGGTTATATAATCAAAAAACTCTTGCCTAGGCTGTTTACCTATGAAAAAAGTGGATATTTCATGACTGGTTTTGAGTTTGGTATGATGGGTGTTGGCCTGCTGGCTGCTATATGGAATGAATCCATTCTTCCTTTGGTTATGCCCCTTGCCCTTGGTCATGAACTCTTTATTTGGTTCTTCTACGCACCAAATCTCAATAGAAGCGACCTCCATAAAACCGATTATTGGCAGATTATTAAAGACTTCATCAAAACGCCGACAGTCATTGGTATAAGCCTTGGTATAGTCATTAATGCCTTAGGTTTTACCCCCATATTTGAAACTTCGTCCATAGGACAAATAATCTACAAAACCATTTCTATACTTACTCCAGCCGTCGGCCCAATGATTCTACTCTACATTGGATTCAACCTAGATTTTGGATCATTGAATTTTAAAGAAACTTTTGTCTATAGTGTATTTAGATGGATTGGTGTAGGTATTTCAATAATCCTTGGATACGCTATATTCCCTCTAATTAGCAAAGACTTAGTCCCTTTATTTTACTCAGGTTTCCTTGGCTTTCTTATGCTGCCACCACCTTTTATCATTCCTCTTTTTGTCAAGAAGCATGAGTCCAAAGCTTTTTATACACAGTTATTATTGGTGAACACTTTATTATCATTTGTGGGCTACGCCATCATTCTTTACCTTCTCTAATACTCCAAAGAAGTATTAGAGACATTGATATTGAATCATGACAGAAAAACCCGCAGACAGATGGTAATAATTATGGCAAGCCTAAAAGCAGGCTTTCAACATAAGTATCTATTAAAAACTTACAACAATACCCCCGATGTTAGCATAGTTAGAAGACAAACCCTTCATTTGTACAGGAATAACATCTTTAAAATCATATAACGACTTAATCATATCGCAAACCTTAAAGGCTCTTTCCACAGCCTGACAATGGGTAACAACACATATCTTGTCCTTAGATACCGTTCCGACTTCTTTAAAGGACTTCACCATTTTATCAAGGGCCTTTTTAGTTCCTCTGGCTTGTGAATGAAGTAAGATTTCTCCTTCATTGCTGGCTTTAAGGATCAATTTTATATTAAGCACATTAGCAATTGTCAACTTGGTCTTACTCATACGACCTGCCTTTTGAAGATGTTCAATCTTTTCAAGAACAAAAATCGTTGCCATTTCATCTCTGTACTTTTCGACAGTCTCAACAATATCCTCAAAACTCATATCCTTATCAATACATTCCTGAATTTTTAAGGCGATAGCAGACTGAGCTGAAGCTGCGGCTCTGGAATCAAAAACATGAATCTTCTTCTGACTATCTTCCTCTTCCATAAGACCTTTTGCAAGCATTGCCGTTGAATATGATCCACTTAACTCTGATGAAAGGGTAACAACAAAAACCCCTTCTTCTTCACCTCGGTATCTAGACAGATAATCGTCAGGTGATGGACAAGAACTTTTAGGATTGTTAACGCTAGCATTGGCAGCTTTCAAATACGCTGGAATATCCATATTTTCATCGTCAACATATCTGGTGCCATCAACTTCCAATGTTAGAGGTGCATATTCAAGGTTCATTTTTTTCAGAAGCTCAGGACTTAAATCCGTTGAACTATCTGCTACAATTTTAAATTTCATTACCGACTCCTTATAAAGTAGTATTAATTACTATATATTATAGCATGGCATATACATATTGACAATAAGAGATATAAAGCCCAAATAATACCTGATTTCTTACACAAAAAACCAGTATAATTCAGGCCTATAGTCAAAATCAAATAATTGTCTTATAGCTGATAGAACGTTTTAAAAAGCTCAATCGAGTCAAGAAAATCTTGTTTACCCATAATCTCTCTTGTAGAATGCATACTCAACATAGGAACTCCTAAATCAACGGCATGGATTGGTAGATACTTATTCATAATCGGTCCAAGAGAAGCTCCACCTTTTTGATCAGAATGGTTGACAAATTTCTGATACGATATCCCTGCTTTATCACATAATTGCTGAAGGGCACCTATAGATTCCACTTCTGATGAATAAAATTTCGATCCTGAAATCTTAATAGTAACGCCTTTATTCATAACTGGCTTATTAGTAATATCACTCTTTTCACCATAATTAGGGTGGAGGGCATGTGCTCCATCAGCAGAAATAATAAAAGAGTCCCTGAATTGCCTCATAAACTGGTCTGGTGTCCGCTTGAGACTTATACGGATCTTCTCAACAATGGTAGAAAGTAAAACAGAGTCTGCTCCCTGTTTGGTCATAGAACCAATTTCTTCATTATCCATAAAGGCAGCTAAATTAATACCATCTATATGGTCGGCATCAATAATGGCTTGGGTTGCTGCATAAACCATGGATAAGTCATCAATTCTTGGACAAGACATATACTCGCCTTTTGCACCTAGAACTGTTCCTTCTTCATAACAATAGATATTCATATCCATATCCAGAATCTCCTCAGGATTAACCCCTGCCTCTTCAGCTATCATATGAAGAAAATAGTCCTTCTTCACTTCACCATCTAGAAGGTTGGTGAGTAATGGCTGTAATTCTTTTTGAACCTTTATGGCTTCACCTTCATTGACATTACGGTTCATATGTATGGCAAGACTTGGAATGGTTAGTACCGGTCTTGCAAAATCCACATGGATGATTTTGGGCTTAAGAATATCATCTGATCTGACAGCTATGCGACCAGCCAATGATAAAGGACGGTCAAACCAAGAGGAAAAAATAGGCCCTCCATATCTTTCCACATTCAAGGTCATCATACCTTCATGAACCACCTCTGGACTTGGCTTGATTTTAAAACCAGGATTGTCTGTATGGGCTCCAATAATCCGAAAGCCTTTGGAGATGAAAGTTTTACTTCCAAGTGTGAATGCTACTACCATTGTTGGAAATGGGCTTACATAACACTTTTCTCCAGGACTTAAATTCCACTCTTCTTTTAGACTTAAGGCTTTAAATCCATTTTCCTTTAATATATTTTTAACTGTATCAACCGACTGAACCGGTGTCGTAGCTTTTTTCATAAATTCAAAATATCCGTTTACGTAATCCATCATAATTACCTTCCTTACCAGCAGGCTACTTATCACTAGTCCCGCCAAGTCTATATAATGAATTTAGTGTAACACTTGCGTCATAGAGCGTCAATCCTATATAATAAGAGAAGTACTTAAACCGGAGGACCCACCATGATAAGCTTTATGATAGAAGAAACTAAGGAATGTATGCAAAAACTCTTGAAAGAAGATATTTTTGACGATTTTTTGTGTACTCAATTCGAAATGGTCGGCCTCTTTAAGGTCAATATTGATGGCCAGATTCGCCCTGAATTCCTTTCTAGCGATGAGAAGGAAATAACAGGTAACAGAGCTTTTGTTCAATGGAAAGACTTAAAAACCTCTATCTATGATATGATTAAGGGTCATCGTGCCCCTACATCTATGAAGATAGTTTTTAGCCTCCATGAGAAGGCCAAAGCAGCAACCCTTGATCGAATCGGCTACGTGAATTCAAATGATATCAATTCTTTCACCTTTACACTCACTTACGAAAACAAAAAAATCAAAGTTATCACTGGAACCAACTATGCAAACTTTACTATGGACAAACAGGCTGAACAATATTTTGATGACAGCATGTTAAAATTTTTTAAACGCCATGAAATTGCAGTCATGCTAAATTCAGGCTTATAAGTAAACCTTATAAATATTTTAATATACGACTCTGTTAGCACTCTTTCTTTTTGAGTGCTAATTTTTTATTGACTTTTTTTAACTGTGGCGTTATCATATTTACTGACGAAACTATAACTGAATGTTTATTGGGTGAGACATTAGTCCTTTTCCCAATCAAACGAATGGAGGTAGTATAATGAACGCAGAAAAAGGTAACTTATCCATACATTCCGAGAATATTTTTCCGATTATCAAGAAATGGCTCTACTCAGATCATGATATCTTTATGAGAGAGTTGATTTCTAACGCTTCAGATGCTATGACAAAACTGAAGAAACTAAGCGCTATGGGTGAGTTTGATTTAGCAGAAGGTAGTGAATTTAAAGTAGAAGTTGAACTTGATGCTAAAGCAAAAACAATTACAATTAAAGATACCGGTATAGGTATGACTGATGAAGAAGTCAAAAAATATATTAACCAAATCGCATTTTCAGGTGCAGAAGACTTTCTAAACACCTATAAGGATAAGGAAAATATTGATCAAATCATCGGTCATTTCGGTCTAGGATTCTACTCTGCATTTATGGTAGCAGAGACAGTTGAAATTCATTCCCTTTCCTATAAGGAAGGCTCTGAGCCAATTCACTGGTCCTGTGATGGCGGTACCGAATTTGAACTAGAAGTTGGAACACGTACAGAACGTGGAACTGATATCATCCTTCATGTAGGTGAAGACGGCAAAGACTTCTTAAACAAATGGACACTTAGAACAACCATTGAAAAATATTGTTCTTTCATGCCATACGAAATCTTCCTAACAGATGTGAATGAAGAACCTGAGAAAGACGAAGAAGGCAATCTTGTCGTTAAAGAAGAAAAACCACTAAACAACCCTTCACCACTCTATCTTAAAAAAGCTAGTGAATGTGAAGACGAAGAGTATAAGGAATTCTACCGCAAGACCTTCATGGATTTCAAAGAACCTCTCTTCTGGATTCACCTTAATATGGATTATCCCTTTAGATTAAAAGGTATCCTATACTTCCCTAAACTTGGTAATGAGTTTGACAACATGGAAGGTCAGATTAAACTTTTTAATTCACAGGTATTTATTGCCGATAACATTAAAGAAGTTATACCAGAATTCCTTTTACTTCTTAAGGGAGTTATCGACTGTCCTGACCTACCGCTAAACGTATCTCGCTCCTTCCTTCAAAATGATGGATTTGTCAAAAAAATCAGCGACTATATTACCAAAAAAGTTGCTGACAAACTTAAATCACTTTATAAAAAAGATCGTGAATCTTTTGAAGGATACTGGGCCGATATTCACCCATTCATAAAATTCGGCGCTCTTAGGGATGACAAATTTTTTGATAAAACCAATGACATTCTTCTCTTTAAGACGATTAATGGTAAATATACAACACTTCCTGAATATCTGGAAGACAATCGTGAAAAACATGAGAACAAAGTTTATTATGTCACTGATGAAGTAGTTCAGGCCCAATATGTTAACATGTTCAAAGCACACAGTATGGACGCAGTTATCCTTAACCATTCCATAGACCAACCTTTTATCAGTCATATGGAAATGAAGAATGAAAATGTTAAATTTGCTAGAATTGATGCAGATCTGACAGATACACTAAAAGGTGAATCAAACCATAGTGAAGAAGAAATGAAAAGCAGAACCGAATCCCTTGAAGCCATCTTCAAGAAGGCTCTTGGCAATGATAACCTTAAGGTACAGGTTGAATCATTAAAATCTGAGGATATTTCAGCCATGATTCTTCTCGCAGAAGAATCCAGACGTATGCAAGACATGACTAAAATGTACGGCATGATGGGCATGGATATGGGCGCTATGATGCCTTCTGAAGAGACTCTCGTTCTTAACGACAAGAATAATCTGGTACAATTTATTCTAGATAATAAGGATGATGATAATAAAGAAGATGATGTCAAACTTTTCTGTGAACAGATTTATGATTTGGCTATGATCAGTCATAAGCAACTTAGTCCAGAGAAAATGACTGCCTTTATTCAAAGATCTAACGAAATTCTTGGTAAGCTTATATAAATAATCTAAATAGAATCAAATAGTAATAGTCAGGCGGATACAGGGCCTAAAGGCCCATTTCTACCTGACTATTTTTATGACTCACAAGCATAATAAATCATTATTCTACAATATCTATAATCTCATTCATTCTCCTTGAAATAGTCTCATAAGCTATTATTTCCTTATTATTCTTACTATATGTTAACTTACATATCAACTTACTGGTTTCATCTAAAACTTGTGACTTCTCTCGGACTATTTCCTCAAGCACTTCACCTAGTGTCTCCAAATCTTTAGGAGCTGTGATTATTCGGGTTTGCTTAGTTCCTTTTTCATCATTCCAAATCACTTCCACGGACTTTAGATTGACTTTGTCATATATTAGAATAGGATGACTTTTATCAAAATACTCCTTGGTCTTATATAGGTTCTCATACATTCTATTTAAGTCTGATTTTTCATCTCTATCCAACTCTTTATACAAGTGAACCTGAATTTCTCCATCCACCAAATATTGCCCAACAAGTAAATTTACTTTTTCTTCTTTATCAGGCACTAGATTAATAATAGGATCTATCGAATCAATATAATCCATAATGATGCCTTTTGCTTCTTCTGTTTCATATTCGTTTGGATAATGATACATATAGGAAAAGTCCTGTCGATAGAATTCTGACTTGGTTTTTAAATCATAGTAGCCATGAGTTTGCATCAATTCCTTTGCAGAGCTTTTGCTCTCTCTGTAATTCATAGTCCATATTGAAATTGACTCTACCTGACTCCTACTGGTCACAGGTCCATAATACCGGCTTCCAATCACCCCAAGGACTATAAGAAGCAAATAAAAACAAAAACCGATTATGGCCAACTTTTTAATACCTAAGTAGAACTTCATCGATCCGTAACTGATGAAATATCCAATAAAAAATCCAACGAGTAAGCCCAATAAGCTGCTAATAAGGAAATTAAGTAAGGATTGCCTTTCAAGTATTGAAAAAACACTTATAAGACCAAAAGCCAATCCAAAAAATAAGCTTGTCACGATTAAGAACAAATAACGTACCCTTTTCTGATTTAACCATAACCGAGTCTCCAGTTTCTTATATTTAAGGGTATATACCGATACAAGTATCATCAGGATATCGACTAGACCTACATAAAGCAAGACTCTTAATTGATCAACTATACCATCTGGTTTGACTGCCCCATAAAGAATTTCAAGAAACTGGCGAATAAGAAGACCTAAAGGAGAAAGATAATACCAATAACCAGCAAAATAATCTAAGGCTAATACACCTTGAATAAATTGATACAAACCTTCACTAACTAATATGTACATACCAATCGGAAGTAATTGAAAAGCTAATGTCAATACTATCTGGACCGGAACATTACCTGCTACACTGGCCATCAAAGCCATTGTAGCTATTAACGTAAATCCTATTAAAAGCCCGTAGGCCAAGAAATATACAATCTCAATCATTGATGCAGGATTATAAAAATGGGCAAGTAATAAGAGTAAGCCACCATTAACAAGTAAAGGGATTCCATAATTCATAAGTGCCACTGTCATAAATGCTAGATGGGTCTTTTTTTTAGTCACTTCTGTACTTAGTAGCACTTCTAAATATTCTCTATTAAATAAGCGACGGTAAACCCAACCACTAATAATCATAGCACCACCAAGAAAAAGTAGTATCTCATAGGGACCCCATTCATAAAAAGAGAAATAATGAAAATGATTTTCGACATTTTTTCCTACTTCTTCTCTGTAAATCAGATAGAAGGGCAGGGTATTCAAGACAAAAATAATTCCAAAATATGTAAAGGAGGAAATCATATTTTTCTTCAAAAGGTGGATAAAAAAACTCATGTTACTCGAATATCTCTTCATAGGTCTTCCCTCCAAGCAATTGATTTACTATACTTTCCAATGTTTCGCCTTTACCTTCCCGCAAAGCCTCTACATTTTCTTCAAGTATACATTTACCATTCTTAATCACACCAATATGTGAACATACCCCTTCCAATTCTTTAATATTATGTGATGCCATTACCACAGTCATCTCATCTTCATAAACAAGGTCAAGAAGAACTTTCCATATAAGTTTTCTTTTTACCGGATCTACACCATCAACCAATTCATCAATCAACATAACTTGAGGATTAACTGATGCTGCTACCAGAAAAAAGGCTTGTTTTTTCATTCCTTTAGAAAATGAATCGATGGATTTATTTTCATTAATATTAAATTCACTAAGCAGTTGTCTGTATCGCTTCCAATTAAAAGAATAAAAAATTCCGGCATACAATTTAGCAAATTCTTTTAGGTTAATACAGTCTAAAAACTGACATTTTTCAGGTATATACACAATCCTTTTTTCGTCAATCTCAAGGCTTCCAGAATCCGGTATATATATCCCGGCCAACATCTTGAGTAATGTAGTTTTTCCGGCACCATTCTCACCTAATAAACCGTAAAAAGCTCCCTTGTCAATATGAAGATTCACATCGCATAAGATTTCATCCCTTAAAAAAGATTTAGAAATATTCCTTGCTCTAATCATATGTCACCTCAACTCCCATACAAATCATTAAACATTTCTTGAAGGTCTTTTTCTGATAAACCTAGTCTTCTGGCCTTGTTAATAAGAGCTCGCATATCACTCTTGATTTCTTCTTTTTGCCTCATCACCAGTGCATCACCTAATTTTGCTACAAAGCTACCTCGCCCTTGAACACTATATAAAAATCCTTCCTGTTCCAACAACATATAAGACTTTTTAATGGTGTTTGGATTAATCGTCAAAGCCTCTGATAGCTTCCTAATTGAAGGTATCTGTTGATCTTCTATCCATTCCCCATTCATAATCTTTTCCTTTATAGCATCCATTATCTGTTTATATATAGGAACACCACTTCTTAAATTCACGTCAATCATCAAATCACCTTCTCAAAGCAAACTAAGTGTACTACCTCATATAGTACACTTAGTTTAGCATTTTATCTTTTACCTGTCAATTACTTAGATTACCAAGTCATTAATGCCAAGCCTGATCATTTACATGCATGATGAGATGCATTACTTAAAAACAGACTTTCTACTAGCTCGCTATTCTCTTTCCTGTAGCAATAGATAAAGACTTTTAAAGGGATAGCCCTTAATTTTGAGAATTCAACTAAGTCCTTTTCGGCACTTACTATTTTTTGAGGCAAGAGCACAAGGCTATTAATAGAATGAACCAATGTTAGCATTATATCTATAGTATCCACTTCAATTATTGGCAGATCCAATTTATGCTGTGTGAGAGTATGTAAAGAAGCTTTTCTAAGAGGGCAGCTTTTATCTCTACTTACTATTATACTAGGTTTCTCATCATTACTATTTACAAACTTTTTCGACTGTGTCCAGAGTAATAGCTCAGTTTTATCATAGCAGATAGCAACTTTCTTAGCATTCATTCTGGTATGGGTTATGATAATATCAAAAATATTATTATCAAACCCTCTTGATAATTTCTTGTTTGAGCTTGTATATAAATTAATAGAAACTTTAGATTGATATAATAGTGGAAAGTACAATCTAGAAAGTAATTGTGTCGAAGCAATATTAGTTTCCTTATTATCAATACAAAACTCATTATATAAGTCATCTGATATCTGGTTTATTTGCAATGCATATCTCATAAATTGTTCTGCGGCCGGGAGAAGCTCTAATCCATACTTTGTCCTTCTAAAAAAAATTGCATCGAACTCTTTTTCTAACTTTTTAAGTCTAGCAGAAATGTTAGACTGACTATAATTTAGTTTTTCGGCTGTTTTAGATATTGACTTGTTTTTATATAATTCAATAAATATTTTAATATCATTCAGTTCCATTGAATTAGCTCCTTTAAGATATCACTAATAATGATATTATAAATTATTATTAATAATTATACAACATCAAAAGATCAGGATATAATAAAGATACAGACATAAAGAGACTTCATTAATCATAAGGAGGAAATAAAATGATTGGAATGCAATATAGAATAACATTACCAAGTGATTATGATATGGAAATAATAAGAGAAAGAGTTAAGGAAAATGGTTTCAAAACAGATGGCTTTGATGACTTACTATTTAAGTGCTATTTAATAAAGGAAAAGACTAGTGATGGTATTGAAAATATGTATGCGCCATTATATGTATGGAAGAATAATGCAGGTATGAATAAGTTTTTATTTAAAGGATACTATGATAATATCATCAGATCCTTTGGTTGGCAGAATGTTAACATTGGAATACCACTTTTTATAGACCTATCAGATAGTTTTAATGCCTCCAAATATGCTGTTGAAATCACAAATGATATTTCTTCAGATATAAGCTTAACTAATTTTGAAAATAAGCTTTCAGGTTTATGGATAAAGGATAAAAGTTTTACAGGCAAAGTTTGCTTTTATAATCCGGATAAATGGAAATATAGTATATATTATTTTTTTAAAGAGCGTCCTGATACTGAATATGAAACCTTTCAAATTTTGCATATATCAGAATAAATCTCGCAAGAAAATTACTTTTGCCTCTCAATATATCCTTTTATCTCCTTGGCAAGTTCAATAGAAGCTTCAATTTCAGTTTTTCTGATAGAAACTGATTCAATATTACAACCGATTGGTACACCTATTTTTTTTGCATAGGCAGTTAATTCTACAAAAAAGGACGAGATTAGATTTAGTGAATGAGTTAGCATATCCTCTTCACGAAGTAAATCTTCTTCTACCCACTTAGGCACTCTAATGCCCAACCACTTAATAAACTTAAGAGTTTTTTCAGAGCCACAGGGAGTCAAGGTGAAGATAACCGGTTTAATATCCAGATTATTTTCATCAAAATAATGCTTATAGTCTCTTAAAAAGGCTTTAGAAATAGCAGGATCATATACACATTGGCTAACAAAATAGTCACAACCATTATTAACTTTTGCTTCTAAACGTAGGTGTTCATCTCTTAGTACTAAGTGTCGTTCAGGTATAGTAACACCACCTAATAATGGTTTTTTCTCACTTATCTTTCTCTTGTCATAGGCTTCATCCAAAGAAATCTTAACCCTTTGATCTGTTGCTGCTGTTCCTACGAAGACGGAGTACTCATCAATACCAGACTCCAGCCATTTCTCAAAATCTTCTTTATCGTAATTACCAACACAACGGTAGACAACTTTTGGCACTTCTAAATCTTTTAGATATTCGTTGGCATAAAGAGATGGATCCACAAAACTTTCAAATTCAAAGGGACGTTCATCATCAGTTCTGTCACTTTCATCCTGTACATCATAAATAATGAGAGCATCAATGTCTAACTGTGAAATTCGCTCTATTTGTTTAGCAGCAATTTGTCTAATCTTTTCCTCAGAATTATTAGCTTTTGGTGGTGTAATACCATAGGTTAATACACCATATTCTTTTGCAAGTAATTTATCTTTCATTTCGATTCACCTCTATCTATTTGTTTCTCGCGAATTTCCAATATAGCATTCTCATCCACCAAAAAACTGATTCTACTATCTTATTATACCACTATTGACTTAGTCTGCAATTAAGGTCCATGAGCTCATTTCAAAGTTTCGCGAATAATTAGGACAATTATAATACAGATTCTGCTATTTATAAACCTTAAGATTTGTATTTTGTTATAATAATTAACTATATCAAACTAAATATATTCCCTATTAGCCGATATAGCTGTTAAGGTGTATAATAATATGAAAAGATTTTTTAGACCAATTCAGGAGGTCATAAGATGCAAAGAATTAAAGAACTACTCAATAAGAGAATACTTATTTTAGATGGAGCTATGGGTACATCCATACAAAAGTTAAAATTGACTGAAGAAGATTTTAGAGGTGACCGTTTTAAAGATCACCCTTGTAACCTAAAAGGTAACAATGACCTACTTTCAATTACCAAACCCCAAGCCATAAAAGACATTCACAAGTCCTTTTTTGAGGCAGGGGCAGATATTATTGAAACAAATACATTTAATGCAACTTCTATCAGCCAGGCCGATTATGAAGCCGGTCCATATACCTACGAAATCAATTTTGAATCTGCTAAGATAGCAAAAGAATGTGCAGCTTCCTATTCAACACCCGATGACCCCAAGTTTGTTGCCGGATCTATTGGTCCAACCAACAAAACTCTATCTATGTCGCCGGATGTTGAGAATCCAGGTTTTAGAAGTGTTACTTTTGACCAGGTCGTTACCTCTTATAAGGAACAAGTTCGTGGACTTATAGATGGTGGTGTCGACTTATTACTGATTGAAACCATCTTCGATACCCATAATGCTAGAGCTGCTTTAGTGGCCTGTGAAGAAGTCTTTGATGAAAAAGAAACTTCTCTCCCAATAATGATTTCTGGAACGATTACAGATAAGAGCGGAAGAACCTTATCCGGTCAGAGGTTAGATGCTTTTGTAGCATCTCTTCGTAGCGACTATCTTCTTTCCATTGGCCTCAACTGTGCCTTTGGAGCCAAAGATCTTATCCCCTATATTAAACAGCTTTCCCAGCTTTCTGATACTTATATCAGCGTACACCCCAATGCAGGTCTCCCCAATCAATTAGGCCAATACGACGAGTTACCGGAAGAAACCGCATCCTTCATCAAAGAGCTGGCATCTGAAGGTCACCTCAATATCGTAGGGGGATGCTGTGGTACCACTCCAGGTCATATTAGGGCTATTGCAAAGACAGTAGCTCCTTACCAACCATTTGTGCCAAAGGTCAAAAAAAACCAGACCACTCTTGCAGGTCTAGAAACACTGACTATTGATAAATCCATTAATTTTGTTAATATCGGGGAACGTACCAATGTGGCCGGCTCACGAAAATTTGCCCGACTTATACGAGAAAAAAAATACGAGGAAGCTCTTGATATTGCCAGAGGTCAAGTGGAAAACGGTGCCCAAATTGTTGATGTCAATTTTGACGATGGCTTATTAGATGGCAAAGAGGAAATGGCTTATTTTCTTAAGATGATAGCTTCTGAACCAGATATTAGTCGTGTACCAATGATGATTGACTCTTCCAAATGGGAAATCATTGAAGAAGGACTGAAATCCATTCAGGGCAAGCCTGTTGTCAACTCCATTTCTCTGAAAAATGGTGAAGAAGAATTTATTCATCACGCTAAAATCATTAAGAAATTCAATGCCGCTGTCGTTGTTATGGCCTTTGACGAAAAGGGCCAGGCAGATACTTACCAACGAAAGATATCCATAGCAAAACGAGCCTACGATTTACTTGTAAATAAACTTAATTTTCCGCCGGAAGATATTATTTTTGATGTGAATATTCTGGCAATCGCTACCGGTATTGCTGAACATAATAACTATGCTGTAGACTTCATCGAAGCTGTCAGTTGGATAAAGAAGAACCTTCCACATGCAAAAACTTCAGGTGGTTTAAGTAACTTATCTTTCTCTTTTAGAGGTAACAATATCATTCGTGAAGCTATGCATTCCGTATTTTTATACCATGCTATTAAGAAGGGCCTTGATATGGCTATCCTGAATCCAGGCATGATTCAGATTTATGATGAAATCGAACCAAAGCTTCTGGAAAAAGTCGAGGCAGTTATTTTTAACAAGTCAGAAGATGCAACAGACATTCTACTAGAATATGCCTCTACAATTGCCGACCAAAAAGACACCAGTGTAAAAGCTGAGGACACTTGGCGCAAAGAAGTCGTAGAAAAACGGCTTAGTACCGCCCTCATTAAAGGTATTACCACTTATATAGAGGGAGATCTTGTAGAAGCTCATGCCAAAATGGGAAATGCCATTTCCATTATAGAGGGGCCTCTTATGGATGGTATGAAAATTGTTGGTAATCTTTTTGGTGATGGGAAGATGTTCCTTCC
>CAXXSW010000004.1:0-140000 GCA_963677625.2 Vallitaleaceae bacterium
TTCTTATTGTCTTCTCTTTTGGAAAAGTCCTGAACTTGACCTTCCATCTGAATTTCATCTACAAGAACCTCTTCTACTTCAGCAATACTAGTAAGATCTGATATAAACTTTTCTTCTTTATCCTTAGTAATAACAAATACAGAAAAATCAGATTCAAACTTCTCATCTTCAATATCCTGCACACTAGGATAAGCCTTAATAATCTGACCAAGTTTCTCTAAAGTTCTAAAGATAATAAAAGCCCTGGCAGACTTCAATACACAGGTTTCTGCAATAACAATGGTAACACCCATTGTCTTATATCCTTCTTCCTTAGATTTAAGTATAGCATTTTTCTCGTAATCATTAAAAGAAAGCATAAGGTGTTTTCTCTCATTATCGCCCTCTTTAGTTTCAGTTTCCTGAGGGTTCACTTCAGTAGATTGAGGTGTTGGCTTTTGAGCTTCAGGAGCCTCAACCTCTCCCTTTGATTCTAAAATAGCAGCAAGACGATCGATAATAACCTTATTATCCTCATCACCTTCTCCACCTGTATTAACTATAACTTCAATGTAGGACTCTAAAGCATCCAAACATTGGAAAAGTACGTCCAAAAGCTCAGCGGATACACTAATGACTTCATTACGAATCTCAGATAGAACATTTTCCATATCATGAGTTAATACAGTCATTTTCTTAAAACCCATAGTAGCTGCCATACCTTTAAGGGTATGTGCTACACGAAAGACCTGATTAATATATTCCTTATTATCAGGATCCTTTTCCATCTCTAAGAGAGTTACATTTAGATTTTGTAAATGTTCCTTTGATTCTTCAATAAACATTTCCAGATATTGCGATACATCCATTTAGAGCACCTCCAGTTTTTTTACAATTGCATTTGAAATCTTATCTAAAGGCTGGATTTCATCTGCCATTCCAGCTTCCACTACAGATTTCGGCATTCCATAGACAACACATGAATCTTCATCCTGGGCGATAACATGACATTTTCTCGCACCTCTTAAGTCTTTAAAACCATCCCTACCATCAGCTCCCATACCGGTCATAATAACACCCACAACATGAGGAATCTTTATGGTTGCTAGTGATGTCAGCATAACATCAACTGCTGGCTTATGAGCACCTTTCTTCGGACCGTCTGATAATTCTATGTAATAATCCGATCCTTTTTGCCTAACCAAAAGATGTCTGTCCCCTGGAGCAATATAAGCCCACCCTTTAAGGATTTTATCACCGTCTTCAGCTTCTTTAACATTTATCTGACTAAGTTGATTCAACCGATCCGACAAAGACTTAGTGAATCCTGGTGGCATATGCTGAACAATAACTATGCCTGCATCTAAATCTCCCGGTAAATATGGAAGAACATATTGCAAGGCCCTAGGTCCTCCAGTTGATGTTCCGATTGCTACTAACTTATTAATCTTCTCATCACTCTTAGATTTGGAAACAGGCTTTGGTTTAGCTTTAGCTCCTGTACTATTAATTTCAAAAGATCTAGCAAACTTTGGTTTAAACTTTGTGACGGATTTGGCACCACTATTGGCTGCTGCTACAAGCTTGGCCATTAATTCCTTGCTAATTTCATCTGAATTAACCTTGAAGATATTATCCGGCTTAGCTACAAAGTCAAAAGCACCCAGTTCCAAGGCCTCAATGGTTTCAGTTGCCCCTTCTTTGGTCAACGTAGACATCATAACCACAGGAACTCTCTGCTTCTTATTCAACTCTTTCAACATAGTCAAACCATCCATAACAGGCATTTGAATATCCAAGGATACAACATCTGGTTTAAGTTCTTCAATTTTCTCTAGTCCTTCTTTACCATTTGCTGCAGTACCTATGACCTCACACCTATCGTCATTATTAATTATATCAGATATTACCTTACGCATGAATGCAGAGTCGTCAACTATTAATATTCTTTTCTTTTTGTTCATATTTTGTATACACACATCAGCTTCATCATAGATGAACTTGATGTATTCTCCTTTCAATTAGTACATATACACCCCTATTGCCCAATATACATAAAAAGGTTAAAAGTTTCTAAAGATCTTTCTATAAGCCCTTTTCCTTTTTCCTTCTTTTTCGTTCTTCCTCAAAAATAAATTTTATAATTTTTTCCCTATCTTCTTGTCCCAGTTCATCAAACATAACTCTGTTTTGATAGTATGTCTGGTCTGGCTCAATTGCCTTGCTTTGAAGAACTAAGCCGGCTGCTTCAAGATCAATACTATAGTCCGTCAGCTTTAATCGAAGATGACATTTTATTCTCGTATTAATACTAATTTGTTGGTCAGTAGAAAAACGAATGCCTCCACCACTAATATCCAATAGGGTTCCCTGATACTTATGTTCTTCATCAAGAACATCATCTTGTCCTTCTAAAAAGAACTGGAAACTCAAAACACAGTTCATCCGGTAGTACTGCCTTCGCTGGTACTTTTTAATTGGTGTTATTAGGGTCAGTTCAAGATAATGCAGTTTACCATCTTTCAACCTTTTTGTCAGCTCAACTTCTCCTCGATACAAACCTCTGTCCGTATAAATACAAGCATAATAAATAACTTCTTTTTCCAGGGGAACAATTCTTCCGGCTTCTAGTGGAGCTTGAATCATGATCTTCCTATCATCCAAAATCTCATAAATCATACTGTAGTAGGTATCGGCTTCCGTTATTTCAGTTTTTTTTGTCAATTCAATTTTATCTCCCAGTGTTACTGCATTGTGCATCATGTCGCTACCCCCTATCTCCGTCGTTTCAACATAGTTGAAAAAATATTAGAAAATCCTGTACTAGAATTCTGAGCAAACTCTTTGGATTCCATAACATTATGTCCTAATTTTTCAAAAGCTTTGGCTACTGAAGATTTAGGATACAAAATAGTTACCGGTTTCTGCTCAATAACTGCCTTAGGTAAGGCTTTGTCCTCAGGCAAGAAACCGATATTTCTAAGTTCCAGCCCTAAGAATTTCTTAGTCACCTTATTTAATTTATCGAAAATATCCAGACCTTCCGCATCACTGGTAACGCGGTTGATCAGAACATTGACTTTTTTATCCATCCCTTCCACCTTATTATTTTTAATAGCTTTCAAAACCGCATAAGCATCTGTAACAGATGTCGGTTCTGGTGTAGTTACCAATATAACCTCATTGGATGCATGAATGAAGCTTAAAACCGCGTCACTAATTCCTGCACCGGTATCTATAATGATAACATCAGCATATTTCTCCAAATCATTTAACTTACTAACTAAAAAACTGATCTGTGCATGATCCAGTTTTAAAAGTTCCTTGACTCCAGATCCTCCTGAGAGGAACTCAATACCAAGGGGTCCATTCTGCAAAACTTCATTGATGGACATATTATTATATATAATGTCAAAAAGGTTATATTTTGGTACAATACCAAAAATAACTTCAACATTGGCAAGTCCAAAATCCGCATCGAATATAATAACTTTCTTTCCCATCTTGCGAAGCATAATAGCAAGATTAACTGAAACATTGGATTTACCAACTCCACCTTTGCCAGAAGTGACAGTTATAACTCTTGCTCTATTAGGTTGAACGACTTGATTTGCCTTGACAATATTCCTAAGATTACTCGCTTGATCCATCATCGTCACCTCCCAGTAAATTCTTGGCAATATGATGAGGATTGATTTCGCTAATATCATCCGGCACGTTCTGACCAAAAGTTACATAAGATAATTTGGATTTGGTCGATAACTTGACATTCAATATATTTCCGTAGCTCAACGTTTCATCAAGTTTTGTAAAAATAATTTTAAAGTCACAAATATGATTATAGACATTTACAATTTTTATAAGATCCTTATATTTTGTAGCTACACTTAAGGTCAAGTAAACATCTTTATCCGGTATAGATGTCAAGAGTTCCATTAGCTCGTTTTGATGAGTTTTATTCTTATGAGACCGACCGGCTGTATCAACCAGAACAAGGTCCTTATCCTTAAAAAACGCAATGGCCTCTTTCATTTCATCCGGTGTATAGACAACCTTAATTGGTATACCCAAAATATTGGCGTATGTTCTCAATTGCTCAACTGCTGCAATACGGTATGTGTCTGATGTAATAAGGGCTACATCTCGGTTGTGAATCAAGGTATGAAGTGATGCTATTTTGGCTATTGTGGTTGTCTTACCCACACCAGTTGGGCCTATAAAAAAGACCGGTTTATTTTTCTTTCCTGGATCTATAATCTCAAAATCAGATAGGTACTTGACAATACGTTTATAAACAATGCTAACTAGTTCATCAATTTCCGGATCATGGTCAACAAAATACTCGGCCATTCCCATCATCAATTCATTAGCATAGGGTTCATCCACTTCATTGTCCATTAACTGGTCATAAATGACTTTCATCATTGGAACATCCTCTATAGATTCTTCCTCAATAATGATATCCTTATTTATCAACCTAGTATCATCAAATTCATCCTCATGATCTGTTTCATTCAATATTGACGTTTCAATTTCCATGACAGTGTTATCTAAATCTTGTTTTTTTTCTTTTTGCTTTGATGAATACCTTGTAATAAAGTCCTTAAATTCATCAAGCTCTGATTCTTCACTGACTACCCCTTCCTTAATTAGCGCTTGATTACGCCGGAGGTCTTCAGCATTAAGGTTGATCTGAGGTAATTCTTTCGAAATAGCCCGGTCATCTCTGGCGGCGGTCACCTCTACATAAGGTTTTTTAAATATTTTCATTATCCCTTTTGGTTTTATATGCTTAACACTGACAATAAGCGCATCCAGTCCTAATTCATCTTTTACCAACTTTTTGGCTTCTGTTTCTGTTGTCCCTCTGTATTTACGTAACTCCATTAAATGCTCACCATCCCTACAGACTGTAATTCAACCTGATTATCTATCTCACCATAGGATATGACAATAACACCAGGAAAACGTTCCTCTATCAACTTCTTATAATAGACTCTGACAATGGGTGATGTCAGAATAATCGGTGTTCTTCCCATACTGTCTAACTTGTCCGCTGCAAGAGCTGTCCCCTGCATGATTTTCTCAATATATGAAGGATCCAGATTTAAATACATACCCTGTTCCGTTTTCTTAACAGAGTCCATAATCTCCTGCTCTATAGAAGGATCTAAAGTCAAAACCTGATTGGTCTCTTCATCAAAAAATTTCTTGCTGATTGTTCTTTTAAGCGCCTGCCTAACATATTCAGTCAGGATATCTGGGTCCTTATTGGTTAGAGCATAATCAGCCAAGGTCTCAAAAATAGTAACCAAATCTCTTATAGATACACCTTCTCTAAGTAAATTCTGGAGCACCTTTTGAATATCTCCAATGGACATAAGTTTTGGTACTAATTCTTCCACAAGAGTAGAATGATTTTCACCAACATTATTAACAAGCGTTTTAACATCTTGTCTTGTCAGCAACTCATCCAGATACATTTTCACCACTTCAGTTAAGTGTGTAGCAATAATTGATGGTGGGTCAACAACTGTGTATCCCATAGCCTCAGCCCGTTCTCTCTGACCTTCAGTTATCCATAATGCCGGCAATTGAAAGGCTGGTTCAATTGTTTCAATACCATCTATTTCGTCTTCAATAAAACCAGGATTCATAGCCATGTAATGGTCAAATAATATCTCTCCTTCAGCTATTTGATTTCCTTTTATCTTAATAATATATTGATTCGGATTAAGCTGTATATTATCTCTAAGCCTAATTATAGGTACAATTGTTCCTAATTCCAAAGCAATTTGTCGTCGAATCATAACCACCCTATCAAGGAGGTCTCCACCTTGACTAGCATCAGCCAATGGAATAATTCCATATCCGAACTCCAACTCGATGGGGTCTACTTGAAGGAGATTGACAACATTCTCTGGCCGCCTAATTTCTTCCGCTTCAACATCTTCTGTAGAAATTTCTTCCTGGACTGCCTGTACCTGCATTTGATTTTGCATAACTCGACCACTGACAACCGTAAGTATTCCTGCTCCAGATACAATAATCGGATTTAGGGGTGTAAAAACCCCAAGAAAAATAAGTACTCCACCAGCCATATAAAGGACCCTTGGCATACCAAACATCTGCTCCATAATGGTTTCACTGACTTCTGAATCCTTATTAACCTTTGTAACTAGCATACCTGTTGCCAAAGATATCAAAAGAGCTGGAATCTGACTAACTAAACCATCTCCAATAGTGAGTATAGTATATTCATTTACTGCTTCTCCAAAGTTCATTCCTCTGGAGATAACACCAAGAACAATACCAAAAATAATATTAATCCCTGTAATTATAAGACCAGCAATAGCATCATTCTTTACAAATTTACTAGCACCATCCATGGAACCATAAAAACTGGCTTCATCTTGTATCTTCTGTCTTCTCTCCCTAGCCTGTAGTTCATCTATAAGACCAGAATTCAAATCAGCATCAATTGCCATTTGCTTACCTGGCATAGCATCCAAAGTAAACCTAGCTGATACCTCGGCGACTCGTTCAGAACCCTTGGTAATAACCAAAAAATTGATAATTACTAATATAATAAAAACCACTATACCCACAATTTGGTTATCTCCACCAACAAACGAACCGAAGGTTTGAATAACATTTCCGGCGCCTTTCTTACCAGAAGTAAGTATAGCTCGCGTAGAAGAAACGTTCAGAGAAAGTCTGTATATAGTCATAAATAACAGTATAGTAGGAAAAGCTGACATATTAAGCGCTTCTCTTGCAAACATAGCATTGAAAAGAATCACCAGAGCCAGTAAAATATTCATGGTTATAAGCACGCTAAGCGCGCCTCCCGGTATAGGGAGTATCATAACGACTACCGATATGATGATAAAGAGTCCAAGTATAATATCCCCTGGTTTCATGTTTCTAAGCTCCTATTTCTAAGAGAATAAACAAAGGCTAAGACCTCTGCAACCGCCTGATAAAGATCCGGTGGTATTTCATCACCGATTTCAACGGTATAATAAAGGGTTCTTGCCAAGGGTTTATTCTCAATAATTTCTATTTTATGTTCTTTAGCTTGCTCTCTTATCCTTGCAGCCATTAGGTCAGCCCCTTTTGCTAAAACAATTGGTGCACTACTTCCATGTTCATCATATTGTATGGCAACAGCAAAATGAGTAGGATTTGTTATAATAACATCAGCCTTTGGTACGTCCTGCATCATCCGTCGCATAGCAGCTTCTCTCATACGTTGTCTGATTCTAGACTTTACTTCAGGATTACCATCCATCATTTTACGTTCTTCCTTAACCTCTTGTTTAGTCATACGAAGGTCACGCTCAAACTTATATCTGGTATAGGCATAATCAAGACCTGCAATAATGACAAAGTACATACCTACCTGAATACCAATATCTAAAACAATGTTTACAATCAATTTATAAGCTTCAAAAACAGGTAAATCATAAAAATTGACAATGAGCATTTCATAATCTCTAATCTGAAAATATACGATCATGAGAATAATTACAAGCTTAAGGATAGACTTAACCAAATCAACCAGTACCTTGACAGAAAATAAACGCTTAAACCCTTGTACCGGACTTAACCGATTCAATTTCGGTTGAAGGGGCTTTCCTGTAGGATGCCATCCAACCTGAATAACATTGGCAACTATTGCTATAATAATCGCTACAGCAAATATAGGCAAGATAATGATAAGACCATCTACAAGCATTTCAGTATATATACCAGAAGCATCTTCAAGGGAAAGCTCATCCAAATGAAAGAGCGAGAAAGTCTTTACCATGAGCTCGACAGTCCTTCTCGCCATCTCTGGTCCCCATATCTTCAGGGTTGCAAAAATAGCCACCAACATCATAGCTGTAGTGACTTCAACACTCTTTGCCACCTGACCGTCTTCTCTTGCCTTCTCCCTTTTTTTTGGGGTTGCAGTTTCGGTTTTGTCACCTGAACCACCATCTGCAAAAAGCTGAAGATTCATAGGAAGTCTTGCTATGACTCCCTCTATATTCAGTTCAGTATTCTCATGAATCCATTTTCCAGCATTTTTACTCATCATTGTGGTGACATACCCCTAATAAAGACGTCCAACATTCTCAAAAATTCTTCAGTTACCAAATCAGTCAAGTTAACAAAGAGATAGGACAACAAATATAAAACTGCTAGACCTAACAAAATCTTTATTGGAAATCCTACCACAAACATATTCAATTGAGGTACAGTTCTAGCTAGTATACCCAAGACACCATTGGTAACTAACATAACAAAAAAACTGGTGCTGCAATCTGCAATGCTATAAGAAAAAAATTATTAAAAAAGCCAATAAACGAATCATACAAGTAAGTTGTCAAAACCATTTGGCCCAAGGGTATCAAGTTAAAACTCTTTTTTAATGCTATAAAAATAAAACCATAGGACCTAGTGACGAGAAACAACATTAAATATAGGAAGTAATAATAATTACCTGTTACCGTGATATTGGTCTGACTCAAAGGATCAAATACATTAACCATAGAAAAACCAATTTGATAGTCAATAAACTGTCCAGCAAGCGTCAATGCAGCAAGTACAGCATATACGCTAAGTCCAATCAACCAACCGGTAATAAACTCCTTAATAACAATCAGAGCAAAAGGGATAACTTCTGCACTGGTCACCTCCACCTCTGTAGGAACAACATTTATCATAATCAAAGAGGTAAAAACAGCTAAGGCAACCTTAGTCAAAGCGGGAATATTCCTATTGCTAAGAAAAGGTACTAAAAGCATAAGGCCAAGCATACGAATTAAAATAAGAAAAAAACTGTCCATGTAGGCATATGGGTCTGATAACAATAAGTTCATCTAATCACCTAACGTATAAACTGTTGCATGCTTTCCATAGTTGTAGTAAAAAAATCCAACATGGTCGAGCCAATAAATGTTCCAAATACAATCAAGGCTAAAAAAACAGCCAAAATCTTAGGTACAAAAGAAAGGGTTTGATCCTGAATAGATGTAATGGTCTGGAATAGTGACACTAACAGACCAACTACAAGGGCTACTAAAAGCAAGGGTCCCGCCGATAAAATAACAGTCAACAAAGCTTCCCTAGCAAAGTCCATAACAGACTGTTCTCCCATTAATACCCCTCCTTCCAGTACATTAATCCTAATGTAAAATTAAACCCTTAAAATTTAAAGTTTGATACCAAGAATTTCCCACAAATCTTAGGGTCAATAAAAAGTATCTACTAGTTGTCCAATAATTAATCCCCATCCGTCTGCTGCTACAAAAAGAAGTAATTTGAACGGAAGTGAAATCATAACTGGAGGTAACATCATCATCCCCATAGACATTAAGGTTGATGCTACAACCATATCTACAACAATGAATGGTATATAGATTAGAAAACCAATAATAAAAGCCTTACGAAGCTCACCAATAATAAAAGCTGGAATTAGAACCTCCGTAGGAATATCATCATTTGATTCTACATAAGCAATATCAGCAATATTCATAAACAGCCTTATGTCTTCATCATCTGCCTGACTGAACATAAACGACCGTAGAGGTGCCACCCCTTTTTCAATTGCTTCCTCTTGACTAATCTCACCAGCTGAATAAGGCTGAAGAGATTCTTCATTAATCTCATTTATAACAGGAGTCATAATAAAAAAAGTCAGGAATAGGGCTAATCCAATCAATACTTGATTAGATGGTGCCTGTTGGGTACCAAGTGCACTTCTAACAAAGTGTAAAACGACTATAATCCTGGTAAAGGATGTGGTCATAATCAATATAGATGGCGCTAATGAAATGATAGTCAAAATAAAAAGTATCTGCAAACTGCTTACAACGTCACCACCATCTTCTGCCGCCGACACATTAAAGTCGAAGGAAAATGGTATCGTTGCGGTTCCGTCATCCGTCGCCCAAACGTTGACGGTTGATATATTGAACCAAACAAGCGCAAATACTATCAATGTAAAAATCAATTTTTTATTCATCTTTAGTTTCATGATGATCGTCTCCGCTCTCCTCATTATTCTTAGATACATACCTCCCAAGAATTTTTCTAAAAGGAATGACACCTTGATAGTCAACCTCATCTTTTATCACTATATCATCTTCGCCTAAAGTCTTTAGCATATTTATTTCGTTCTTGGAAACACCTATAACTATATATTCCTTACCAACCCTGACAAGTTGAACACTTTTCTGGGTACCCACTGATATCGCCTCAATAATTTCCAGATTTTTACCCTGAAACTTACCTTTCTGAAACTTGGCAATAAAGTGTGTTACATAATATGCAGCAGTAATTACTATTGCAAATAATACCAACAAGAACAGGGCTTGCAACTCCTTGCTACCAGCAGTTGCAAGGCTAATTAAATCCATCAACATTATCCTGTAACTTTAGAAACAGCTTCAATAACACGTTCCGCCTGGAATGGCTTAACAATAAAGTCTTTAGCTCCGGCTTGAATGGATTCAATAACCATAGCTTGCTGACCCATTGCTGAACACATAATAATGTTGGCAGCTCCATCAATCCCCTTAATGGCTTTAACAGCCTCAATTCCATCCATTTCCGGCATGGTAATATCCATGATAACCAAATCCGGTGATAATTCAGTAAACTTTTCTACTGCCTTTACCCCGTTCTCAGCTTCACCTACTACATTAAATCCATTCTTCGTAAGAATGTCCTTAATCATCATTCTCATAAAAGCTGCATCATCAACGATTAAAATATTCTTTCCAGCCATGTTATCGCTCCTTATCTTCTATTCAAAATAGACAACCTTGTCCTCATACATGAAACTATTATATCATAATTTTTTTGAAATATCATAGGTTTTTTTGATATTTTCCTAAGTTTCAAAGGCATTCCCCAGATTTTTTTACTCATCCATGGATACTTGCTACCAAAAAATGAAGAGCCTTTTTTGTGTTAAAAGACTCTTCACTACAGGTTCACAATTATTTTACAATATCGGTAACTCTAATACTAAAATTCTCATCAATGACAACAACTTCCCCTTTAGCAACAACCTTACCATTAACTAAAACATCAATAGGTTCTCCAGAAAGTTTATTCAATTCAATAATCGTACCTGGGGCAAACTCAAGAACATCCTTAATAGATTTATGGGTTCTACCAAGTTCAACCGTTACTTCCAGTTGAACATCCATAATCAAGTCTATGTTCTCCTTCTGCTGCATCACAGCACCAACATCAAAGTTCTGGAATTGTGCCTGTTGTACTTCGTAAGAATTCATACCAGGCATTTGACCCATACCCTGATTCATCATTCCCTGACCTTGATAACCCATATTTTGGTTCATCATACCCTGATTCATTGGCTGGTTTTGTTGCCCACCCATAGGTTGATTCATCATGCCCTGGTTTGGCATCTGATTCATTGCCGGATTAGGCATACCTTGTTGTTGATTCACTCCCGGACTAGCCATTTGATTCATAGCTTGACCTTGGCCTTGCATACCCATCTGATTACTCATAGGACTATCGCCTTTTTGTTCGTAAGGATTTACAGAACCTATGTCCATACTAGGCATACTTTCTTCAAGGGGCTCTTCATCAAGAGCTGGGGGTTCATTCTCTATCTTGGTATTAACAAATTCATTATAAATATCTTTGGCAAAGGAAATAGGATAAAGCTGCATCATTTCACTATCAACCAATTCGCCGATTTGAAGATTAAAACTAACACGTATAAATTCCTCAGTCAAGAACTCAGCTACATCCTCCGGATCAAAAGCTTCTGCCAAATTAATTTGACTTGAAACTGGTGGAGCAATATCTATCTTTTTATGGAACATGGAGGACATGGAAGTTGCCGCAGAACCTATCATCTGGTTCATAGCTTCCCCAATAGCACTGAGATGAAGTTCATTTAATTCATCATCAGGATTAGATCCGTCACCACCCATCATCAAGTCTGCAATTATCTTGACATCATCCTCTTTAAGGATTAAAAGATTGGTCCCATCAAGTCCTTCCTTATATACAATTTGAATTGCAACACAGGCTTCTTTATACTGGTCAACGATTCCATTCCAACTTGTAATGGAAACCTTTGGTGTTGTAATAAGGACTTTCTGATTGACAAGAGAAAAAAGAGTTGTCGCCGCCGTACCCATACTAATATTAGATACTTCTCCAATAGCATCTTTTTCATCGTCACTTATTAAAGACTCCGAAGGCGAATCATCATCGGTATCCAAACCCTTTAATAGAGCGTTTATTTCCTCTTGAGATAACATATCATCCATACTATTTATCCTCCTTTCGTAATATTTCTGTAATCATCACTGCATTTTTCTTCTCACTAAGACCTGCCTTTGCTTTAAACTTACTGATATTTCCGACAAGAACTTCCACTTCTTCATCGATTTTGGTATCCAATCGAATAATATCACCTCTCTGAAGATTAACGAAGTCACTAACAGATATAGAAGACCTCCCGAGTATGGCACTTAATGGTATTTTGGTGTGAGCAATTTGCTTTTCAATAAATTCCGAATACTCTTCTTGATCTGAATCCTGCATTGCAGAATACCAATACTTGGTATTCAACTTATCCATAATCCCTTCAACACAGAAATAAGGGATACATACATTAAGCAGTCCCTCAACCTTACCTATACGAAGATTAAGTGTAATCAATGCTATAATTTCATTAGGGGAAATAATCTGAGCAAATTGTGAATTGGTCTCAATATTATCAAGTCTTGGATCAATCTCAACAACATTAGCCCACGGTTCAATCATCTGTTCAACAAATATATTCATCATTTTCTCAATGATTGTCAATTCAATTTCCGAAAAATCTCGTTCCTTTTCTAGGCTTTCACCTTTCCCTCCAAGTAATCTATCGACAATTGCGTAGCCAATATTAACACTCATATCCAATAAAATGTTTCCTTTTAAGGGATAAAAATCAATTATGCCCAACAAAATAGGGTTTGATAAGGCGTTAGAGAACTCAGAATAAGCGACAGCCTCTGAGTTGATAACGTCCACTTGACAGGATGATCTAAGATGTGCAGGTAATGTAGTGGAAACCAATCTAGCATAATGTTCATATATGTTCTCTAGAGTTCTAAGATGCTCTTTGGCAAACTTACTGGGTCTCGCAAAATCATATTCCTTAACTACTTTTTCATTCTGAGACGATTTATACTCTTCAACATCCAACTCACCGGTATTTAATGCATTCAGCAGTTGGTCTATCTCATTTTGACTTAAAACTTCACCCATTACCTCACCTCCTGTCTATCATGTTATGTCACTGTAATTATTTTATTTTTCGCTAATAATTTTTTCAACAAAATACACTTCTACAACAGCCTGATTGCCAATTAAGTTTTGCACCAATTCTAATATCTCACCCTTTAACTCAGCTTCTTTATCATCATCCTTAAAGTAGCTGATATCCTTATTAGTAAGTAAGGGTCTAATCCTATCCTTGATTATCTCACCTTGGTCGGTAAGCGTTGTTTCGGCCAAGGTAGCAGCGTCCTTGTCAACAGTATAAATGGCAAATCCCAGCTTAAGGACAACATTGGCGGTAGCGCCTTCCTTATCCAAGCTTGGATAGGACAAAATGAAGTTATCATCCATAGAGAACGGTTTCTTTTCTGATAAAGGGATAGTGCTTAAGTCCATCTCTTCTCCTGCTGCTGCTTCCGTTTCCTCAGTTAAGGATGCTTTTATTCCTATAACCTGAAGTAAGATGATGATACTGACTACCAAAGCCAAAGCGGCAAAAGCAGTACTAAGTATTGGCATTAGTTTTTCCATTGAAACTCTCCTTATAAGTCGTTTTGCTCCCTATCATGATCCAAAAGTAATCGATTAAGGATTTGTATCATTTATAGGGGCTTCTAAATCGATTGTTCCATCTTTAATGTCATCAATCGAATATTCCTCAACTGTCAATTCGTCGGTATTTAATAGTACTTTTATTTCTACGCGTCTATTTTTAGCCCGTCCCTCAAGTGTGTTGTTATCAGCAATAGGTCGATATTCACCATAGGCAGTAGCTGCAACTCTTTCAGGATCATAACCATGAACATCAATAAATTCCTGTAAAACCGCTTCCGCACGGTAGGCTGATAATATCCAGTTATTGGGAAACTGCGCGTTATTAATTGGACGATTATCCGTATGTCCGTCAATTTCAATGTCATAACCCTCGTATTCAGACTGATCAGCTATCTCGGCTATAGCACCAATAGCTTCAGCCGCTTCGGGTTTCAGATTAGCCCTACCACTGTCAAATAGGACATCGCCTTCCAAAGTAAACTTAACATAGTTTGCTGAAAAACTAACCGCTACAGTTGTATTGTAACCTTTATCGTCTAAAATCGCCTCAATATCTTCAGCAATTTCTGCTGCCTTTTTAAAAGGGTCTTCTTCATCAACAGGATCAATCTCTTCATTTGGTTCATTATCATCAAGGTTCTCGTTAGGTTCTGTTGATTCCTTACCTTCTGTATTCCAAGCCATAGCCCCCTGAAAAACCACTTGAATATCGTTTAATTGAGATATTCCGTTATTAAGAAGCTCACCATCAGTCAAGGCTTCACCTCCAGGCAAAACATCAATCTGATCCGCAAAAGATGACATCGCTGCTTTGAACTTGGCCACATCAACACTAGACATGGAGAATAAGAGAACAAAAAAACAAAGAAGCAAGGTTACCATGTCACCATAAGTAGCCATCCAGGCAGGTGCACCTGAGCTTTGTTCTTCTTCTTTTTTTTTCTTAGCCATTATTATTCACCTTCACCTTCAGATGCTTCAGCTAGATTTGCTCTAAGGGTTGGAGATAAGAACGCCTTAAGCTTTTCTTCAATAACCCTTGGGTTCTCTCCTGCCTGAATAGACAAAAGACCTTCTATCATAACTTCCTTAAGAAGTAATTCTTCTGCACTTCTAATACCTAATTTACCTGCGAAAGGAATACAGATAAAGTTAGCCATAATGGAACCGTACATAGTTGTTAAAAGAGCAACCGCCATAGCCGGTCCAATCGCCGAGGGATCATCCAATGATCCTAACATGTTAATAAGACCAATCAAGGTACCAATCATACCCCAGGCAGGTCCTAACTCACCTAATTTTTCCCATACTGCTTTTACAGCCTTATGTCTTTGCTCTATAAAGCTGAGTTCTGTTTCTAGTATTTCACGAACAAGTTCAGGATCTGTCCCATCTACAATTAGCAAAATTCCTTTTTTCATAAAAGAATCTTCAATAGTTTCAGCAGCTTCTTCAAGGGCAAGAAGGCCTTCTTTTCTTGCTACATTAGACAGTTCTATGATTTTTTTGATAATATCCCCTTCATTCATGATAACCGCTTTAAAAGCAATACTGGCAGCTTTCATAGAATTAATGAAAGAAGAAAGTGGAAAGTTAATCATTGTTGATGCAACAGCACCACCAATGGTTACCAGAATTGACGATGCACTCCAGAATCCCCTAAGCCCAGCAACTCCTTTATCAATAATAACAGCGAATAGAAAAAAGAAAATCCCTAGGACAAGTCCTATAATAGTAGCAATATCCAAAATATACACCTCGCGAAAGTTTAGTCTGTAATAAATCCTGTCTGTCTGGCAATCTGTTTGGCTTCCATAACCTTTGCGTAAATATCCCTCATAGATTCAACGACAACCAGTTTTTTGCCTGTAGTAAGCGTGATAACAGTGTCTGGTGTCTCTTCAATCTGTTCAATAAGATCATTGTTAAGAAGCACCTCTTCATGATTCAACTTGGTAATATAGATCATTTATACACCTTCTTCACAACAGCAATTGTTATTACACTTAAAGGCTATCAGAAACCCAAGATTTTTAAATAATTCTTAGATTCCTGATAACCTATTTCATTTTATCACTATCTCTTCAGGTTTACAAGTTCTTGAAGCATCTCATCCGAAGATGTGATAATTCTTGAATTTGCTTGAAAACCTCTTTGAGTTGTAATCATTTCAGTAAACTCTCTAGAAAGGTCTACATTAGACATTTCTAAAACTCCTGATTTGAAACTTCCACCACCGGCTGTAACATCCCTGCCAATCCCGTCAAAATCGCCAGAGTTATTGGTTGTTTCAAATAAGTTATTTCCAACTTTTTGAAGTCCAGCTGGGTTTTGGAACTGGGCAACAACTATTTGACCTAAAAGTTTAGCTTTACCATTACTATAACGTCCAAGAACTTTTCCATCACTACCAATCTCATATCCTGAAATAGATCCAGCTTTACTGCCGGCTCCAAGTCCATTAGAATCCCCAGCATCTGCCCCAACTGTTGTATTACCAGAGAACAAGGTTACCGAACCAAAATCAACGCTTACACCAGCTGCTGGAAAGGTTGAAAACCCAGTGTTAAGGCCGGTGATAGCAAAATTAGAAGGAACATTTGTCACCTTACCAGTAGCAGGGTCAAAAGTAATCTGAACCGTTCCTGCTCCAATACCTGCGTTATTAATAGTATTACCAGCTTCATCTGTTACTGAATCGGCTAAAAGGACAACGTTATAAGTGTTGGGGGTCCCTGAGTCTTCAATAGTCATCTCAACAGAGTAAGGATAACCTAATGAATCATAGATATTCACTTGGAAAGGGACACCACCATTAGCAGGGGCTAATTGTGCAAAGTTTTTGTTAATATTACCACTCATAGTAATATCAGTAGTAGTAGAGGGTTCTGAGTATAGATTGTCTGGACTTAAGATCTGGAGTTTTTCTACACCTGTTTTAGCGATTTCTCCTGTATTGGGATCAGGGTACCATCCCATAACATTCATACCATCTGGTGTCACCAAATTTCCTGCATCATCTAGACGAAACGCACCTGCCCTAGTAAATTTATTACCGGTTATATCTGATACAACAAAAAAAACCATCACCTTCAATCTTAAGATCCAAGCCGTAATCTGTTCTTTGAGTTGCACCTTCACCCATATCGACATCAATTGAAGATATGCTGGCACCCAAACCAATTTGCATAGGATTGGTACCACCGTTATTTTCATTGGCACCAGAAGCACCTTGAACTGTTTGAGAAAAGACTTCACCAAAAGTTACACGGCTAGCCTTAAAACCTACCGTATTGACATTGGCGATATTATTACCTATTACATCCATTTTTGTCTGGTGAATACGAAGTCCAGATACACCAGAATACATAGAACGCATCATAATACGTGACCTCCTTATGTAGTTTTCGTTTTATTTCATCCAATCAATCGGTCATGGATGACAAGCTTCCTGTTGAAGGTCCAGCTATAATAAAACGGCTCCATCAATATTAGTAAAAACATGTTCTCTTGATTCATCTCCATCAAGAGCTGTTACCACTGTTGAATTTTCAACATTCACAATCAATGATATGTTGTCCATCACCATCAGGGATTCTTTTATTCCTTTGACCCTTGCGCTGTCCACTCCACTTTGGAGTCGTTGCAGTTGATCATTGGTTAAAACAATATCTCTTTGCTCAAGTCTTTGGTTAGCATGTTTAGAAAATTTCAGTTCAGTTGATTCTTCCAACTGACGATTTAATATCGATTGAAAATTCTGTCCTTGACCAATGACTTGTCCAGATTTTTTCGGGGATGAAGCAGCATTACCTATCCGTTCAACAGACCTTGCCATTTGATTGTTAATAATCATGACATCATCTCCTTCATAATTCTTTTAAACATTTGTTGCATACTTTCTTGCTTTTTTTGATTTAGCACAGATAATTTTTATACTTAACTTTCTGATTCTCCTGTTGTAGTGTCATCTCCTGATTCTTCATCATCTGGTTCTGTCTCGTCCTCAGTTTCACCTAAGTCTACACCAAATTCTCCTGCAAGAAGTTTCTCAATTGCTGCAATTTTATCTTCCATTTTTTCCATGGCCTCTATAACTGCTCTTGTTTCACTACCGAAATCACTAATAACTTTCTCTACATCACTCACAGCCATTTCCTGTTTATTAACCAATAGGTATGGCTTCCCGTCTTTGAGATTAACTGCATCGACAATTCCTACGATTTCTTTAGTTTCTCCTGAGTCTTCGTTGGTTACTGTACCTTTCACATACTTATCAATAAGAGCGCTAGCTTGAGACATGGTAAATGTATCATTCAGGTTTTGCATTTGTTCCAAAGCTGAGAACTGCGCCATTTGAGCCAGAAATTCCTTATCATTGGTTGGTTCCAAGGGATCCTGATACTGCAACTGAGTTACCAACAGGTTAAGAAAGGCATCTTTACCCATTTCATTACCTGAAGTTGAAGCTTTTTTTTCTTTTACTCCATATTTGTCCATTAGAGCATCTATCGGATTTGTTGTTGACATACTAGACCTCCACTCTATGCATGTAATTCTATAGAACTATTTTCACCTAATTCTACGCTTTCATCAGCGGGTAGTTCATTATTATTATCGGCAAAAATTGAATTTACCTTAGCTGATCCATGCTTTTTGTTGTTGCGGTCTTGGCTATTATCTGAAGCAGATCGTCTATCACCTTGCCCGGCCAAAAACTGGGATGCATTTCCAACGGTAATTTTAATCTCCGTTACATCAATTCCCTGATTTTGAAGTTGGGTCTTTAATGATGCCAAATTTGCTTCAATAACTTCCTTAACAGCTTCTGTTTCTGCGACAAAATGCCCTGTAACTATACCATTTTCATTGGTAAGTTGGACACCAATTTTTCCAAGATTTTGCGGATTGAGTTGTAATAACACATCAGACTTGGAATCCGAAACTTGAACTTTCATTGCTGTGACAATCTGATCAAAAACATCTTTAGCCGTAACTTCAGTTCGTATAGTCAAAACCTGACCATTCATAACAATGGTATCCGTTTTCTCTGTAACTACTTGATTAAGAGCTCCTTCAAATCCACTAGCTATTGTCTGACCTTGCACCTTACCTTTTGCAGTGTCTAGAGAAGGACTTGTTAATTGACTTTCTCCGGCTTCTGACTGATCACTTTGTTCTCCAGCTGTAGTGTCCTGAAAATTATTCAACATTTTTGTATAATCCTCTGTCTTGACCATATTTATATCCGCATTTTCAGCTTTTAACGTATCAAGAACTTTCATGGCCTCAGGATGCTGCTCTTTCACAGTTTCAACAACTTCCATCAGTTCTGTTAATTTTTCAGCTCCACCATCTGTTGTTAAAAGTTCCATAGGATTTGATAGTTCCATCGATTCACTTAAAAACAACTTAAGCTTGTCCGTATCAAACAAATCCATAACTGTCATACCAAGATCTGCCAATAAATCCATAACCTGCTCAGGATTCATATCCAATTCTATAGCCACTTGGTCTAGAACTGCTTTAGCAGCTTCTTTAAGTATCTTTACATCGTCTTTGTCTAGAATCTTGGAGTCCTTTTGTTCAGCCTTTTTGCCTTCAGCTGTTTGACTAACCTCGTTGGTTTTTGTTTCAGACTTGGTATCATCTTCACTAACTTTATGATCACCATTAGTCGGGGTCTTATCCTTAGTCTCAATCGTCTGACGTTTATCTTCTCTCACTTCTAACTTACCAGCATTTCGCTGCGATGCTTTAGCAGTTTGAGACTTGTAAACTCTTACATCTGATGCACTTGATTCATTTGGTACATTGGGTGCATTGGGTGCATTCGATGCCGTCTTCTTACTTAATATTTGACTAAAGTCTTTTCCAGATGAACCAACAAAGGAAGTTTGGTAATTTCTAAAAGAGTTTTGCATCAAGTTTGCCAAAGTATTCATAGCAACTTGTCCCATTTTTCTACCTCCTAGGTTGCATAGTCGAGCAGTAAATTTTATATTTACGACCAGACTAGGTTGCATAGTCGAGCAGTAAATTGCAACATTTACTACTGTTCAGGATGTAGATAAACCTCTATACGTGATGCCAGTGACGGGTCCATAGCACCTTGTATGTCTGCAGCTTTATCTGCATCCAGGTGCCTAATAATTGTTGCTACCATTTCCAATCTAGTAACGGCCATTTCCGTAAGTATTGCTGCGGCTGCGTCAGCTTTCATTTCAGCAAAACGAGCCACTTGACTTTTTAGCTCTTGATCAAGAGCCTGCTGTCCAACCACTTCTTCATATATGCTGGCTGCATTTTCCGGATACATGGATTCAAACCAGGTCGCAAAGGCAGTTGAGTCTGTACCATCTACAATGTATTGGTCAAAAGCGGCTTTGTCTTTTTCGAACTGAAGATATGCATCTTCAAATTCTTTCAATCTTTCAACCTCAGCCTGTAGCTGATTCAATTGCTCATTAAGTTTTTCGGCTTCTTCTTCCTTTTCCTTTAGCAAATTCTCTGTAACTTTTAAAATTTCTACTGCCTGCTCTAACGTTTCATAAGTTACTGTCTCATCATCTCCATTCGTTACTTCCTCTTGAGGCATTTCAGGTAGTATTAAAGATGAAAAGGGCATATCTTGTATTTTAGGCCCAATAACTTGCGTACCAAGCCCTGCCACATCAAACTTCAAAAGAGCAACAAACCCTGCTAAGAATAGAAGTAATATGATTAAGAAAACGACGACTAACTTAAGAAGCCCTCCTTTTTTCTTTTTTCCAACAGATCCATCTGACATAACACCCTCCATATGTAACATATATTAAACTTTATTGTCCTCTTTCAACTTGCTTATCTTCTCTAAGAACCCCAGCCTATCATTCGTCCTTATATTTAAAACTAACAATTTCGTCTATTTGTTTAGCTTCAGCTACTTTTTCTTCTTCCAAGTATACCTCATAAGCTTTTTCTTTAAGAATTTCGTAGGTCCTTCTTTCCCTAAGTGCATCCTGAAGTCTTTCCTTAGCTTCTTCAACAGCCTTTTCCTGACTAGCTACAATACGTTTAGCCTCCATAACCTGCTGGTGATAGTAAGCCACACTCTCATTCAAGGACTTTACTCTCTTAGGTTCAATATTTCCACCTTTCAGAAAGGTCTGAAAAGTGCTCATGCTATCATTATATTTTAAACTGATAACTTCCAACTGGTTAAGGGCACCACTTAAGGCCTGCATAGCCTTACCCAGTTTCATTTCTTCCTGCTTCTCTAGCTTCTGCTTCACATTTAATATTTGTTCAAATTCATATATAAACTTAGCCATATCTATTTACCATGTATTTGATTCAAGTTAGCTTCCACCTCATCTACACCAAATACCTCATCCACATCTTGGGTCAGAAAATCATTGACATCTTTGATTTTCATAATAGCTTCATCAATATCCGGATTTGACCCTTTTGAATAAGCCCCGATATTAATTAGATCTTCAGCATCTCTATACGTAGCCACAATTGATCTTAAATAATTGGCACTTGCTTTGTGGTCTTTAGTAACAACCTCACCCATAACCCTAGATACACTCTGAAGTATATCAATAGCTGGATAATGGTTCTTATTAGCTAGTTTTCTGGACAAAACTATGTGACCATCCAGAATACCTCTAGCAGTATCTGTTATAGGTTCATTCATATCGTCACCATCAACAAGAACCGTGTAAAGAGCAGTTATAGATCCTACATCAGAGTTTCCGGCCCGTTCCAAAAGTTTGGGCATAACCGAAAAAACTGAAGGTGTATATCCTCTGCTTACAGGTGGTTCACCAATGGCTAGTCCTATTTCTCTCTGTGCCATAGAAAAACGGGTTAAGGAATCCATCATAAGAAGAACATTCCTTCCCCTATCCCTAAAGTACTCAGCAATTGCAGTGGCAGTCTTGGCCGCCTTTTGTCTAACCATGGCCGGTTTATCAGAAGTTGATACAACGACTACGGATCTCTTTAAGCCTTCTTCACCTAAATCCCTTTCGAGAAACTCACGAACCTCACGTCCCCGCTCTCCAATGAGAGCTATAACATTAATATCAGCCTTAGTATTTTTAGCTATCATACCTAGCAGAGTTGACTTTCCAACACCAGAACCTGCAAAAATCCCAACACGTTGACCCTTTCCAACTGTTAATATCCCATCAATTGCCTTAACACCAATAGGTAGGACATCTTCAATCCTGTTCCGTGTTAGAGGGTCCGGAGCTTCACTTTCAATATTATAAAGTTCATCCGAATATAAGGGCCCTAAACCGTCAATAGGTTTTCCTAATCCATCAAGTACCCTTCCTAAGAGTTTTCCACTCACAGATACTTGTAACTGATGACCAATGGACTCCACATGAGAACCAGGACCAATACCTTCCATATCATCCAGAGGCATAAGCAGAATCCTGTTATCCTTAAAACCAACAACTTCTGCCAAAACACGTTTGGATTTATCCGACGACGAAATTAAACAAGCCTCACCCACCGTAACATGGGGACCTATGGATTCAATTGTTAGTCCAACAATTTTAGCTACGCGTCCCATATGTTTAATATATGATTTTTTAACAACCTTTTCATATCTAGAAAGGTCAAGATCCTCTTGCAGATACATATTACACCTTCATTCTATACTTCAAGGCTTTCCCTAATCAATCGTAATTCTCGGAGAAGTCCTTCCATCTGAACACCTAAACTGCTTTCAATTGTACCCATCTCTGTTTCAATAACTACTTCATTCTTTTTAAGTTGCTGATCTTTTAGGACCTCTACTTTAATTTTTTCTGACAAATCTTCAGTCAAAAGATCTCTACGTTCAATAACGTAGTCAAGATCTTCACCGCTGACTTTGATAATCAGATCTCCATGAATTTCCAATTCATCTAGGCCACACCGTATTAAGTGCATAATGGTGTCTTTACTGACTGACATCTCACCTACTAGTTTAACCACAAGATTTTCAATAATGGATAACATTTTCGGTTCAAGAGTTTTCTGGTAGTCTGTATATTCTTGGATAAGTTGATTCTTTAACTCTTCTATGTTTGCAGCATTTTCAGATTCCAAAGAATTAACTTTCAGGGCCATCTGATTTTCAGCCTCTTTGAGGCCTTCCTGATAACCGACCTCATAACCTTCTTCTTTCCCCTGATTAAAACCTTCTTCATATCCTTTATTTATAGCTTCATCAACTTGATCTTGATACGCTTCAACAATATTTTCTTCATCATGAACAGAGCCAAGGCCAGATGCCACGTTTTGATCATCTGGCACATCCATACTTGACTCATTCCCTGCTACTTGGTCACTTAGTGACTCAGCTTCATTTATTGACCCGGTACTTGTCAGTATTCTCGGGTCATTTTCTTTCACCACTTTAATGGTTTTCTTTTGGTCGTTAAAGGATACAAATCCCTTCTTAATAACATCAGACAATGATCTCGTCACCTCCACCACGACTGATAACAATTTCTCCACTGTCTTCCAGCTTACGGATTATATTAACAATCTTCTGTTGAGCCTCTTCAACGTCTTTAAGACGAAGGGGACCCATATATTCCATTTCTTCTTTAATCATAGTAGCTAAACGCTTAGACAAGTTGTTAAAAATAACATTCTGGACTTCCTCGCCCGAACCCTTAAGCGCAATACCAAGGTCATTGTTATCAACTTCACGAAGAACACGTTGAATGGATCGATCATCCAGAGCAAGAATATCTTCAAATACAAACATCTTCTTACGGATTTCTTCAGCAAGTTCTGCATCCTCTATCTCAAGAGTTTCCATAATATGCTTTTCTGTTGACCGGTCAACAGAGTTTAAAATTTGGACAATCGCATCTACTCCTCCGACAATCGTGAAATCTTGAGTAACCAGTGATGACAATTTCCTTTCCAAAATATCCTCAACATCTTTTATTACATCCGGGCTTGTTCTATCCATCTGAGCGATTCTCCTGGCAACATCAGCCTGTTTCTCTTGAGGAAGCGCCGCAAGGACCATAGATGCTTGTGCCGGACTTAAATAAGACAAAATTAAAGCTATTGTCTGATTATGTTCATCCTGAATGAAGTTAAGTAATTGTCCCGGCTCAGTCTTACGGATAAATTCGAAGGGTCTAACTTGAAGACTTGAAGTCAACCGGCCTATAACTTCCATGGCCTTATCTGAACCCAGAGCTTTTTCTAGGAGATCTTTGGCATAACCAATACCACCTTCAGCGATATACTGTTGGGCTACACATATTTCATAAAACTGATTTATAATGTCTTCCTTGTCTTCAGGAGACACACTTCTTGTGTTAGCAATCTCCAGAGTCAGTTGTTCAATTTCATCTTCTTTAAGATGCTTAAAAATCATAGCTGACTTTTCTGGGCCAAGAGCGATGAGCAATATTGCTGCTTTTTGTATTCCACGATAATCTGCCATAATCTACTCCCAATCTTCATTTAGCCAGTTGCGTAGTAAAAGAGCGACTGCGTCTGGACTTTTTTCCACAAATTCTTCTATTTGAACCCTAGCTTCACTCTTGCCATCAAATTCAATAGATTCAAGTTCATCATCTTTCTTAGTAGAAACAAGCATGTCTTCCACAGAAAGTTCCGGTTCAATTTCTTTGATTTCAACAGGTTCTGTCCCCTTATAAACAGCATAGCCAAGAAGTAGAATCATCAATACAATTATGCCAATAAGAAGATAATCACTGGTTAAGCTGACCGGTTCAACCTTGTCAACTAATTTGGGAACTTCGTATGCAACAACAACAACATTATCAATATTACTTGCATTTTGAATCATACGTTCAATATCTGGATCTACTGTAGCAATTTTAGTATTTCCTTGGTTATCCATCTCCTGTTTAAACTGTTCCCACGTTTTTCCTTGAAGAAGAGGATCATTGTTAGCTTCCATAAGTTCCTGATTATACCATACATATTTGTTTAGGGTAACTGTAATAGCTGATTCATCGTATTTGACTCCACCAATCGCCTTTATAGACTTGGTTATAGTTGTATCATAAACATAGTCCCTTTGATACTCACTCGTTTCCTGTGAAGAATTACCACTGTCACCAACAAGGGTATCAGTAGCTCCATTACTATCCGTTCCAGGGCCTCCGTTAACAGCTGTATTCTCACTGGTTGACTCATAAGAGGATTCTGATCCTATGATCCCTGTTGAAGTTCCGTCTTGAGTTGTATGCTCTTCAGTCGTTTTCTCCAATTGATCAAAATCAATAGCTAATTCAACAGCTACCATCGCTTCATTATATTCTCCTCCTGATAGGAGTATCTGACGAACCTTATTTTTAATAATCAATTCTTGGTTCACCTTATAATCCGCTCCGCTGATACCACCACCGAAATCACCACTCATGGCTTCACCATCATAAAGAAGTCTTGCATCAGAATCAATAATTGTAATATTGGCTGTGTCAAGACCAACAACTGCATTGGCAATACTCTTAGCAATAGCCGCTACCATACCGTCGGTAATTTTATCATTTAATTTGAGATAGACACTAGCAGAAGATTCAGCCTGGTCTTCAAATAAAGCTCTATTGAAATCAGGAATCACAATGGTAACAGTTGCTTCATCAACCACATCAAGCATATCTTCCAAGCCTCTAGCAAGTTCCGCCTGAGCATAAAGCTGGTGTTTAAGAGCTTCTGTTGTATTACTTGTTGTTATATCTGAGTTAAAAGCCTCGACATAAGTCATATCCTGAGCCGAAACAATTCCAACTCTAGCCAAGGCCAACTTAGCCGCAGTCAACTGCGCAGCTTCAACTTCAATACTAGTTGCTCCATTACCAACTCGGTACGATATATCTGCACCATCAAGAAGCGCAACCCTTTCATTGATAGCGCTAGTATCCAATTCATCTTCTAATAATACATAATTGGGTTGATTAAGGACAACAACAAGAATTGCTAATGCGGCAATGGCAACGGCAGCAGTAGCAATGATTGCGATTTTTTGTCGATTTGAGAATTTGGCCCACCATTCAGTTAGTTGAGCCGAGATACGATTTAATAGTTCAGGCATATTCTACACCTCTTGTCAGTTTATTATATACCCTAGAGAGTATAATTCTGTAATGCTATTTCCATAAATCTATTATACTATATTTATATAACTTATGTAACTCAGGCAGGGTATAAAATGACTGAATCTTCATAACCTTTACACTAGTCTAACTAATCGCTGTAAAGACAGTTCTTAAACCTGCATACGCATAATTTCATTATATGCATCTAAGAGAGAATCTCTTAACTGGACTGTATACTGAAGAGCAATCGACGCCTTTTCCTGAGCAATCATCACGTCATGAACATTGTCAATATTTCCTAAAGCATAATCCATAGCCATTTGGTCAGCTTCTTTCTGTAAAGTGTTGGTTTCTTCAAGCATATCCACTGCTGATTGATAAAACTGGCCAAAGACCGAATTAGATTCACCGGTCTTTTCCACCTGCTTTTCTATACCCTTGGTTAAACCTGTTAAACCACTAATACCTGAAATATCCATAGATTCCACCTTCTCACTATTTATCATGTCTGCTTATCCAAAATTCAAAACATAAACTAGATTCAACTTAATACATATACGGTACGAAAATACTATCGTCCGATATCAAGAGCTTTAGTCATCATACCTTTAGACGCATTAAAGGCTGTGATATTAGCCTCGTAGGAACGGTTGGCTGAAATTAGATTAGTCATTTCTTCAACCGAGTTTACGTTAGGCATTAATACATACCCATCTTCATTGGCATCAGGATGTGCCGGATCATAGACTTCAAGAAATTCTGACTGATCCTCAACAATCTTGGATACCTTAACCCCTCCGCTTAACTGACTCCTAAAATCTGTAGCAGTTTTATTAGTGGAACGGTATTCACCTAAATAGGAATCCAAATGACTTCTAAAATTGCTACCTGGACCTATTTCTTCAAAGACAACGGTTTTCCTCCTATAAGGACCACCGCTATCAGTTCTTGTTGTATTAATATTGGCAAGGTTCTGGGAAATAGTATCCATTCTCAAACGCTGGGCCGTCATACCACTTGCACTAACCTTAAAAGTATTAAAAAATGACATAAGCTCCCTCCCTATTTAATAACTGCTTTTAATCGATTAAAATTGTAATTTACTTGACTAACTAATGTATTATATCTCAATTGGTTTTCAGCTAAATAGACCATTTCTGTATCTACATCAACATTGTTACCGTCTTTTCTATAGCTTAAACCAGAATTATCTGTAAAAACCTTAGGTTCAAGATGCTTAAGTTCAGATATATCTTCTCTATCATTTGCTTTAAGAGCCTTTTGGAAGTAGGATTCAAATGAGACGTCCTTTCGCTTGTATCCAGGTGTATCTACATTGGCAATATTCTCACTAATGGTCTGATTTCTCTTCCATGTTGCGTCTAAAGCAAGACCTAACATATCCGTATGATTGAACATATTCTTATTTGATATCATATTCTCACCATTCCTTCCACCTACTACTATATATTGTATCAGCTTATGAAAAAATACACAATATCTATTTAAAGCTGAATTTTATCAATATTCAAGAGGCATAACTAATCCACAGAGGCATAGTACTACTATACTTATCGGCAATAAATAACAAAAAATAAAGGTACAAGACATTCTTATACCTTCATCGTTATATTTTGTTCATCAAACACAATACCTAAGCGTATGAGCTTCTTCATAAGTCATTCTTATAGATCTATGTCTTTTTAGTCAGATCTTATCAACCTCTTCAATGAGAATATCATTTAAAATCTTGATATAGGTTCCCTTCATCCCCAGAGACCTAGATTCAATAACTCCTGCAGACTCAAACTTTCTTAAGGCATTAACAATAACACTTCTAGTAATACCAACTCTATCTGCAACTTTTGAAGCTACAAGTATTCCTTCATTTCCGTCTAGCTCTTCAAATATGTGTTTGATAGCTTCCTGTTCTGAAAACGATAAGGTGCTAATAGCCGATTTAACTATGGTAGATTTGCGTATTTCCTCAGAATTTTCTTCGTTAATGGAACGCATTATCTCCAGACCCACAACTGTCGAACCATATTCTCCCAAGATAATATCTTCTATGTCATAAGGTCTTCCTGTTCGATACATAACCAAGGTGCCTAATCTTTCACCAGCAATATCAATAGGTGCAACCATTCCCAAGTAACCCTTTTCTGTATATTCTTTGGAAAAGCCTAGAGTAACTAAATTTATATTCTCTTTAGTAGACAATATATTAAGCAGCCTCTCGTTCAGTTGATTATCAATCAAGTTGCCTTCATCATTGGTTAATAATTGATCAATGGTCTCAATTGATTCAAGTGCATATTGTGCCAGTAATTTCCCCTTTTTACTTAGGACCAAAACAGTCGATTCCAGAATATCACTCATTACTTCACATATATCACTAAAAATCACTCGTTCTGTACCTGTTTTTTGAAGAAGCTTGTTAATCTTCCTCGTTCGATCCAATAGCTCTACACTCACAGTGTAACCTCCTAGGTAGAATAGGCAAGCTATAAACTCAATATAGCCAACCTAATAATAGTATGTTAAAACACTTAATATATTATAACTTAATTGTATACAAATTTCAAACACTTTACAGGTTTTCCGGGTCATTCTCTTGAATGTTCTTACAATTTTCATTAATACACATTAATTTCTTGCCTTTTTCAACCATCATTGAGCCACATTTGTCGCATGTAACTGTAGAGGGTTTATTCCAGGACATGAAGTCACATTCAGGATTATCTTCGCAGCCATAATAACGACGCCCTTTTTTGGTTTTCTTAACCAAGACATCCTTACCGCATTTAGGACAGGATACATCTTCGACCTTTTCAAGGAGTGGTTTAGTGTTCCTACATTCAGGAAAACCTGGACAAGCGAGAAATTTACCATACTTACCTAGTTTGATAACCATGTTTCTCCCACATAAATCACACTCTATATCTGTCTCTTCGTCCTTAATTTCGACCTTGCTAACCTCTTCTTCAGCAATTGAAACCAATTCATCAAAATCTGGGAAAAAGTCACGTATAACATCTTTCCAAGGAAGTTCACCCATTTCAACATGATCCAAACGATCTTCAAGATTTGCTGTAAATTTTACTGAAATGACGTCCTTAAAATAATCGATTAATATTTTATAAACAATTTCACCTAATTCAGTTGGGAAAAGTTTTTTGTCTTCCTTACCTACATAGCCTCTAGCAAGAATTGTACTGATAGTAGGAGCATAAGTACTCGGGCGCCCAACACCGTTTTCTTCAAGTGTTTTAACCAAAGAAGCTTCCGTATATCTAGCTGGTGGTTTAGTAAAGTGTTGGACATCATCAAGTCGAATTAAGTCCAAGATAGAATCCTTGGTTACTTTCAACTGTTTCTTAGCAACTACTTCTTCATCCGCCTCTTTGTATACCTTCAAGAAACCATCAAACTTCAATACCTGAACACTGGTTCTAAACTCGTACCCACTGTTAAAAATCTTAATTCGCTGATGATCATAAACTGCCGCTTGCATTCTTGACGCTACAAATCGAGACCAAATCAGCTGATACAACCTATATTGATCCCTAGACAAGGCTTCTTTGACATTGATAGGTTCCAATTCTGTATAAGTTGGACGAATCGCTTCATGGGCATCCTGAGTCTTACCAGCTGATTTCTTGCCCTTAATTACTATTTCATTTTTATACTCTTCACCATATTTCTCAGCAATAAAATCAAGAACCTGGCTATGAGCTTCATCAGAAATTCTTGTCGAATCTGTACGAAGATAGGTAATCAAGCCAGTGGTACCCCTACCTTTAATATCCACACCTTCATATAATTGTTGCGCAATACGCATAGTCTTAGCCGTTGTGAAATTCAACTTTTTAGATGCTTCCTGTTGTAATGTAGAAGTTGTAAAAGGAAGGGCAGGTTTTCTTACCCTATCAGATGTCTTAACTTCTGAAACATTGAAAGGATTTTTTGATACCACATTAACTATATCTTTAGTCTCCTTCTCATTCTGAAGAGACATTTTATTGCCTTCTTTGCCATAGAAAGAAGCAACAAAAGGTTCTTTAAGACCTTCTGACTTGAGATGAGCATCTAGTGACCAGTACTCTTCAGGAATAAAATCATTGATTTCTTCTTCCCGTATACAAATAAGCTTTAGTGCAACTGATTGGACACGTCCCGCACTCAAACCTTTTTTGACTTTCTTCCATAATAGTGGGCTGATTTTGTAGCCTACAATACGGTCTAAGACTCTTCTGGCCTGTTGAGCGTCTACAAGATCCATATCAATTTCTCTCGCAGCCTTTATAGATCCTTTAACTGCATCTTTAGTAATCTCGTTAAAGGTAATCCTATATACTTTATTGTCATCATTCTTAAGAGCATGATAAAGGTGCCAACTAATTGCCTCACCTTCCCGGTCAGGGTCAGTTGCGAGATAAATCTTATTCGCCTTTTTTGCTTCTTTCTTAAGTTTTGTCAACAATTCGCCTTTTCCACGTATTGTAATGTATTTCGGCTCAAAATCATGGTCCACATCTACACCTAACTGACTCTTAGGAAGGTCTCTTACATGACCCATTGACGCTTCAATTTTATAATTAGAGCCCAAAAACTTCTTAATCGTCTTCGCCTTGGCTGGCGATTCAACAATAACTAAGTTTTTTGCCATATCAATCCTCCGAACGTGCGTAATAGCATCCTGATATTTTTCGAATAAGGCCTTTCAGTTCAAGTATCATCAAAGTAATAGTAATGTCCTCCTGGTTAAAGGATCTGTTTGGAAAGACCTCTGCTTCTCCTGTCCGATTTTCTATCATTCTATTAATTTGATCAATAATCTCAAATTCATGGACAGGCTCGTAACTTATACAAGAATATACTATTTTTTCCTTTTCTTCAAGTTTTTTTTCGGATTGACCTAGTTCAATAGGGCTTATTTCTGATGTATTTTCATAATCAGCAATAATATCTTGACTAGAAAAAACTGGTTTAGCCCCTTGTCTAATCAAGTCATTTGAGCCAAATGCCTTTGGGTCTAAAATCCTACCGCAAACCGCATATACATCCCTTCCCTGTTCAAGTGCAAAATCAACAGTAATAAGGGATCCACTTTTCTTAGCTGCCTCGACCACCAAGACACCCCGACTGATTCCACTAATAATCCTATTTCTTTTGGGAAACATATAAGGTTCTGTTTTTCTTCCGAACCATTCTTCTGAAACCAGCATACCTTTTTCTGATATCTCTTGAAATAAAGCTTGATGGCTAGGAGGATAACATTCGTCTAATCCACCACCTAAAACTGCCATGGTAAATCCACCCGTTTTTAACGCCCCCTTGTGGGCTGCTACATCCACTCCATAGGCCAAGCCACTTATGATACCAAAACCTGCTTGTGCAAGTTCTTTTGCTAATTTGTATGATGCATCTTTTGCATATAAGGTGCACCGTCTTGCTCCAACAATGCCTATATTTATTCTTGGTAACCCAATAGCTTTTAAGGACGCAACATTCATATCTTGATTACTGAATTTCTTATTCTCTAACGCATTTAAACAACTTGGGTCAGACTCAATAAGTCTAGCCAGCCACTTACTTCTTGCATAAAGAACAATTGGACAATCAGGTATATTTTTCAATTGTTCCGGAAAATAAGGATGATCAGGCAAAAGAATATGCTGATCAGGTAAGAGGTTTTCAACTCGTTCCTGATACAGACTGATACTATCTAGATGTTTCTTGTATTCCTCTTCATCAATATAGGCGATGGACCTATCTTGGAAGTGTTTATGTAATATTTGATTTAGCTTGCTTACATGATATTTTGGTAAGTCTTCTATGTGATCTATGGATTGAAAAAAGGCATAACACTTCATCGGTGTCATACCCTTAAGTTCTGACAGCCACATGGCTGCTACTTCTCTTTTAATTTGCATCGTCTTCGACCTCAGCCCTTTAGCTTACGAAGAAGTTTTTTAAATCTCGGTAATCCCCATTCATAAAGAAAATAGAAAAAAGGATCAATAACGTAATCAAATTCACCTATATACTCCACAAATTCACCTGTGAAACCTTTTTTAAACCGATATAGACCGTAAAGGTGGTGTTCAGGACTTCTATCTCCTGAAATCCCTCTAAAATCATATACTTTACATCCCATTTCATAGGACTGCTTAATCATCTCCCACTGAATCAGATAGTTAGGCATAACATTACGATATAAATTGTCACTGGCACCATATAGATAACAAGAAGTATCTCCGTTAACTATCATAATAGTACCTGATACCAAGATGCCGTCAGGATATTCCTTAACTAAACCTTTAAGCTCATCAATCTCCTTCATAAGCTTTTCTATTCTATTGTTATCTGGTTTCTTCTTATTTTCTTCATTAGCAAGATTCCCCCTGCTAATCTCTAATGCTTTTTTTACATTGTACTTAGCCATGTATAATTTCATCAGGCCCTGAGGTTGTAATACATCATACATATTCTGAAAATAACTTAATGGTCGGGTAATAAAGCCATCCCGCTCACCTGTTATCTTCATGATACGCACAAAATCTTCTAGGTCTTCCCTTCTGCCTTCAAATATTTCAACACCCTTTTTCTGGGCAACTTTTATATTATACCGGGTCTTATGATGGAATTTTTTTAGCAGTTCATCCGGTGAGCGATCTAAATCTAGCTTATAGACAAAACGAGGTTGTACACCATCAAAATCTAGGGTAATACCTTTGTGACGGTAACCTAAGGCCTTCAATTTTTCAACCAAAGTCTTATTATCTTCTCCACCTTCTACCAAGTCACCCTCGGCATCTCTTTCTTGATATTTTACAAGAGGATCAATCTTAAGGGCCAAGCCCTTATTCTTCTTTATATAGATAATCAGTTCCTTAGTAAAAGCAGCTACAAGCTCATGATTTTTATAGTCACATACAAACCCTCTTGATGCATAGTATAGATACTTAGGAACAAGGGGTAACTTACGCTTCAGAAGCATACACACGCCGACAAGTTGATCCTTATCTTCCAATCCAAGTAGTTCATAATCCCACTCGCCCATAGACTTAAAAATTCCCCATTCAGGCGCCTGAAGGAATGACCCATAGGGATGGGTCTGATTGAAGTTTGAAAAACGTTCCTTATCTAATTCCTTAATCAATCTCATGCTTGTCCTCCATCAGATGTATACGTTTGACCGAATCATCATAGAACAAGGGTTCTTTGGGAAGTTCTACAAAATCTCCAGCCATAATATCCGTACCTGTTAAATCAATCTGGAAAAATTGCATATTAACAACACCTATAACTGGAAGTGATAAAGAATTATACTTTACAACCTCTTTTTTTATAAAAACTTTTAGTACCCGTTTTAGGAGGGCCTTAACCTTAGACCAAAACCCTACACCAACAGGTAGCTTGTACATACTCATGCCTTCATAAAAACCTGTTTTTACAGCTCCTAGTCTGCTACCAGCCTTACCCTTGGCTTTAAACCCATATCCAAACTTAGACTTCTTCTCCAAAGTATGTATACTCATAATCGGAAGTAATATCTTACCGATTCTTTTAGTATCCAACGGTTTTTTCAGATACATTCCACCATATAAACCATTTCCGATACGCACCATATTTTCCTGATACTTAGATGTATCTAGCGCATTTTCTGAGTTGGCAATATGGTAAATCAAGTCACCATTAAAATGGTTCTTCATATAACGTTTAGCTTTTTGAAAGAGCTCAAACTGATTATCAACTAGTTTTTGGTTCTGATTAACCGTTGATGCAAAGTGAGAAAAAAGTCCTTCTATACTAATATTTTCCTGACAATGTTTATTATCAAATATGGATACTATATCCATTAGTTCTTCAAAACTGACACCAAAGCGATGCATCCCAGTATCAACCTTAATATGGACGCGTAGTTGCTTCTGGCTCCCTCTCATGTTCTTCTCAAAATACTGAACCATAGCATTAAACTGATTGACACTCTCAAGGGAAATAATACAATTATTATCGATAGCAACATCAAAGTCATAAACCGGACCCAAAATAATAATATCCTTCTCAACCGCTTGGCGTAATTTAACACCTTCTTCCAAATATCCAACACCAAACATATGGACACGATTCTCCAATGACTTACTAATTTCATTCATACCATGACCATAGGCATTGCTCTTTACCACAGCCATAATCTTCACAGACTTTTCAAGACGGGATTCAATTTTTGTTAAGTTATCCATCAAAGTCTGATGACTAACCTCTATTCTAGGCTCTAACATTGTTATCCTCCGTTACCTGCATCAGGCAGGTATTATTTATCTCAACTATGCCATTATACCATTATAAAGATATTTTTCAATAAAGGATAAGAAAACTTAAAAAGAAGTAGTCCACTAGTTTTCAACAAATCTTAGAGAAACGGCTTCAGCTAGGTGCTTTTGTCTTATGAGCTTGCTGCCATCCATATCCGCAATAGTTCGTGCTACCTTTAATAGTCGATGATAAGATCTTGAGCTTAAATTTAATCTCTCATAAGTCAGTTCTAAGAGGGATTCTGCCTCATGATCACATTTACAAAATCTTGAAACCATAGGTGCAGTCATTTCACTGTTAAATGAAATATCTTGCCCTTCATAACGCTTTTTCTGGATTTCATGGGCTTTCTTTACTCGCCTAAGTATGTCATCCGACTTTTCTTCATCACCTCCACCACGTATATCTTTATATTCTATAGTGTTCATCTCAATATATAGGTCTAGGCGGTCAAAAATCGGTCCCGATAGTTTACTTTGATATTTCTTAATCTCTACTGGTAAACAAGAGCACCTTCTTTGATCAGGATAATAGCCGCAGGGACAAGGGTTCATAGCTGCTACCAACATAAACCTGGCTGGAAAACGAAAAACTTTATTATTTCTGGATAAAAGTACGTATCCCTCTTCTAAGGGCTCCCGTAAAGACTCCACCACCTCCCTCTTAAATTCTGGAAACTCATCCAAGAGAAGAACTCCATGATGAGCTAAAGATATTTCACCGGGTTTACCACTACTGGAACCGCCAATAAAACTAGCTTTGGTAATTGAATGATGGGGGTTCCTAAAAGGTCGCTCTCGTAGTAGAACTTGACCAGATAGTAGATTCTCTCCAGCACTATATATCTTCGTCAATTCAATCTGCTCATCACGATCAAGTTCAGGCATAATAGTAGATACTCGTTTAGCCAGCATAGTTTTACCAATACCTGGTGGACCTGAAAGCATAAGATGGTGTCTGCCTGACACTGCAATTTCAAGTCCCCTCTTGGCCTTTTGTTGACCTTTTACTTGAGAAAAATCCAACCGCTTAACATTAAGTTCCACCTCGTTTCTATCTAGATTCTTAGCCCCAATATTATTTCCTTTACATGATGAATCCAAGTCTAGTTTCTCTTCCATTTTTAAGCCATTCTTTATAAGTTCTATAGTTTCACTTAAATTATCAACACCCATGATATTCATATCTTCAACTAATGAACCCTCATCCAGATTCTGCTTAGGTATAATACAATTTATAATACCTGCACTTCTTGCTTCATCCACCAAAGACAATATCCCTTTAACAGGTCGAATTGATCCGTTCAACGCCAGTTCTCCAATAATCATGCATTGGTCAAGAACCTCTTTTTTAAAGACGCCTTCACAAGCTAAGATCCCCAAGGCTATGGGCAAGTCAAAACCAACGCCATGTTTAGGTATATGAGCCGGAGCAAGGTTAACTACTATCCGTTTAAAAGGGAAGTTATAACCAGCATTTTTTATACCTGTCCTTACTCTTTCCTTGGCTTCTTTTATGGTGGAACCTGCCATGCCAACAAGGCTAAAGTTTGGAAATCCATCACTGACATCCACTTCGACTTCAACTAATAGTCCCTTAATTCCCAATAGGGTTCCGCATATTATTTTAGTAAACAAAATTCACCTCCCACTCACATTCTATCCATGTGGTGAAAGGTGAACAATATGCCAATATAACCAAGCTTCCAAAAAAATTATGTGTATCCCTTTATTTATCAATGTTTTAGCTAGTCAATTATAATTCAAATATTTATGATTAATTAAACTCCGGTTTAGAGACTTTCAAAGAAGCAGGAATCATAATAATGGCTGATACAAGGCCCAAGTATAAAGAACCTAATATGAGGGGTAAAATTCCATTTTGACTTAAAGCATTAGTAATTGCAATCGTTCCAACTCCTATGCCCAAAATAATAACATCCAAAACTATTCGAAAGAAAATTCTTAAGGGAAGGGTTCCAGTCAAACCAAATATAACCGAAGCCAAGAGAGACACCTGACTAAAGGTATAACCAATCATTGCAGAAAGTAATCCTGCCGCAAAAGCTTCAGCCAAGTTAACCGTTCCAAAGGATACCGTCGCAAAAAAAGCTACAAGAGACACTAGGAGGATTTTCATAAATCCTCTTAAGTTAAGGAGAAAAAGCTTCTGCATAGGTTTATAGGGTAATAAATATATATAATGACGCTCTAAGTCTTCATCAGACCCGTCCATCATTTGAACAAAAAACATAGCGTAGGATAAAACTCCCAATGTAATATATTTTACAGAAGGTATCATCTCCTTATCCAAACTAGGTAGAAAATACCCCGTTCCTATAATAATTGCTACTACTACTAGCTCAGATATACCAATAATACCGAAACCTTTTTTCTTCTCAACGAGTCTCTGTTTATCGTACAATGCTAAAAGCCCATCTCTAAAGGAGAAATCTTCTACAACTTTTGCCTTCGTCTTTTTCAGGTGTTTAGAAGCACTAAACTTGTTTTTACCTAGCTTCAAATCGGCCTTCATATGTTCCATTTTATTAGCCATATCCAAGGCATCTTCATAATAATCCACATCTGCTAGTTTGTTAATAACTAGCAAGGACCCAAGGATTAAAGCTATGTTTAAACCAACAGAAATATATGTCGTCAATGTAACAGTTCCTGTAACACTAGCAATAATCATATTCTGGATCCAGCCAACAAGTGGAATAAATATCCAGAAATCAGAGGTCAGACCTGCATAGAGTTGTTCAAGACCTAAACCATCTACAAATATAGGCCATAGGATTATCATGATTCCCATAATCCCAATAATAAGAACTAAAGCTCTGATAACGGGACGGAAATTCTCTTTTTTTAGACCGATTATAAAAGTCATCAAACTAATAAAACTTGGCACCAAAAACATAAACATAAGTCCCATAGTCAAAAAGAAAACCCCTTGGTTACTAAGTCCCAAACTATTCTTTAACATAGGTAATTGAACCAACATAAAGACTGATGCACCAACACTAATCAAGGACTGCTTTATTTGAGCATACCACATAACATTCTGCGGTTTGACAGGAGCACTCATAAAATAGACACCATCGGCAGGCAAAAACTTCAAGGTGAATCTTTTTGTACCTTGATATATAGGCAAAAGCCCCGACAAATATAACAAGACTATAGCCACCGACAAATATATATATTCACTATATCCACTCGCTTCTGTATTATCCATTCTTGAACCATTAAAACCATTAAATGCCAAAAGGACCAGCAAGAAAATATAACCAATTGCACTTGCAGGCTTTTTAAAGGTCTTAATAATACCGTTTTTTGCTGATCTAGTATAGAGGAATAGAATATCACTCATATCAAGCCTCCAATCCCGACTGATCCAGATCTTTTATTGCTTCCTCTTTTGATGTCAGTCTAAAGAAAAGGTCTTCTAGTTCAATTTCCTGCTTTTCAACTTCCTCTCTAGAAAAATTAGCAACTATATGGCCTTCATTCATTATAATTACACGGTCGAAATCTTCAACGATGGAATCAATGATATGGGTACTTAGAAGAACGATAGTTCCCATGTCCACTAATTCGTCAAAAAGTGCTTTTAAGCTCTTAATCGCTTTTGGGTCCAAACCAATCATAGGCTCATCAAAAAGAATAACCCTAGGTTTAATCATAACACCAAGAATTATGCTTAGCTTCTGCTTCATCCCTTTAGACAAATCTGCACCAAGTTTTTTTCTCTTATCATCCATATCAAAGCGTTTAAGAAGACTTTCAACATATGGCTCATCATCCTCTAACTTATAAACTTTAGATACAAACCGGATATGTTCATCTACAGTCAAAAGGTCATAAATGGCAGGTGTCTCCGGGACATATGCCAGTAGCCTCTTAGCCTCCATGGTATGGTTCATATAACCATCAATTTTAATAACACCTCTATATCTAAGCAAGCCTGCTATGGACTTGATAGTCGTTGATTTACCTGCACCATTAGGTCCTAAGACCACACAAAGTTCACCAGCATCCAAAGTAACGGACAGATTATCAACAGCTAATACCTTTCGACCAAACTTTTTAGTTAAATTCTCTACTTGTAACATACATCTCCTCCAACTTTTAGATACTTCTATTTTATAAATATAACTTATTATGTCCGATTTATACTTGAAAATCAATGTGTTTTGACCAAATTGTCATATTCATGGTATTAATGATTCAAGCATATTAATTTTCTCCTCCAACTTACATATTTATGAAAACTATACCCTTAGCTTATTTTAACCTAATATATCATAAATTTCCGTCATCACTTCATTAGAATGTTAGTCCTATAGCTGAACTTAAAAAGCAAGTGCTTCTTAAAGCTATACCTCAAAACAACTCTAGGGTATGTCTTAAAGGCATGTATCGCTCTAAAAATCACTTGCTTTTGATTCTAGACTGAATTTATTTTTTTACAATAATCTATAATAGACTAAGAGCCTGTTCCAAGTCTCCAATCAAATCTTCTACATCTTCAATACCTACAGACAGACGAATCATATCTGGTAGAATACCTGCTGCTACCATATCTTCTTCTGACAATTGTTGATGGGTCGTAGAAGCCGGATGGATAACCAAGGATTTGGCATCAGCTACATTAGCTAGAAGACTGAAAAGATTTAAGGAGTTAATAAAGGTTTTAGCTCCATCAAAACCTGCCTTAAGACCAAAGGTAAAAATTGCTCCTTGTCCTTTTGGAAGGTATTTTTTTGTCAGATCATAATATGGACTGGACTCAAGTCCTGGATGGTTGACATAGGATACCTTATGGTGATTTTGAAGATATTTGGCAATCTTCAGCGAATTATCTGAATGACGCTGTACACGCAAAGACAGAGTCTCTAATCCTTGAAGAAGTAAAAAAGCATTAAAGGGACTAATACAGGCTCCCGTATCACGAAGAAGTGTTACTCTAAGCTTGGTGATAAAGGCTGCATCGCCAATATCTCTGGAGTAAACAATACCATGATAAGACGGATCTGGTTCAGTAAATTCTGGGAATCTACCACTAGCAACCCAGTCAAATTTACCGGAATCCACAACGACACCACCGATAGATGTACCATGTCCACCGATATATTTAGTAGCTGAGTGAACAACAATATCAGCACCGTAATCAAAAGGACGAATCAAATATGGTGTTCCAAAGGTATTATCAACAATCAGTGGTAGGCCATTCTCATGAGCAATGCTTGCAATAGCTTCGATGTCTGCCACGTTAGCTCTAGGATTACCTATGGTTTCAACGTAAAGAGCTTTCGTTTTTTCATTAATCGCACTACGATAGTTTTCTGGATTATCAGGATCCACAAAGACAGTCTTAATTCCTAGTTTAGGTAATGTATTCCTAAAAAGGTTATGGGTTCCACCATATAACGTATTAGCAGCAACGATTTCATCTCCACTACCTGCAATATTTAAAATTGCATAGTTAATGGCTGCGGAACCCGATGCTACCGCCAAGGCACCAACGCCACCTTCTAAGGCGGCAATCCTTTTCTCAAAAACATCACTTGTTGGATTCATAATTCTAGTGTAGATATTACCAGGCTCTTTTAGGGCAAATAAATCTGCTGCATGATCGTAGTCCCTGAAGTTGTAGGATGTAGTCTGATAAATAGGTACTGCCCTTGATCCAGTTGTCGGATCAGGTTCCTGACCTGCATGTAATTGTAACGTATCAAAGTTATAGTTTTTTTCCATTGGGATTCTCCTTTATAATATCAAACTCGCTTACAAGGTCTGACAAGCTTAAGGACTCCAGCTGGTTAATGACATTGTCATTCAGCTTCTTCCAAACATTTCTGGCAAGACAATTGTCTCTTCGATCACAGCTATCTGGCTTCTCATCATCTAGACAAGGAACCACATTGATTTCACCTTCTACGGCAATAATAATATCCAGAACTGTAATTGAATCAAGATCTTTAGCCAAAAAATAGCCTCCACCTACTCCACGTACACTTTTCACTATTTCAGCTTTTCTAAGTTCCATAAAGAGCTGCCTCAAATAGTTTTCTGACAAATTCAAGTCTCCTGCAATCTGCTTAAGGGATATATGCTGTTTTTCGCTAGGGACCAATTCCATCAGTGCACTGATGGCATAATTTCCTTTAGTTGTTAATTTCATAATACCACCTAATCATTAGTGTTTTAGTAGGATTTATCACATCATATCAGAGGGGACCTACACTGTCAAGAAAAAACACTATAGTTTTTCCTTATCTTCTTATAGTTTCAATCTATCGCCATTAGATTCAACAAGATCAAATCTATAAAAAGAGCTGATTACAAATATGCAATCAGCTCTCCCATTAATCTTCTTTAAGCATCTTCTTCAATTCATCCATAAATGTATTAACGTCCTTAAATTCACGATATACAGAAGCAAATCTGACATAGGCTACTTCATCTAGGTCCTTCATTCTTTCCATAACTAATTCGCCAATATATGTCGAATCAATCTCCTTTTTAAGTGTGTTATACAAACTATTCTCTATGGAATCAATCACACTATCAATCTGTCCCATTGACACAGGTCGTTTGTGACAAGACCTTATGACACCTGACGAGAGTTTGTCCCTTGAATAAGGTTCACGAGAGTGATCTTTCTTAATGACAATAAGCGGTGCACTTTCCACCGTTTCATAGGTAGTAAATCGTCGGTTACAGGACTCACATTGCCTCCTTCTACGAATAGCATTCTGCTCTTCTGAAGGTCTGGAGTCAATAACTTTGATGACTTCACTACTGCAATAAGGACACTTCATAAACCCCTCCTAAAAACACTATAATTTCTTTCTCTGTTGTAAAAATTCTGGAATTTCTATCTTACCATAACTTGGACTTTCTGGTTTGACCCCAGGTCTTGCCTCTTCTGATCCGATGGCAATTTTATCATTATTTTGTTTTTCCAGATCCGCCTTTGTTTCATTAGACACTTCTTGGGTCACTTGCTTTTCTGCTGAAACAGACTCTTGTACTTTAGGTTTGTCCTTCGTTTCAACTTTATTGAATGTGTCAGCTGTTGGAGAAACAAAATTCTCATCTTCTTCAAAACCTGTTGCTATAACAGTTACAATAATCTGATCTTCTAGAGACTCATCAATTGACTGACCATAAATAACATTGGCATTATTGCCAGCTGCTTCTTGAATTAATTGGATTGCATCATTCGCATCAAACATAGACATGTTGGAATCACCGCTAATGTTAATCAACATATGGCGAGCTCCATCAATAGTTGTCTCAAGCAAAGGACTTGAGATTGCCAGTCTTGCTGCCTCTTCAGCCTTAGTATCACCATAGGCACTACCAACACCAATATGAGCCACTCCCTTATTGGACATAACAGTTGCTACATCTGCAAAGTCAAGGTTAATGATACCCGGTGTATAAATAAGGTCAGAAATCCCCTGAACACCTTGTTGCAGGATTTCATCCGCTTTTTTAAATGCATCTCTCATGGTTGTGCGTCTATCAATCACACTTAAAAGTTTTTGGTTTGGAATCACAATCAAAGTATCAACAAATCTCTGAAGCTCGCTAATACCAAGCATTGCATTACTCATTCTTGCTCTACCTTCAAAATCAAAAGGTTTGGTAACAACACCAACAGTCAATATTTCCATCTCTCTAGCAAGGGCTGCAATAACCGGAGCTGCTCCGGTACCTGTTCCACCACCCATACCAGCAGTAATGAAAACCATATCTGCCCCCTTGACCATTTGGGCCAATTCGTCACGACTTTCTTCTGCTGCTTTTAGACCAATTTCAGGCTTAGCACCTGCTCCTAGTCCTCTTGTTAATTTTTCTCCTATTTGAATCTTGGTTGGCGCTTTTGAATATTGTAAAGCTTGTGCGTCTGTATTGACTGCTACAAAATCCACACCTTCCAATTGTCCATCAATCATTCTGTTAACGGCATTATTACCGCCACCGCCTACACCAACGACAACTATCTTAGCTGATGTGTTATGTTCATTCATCTTAATTTCCAACAATGTGTATCCTCCTCACGATAATTACTAGGAAAGCAGTCTTTCCTACACAGAAGCTTAGCTTCACTTAACGTGTATTTGATATTCCCTAGTCATAGTATAAGTATTTTAATCATTTTTTGCAAGTGATAAATATACAATATATGCCGATTTTCAAGATTTTGTTCGCAATATATTGTGTTTTATATTTTTTTTAGTTCAAAAGTCTGATAACCTCAATAAAAAGTCATCTTTTAAGAAGTCTCTTCATCGGCAGACAAGACCTAATTATCTACCAAAAGGACAAAAACTTTATCTCATACATGTTCTAAATCTCAAGTACTTTAGTCATCTTGATTGACGTCCTCTTGATTGGATTCTCCCGGATTCGATTCTTCTAGGTCAAGATCAAACTCTTCTTTCATATTCCCGTCTTCTTCACTTTCAAAAAAAATATCATGTTCAATATCTTCTACATATAAGGTCCCCTTTTTTCCTTCTGGAAGAACCTTCAATATTTCTGCAATAGCTTTAGATTTCGCATCCATTTTAACCACATTACCAATATGAACATCCAAACCCTTAATGATTAACCGAATATCACTAGCTTCTCTATATCGAAAGTCTATCCATTCAAGAGGTAAGTTAAAAGCCTTTGCAGAAGAGTATATGGTTTCAATTGCTTTAACAATATCCGGCGAGACATCTAAAGGTTCCATTGCTGTAAAGGACTCCAGTTCAATACCTGTAATCATCGGTTTACCTTCATCTACATTGGAGCTATAGTCAATAATGTACCCTTCTCTATCCAGACAAATGTATTGCCCCATAAACTCAACATACCCAATAATCTCTTTTTCCTTAATAATAACCTCAACATTTTTAAGGTCCTTTTTTATGATTTCAAGTTTGTCAATATATCCACTATTTTCTACAATTGTATTGTGATTCAACAAAAGATCAAGAACCGAATCTGTATCACTCAATCCTGTTAACTCTAAAATTTCTTGTCTCGTATAATGCTCATTACCCCTTATGTAAATGGATTCAACAATTGTTGTTGATAAGAAAAAAACAATCACGAATATGATTAACACTAAACCAACAATAGTCAGGATTAGTCTTAAAGACCTATTAGATCTATTCATAAACATTTCCTCCAAGATGGTTTTCCACTCGGTTATGTCTGCTAATATTAAGGACTAGTCCAATCTCCATAAAGAAAATAATTAAAGACGATCCACCATAACTGATAAAGGGCAAGCCCATACCTGTCACTGGCAAAAGAGCTAACGCAACCCCTATATTAATAAATGCTTGAATACCAATATGAACCAAAACACCTATTCCAACAAGAAAATGATTCATAGATCTTGCTTCAAGGGCTATTTGGGCTATCCGATACAGTAAAATACCATAAAGGCAAACTATTGCAATCCCTCCAAACAAGCCTAATTCCTCACATATAATAGCAAATATAATATCATTATGTGCTTCTGAAATATATCCCACTTTTTGAATACTTTGTCCCAATCCTATGCCTGTAAGACCACCGGACCCAATTGCATATAAGGCCTGAATAGTTTGTCTTCCAGTCCCCTGAGGATCCTTCCATGGACCATCCAAAAAAGTTTGTATCCTCTGAACGCGGTAACCGATTCTAAATATGAAGAAAGAACCTAAACCTGCCATAAATATTCCAAAAAAAAGCATTCTTATGGTATCCCTATATGCTACAAAAATCATACTCCCGCATATGACAGCAACTACAAATCCAGAGCTTAAATCTTCCTTAGCAATCAGGCCAACAGGACCTGCAGTCACAATTAAAAGAATGGCAAGAACTTTCCCATTGGCTAGATGTTTCTTGAACTTAGTCAATAAAAACCCTAACGTCAATATGAGAATAAACTTCGAAAGTTCTGAAGGTTGAAGATTAAATCCTCCGATAGGAATCCAACGCTTGGCTCCCTTAATAGACTCTCCTACAAGGATTACTCCCATCAAAAGACCTAATGTAGCTACATAACCAATTCCAACAAAACGATTGATAAAAACCAATTGAAACCTTGATAGAAGCCACATAAGCACTAAGCCAATCAAAGCATATACTGACTGTCTAAGGTACGGCTCTGACCAACCTCCTCCACTTACTGTATAAAAGCTAGATGAATATACCATAACAATGCCTAACACAGTCAGAAATAAGACAATAAATATAACTGTATAATCTGTAGGCAGATTCATCAAAAATTCGTTATAAGGTTTTCTTTTCTTTTTCCTTACTTGGCCTTCCATACTCTCATCCCTATTCTTATAAAGCCAAAAAGGCAATTAAACTCATGATAATGGTAATGGTTGTAAAATATACCACCACCCGCGTCTCTGACATCCCTTTGAGTTCAAAGTGATGGTGAATAGGTGCCATCTTAAATGCACGTTTTCCGGTTTTCTTGAAATAGCCCACCTGGATCATAACTGATAGGGTTTCTACAAGATAGATAAGACCAAACAAAATTATAAAAATCGGTGTCTTGGTTACGACTGCCTGGCCTGCAACAAAACCTCCCAAGGCAAGAGAGCCAGTGTCCCCCATAAATACTTTGGCCGGATAGGTATTAAGCATTAGAAACCCTAAAAGACTTCCAAGTACTATAGCTGCATAAAGTCCGCCTGTATAATTATAGACAATAGATATCATGACAAAAAAGAAGGCTACAACACTGGTAACGCTAGCTGCTAAGCCATCCAACCCATCAGTTAGGTTCACTCCATTAACAGTTCCTAAGATCACTAAGAACATAAAAGGAATATATATATAAGCAAGATCAATCCTTGCTCCATAGGTAAAAGGAATAATTATATCTGTACCAAGTTCTTTAACTACAACCATATAGATTAAAAAACCTAAGGTAACAAGAGACTGAAGACCTAATTTTTGATAAGCTTTCAAGCCTTCAGACTGTTTTTTTACAACCTTGAGATAATCATCAAGAAAGCCAACACTAGCAAACCCTAAAGTGACAAAAAGAGTTGGAAAAGCCGTCTTGTCATTAACACCAAAAATCAAAGTAGAAAGTACAATTCCACTAATAAAAATAAGTCCACCCATTGTCGGGGTCCCTTGCTTCTTGAGATGACTTTCTGGCCCATCATCTCTGACATACTGACCAAACTTAAGTTTAGCAAGTACCGGGAGTATCCGAGGACCTAACATGGCTGATATGAGAAAGCCAACTATTATCGCTAGAATTAATTGATTAACCATATCTACTCTCCTTTATAGAAATCACTGACAATTTCTGCATCATCAAAATGATGTTTTATCTTTCCTATAATCTGATAATCTTCATGACCTTTTCCCGCTATGAGAACTAGGTCCCCCTTCTTAGCCATGGCAAGCCCTGTCTCAATACCTTCTTTACGATCAACTAACTTTCTATACTGACAGTCTGTTTTTTTCATGCCTTCTTCAATTTCATCCAAGATGACAAAAGGGTCTTCAGTTCTTGGATTATCAGAAGTGATAATACAATAGTCAGAATACTTACCGGCTATTTCCCCCATAATCGGGCGTTTAGACTTGTCTCTGTCGCCTCCACAACCAAAGACGGTAATGATATTACCCGTTTTAAAAGAATTCATCGTCTTAAGAACATTTAGCAAGCCATCTGGGGCATGTGCGTAATCTATAATAGCTGTATAACCCTTTGGACTTTCCATCGCCTGAAAACGGCCTTTAACTTGACTGACTTCTCCAAGGGCTGTAACAATCTTATCCATGGTTATATTCAGCTGTAAAAGAGCTCCAATAGCACACATTCCGTTATAAACAGTAAACTCTCCAGGTGTTTCCATACTGACATGATAATCCTTACTCTCATAACGGAGATCAAATTCTACACCAGCAAGTTTATTTACAATATTATGGGCATAAAGACTGGCTGTTTCATCCCTAGTACTTAAAGTTATATACTTGGGGCAACTGCCTTTTTCCATCATATACATACCCGCCTCATCATCTATGTTAATCACACCGACCTGACACATAGTGAACAGCTTTGCTTTAGCTTCCATATAATTTTCCATGGTCTTATGGTAATCCAAATGATCTAGGGTTAAATTAGTAAAAATACCCACATCAAAATGACTATATTCCACCCGGTATAAATCAAGAGCATGGGATGAGACCTCCATAACAACATCGTTAACATCAGCATCCGCCATCTGACTAAACAACTTTTGTACCTCTATAGATTCAGGTGTTGTCCTACTTGCTTCTACCGTTTTACTATGAATTTTATTTGAGATAGTACCGATAAGACCGGTTTTTCTCTTGTAATATTCTAATACATTATTAATTAGAAAAACGGTAGATGTTTTACCATTAGTACCTGTTACACCTACAAGCTTAAACTGTTTAGATGGATGATTATAAAATCTAGCAGCCATTTTTGCCATGACTCTTCTACCATTTTCCACTTCAATAACCGTAATGTCTTTGGGAATTTCACCTGGAAAACTTGCTCTATCTTCCAACACAATAGCTGAAGCTCCATTCTGAAGACTTTGACCAACATAGACATGACCATCTTGTTCAAAACCTTTATATGCTATAAATACATAGCCATTTTCAATCCGTCTTGAGTCATTTTCAATTCCGGCCACATTAACATCCTGACTTCCTTGTATTACTTTTATTTCTTCACCCTGTAATAGTCCACTTAATTTCATCGATTTCCTCCAAGCTATTCCCTATTTATTCTATTTTGTACGATGAGTCAATCTATCCCTCAGTATCAGACTCATTTGATGTTTCTTCCTGGTCATCCTCTGATTCATCTGGTTGACTTCCACCAGTCTCTATATTATATCCTTCTGTATCAAAATCTTCATTTTGGTCTGGATCCTGTCCATCTTCCGCCTTAAATATATGAAGATAGGGCATGGTATCTTCCATAACATCAACAAAAACACCTGCTGCAAATCTAGATGTAAATCTGGACTCATTAGATCTAAGAACTGGTTCATCTACAACCACAAGAGTTATAATTTGAGGATTCTCAACTGGTGCGAAACCAATAAAAGAAACAACATAAGACTTGTCATCCCTATCTTTTTTTTCGGCAGTACCGGTTTTACCACCAATCTCATAACCCGCAATCTTAGCCTTTGCACCTGTTCCTTCATCTACAACGCTTTGAAGCGCCATTTTAGTCATATCAGATACTTCTTTACTGATAACCTGTCTTTGTTTATGAATATTATCTGAGATAATAAGTTGGTCATCCGTATATATTTTTCGCATCAAATGAGCTTCATACAAGTTACCACCATTGATAATGGCAGAAAAACCAGTAATCAGTTGTAAAGGTGAAATATCCAAGGTCTGTCCAAAGGATTCCGTAGCCAGCTCAACAGGATTTAATTTGTTGAGCGGATGAAGGTTATTTCTCAAAGACTTATCTTCTGCAAGTTCAATCCCTGTAACAGAACCAAACCCAAAAGCAGACCGATAACTGTCATAGACTTCTCTTCCAAGGGCTTTCCCTAACTCAATAAATACCATATTACATGAATTTTCCAGCCCTTCTTGAAGAGTTTGTTCACCATGAACTTTCCAACATCCAATCTTAGTATCCGCTACCACTGTGCTTCCGTAGCAGGTATAAGTCTGATTCAAATCCACTTTATTCTCTTCCAAAATCGTAGCATAGATGAAAGGCTTATATGTGGAACCTGGCTCATAGGCAAAAGACACACAGTCATTACTCCATAACTCAAATAACTTATTCAGCTTATCCTGATCTGACATATTCTCATAGGTTTCATCATCCACATAAGATATGACATCATATGGATTATCAAGGCTATATTCTTCCGAACTGCCCATACCTAAAATCTCACCATTTCTTGGGTCCATAACAATAACATGGACCGCTTTTGCATCATCAACTTCATAAAAATTATCTATAGCATCATTTATATATTTCTGTACAGTAAAATCCAAAGTCAATTCTACATTGGCACCATCGACAGCTTGGACTTCTTGAACTTCCAGCATATTGTCCTCATCCAATGCACCGTATATACGACCTGATTCTCCTATTAGATAATCATTGAAACTTGCTTCTATACCGTACCTACCTTCATTATCATCATTAACAAAACCAATAATAGTTGAAGCCAGCTCAGGATATGGATATACTCTTTCATATCCTTCTACATAGAAAAGTCCCTTGACCCTATAATTATCAATATCACTTTTCGCCTGCTTAAAGTCAGAATATGAGTAGGTTCCACCTATCTCTTCATAATTGCTCATGGCACGATCTTTGAGTATACCCCACAATTCATCTGGATCTAAACCAAAGTTTTCTTCCAAATAAGATATCGTCTCCACTTGTGTCTCTTCAGACAAAGTAGTGAGTAGTTTTGCATCAAAGATCATAGTATAAGTCGTAATTGAGTCCGCTAATACTATACCGTTCCTATCTGTAATAACACCTCGTCGGTCATTCAAGTCAACACTAGACTCTCTTAGGGTTGCATTGCGAAGAACTGCCAAATCATAGTTTTTACCTTCTACCATAACAATATAGGTAAGATTACCAATCAAGTAGAGAAACCCACATATAAAAACAATGAAAAGGAGCTGTGCCTTCCTTTTCATTACTTTTTCACTTCGTATAATCATAAGTATCACCAACCTCTGGTAATATATCCAAGAACGCCACCAATACCTGATACAGGTTCCGTAACCTCGACAGCACCATATTTACTTGTATAGGATACCGGCTCTTTCTTGATATAATACACTTCACTTGGGCCAGGTAAACGCATAGAAAACTCGTTAACCGCAACATCATAGATATTCTCTAGCTCTACCATAGCTTTAATCTCTTCTTCTAATTCTACGTTAGCCCGTTTCATCGTCTTCAGTTCACGCTTAACAGATTCAATTTCTTCGTTTAACTCACCATATGACAACTGAGTTTTTAAAAAGAGGACTAGAACGCCTAACGTAGCAATTATAACAAATGCCAGTACGAAAGTACATAGGCGATTTATCTTTGCATAGTTAGCATCCATTCTTGGTTGCGCCCTATAGATTTCTTCTTGTGTTCTCTTCACCCTAGGTCTAACAGCTGGTGTTTCTTTAGGAAGAACATTAGGTTCTCTTAAAGGTACAGCATAATCATATGACAGAGCATTATTCCCGACAACCTTGTTCATTGGGGTGGATCTTCTGTACTTTTTTTCTCTCTCACTCATCAGGATCACCTTCTCTTATAAATATTCGTAATTTTGCACTTTTGGATCTGGAGTTAACCTCCATTTCCTCATCCCTCGGCAAAATAGGCTTTCTCGGTTTCATTTTCCCTTTTGGAACTTTACCACATACACAAATCGGAAAATCTTTCGGACAAGTACATGGGTTTTCGTTCTCTTTAAATATATTCTTTACAATACGGTCTTCCAATGAATGAAAAGTAATGACTAAAAGCCTTCCCTCTGGCTTTAACCTATCAATCATATCCTGTAGTGTATTAGTTAATACTTCAAGCTCACGGTTAAGCTCTATTCGTATAGCCTGAAAAGTCCTTTTAGCAGGATGACCGAATTTTATCTTATTCTTAGTTGGTATACATTTGTCAATAATATCTACTAATTGCTTGGTCGTTTCAATAGGCTTCTCATTTCTCGCCTCAATAACTCTATCTGCAATACGTCCTGCAAATCTTTCTTCACCGTATACACGAAGAATACGAATCAATTCATTTCGTGAGTATTCATTCACAATGTCTTTAGCCGTTTTAGGGTTCGTTTGGTCCATTCGCATATCTAAAGGAGCATCTTTCATATATGAAAAGCCTCTGTCCGCTGTATCCAATTGATAGGAAGATACACCAAGATCCAAAAGAATCCCATCCACACCCTCTATTTCCAGATCATTTAGGATTTGAGAAAAGCGCTCATAATTACTATGTACCAATTTCACCTGGCAAGAGTGCCCTCTTAGTCTTTCCCTGGCAGTTTCCAAGGCATCGACATCCTGATCAATCCCAATTAACAACCCTTTTTCTGATAGTCTGGAGCAGATTTCACCTGAATGACCAGCCCCTCCTAGGGTTCCATCGACGTAGATACCTTCAGATTTAATATTTAATCCATCTATACATTCATCTAATAATACTGATATATGTTTAAAATCCATTTCACCACTCCATCCTTGGTTAGGTATCTGCTTAGAGTTTCTCTTCTGCTTCTAGGTTGTTGTAATTCTCGTAAGCTGTCGCATAATCATCGTCACTTAGTTCTCCAATACCCGAATACTTGTTAAAATCCCATATTTCAACCTTGTTACCTACACCAACTACCATTACATCTTTACTTAAGCCAGCTAGGTCTCTTAGTTTTTGAGGTATTAGAATACGTCCCTGTTTATCATAAGTCGCGTCTGCTGTATTAGCATAAATCTGTCTTCTTAACATACGAATATCAGCTGTTGTTTTCTTAGTTGCTAAAAGTCTTGAGCTAAAAATATCAAATTCTTCTTCAGACATGACATCTAAGTTACCATCAAGTCCTCTGGTAATATAGCATTCTTCACCTAATGCGGCTCTAAATTTAGAAGGCATGGTCATTCTGCCTTTTGCATCAATTGTATGCTTATTTTCACCATATACACCTTTCAAGCCACATCACCACCATATTCTACACTTTTCCCCACTTATCCACACTTTTAACCACTTATCTACATTTTAATGGATTTTCTCTGACATTTCAAGGAAAAATACCTATACACAAGCTTGGTTTCCTTTGCTAACCATAAGAAGTTTTCATTTCACATAAAAAAAACACCATATCTAGTCGAATTTCAAATCATTCAGACTAGATATAGTGTTCACTCCTAGAACTCCTTTAATTATGAACTTTTTTTGAACAGATAAAATGATACTAATTACCTAGATCATTAAGAGTTTATTTCTCAAGAGGTAAATCCTTTTTCGAAAGGGTTCTTCTTCTATAAATAATATAGCCCATACTGACCACGACAAGGACAATCGCCAACAATTGGGATACTGGTATACCCGTGGCTCCTATAATCAACTGATCCGTTCTTAAGCCTTCAATCCATCCTCTTCCTATTCCATAGCCAAGTAAATAAAGCATGAACACCTCGCCATCAAACTTCTTGTGCTTCGTATAAAAGTGTAGGAGAATAACCAAAACCAAGTTCCATGAAGCTTCAAATAGGAAGGTCGGTTGTACTACTAAGTAGTTACCGGCAAAACCATCTAAGGGGCCAACGTACTCGAGCATGGATGATGGAATCTTGGCTTTTGAAGCCTTTAGAGCCATAGCAAAAAAACCATCTGACGGGCCACCAAAGGCTTCCATATTCATAAAATTACCAAAGCGGCCAATAACTTGACCTAAAGCAAGACCTGGCCCTGCAATATCAGCCATAAGCCAAAAGCTTTCTTTCTTGGTTTTTGTATAGATCAAAAGAGCTGTAAGGGCTCCAATGACTCCACCATAAATAGCAAGCCCACCTTCTCTAAAAGCAAATATTTCTAATAGATTATCCTTATATGAATCCCATGAAAATATAACATAATAAGCTCTAGCACCGATAATGGCAGCAATCAGAGCATAGATGATGAAATCTGAATACACCTCAGGATCATGTCCAAATTTTTTAGCTCTGTATCTGGCTAAAAGCAATCCAGCCATAACTCCAGAAACAATAATCAATCCGTACCAATATATGGGTAAACCAAAAAGACGAAAAGCTACAGGGTCTATATTGTTAAATTCAATACCTATATTCGGAAATACAATATCCGGTTCTCTCATAAAGCACCTCTTTCAATTATAAGCCAAGTCATGTAGTCTTGACCATTATTTATAGTGAATCTATCACCACAAACATCATATTACGAAACCTTATAAAATGCAAGTCATCCTATAAGCAAGGTTGCGTTAATTTATCGTCGGAAAAAGAAAGATAGAATTATCCCTCTGTGAATTTATAAGAATTGTTCTTCGGTTAGTATAGCATACTTTTATCCGCAGATACCTCTTAGTTTTTTTGTTAGGCAATACATTCCATCGACTTTTCCTAAACTTCCTGCAACTGTATCACTATTCCAAACATCTGTATACTTTTTCTGTTTCTTTTTTATCTGTTGATCAAGTGCTCTTCTTATTTCGTCTTGTATCTCTCGCTCTTGCTTTTCGACACGATATTTCAGCAAGTCATATATATTTCCTTTATTGGCTGAATAGGCTCTTAATTTTGCCATCTGTGACGCACCTTTTGCCGACCACCCTAACGGCCGACTGCTTAATCTACTTGCTAATATGTGACTAACTTGCCCTTCAGCGCTACATCCCATTCGTGCTAATTCATCATTGTTTGGTCTGACTATGGCATCCCAATGATTCCTTATGTACACTTTTGTTCTTCTGATTTGTTCTCTTTTCTGATCACTTTCCGCTAAAGATGTAGCTATCTCTAACACTTTATCTATGATTGTAAAATCTTCCATACTGATTCCGTCATAAACTGCTGTTCTTGCATCTGAAACTGAATCTCCTAAATGTCCAACTGCTCTCATTATCGATTGATTCAAGTGGAATTTATCTAACACAAAACAACATTTTGAACCTAATACATCAACTCCTGCTTTGATCCAAGATGCTCCATCTCCCATGATATAGATGCTTTCCAAGTATTCTTCATCATAAACAGCACCTATATATTCTAGCACTTCTAACCAAATATCTTCACTCTTTTTATACACTCCACAAAAGTAATGTTTGTTCCTTAGTATATTTCGTTTACTGTTTGGACTTTCTTTCTCTATTCCTTCAAATATACAGGCCAACCTTGGTTCTACTGTATTGGACTTCCTGCCATATTCATTTACTCTGAGGTCACCTTTTTTCTTGTTGAACTGGAGCGACACATGATCTTCATCTGCATTTATGTAGAGTGCTTTTATCTTCTTCTTTTCTTTGTTTTTAGGAATAATTACTGGTATTTCCAGTGTGTGTACATCCCTCATAATCGCTTGTTTACTAATGATGTCATCGGTTACTGTTGCATTCTCTCCACTAATTCTATAGCTGCTATCAATAACATGTTCTAGTCCTTTAGCAACTACATCATCACTTTTCCTCATCTTCTTCGTAATGCCACATGCTTTATCTGCTAGATGTATGCACTCGCCGGTTTTCTTATCTTCAAAGTACGTTCGTTTGTATGTTATTACCCCGCACGTACTGGTAAAAGAATTTTCATCATTCGAGCGTTCAATAACGTATCTGTCTTTTCTATAACTGGATCTTCGATACACTCCATCGATCTCTTCAATCGTTTCTTTAATAATAGCCCTTTGCAACTCCTGTAGTGGTTTGTTCAGCTCTAGGACCAACTCTCCAATATCCATTTTTTCATCACTAATAAAACTTTTTACTATTTTTTCAATATTTTGTATCCCTCTGTCCATGAAGTGTTGTATACTGTTATGCATAAGAAAACACCTTTCCTGTTATGTATTATTTGTTTCTAGGCAAAACTTATAATATCACAACTTAGGTGTTTTCTTTATTTTTTCTTTTCCGACGATAACTTTACGCTAACTATAAGCAATAGTACATGTTTAAAAAGTTTTACCTACTTATATTGCGATGACAGGACCACCGGTGACTTTATGAGTTTACATTTTTCAAACATATGTTATAATGTTAGGTGGTTTATGAATCCATGATAGATTTATAATTATAAATAATATGTACTTAAAAAGATTACAATCGTTTTCTAAATAGCTGAATCAGAAAGATCAGGCGTTCAATTATATATATTGAACCGAAAGGAATTAAGATGAAATTAGGAATTGTCGGATTACCAAACGTTGGAAAAAGTACCCTCTTTAATTCATTAACAAAAGCAGGCGCCGAATCAGCCAACTACCCATTTTGTACTATTGATCCAAATGTAGGTATTGTATACGTACCTGATCAACGACTCGATGAATTGACCCAATTATACAAATCAAAGAAAACCATTCCAGCAGTTATCGAATTTGTAGATATTGCGGGTCTTGTAAAAGGAGCTTCCAAAGGTGAAGGTCTTGGTAATAAGTTTCTTTCCAACATAAGAGAAGTCGATGCAATTGTCCATGTTGTCCGTTGTTTTGATGACCCAAATGTCGTCCATGTAGATGGTGAAATCGGTCCTCTTCGAGATATTGAAACTATAAATCTTGAACTTATTTTTTCTGACTTGGAAATCTTAGACCGTCGTTATGCTAAAACAGTCAAAGCAGCCAAAATGGACAAGACTCTACAAGGCGAACTATCACTAATCGAAAAAATCAAGAAAACCCTTGAAGATGGAAAATCTGCAAGAACTATAGAGTTTACAGAAGAAGAAGCTGAACTTGTGGCTAGCTTCAATCTTCTAACTACTAAACCAATCATATACGCCTCTAATGTTGAAGAAGATGACTTAGCTGATGATGGCGCTTCTAATGAAAATGTTCAGGTCGTCCGCGATTTTGCTAAAGAAGAGGGTTCTGAAGCCTTTGTTATCTGTGCTAAAATCGAAGAAGAACTATCTGCTTTAGAAGATGATGAGAAACAGGAATTTCTTGAAGATCTTGGTGTTACGGAGTCAGGCTTAGATAAACTTATCGCTGCCTCCTACTCCCTCCTTGGCCTTATTTCATATTTGACTGCAGGCGAAAAGGAAACCAGAGCCTGGACCATCACCCAAGGTACGAAGGCACCTGGAGCTGCAGGTAAAATTCACTCCGACTTCGAACGCGGCTTTATCCGTGCTGAAATTGTTGCCTATGACGACCTTATGACTTGCGGTTCTTACACTGCTGCCAAAGAAAAAGGCCTTGTCCGTGTAGAAGGTAAAGAGTATATAGTCAAAGACGGCGATGTTATTCTTTTTAGATTTAACGTCTAGCTGGACACTATTATCAAAGAATTAAACCTAAAACAAAAAAGCACTGCATCTCTGATTGATGGCAGTGCTTTTTTATTGAATTACAAATCTTGTTTTAAGTATACAAGATCAAAGAGTTGAACCCCATTCTCATATATAGGATGATCATAATTGTCTAATATAAAATTCTTTCGGCGATGAGATATAACAAAACCACAGCTTTCATAAAAAGGAATAGTTAAGGGACTATCTCCGGTTCCAACAATCATGGTCTGACCACGGTCCCTATAATAATCAAGTATATATGCTACTAACTGACGTCCATACCCTTGTCTCTGGTACTTCTCCTCAGTAGCTAAATTCTTCAGTTCAAAAACCCCTTCTCCCTCATCCGTAACAACGCAAATACTCTTCAAGTCACCATCATAAAGGGCGAACATATCTCCCCTATCCAGGTATCTATCAATCATATTTTCTTGTTCGTCTGCTAAAAGAAGCAGTTCCATAAAATCTCTCTTCTTATCTATAATCCGTTTAATCTCCATCTATTGACTCCCAAAAGGTCCAAACCGCTAATCTTTATATCTTATCTCAGATTCCACATTCGTTTCAATCACGTATTTTCCTACATCATATCTATCTGCTAGACTGTATCTTCCTGCTATTTATAGAAGATCACAATGCCCAGTCTCGCTGCTATCTTACCAGAATTATGATATGCATGGTCCTGATCTCCAAAAAAACGAGTAGCATCCCCTTCATTAAGCGTAATCTCCTCATCCTTTATTCGCAGGCTAATTTCACCTGTATTGACCACAATCACCTCTACTGTACCTTCTGCATGAGGTTCGGCATCAATATAGGACCCAGGTTCCATGTCCACCTTGTACACTTCATAGGGTCTTCCATCTTCATATGTAAAATAGGGATAAATCCTACTTTTCCCATTATCATCAGAGATATAGGCTACTTGAGATTTTCGAATAATCTCATGCTCTTCCTGTTTCTCCTTGACCAATTCAGTTAAACCCACATGCAAACCGTTAGCAATTTTCCATACAGTAGCAAGAGTTGGGTTAGATTCACCTCTCTCAATTTGCCCAAGCATAGACTTGGATACACCAGTAAGCTTAGCAACTTTATCAAGACTTAAGGTTCGTTCTTCCCGAATTGTTTTTAGGTTGGATGCCAAAATATACTGTAAATCTTCCATTACAGGAACTTCACCGCAGTTCCATAAGCGATTACTTCAGCTGCACCCTGCATAATTGCACTAGATGCATAACGGATATTAACGATACCATCTGCTCCAAGGCTATTAGCTTCTTCTACCATACGTTTTGTAGCCAAAGCTCTTGCTTCATTCATCATCTCATTATAGGCTGAAAGCTCACCACCAACTATAGTTTTCAATCCACTAAGAAGATCTTTACCCATATGCTTAGATTGAATCGTTGATCCCTTCACAATACTTAATGTTTCGAGTTCCTTACCAGAAATATAATCTGTATTTACTAAAATCATAACATACCTCCACTTTCATTAAGCTTCATCTTTAGATGGTAATTTATTATCAGGGGCAAAACGCTCCATAATATCTGGAACCAAATCAATAATCTTAGTTAAGCTATCTTGGTTCTTAATATTAACTAAACGAGCATGACCATTAGTGATAACCAAAATAGCACTAGGGCTAATCTTGGCACCTAGACCACCAGCTCCAATTGCCTTTGGATCATTTTCCTTCTTACCTTCTGACGCACCAGCTCCGAGACCAAAACTGACATCCACCAAAGGTATGATTGTTGTATCATCAATATGTACTGGTTCACCTACAACTGTTTTGGAATTCACAAAATTCTCCATACCTGCCATAAGGGAATCCACATGTTTCTTAAAGTTTGAGTCCATTATATCCTCCTATCCTTTTGCAAGCTTATAGAGTTCTCTCACTCTCTTGCTCAGTATTACTCTAATTATATAATAAAGGGGCTGATAAAGGAAGAGCCTTCCCTTCACTTTAAAACTTCCACAAATAACTTGGTCTGTGAAATTTGGTACTACATGGATATGTCTTCTGGTTTTAGCATAAAGTATAGCTGTAATTCCAGCAATATAGCCTGTTAAAGCAGGATCTTCAAGTCCTACTTCCATGTTTAACCACAGTTCCTTTGGTAAAATCCATTTTAACGTCTTCACTATATACTTAGTAACAAAGCGAAGTACTCCTTCATTCTCCGGTTCATTGAGAAAGGCCCATACTCTCTTTAACTTTATAAGTCCTGGATTTGCTTCCTTCTTTTTCTTTTCTTTCTTTTCTTTCTTTTCTTTCTTTTCTTTCTTTTTTTCTACCTTCTTTTTATCTTCTTTCTTATCCTTTGTTACCTCTATATCTTCAGCTAAACTTTCCTCTTGACTCTCTTCCAGCTCAATTTCTCTAGCCATAGAGGGTTCAATATTAACCTTGACTTCTTTACTTTCATTTGTCGATTTATATTCTGCAGGTTTTTCTAAGACCTTATCTGATTCCTTTATCTCTTCTTGAACAGATTTCTTGGCTATTGGTCCTTTATCAATAATTGCTTCGTGTTTCCCTTTTACTTTTCTTCTTTCTTTTTCAACTTTTTCTCTTTCTTTACGAGCCTTCTTTTCTTCCTTTACACTTTTTTTTCTGGAGTCGTAGACCTTGATAAACCAGATTCTTACAAGGGTAACATCTTCTTTTTCACCTTTTTCATAATATCCGTTAATAAAATACAAAAGCCAAGAAAAACGAACCTTGACCATGACACTTTCATCAAAGCTACCTTCTGCCTTATACCTAAAGGGCACAAAGAGGAGCAAAAGAATTATAAGCAAAATCAAGCCTAATATAAAACCAATAATTTTAAGGATCCACAGTAAGACAAGCCCTATGAACTTAAGTACCTTCAACCTCTCTTCCCCCTTTCAATATTTAAACAATGAGCTTATTATATGGAATGTTTCCTAAGATAAACTTTTGCCAGAGCCAGCACTAATCCTATACTGATAATAAAAAGACCAATAATCAGCATCGTCGTTTGAAAGAAAAATATTTCAGGTACCATATTAATGAGAATATCCGTTTTAGGATTCAGTAACCATAGATCATTATTAAAAAACAGCTCATGAAAAAGAGTAAAATATTTATTAAAATCAGAAGCAAATAAGCCTCCTAGTATGCCAATGACGATAAAGGCGACAATAAAAAACACACCTAAATGCCTAAGCCAGCTTTTTAACCATTCTTTTTTCCACATATACATGGCAAAAATCGAAATGATAAGTATAACAAAACTTAAGTCACGTATGAATTTTCCTCCTAAAAAGAGGTCTTTCACATCAACCATATGAAGCTTTTCTCTTCGCCCGAATACTTCTTCTATCCTACCATTAATAGTCGCTTCCATATCTAAAGAATCTCGTTTATCAATAAGATAGTCCATCATCTTATCAGTTACAACCATTAATTCATCTATATTCATACCTGTAGTTTTAGTAATTTCATGATTAACATAATGCCATCTAAAGTAAGTGTCATTATAAACAACTGCCTGCAAAGACGTAAATAGCAAGAGGATGAACAACATGACATAAAGGGCTATAAACCCAGTATATTTAAACAGGTTCGTCATAAAAATTCTCTCCATTCATTAAAAGTTCAATAATAACTGTCTTGGAAAAGTCAACCGAATATCGAATGCATAAATTAAAGAAATATGTAACAAAGTCCATAAACTCCTTATAACTTTTCACTGCACCAATAATCAAGTAACCATCAGAGATCTCTGACAGCCGATAATATTCATCCAAACTTATAAATTGGAACAGGTTAGCCCCTTCCTTACGCATAATAATCGGATGTATATCACTGGGCAGTTTTGTCTTGCCTTTCTCTAATTGATAGCGAATACGTTTCCTTTTAAAATATTTGATTGTAGGACTGTAGTATAGATGTTTAACACTCTCCATAAAGCCTCCAAAACCTAGTCAATCTATAGGGATCAATCCATAAATTGGTTAAGATAAGCATAAATATTTTGCATACTCATAACCTTCTCACCTTTTACATTACAAGAAGTCAGCGAACCATATATATGATCATATATCTCCTGACCTGTCGTATGAACAATCTGGAAAATACTCATCATCAGACTCATTCGACCTCTTCTCATTGTACGGCCTTCATTTGAAAGAACCTCATCCATGTATCCAACCAATTCATTTTTTATAAGAGCCAACTCATTAAATCCCGGTACAGCTTCATCCTTTTCATGTGGCCGTTCGATAAAATAACCTTCTTTAGTCAACTCAAAGGCATATCTAAGCTCTTCAATATCAAAAAGACTATCAAGCCCTTCAAGTATAGGTTTACGCTCAAGCATACTGTCAATCAGGGAAGAAACTTTTATCAATGCATCTCCAAGGAGTTCATAGTTACTTTCAACGTTTTCAAATACTCCAGCAAGTACAGTTTCATCTTTCTCATTCTGCAAAAGTGGTCTGATACTTGTATAGACTTCTGATTTTTCACCATCAAACTTCACCAAACATAAACCGATAACATGGTTAAGTAACTCTTGAACATCCAATGCCTTTTCTAACAAAACATTCTTGTCCTCTGTCAGATGGTACATATGATGATATGCACTGTCTTTATCAGCTTTAGATCCATCCTTGTCCAATAGAACTCCTTTTACATTTTCAAGCTCTCTTGCAATCTCTCCTGCAATTTGTCCATAGCCTTCTACACACTTAGGATCGAAGGATTCTTTAATCATCTGAATATGGTTCTTCACATCAACGGTTGGTATCCCCTGAAGTTTAGTAAAGTAAGCATCAACAAAGCCAAAGAATTTATTCTTGGTCATACGCATAGGTAGCTCAGGATAAACAATCTTTAGATGTTCTCGAATTTCCGTTGAATTCTCTGTAGCCATCAAAACATCGGTTACCCGCTTTGCAAAGGATTCATCAGACTCCATAACCATCATATTTTCATCATTATACCTTGATTTATAATAAACATTCTCGAGCAACGTTATTTCATCACCATATGCTGTCAAGACCTGGACATGATTTTTAAGAATCTCTCTAAGCTCTAAAAGCTGATTGAGTTCCGGAAGAAGTTCACCTCTGGCCATACTCTCCAAATAATTCTCGAATATATCAGTTGCCTCTTCCAGACTTTCACAACTTATCCCTTCACAATCATGATGATGGTCATGATTGTGGCCATGGTCGTGGCCGTGATCGTAGCCATGGTCGTGGTTGTGGTCATGGTCATGATCACCTTCATATTGAATAAAATCATCAACATCTTCATCTATGCTACCATGATATCGTTCCATATAACTATAATATTTAAGAGCTAATGAATACAATTGAAAGTCACCAATTTTACGGCCACATAAATTGATGGCCAAATCAATATCTTCTTTCTTTAATTGATTATTCATAAGCTTTTTCGATAGGGTTTTCATTTCATTATTAAACTGACTCATTATTCCTCCATAGTTCTAGGACATGCTCCTATTTTTTTTGACTTTTCTTAAGATGTTGGAACACCATAATAACAATAACATATAAAACATTGTATATACAGTAAAATTTACAAGATAGTCTTGGTTAAAATAAACTTTTGACGAATAATAACCTGGCAAAAGATGGGCGATAAAACCAGCTATACCTTGCTCATCATCAAGAGGGAAAAAAGCTCCCGTCATAATTCCTCCTGCAAGAACAAGAGACGTTCCAAGAAGAAGATACATCTGGGCACTCGAAAAGATAATGACCAAAAAATACACAAAAGCAGCCATACCTATTACAAAAAGAATGTTCATGGCCAACATGTGAAAAAGCCCTTTTCCATAATAAAGCGAAAGCCCTGTCACAGGTAGTGTCATCAAAAATCCAATCAAGCTCAAGCTCAGCCATCCAGAAATCGTTTGTTCCATATCTCCATATACCAAGTCCAACTTATGAATTCTATCACTCTTTTGTCTATTAACCATCCACAAGCCTGAAAAAAGAAGAAAAAAGGCTACGAGAATATATAATATTCCCACAATCATTTTTTCCAGAAAAAGATTTTGATTATACCATTCCAGTTCCTGACTGCCATGTCCAACCATATCAATAGATAAATAATATCCCTTTTTATCTGTCAAATCCAATGTTTTACCTCTATTATACACTTTATTATAAACCTTTCCAATGTAATTTCCATCGACCAGGTCTTTCATACCATCATTGTAATACTTGGCAGCTTTTAATAAACTAAGCTCAGCCAGAACGTCTTTGGATAAGATATCCATAAGCATCATGGTAAAGGAATTATCCTTAAGATATGCCACTTCAAAGAGTCGATCCGGATCACCAGATTCTCCTTGTCTCCCTGCGCCCTCTAAAATAGTGATAACAGCTTCAACTTGGTGATTACGTAAAAGCTTATCAGCCTTTTCCTCCTGAACTTCAAGACCACTAATTAATTCATTGGAATCAAAGGCATGAATAACTTCATTAGAAAATCTAGAATCATCTTTATCTACAATGGCAACTGGAAACTTAAACCCCTTATCAGCTTGGCCGTATAAGTTAGCAAGGAGGTAAACAGATATAGCCGCAACAAGAATGTAGATAAACTTAGTGGATCTTCTGGTAAACATAAGCTTTAAGTTGAGGGATGTAAGTTGATGTATCTTATTCATAATCACCCCTCCTAAATCCTTTTTTATATGCCTGTGTCACAAGAAAAAAGGATAAAATAATACTTATAATAAGACCACCTATAACTATACTTGTCCTTGAATCCTTTACACCAGCATTCAAAAAGAGAATTGTACGTATCATAAGAAAATTAGGTGTCCAGCTACCAATTGTCTTCAAACTGTCAGGCAAATAATGGATGGGTATAATGGAACCACCCAGAACAGAACCAAAAAAAACAACCATGGTAGAAATTAAAGCCATATCACTAATCTCATTTACTATTAAAGCAATAACTCCAGTAATTCCCACCGAACCAAGAGACAGGACTAAAACAAAAAAATAGCCTTTCAAACTAAGATTTCCATTTTCGGAAAAAATACCAAAGAGAATATACCAAAAGGAAACCACTATGGCCATGACCGACCAATCTGCTAAGAAACGGCTTATTATATATTCATATGCTTTTACTCTAGTTAATGTCAACCTCAAGAACACATTAGAATGACGTTCATAGATCCAAGCAGTTCCAAGATAAAGAGCCATCAAAAAAACAAACATGACCAACATGGCAACAAAATAGTAATCAAGACTAGAAGCAGAAGGTATCTCCACTATCTCATGAAATTCATACAAATCATTACGATTAAGCATCATCATAATAAGTTCAATACTTAAGGCGTCATTATAAGCATGAAAACCCTCTTTAGACACTTGAGGTCTGAAATTTTCATAAAAAGAACTTATACTTTTTTCTACACTGATTATATATTCTTCGTAGGCTAAAAATCCATTATAAAGAATGGTAGCCTTAATGGGATCATCATTATGGATACTAATTTCCATAGGCCGCTTATCAAAACTTAAAAGGGCAGTAAAAAAGCCATCAGGAATAACAATCATACCATCCAGTTCACCACTCTTAAAAGCCTCTTTTATTTCAGATTCTTCTCCCTCTCGTAGCTGGAAAAATCGACTCAAATCTTTTTTAGACTCAAAATCATCAACCAACATCTGAGTATAAACCGTTTTATCTTCAAGAACAACACCAACTTGAAGAGGTTTAATAAAATTCACTTCTATATCATTCACTTTGAAATAGAAAAAGAGACAAAAAAAGATGGCTATAGGCAAAAAGAAAAGCAGGCTGTTTCTCTTTATTTCCCGAACTTGTTCCAATACATTCTTACTTATCAACAACAAGACTCTCATGCTTTCACCACCTATTTTTTAGCTTAAAATCATCTTTCTCTCAAACAGGAACATAAACGGCAACTGGCAATAGCGATTTACTCCTTCAGACAATTTCTTGGTAAATAAACAAGAAGCCCCAACCAAAGGCGAGGCTTCTCGATAAAATCTACATTAGAAACCTGATGAAAAACTTCCAACTAATTTCTGTGCATTTTCTGACATTTCCATATACATTTCAAAAAGATCGTCTTGACTTAACTTATTGAAATCAACAGCACTAGCTGGTAACTCCTCGAAATCAATTTCTTCATCCAATTGTTTGAAATACATTTTATTATACATTTGAATTTCAAAAAGTATATCCATACTCTCCATCATATCAAGTCCCATTCCCATACCATAGGGATCATAACTATCTTCCATCTCTTCCTGAAGAAAAACTGAATCTTTCATAGCATCAATAATGGAATCATTAATTGTAATAGTCATTTCCTGACCCTTATAATAGTCGTCTTCCAAAACAATGGTCATATCCATATTTATCTCGTTATAGATATCTTTGATAAAACGCTCCATCTGAAGATATTCATCATCTTCTAAACTTCCTGCAATCTCACTGGCGAACTCTTCATAAGTTTTGTCAATTTCTTCCTTAGCCTTGTCTTTGATCTCATTAATCTTATCTACATATTCTGACTTCCATCCGTCCCATTCAGCCATTTCATCATTCATTTCGAGAATAAGATTAAACATAAAATCATCTTCTTGGGCAATGACAACAGCGAAGAAACGTTCCAAACCTTCATCAATCATTGGTTTAATGGCTTCATCTGCTACCAATTCCTTGTATAGATTAATAGAATTATCATACATCTCACCATAATCAAGATTCAAATTATAAACCCGATCACCAAACTCATAAGTGTCACCGTCAAGCTCCATAGAATAAGACCCTTTGACTATGTCAACAATTGAATCTGTATAATTACCATAAATGTATTTTTCATATTTTTCCACATCTAAATCAGCAAAGGATTCGTAGTTACGATAATCCAAAGCTTCAATATACGCTTCTATCTTCTCGATAACTTCATCAGGGTTAATATCAAAGTCTTTTAGGTCTTCTTCTGTAGCAATTTCATATTTAATCAGTGTATCTTTAATATCAGTCCAATTTATATAAACGATTTCATCATATAAGGCAGGTATACTAATAGCTACAAACTCTTTATTTAAGAAAAGTCCCACCTGAATAAGCTCAGATCCACTCATTTTAACTGACATTTCCATATATGCTTCGTACTTGTCTGTATCAGACATCAAGGCATAATTAACCTTAAGACCTTTAACAATATTCTCAACCATAGCTGATTCCATAACACCTACACCTTCAAGTGTAAAATCCTTTAAACCAAATTCACCCATGGCGCTAATTTGTTTACAAGCAGAAGTTTTCTTCATAGCATCAATCAAACGTTCTTCATCACTCTTAAATAGGTTTTGTCCAAAAACAACTCCTACTGTCCCTATAGCAAGAACCAAAACTAAAATCACAAGAAAAATAGGCCATTTCTTCTTTTTCTTGGCGACTTCATCTTGATAAGGGTTAACCGGTTGATTAATCACCTGATCTTCAATATCACTATAGTTATCACTTTGAACATCTCCAGAAATTTCTTCAGTTAAAGTTGATTCTCCAATAGCCTCATGAGAAGCCTCTTGGTCTGCACTTATAGTGCTCTCCTCTTGAGGTACAGATTCCTTCATTTCTGGGGCATCGGATAAACGACTGCCACAAGACTCACAATACTTGGCATCATCATTATTCTCATATCCACATGATTTACATTTCATAGCTCTCCTCCATATAATACAGCAGGACACCTAAAGGTATCCTGCCTTTATTCTTTGTCTATATTCAAATTTATTACTTAACTATTTGATATCAAGATCAAGACCTTTAAAGATACTTCCAAGATTAGTAGTTGCCTTTTCATCTGTTTGGAAATCTTTCAAGTTTACATAGGCTTGTTTTTCTTCAACAGGAGCATTTAGCTTCATAGTTAATTTAAGTTTCTTCTCTTTAGAATCAATACCAAGAATTTTAACTTTAACTGTATCGCCTTCCTTAACTACATCTGATGGATGGTTAACACGTTCAGTACTTAATTGAGACACATGAACCAATCCTTCAATACCAGGAACAACTTCTACAAAAGCACCAAAATCTAATACACGTTTAACAGTACCTTCATAGGTTTCGCCTACAACTAATTTGGAGTTTTCTGGATTCCAAGGATCTTTTTTTGAATCTTTCATAGAAAGTCCAATTTTCTTCTTAGCATAGTCAACATTAATAACCGTTACAGTTACAACATCTCCTTCTTTAACAACATCAGAAGGTTTATTCACACGATCCCAGCTAAGTTCATTAATATGAACAAGACCGTCAGCACCACCAATATCTACAAAAGAACCGAAGTGCATGTTCTTCTTAACAGTACCGGTAAATACATCACCTTTCTTGATTGTTGCAAAAAGCTCTTCTTTTTTCTTAGCATTTTCTTCTTGCTCAACAACTTTTCTAGAAACGATAACTCGGTTCTTATTACGGTCAAGCTCCATAACTTTAACCATTAAAGTCTGTCCATTGTATACTGAAAAGTCTTCTACATAAGAAGTTGAAATCATTGAACCAGGCATAAATGCTCTAGATCCAAGAACCTTACATACTAAACCACCTTTAACTCCTTCAGTTACAAGAGCTTCAACAAGTGTTCCAGCTTCCATGGCTTCATTAAGTTTTTCCCAAACAACTTCCTGTAATGCTTTCTTCAATGAAAGAAGTACATTACCTTCTCCGTCATCTTTCTTAAGAACCTCAGCTTTAACCTTGTCACCTACGCTGAATTGGTTAGTTAATGGGTTAGAAGCATCTGCAAAAGTTTCAGCTGCAGGAACAATACCATCTGCAATATAGCCAAAGTTGATGAGAACTTCTGTATCAGTCACACTGATTACTTCTCCGTCCACAATGTCGCCAGGTCTAAATTGCATCATAGATGAATCAAGCATATCTTTATAATCATCCATTGTCTCTTCTACAACCGGCTCTTCTACTACAGCCTCTTCAGCCACAGCATTGACAGCCTCCTCAGTTGCTTCAGCGGCAACTTCTTCAGTTTTTGTTTCAGCAGTTTCAACAACTTCTTCAGTTGCTTTTGTTTCGTTTTCGATCTGTGTCATTTTGTCTTCCATTTCAAACTTCCCTTCGTAAAAATCATTATCATAACTATTCTACTCTATTTCCTTGCTTTTGTGAAGACTTTTATTTAGATTGGAGGGTAAAGTTAACCTAATCTTTTTCCCTACATATGGTTATATTAAAATCAACCCATTCAGAACAAATTCTTAATAAAGAACAAAGAGGATGTTTTACATCCTCGGTTTTGCCGAAGGCAAATTGTTCCAACTGCCGACGGAAAGTCCTATAGTGAGCTTTCCTATAGAACAAAAAAAGGACTACAAACGCAGTCCACATGATACAAATTATAAAAAACTAACCTGTCCGTCAACCATTCTATCGACAATTGCAAGGGATTCAAGATGAATACCGGCTTCGCGAAGTTCCTTTCCACCTTTTTGAAATCCCTTTTCTATGACAATGCCTACTCCTGAAAGACTAGCTCCTGCTTGTTCCACCAATTTGATAAGGCCTTCAACTGCTTGACCATTAGCAAGAAAGTCATCCAAAATTAGGACATGGTCATCCTCACACAAATATTTCTTAGAAATGTGAATATCATAAGTCTCTTGTTTAGTAAATGAATACACGGGATAAGTGTATGTATCCTTATCCAGATTCCTTGATTGGGTTTTCTTGGCAAAAACCACCGGCACATTAAATGACAATGCTGCAAGGGCCGCTATAGCTATGCCTGATGCCTCTATTGTCACTATTTTTGTTATGGTTTTCTTAGCGAATCTTCTTCTAAATTCTTCACCCATTTGAAACATTAATTTCGAATCGATTTGATGATTAAGAAATGAATCAACCTTAAGAATTTCTTCCGACAAAACATAACCATCACTTTGAATACGTTCCTTTAATAACTTCATCTTACTCCTTTTTAATCTACATGTATTCAGTACAGTAAGTTGAAGACGAAAATCCTGTGTGCATATTACATTCCGTCAAACTGATTCCCATTGTTCGTCCTAGCAATTGTATATTATGGCAAAGAAGAAAGAGGCTTCGCCTCGTTCGCTTTGCTATAGAATAACAAAAGAACTCTGCATTAGCAGAGTTGGTAATAGACTTGGAATCAGTTACTATTCAACTCGTAGCCTGTAACTATTTACGGTAGTTTGTAGAAACTTCTAGCCCATATTGCTAAATTTATACGAGATATACATTATTATAGATGATCTAAACTTTACATCAACTTTTTTCAACTTTTAAAATTATATAGATGAAGACACTAAAAGTCAAGGAATAAATCTTCTGGGTCGTAGAGTACCTTAAACCCACCTTGAATTGCTTCTTTCGTTGTATCGACCAATGGCTTCCTAAGCCAACTCTCTTCAATGAATCCAAATTCTAACTCAACATTATCTTCATAGTAAGTTCGAACAGCTTTTACTTCTTCATAATCTTCGAGAGTAATACTAACAACGGTCCCTAAAAGCTTGGTCCAATTTGTGTTGTCCAACCATTTTCGTCTATCTTTTGCTAGAATAATAAAGTCCACATCTGAATCCGATCTTTCTTCACCTTTGGCATAGGATCCAATCAAAATAAGTCCTCGGATATCTTTTTTTCGGCTAAAAAATGTACTTACTTCTTCAATTCTTTCTTTGCCTAACTGTTCTGGGGAAAAGTCGTGTAGTGGGTCATAACTAGCCTCACCTCCATGACTTTTCAAAGTATGATGTTTTTGGTGTTCAAAATCCGGTACATAATGGTCTTTTCTGTTCTTAAGCATTGTCTCCTCCAATGACAAATTGATATTATGTTACAGTAATGTCAATCTTTACTCAATTATCATCCTAATTATAGTATAAAGAGAAGCTATATTCAAACTTTTTTGTGAAGTCCACAATTTGTGGACACTTTTCGAAATTTAATCTGCTATAATCATCTCAAGTTCACATCCAAAAGAGAAAGGAGCAACCATGGCAAGAGCAAAAATGTATTCAAAAGAAAAGTATATCCATCTTTTATTAAGGTCTAACCTCAAGCATCCCATATTTGTAACCAAATCAGATTATGCATCCTTTATGAAATTTTTAGAGGTCAAATTACGTCAATATGAAATCAGCCTAATCGGTTACCTTTTACTTCCAACACACTTTCATCTAGTACTAGGTGGTAATTCCTCCCTAAACACAGCTTCATTTATTCATGGACTATGTGTTTTATACACCAAGTATTATCATCAAAAATTCAACACCACCGGGTCACTTTTCAGTAAGAGCTATCAAAAAGATATAATGAAGACTAATAAAGAGCTTATGTCCTGTCTAAGATACCTTCACCAAAAACCTAAAGAACAAGGTTACTGTCATACAATGAATTTCCCTTATTCCAGTTACGAAGCTTATATAAACCCAGATCAGGATACTCTTATCAACCGTAGCCCTTTATACCGTTTACTTGATCACCAAAACGACAAGATTGCAGCCAATCTTTTCCGATGTATTCATCACGACCAATCTCCTGCACCAATTATAGATGTTAACAAAGACCTAAGTCGTGAAGTTTCGCTTGCTAAAAATATAATGAAGGAAGAGTTAGCTTCCTATGATATTCCTTATGAAGGAATACCAAAAGAATATCAGTTTAGAGAGCAGCTAGTTCTTAAAATCCATGAAAAGTCCAACTTAACCCATCAAGAAATTGCTGACTTACTTAGTTTAAGCCGTCATATCGTTGGTAGGATCATCCGCATGAACAAGGCTTCCTAAAAATCAACATCAATTATAAAAATTTTGAAAACTTATAGACAAGTGTATCTTATAAGAAGTGTACCGACTTCTAATTTACCTATCTAACTTCGGCATACTTTCCCCTATGCGTCAGTAAAATGCTATCAAATGACTCATCTACCAATCTAAAACCAGTCATTCTCTGTGTTCTATCTGCCATTCGGTACACTTCTTATAAAGATACACTTTAGGTAACTCATTCAAAAGGATATTTTCACACTGATTACAGATTATTACTTATTCTTTCAGGCTACACCTATAAATCATAAGTAATAATCAAAAATACACTTTAAGGCAACGCCCTAAAGTGTATCTTTCTGTTTCTATATGAATCTTATAATCACTATGCAATCTATTACTAAATCTTTTGAATCCAACCAAAAGTATCTTCTAGTTTACCTGTTTGAATGCCTACAATAGTGTCATATATTTTCTTAGTAAGTTCACCAATTTCACTATTATTAATTTTTGCAATATCTCCATCATAGTTCAACTCACCTACTGGAGAAATAACCGCAGCAGTACCTGTTCCAAAAGCTTCTTCAAGTCTACCATCCTTAGCAAAAGAAATTAATTCATCAATAGTAATTCGAACTTCTTCCACTTCTATATCCCAAGATTTTAATAACTCAATAACAGAATTCCTAGTAACACCAGGAAGAATACTACCAGATAGTGCCGGTGTAACTACTTTTCCGTCTATTTTGAAAAACACATTCATGGTTCCAACTTCTTCGACATATTTTCTATCAACCGCATCCAGCCATAACACTTGGGTATAACCTTTTTTATGGGCATTCATCTGCGCTTTTAGGCTAGCTGCGTAATTGCCACCTGTTTTGGCAAATCCTACACCACCACGTACAGCACGCACATATTCTTTTTCAACCCAAATCTTAACAGGATTAATTCCTTCCTTATAATATGCTCCAACTGGTGAAAGGATAATCATAAACTTATAGGTAAGGGATGGTCTAACACCTAAGAAAGGATCAGTAGCTATAATAAAGGGCCTTATATAAAGGGAATTCCCTTCACCAAATGGTACCCATCGCTTATCTACTTCAACCAAGGCCTTAATAGACTCAATAAAATCCTCAATTGGCAACTGTGGTATGCAAATCCTATCATTTGTCATATTAACACGTTCACCATTCTTTTCAGGCCTAAATAATAGGATTTCATCATCTTTACTTCGGTATGCTTTCAATCCCTCAAACATCTCTTGACCATAATGGAAGACCATGGTTGACGGATCAAGTACCAATGGCTGATAAGGAATAATTTTAGGATCATACCACCCCTTACCTTCCTCATACTCCATAATAAACATATGGTCAGTAAATACTTTTCCAAACCCCAACTCCTCAGGAGCTGGTATTGCCTTTAAATCTTTTGCTAAAGTTGTCGTAATATTCAATCTTCTACCCTCCGGTTTCTTGGTCTTTTCAACAATGCCCATTGATGAAAATTGCGGAAATCATTAATATTTACTTCTTCGGTGCCGAAATAATTTATATTGATGACTATTATAGCAAATCAAGTGAAAGAAGACAAGACTTTTGTACATTAAATTATATTTTTGTGCGTTATAGCGTACAAATATTCAAAAGAACTCAATGTTTCCTACATTTTCTTTCGTTTTGTTCACAATTATGTTATAATTAGTTCATATTTTATTTGCATTTTGAAAGGAGGACTATGAGTGGATACTATGGGTACAAACCAACATTTTATGGAAAAACGCTTAGGACCTGATTTTCTTGTATATTGGATTCGCATATCCAGTTTTATAGTATGGCTCATTTTAGGGGTATTCTTCTTTATAACAGATTTAGCAAAACCGCAACAAACGACATTATTTGACAGGTTGTTCGACGTATCACGTAGAACGGTTTGGGACCAGAACCTTATGATGATTTCATTTATAGTAGCTGTTATCCTTTTCTTTTTTTCATTATTGTCATTAATCGTTAACACCAGACGTCTAAAAAGAAAAAGCGACCATATCAGTATATCACTAGTCATTTCACTGATTGTTTCAACCCTGAGCATACTTTTATACTTAGCTTATGCCCTAACAAATATCAACGCCCTCTATTAGAACTGACAATCACATAAATTCATAATATAAAAAGGAGTCGTCGAGTTAGTAATGATAAATCATACTAACCGCTACTCCTTTATTAAATGCATAAAAACTAAAGCATATTCAGTAATTCGTTGGCTATGACGATCTTATTGCGTCCACTTTCCTTGCCAAACTTAAGAGCATCTTCTGTCATTTTCATAATCATATCTACAGACATAGGCTGATTATAAGTCATAACTCCAAATGTCATCGTTGTTTCAATATCCTTATCCGTATAAGAACCTTGCTCAACAATAGCTCTTGCTCTTTCAGCAAAAAATTTAGCACCATCAATATCAGTATCAGGAAGAACAATTATAAATGTATCTCCAGAAAAACGAGCAATTATATCTTGATTACGTTTATTCTTAGTCAAGGAAGCTGCCAACTCTTTAAGCAGACGGTCTCCGGAGTTGTGACCAAACTCATTATTAATACCTTTAAAGTGGTCTACATTACATAGAATAACCGAAGACAGGATTTCCTTACGGTTAAATCTTGAGACCGCCATTTCTAACTGTTCAAGTGCATAGCTACGATTATAAAGTCCTGTGACAGAATCAAGTATAGCTACACGTTTAATTGTATCTTTTAACTTTTCTATTTCATCTAGCTTATTTTTGAGATGGATCTTTAGCGTTTTAACTTCCTCATAAACAGCCGTCATTGCTAGACTTTTCTTTTCCAACTCTTTACTCTTATGAACTAATTCAACAAGATGTTCTGACCGAATCAGGAGCTCTCTCTTAGAAAATGGTTCTGAACAGATACTGTCCATACCCATTTCATAATAATTGGCAGAATCTTCGGCTGTCACGTCACCAAAAAGACCTAACACTGGGAATTCAAGGAAGCGTTGATCGCTTCTGACACGTAGAAAAACGTCCCTAATCTTTTCGACAGCATTTCTAAAATCCATAACAACAATATCTGGTTTTTCATCTTCTAAACAAAAAAGCAACTGTTCATAAGTCATTGCACCAGTAACTTCATAACCTTCTTCTTCAAAGATTTTGGATATACTTCTGAGTTCTTCCTGATTATCATTAACTACCAGCACCATGAACTTCTCATCAAAAACCATCTATGGACCACCTTTCTTCTACCTGCCAATCTATTGGATTATATTCATTATTCTCCAGAATAGTATTGATTTTGGAGAAGGGTTTACTTTCAAAAAAACCTCGTCTTGCTGATAAAGGACTGGGATGGGCTGATTCAATAATAAAATGATGTTCACCATCAATCAATTTTTTCTTTCCTCTTGCGTAATTACCCCACAAAACGAAAATGATTGGCTCTTCTCTCTTGTTAAGAACTGAGATTACTGAATCAGTGAACTGCTGCCATCCAAGCTTTCCATGAGAACCAGCTTCATGGGCTCTTACCGTAAGAACTGCATTTATCATCAAGACACCTTGGTCCGCCCATTTCTTAAGATATCCATGGTTAGGAATCTTAATATTCATATCCTCATGTAGCTCTTTATAAATGTTACGAAGACTTGGTGGAATCTTTACCCCCGGCAGGACTGAAAAACAAAGACCATGTGCCTGCTGATTATCATGGTAAGGATCCTGTCCTAAAATGACCACCTTTACTTTGTCATAGGACGTATATTTAAAAGCATTGAACACATCCTCTTCAGGCGGGAATACAGAATATGTTTCACGCTCTTTATCCACAGCATCAATCAATTCAAGAAAATATGCTTTTTCCATCTCATTATGTAATTGTTCCATCCAGCATTTGGGCAAATCAATCAGCATTGTATTCAGCTTCTAGTTTGTCAATACCGGCCTTAATACGTCGAATTGACTCATCCTTTCCTAGAATATCCATTATATCAAACGCACCGCCTGGTGTAGACATTTTACCTGACAAAGCAGTTCTTAAGGGCCATAGAACTTGGCCATTTTTCAGACCAGCTTCCTTAACAAACTCCATGAGCAAATCGTGAAGATAGTCCATTGTAAACTCTTCAGCTTTTTCCAAAACAGGAAGCGCCTGTTTAAGAAAATCAATGGAATTCTCTGGATTAGTCTTCATTCTCTTATGGGTATAAAAACTTTTATCATATTCCGGTACACCACCAAAGAAATCTACCATATCCCTAATATCATTAAGAGTTTCAAGTCTCGGCTTTGCCAACATAGCAATTTTCCTGTAATCCAAATTTCTTCCGCCAACGGCTTGACTCACCCGATCCTTAACAAGGTCATAAAACTTATCGTCATCCATATTCTTTATGTATTCACCATTCATCCATCGGAATTTTTTCATATCAAAAACCGCAGGTGACTTATTAATATGTTTGTAATCAAAAGCTTGAGTCAACTCATCTAAAGAGAAAATCTCTTCATTATCTCCGGAACTCCAACCTAGTAAAGCCACAAAGTTAATAATTGCATCATTAAGAAAACCAAGTTCCAAAAGGTCCTCATAGGATGCATGTCCTAATCTTTTTGACAACTTCTTATGATTCTCGTCTGTAATTAAAGGGCAGTGTACATATACTGGAACATCCCACCCAAAGGCTTGATATAAACGATTATATTTAGGTGAACTAGACAAGTACTCGTTACCTCTTACAACATGACTGATGCCCATTAAATGATCATCTACAACATTTGCAAAATTATAGGTTGGATAGCCATCTGTCTTAATTAATATCATATCCTCAAGTTCAGAGTTCTTAACTGTTATATCTCCATAAAGTACATCTGAAAAGGTCGTTTCTCCTTCTGTCGGATTATTCTGACGGATAACATAGGGAATACCAGCATCCAATTTATCCTGAATCTCATCTTTAGAAAGATTAAGACAATGCTTATCATAGTGGTAGGTCTCTTTACGAGCTTCCATATCCGCTCTAAGGTCATCAAGTCTTTCTTTTGTACAGAAACAATAGTAGGCTTCCCCTTTATCAACCAACTCTAAGGCATGTTTGAGATAGATCCCATTAGCCTGTCGTTCGCTTTGTACATAAGGGCCAACTCCTCCATCCTTATCAGGACCTTCATCATGGTATAGCCCAGCTGAATCCATGGTTCTATAAATAATATCAATAGCACCTTCAACAAAACGCTCTTGATCAGTATCTTCTATTCGCAATAAAAAATCACCATCTTCATGTTTGGCAATTAAATAAGCATATAATGCAGTTCTTAGGTTTCCAACATGCATTTTTCCTGTCGGACTTGGTGCATAACGTGTTCTGATTTTTGACATTTTAATAACTCCTCTTATTGATCTTATCCCTAATGAATACTTGAGTACTTCTCCCCTATCCACACAGGATATATTTAAACATATTATACCATGAAACACTGCCTTTCTCTAGCTATTCTTTTCTGTTATAATAAGCTTGAATATACTTGAAAGGACTGTCCAATGACTAAAACTAAGAAAATTATTATCTATATATGTATATTTGCCCTGTTAAACTTTTTTACAGTATCATGTAAGGTTCCTGAACCTATTACTTTAATGGATACCAATCAAATTGATTCAATCACTTTAAAAGTCAAGAAAGCACCTGAATCATGGCCCCTATCTGACCAAACTCAGTCTTTTGAGAAACGGGTCGCTGGAGATATAGAAGGTTATGTTCTATTATGCAGTTTGATAGACAGCTTTGAAAGGGATTACTTTGAGCACCGTAAAGAAAGACTACCTCTACTCTCTAAAAAAAACACTTCGTCTTCTCCTGACCAATTGGAACTTATACTAGATACTAAGATGTCACAAGGTAATAATGACTCCACTAGCTATTCCCTATGGTTAGATACGACACATCAAGAAGCTTATATTACAAACGGTTTTCATTCATACTCATTGGAAGAAGAACAAGTTGCGAAGCTATTAGGTTCTTCAATACTTCCCCTAGATGAGAATATTGACGGGTTCATGAAAAAAAACCTAATAAAAATTCAATTGCATCAAGATGACATCCAACTTCCCTTAGATGGGAGTATCGAGTTTAGAAAAACCATCTATGCCCATAGAAATCACTCCATAAAAGAAGTTTATCGCAACTATACCAATACAGAACTAACGACTCATACACCTTTACGCTTAGACCTGACAGGTTTAGGACCTTTGTCCCCGGAAGACATATCTCTAGCCTTTACACCTCTAGCCCCCTTGTCTTCTGACCAATATGTTCAGGCTAACAAATCCACCCAAAAGGCAAGCTTTTCTTGGTCAAAACAAGTAGATTCGGTTCCAAATCCTCTTATATATAATCAAGAACTAGATTTAGCCTACCTTGATATTGATTTGCCTTTTCCTGATGGACACTATCGTGTAGATATTGATTTGGAACTTGCAAGTCCTGATAAAGAAAAAGAATCATATGTCGGGATTCTAATGACTTCCGTTATAACCCTTAAAACCCAGCCTGTTTTTACACTTAATCAAACCAACTATAGACCAGGCGATCTGATTGTTATTAGTGGTCATCACCTAAATGATTCAGACCATATTTCCATCGACACCAATATATATAGTCAAGGTGCAAAATTTCATGCTGACGGAAGCAACCATTATTTGTTGTTACCACTTATGAGCAAAACATCTCCTGGGAATTACTTCGTAAAGCTTATAGACGATTCAGGTAAGCTTATAGAAAATCTAACAATACCTGTTGTTGAAAAAGAATTTGCTACCCAATATCTGGAAACCTCCTCTTCCACTGAAAGCTTAAGAAACGAGGCTGCATATGATCAGTTGAATGAGGCTTTTGCTAGAGGAAGAGACAACTTAAATCCCAGCAAATTGTGGACTGGTCCCTTTATTAGACCAGTTGAGGGAGGCAGAATATCAACTGAATATGGTGAGACTCGATATACTAATGATAACGTTGTCGCTTCAAGACATTCTGGTATTGATTTTGCTTTGCCAACAGGAACTCCAGTTTATGCAAGCCAAAGTGGTATCGTCACCTTAGCGGAAGAACTGATAATTACAGGAAATACCCTTTTCATCGATCATGGCTTTGGCCTAATTAGTCAATATTATCATCTTGACAAGATTTATGTAGAATCCGGCCAGAAGGTAAAAGTCGGAGACCTTGTTGCCGAGATAGGTACCACCGGATATTCAACAGGCCCACACCTTCATTTTTCTATCTATTACAGTGGGGTTTATATTAACCCTTGGAACTTTTTTGACAATGAACCTTTTTAATCTTTAACTTGATAAAAGAATCACTTTTTCTTATACTCATATAGGGTTATTTACTTGGATAAAGTTATTTATTGGACCTAATCGTTTTGATGAAGAAGCACCACAGCGTGTGCCGAAATCCCCTCTTCACTTCCAGTAAAACCTAATTTTTCCTCAGTTGTTGCCTTCACATTCACCTGACTTAATTGACAATGAAGACAGTCAGCAATGCATTGTCTCATATCCTCAATATAAGGACCTAACTTAGGTTTCTGAGCAATGACTGTACAATCCAGATTACTAATCTTATATCCAGCCTGATTCATCATATTAAAAACCCTTGCCAATAAGATTTTACTATCAATATCTTTAAATTCATCATTTTGATCCGAAAAATGTTGACCAATATCGCCTTTAGCTAAGGCTCCTAAAATACTATCCATGATAGCATGAAGGAGAACATCGGCATCAGAATGACCTAGGAGTCCAAGTGTATGTTCAATTTTTATACCACCGATAATTAACTTACGTCCTTCAATTAATCGATGTACATCATATCCATGTCCAATTCTCATAATATTCCTTACTTTTTCTTCTTGTCTACGTAGTTGTAATTACAGTCTCAGTTACTCATCATGGTGCTTTACCACTAACAAATTACCTACACAATATCTTTTAAAATAATTCAACAATTTATAATTCTATAAAATTATAGGTAATGCCCAAACGATCAAAAATCTCTTTTTCTCTATGATGGCAGGTCAAAATAATAATCTGTCGAGATAATTTGGCCAGTTGTTCCAACATCTGAATCAAACGTCCTCCATCATAATGAACGAAGCTATCATCAAGAATCAAAGGTATATTAATATTATCTGCCATGGCATCAATTAATCCAATACGAAGGGCAAAATAAATCTGATCTATAGTCCCCTGACTTAAGCTTTCGGTTTGAACAAGCTCCGAGGTAGATAAGTCCTTGATTTTCAAGTGAAGGAGCTCATCAAAGGTTACTTCATACTTGTCACCAATAACATGGTGCAAAATATCATGAAGTCTCTCAAGAAGGGAATACGTATACCTGCTCTTGATTTTACTTGCCCCACTTTTTAACAGCTCCAAGGCACCCTTGTATAAATCTATCACTTGATCTTTAGTCTGAAGTTTTTCAGCTATCTCTTCAAAAGTCTGCAGAGTAAATGAATATGGCTCATCAAGTTTTTCCAAATGCTCAGATTCTGCTGCCAAACGCTTGCATTTAAGCATAAGATCATCATGATATGTCATTTTATCAATCTTTTCCTTTTTAAGATTTTCCAGTTCTTTTTCCATGTTATCAAAATCCGAAATTGCAATTTTGTCTGTCTCAGACTGATCCAAAGGAGAAAATCCTTGGTCTTCCATTAACTCTTCCTTGTCTGACATAAGTTTTCTATATATTTCCTGATTTTTTGTCAATTGGTCCCTATAATGCTGATACTGCTCTAGGGTCGTTATAGACGATAGGGCTTCGCCCTCTTGAAGCTTTCTCTCCATATCATCAAGCTGTGCCGCCATCTTTACTTTTGATTTCTGATAGGCCTTTTCAGCACTTACTTTTGAAATATATTCATCATAAGCAATCATCCTATTATTGAGAAAAGATCGGATATCTTCAGCAACTTCAAATGGTTCGTCAACAAAATCCAAGTCTTTTTGAATGTCTAAAAGCTTGGTTTCAATTTTTTCTTCGACCGTTTCTTTTCTAGCTTTGTTATTATTAAGATTGCTTTTAATATCTATCCTATTTCTAAGGTCTGTTTTTTTCTCCTCATAAAGAGCAACAAGCTCATTTTCTGAACGAACACCAAAGCTCTCAATAATGTCAGCTAGTTGTTCACTAGCCTTGCTAAGTCTAGAATTGGTCTTACGTACCTCCTCATGAATATTCTTAAGCTGGAATTCAAGGCCTATATGTTCCTTTTCCATATTTCTTTTAACAAAGTATAAGACAAGAATACCTATTAACAAAGCAAGAATAGTGAAAAATAATCCAAACGCCCATGTGGGTTTAATGAACATAGTAAGTATCAAAAGAGCTCCACTGATTTGCATAATCAAGGATGCAATCTTAATATTATAGAGACGATTTTCATTATTCACCATCTGTTCTTCCAAGGAAATAACTGACGTTATACTTTCTTTTTCCTCTTCAATACGGCGCTTCCAGGAACTTGTATTCAAAAAGCGTTGATAATGCTCATCAATTAAACGTTCTTCACCCTGGAAGTCAAAATTTTCCTCATAATCAGGTTGAAGAAAAAGCATTTCCTTCATCAATTCTTCCATATCATCATCAATCGTTTTCAACTGTTGTTCAAGGAGCGCTAGTGCTTCCACTTTTCCCAATATGCTTTCAAAACGATCACTATTTCCATAGAAAGCTAGCTCTGCATCAGTAAATCGTCCTTTATTGTCTATCACTTCTTGATTGATAATTTCCAATTTTTCATGAAGTTGATTCAGATCTTCACTAATGTTATGTTGATTTTCTTTATTTCGAAGATAAAATTCCACATCTTTAACACTAATATCTTCATATGGCTTTAGTTCATCTAGCTTTGACTGAATTTGCTCCAACTCCCTATTGATCTTATGAAGACGCTTACTTTTTTTTAGCTGATCTACAATCTGAAGCCGACTAATCTGATCATTCAACTTATCAATATCCTTTTGGACACTAACAGCCTTTGATGCATGAGCCAAGTACTCAATAGTAACATTTTTATGAGAGGTCTGTTTAATTTCTATGTCTCGAAGCAATTCCTGATAGTGTTTATAAGAAGATTTAAGACCTACATATTCCACATCATTCTGAGCATGAACAATCTGTTTTTCAATCCTCTCTATGGCATCATTATAAGAAATAGCACCACTGTTAGTCGCTTTAATGTTCATAATACGTTTTTGGACTTCATCTAACATATCAGTTCCAGCTTTAGAAGAAATATCTGTAATCCCTAAAACCCTTAACATCTTATGCTCATGGCTCTTAATGACTGTATTATCAGGTGTCTGACGATATGGACCAATACGTTTCCCTTGCAAAAAAACTTTTATAGCTTTTGGGTTGTGAAAGTCTCGTTCAACATGAAAATGGTTGTCTCCGTCGACAAAATCCATATCACCTGCAAAAACTTCTTTTTTTCCCCATGGTTTATATTGCATATAACGACTTTCATCAATATCTAACCCAAACTGATACGAATTCAAATCATAGAGCATGGTTTCAATAAAACGATGTATCGTCGATTTACCTTTTTCATTGTCACCGTATAAAATATTAATTCCCTGAGAAAACTCAAAGTGGCGATCTGTGTATTTACCAAATCCTGCCAAATAAATTCCCGTTAAATACATACAAACCGTCACCTCCTTTTCATAGCATCCAAACCAATATCTATAAGAGCTTTCTTTTGTCTAGGATCAAAATCAGAGTCAAACACTTCTGATATATAAATGCCAATTAAATCCTCTTTGTGAAAATCCATTTCACCTTGTATCTCTTGTCTAAGCAATTCTTCATCGTATTTTTCAACTTCCTGATTCATCCTACTCAATACAGGAAATGAAAGACTTGCCATTTCCTGTGTTGAAAAATCCAAGTCAGAAGTTCTTAAGAAAAGTTTTACCTTATCATTTGCTAGAAATCGATATAAGGAATCATTTTTCACATCCAGAATTTCTCCTGAAAGAGAATCTACATCCTGAATGTATATCTTCTTGTCAATATCTGATAAAAAATCTAAGAATTTCATAACTCTAGCAATGCTGATATCTTTGTCATAAAAAGTCTCACCTATAAAAACAAGTACTTCATCTTGACTCATACTCACATTTTCAGACAACCACTCATATCGCTTATGTGTATCAATTGCTTTATTAATATGAAGATCTTTAATTAGCATAATTATTGAATAAGCCAAAAGTGCAAAAATCACAGATGGCTATCTCCTTTCAATGATATTACCTGCTATATTTTACGAAGTTCATTTCTATACATAACCATAAATAATAGAATATATACTATTTTATCATTTACTTAACCTATAAACAACGTTTAGTGAGAATCAAGATATGCATTTGCTACATCTAAGCCTGTTCCTGTGAGTCCTAAATCAATAGCTTTCAAATAATATTTTTTTGCCATTTCAACATCGTTAAGCTGATAATGAGCATAATTGACGGCCAAACCATAATAACCTTGGTAGCTAGTAGGTTCTAACTCAGTATATAAAGAAAAAACACGGATACTATCATCAAAACGATGATTATCATAATATGACCATCCCAACTTACTTAAAACATTGGTATCACTCGGATCTATGTCTATATATTTTTCATAATAGAAAACAGAATCTTCAAAGTCATCTAAATCCGTATAAATATCTCCAAGAGCCTTCAAAGTCTGAGAATGATTTGGCGCAATATCCAGCACCTTAAGGTACTCAGTAATTGCTAACTCCTTATTATTTGCCTCTAAGGCTGCTTGGGCTTTTTCAATGTATGCATCTACATCTACAATATCTAATGTCACCGTCTGGATATCTTGAATCCATCCAACTTTTCCACCTAAAAACTCTGTAACAAATCTGACTGGCACATAGGATCTGGAATCCTTAATGATAACAGCTACCTCCATGTTCTTAACATTACCATTGACCGAAACCTCATTACTCCCTACCTTTAAAAGCAGTTCCGTACCATATCTAGAAATGCTTATAGATTCACTGTTAGCGTCCCAACCAACAGTAGCACCTAATGCTTCACATATCCCCCTTAAGGGTACCAATGTTCTATCATACTCACTGTCAATATATGGTTCAGTATCAAAAAAAAGTTCTCTACTGTTTAACTCAATTCTTATTGGGTCTCTCATCAATTCTTTAATAACCACTATATTACTAAGTTCTCTTCCTGGTTCATAAATATATTGTCCATCTATTATTAATCCGCTAGAGCCACCACCATCTAAATTTAAAGCTTCAACCATTCCAAGACTAGCAGCAATTTCTGCAAGTTCATAAACAGAAACTTCGGAAACAACAGCCATACCCAATCTTCCTTGACTATCAACACCAATAAGACTTCTAGTCGTCCTGCTTTCGTTTATTTTTTCTTCTGTAAATCCTTCTTTTTCAGGGTCTACTATAATAATTCCATCTCGTATTAAGCTAGGCCCTGCACCAACCATAGTTCGAATAAAAGCAAAATCAAGCTCATCTCCTTTATATGTCCCATTTTCAAAATCATTTTCATAATATTCTATCCTGTAGCTTGCCTCTATACCAATCTGGAACTTAGCTATCATAGCTTGATCATTAGTCAAGATAAGAAAACCATCGTCAGGTATATGAAAACCACCAACTTCAATATTAGTCACTATTTTCTTGTCCACTTCAATTGCAGTATAATTATGGTCGGGTTTTGGCCCTTGGTAATTTTTGTCAAACAACATAGTTGCATCCGAAGAATCATACCAATGATTAATATTCCAAGCATACCAATTATTAGGCCAGTCCCATTGCCCCTTTAATCCACCTACAATTCTTGAATATACATCCTGGGTAACAAATCCATTATCCTTATCCACCTTAAATACAGACCCTGAATTCGATATATGCTTAAGTTGACCATCACTAAGAATAGTTCCCTCCACCTGCATATCTCCATATGCATTGAAAAAAGTACCATTTATAGCTGCTAAAGGATAACCATCAGTATCTTGACTGCTTTCATAAATATCCATCATTTCATCAACTTGTCCGATTTTTCCTTCTGCCAAAACAGATTCCACCCTAATTCGATTACTATTTAAATCTGTCCATAAAACAGTAATATTTTTCTCCTGGTCACCATACTCAACGGTTCGAGTTTCCTCTGTTACCCCGCCATTGACTATTGTTGTTCCAAATATCAAAAAAACAAATATGTATATAAACCTTCTCTTCATCTCGTTCCCCTTTCCAAAACTTAAGTTACTATCAGTTTACCCAAAAGATATAAAGATTTCAAGTATTCTTAATTCTTGATTAAAGCTCAAAAACAAGACTGGCTCAAAATAAATTTAGAGCCAGTCCTTTTCCTAAATATTAACTACCTTCTCTTTTTAATTACCTTTGCCGGATTACCACCAACTACAGTCATAGGAGCAACATCTTTAGTAACCACCGCACCTGCTCCAATGATTGCACCACTTCCTATAGTAACCCCCGGTAATATAATAGCTCTACGGCCAATCCAAACGTCATCCATAATTCTTACAGGCTTCATTTGAGTATCACCCTGTTCAATCATTGGTTTTGATGTGTCTTCATAGGCATGCCCCTTTGTATAAATAACAACTTCCGGTCCCATCATAACGTTATCGCCTATGGTAACTTTACCATGCACTTCACATCTAATGCCAATGCCTGACCTATTTCCTAAAACTAAACCAGGCGTAAAATAAGCACCTTTCTCGATATTTACATCTCTCCCTAATGATTCCGCTATCTTCCTAGCAAAAAAGTTTCTAATTCTTCTACCAACATTTAATATGGCACTTTCTGGCAATGATTTAGCAAATAAAACATACAAGAAGTACCATAGTTTTGTTCTTAAATTCCACATTCTATTTTTATCAAAATTGCTTTGATAGTCTCCTTCCACAAATAATAACTTATTCAGCGTTAATCCTTAGACATCATAACTTATTAACAAACTATGAATAACTATTGATATTATACACCATCAAAAGATAGAACTAAAGCAAAACACTAAAAAAACAAATTCTCCTAGTTCTTTTTTACTGATTATCCCTACCCATCCATTGTGATCAAGGTATATAGTACTTAAGATATTTCTCAATTTACTATTTGGTTCTATATGTAGATATGCTATAATACTTAATAATAATAATTCTCATATAATCAAGAAAGGAGCGACCGGAAATCCGGCATTACTATGCATATATATACAAGAAATGGTGATTTTGGCTTCACTACAACCTTAAATGGAAACAAAATATCCAAAAGTCATCCAAGACTTCAATTACAGGGTGGTATAGATGAAATCAATAGTCAAATTGGGCATCTCCGTAGCCTTATACACAACAATCTCGTTTCATTTCCCAGACTAAATGGTCTTGATGTTACATTAAAAGAACTACAGCACCTCCTCTTTAAGTTAGGGACAAGTGTCACATCGAATTTTGAAATACCATACCTTACAGATGATCATGTTAAGACACTAGAGACGCACATTGATCGAATGTCTGATGAAACAGGAAGATTAAAATCCTTCATCTACTTGTCCGGTCATGAAACAGCTACCTATGCTCATGTTCTAAGGTCAACAACTCGACGTATTGAGAGAGATTTCGTGAACCTCATCCACTATATTCATGATGGTAACGATGCTTCCTCATCTTTTGATCATAATTGGATTCCTATTGAATATAGATTCATCAACCGTTTAGCCGACTACTTTTTTCAGGTAGCCAGATACCTAAACTATATTACTGGTACGTCTGAAGAAGAAATCCATTAAGCCTTAAGCAATACGTTCATTTTCTTTCATCATATAGGCAATTCACAAGCCCTCCTGCTAACAAATCTTTTCATATATAAAAAAATCTGCTATAATTAAAATAGTAATGAAAAGCTTTTCAATTACATGACTTTTTTGTTGGAGGTTGAATATGAATACAACCATTATCAAAGAAAAAATCAGAAACCTTAACATGGATTACTATCATCCCTCTTACAGTCTTGAAAAAATGCTGATTGAGGAGATTACCTATGGTCACGAGTCAAAAGCCTATGCAATATTAGATGAGTTCAATAATAAAGAGTTACCTAGATACTCAGAAGACAAAATAAGATCCAAGAAAATATCTCTAGTCGCATGGTCGACTGTTTTTTATATAGCTGTCATCGATGCTGGTGTTTCCTATGAAACAGCTATAAATCTACGTAACAAAGCTATTACGCATATTGATGAATTAAGGGACACAGATGCTCTCTTTAGCTATGAATACACTATGGTAAGTGAGTTTATCTCTCTTATTAATCATAAGCGCTTTAGCATCTACCCCTATCCAGTAAAAAAAATTGCCAAATATATATACTCACATATTGAAAGTAGGTTGACTGTTACTGATATCGCTGATAATTTTAATTTTTCATCAGGTTATATCTCAAAACTTTTCAAAAGAGACACAGGTATTTCTATGTCCAAATTTATTCAATATTACAAAATTCAACATTCAAAAAACACCCTCAAATATACTCCTACAAGCATCCAGGACATCTCTGATTCCCTAGGATTTTCCAATCAAAGTCATTTCACTCGTACCTTTAAGAATTACGAAGGCATCAGCCCATTGCAGTACCGTTTATCAGTTCATGGATCGAATGGCTTCTGGGATTGTTCCCTTAAAGACTAGACCGTCAGCTTCTAACTTGCACTCATCAATAACAAAAATATCCGACTGCTCAATCCGATTATTAATAAGTTCGTTCAGGTCAGGCTCATAGTCATCCACCATATTCGTTGGCACAGGAATACCATTAACACTTATTTTAATAATATCAATGACAAATCCACTATTAGCACTGTAGACGATATTCATCTTTGCATAAAGAGTCGCACCAGCTGCCTTATCTACCACTGCTTTATACTTCTCAAGTTCAGGGACTAAATTGTATATGTCTTTAAGATCATCTGTAATAGAAGCGAAAAGCTCCATTTCATCTTCACCTGTAATCCTAATATTGTAATCATTCAACAAAAAGCTTCCTGAAGCAGACGTCGATGACATTTTAAATACAGGCAAGCTTAGTGTATTTCCTAAGGTGATTTTTCTAATATCAAGACTATTCATCCCCATAGAACTTGTTGACGACTTACTCTGTAAGAAGCCAGTCAATTCTGCACTAGTCAGCCTAGCATCTACATTAACCATTCCTTCTGTTTCAACCATACCACCCAATAGTTCCTGTAAAGTAAAATCATAATTTGCTTGTTCAATGCCTAACTTTTCATAAAAGGACTCCACATCACTCGCCTCATATTCCACCTGTTCAGGTAAGAGACTTCTTAAAAAAAGATAAGCTCCGGCACCTATACCTACCACAACAACAAGAGCCACCAAAACAAAGACCAAACAGCCCTTTAGACAACCACTTTTCTTTTTTACGTTTCCTTGTTCACTCATCCTCACTGACCTCCTAATCTTTATGAAAATATCAATCTACAAAATCTTTAATACAAACTCATTATAGCATAAAAACCAGCCCTTAAGGCTGGTTCAAAATTTCTAGTTAAATATAATTACACACGATCTCCGTTAATATTTATTCTTGATAAACCACTAATACTTCCGCTTAAATCAATATTAAGTTTGTAATCTTCCAAATACCTTTTTTTGAAAGTATGATAAAGAAAATTACAGCCAACCGTGACAAGTTCAAAATCCTGTGATGCCAGACAAGAATCCAAAAGATCTTCTGTCATCCTAACAAGTTCAACACTATTTGTATAGATAGACTGAATAAAAATTTGACCAAGACTTTCATCCTTCTGCATCATTTTGGTTGTAGCTTCTAAGGAGTCCATAAGCTGCATACGCTCCTTCTTTCTCATATAATCTCGTCCAGAACACTTCTCCATCATCACCTCTACTTCAGAAAAAGCTAGTGAAAACGAATTGTATTGACCTGTATTATAGTCCTTTAATGCTTCTTTAATTTCTTTTCTTTTTCCACCAAAAGCCATGTCACACCTCCATGTCATCCCATATCTCTATATAAGTATATAGGATAGACATGAATATTATATTAATAGTCTTTGAATGATTTGTTGAGTTTTATAGATTAGAGCTTTACACCATACACAATTGTCTAGAGTAGTCTCAAAATCGCGTCGACATAGTCAACGAGACCTTCACATATTTCTTGCCAAGTCTCAATCAAAACACAGTATATTTCAATACCTTTTAAATAGGGTCTCCCTATACTATAATCATAATCTTTCCCATTTGTATAATACTCAAACTCTTCCGTAAGATTTTTCATACGTAAAAGCATTTTATGGTGAAGAGCTATTTTATTTAGTGATTTTGCCACATATGGGACATCTACATCACCTGTGTAAAGTAGCATTAAAAGATCATACACGTCCTCTAACTCACTTATTGATCTAAGAATATCATTGAAATTATTTTCGAAATCTACTATCATATCTTGAAAGTCTTCCGCTTGACCAAGTATATAATCATTTAAGTAGCGTTTGATCTGTTCATCCTCTTCTTGAACAAGCTTATCTTTAATCATTCCAATTTTCATAATATCTGGGTCTTTAGACTTTGTGAATTTTTGGTAGGCAAACTCAGTGCTGCGAACAACATTATAAAGCATCATATATGATCTGATGCTTTTGTCTGAAAGTTCTAAGGCTGATTGATAAGTATTTGCAAAAGTAACTGTGTCTACGCTATTACTAATTTTCTCCAAATAGATGCTGTTTTGCTTAATATTGCTAACATTTAATTCTTTCATTCTATTGATCCCCTATTTTTTACTACATCAAATATTTTTCTAATCTCTTGAGAATAAATCTCTAGTATAAACCTTATCTCTAACATCACGAATATCATCATGTATTCTATTTGCAATTATTATATCACACATAGATTTAAATTCGTCTAGGTCCTTTATAACCTTTGAACGATAGAATTCATCCTCTTCATATGTTGGTTCATAAACAACAACCGGAATCCCTTTTGACTTAATTCTTTTCATAATTCCTTGTATAGATGAAGCCCTAAAATTATCTGATCCTGTCTTCATCGTCAAGCGATAGACGCCAACAACACCTGGATTTTTCTCCCAAATCTGCCTTGCAACAAAATCTTTTCTAGTTGTATTAGCCTCAACTATTGCTCCTATAATATTGTTAGGTACATCATTGTAATTAGCCAATAACTGCTTCGTATCTTTAGGCAAACAATATCCACCATATCCAAAAGAAGGATTATTGTAGTGGCTTCCAATTCGTGGATCCAAACCAACTCCTTCAATAATTTGCTTTGAATTTAATCCTCTAACCTCTGCATAAGTATCTAGTTCGTTAAAATAAGCAACACGCATGGCAAGATATGTATTACTAAACAACTTTACTGCTTCTGCTTCTGTAGATCCCATTAACAAGATGTCAATATTATCTTTAATAGCACCATCTGCTAGAAGTCCTGCGAACGTCCTAGCCCTATCTGAATCCTCTCCGACTATTATTCTTGAGGGATGAAGATTATCATATAAAGCTTTTCCTTCTCGTAGGAATTCTGGTGAAAAGATAATTGAATCAGTATCAAACATTTCTTTTACCTTTTCAGTATAACCAACCGGAACTGTAGACTTAATTATCATTGTAGCTTCAGGATTAATCGCTAATACATTTGCTATTACTGCTTCAACCGTCCTTGTATTAAAGTAATTCTTATCTGGATCATAGTTAGTAGGTGTAGAAATAATAACATAGTCAGCTTCACGATAAGCTTCAAAATTATCAGTTGTTGCCTTTAAGTTCAAATTGTCCTTCCTAAGATATTCTTCAATCTCAGCGTCAACAATGGGTGATATACCTTGATTAATCATATCCACTTTCTCTTTAATAATATCGAGGGCTTTGACCTCATTGTTCTGAGCCAGCAAAATAGCATTTGATAAACCAACATACCCGATTCCTGCGACTGTTATCTTCATCTTATTCTCTCCCTTTCTTGTTAAATCTATATATTGAAATTAATTTTTGATTATTCTTCAGTTCTTGTAATACTATAATTGTCATATATAATGTTTGCAAAGAATATAACTATAGCCAAAAAGATTGACATACACATAATACCAGCAAGATCAGTTGCCAAATCAAACATCTGAAAAGTTCGTCCCGCCACAAATAACTGATGAATTTCATCAAGAAGAGCATATACAACACCTACTACAATAGTTATAAATGCAACACCAAATAAATTCTTCCTATATGTATATACTAACAAAAAAATAGGTATCGTCCCAAATGCATATAATAAGAAATGCGCTGTCTGACGTACCAAATGAACAAGTACAGTATAACTATAACTATTCATTGATATGTCATTCCAAGACACTAAACCTAGCCATACCATCACTTTATCTGAAAGACTTGTTGAAGTCACTCCACTTTGTCCTGACAATCCAAAACTTGAAATAGCAAAAGCAACTATTATAATCCACAAAATTATTCTTATATTCTTAGTCTTCATATTGACTCCTTCATGTGTTTCTAAAATTATATCATATAGAATATAATAACATAAGCTTAAATTTCAATAAATTAACATTGTTTTTATCTATATTTCGTCTAAAAATTATAACAAACCAAATTCCCTTCTTATTATTCAAGTATATCTAAATCCTTCAAATTATTGATGAAATCCTCAACATCTTTTTCTGCAACATCAAGTGAGACTCCATATTCTAAGATGAGCTTATGGATCAAAACTTCACTTGTTGTGTCCTCTTGTAAACATTTCCATAGAAAATATCCTGATTCAGATAGAACCATTACTTCGCCTATGGTATCTATTGAAGGATCAGATGACATCACTATAAGTTGATTTACTATCTCATTCACAACAAACTTATCTTTTATCTTCATACTTATTTACCTCCATAAATATTTTTCAACCTCCATAAAATTTTATATCGAATAGGAATCAGCCAACTCCATAACATCACTAAGTATCTATACAATTGATTATTAACATCAAAAACCTTCCCATTTCTTTCAATTTTCTTTACAACACCAATTATGTGTTCCACATTGATAGGACCTTCTATCCATTTCTGTGCATCCCCAAGAACATATATGTCTTTTTGTAAAATCCTATGAACCCTATGCAAAACAAGTTCATGGGAATCTCTTTGAAAGAGAACAATTTCACCTTTTTTTATATCACCAATAGACAACTCTGTAATGTAGGCACGGTCTCTTCCATGTTGTAAAAAAGGTTCCATACTAGACCCATTTATAGTTATCCAAATTCCATGTCCCTGTTGAAATGATAATTTAATCATATCCATAAGTTTTTCTCTATTCAAATGAATAGTCTCCATAACAATACCTCTTTTAATTACTAAATAGTCTATCTCTTATAAGTTCTACTGCCTCATGTCCAGGTTTATTAATCAGACGATAAACTTTTGCTTCACTCATTATCCTATTAAATGTAACTATAGAAATTTCCATCAAATCAGTATCATAATAAGGCCAAAAGAATCTCGGAAACAAGCTATGAATACACTCCATTGACGAAACATCCAAAACTTTATTATATTTCCCCTGTTCAAGTATAACAATTCCATTTAAAATACTATAGTCATTTGTATATATTCCTTTTTCACCAGCCCAAGGAGTACCATAAATCCGTAATTCCCTATCAAAAAAACGTATAGCTGGATGGTCATCATTTAATATAGTCACATGGTAATATTCACTCCATAAATCTGCATAGGTAGTTTTTCCGGTTCCAGAAGGAGCAGAAAATGCAACGCCCTTATCCATATACTTAATAGCAGATGCATGTAGAACAAGCCCATCTAAGTATAGAATTCTATTTCTAAAAGCAATTTCAATTAGCAATTGATTTGTAAGGTCTATAGCATATTGATTATTTGCCATAATTTCTATCAAGATTTCTGACCAATTATCAGATACATACATAAGCACAATTGGCTCATTGGTTACGTCATCAAACTTTACTATTTGATGTCTATATTCAATACTATTAATAACTGACCATTGTAATACATCATTATAAATAATTCTCCCAGGCAAGATATTCATGCTTTTCTTAAGGTCAATTACTATCTTAAGATCAGGCTCTGTATAAAACTCAGTCTTAAAACTCAATATTGGTTTATCTATGAGTCTTCTTGTATATTCACAAGATATATTCATGTCTGCAATTTTCAATTTATCTATCACTTACTCTCTCCTAAATATTAGAAACATGGCTTGATAAAAAAAAGCCTGTTATAAACAGGCTTTTTACTCATATACTACCAGTCATTATTCTCAGCCCCGTTATGAGGACCTGAATTTCCAGGCGGATCTTGATCACCATTACCCCATCCATTATTCTGGTATTTATGGGGATTGCAACCAGAAAAAGGATTAGCAATTGCTTCATCGGGCATAATTTGAACTTTTTCTATAGATGGTTTAACATATTTCTTCATATAAAACCTCCGTTCTTATGTTTACTTATATAGCTTAGCACGTAAATCAGAAGTTGTCTAATTCTCTAGCTAAACTGTTTATATTCTTGAGATCTACTAACTATTTACTTCCTTGTTTCTTAAATACCACTAAGAGTGTTCTTAACATAATCTTAATGTCTAACCATACTGACCATTCTCCGATATATTCAGTATCCAACCGAACAACCTCTTCAAAATCAGCAATATCACTTCTTCCACTAACTTGCCATTTTCCGGTGATTCCTGGCGTTATACAGATTCTTTTTCGATGACGACTCTCGTACGCTTTAACTTCATCGACTGTAGGAGGTCTAGTTCCGACTAAACTCATATCCCCTCTAAGAACGTTATAAAATTGGGGAAGCTCATCAATACTAGTCTTTCTAATAAAGGCACCAATTCTAGTTATTCTGGGATCATCACTCATCTTAAACATGTGACCATCCATCTCATTACTAGCTAAAAGTGCAGCCTTTTGTGCCTCAGCATTCACCCCCATTGAACGGAACTTCCATACTTTAAATACCCTGCCATTTTTACCGACTCTATCTTGTTTAAAGATGATAGGTCCTGGAGTTTCCAGTTTAATTAACGGGCCAACTAAAATATAGGCTAGTCCAAACATCAATAATCCAATTGATGCGCCAAGAACATCCAATACGCGTTTCATAAATATTTGATTCTCATTAAGACTAACGGTATGAAACTTTAATACAGGTAAGGAACCTACCATTGCCACTTGAGCTTTCATATCTTTACTATATGTCTCCAATAGCATAGTCACAGTAATACCCATACTTTGACATTCTGCTAATTCTTTTTTCAATCTCTCATCATAAGAAAGTGGTCTAGCAACTGCAATTTCATCAACCACATAATCTTTAACTAATGTTCCTAGATCATCTAGTTTACCTATAGTCTTAATACCTGTATATTGTTTATGCTCCTTGATGCTTACATATCCAATAATATTCAAATCTAAATAACTATATTTCTTCATTTCATCAATATACTGATAACCCCTATCTGAATATCCAACAATAATGATATTTCTAGCACGTTCTGATCTACCTGAAGAACCTGTAACAAGGCCAAATATTATCCTGTTAACAAATGTTCCAATAAGAATAAGAACTGCAAAAACAAGAATAACATTTCTCGAAAAATCTACCTTTAAGAAAAACAATACTGCTGCAATATTAATAGTTGAAAGAATAGTTACAAAAACCAATCTAAAAGAATTTGAAACGCTCAACTTACCAAAATTCTCAATTGTCTTCTCATAAGTTGAGAACATTAAATTTAGCATAACGAACATAATCGTATAAATCAATACAAATGATAGTCTTTCAAATCCACTTAATCCTGATTCCTCAACAAAAAAATGACTTACCACTAATTCTGTCAGCATATAACATGATAGCAAAGTTATCATATCTACCAAAATATAAGTCATTTTTCTCACTCTCAAACGCCATCGTAACATATTAAACACCTCTTCCTCTTTATATCCAAACAGTTTTTACTAGGCCTTTTGTTCTAGTTAACGTGCATTTATATACATATATATTACTATTTTTTTCTAAGATTGTCAATGTTCACAAATTATTAACAATTTTTATATTTTGTTCACTTTTCAGAGATATCTAACAATTATGTTAGATATCTCTGAAAAGATTGAAAAAATTTAAGTTCAATGATATATTATAAAAAAAGGAAAGATGGAGGTAAGAGATGAAAACTTGGGAAAAACCTTTAATAGAAGAGTTAGCTTTAGCAGATACAGCGTGTTACGGAGATTACACTTTTGATAATCCTTCTGGCTCCTGTCAAAATCCATGTGGTGGTTACCCCGGTGGTGGTTATCCTGGCGGTAATGGACAAGGTGGTTTCACATCATTTTGGGATTGGCTTCAAAGTTGGTTCGGTTGATTTTATGATTATTAAAGCCAGATATTATATATCTGGCTTTTGTTTTACCCTTATTTACTCCCCCTTCTTGCAAAAACAACAAGAAAGGTTCTGAATATAATTTTTATATCTAAGAGAATAGACCAATTACGAATATATTCTTCATCCAATCTGACAACTTCTTCAAAATCTTCTATGTCACTTCGCCCACTTACCTGCCACATGCCAGTTATTCCTGGTGTAATACTAATTCTACGCCTATGTTTAACCTCATACTCTGTCACTTCATTTACCGTAGGCGGCCTTGTCCCAACCAAACTCATATCTCCCTTGAGAACATTATAAAACTGTGGAATTTCATCTATACTAGTCTTTCGAATAAATGCACCAATCTTTGTAACTCTTGGATCGTGTTCCATTTTAAACATGTGACCCTTCATTTCATTTTTCATCATCAAATCTTTTTTTCTTTTCTCCGCATCGATACCCATAGATCTAAACTTCCATACTTTGAAAATGCGTCCATTTCTACCAACTCTCTCTTGCTTAAATATAACTGGACCAGGTGTTTCCATTTTTATTAATGGTCCTATAATAATAAATACAATAGCAAATATAATCATACCTATCATACCACCAAAGACATCCATTACTCGTTTTATAAAAAGTTGGGTCTCATTAAGGCTTACCATATGAAACTTCAAAGTTGGTAAATCTCCTACCATGGCTACTTGAGCTTTAATATCCAAAGATTGAGTTTCCAATAACATTGTAATTGTAATCCCCATATCTTGACAATATGCTAGTTTTTCTCTAAGTCTACTATCATATGTTAATGGTCTTGCAACAGCAATTTCATCAACAACATGCTCATTGAGTATCGATTCAAGTTCCTGAATACTTCCAAGTGAATGAATACCCGGATAGGAAACATTTTCTTTAATACTAATATAGCCTATGATATTAATATTTAAATAACTATGTTTTTTAATCTCTTCAATATAAAGCGTACCACGTTCAGAATGTCCTAATATAAGAATACTCTTAGCATGCTTCGAATGTCTTCCACTTCCAATGAATAGCCTTAATATAAACCGATTGATTCCTATAGAAACAATCAAAATTAACACATAATATAGCAAAAATGTTCTTGACAGCTGAATTTCCCAAAAAAACATCATTGCTGCAATTATAACTAAACTCATAAATACAACACTAAGAGTTTTTATTATGATATATAAATTCAGCTTTCCTGAATTTTCAATTGTACTCTTATATACGCTTAACATATCACTACAAAAAATATAAACTAACATAAAAATAATGACAAAAGAAAGTCTTTCAAAGCCACTTAAGACTAATTCCTCTCCACTTGTGTTTTCATAAATAGTACTCGCAACTAGAAAACTTATGCTAACAGCAAGTAGGTCCATTAGCATATAGAACATTTTTCTAATTCTCATTCTCCAACGTAACATATTTCCCTCTTTCTCTATTGTTATATAATATTCATAACTCTTCTAATGTATGCTTTATTTTCTTAACCCATACATTCCAATTCAACTCCATCTCATATTTATTTTTTGCATTATTTTTGAAACTCAAGTATTTTTCCTTATTATTCATTAGTTCATCAATAGCCGAAGCAAATGCGTTTGAACTTGCTTCTAAAGGCAAGCAAATGCCATTATATTCATCCTCGACATAATCGCTAACCCCTCCAGTATCATAAGTCACCACAGGTATGCTTAATGCTGCCGCCTCACTGAAAACAATTGCTGAACATTCTGCCTTAGTCGGTAATAGTAATAAATCTGCCTTAAACATTATTTCGTAAAATTTCTCTAAATCTTCTTCAATATTCTTATTAAGAAAGCCATGTACTGTCATATTGGAATCTGAAACAACAGTTTTAGGAATGTCTCCAATAAGATCAAGCTTATACGTCTTGCTCGATCTCTGATTCAACTCTTTCAGTATTTCAATCGCTATCTGTCCACCTTTACGAATCCAATCCACACCAATATATAGTAGGTTTATCGATGCATCACCATTATTTTGTATCCATGTATTTGACTTGAATTTTTCCAAATACTCATCATCAATATTAGGGCCAAATTTAGCAAGACTTACTTTGCTTATAGGTAGATTATAGCTGTTTATAGCTGATTCTATTCCCCAATGACTAGATAAAATTACATGATCTGCATTTTGTAAAGCTTGCTTTTCAATTTTATTTCCATTTACAATTGTATCATCTGATAAATTATACCAATAGTAGTCTATCATAGCCGAAAAAACGGAATCGGTAACATATATCAATGGTTTCTTTAACCTATAGTTAGAAATAACCACATTAGATATAACTGCAATATACGCATCTACCTCATCATTCATTGCAAGTTTAGTAAACTTATCATTCATCCTTGTTGAAATAGTCTCTATAGAATATCTATACATCTTCCTAGGCTGAATCCCAGCCTTAACAAACCAATTATTTATATGCTGGAAGACTCTACAATAAAAAGGTTCCCTAATATAGTATACTTTTACCTCAAAATTGTCCGCTAAAACTCGTCTAATTGAATGAAGAGTTCCTGACCAATTTTTTTTATTATATGGATCTTGTGTTGTGATCAAACCTATTCTCATTAATTTCACCTAATATCTTGACTTCATCATTATAAGTTTTTCCTGATTTTCCTATATTGTTGCTTTAATGTAATCTTATTTTTGGGTCTCATAATAAAAAATATTTTAGTCTTAGATACTAGTTCTACAATTGCTTTCATAAGACTTGGTTTTATAGGAATATGAGAAATAAGATGCCCCAAGAATAAATTCTCTAATATAACTTTCACCTTATCTGACCCTAAAACCTCAATGACCCTAACTTTACTGTAATTTTCATTCTCAATCAAAATATATATACTATTCAAATTACTATCCATAGTATAAAAGTCTAGTTTCCTATCATAGAAATATTTTTCTCTTTCTTCATCCATTATAAGATTAGTTTTTGTATCATAACCAAAATAATCCATCATATCATTACATATGTTCTGCCGTCCAAATCCAGGTAACAGCTTTGCAGACTCGGACATCTCTATAACAGCCAAATCATCACTTAAAAGCTTCTCTCCTTTTTCAACTAAAAAAGCCCCAAGTGATGATTTACCTGCACCGGATATTCCACCAATAACAATTCCATTTCCCTTAACATTTATTGCACTACCATGCAGTACAATAAGGTTTCTTTGAGTGAGAATTATTGCCATACAATAGCCTGTAATAAAGGGCAAAATATCCTTCATCTCAGATTGTGATTTGATCAGAACTTCTTTCCCACCATAAATAGCAAAAACACCTTGTTTATTCTTGAACCATAGGCCATTTTTATATTCTCCAGATACATCTGAACCATCACGAGCATAATTAAGAACTTCATCATCTTCAGAAGCCATTAATATTAATACATCAAACTTATCATCTTCTTCATATCTAACAAGATAATCGATTTCTATTTCGGATTTCCATATTAAACCATAACATAAATAACTATACATAGCCACCTCTATTTGCTGAATTTTGCAACCATTGCGTATCCTTTTCCATTACCCCCGGTAATATAAAGTTCACCACACCTTAGCCAAGCATGGGCTTCTAAAATATTTTTTTCATATGTAACACCTAAGTATAAGGTACTTGCAATTTTCTTCTCAACTAAAAGTCTCTGAGCTGTCAATGCTTTGATTAAGCATTTACTCTCCCAATATGTATTATCACAAATACGACTTACACGTAGGCCAATGAGGAAAGCATAATCAAGATTTTCTTTGGTCTCTGACTCTATAGATTCGCATCCTCTATTTCCCATTTTAGATTCTAGCTTATCTTTTGATAGATATCGTACCAAAAACCGATAATATCCTGAATAAATAACAATTTTTATCGTTAGCCATTTATGATCATTAACGAATATAAAATTTTTAGTTAAACGCAAAACCTTTTTAATACGATTCATTCCACTACCCGTCCAGCTCTCTTAAATTCATTTTCTTCTTACTAATGCTTAATTCTCTATCACAATAGTCCAATACTGAATGACGATGGGTAATCATAAGGCAGGTCGGTCTAGGTGTAAAACTTTGAATTCCTTTCAATACGGCAATTTCAGTTCTTTCGTCTAAAGCAGACGTCGCCTCATCAAGTATAAGAACCGGAGCTCCTTTAACCAAAGCACGTGCTATAGCAATCCTTTGTGCTTGCCCTTCAGATATACCATGACCTTTTTCTCCTATAACTGTATCAATACCTTTAGGCAGTCCATTAACAAACTCATAAGCCGATGCCACCCTCAGGGCCATTTCAATTTCTTGGTCAGTAGCCAGAAAATTCCCCATTAATATATTGTCCTTTATTGACCCACTAAATAAAGTATTTCCTTGAGGTACATAAGATATAAATTCTCTGACATTTGCACTTGCATCTGTCGCCTTATTGCCATTTGCATCCGTAAACTTGATACTTCCTTCTTCTGGATCTAGAAAAGACATAATTAAACGGATTAGGGTTGTCTTACCAATCCCGGATTCACCTACAATAGCAACAAATTCACCCGGATGAATATGAGTATCTGCTGTTTCAAAAAGATATTCATCATCACCATATCTAAAAGACATTTTATTAATTTTAACTCCAACCTGCTCAATTGATACATTGTTACTCTTTTTATTTTCCAAACTTATATTCTGCAATTCAATGACACGACCTAAAGAAGCTATCATTGATATTATCCTAGGGATATTTTTGGCCAGCTCAAAAATTGGTGCTTGCACTCTATTTACCAAGGTCAAGAAAACAGTCATCGTTCCAAAAGTTATTGCACCTTTGGCTACCTGGAATGAACCAAATGAAAATGCAATGATATAGCCTAATTGGAAAGTTAATGCCATAATGCTAGAACTAATCATATTTAAATAAGAACGTTTTTTGACCCAAAAGAAACGTTCTTCTCTTAAATTTGCTAATTTTTCAGTTGATAATTCTTCATGACAAAACGATTTAATAATGACAATATGGCTAAGACTTTCTTGAAGAAAAGACCTATAAGAGGCTTCAGTTTCTTGTACTTTCACTTGAAGCCGCTTCATTTTCCGTCCAACATAAAATGATAATATGGCTGCTATAGGTGCAATAATCAATCCAACAATTGCCATTAATGGTTCATAATAGAATAAGACGAAAAAAGTAATAGTTAACTGGACAATTAAATTCAAAATGTTGGGAATTGTATATATAATACCCTGGGCAATATTAGCTGAGTCACTTGTTAGCCTTGTCATCAAATCACCTGTATGATACTGGGCGATATCAAGCCACTTAGAATTAATGACTTTTTCATACAAATTTTTTCTGATACCGAATGAAAACTTTTCATCTAATATAACTGAGATTACTGTAGTAACACCAGCAAGAGCAATTGTTATTATCACCATTGCAATATAAAGTAGAATCTCATTTGTATCTAATTTGCCACTAGTAGCAGTATCTATAACGTGTTTAGTAATTATAGCCAAAGATATACTAATACCTGAGTTGACAAATCCAATTAATAAAAGTAACAGTATTTGAGATAAAAAAGGCTTCGTATAATTCCATAGCCATAATACATAACCGCTTTGAAAATTATTCTTATTTAGATACTCCCTAATTTTTTTCATAGATCTTCCTTTACAATTTTATTAACAAAGACATTAAATATTCGTAACTATATATCTTTAATATTTTACTATATAAATATAAATATTTAAAGTAAAAAAGCAAAAAAAAATAGACCCGGGCATTAAACATCCCGAGTCTATAATTATTATTTCAATTAGATAGTATCACTATCAGCTGATTCTCCACTGTATGACCACCATCTATTACCATTATCATCTACCCAAGTAGCATCAGTAAAATCAGATTTAGCAGTACCTTTTTCAGTGAATTCTAAATTCAAAGTTTCAATCTCTGGATTAGTCCATTTTTTCATGTCAATCTCTCCTTTACATATCAATTGTATTTCCAAATAAATAATAACATGAATAGATCTTAAGTGAAACTATTCTAACACATTTGTTAGAAAGATCTATGCTAATTCTTCTTTACTGCTAATTGAACTCTCTATAACAGAGACGACTTCACCTATTGTTTCTAGTTTCTTAGGATGGTAAAGTTTATACATTGGTATTTGATTTGCTATACGATAAATCATTGCCATCCTTTGCTGAGTTTTCTCTAGCCTTTGATAAATTTCTCCACGATATGTATTTGAAATCAGCTGTTGAAACTTATTGGCCCCTGTTGTTTCATGAATAGTTACATCATCTCCATCATCGGCAATCAATTCTATTAAACAATCTACTCTAACAGGATAATCAATATAATTAGTCTTAAGTATTCTACCGAATTTATCCCTATTCTCATCAATATAAACAAGTTCATCTTCAATATGATAATAATCAACAAAATCTCTACACACTTTTTGTTGCGGAAAGCCAGGTAGTGTTATGAGTTCAGTCTTAGACGCATCTATAAAAGCAATATCATCACTTAGGAAGGGATAACCTTTCTCATAAAGTTCCAATGATATTGTTGATTTTCCCGATCCACTAGCTCCTGACAAAATAATAGATTTATCATTATGGACAACAACACTTCCATGAATAGGATAATATCCCCTTTGTGATAAGGCCAGTGTTATTGCCGAACCTGTTAAATAGGCTCTTATAATTGCTTCCGATATCCCCTGCTTAAGTATGCATATTTTAATTAGATTTCCTTTTTCAACATAATATATTAGGGTATCTTTTAAGTAAAACCACATAATATCTTCTGATATATAATCGCTCCTTCCCCGTTCAATGAAATCCCAAACCCACTGAGGCGGTTGGTCCACTTTAATCCTTATATCAACACGATTACTTTTTTCAACAGGAATAGCCTCTGGCATTACCAGATCTGATTCAACAATATGGTTAAACAATCTATAGTAGTATTTCATAAACTCTCCTAACTAGCTCTTAGCTAAAAAGGTGGACAAACTACAAATAATTAGGATTTCCGTAACCTCTGTAGTACCTAACTTTTCTGGCTTCTTCCTAATCATCGTCAATAAATGATTGATGCGATTTACATCTATATAATCTAAAATCTGGTCATTATTCATAGCCGAAACAAGTTCATCTTTAATTCTATCCCAATCTCTTTTGATTCTATATGTGAAATCCGCGCTTTGTCTCCCTCTTTTCTTTATGTTAAAATCAAAGTTATCTGGGAAAACATCTTTTGCAAACACACGTACTAGGGCTCTCTCTATTCCTTGAGTGATAAAAGCTTCAAGTGGTAGCTTTGCACATAACTCTATAACTCTCTTATCCTTTAGAGGATCACGTATAATCACCCCATACATCAACTCGAAACGAGTGTCAAATACACTTAATTGAGCAAGTTCTTGCTGATAGAACATAAATTTCAGCCTCTGATATCGATCATCTATATAATGACCACCAACTTGCCTTTCAGATTTTAGTAGTTCCTTACTAATCATATATTTATCAGTCAAGTCTTTTCTTACTATATCACTCAACTCGATTTTTTTTGAACTCTTATGCCTACTCATCCACTCAGACACGAATATATGAAGTGCTTTTTTCCTCGAAACTCCATTCAGGACACAAAAACTATTAATTTCCTTTAAGGCCTTATCAATCCGTAAATGAATAAGTTCATCGTATACTCGAGTTAAAATATTGCCATAAGATACGGTTGAATTTCCAAATTGACCTTGCATGACAATCCGTACAGAATCTTTTTTTGCTTGTTTATATATTTCATTAAGCCATACGATATTCTGTACTGCCTTATATGGATATTCTAACTTTGTAACCATTTCATCTAAAATATCAAAGGCATTGATTTCATCATAATCTATGAATTTAGGAAGAATGTTTGAAAAATGATCTACAATTTTTGCAACACCCTCTCTTTCATCGTCAACAAAATACTGATCTTTGTTCCATTCATAACCACTTGATGGAACAGAAGTATATGTATATAGATGTTTTTGCGCACCATCTAAAATCGGTGCTGCAATACAAGCAATTAGTCCTGAATCCAAACCACTACTTAAGGTCATACCAACATTAACATCTCTTGAAACTAATGATTCAATACATACATTGAGGGTTTTAAGAGATATATCTTTAATCTCATCTATCTTAATATTTTTATCAATTGATATCTTTGTAGGATCCCAATAAGGTGTTATCCTAACTCCTTGACTGTTAACGGTTAAATATGTACCAGCCGGTAATTGAAATACATTCTCATAGGGTGTGAGCCCTTCATATATAGACATATTAGGACTAGTCGATGACATTGATGCTGTCACCCACTTTTCATCAATTTTCAACCTATTAGTTGATTTTATAGGATTAATAAGTGTTGAAAACATAAAAGAATTATGTTCAAAAAAATAATATAAACTTCTATTTCCAAGATGATCATTATAAATCTTACATTCATTGTTTTTTATATCATAAACAACTAAAGTGAAAACACCAAGTACGTTGTTTACAAAATCATTATTCCAAGTAGTATAGGACTTAAAAAGCATCTCAACATCAGACACATCACTTTCACAATCAAGTAGCTCAAGCAACTCTTCACGATTATCTAACATACAGTTTCCTGCATATATAAAGTCATTATCTATTTTTTTAGGATTAGCAAATGCTCTTGACTCTCCTAAAATATATTGATGACCAATAGCTATAACTGAATTATTCAAAATTTCGGAATCTATGTCTACCAGGTCATATCCTGCCATTGATTCTACCATCTTTTTAGCAATTACTTGACTATTGATACTTGAGCTAAAATCTATAACTCCCCAAACAGCATCCATATTTCCTCCACACTATACCTAATACCTATATGTCTAAACTTTGTCTATATTCCTTAAATGATTTTAATTCCTGATCTTTCTGTGAAACGAAAATATCCAAATCATCTATTGGCCAGACAATTTTAAGCTCAGGGTCGTTCCAAATAATCCCATTTTCATCTTCTGGATGATAAAACTCATCACATTTATAGGAAAATACAGCCTCCTCTGAAAGTACTAGAAATCCATGTGCAAAGCCCTTGGGTACTAAAAATTGCTTTTTATTTTCCTCTGACAAGACAACGCCATACCAATCACCAAATGTATCAGAATTTTGACGTAAATCTACTGCCACATCGAAAACTTCTCCTTTTAAAACTCTCACTAGCTTACTTTGAGAATAGGTATTTTGAAAATGCAATCCTCTTAATACACCTTTCTTTGATTTTGATTGATTATCTTGAACAAAATCAAGGTCAATACCTAGCTCTTGTAATTCAAACTTATTATAAGCTTCAAAAAAATAGCCTCGCTCATCACCATATACCGTTGGTTCTAATATAGCTAAACCCTCAATTGGGCATTTTGTTAATTTCACTTTAGTCATATTTTCCTCCAAATTCACCACCCCTACTGTCCTTCCCCTTGAGTTTCAAGTTCATCAATAAACCTATGAAGTGCATCTTCCCAATGCGGAAGTCTGTTAAATCCTGCTTCTGAAAGACTGGTCTTATCCATCAAACTATTCTTAGGTCTTTCCGCATCAGTTTTATAAGCAGCACTAGTAACTGGTTTAACATCGACCTTCATATTTGAAATTTGAAATATTTTTTTTGCAAACTCATACCAAGTACATGATCCTTCATTACTTGCATGATACACGCCATACTTCTCTGTTATAATCATTTCTAACAATAAATCCGCTAAATCAACGGTATATGTTGGAGAACCAACCTGATCATTAACAACAGTTAGTTCTTCAAACTTTTTCCCTAGATCTCTCATCGTCTTAACAAAATTCTTACCGTTTATACCAAATACCCATGAGATCCGGAGAATGAAATATTTATCAAGTAAATCAAGTACTTGACATTCGCCTTCATATTTTGTTAAACCATAATAATTAATTGGAGTTTTATCTTCTTCAACCATATGTGGTTCGCTAGTCTTTCCATCAAATACATAATCCGTACTAATGTAAACTAACTTACCATTTACCGATTTACAAGCTAATGCAATATTTTTAGTTCCCTCAACATTGACACGCCAAGCATTTTCTCGATCACTTTCAGCCCTATCAACAGCTGTATAAGCAGCACAATGTATAACTACATCTGGTTTATTCAATTTCATAAATGAAAGAACTGCCGTTTCGTCAGTAATATCCAATAGATTAATATCAACTGCTATAACTTCATGCCCTTTACTTTTAGCCTTCAAAACAACATCATGTCCTAATTGACCATTTGCTCCTGTTACCAACAGTCTCATACTTCACCTAACCTCTCAGCTCATGTTCTATCTATTTTGCTTTTTTATTAAAGTCTTTATATTCACCTTCTAATATATTTTTACTCCATTTTTGGTTATCAAGATACCATTCAATAGTTTCTTGTATACCAGAATCAAAATTATATTTAGGTTTCCACCCTAACTCATTGACAATTTTACTTGGATCAATGGCATATCTTAAATCATGCCCAGGACGGTCTGTTACATAAGATATAAGACTCTCAGGTTTATTAAGTGTACTTAGAATCGTTTTTACAACCTCTAAATTAGTTCTTTCGTTATGCCCACCAATATTATAAATTTGCCCAGCTCTTCCATTTCGAACAATAAGGTCTATAGCTACACAATGATCATAAACATGCAACCAATCTCTAACATTTTCACCTTTACCATACACTGGTAGGGGTTGATCACTTAAGGCCTTTGTAATCATTAATGGTATTAGTTTTTCGGGAAACTGATATGGTCCATAATTATTTGAACAACGAGATATACTTACTGGCAGGCCAAAAGTTCTATGATACGCCATAACAAACAAATCCGCACTTGCCTTACTTGAAGAATAGGGGCTTGATGTATGTATCGGTGTCTCTTCAGTAAAAAAAAGTTCCGGTTTATCTAATGGTAAATCACCATAAACTTCATCTGTAGATACTTGATGATATCTATTAACACCATACGCTTTGGAGGCATCCATTAATACTTGTGTTCCGATAATATTTGATATAATGAATATACCCGGATCCTCAATAGATCTATCAACATGACTCTCAGCTGCAAAATTAATGACGACATCAAATTTTTCTTTCTCAAAAAGCGCAAATATAAAATCACGGTCAGCTATATTACCTTTGACAAATTTATAATTATCACACTTGTCTATCTCCTCTAAACTATGCAAATTACCAGCATAGGTTAGGACATCAAGATTGACAATCATATCTTCAGGATATTTCTCTACCATGTAGTGTACAAAGTTTGCTCCAATAAAACCGGCTCCACCAGTTACTAAAATCTTCATATATATCTCCCTCTATTTATCTATATATTTTCCATCGATAATATCTTTAAGATAATCGCCATATTGATTTTTTTGATATTGAACATATATCATTTCTAGTCTTTCTTTAGAGATCCATTGATTTAAATAGGCGATTTCTTCTAAACATGCAATTTTTCTATGCTGATGTGTTTCGACTGTTTTAACAAAATTCGTTGCTTCTACTAAAGATTCATGCGTTCCAGTGTCAAGCCAAGTAAATCCTTGTCCCAACAATTCAACATCAAGATTACCCTCTTCTAAATAAATTCTGTTTAAATCAGTAATTTCTAATTCTCCCCGTGGTGATGGTTTCAAATTTTTTGCATACTCAACAACCATATTATCATAAAAATATAAGCCTGTAACACAATAATTGGACTTAGGCATCTGAGGCTTTTCTTCAATGGATATAGCCTTTCCTTCACTATCAAATTCAACAATACCAAATCTTTCTGGGTCATCCACATAATAACCAAAGATTGTTGCACCTTTCTTTCTAGATGCAGCTTTTCTAACTCTTTCTTTCAAACCATGTCCGAAAAAGATATTGTCACCAAGAATCATTGCAACTGAGTCAGATCCAATAAAAGACTCACCAATTATGAAGGCTTGAGCAAGACCATCAGGGCTCGCTTGAATTTCATAAGACAATTGGATTCCAAATTGACCTCCATCTCCTAGCAATTCTCTGAATTTTGGGGTATCTTCAGGTGTTGAAATAATAAGAACTTCCCTGATACCCGCATCCATTAAAACAGATAATGGATAATAAATCATAGGCTTATCATATACTGGTAGTAATTGCTTTGATGTCACAGTCGTTAATGGGTATAACCTAGTACCACTTCCTCCTGCAAGAATAATTCCTTTCATATTAAATTCCTCCACATTCTAGTGATCAATCTTCATCTTATGAAAATCAAGCTTCATTTCTCTATAGATTTCTTGCATTTTTTCTATATCATTTTTTTCAAGTCGTCTCAACATTTCTCTCTTTTTTGTCCCTCGTTTACCAATAACTCCGTTAAATCCACGGATAACCCAAGCTAATGGCAAAAAGAACGGATACTTCTCAACCCAAGGATAATAATCTTTAATATAGTATACTGGCGGGAAAAAATACCATAGTTTTATCCTGATTTTTGAACCAGCATTATTCTTTTGTCCCTCTTTATAAAACTGGTTCCATATTCCATTTTCATCTTTACCATATATTCCAGAATATAACATATATTCTAAGACATTCCTATAAAAAGGAGATAGTTCCTTTTTATTTAACCACAAGTCTGATAGAATCTCCATATGCATACTAAAAGATAATATTCCATTTTTTCTCAATTCTTCCTTAATATATACTTCATTTAATTCATCTTTAAATCTTCTTCTGAAAATGTATATATCAACCAAATTTCTTACACCGCAGCCCATTTTATAAAAATGTTTTGCCATATGTGCCATCATATATACATAAAAATCTTCATTTGTAAATTCATATGAATAATCATATCCATTTTTAAGTATACTTCTTCCAAATCCATTAAAATAGTCATGTTGCTCTGTATCCACTGTACTATCGTATAATGAATGATGGATTTCCACTCGTAAATATGCACCTTTCATAAAGGTATTGTGATGTGATTCTTGACCAATCTGTACATAATCAAGTGTTGAAATCAACTCACTAGCTCTGGCTAAATCTAGCTTATCAACTAGTATATCAATATCACTCATTTGTCTCATTTCAGGCTTAGGATAATAGTTCTTAATAACTGAACCTTTTAGAAGTTGATTTTTTATATGATTTCTTTCAAATAAATCAACAATTTTTTTTAATTCAACATCTTGCTGAGATGAGATTATAAACTTCTGCACTAATATATTTTTAACTTTATGCTCATTTATTTCATCAAGATATGAAGCTAATCCTCTCAATGTTATTGAATCAATCTGATTTATTAAAGATATTTTTATAACTTCATCGAAGTCTAACCCATCATAATTCAAGTTCAAATCTTCTTCAGAAATTTGGGCAACAATCAAGTCACCAATATGTTCAACAATACTTTCCATAGTTACCTCCCATATACAGTCTACTCCTCTTCAAAAACAGCTTCATAATATTTCATACTATCTAAATCATCAATAATTATTATATTATTCAGTCCCTCAATAGTCTCCCCATTTATATTCTTCCAGCCGGTAAATATATATCCTTCATTGGAAATAGCTTCCAGTTCTACCTTTTCCTTTGTAAAATAATATCCTGTCCATTCATAATCATCGCCATACATAGTCTCTTCAACTAAACGATCATTTACCTTAACAGAGCCAGCATTTTTTAATGAATTCTTAACAGTAATCTTAACAATATCACTTTCTGGCTTAAATGCCTCTTGTATATAAACCATCAAATAATCAATCCTATTATCAAAAAATTCAAGAATTTCACTCGTGGTCATGTCAAAAGCATTTTCATTATTAGAGGCTAAGAACCGTTGAAAATATTTATATAATGAATCTTCATATACATTTTTAAAGGATTCAATACTATTGTGTACTTTTACTGAGTTATAGGTAAAGTTCATGTGTTCTTCAAGTCTGTAAACAAACATTTCTCTGACTTTTTTATTCTTCATCAAAGTTCTGTAGAAGACATCTACTAATAAATCATTTCTCATAAGACTATTAATCTTGAAATCACTTGTATTCCCTAAGCCCATAGAATTTTCTGAAGGATATAAGATCCATTGCCACTTAGAATCACCCTTAATATCTTTCATTAGATATTGCTTGCCTCGTAAAAACTCCGAATTGCCTATGATTATCATTGATGAATAATAATCAAGAAAACTGTCTATATCAATCAACTCACTAATTAGATCGTATGCATCATCTGCCTCCATATCTATCGCAGAAAGTTCAGTCAGTAATTGTTCATATAAATTAACTATATTGGTACTACCAGAAGAATAAGATGGTATTCTTTGATACACTTCAAATTCTTCATTATAAATAGTGTTGAGTTCCATTACACCTACATCATTGGTTGAAACTCCCAGTTCATTAGATATTGCTTTCGCTGTAATATCGGATGTAACGTGATAAATACCCCAGTATTCTCCATTAATAAATAGTGTGACAGGTTCGATATTGAACATAAAAATCGAACTACCTTCTAACAAACGATGATTTAGAATTTCTCTAAGTTTTGAATAATAATCACTTCTACCATTAGAAAATACTAATGCATCGTTTTCTAAGTTGCTAATCTGATGAACAATTGATTTCTCATTATTAGTTGATAAATCAATACCTTCAATTTTCAAACTTTTCTGTGGGTAGTCAAGCCAGCCATCTTTATATGTACTTAAATCAACTTTAGACTGATATCTCTTAAGTCCAAGAGTATCAAACACATCAATATATGCTGGTACTGAAATATCTTTCTTATAATTAGCGTTCTCTACAACATTAATTCTTGTCTCGTCATCCAACAATTTTGTATCTTCATATGCTCTTCCCAGCACATAAATTCCATCCCAAAATCCAAATAAATTATTTGGGTCTAAGACCAAGGAAATAACTGGAATATCATCATAACCTTTTTTATATTTATAGCCAACAAAGAAAGCTCCCGTTATAACTTCACTTTGATTATTGCTTTCATCATATGCTCTTGCTCGAACAATCATGCTTTTATCTATATTTGCAGTAGGTATGGGAACATTAAGAGTACTAATATCATCTCTACTTGAAATAGTATTAGCTTGATAACTTATATCTGAGATAGTTATTGGACCCTCATATAATATTGAATTCTTGCTTGGAATTGATCCATCAAGAGTGTAAAAAATGTCGGTATCACCTTCACTCAAAATCTCAAGTTGAAATGTATCATCATAAAAACCACTTTGTTTAGAAAAAACAGGTGTTAACATTTCGCCCATACTGGCTTCCCCATTACTCTTACCTAAAGTCTCCTCTAGATATGCAAATGAGCTACCATTATTAATTCTTCCAAATGACTTCTCTTTAAGTAAATCATCAATTCCCAAAATATCTATGGATTCATCAAAATCATTTACCAATTCAAAATACTCATATATACCTTCTTTAATATCTGATTCAAAGTTAATCACCTTAAATTCGCCTTTTTCTATAATGTCAGTGTCCGTAAAATCGTACAAACGACCTTGACTAGTCATAAAATAAAACCCAGATAAATCAATATCAAAGTTTGACGGATTATAAATTTCTATTTCTATCTTGTTTGATGTGGTAATAAATATTTCATTAATTCTCAATAAGTAGCTTGCATTATCTTTTTGCTCTTCTTGTATATGACTTTCTTCTTGTAACCTACTTTCATTTATTAACCTAAGTTGTTCCTTTCTCTCCTCTTTGACACTATAAATGACAAAAATTACTAAACCTAAAGCAAAGACAATACTTACAATAACTTTAAATATTTTTAATAAGATGCTTCCTTTTTCTCTATACATATTTACCTCTCATAATAAATTTATATCTCTATAGACCATTAAAAATCAAACAAGAAAAAAATCTTGTTAATCAATTATAGTTAACCAACATATTTAATACAATTCAAACAATCATCATTTATTATACAATACAAAGGATAGTCATTCAAGCAAATTTCAAAGTAACAAATCTTCTGCTAGACACAATCATCATAATTATGCCTTTAACCAATATAAATCATTGGCTATGATATATAATTTGCTCTTGGTTTATATTATAACTTATTTTTTTTAATTGTGTCTAATTCTATGTGAAATTCTATATTATCCAGTACTATCTAACCTAATCATATACATTTTATCAGGTAAAAAGTAGCTACTAATCAAGATTTTTTATTCTTCTTGCAGGTACCCCTGCATATAGTCCATTAGGTTCACAATCCTTACTTACTATTGCCCCTGCCGCTATCACGCAACCATTACCAACGTAAACACCAGGTATAATAGTTGCTCTGGCACCAATCCACGTTCCACTTCCAATGACTATTGACTTCTCAATTACTTCTTTTGCCCTTCTTTCTGATGTTCCCATCTTATGTGTTGTTGTACAGAACATGACTTGGGGTGCTATTGAACATGCCTCCCCAATTACAATTTCAGCATTTCCATCAAAATATCATTTAGCATTAACAAAAGAACGCTTACCTATTGAAACATTGTTACTCCCAAAATAACAATTTGGGGAAAATATTAACATCCTTAGCAATATTAAATTTAAACAAACGTAGTATTTTCACACGCATCTTAAAAGGCATAATACTTACAGTGAATATTCTTGTGCGGCAGAGCCGCTGTTCCGGTGTGGCGTGGTTCTTCCGCAATAATCCGTCGTACAACTACCCTTCGCTGATTTCAGTTGAAATCATCATCTTTGCGGATAGTAATGACATTTTACAACGACCATACATTGTTCTTTTAACCATTTTCAATTTACTATTAGTACCTTCAACAAAACCGTTGCTATAATCATAAGCTACTGCATTTTCAACTGCATCAATATCCTTCATAAGTCCCTTTGAGAAATTTCCAAGTTCTTTGATACCGCACTCTAAATGACGTTCAATGAATAAATATAGCTACGAAACATTTTTAAGTTTGAACATTTGCCTAAATTCGTCTATACAATTTTTGATTTTATATAAAATAGGATACTTTTCAAAGATATAGTTCTTATTGTATTCGCTTAGCGGCGTATTCATCCATAAATGCCTGAATACACCTGCCCTAGTGATGAAGCTTTCATTTTCTCCATCTGTTCCTGTATGATTTTCATTAACTTTTGTTTGCGTTCTTGCGTATGGTTGAGATTCAACTTTCAACTTTAACGCTTCTTCGATTTTGGTTAAATAATCATAAGTATTTGAGGAACTACAACTATAACCAAGCCCGAATATGTAATCTATTGTTTTGCTTTTGCTAAAACCCTTATGTAAGCAGTCAATTATATTGGATCGATATACATCCAGTTTACTTGGCTTATAACCATATTCACTCAATGTTACAGGATCACCTGATTTGAACTTACTTGCTGAATTACGGCTTATTCCTAATCATCTTCCAATTTCTCTTAGAGAACACCCTTCTTCTACGAAAGCTTGTATTTGAAGGATAAGTTGATAACGTTTTTGATTCAAAATAGGTGGGTTGTCCACAGCAGGTGGCATTTTTTTACCCGAATCTGATACATCAGATTGAGTATGTTCTTTTCTATATTCATTCTCTTTATGCAAAGTTTCATTTGGTATTTTTATAGTTGCTGGCAATTCTCTATTTAGTGCTTTCTTGATTGCTTCAAGTAAGTTTTGATGTAAATGAAAACGGTCTGCTATTTGCATTGCATCAGGCAATTCTTCAGATATGGCTTTTGCATAAGCGCTAGCTCTATCTCGAATTACAACTTTTACATGTTGATTGTTTTTTAGCCATTCTTTGAGGGTTTTTCCATCTCTACCATCAAGAATTGTAATAGGTTGGTGCGTTGCCTCATCTACAATTATAGTACCGTAGTTATATCTTTTCTTGAAGGCAAAATCATCAACTCCTATCACAGAGCCACACTGAAACTCTGGTTGATTCTCATACCTTTTGATTAATAGGCGAATAACTGTATCACCACTAATTTTTATACCAATTAACTTGAATATTCTGGCACATCCTTCACAACTTGTTTCTAATGCAAGAGAACATATAAAATCCTCTAGTCGCTCGGTCATTCTACTATAGTAATTGATAAAGCCATTGAAGGATTCGGCAATCGTAGTTGTTTCGCAATCTTCATTGTCACAATAGTATTCACGAGAGGTAAGCTCTAATTGAACATGTTTACCTAATATTAGCAAATCCTAAACTTTACGTTTATAGGTACCATGACAATGGGACGTAACGTTTTTACATTTAGGACAAAGACAATCTGTAGTTTTTGATTTTAGTTTGATTATAATTCTATTTTCTTCCTCTAGAACTTCTTGTATATCAAGGCCTTCTATAGGGAAGAAGGATCTAAGATTTAAGTTTTGATTTGTTTCCATGATCTACACACCTTTTTATTTGATAGTCTATTTTAGCATATAAATCATGGGAATTATACACTTTCACGGATTATTACGGAAGAACCACTTTTGCCGGACAGGTGGCTCAAAGTGGTCAAGATTACTCAGATGGTTTTGACTGTACAAATATTAGAGTTCCGACATAATTTATCGACAATCTAATTACATAAAATAACATTAAAGTCGAATCAACAAGGAAGGGCATCAGAGGAGGAAGCAAATTAATCAGCAGAATAATATGTTATTATCAAAACTTATTTTAATAGATAATTGCTTCCCAAACTGAAGGGGATATCCTTCACATAAAAAGTTTCACATTTAGCAGATGGTTTATATCGAATATAACCTATCAATATGTCGAATCCTTCCTCTCCATTTCAACTTGCTTCCTTAATAAAAATATGCAACCCCAAAATAGCATTATATTACCTTGTATTAAAGCAGTTATTTGATGAATATTTCAGGTTTATTATACAATACAAAACTTTTTGATTCAAGTACATTTCAAAACGATAAACTTTTCGTGAGACTTTAAAAACTTTTAAGAGTTTTCAAAGGATTTCAGAGCTTTAGGATATTATCTCATGAATGATTAGGCGATGACAGGTACATATGGATTACCGTTTACACGTTAATTTGCGAAAGTAAATGTCAATAGAAAAGCCCTCGAATTCGAGGACTTTGTCTACAGTCTGAGTGCTTTATATATAATATAAAGCACTCCTAATAGCATTAAAATTCTTTAGTACCAAACTAGCACCACTCTATTTGAAGACAATATTCGCATCTAAAATGAATTGGTTATTCCCAAACTCGATATTCAACCAGTCGTCTTCCAAGCCAAAGTATACTACATTCGTAATTGATGTTCCAATCAAACTATAATTCTCAAATATAGTAGTATTTTTAGTGAAACTTAGTGATTCAAGTGACGAACATCCAATAAAAGAATTCGCTCCCACTGAAGTTACAGAGTTTGGTAAACTCAATTCAGATATCCCTGTTACATTTCTAAATAATTGTGCTCCAACTCTAGTGATACCATCATTAATCTTAACTTCTGTTATCTTATCACTATATTGAACAAAAGGAGATGGTTTTCTTGAATTATAATTAAATGTATCACCTTGTCCATCTAGCACAATTTTTCCATCGCTATAAAGAACCCATTTAATCTCTACTCCACATTCACCCTGATCAATGATATTTATACTTGGTAACATACTCTCGATAAATTCTTTTTCAGCATTTTCAGCATTTACAGCATTTAATATACGATCGTTGTACAAACCAATATCAATTTTTTCCCATTCAGTACTTGTCCCTAAATAGTTAACATTTGTGACAGAAGTTCCCAAAAAAGCATAGTTTCCAATTGATTTAAGACTCTTCGGAAAGGTAATCTTATTTAATTCTGCGGCTCCTATAAATGTATTTGCACTTATGCCTGTAATACCTTCAGGTAAGATAACTTCTGTTACATTTGTACAATTAGCAAACAATTGGCTTCCAAGATATGTAATTCCGTCATCAATTATTATTTCATTGATATTTTCACGATATTCATACCATGGAGCAGGTTTCCTAGAGTTATAATTATAAGTAGCACCGCTACCTATTAATGTCAACTTCCCATTATTGTAAGTGAATTTTACATCATCACCACAACTGAAATCAATAGCTGCATTGCTGTCATCAATAATGCTTTTTGACGAATCATCTACTACAATTTCTAGTTCAGGCGAAGAACTTACTGTATCTAGAGAGTTAAACACCGGAGATTTCACTTCATCCTTTCCCCAATTTACATAGCGAATTTGATTTGCTGTTAAAATCGATTCATCATAGCAGATTACCCATTGTGTGTCCGCATTAATAGTTATTTGCTTATCTATACTAAAATCATCAATTGTCAAAGCATTGACCGCAGTTTCAGAGAGTTTTCCCACCAAGGGACTGCCTTTAATAATATATTCATGCTCAACGTAATCATCAGTAATTACAATCAGTTTACGGTCTGTTTCGGTATCATTTGTAACATAAAGATCAATACCATCGTCCGTATTTTTCTTAACTGTGGTAACATACAGCTTATCTGTATCAACTATGTTTTCATATGTGATGTCAGGATTTGGCCTTGGATATATATTTCCCCACACCTTACTGCTGCCAACCTTTACATTTTGAAATTTCACATCATTAACTTTGAAAGGAGCATCAACACCAGCATAGATACTATACGCTCCGCCGTTCATGATGATATTTGTAAATGTAAGATTAGAGCCATTACTATATTCGAGACTGGCAGAAATACACGAATTAACATAAACTCCAACATTCATCGTATACGGAATGCTTGGCACTTCAAATCTACAATTATCAAAGTGAATATTTACAGCATCTAATCCTTTATAACCATAAATTTGAACCCCATCAGAATGTAACTCTTTTATATCGGTTGTCGGATGGGATAAATCAGAAATAAAACTATTTGTAACAGTTACATTTCTAAATGGATTTAGTGCGTCAAGTATCGAACCCCCGAAATAGCATTTATCAAAGGAAGCATTGCTACCAGTAAAATTATTTATTGAACAGTTCTTAAATACATAATTGACCATAGAATCCTGCCTGCTTGATGCAATAGAATAGAATTTACAATTCTCAAAAACTACTGTTTTACGTTCTGTTACTTCTGTATCATTAAGCATTGTAAAAGGGAATTTTGAGAAGTCTTTATCCTTAATCAGAATCTCGTTCCCAAGCTCTCTATTACTATAGAATAGATCTAACGATAATTTGGTGTTATTACTACTAAACTTATAGTATATACCATCATGTTCACCCAAAGAATCGATAACAGCAAGTGGAACACTTTTATCGATACCAGTATTAGTTTTGTCAGGTATATCAAGTAAATCATTTGTATTTTTCTTAATATATTCTTCCTGGACATCGGATTTAGGAATGTTGGTATCAACAATGTCCATCTCGTTTTGCCTAAAATTTAAGTAAAGTGAAAAAATAACTACCAACACAAACAAGGATGCTAAAAGACCCATTAATTTTTTTTTCATATTCTGATCTCCATTTCTATAAATGAGTTTATGACAAACACAAAAAAACCTTACAATCATGTAAGATCCAAGAGTCAGTAATTCGGCAACTGGCAATCATAGTCAAAAGACCTTAGACCCTTAGCTTTGCGTCACTATTTTTCAATAGGTTTGCTATATACATATTATACAATCAATCGATTACGACGTCAATAAGTCCCAGGTCCTATATCATTTATTCTATTAACAATTTCTTTATAGTTCTCTTTTGTAATATCTTCATACAATAAATTTTTCATCTCAATTATTGATTGTTTATCATATACTTTATAGTTCAAATTGTCAACTAGATACTTACAAATATCATCCTCGAATCTTCTTTTTATTACTTTCACTGGATTACCTACAGCTACACTATATGGCAACACGTCCTTTGTTACTACACTACCAGCACCTACAACAGCGCCCTGTCCAATAGTAACTCCAGACAGAATAGTAACATCTGCACCAATCCACACATCATTTCCAATAATAATCGGTCCATTACTTATAGCTTCCATTTTTTCCATCCCATATTTTACAAGGAATGGAAAAGTAGATATTTTTTTATAGCTATGATTCCCCCCTAAAACAAAGTGTACATTTGGCCCAATAGAACAATATTTTCCTATACTCAGTCCTTCATTCTCACTCCCCCATGTACTAACAGTGATTGGTCCATATGAGCCATATCCAATATTGACCTTAGCAATATCACATATCTTTGTTGGGAAAGTATAGTTATTTTTATTTTTTTTCTTCCATATATATTTAAATATAATAAATTTAATTTGCCTTTTTATGAATGTCATACCACACATCCTCTCACTATTATCTAATAACTCTTCCGCTACCGTTACCTTCAACTAGTGCCATAACTTCATGTGAACTTACCCTATTAAAATCACCTTCTTGAGTATGCTTTAAACAACTAGCAGCTGCCGCGAATTCAATTGTATCTTCTATGTCATAATTGTTTAGCAATCCATATATTACTCCCGCACTAAAACTGTCCCCACTCCCAACACGATCAACAATTTGAATATTATATTCTCTAGATCTACAAAGTTTACCTTTGGAAGAATATAAGATACCTGACCAATTATTTATACTTGCACTAATACTCTCTCTTAAAGTTATTGCAACATACTTACATCCGTATAAGTCAACAATCATTTCACAGATTTCTTGATAATCATCAATTTCAATTTGTCCATTGACTATATTTGAATTTTTTGCTTTAAGTCCTAACGCTTTTTCAGCATCTTCTTCATTTCCGATATACACATCAACATAACTCATCAACGCTTTCATTCTACGCTGGGCTTCCATTTCAGTCCATAACGCACTCCTATAATTCACATCACAACTTATTGTAATGCCTTTTTCTTTAGCCACAGAGCATGCCATTTTACAAATTTCATTAATCTCAACATTCAAGGCAGGATTTATACCACTAAAATGGAACCAATCAATTCCTGTAAAGACCTCATCCCAGTTCACTTCATAAGATTTCATCGTAGCAAAAGACGAACCCTTTCTATCATAAATCACTTTTGAGGCCCTTTGACTAACTCCTTTTTCCAAATAATATAGCCCAAGACGATCTCCTCCATAAATCACCTTTGAAGTATCTACATCAAAATACTTAAGAGTATTAATTGCTTCATGACCAATCGACGTATCAGGTACTTTGGTCAAAAAAAATGTTTCAATCCCAAAATTTGAAAGCGATACTGCAACATTAACCTCTGCACCACAAAAAGAGGTCTCCATTAAATCATTTTGAAACAATTTCTTATAACCTTGTGAAGATAGTCTTAACATTATTTCACCAAAAGTTAATACTTTCATATATCTTCCTCCATGTTATATTTACTCTCTGTCAGAAATTCTATTTCGATATCTTTTGAATATAATTTAAGAACTTCCTTTACTCCTCTGTTTAACTGACTGATTATCTTTCTATCTTTCACAAGCATCAGATCTTTATCAACATAATCATCAACTGCCTCATTCGAATATCCATCAAATCCGGCTAACTGAACTTTTTCAACACCTAGATTAATTAATAACTTAATTATCATCAAACCAGCATTATCATGAACACTAGCTACATCATTCAGTAATTCAGAGTAGTTAACTTTAAAGCCATTTAAATTTGAATTCTTAATATTTGATGAAATTATCAATTTGTCTTCATCGTGAGTCTTAAAATGATCCAATCTTTTATTATTACTAATAAATGTATAATCAACATTTATGCCAGCAGGTCTGAAATTCAACGATATATAAATCGAATTCAAACTTTTGATTTCATTTAACTTATTACTAATTCCAAGTAGATTTTTACCAGGTGCTATTAAAACAATATCCTTATTTTTGAAAACTCTACTTAGCTCTTGTAAATCACTTTTATCCTCTACTCTGTTACTCTGATAATTTAAGTACAATTTTTCTATGTAATCTATATCAAAATTATTTTTTTTATCCTCATCCAATTGAGAAACAATATTATTCACATCATCCACTGTGAGTGTATCTTTATCTGCAATGTATGTTGCATAATTAGGATGGCAGTTATTTTTTGCTGAAATGTAATGAGGCAAAGAATAGCCCCAATATGCTGTTTTGTATATGTTATTTAGGACTTCATCTATTACTTCTAAGATTGGTTTGATTCTATAATTTGTCGCATAATTCTCATTTAAGTACTCAAGAAACAACTCTGTATTTAAGTTCCCCGCTCCTCTACCCATTCCAAAAACACAGCTGTCAATAATCAAATCTCTTCCATTTGAAAACTCAACCAACGACTGCGCATTAGAGTATGCTAGTTGCAAATTATTATGTGAATGATAACCAATTAAAATATCATTCTTGAGATTGTGATTTACAAGATGATAAAACCGTAATAGATCCCTTTTCTTCATCACACCGAAACTATCAACAATATAAAAAGCGTATGGTTCAATCTTGTTTACTGATTGAAGCATTTCTAAGAACTCATAATCATCATATGATAAAGAGACCATCGGTTGAAGAAAGACTTTAAAACCTTTTCTTTTTATATCTTCACATAAATTTAATGCCTCAATTTTGTCTTTTTTATGAAATGCAACTCTAATCCCATCGATCATCCCTTCAGTTCTATCCGGTATCTTCTCCGATGGAAAACTTCCAAAATTTATCATTGCGACATACATACTACCGCTCTTTTTGCTAATATATTTTGATATATCCTCAATACTATTGAACATAGACTGTTCCTCAGAAACAGAGCGTTCTGAGTTAATAAACCCACACTCAATAATATCAATCCCTGACTTTGTAAGATTATTTATGATTAATTGAATATTCTCTTGTCCAAATTTCCAATCATTTACATATCCACCATCTCTTAACGTACAATCCAATAAACGAAGTCTATTCATCATTGCCCCTCCCAGCATATATACTATTATATATTGATTCAGCGATTAAAAAATCATCCTTTTCATCTATATCTATTGCCTCAATTTCACTAATTACTTGTAAAAAAGGTCTATCTCCGATACGACGATTATACTTCTGGATCATCTCTTTTTTATAAATATAGTAGCCACTTGTTTCAGCATAAATCTTCTTCAAATCTTGGGTCCGAGGAATATTACTCAATTCATAATTCATAGGCCTTCCATCTTCCCATAAGAATTCTTGGATTAGTTTAACCGTAAAAGCTGAATCATACTCTGACGACAGTACCTTCCTCAAGGAATCTCTGATTGATTTTGCTTGAATAAATGGAGCTGTCGTATGAGTCATCAAGTAGAACTCCGAATCTATATCATCTGAAAAAGCCTTTAAAACTTCATTCATACTAGTAGATGCTTGATCGAGAGATTCGCTCCTTTTGAGATACTTTACACCAAAGGGTAGATATTTCTTAATAACAGGATTACTACAATACACATATACTTCTTCGATCTCTTTTACCTCTAATAAAGTATTTAATATGTAGGTACATAACGGCTCTCCATTCTTGAATGCTTTTGTATTCTTATTTGGTAGCCGTTCGTTATTCAATTTCATTGGTACTACTGCTACTACTTTCATTTCATCCTTGTATGATGTTATATGAAAAACATCATGTTCCTTTCTTTATTTTATATTGACTATAATATAATCAGATAGTATTGACTTTTGATTGGTTCATGGAACACAACTAATAATCTATGGAGAATCAATGATACCTTCATTTGAAGGGTTTAAATACTGGTCTTTGTCGTCAGCGTTTCTTTTAGGACCTTTTTCAATGATGCAGATACCATGGTTTAAATGGGCATGGATCACTTTCACAAATACAACTAAATAACTAATAAATACTTAGCCTAACAATTTCCATCTTAATTTTTCTCACTTCTTCGAATAAATATTAGACAAGCTTTGTCTTTATCCATTCTATTATGAGAGTCTTATGATAATATAACTGCAACAAAACTATAGCAGTTATATACAAGTACCTATAAATTATATGATCAATCAAAGCGTAGAAGACCACCGATGTGATTATTAATAAGAAAATATATTTCACCATATTTCGAAACATAAATAACTCTCTCTCCAACTTTCGCGAATAGAGGTAATGCAAAACTAAAGAAACAGTATACGATATCAATGTTGTAAACGCAGCCCCAATCATACCATAATACGGTAAAAGTAAATAGTTTAACACAATATTTAAAACAGCAGCAACAAGTGTATTAATAGCTATATGTTTAGTGTTTTTATGAAAATGTTCTATATTAACATATAGTGAATATAAAAAAATAATAAAATTCGACATAATTATTATTGGGATGATAACCTCGCCATGCCAATATGTCGATGGTGCTAATATTCTCAATACCTCTGGTGATACAAGCATTATCCCTACTATAATCGTAGAAATAATGTCAATATACACAACAACATTTTTGTTAATTTCTTTTATACTACGTTCCATCATTTTTTTTGTAAACCAGGGAATCCATATTCCCTCGGCCGCTGCAATAAATATACTTGCCAACATACTAAAATTGTAAACGAGACTATAAACCCCTGTTTCAGTTGCACCAATCATACTCGTCAACATAATTCTATCTGATTGAGCTAAAATGATTAAAGATAATCCATGAAAAATGGTTGGAAATGAGATTTTTATAGCATACTTCCAATACATAAAATTAATAAGTTTATGACTCTTTTTCCATATTGCCAGTAGTACAACTAATGAAACTATAAAATATACTAATGACGTCGGTACAATTTTAGCGAAATATCTGTTTCGTTGAAAATAATATAATAAAAGAACAAGCGTTACAGCTGTTGAAATCACATTAGGAACCACCATTAATATAGTTCTCTTCAAATAATCAAACTTCATCATTAAGTACATACTATAATTATTTATAATAGCTGTTGAATATCCTTGAATTACACAAAGTACTACTAGCCAAATACTTAAATTGACATTTATTAATTTGCTTCCAATAATAACTAATATTGAAATTGTAAAAGAACTTATGATAGTTAAAGTCGTAATCGCCGACAAAAAATCATCAATCTCATCTTGATGGTCAATAAAAGCAGCACGTATTGACATGTATAGTGTCATGCCAAGTATAATAGTTAGAATACTCACCCAGGAGGAGTATGTATTAATTATACCATAATCATATGTTGAAAGAATCCTAGTGAATATTGGTACTGTTAAAAAGGCAATTCCTTTATTGAAAATATTTCCAATAAAATATACTGATCCAGCTTCTATAAATTTATTGGTATTCATTTTACTTACTTTTTTCACTTTTTGAGACCCCACTTATAAGTTTAAAAGTCTTTTTATATTCATCCTTAGAAACACTATCAATTAGCGAGATATGCCTTTTAGCTTCTTGTTTAAAGTCAAAATCAACATTAAGACTTCGTACTAATTCGTCAACACTACTGAAAATAATTCTATTATCTATATCATAAAAAGGAATATCGGACTTAAATTTATATACCTTTTTTCCATATGTCATATACTCAAAAATCATAGATGTTGTATGCGCGACAATAATACTAGCTTCTAACGCATCTCCAGAGAGAATCAATTCTTCACAAGGAATATTGTATTCCGTATGCTTATCTCTAGGGTGAAACCTTAAAATAATTCGCCACTTCTCTTGTAGCGCAAAATCAGTAATAATATTAATCACTTTCTGATTATATTTATGATATAGCGGTTCGTCTAAAACCACTCCTACAGTTTGTTCAATGTTGTTTACCTTTAAGTTTGCTCGAATAGTAGGTTTGCCACAAAGAAGAATTTTTAAATCAGGGTTGTATTTATGGAATAAATTTTTCGTAGATTCTCCCCAAGCTAATAAATACTTAGCTTGAACTTGCAGATAATTCAAACTATTGATGTTTACTTCACCATCCCAATCTATGTAAAGACCATGTTGTAACATTATTGAATTAGCTCTATTACTATTTGCATATTGAACAAGAAGATCCTCGATTGGATGCACGTCCGTAAATACTACTAGATTAAAAAATTTGCAATCTCTTAATAAGTATACTGCTTGATAATATTGATTAACCTTAATATACAAATATAGGCCTACAAGTAGTTTATATTCTCTTATAAAAGAACGCAAAACGCTTATATATTTCACAAGACTAATAACAAGCTTAATATTCACTATGTATTCTCTTTTTATATGAACATCAATCTTAGTCGCTTCGCATTGACGGTAAACTTCCTCAAATAGGATATTATGATCCATGCGATCATGATATTTAAAAAAAAGAAAGTCAACGCTAAATTCTTTTTCATCAAAAGCTAACCTTGAAAAAAAGCCAAGGACAATTGTCTTACATAAAAGAATTATTTTTTGGTATTGTTTATACCCTTTAATCAATTCATAATCATATCCACAAATTTTATCAAAATAATAATCACTAAACTTCACTTCTTCCACCTATCTTTAACTTTATATCAAAAAATGCAAAATATACAGCAAATAGAATGTAAACATATTTTATCGTCTGAAGAGTGTCAAGCCACCATAAATTCACATAGTAGCATACTATCCCAATAAATATACCTAGTACTATACCTGATTTAAATTTAATAGCATACTTAATCATTCTAAATGCTACGAATAACATTATTAGTATATAAGTAACTAATCCAGGATATGCAAACCGTATGTATTGAGCGACATAAAAATTATCGACTGACCTGATATAATGACCACTAATATATGCATTCAGGCTATATGAAGAGCCTCTGCCAATAAGAGGATTTAACCATGGCAATTTAAATACTTCCGGAAGAACCTTTCTATAATCGGAGCTATTCGATAAAGTAGTTATATCAGCCCCAAAATTTATGGCAAAATGAGTTTTGAATATTTCATCAATCACACTTGTTATCTGCAACATAATGTATCTGCTAAACCCAGTTTTATATGTTAATACAACAAATATAGCCAAAAAAAATACAAATGCGAATATCCCTAAAAGCGCTCTTTTCTTTTTTGCGAGATCACTAAAAAGGAATAGTAAACCTATCTCAAGTAAAAAAACCGCCAAAGTAGATCTAGATCCAGTCAAAAAAACATTTAGCATTAGAATTATCAATAAAGGTTTATTTTTAAGTATATCAATCTTGTCCTCTTCATAATTGATACATATCAAAGGTATAATTGTTATAAGTACCAATCCATAGCCAAGAGAGTGATTGCTTGGCCCCATAACTCTATATGCTCCTGAACGTATCATACCTCCTGTATATAGTCCCTGAATTGTTTCTAAGTATGAAAACAAAGATTTCCTAGTTATATACTCTATCAAACCCTGGATCCCAAAAACATATGCAATCACTGTTATTGACGATACAAATTCATTTAAACTCAACCCATTTCTAAACAAATATATTAAAGAGAAGAAACACAAAAATTCTATGAATGTATACATAAATGTATTGATATTTTTTCGAAAAATCATAGTATATATTAAAACGAAAAAATATAATAACAGAACCGGTAAAATACTTGATTCTTTAATAATCAGAAACATAGATTTCGTCCTAACTGTCGACTCAAGAACATAAAACAGCACAAGTAACATACCAATTCTTTGTAATGACAAGTCGAAGCCAGCTACTTCAAATCCAAAATACTGTGGCAATAGTATGTAAGTAAGCAAATAAAAAATTGATACTTTTTTAAACACGCTTTTGTCCGAATCTTTTTTTATATATTTACTTGTTTGTTTCTCTGCTATTGTATAATCAAACACTTCGTTCATCTCTTTCTGATTATATGCTTCAAATTAATGAGTTTCTGATACTGACCCAATAAACTCGCATATATTTATTTTTAAAGCTAATTTATGCTTAACCGAATCATTCATAGATATAAGACAGAGTTATATCTAAACTTCTCTCTGAGCATGCTCTTAAAAGGAATGTATACACTAGTATTATTTTCTCATAAACAATATACATTATTAGTATACACAACATATTTCTCTTTTAACGATGCCTTCAGATGCACACTGATTTTGAAAGACACTTTAGTAATCACTTTTCTTTATCAATGATGTATTCTTCTTTTTACTTAATACAAAGAAGCCCATTTCATTTATTATCATAAACATATTGGTATCATAGTAAAATTATAATCTGCCATTATCCCAGTTATAAAATGGCAGTTTTTTATTCAAATGATAATATCTAACTTTTCTGATTAAAATTTGCATATTATCAAATATAAACGGTACTTTTTTAAGGACCTCTCTGAGATTAAATCTTATAACTTTTTTTATACCACTACTTCCAGTATTTACTTTATTTCTCCATGCACCTGCACTATAATGAATTGTATAATGTTTCTTAGACAATGTACCTATTTCAAACATCTCTTTTGGATACAAAACTAAATCTCCTAAATCTTGGTACTTGTTATTAAGCTTAAACCCTGGGTACTTTTGTAGCAGATAATATGTTACAATATAATTATTTGTTATGAAGCCTTTTGTTTTATATACACCATCAACGATTTTTAACTGCTCATTTTGAGTATAATCAAGTATCATATTGTCGTATATATCTAGCAATTCTTTAATAAATTTGCTTTTTGGTTTTGCGCCAATAACTCCCATTCCAATCGAACTATTGTATATAAAATTTATAAAAACTTCATTATCTAATAGAGGCTCAAAGTTCTTAAAAACTTTTACATCGGTATCTAGATATATACCACCATACTCATAAAGAACTTTCAAACGGCAATAATCACTTTGAAACACCCATTTATTCTTGCTTAAAGCAGTATTACAATATACATTGTCTTCAAATGCAAAGTTATTACTGTTCCATTCCATAATTTTATAATCTGACAGGATATTCCACGATTTCATATAATCCTGTTGATCTCTTGGAATTTCACTATTTCCAAACCAACAATAATGGATTATTTTAGGTATTTTTTCTGTCTTGTTTTCCACCATAGCTCTACTCCTTCTAATTTCAAAATAATTGGTTATCAATTTTGCTTCCTTTATAATTTGTAACGATTACATATTATAACTTCATATCTTCAGATACGTATCCTTTAAATTCTGATTTTGCCTCCACATATACAGCCTTATATTATACTATTCTAAGATAATACACATCCGACGCTACTTAATGTATTCCATTTATTAGTCAACTTTTTTTAAGGAAATCATTAACTCGACAGGTATGGATTTTCTGCTATGATAATGATTGAAATGTTTAAAAATTAATTTTACGATATTGCCGAATTTCTTCTGATCTAATAGTTGGATTCTAAGTTCTACAGACTCAATGTTCATACTAATTAACTTCATTTTCTGTTCATCTAATTGTAGTTTACGAGCATACTCATACATTTTCAGATGACTTTCATTCAATTTGGCTAGAAACGAAATTCTTCTATCTAAATCTCTCATCTTACGTTTTGATACATTGTCAGAATGTAGACGTCTTATCAATGTCGGCTCATGAAGGATATAACAACCATCTAGGCACAAAGACATTTTCCATACAAATTCATCATGAGCCCATCCAGGAAACCAATATTCTTCAATTTGATTAAAAAATTCTCTTCTCACTCCCATAGTACAGCCTTCACTGCCGATAAAAATAGTTTTACTATTTAATTGGATATGCTCCAAATCGCCTTTTCCTGTCATTTCCTTAAGTACGCTTCCTGCAATCTTTGGAGCGTCTTCAGTACAGTAAAAAGGTGTGAATTCAGATCCAAGCATCAGAATTTTATTGTTAGAATCGAGAACACTTACCATTTTCTCAATTCTGTTCTCAATCCATATATCATCTTGATCACAGAAAAAAACATACTCTCCAGAGCACATCTTTACTGCATCAAAAAAATTACCGGCGTAACCCTTATTTACTTCATTAAGTGTTACTTTCCAGGTTTTCTCAAGTTTATTTTTTATGATGTAGTCTTTAGCAATCTCAAAGGAATTATCAGAAGACCGATCATCGCAAATAATGACTTCATCTACTGGTCTTGTTTGATTTTTAATTGAATCCAATTGGTCTACTAAATATTTTTCTCCATTATATGTTGCTAGTGCTACAGAAACTTTCATAGCAAACTCCTCTCAACCTAATATGTCCTTTTCAATCTATATATGTAGCCAATAGCTGGAATTGTATATTTATTAAGTATCTTCATGAAAAAAGATTTCCCAGATATTTTCAAGTATTTGTTACGTCTATAGTGAATAAAATTTTGATTAATCATAGTTAGTGTTTTTTCTACAAAAAAATTTCTAAGTTCAGCATCTTTAATCTCCAAAACTCTTCCCAGCGAACTGTTTAGTAATATCTTTACGCAAAAATATTCAAGTTCAGGAAAATACTGCTCAAACAAATTGTTGTATTTATAGTATTCAAGTATATCTTCCAGGACAATGAATATATCTCCCACCTTACGGTTTCTATTAGCATTCATCGTCGATGTAGGCCATAGTATATGATGAATCAATTTTTCATCATAGTAAGAATGGCTATTAATTAAGGGAATTGTTTTAATATAAAAAGCAGTATCTTCGTATATACACCCTTCAACAAATCTGACGTCCGAGTTCTTCAATAAATCTGCTTTATACAGTTTGTTCCACGGCGAAACCAATGGGTCTATGAACATTTCTTGTTTATTATTATATTTTCTGGTTTCACAATATTCTTTCAGATCAATCTCTTTTGAATCCTCAACCCTAAGATATCTATACCCACACTCAACTAGATCAACTCCTGTTTCCTCAGCCATAGCATAAAGTTTTTCAAACATGGTTGTATCCACATAGTCGTCTGAATCAACAAATCCTATATATGAACCTTTACAGGCATCAATCCCCATATTCCTTGCAGAAGCCTGACCTCCATTTGCTTTATTAATCAGAACAAACTTGTCCGGATATTCTTGTATGTATTCATTGATAATATCTAAAGACTTATCTGTTGATCCATCATTAATGATAATTATTTCTATCTGATCCAAGGTTTGCTTAGCCAATGACTCCAACGAAGTATAGAGATATTTTTCCGCATTATATACAGGAACTACTACACTTACATTTATACTCTCCATAACCTATCCTCTCATACTCATTCTTATTTATGACAATTCCTTATTCAGACTCGCTAACAAGAAATCGGGGAAGTAATAACTTATATTAGAATGGTTGGTGTAATCACTGATATCAACTTCCACCTGATAATTCATTTTCTTCATATCATCAATCATATACTTGATATGCTCGTCATAAGTATGTTCTTGATCCGAATAATGCAGATATATCTTTTGAGTTTCAACAAATGCATTCTTCAATATGCGTTCTGGCAAATGCTGATCAACGACAGCCACTTTATCATCGCTTGTCTCTTTACCAATTATATGCCTTAATGTTATAAAACTTTCGTCCTCAATAAGATATGTTGCAAGATAATACTGTGGTCCACCTGCTATCATCACAGAATCTTTATATTGACAACCAATATTAAGTGTAGCATAACCACCTTTGCTAGATCCGCAAAAAATAAGTTTATTTATATCTAATTCACTCTTAACTTTGTTGATAAGAGCTATTGAAGCCATTTCTTCTTCAAAATTCTTCCAATCACCTAAATAATAACCTCCTCTATGATCCTCCGCAAAATCATCAAGAATAAATAGTTTATTGCAAGTAATATTATTTAACGTTCTCACATAATTGTATCTAGCTCTTATACCTTTTCGTGTACAGGCGCTAAAAACAACTAATAAGTCTTTTGATTCCAAATTCCTTTTAAGAATATACTTCATTGTGGTATTTTTGTACTTGAACTTTTTTTGCTCTAATAATACGTGTATTTTAGTAAGGAAATATTCAATGTACTTTTTTATTTTCTTCATATTCTCTCCAACTAATTATCTGCTATATATTCTTTAATATCATCAATTATTATGCTAGTGTTGGATTCAAAACGAGTAAACTCATGTGTTCTTGTATACATAATCTTGTCTGCTAATTCATTCACATCATAACAACCACATATTATTCCAGCACTTTCAAATTGTTCCACCAACTGTATCTGATGATCATCTACATGTTCCTGATAAATTGCCAACCTTGGCACAGCAATCACTTTTTTACTTAAGCTTACTGCCGTAATAATTGCTCCTGTACCTCCATGAGCGATGACCAAATCACATTTGTCCAATTTTTCACGAAAATCATCTTGAGCCATAAATTCAACATATTTAAAATTCTTGGGTTTATAAGTGCAATATCCAATTTGTGCATAAATTTCATCTGAAATTTTTTTACTTTCAACTAAATTATCAATAGCAGCAAGTAAACGGTCAAACTGGAATTTTTGTGACCCTAATGTAATAAAAATCATATCATTCCACCTCAAAAACTAATATATAGATCCTTTAAAAATAGCTCCTGGATATATACTAAGCATTTCTTCCCATTGTACATAAAATCGATCAGCAAACCTATACATAAGTTTTCCTGTTAAGGTAGGCGTAGTTACTTTTGCAAAGGATTCGATAAATATTAATTTCTTCCTGAACAATTTAGCTAGTAGACATATAGGAATAGTCGCCAAAGCTCCAGTAGAAATAACGTAATCCGGTTTTTCATGTAAAAAGATCATAAGGGACTTCAAACAATTATAAATCATGAGTAAAGGAAATCCCAACTCTTTTCTATTGATCTGCTTCAAATAGTAAGTTTTAACAGACTTAGTATTCACTTCATAATGTGCATATTCTGTTATAATAAAGCTGTTTTCCTTCATCATCGGATATAGTCTCATCAGTTGTTCAAAATGACCACCTGAAGATGCCGCAAAACATATTTTCTTTTGTATACTCATCTCTACTCCCAAATCCTCACTATTTAATCAAAACTTCTGTCCTGTCCATTATAGTTGAAACTCTATCCCCCAGAATCCGTAATGCTCTATTAAATTGCTTATATCCTATACCTAATCCATGAATATCACTACCGATTGCAACCAAGTTAGGATCTTCAATGTGCTTTTTCAATTTTATTTTTTGAAATACACTAGTAATGCTATCAACATTTAGCTGAAATCTAAAATCTATATGATTAAGTTTTCTTAATTCTTTTTCAGGGTAACGGTCAATATGAGCTAACACCAGATTAAATTCATCTGATTGACACAACTGTTCAAAAGTATCTATATGCGTTGCCTCCCATTCGGACATTGGCATTTCAACCAGTATGGTATTGGTACCCTTAATACATAAACGATGTAATTCTTTATCATTATTCAAGCCTGGGACCAAAAGCACCTCAGCAGCAGGTAGTATTTTGACTTTATAATCTTCAAGAAAAGGTTCCATCAAGCAGAATGAGGCTTCTCTTCTCTTAAGATATGATTGAACAGATTCTAAGTATGGTGTGTAATGAGAAGATGCAACAATAATGTCTATACCTAATTCATCAGCTAACATCAACTGCTTTTTAGCAATCGTCACCGTTTCACATCCATGGTCTAGTTCCGGTAATACATGTGCATGAAAATCAATGAGCACTATTTAACACCTCTTCAATCTATTTACCATAGCCATTTTTATACTTCTTGTATTTGTAATCACCGCTCTTTGGGTTAACAGCATTATAGATAAACCCACAGATATTGGCATCAACTTGCTCTAGTAGTTGAACAACCGATGTAAGAAAATCAATTTTGCTGGTATTAGATTTTACCACAAGAACATAACCAGTTATTATCTTTGATATAGCCAAAGCATCAGAAACAATTCCAACTGGTGGTACATCAATAAAAATATAGTCATATTGATCACGTAATCCTCCAAGTAATTCTTCAAACCTTACTGAACCAATCAATTCAGAAGGATTTGGAGGGATTCTACCTGCTGAAAGAACTGAAAGATTTGGAATATGAGTTGTAGATACATTAACTGTATCCGACAAGCCTGCCACATAATTACTTAAACCATCACTACTTTCTGATGCAAACAGTCTTTTGTAAACAGAAGGTTTCCTTAGGTCACCATCAATAATAAGGGTTTTTTTACCAATATGAGCAAAGGTAACAGCAAGGTTTATGCAGTTAAGTGTTTTACCCTCAGCTTTGTCAGCACTTGTCACAACAAAAACAGGACATTTTTCTGCTCTACCCGTAAACATTATGTTTGTACGAATAGAATTATATGCCTCCTTAAATCCAAAAGGACTACTTTCACCCAGAACTTTATCCGTTTTAATTTTTCTGGACACATCAAAAATCATCGGTACATCCCCTAAAATAGGAATATTGTATGTAGTTGTAAGTTCATTTTTCTTACGAATTGTTGTGTCTAGTAGACCAAAGAACAAGAATATAACAAAGGATAAGGCAAATCCTCCAACAGCTCCTATAATTGTAAATTTAACCACATCAGTTTGAGCATAAGGGTATTTGGGAAGAGTTGCATAATCAATCACTTCAACACCACCTGATTTAACAACTCTCGCAATTTCTGCAGGTGCTATATCAGCAATAGCATTTGCTATCGACATGGCAATATATGGGTCAGGATTTATAACGTTAACATAAAAAACAGCAGTTTCGTCTACAGGTCCTGCAGAAATCATTCCGCTTATAGCATCAGTTGAATAATCAACTCCTACCTTTTCAATTATCTTCGTTAAAACTGTATTGCTTTTCAAAACTAATATATAACTTGGAACCAAGTCACGAGCTTTTCTAAGTTCTGAATAAGATACATTCACACTAGAATCATATATATAGTTTTGATCACCGTATACATACATAGAAATGGTTGCATTATATAATTGATAGCTAGTGCTCATTGAGTAATATCCAACACCTACACCACCCAATGTCGTGAATATAATCATCCACACTAGTCTTTTTTTTATAATGAGAAATATCCTCTCAAGATTTAGGTTATTAAGAATTGTATCTATCATGTCGTACTTCCCTCTCTTATTCTATATAATATAGCTTGAGCTATTTAACTTCAATAAATTTGTACTCATCAAGTTTATGTATAAAATCATTTACTGCTGTAACACAAGTTTCCTTATCTACATCATATTCATCTAATAATGCATTGGTTATCTCTTCAAAAGTTATTTCATCTTGAATCATATCCCATATAGCATTCGCCACACCTTTTAACATGAAATACTTTCCACTTTCAAAGTCAATCATGACTTTTTCACCTGATATATCCGTTGTTTCTAATTTTCTAACTAACTTAATTCGATTATCATTATCATACATATTCTCCACCTCATAGCTTATTCATTTCAATAATTATAATTACATTAAACTCTATCATCTCATGCTAAAAAAGTCAATTTATAAATATAATTTATTAGGCAAACACACACCTTTATATTGGGTTCCATATATAGTATACTGAAGATAATATTATTAAGGAGGCCAACAATGAAATTACTTTTTGTCGACGATGATTTAGACTTATTAAATATTAACACAAAGTATTTTTCAAAATATAATTATCAAGTTATTACATCCACAAACGGAATTAATATCATGGAAATTGTTAAATCCACTTCTCCTGATTGCATTATTTTAGATATCATGATGCCAGACATTGATGGTTACTCAATTTGTGAATCAATAAGAGCATACAGCGATACACCAATTATATTTGTGAGTGGACTCACAAAGCCCGATAACAAAATCAAAGGTTTATTGCTCGGAGCAGATGACTATATAACCAAGCCTTACAGTCTTAAAGAATTGCGAGTTCGTATTAATGTAATCCTCAGAAGAACAAATACTCCGTCAAGCAAAGACACGCTTGAATACCCACCACTCTATCTAGACTTAATGACACACAAGGCATATCACAATAAAGAAGAGATATTACTAAGCAATAAAGAATATGATCTTCTACGTGTTTTTTGTCAGTCTCCAAATACCATTCTTACCTATCAAGAATTAGGGGAGAAGGTGTGGGGTTATTATATAGAAAGTGATAAACAAACAATTATGGTAACGACAAGTCGTTTACGTAAGAAACTCAGCTATTATCAAAACCTTAAGAACTGTATCCAATCTGTTCGTTCGAAAGGCTACACATTTATCTATCACAAGGGAGTTTAAAATGTCATCTCAAAAACAAAATTTCATAAAACCTGAAATATCGGTTGACGAACTAACTAAGGCCCTACATGAGGTCACCATCAAATTAAACAAGTCAAATCAACAATTAATCGCAAGTGAAAACAATAGACGAAATCTCTATGCCAACATTGCTCACGATTTAAGAGCACCTTTATCTTCAATTATGGGAAACGTTGAATATTTGTTATCCTTTGATAAGGTGGATGAAGAAGACCTTGATGAGTCACTAAAAATCATCAATTCAAAATGTAATCAACTCAACAATATGATAGAAAATCTTTTTACAATTAGTATGATTGACTCCATTGATTCAAATAATTTAGACCTACATCCCATCAATATTTCTGATTATATGAAAAATCACTATATTACCCTTCTTCATGATACCAGACTTAATTCTAGAACTCTTAAATACGAAGATAATTTAGAAAAAACTTTATTATGCCAGCTTGATGTTAATAAATTTGATAGAGCCATTGATAACCTTCTCACTAACGCAATTAAATTCACTGAAACGAACGATGTAATATGCATCTCACTCCATCAAAGTGATTCATCAGTGATCATCAATATTTCTGATACCGGAATAGGTATATCTGAAGCAAACTTAAAGCGAGTATTTGATAGGGCATATAAAGTATCAACTGCACGAACTCCAAGCAATGATTCCGGACTCGGCCTTGGCCTAAGTATTGTTAAGGACATAGTTCATTTACACAATGGATCAATCAGCTGCTCAAGCACTCCAAAGCACAAAACTACATTTAGTATCCGATTACCTATAAATTAGATAAAATAATAGGGATAATCGTTGAGATTATCCCTATTATTTTTATTTTATTTCCTTAGTTTCTTTCCTAATGTAATAAGACCCGTTCCCAAAAAACCATAGGCTATTATTGGAATTCCACCTGCTTCGGGAAGTTCCTCATCCGGAATATCTTCCGCTACTTCCTCATCCAATATAGTTTCTTCTGCAACTTCCTCATCTACTATAGTTTCTTCCTCTATCTCACTGAAACTTGCAACAACTTCTACATCACTACCATTAATTGTTCCGATAGGACTTACAACCCACTCATCGAATTGATACCCATCCACAACACTATCAATAGTGACCTCATAAGCTGTTCCATCCACGATATCAGACATAGTTCCACTAAAGGAAGCAACTCCAGCTGGGATTGAACGAGCAGTTACATCATACGTCGGTCTGCTGAAATTAGCCACTAAGCTCACATTTCCCGAAATTACCCCAGATGGTTCTGCCGACCAACCTACAAACTCATAATCATCATCAATTAAAGTGTAATCCACGCTGTAACTTTGCCCAGATACAAAACTATATCCTGTACCTGTAAAACTAGCCACTCCAACCGGATTAGACTCAGCAGTAACAAAATAGTAAGTTAGTACTGGAGGAGGAGTAGGTTTTTCTTTAAATCTAGCAACCACCTCTACATCTGTCTCGACTATATTTCCACTATTTGGTGTATCCCAACCATCAAATTCATAATTCGAATTTGTAATAGAATAATCAACAGAATATGAATCACCAGACATAAAGCCACTTCCTGTACCAGTGAAGGTTGCAACACCTTCTGGTATAGATCTGGCAGTTACATTATAATACTCTTCTTCAATTTGCTTTTTCACAAATTGAACAGTTACAGTTCCAGATAATTCAGGCTCCATGTGCGCACGTACAACTTCAACTTCTGAATCATATGGAACACCATTTCTAACTACATTAACACTCAAAATTACGTACTCATTATCCGAACCAACTTCTTCTTGATTTACAACTAAGTCAAAATATGAGTCCATATTAGGTAGTACATCATCATAATCACTATTGCTGAATAAGGCTTTCAAATCTGCATTAAAATAATATCCATCCTGATTAGGATCATTTGAACTCATACTACTTTGACGAGTGTCTAATTCGTAACCACTATCGGCAGTAAACTTAAACTTTACAGCGCTTCTATTTAGGGGTGAACTATCGGTAGTTAAACTCCCACTTAACAACTCAACTGAGCCGTTAACAGCTGTTGCTTCAATTTCACTCTCTACCTTACCACTAGTACCTCCTGCTGTATCTTGGAACCAAACCGTTGTTGCCATTAAACTCGTCGAATTAAGTATCAATAGCAAACCCAAGACTAACGCAAATGTTCTTTTCTTCATTGTAATACTCCTTCCTTCAATTCAAAGATTATATATATATATTTAAATCTCCTACACTAAAAATGGTAATAAAAAAAGCCCCTGAATAAATCAGCAGCCGACCTGTCATTGCAACACATGCTTTAGACTCTAGCTTTGCGTCCTATATTTTCATATAGTTTGCCCTTTTGTTGAACCCATTATATCACATGGTAGGATAAAAATCTAGGCTTCTGGTCCTATTTTTTACTTTTTATTATATACTATAACTTTTGTACATTTCTATTTCATTTTTTTATTAATAATTGCTAAAACATGAAATATTTAATGATGTATAATGATGTAATAGTAGTTTTCAACCTTTAGTAACAGCTAAGATTACATGTACAAAGATAAAATAGTTTTTTATCATAAATACATGCTCTCTCCAAATCAAAAACATAAAATAAAAACACTATTCTTTTTACAAGACTAAATTCTTATTCCATCAAGTTCTATCCGATTTCTTTCATTTTGTCAATCTGGAATTTATTGCATATCAACAGCTTATCGCCTTCCTGAACCACAACTAAATCTTTCACACCTATAGCTTTGATTTCCAGATTTTCTGTTAAGATAATATTCCCTGCTGAATCCACTGCCGAAAAATCTGAATGTCTTACAATATTTCCATTTTTATCTGGATCATAAACATCTGCAAAAGCATTAAAGGTTCCAATGTCACTCCATCCCACCTCAATAGGAATAACTTCAATGTCTGTAGTTTTTTCCATAACACCATAATCGATAGATATCTTCTCAAAATCGTCAAAAAGAAGTTCTGTTTTTCTAGCTAGAGCCATTCCTTGCAAATCTTGTTCTACATAAAAAAGAAGATTTTTCATAACACGATAATGTTTAGGTAAATATTTCTCAATCTGGTCCAACATAACCTGCACTTGAAAAATAAACATACCGCTATTCCAGAGGTAATGACCATCTTTCATATATTCCAATGCCTTCTCATGAGTAGGCTTCTCCATAAATCCATCGACTTTTAAGGGAGTATATAGGTCTATGGCATCCTTATCTCCTTCTTCACCAGTAGTTCCTTCAAGTTGTAATGCTTTCTGACGCTTTTCATTTTCATTAAGCTTTTTGTCATAAACCTTGATATAACCATAATTTACATCCGGTCTAGAAGGTCGAATGCCAAAAGTGATAATATTGCGTTTTCTTTCTGCTTCTTTGCCTGCAATTTCAATTGCTTTTAGAAATTGGTCAGCCTTCTTGATCATATGATCACTAGCTAAGACAACCAAGGTAGCATTTTGCTCCATTCTTTTTATCATTAAAGATGCATAACCAATAGCTGCAGCAGTATCTTTTTGCAAGGGTTCAATAATCATGTTTTTATCAGGAATCATAGGAAGCTCATTCTTTATAGCTCCAACTAATTTTGCATTAGTCGCAACAAAAATACGTTCGGCCGGAATCAATGGCAAAATCCGGTCGACTGTTTCCCTAACCATCGTCTTATCTGAAAACAAGCTTAATAACTGTTTAGGCTTCTCCTCTGTACTCAAAGGCCAAAAACGCCTACCACTACCACCCGCCAATATCAATGCACATAACATGCTATACCTCCATCTCTATTGTCTAATAGAACAAAGTTTCTATTAGACAATCACCTATCAAGGCAAATTATATATTTTGTCACTCTTCTACTTATATTAATATCTTATCAAAATATTACATATTTGTCACCAAAAGACTTCTATGTTACAATTCAATCACTAAGGCTGAATAGTTCTGACCTAACATGTATACCTACTTATGATTAGTCTAAGACTAAGCTCACTACTTATCAGAAAAAAATGAAAAGAGGTGCTATAATGCAATTAGATTCTCAACATATTTTGAATTCATTGACCTTGACTATGAGTGAATTCATTCAAAAAATAAACAATCTTGAACCTATAAACCTAGACCCTTTTTCTTCACAGGATACCATAGTTGTTATGATTGATATGATTAATGGTTTCTGCAATACAGGGCCACTCCATAGTGATTTTGTCCAACAGATGGTTCCTGACATGTCCATCTTTTTAGACAAAGTTATTGCTAAAAATATACCAATCATCTCCTATCGTGACAGCCATCCGATAGACACTGCTGAATTTCATGACTACCCTCCACACTGTCTGGCTGGAACGGCGGAAAGCGACTTAGTCGATGAACTCCATCGAGAAGTTCTTATCGATGTTCCTAAAAACTCTACTAATGGATTCTTAGCTACAAATCCACTAGAACTTGTTAACGGACCATCTATCAAGCATATAATTGTTATCGGATGCGTCACTGACATTTGTGTTCGTGATTTTGCAACAACCATGAATAAACATCTCCATGAAATTAACCAAAAAGCAACAGTTTATGTTGTTGAAAATTTTACCGATACTTTCCATATTGATGGCGTCCATGATCGACAGGTGGAACACATGTTATCCATGTATCAGATGAACAACTCAGGAATAGAAGTCATTCGATTTTAATTCCTTTTTAGCTTAATCTTTTAGCTGACTATTTGAAAAGGCCTTCTCCCACTTATAAACCTCAACTCTAATCTTTAGACATAGAAAAAGGTATACTGTAATCTTTTAACAGTATACCTTTTATATGCTACTCAAACAGACAAAACTATTTTAGTAAAATCATTTTATATAATTGTCTTTACACCTAATCATACTTCAAAACTTCATCCATGTTCTCCATTAAATATTCAAGATAAGCCTTCATCTCATGTTTTAAATCTTCACGGCGAAGAGCGAACTCAACAGTTGCAGACAAAAATCCCATTTTATTTCCAACATCATAACGAGTTCCTTTAAAATCATAGGCATACATAGCTTCCTCTTTTGACAATCTCATAAGAGCATCAGTCAGTTGGATTTCACCACCTGCACCTGTTGATTGAGTCTCAAGATATTCAAATATCCTAGGTGTAATAATATATCTCCCAAGAATAGCCACATTACTTGGTGATTCATCTACATTTGGTTTTTCAACAAGATTCTTTACTTTGTAAACCCTATCCTCAATGTGAAGCCCATCTACAATACCATATTTATTAACTTGATCAAACGGAACGGTTTGAACACCTAAAATGGATGTTTTATATTCATCATAACAGGTTATTAGTTGTTTCAAACATGGAGTCTGTGATTCAACTATATCATCTCCCAGCAAAACTGCAAAAGGTTCGTCTCCAATAAAACTCTTAGCTACTAAAATCGCATGTCCAAGACCTTTTGGCTCCTTTTGACGAATATAGTGTATATTAGCAATATCAGACACTTCCTGAGCAATCTTCAATAATTCTGTTTTGTTTTTCTCTTCAAGAGTCTTTTCCAATTCGTAAGATTTGTCAAAATGATCTTCAATCGACTTCTTAGTTCTACCAGTTACGATGATAATATCTTCGATTCCAGAATTAACCGCTTCTTCAACGATATACTGAATTGTAGGTTTATCAACAATGGGTAGCATTTCTTTTGGTTGTGCTTTTGTTGCTGGTAAAAACCTAGTTCCAAGTCCTGCTGCTGGTATAATTGCTTTTCTAATTTTCATAATAAATACTCCTCTATTTTTATCAAAATATGATTGACATATTTTCAACAACTTAGCCTACTCACACTAAATCAATAGACCCACTCTTAACTAATGTATAATACTGTATACACACTAATCAACCACCTCTATTCTAACGGCATCTACATTTCTTGTCAATCTATACCTAAAAACAAACCTATATTATATTTCAACTTATGTATTCCTACGCAAACGCAAGCATATAACTACAAACATCAAAAAAAGATTACTTCATCTAATTTCCATAGATAAAAGCCATTCTTCAAAACGTCTTTTATTAACACTTCATGATTCCCAATTAAAGAACTTTCCTATAAGAGAACAAAGAGGCTTCACCTCGTTCGCTTTGCGATTGTTGCGCTAGAGAAGTTTCCTTAACATTTTATGAGATGTTTCTACTCATAAAATTCATATAGAAAACTTTCCTGATAACATAAAAAAACAACAATTATACAATTGTTGTTTAGTAGCGAAGACTGGAGTCGAACCAGCGACCTTTCGGGTATGAACCGAGCGCTCTAGCCATCTGAGCTACTTCGCCAAATATGTAATTCAACTATTCACATAAAGACTTGCAAATAGAATGGGCGCAACAGGGCTCGAACCTGTGACCCCCTGCTTGTAAGGCAGGTGCTCTCCCAGCTGAGCTATGCGCCCTGGGATATTATAACACTTGAAACATTATAATCTGATACCTTTATGAAGTCAAGTGATTTTTAAACATTTTAAATCTGGATGACAGGACTTGAACCTGCGGCCTCTAGACCCCCAGTCTAGCGCTCTACCAAACTGAGCCACACCCAGTTAGTAATCAAATAACAAAGCAACATATTGTTGCAACGACCCAGAAGGGACTCGAACCCTCGACCTCCGGCGTGACAGGCCGGCGCTCTAACCAACTGAGCCACTGGGCCACTATAAACTAAAAATATATAAAATACTATATAGTTTATGGACAGGGGCAGTAGGACTTGAACCCACGACATCCGGTTTTGGAGACCGACGTTCTACCAACTGAACTATACCCCTATAAATGCTGCTTATATAAAATACCATAATTTTTTGAACATTTCAAGTGAAAATTGCACAAAATTAATAGTCACATCATCTATTTCCTGTAATTGTAGTTTTACTAATTTACTAATCATTACTGAATAAACCAAATAAAGTCAACCTATCGTTTACCAAGTGTAAACCATCAAATAACCTAAATCTATTATACTCTAAAAGCTTGGGAAAAATCAGTCGCCTGACTTCTCCTTTCTTTTGTTCAAGCCCTCGATCTATTAGTATCGGTCAGCTAAACATGTTACCATGCGTACACCTCCGACCTATCAACCTGGTAGTCTTCCAGGGATCTTACTCCATTACTGGATGAGATATCTTATCTTGAGGGGGGCTTCACGCTTAGATGCCTTCAGCGTTTATCCCTTCCCGACTTGGCTACTCTGCTATGCCATTGGTATGACAACAGATACACCAGAGGTCAGTCCATCCCGGTCCTCTCGTACTAAGGACAGCTCCTCTCAAATATCTTGCGCCCACGACGGATAGGGACCGAACTGTCTCACGACGTTCTGAACCCAGCTCGCGTACCGCTTTAATGGGCGAACAGCCCAACCCTTGGGACCGAATACAGCCCCAGGATGCGATGAGCCGACATCGAGGTGCCAAACCACTCCGTCGATGTGAACTCTTGGGAGTGATAAGCCTGTTATCCCCAGGGTAGCTTTTATCCGTTGAGCGATGGCAATCCCACTTTCTACCACCGGATCACTAAGTCCTACTTTCGTACCTGCTCCACCCGTCGGTGTCACAGTCAAGCTCTCTTATGCCTTTGCACTCTACGAATGATTTCCAACCATTCTGAGAGAACCTTTGAGCGCCTCCGATACCCTTTCGGAGGCGACCGCCCCAGTCAAACTCCCCACCTGACAGTGTCCCCACACCGGTTAACGGTGCTAGGTTAGAAATCCAATGATACAAGAGAGGTATCCCAACAATGGCTCCACCAAGACTGGCGTCCTGGCTTCTTAGCCTCCCTCCTATCCTGTACATGTATCATCGAATCCCAATATCAAGCTAGAGTAAAGCTCCATGGGGTCTTTCCGTCCTGTCGCGGGTAACCGGCATCTTCACCGGTACTACAACTTCACCGGGCGCGTTGTCGAGACAGTGCCCAAATCGTTACGCCTTTCGTGCGGGTCGGAACTTACCCGACAAGGAATTTCGCTACCTTAGGACCGTTATAGTTACGGCCGCCGTTTACTGGGGCTTAAGTTCATAGCTTCGGATTACTCCTAACCACTCCCCTTAACCTTCCAGCACCGGGCAGGCGTCAGCCCCTATACTTCACCTTTCGGTTTTGCAGAGACCTGTGTTTTTGCTAAACAGTCGCTTGGGCCTATTCTCTGCGGCCTGCCTAAGCAGGCACCCCTTCTCCCGAAGTTACGGGGTCATTTTGCCGAGTTCCTTAACAACGCTTCTCCCGTCGGCCTTAGGATTCTCTCCTCATCTACCTGTGTCGGTTTACGGTACGGGCACATATCAATCTATAGCGGCTTTTCTTGACGGCATGGATTCAGAAGCTTCCCTACTTTATTTCGGTCCGCGTAACGCTTCAGCCTCTGTATGACGGATTTGCCTATCACACAGCCTTTGCGCTTACACCAGTTTTTCCATTCCTGGCTCTTCCTATCCTTCCGTGTCCCCACAGTTCTGTTCATATGCGGTACAGGAATCTCAACCTGTTGTCCATCGGCTACGGCTTTCGCCCTCACCTTAGGTCCCGACTTACCCAGAGAAGATCAGCTTTACTCTGGAAACCTTAGATATTCGGCCGAGAAGATTCTCACTTCTCTCTCGCTACTCATTCCGGCATTCTCTCTCGTATACAATCCACCACTCCTTACGATATGGCTTCGTCTCGTATACGATGCTCCTCTACCATTCCTTACGGAATCCTCAGCTTCGGTGTTGTGTTTTAGCCCCGGACATTTTCGGCGCAGGACCTCTCGACTAGTGAGCTATTACGCACTCTTTGAATGTATGGCTGCTTCTAAGCCAACATCCTAGTTGTCTTCGAAATCCCACATCCTTTTCCACTTAACACATACTTTGGGAC
>CAXXSW010000004.1:145000-290000 GCA_963677625.2 Vallitaleaceae bacterium
AGATTTTCTCACCTAATACCATAGTATCAATCTTTTTATCCAGCCTAATATGTTCGTTTGAATATTTAGTAGTAATATCTTTCAATATTAGTTTGTTTTGAGTTCTTTCTATATATGTACCTCCGTCATCAAACTTCCTATCAATATAATCAGTAAACTCTTTGTTATCACTGTACCCTTCTATATATGTTTGTAAAAACACATCGCTGACATAGATATCATGAAAAACAAAAGCAAGCGTCATCATGCCAATTATAACAATAAGAACAATAGGGATAATAATAGCTCCTTCTATAAGGATACTTCCTTTTTCACTATTTATAATGTTCATTTTTTCCTCCTATTTAATCAGATAAGCTTCTATTTAGGCAAGTCTTACATTCAGTCAAACCTCTACTTATAGCCTCCTTCTCACTGATCACTTCAATGTCGTGCTCAAGAGCGCTACATTTATTACTTGTATGATATACATTACTTCCATCAGTAATATAATAAAAGCCAAAAGTTGACGTTTGTCCAGAATGCGCGCATTTACTGCATAGCTTTCTGTCTCCTACACTTTGCGGCAATATCATATGATAATCTACTGAAATATGATAGCAGTCCCTAAACTTGTGGTACCTTTTACCATCCGGTGTAACATAAACTTTACGTAAGTATCCATCCTCATCAACTTCAGACTGGCCATTGCCTTTACCATATGTACTTGTTTCAACAGCCTTATGATATTTAATATTTAAGTCATAGCATCCTGAAAAAGATTGGAGAGAGCAGGAGTTTTGAAACCTAACTTTCCCACTTCCTATGAAGGAAAAGGGCATATCATATGTATAGTTAATGATAATTAATCCGTTAGAATCATGAGAAAAACTATCCAAATGTTCAATTTGAATGCCATCATCAATTCCAAGTTCTTCAGAAATTTCGTTCAATTTTTCCTGAAAATATAATCGACCTATTACATTTCCAATCAAATAGCCACCTTCACTTTTAGCAGTTGCAGACACCTTTCTATATACATCCGATAACTCCACCCATGTTTCAAGCAAATTACTGCTTGTATCAAAGAATCCTTGAAAAGTATCAAATGATAAACCTTCTACCTTCTCTGATAATGGTACTTCCATTTTCATTAAATCCCTAATTTCATCTAAAGATAAAAAATCTTGATTTTGTCCGGTAAATTTCTGTAGAGCATCAAATACGCCTGCTTCTTCGAGAAAATATGAATCATACATATATTCATTGCATATTCGATTTAGGTTCAACTGAATCTTTGCGTGAGTATAGTGCATATGCATAAGAACTGTAACCACAAAAAAGGCAACAATAATTATAGGCAAAACGATAGCTGCCTCTAGGCTTAATCCTCCTCTTTGATTATCTAAAGTCTTTTTGAATCGATTCAATATCAATCTCCCAAAATTTTGAATGATTTGTAAGTTGACTAGGTATAAACATGGAGTATGCATAAACCTTGCCACTCACATCTACACCAACATAATAGTTAAGAAGACTAATATTCTCATCATTATACTTTTTTTGTAGGTTCAATTGAATCAAATCTAGAATCCTAGCAACTTTTGTTTCTTGGCTATATTGGGGTAAAGACAATATAAGTAGGAGATAATCCTCGTAGGACATAGAAGGAAGTAAAAAGTCCATATCTATACTATCAGTTTTGCCAACTCCCAAATATTCTTCTTTGATATCATCAGCATAGTCATAATATACTTTCTTACCAAGTTTTATCTTCTCTTCAAGCGCTTTTTCAGTGACTAGCTTTAGTCCTTCAAGCTGGATATCTAAAATTTTATTAAACTCTATTTCATAATCTTCCATCAAATCATTGATAACATTATTTTCCTGTGTCTGATACTCTTCAAGGACTGCCTTTTTGATACGAGCTAGTTCAGCCAAATCACTTTCATCTTCATTCTCCATTATCTTCTCTAAGATACTATCTGCCATATCCGAAACAAGATCCTCAAATGTTTGTTTTCCTTGGTAGGTAAGCAACTCAAGGCATTGACCCTCTAGTCCTTCCAGTGACTTACCTTCATCTATAAAATCCATAAGATAAAAAATCCACTTCTCTAAATATGCTTCAATATAAATTCTTTCGTTTTCAAGTTCAGCTTTTTTCTGTTCATCCATTTCATACTTCTCATTACCCAATATACTGATAAATTCTTTCACCGGGTCTGTAATTTCAATGTCCAAATCACTCATTTTTTCCTCTACTAGGTCTTTACCTTTTTCAATAATTACCATAGTTTCATCTTCCAATCTTCTAACAGCTGCATTAAAAAGTTCTTCAATGTTTCCATCTAAAAAAGTATACCAAGTAGCAGAGGTCTTAATAATCGGAACTTTTTCACCACTTGTCAATAAAAACACATCAGCTACGGATTCGAGTATAGCCCATAAACCTGCAATAATCACCGCAAAAATCACTGCCCCAACCCCACCTGTCCACCAACCTGCAACCATAGATGCCAAATGCATAATCGTTGCACGCTTATCAGAATCAGTAGCTAAATGAATTAAATTCAAACTAGTCCTAAATGCGTATATATAAGACAATACAATATCTACATTCTGTCTTTCATTAAGACTGCCACCAATAATATATTCCGTTTCGTATTTCATTCGATGATCGTTAACTTTGTAGCCGTTTAATGCTTTAGCATTAATATCATTCCGTCTATTAAAATTAGTGAACATTTCTATAGCGTATGTATTGATACTGAGATTATCTGAAACCTTATCAAATCCGCCACTTAAGAAGCCACCAATTCCACCACTTTTTTGTTCTTGACTATCTGTCGTATATGTTTGTTTATCTGTAAGGCTCCCTTTATTACCTAAACCATCACTATTATTCTTATTAACATCTTCAAAAAATGCACTTGGTAATAAACTACTATCAATTTCTTCCTCCCCCATAAGTTCAGAAAATTTGGACCATATAATCTGACTTATATCATAGTTTTTTGCTTCTTCTTCTCTATCTTCATATGTATTTGCCATCTTATCATCACTAGTTAAAGAACTATAGTCCATTAAAATATTACTATCATAACTACTTAAAAACGCTTCCGCAAAACCATATAAATTCTTCATTGTTGTATATTCCATTTCTTCATCTGTTTTTTCAAAGTCCGATGAGATTAGATCCTCCAGAATATTTTTTTCAGTACTTGTAAGTCTAGACGACTGATTATACTTTTCAAGAAAGATACCATAGATAAGTGAATGAAGGTTTTCATTTAATACATTTAAGTAGGGTTCTGCGCCAGATAAGGCTTGAAGGTTTTTTTCCAGTTGTATTTTTATAACATTAAGATTATCAGTTTCTTTTAAAGATTTGATTTCACTTGATATTTCTGCTTCTAAGTCCTTAAGTTCTGTATCAATACTAGTAACGACTGATTCTAATAAAGCATCATCCTCTTGCGTCGTTTCTAAAAAAGCGTGGATTTCATCCGTATGTTCTTTAGAAGTCTTATAGTAGTCCTCTATTAAATCAAGAGCTTCTATGTGTATCTCCTTCAGACCCATTAGCTCTCCTAAAATCATCTCATACTCACCAAATGACTGGTCTAATGCCTTCAATCTTTCTATTGATTCTTCAACTATTGGCTGAGGGACATAAAGCACATCTATTTCACCTTCACGATTCTCAAATTCAACTCTTCCAAAAGCCTCATTACTAAATAATATTGACATAAGCTTATCAACTTCTTCTATCTCCGTTTCAAAGTGTGAAAATACTTCGTCTAAAATTATTACATCTTTACTTATCTCTGGAACTAAAGTCTTTGGAAAATAATCATAGTTCAAATCAGAATTCGGACTAAAACATCTTATATAACCACTCTCTCTATTGAAGGTCCAATCACCATTTTCATATAAGGTGATGCCATCAATCAGCTGATAAAGTTGTTTTTTGAAAAACTCCAAATCCCCCATTGATTTAACCAAATCATTTTTCTCTTGTATAACTGATGAAGTCTTTGATGTCTTAGTGAAATAATCCATAATATGCCCCCAATCTTTTGCAAGCATTAAACTAAGACGACTGTCCATATACTCAATAATTTGACTTTTGGGGTAAGATAATCCCTCTTGCAAAAAAGGTTCATAGTCAATATTGAACTCATACTTCTCTGGTTCCATCATCCCGTTAAAAACCGAAGTGGCATCCGGTTCTAAAATATAATCCATATAATATTCATGCTCCTTCGCTGTAGATGGGAAAAGATTTTTTTCCAAATGGTCAGCGAAAAAAAGCTCCGTTTCAGGACCGGATTTACCAGCCAATAAACCATATTCTTGAAATAGAACAGGATCGTATTGACTCAACATGTAATCTGCAGCGAGTCCATAAGAACTCATTGACTGAACTTGAATCATCCTTAAACGGGTATGGTCATATATAGTCATAAGAAAAGCAAGCAAAGTCACCAGAATCAAGGCCAACATAATGGATATACTTCCATCGTATTCACAATTTAGAAACTGATTACATCTAATCCTATTCATCTTACTTTCACAATTAAAATCATTGGTATTCACTCTCAATTCACCACCTAAAAAAAGCTATAACAGACATAAATCCATTATAGCTCAGAGTAGGTATATCACAAGTCCTGTCTTTTTATGTGCACGAAATGTGCAAAAGATGTGCAAGCAATATGTTTTTTCACATGTAATATATGTTATACTTTTGTATAAGTTGTAAAACAATACTCAAGACCTTTTCTTTCATAGGTTTCAGAGACATATTCCAAGGCCAGGTAGGGCAATTCATCAACATTTTTCATAAAAACATCCGCATTAAAATCTTTATATATCTTTGTAATATAGGCTTTTTTTACTAGTGGTAAAAAGGAGTTGTACACAGCTGCTCCACCAGCAATGTAAATCTTATCCACATCTATATCTAGGTCCTTAACGTATTTAAGTATATCTTCTATAGAATAAAAAGTTTTTATACCATCTATACAATAGGATTCATCTCTAGTAAGCACCCACGTTTCTCTATCTGGAAGTGGTTTCCCACCTGGTAAGGATTCCAAAGTTTTTCTACCCATAACCACAATATTTCCAGTCGTTAATCGTTGAAATCGACCTAGATCCTTTGGAAGATGGGTCAGCAACCCGCCATCCTTTCCAATACCCCAGTATTTATCTACTGCAACTACCAAATTCATAATGACTCCTTATACCGCTACCGGAATATTTTTTATCTGTGGATTTTTAACATAATCAATCAACTCAAAGTCTTCTATTCTAAAGTCATAAAAGTCTGTTACCTTCCTTTTGATTCTAAATTGTGGTGGATCAAAGGTTTCTCTGGTAATAAGTTCTTTAACCATAGGTATATGTCTGTCATAAATATGGGCGTCAGCAATCACGTGAACAAATTCGCCTACTTCTAGATCCGAAACCATGGCAAACATATGAACGAGCGCAGCATATTGAACCACATTCCAACTGTTGGCAACAAGGATATCATTGGACCGTTGGTTAAGAATAGCATTCAAACGTTTACCTGTCACATTAAAGGTCATGGAATAAGCACATGGATAAAGATTCATTTCATTCAAGTCTTGATGGACATATATATTTGTCATAATTCTTCTACTGTATGGATTATGTTTAAGGTCATATAAGACACGGTCTACTTGATCAAAAAAACCTTCTTTATATTGATGCTTTACTCCTAATTGGTATCCATAGGCCTTACCAATACTACCATCTTCATCAGCCCAAGCGTTCCATATTTTTGAATGCAAATCATTAACATTATTAGATTTTTTTTGCCAAATCCACAAAATTTCATCAATCGCATTTTTAAAAGGAGTCGGTCGCAATGTCTGAATAGGAAATTCCTTACTAAGATCGTATCTGTTAACAATTCCAAACTGTTTGATGGTATGAGCCATTGCACCATCTTCCCATCTTGGTCTTACCTCAGTTCCCTCACTTGAAAACCCATTGTTAATAATGTTGTGACACATATTAATAAACACTTGATCTGCGTAACTCATCTTCATCCTCCTTAATTACTGCTGATAATAAAAATTCATTGTTCCAATTATATCATAGCAAGGGACCTGTGTCATGACGAAGAAGGAGAAAATATGAAGATATTAAGATTTTAGAATATAAGTCCATAACACTTTATGGTACGTTTCTATCCCTAAAATTCAAATAAGGAACTTTCCTATAGAAAAACAAAGAGGATGTTTTACATCCTCGGTTTTGCCGAAGGCAAATTGTTCCAATTGCCGACGGAAAGTCCTATGGAGGACTTTCCTAGTAAACAAAAAAATAGGTAGCGTCCCCACGCTACCTCACAATAATATAAACCAATATCAAAACCCCCACTTTTACAGTATATAGACTATAAAAGCTTGTCGCTATGGTCAAAATTCACAACGTCTTGACCAACCATCTATTATTATATGGTAATAACGTATAATGGTCAAGATTATTTTACATCAATTTGTCTATTTAGGCAGAATAACCAATTGAATCTTATGTTTTTTATAACAAAAAACCCTTGACTTTAGCTTCTCCAGCCAAAGTCAAGGGTAACATATGATATATATGTGTCTCATCCAGAATATAGCAACTAATAAGAAAAGCTATTATCCCTTATATATTACAGGTCATATTTCTTAATTAAAGCATCTTCCAAGTATGCTTCTATGTAAATTCCATCAGCTTCAAACCGCTCTTCCAAAAGCTGACCATACGTTCTGATATTCTGGACAATATGACCCTTATCATATGGAATACGTACCTTAATGTGCTGTTGCCCTTCAAGAAGCTTTTCTTCTAGTATAACCTTTAACTCATCAAGACCACGACCATCTTTTGCTGATGTATAACATACTTTAAAAGCCTTGAAATCTTTCAATTGACTAGAATCATAAGTTTCCTTGTCCATCTTATTAAAAATTGTTAACACAGGAATACCGGTTGCCTTCAATTCCTCAAGGGTTTCATAAACAACCTTCATGTGCTTTTCATAGGATGGATTTGATCCATCGACAACATGTATAATAATGTCTGCAAAAGCTACTTCTTCCAAAGTCGATTGGAATGCTTCTACTAAATGGTGGGGAAGTTTATGAATAAATCCAACTGTGTCCGTTAAGAAAATTTCCTTTCCCTCTGGTAGTGACAGAACTCTTGTTGTAGGGTCAAGAGTGGCAAACAATTGATCTTCCTCAAGGACATGAGCATCTGTCAATGCATTTAGCAAGGTAGATTTTCCTGCATTAGTATATCCGGCTATGGCAACAACTGGCTTATTCTGCTTCTTCCTATTACTTCTTAACATGTCTCTGTGTTTTTTTACTTCTTTCAATTCAGACCTTAATTGGGCCATACGACTTCTAATATGGCGTCGGTCAGTTTCCAGTTTCTTTTCACCGGGACCTCTTGTTCCTATTCCACCACCAAGTCTAGATAGGGATGTACCGAGGCCTTGAAGTCTGGAAACCCGATAATTCAGTTGGGCTAATTCTACTTGCAAAATTCCTTCTGAGGTATGAGCATGTTTTGCAAATATATCCAAAATCAATGTCGATCGGTCAATAACCTTGCAATCAAGTTCCTTCTCTAAGTTTTTAAGTTGTGCCGGACTAAGTTCATCATCTGTTATAATGCCATCAGCCTTAGTCACAAAAATGGCATCCATAATTTCTTCAATTTTACCTTTTCCTACATAAGTTCCAGGATGAACCGCTTCACGATTCTGAATAATTTTATCAACAGTCATCGCTCCGGCTGTCTTTGCCAGCTCTTCTAGCTCATTTATTGATTCCATGGTAACTTCCGTATTTCCTTTGTCGCTAACTGCAACAAGTATCACTCTTTCAATGCTTGGAGACTCTTTTTTACCTGCCTCTTTAATATTACTATTCATATGATCACCTCTTCTGAACAATTAAGATGACCAAAACCTTCTTATAAGGTATAATCTCTAATTTAAGGTATGATCTCTAATTGTTCTCAATTTTATCTAATAAAGCTTGTGCTTCACTGTGCGTTGGATTAATCTCCAATATGTTTTCAAGTATTATCCTAGATTGATCATAATCATGCATCCTCTCCAAAGCCATAGCTTTTAGAAGCAACGCTTCTGTGTCCTCTGACTCATATTTTAACAATTCATCGATGGTGTTTACAACTTCATCGTAGTTACTTATCTGATAGTAGGATACTGCCATGTGATAGAGAGCCCTAAGATCAATCGCTTTCAATTGGATTAAATACTCAGTAAAAGCTTTAATAGACTCTTCATACTGTTTCAATCCTTGATAGGCAATACCCATACCAAGCACCCCTTCCAAAATACCATAATCCTTGGCATCTGAAAAGTCTTTGATTGCTTCAAGATATTTTCCTTCCATTAAGTAGGCATCTCCCCGTAGGTAGTAGGCATCTCCATATCCTTCCCAATTATTAATAGCACTTGTATAAATTTCTATAGCTCCCCATCTATTATCAAGAGCTTCAAGAATCTGACCTTTAACAATATAAAATTGGGGAACGTAGGTGTTTATATTAAGGGCCGAATTAATTTCATTTAGTGCCACCTCTGGTTCTCCAAGCTCTAGAAATAGTCTAGCCAAATTTCCATAGGCATAAAAGTTATCTGCTTGTTCATCAATAGCAGAGGTAAAATATTCTTTAGCCTGATCAAATTCATCTAAGGCCAAATAGGCTAATCCTATAGCATTATATAATTCCGAGTCACCTAAATCAGCATCTTCCACGATTGTAAAAGCCTTTATGGCAGCATCATATTCTCCAACTTGATACCTGTAATTTCCTATATTAAGATATGCCTGGTACTTATTTTCGTCATCAGAAAAATCCTTAATATGAGCTTCTACATAGTCAAAATCAGCACCCGCATTTTCATTTTCACCCAGACTCATGTATAGATAACCTCTTAGCATATAAGCTTCAGGTAAATCCGGATTGTGGTCAATAGCCTCATTCAGTTCTTCTTTTGCAGAATCATAATCACCAGCCTCCGTCAATTCTTTAGCATGACTCATATGTTGCAAATATTCATCACTTGCCTTTGGTCCACATCCTACCAACCCTATAAGGATTATGAAAAAAATTATCCGAAGCCCTATATCACTTCTATGTTTATTTGAACTTATATTCATACTTACTCCTACTATACCTTGCACTTTTGCTTTTAATTCTATACAATAGAAACAGCCTATAAGCCACTGAGCTTTTAGAAACTTAGGAGGTTCTATGAAACAGAATAAATTTCGCAAGTTATTCACATATGCCTTGCTGGCATTTTTGATTATTGTTTTTATACTAACTATCTATGCCTTTATCATCAAGGGATTTGAAGCTGGTATGTCCATGTTTGCTTATAATGTCTTTCTATCTATTATTGTTTATTTCTTTCTCATGTGGCAAAGCAGAATGGAAAAAAAAGCCAACTCTCTTTCTGGTGACGACGAATCCCATGATGACTCAGATAATTAAAATTCAAACCCTTTAACAAGAACCTGCCTGCTTCTAGGGCCATCAAACTCAGTAAAATATATTCCTTGCCAAGTTCCTAGAAGCAATTTTCCATGTTCAATAATAATTTGCTGAGAAAATCCCATCATACTAGCTTTAAGATGGGCCGCTGTATTCCCCTCAAAATGTGTATAGTTATTGGACCAGGGTACCATTTCATCTAATTGATTAATTAAATCCCTCCGAACATCAGGATCTGCATTTTCATTTATGGTAACCCCTGCCGTAGTGTGGGGTACATACACAAGAGCAAAACCATCATGTATGCCCATATTCCTTATGGCTTGTTGGACATCTGATGTAATGTCAATAAACTCATCTCTATTTTTGCTTATCACATTCAAGCTTACTGTTCTACTCATTACTTTCTCCTTTTATGAAATCCATCCACTTATTAATATGTTTCTCATAGCCTTGTTGAGCAGGATTATAATACTTTCTGTCTTTTAATTCGTCAGGCAGATATTGTTGTTTTACATAATGGTTTGTATAATCATGGGCATACTTATAGCCAAGTCCATTACCCAGCTTGCTGGCAGACTGATAGTGGGCATCCTTTAAATAAGGAGGTAGGGTCTGTATGGACTGATTCTTAACATCCTCCATAGCAGAAAAAACAGCTTTCATAGCAGCATTAGACTTAGGAGCACAAGCAACATAAGAAACAGCCTGACTCAAGATAATCTGACTTTCCGGCATACCAATAAAATTTACTGCTTCAGCCGCAGACATAGCAAGAGTTAAGGCCCTTGGATCTGCATTCCCCACATCTTCTGATGCACAGATAACTATCCGCCTTGCTATAAACTTAGGATCTTCCCCTGCATATAACATTCTTGCCAAATAATAAATGGCTGCATCTGGATCCGACCCTCGCATAGACTTAATAAATGCTGATATGGTGTCATAATGACTATCACCATCTTTATCATATCCAATGGCTCTTTTTTGAATACACTCTTCTGCCACCTGTAAACTAATATGGACTTTTCCAGAAACAGCATCTGTAGTTAAGGCTCCAAGTTCCAATGCATTTAGCGCTGCCCTTGCATCACCACTAGCTACATCAGCCCAAAATTGCTTGGCATCTTGGTCCACCGTCACACCTATATCTACTAACTGTTTATCCTCTCGAATCGCCCTGTCAATTAAAGTAAGAATCGCTTCTTCAGACAAGGGATTAAGTTGAAAAATTCTTGACCTTGACACAAGAGCCCTATTCACTTCAAAATAAGGATTCTCTGTTGTTGCACCGATTAAAGTTACTGTTCCATCTTCCACATAAGGCAGAAGGGCATCTTGTTGAGCCTTATTAAAACGATGTATTTCATCAATGAATAAAATTGTTTTCTTCATAGTTAAGCCAAGATTATCCTTAGCTTCCTTAACAACATTCTGAATATCTTTCTTCCCTGCAATGGTCGCATTAAGCTGGGTAAAATAAGATTTTGTTGTATTTGCTATCACTCTAGCCAATGTTGTTTTACCTGTTCCCGGAGGACCATATAAAATCAAAGACCCAATTTTATCAGCCTTTACGGCGCGGTAAAGCAACTTATCCTTAGCCAATATATGGTCTTGTCCAACCACTTCATCTATATGCTTTGGACGCATTCTAGCTGCTAGTGGTGCATCCTTTTCTAAACTTTTCTCAGAAATCATATCAAAAATATCCATGGTCTACCTCAGCTTTGCATTCTTTTACGAACTACATTATAACATAAGCAATAGGTCATAACCATGGTACATTTCCTAAGAATTACAAACAAAATACTAAAAAGCATTGACAAATTCTTAGCGAAGAACTATAGTAGTTCTATAAAGTAACACTAGTCAAGGAGGAAAGAGTGACCATTACAGATGCATTAAAAAATCTAGGATTTACACAACAAGAAGCTGTTTTATATATAAAATTAGCTCAAGCCACAAGTATGACTGGTTATGAAGCTGCTAAATCCAGTGGTATTTCCAGGTCTAACGCATATGCTTCCTTATCAAATTTAGTTGACAAAGGCTATGCCTATACAATTGATGGAAATCCGGTTCATTACGTAGCTATTTCCAAAGAAGACCTTCTAGCCAATGCTAAACGCGATTTCGCTGAGACTCTGACCGTTATTGATGACAAACTTCAAACAACACCAATCACCAAGGAACCTTATATAACAGTATCAGGTGAAAAAGCAGTTTATGACAAGATGAAAAACGTCATTGTTCAAGCAAATGAACGAATTTACGTTTCAGTCAGCGCTCTCATTCTTAAAGAATTAGAGGAAGAACTAATTATGGCCTGCGAAAAAGGTCTTAAGGTTGTTGTTCTTTCTTCAGAAGATATTTCATGTGGCGAACATGTATATTATCCTACCGATCGCAATGCTTCAATTAAACTGATTGCTGATACCAGCGAAATCATAGCAGGAACCCTAAATCAAAGCCTATATTCCAAGAATACAACCTTGGTACATATTATAAGAGAATCATTAATTGATGAAATAACTTTAATTACTGAAAGGAGCAAGACATGCTAGGACTTAACAACTCAATATCAGAAGATATGTCATTTTATGGTAAATCTACACCAATCGAACTTATAGAGCAATATGGAAGCCCACTCTACGTTTATAACGAAAAAATATTACGGGAACGTTGTCAGGAGCTTAAAAACCTTGTCAGCTATGAAAATTTCCAAGTCAACTACTCAGTAAAAGCAAATTCTAACTTAAGTCTTCTAAAAATAATCAAGGAAGAAGGATTAAAAGCTGATGCTATGAGTCCTGGTGAGATTTTTGTCGAGCTGAAAGCCGGCTATCAGCCTCAAGATATTCTCTACATTTCTAACAATGTATCTGCTGAAGAAATGAAGTTCGCTATTGACCGCGGCATTCTTACCAGTGTCGATTCTCTAAGTCAATTAGAACTATATGGAAAAATCAATACTGGTGGTAAGGTTGCTGTACGTTTTAATCCTGAAGTCGGAGCCGGTCATCATGAGAAAGTGGTTACCGGTGGTAAAAAAACTAAATTTGGAGTGGCTATCAGTGACATTTCAAAAGTCAAAGAACTTCTTAATGTATATAATTTAAAACTGGTAGGTATTAACCAGCATATTGGTTCACTCTTTATGGATGGTGATAAATATATTGATGGTGCTATGTCTATTCTAAGCATTGCCAAAAACTTCGACGACCTAGAATTTATCGATATGGGTGGCGGATTTGGTATCCCTTACCAAAAATTGGCTTCTCAAAGTCGACTGGACCTTGAGCAATTAGGTCAACGTCTTGATAAAGTTCTACACGAGTTTGCTGCCGAATACGGTAAAGAAGTCACTTTTAAGATTGAACCTGGCCGTTATGTCGTTGCTGAGGCAGGTGTTCTTCTTGGGTCTGTTCATTCCATAAAAGAAAACTTCGGCATTACCTATGTTGGAACAGACCTAGGTTTTAATGTTCTCAAAAGACCGGTTATGTATGATAGCCACCATGATGTAGAAGTATATCGAAGAGACAATGTTCCATCATTAAACTCACACCCAGTTACAATCGTCGGTAACATCTGTGAAAGTGGTGATATCATAGCCAAAGACAGATTGCTTCCTCAAGTTCTTCAAGACGATGTTCTTGGTATTATGGATGCAGGTGCTTATGGTTACTGTATGGCTTCCAATTACAATAACCGTCTTCGACCTGCTGAAGTTCTTATTGACAGTGAAGGTAATCACCGACTTATTAGACGCCGCGATAGCTTAGAAGACCTTCTTCGAGGTTTTGATATATAATCATATGCATATACTTAGAGCACTTTCATAAGGAGTGCTCTTTTTTTATATATTAAACCGATAGCCTGCACCCCATACCGTTTCAATAAAACCATCAGGAATCTTATCCCTTAGTTTTCCGATATGGACGGTCACAGTAGCTGTGTCAACGTATGCTTCCAGCCCCCATATCCGATCAAGAATAGTCTCTTTACTAAAAACCTGGTCAGGATTGGCCGCCATAAAAACAAGAATATCATATTCCTTATTGGTTAAGTTAACTTCTTTGTTATTGACAAGAACTCTTCTTGCGTCTAGTTGGATAACCATATTCCGAATAACCACTTCCTTTTTCTTGATCCCTTTCTTAGTCAGTCTTTCATATCTAGCCAAATGGGCATTAACTCTTGCAACCAACTCACTAGGGCTAAAGGGTTTCGTAATAAAGTCATCAGCACCAAGACCGAGACCCCTAATTTTATCAATATCCTCTTTTTTAGCTGTAACCATTAGAATCGGTATATCTATATCATCACGAACAGACTTTATAATTGAATAGCCATCAATCTCAGGCAACATCAAATCAAGAATAATTAAATCATAATCACCATTTTTAATCATGGTCAATCCCTTTTGTCCCGTATGGGCCAGTTCAACCCTATAACCACTAATTTCTAGATAGTCTCTTTCCAATTCTGCAATACTTATCTCATCCTCGATGATAAGTATCTTTTTCCCTTCCTCACTCATGAAGATCCTCCTTATGTAATTGAATCGTAATCTTCGTACCTTCACCTTTAGCTGAAATAGCTTCTATCTCACCTTTATGTTCATCAATAATATGTTTGACGATGGCCAAACCAAGGCCTGACCCTCCAGTTCTTGTATTTCTTGATGCATCTGAACGATAAAAGATGTCAAAGGCTTGTTTAAGTTCGTCTTCTTCCATACCAATTCCGTTATCTTTAACTGATAACTTAATAGTTTTAATATCATTCTCTAATATAATATCTACCTTCTTTTCATCCGATTCATTATACTTGAAGGCGTTTTGAATTAAGTTTTGTAGTACACGCCTAATCTGAAGAATATCAATTTTTACAAGAGGAACCTTGTCTGAAAGATTTTTATAAACCATAGAAATATTTCCCATTCCATTATATTCCATTGCAACTTCTTGAACATAGTCCCTTATAAGAAGTTCCATATTAACATAGGTAAACTCAAAGGGTAATTTCTTAAGGTCCAACTTAGAAAAAGTAAAAAGATCATCAATCATCCGATCCATATCCAAACTTTTTTGATGAACAACACGTAAGTATCTTTCCTGTTTTTCAGGTGTATTGGCAACACCATCCAAAATACCTTCTACATATCCTTTTATTGATGTCATAGGAGTCTTCAAATCATGAGAAATACTTGAAATCAGCTCTTTACGATTATCCTCATATTGAACTTGTCGTTCTATTGACTTTTTCAACTCTTGGCGCATCCTTTCATAGGATCTTATCACTGCACCCATTTCGTCTTTAGATCTGGAATTAAGCTTAAAGTCCAAGTTTCCTTTTCCTATTTGCTTGGCTCCTTTATCTAATTGCTTCAATGGTTTTATAATCGTTTTTTGTATTAAAATAATTAAAGGTAAGGTAAGTATAAGTATTAGTATTAGAATTGCTGCTCCAACACCTTTTTTTACCTGATCATTAAAATTCTCCAGTTCCGAAATATCTGTCAAAACATAGTAGGATATTTTTTTCTCATCTAGATTGAAAGAAAAGTCTATAAAAATATAAGTCCTGTCATTAATAACTATTCGCCCATTTTCATCAGAAGAATGCGTTCTGCCATGAAACCCTTCCTTGGTTTCACCATTTGAGTCTACTTCTAAATTACGAGGAAAAAGCTTATCCCTTAAGGTTTCTTCTGGAAATTCATCCACCATATAAAACTGATCTTCATATACAACAACTAGACTGGAGTTTATAGCTGCCAGTCTAGTGTCTATATCTTCTATAAATTCAATATTTATCAAGTTTTCAGGCTCGTATTTTTCCACCTGTTTTATATCACCCATGGTGTCAATCAAGTCAACAAAAATCTCATCAGGTGCATGCTCATTCAGTATAATATCTGATACCTGAGTAATAAACTTTCCTGCCCCAATAAATATGGACACAACCAGAACACCCGCACTAAGTAACACACACAATATGTAAGTGATGAGTAATTTTAATCGAATTGACATAAGCTTTCTTCCTTTTTCTCAAAGAGTAATAGTCCTGCTATAAAGAGTATTATATAATAGGCTACTGCAGATAACAACACATTCAGACCACTAAAATTAAAGACCATATGATAACTCGTAATGACCCTTGTAATAGAAATAGTTTTGAGAATTGGAATATAGGTAACCAGTAGACTTAAGCCTACAAATGTAATATATGCTATGATAAGACTAAGTCCAGTATTCTTGAACATAAGCGCCATGAGATTACCTATTATATTTATAAGTCCTAGGACTACCAAAGCACCAAGATAATCAATCATCGTTCCTATGAGACCTGCTAAGGCAAATCCATCTACAATAAAACTGATAAGTAAGGAAAAGAGAAACTGATCTCCAAGAACACAAGTGATAATTACCCAAACAGCTAATAATTTACTTATAAAAATCTTAGTCCTCGAAACCGGAAGCAAATACATATTTTTCATAGTTCCCCGGGTAAAATCAATAGCCTGACTTTGTCCAGCTAAATAAATAGTTAAAAGAGGCAGCATAAAAGCCATCATGGTAGAAAGGCTCGCTCCAACAAATTGAATACCTGAATAAAAGGATAGGTCAAATAAATTTTCTGCACCTACATAAATAAAGGCTAAACCAAAGAAAATAACACTATATATAATCAAAAACACCTTAGTATTTCTCTTTTTAAGCAATTTTGTTAACTCTACTTTTAATAGTTCCATATTGCACCTCCTCTATAAGCCAACTCGTTTATCTTTTTCCATTTCCATGGCTTCTGTTTTTTTATTATCTTTATAGCGTCCGATGACCTGTAGATAATAATCTTCTAAACTCATGTTTTCTTCTTTAATATCACTGACTCTTCCATCAAAGAGAACATGTCCTTCATATATTATAACCACTCTATTTGCCAGGTTCTCAAGATCACCTACCATATGAGAGGAAATCAAAGTCATTCCACCGTTTGATTTTGCATGATTTCTAAGAAAGTTCTTAAGGCCTGACTTCTTCTCAATATCCATACCACTAAAAGGCTCGTCTAAGATTAACAAATCAGGACTATGTAAAATAGCTCTTGCAAAGTCCAACCTTTGTTTCATACCTGATGAATACTGGATAACCTTTTTATCACGAACTTCATTCAGCTCTACTACATCTAGGACTTTACTAATAGCTTCATCATCTACTGAAGGATAAAAAGAAGCATAAAGTTTCAGATTTTCATACCCTGTCATATATTCGTAGTAGGCAGGACTTGAAACCATAGCACCAACAGATTTCAAAAAACCTGTCGGTTGTTCAGCAACTATCTCTTCATTGTATCTGATATCACCGGAATCAATGGATGTTAAACCTAGAATACCTCGAATAGCCGTTGTTTTACCAGCACCATTTGGTCCTAGGAGAAGGACTATATCCTTCTCCCTCATATTTAGATTAAATTCAAACACACCCTTATGTCCACCGTAATCTTTTGTTAAGCCTTCTATATTTAATGCATTCATTATCTATCTCCTAACTTTGAACTTTCCCTGATGATCCATTTCTTCATCTTGTAAACTCTCAAAATCAGCAGGATTCATTTCAATTAATTCTTTACCCATAAGATCAGGCTTATCAGCCACAGTACTAGCTAACTGACTGACTTCAAAAGCTGCGTTTACTTCAATAAGATGGGAAGCCCCCTCTTTATCATCACCAGATATCTTAAGACCAAATTTCATACCTGTAATAGTATCATCTTTTCTTGTTACTTCTACCTTAATGTAGTCCACTTCTATATTATCAACAATTTCAGGAGTATTATTTTCCATACTCATAAAATCTGAAAGAATTGGGTATTTAGTCAATAGGGTTGGGTCTGGGCTAAACTCATCATAGTCTTTCACATTTTTATCATGACCATCTATAGCTGACACGATCAAGTTAAGGAGCATAGGGATTTCTTCCTTCGTAAGTTCAAAAGTAATTGTTTCACTCCCATCATCATGATAAGTAATATCAAAATCATCTTTCAGATCACCCATAATAAAATCAAGTAGATCTTCCTGGGTAGAAGTCATTTCTTCATACTTATCTCTTCCTTGTCCATACTCATCATAGCCTTCGTACTCATAGCTCCTGTTAGCTTCCATAGCTTCCTTGTCTGCTACATAGTAAAGCTCTTCAAGTTCATCAAAAATATATATATCCTTGTCAGTCTTGTATACACTAAGTTCTTTTGTTACTCCATTTGCCTTAAATCTTAGCCATCCACTTCCATGCGCTTCATCTTCATTCTTAAGAACTGTTGATATATCAACCAAGGTCTCACCATTGTCTTTAACAAAAACTTGACCGGTTACACTGGCATTTTCATGACTCACTTTTCCATCATCCCGACTTTTTGCCATATCTTTAAAAGCCTCATATCCTTCAAAAGTTGGTGCACTGGCATATGCTGTTACTGCCAATAGGGAAAATGCTACTGTTAAAGCTAAAATTAATCCTAATGTTCTTTTTTTCATTCTTGTTCTCCTTTACAATCTCTTCTATTCTGCAATCCTATATGGTTGCTTAGTTCCTTGTTCATGAGTTACTTGTTTTCTGTTATGTGTCTATAATAAAGGACAATAACAAAATCCTAATAAGGAGTTTCTAAAGATTTTCTAAAAGAGTCTAAAAACTTTATTTATTATGAAGCTTAAGTTTCCTACAGAAGAAGAAAAAGGCCGCCTACAATAGTAAATGTAGAACGGCCAATAAACTTTTAAAATTTAATTTTATACTTCCCTGCTTTGATAATACTTGACTGCTTCATGGACACAACCCTTAAACCAATATGTATAATTATCAGGGTTTTGACTAACGTCTAACAGCAATTCTTCCACATCCACCCACTTGTAATCCATAGCCTCTTCAGGGTTAAGAATAACAGGTCCATTATAGGTCGCCGTAAAAATATGATCCACTTCATTTTCCACCAACTCATGGTCCAATTGGGCTCTGTACTTATAAATAAACTCTTCACGCAAATCTTCTACCTTCATACCAATCTCATATTCTAGACGGGCATGTACATCGTCAATCAACTCTGTGCCTGCTATTTGATGGGAGCAACAAGCGTTCGTCCAAAGACCTCCTGAATGATATTTTTGCGGGGCCCTTTGTTGAATCATCATTTTGCCCTCATCATTAAAAACAAATACTGAAAAGGCTCTGTGAAGATAACCTTTTTTATGTGTATATAATTTTTCACAAGAACCAATGACCTGGTCCTTCTCATCTACAAGTACGATATATTCCATTAGGCCTCCATGTTAAGGTCAACATTTTTATAAGTCATGAACTTCCTAGAATATCATAACTCATTATTAGTTTAGAATCAATTCCATAGCATCTTTTTCTTCCATGGCTTTGTTAAAGTAAAATCCCTGAAGCATATCACAGGACATTTCTTCCAGCATTTCCACTTGTTCCACCGTTTCAACACCTTCAGCGACAACTTCAACACCTTTTTGTTTGGCTAATTCAATGATAGACCTAACCATAAAAAGGTCATAAGAACCCTTCTCCATAAAACGAATAAAGGATTGATCGATTTTTAATACTTGTATATCCAATTCTTTAAGATAGCCCAAAGATGAATAGCCTGTTCCAAAATCATCCAGTGAAATTCTAAATCCGTAATTTCTAAGCCGATCAATAACTTCACGTCCTTCTATAATATTCTTTATAAAAACCGTTTCTGTCATTTCCAGGCAAATACAACTAGTCGAAACATGAGCTTCATCTACTATCCTCTTAATCATATCAACAAAGCCACTAAACATAAGCTGTACCATAGAAATATTTATCGATACACAAACCTCTCTTGTACTTTCTTTGTTTATTTTTGCTGAAAAAGCTACTGCCTCACGAATAATAAATTCACCAATTTCAATAATAGATCCCACTTCCTCAGCTACAGTAATCATCTTATAAGGTGATACCCATCCAAGCTCTTTAGAATACCACCTGATTAGAGCTTCATAGCATTTAATATCATGGCTTCCTGCTATGTAAATCGGTTGATAATATATCATAAACTCATTATTTTCAAAACCATCAGCTAATAAATTTTGAAAATGGACCCTTTCGGCCAAATCTTCATCTAATCGCTTATCAAAAATAACAGATTGCCCTTTCCCTCTGTTTTTAGCATCATAAAGGGCAATATCAGCCTTTTTAATTAAAAGTTCCTTTGTATCACCATGCTCTGGATATATTGCTATCCCAAGAGATACAGATAAGATAAATCCATGATCGTCCAGATGAATAATCCCCCTAAACAAATCTTGTATTTCTTTAGCAAAAAATTCAATTTCATTCAAGGTCCATGGTTTAGCAATAGCTATAATAAACTCATCACCACCAAATCGACCAATAAAAATGTCCTTATCTTGAAATTCTTTCAGTTTCTTTCCTGTATCCCTAATCACCTGGTCTCCCACATCATGGCCAAATATATCATTAATATTCTTGAAATTATCGACATCAAGAAAAAGTATAATGAGCTGTTTAGTCTCCCTATCAAGGAGCAGTCTTTCAATTTCCTCATAGATGGAAAATCTATTAAGAAGACCCGTCAATGAATCTAAATAAATCAACTCATTAATCTTCTCATCTCGTATTTCCACCTCAATAATACTATCTTCTAGTTTTTCATTTGTAATCTTCAAATCATCCACTGTAGATGTCAATTCTTCATTCATTGCTTCCACTTCATCATAAGAATCCTGAAGTTTCATCCGACTGTATATTAGGGCTTCTTGAGCTTTCTTCCTACTTGTAACCAGATAAATAAGAGCAATTATAATCAAAAGTTCTAGCATAATAATCAAAGAAACGCTTACAACCAATTTAAGATGAGTTTCAATAAAACTAGGCTGATAATTAAGCAAACGTGTATTTGGAGGAAGTCTTTTTTTATCTAATCCATAGGTGCTTAGTGCCTTATAATCCACCATATATTCATTGGGACTATCAGCTACCAAAGGCATCTGGCTGATATCTTCTCCTTGGAAATAGGTTAAAACTAATCTTGCCGCTGTAGCCCCTTGCTGTACATGGGAAACTACTCTACCTCCTATAAGCCCTTCGCCTATTCCATGTTCATATGGATGGTAAACAGGTAAATCTGTTGAAGAAAGAACCAAGTCTAGTCCTTCTTTAAATGATGCTGTCTGCCCCATAGAATCCCTATATACAGAAAGTAAAATAAGGAGATTATCTTCACCCAAGGCACCCAAGGCACTTGAAAATTCATTGAAATTCAATACACTTAGGTCTAATGACTTGAACTTTAAGTCTCTAAAGCGTTCAGCTTCCCTAAAAAAAAGTTCCAAATCACCTTGTCCACTGGCAGTAGTGTCTACAAGGGCTACAACTGACTTGACTTGCGGAGTCAAATCATAGGCCATCTTTATGGTGTCTCCTATGGATGGAGCTTCAAACACCCCTGTTACATCAGGCTCTAATGAATACGCTAGTGCATGATCATAATCATTGACTCCTAAGAAAAATATTGGAATATTGGGAAACCACTCATCTTTTTTCTCCATAACAAAATTAATACTGTTATCATCGCCAACTAGAACAGCATCATATTTTACAAATCTCAACTTATATTCCATACTTGATTGAAAATTCATTATATTCTCTTCTGTAAAAAAACGTTTTGTATCCATAAACTCAACATCTAAAGTAATAGGATAATCTTTGAAAACATCTTTAATTCCTTCAACCTGTTGAAAAAAGGTACGAAATGAAGGTGAATAAGAGGAAATAAAAAGAACAGTCTTGTCATCAAAAGCAATTGCGTCACTCTCAATGTCTTCTGCATTTATATATGAAGTCACTATGGTCGATTGAAAGAGAAGAAACAAGAAAAGAATAAGTAACCTAGTTGTCAGTATAGAATTTTGGCCATACCATTTCAAAGTATTTTTCCTATTCATACATTTACCTCAACTACTCATGTTAGCTTGGGAAGAACAAACAAGACTCACTGTTCTCACTATATACAGAATAGCATTTAATACTTAAATTGTCTAACAAAATGTTAGTTGTTACTAACATATAAGAAATAATATTAGTCCTTTTATAATTTTAAGAAGGAATAGCATGTTTTATACCAAGATTTACTTAAGCTTAATCCTAAGCAAAAAGCCTGTGGCGGCTATATAATATAACCAAACCACAGACTCTATCAAACACTAATATACACGTCGACTTGTCTCTTTATTATTGCAAGCTAGACTTCTCTTCTTGTTTTTTGTCTCTTATAATTGGTCCGAACTGAGAATTTCTCTAATTCGTCCCAGTTGTTCAGACAATTCACTAAGGGCTAAAACAGCCTTGCCCATCTGATCATCACCTTTAACCAACTTATTTTTCACAAAAAGCGTTCTAATTTCTGCAAGTCTCATAGCTTCCTCTTCGGTAATAACACCGTTTAACTCTTTCCATTTGAGCATATTAGCTTCTGCTCCACTTGTCAAGGTTTGACAATCATTCTCATAATTGGCTAAAATTGTAGACTCCAATTCTTCCTCGTTCATCACTGCAACAACCTTCTCGGCTATCTTATTCATATTACGATAAGAACCCTGTAACTTAAATGGAGGTTCTTTTCTATATTCGTCGGCCTGGGCTGCAGAATATATGTATTCCATATTAACTTTTAAGACCACATCCCTAACCTTAAATAGCTTCTGAATAACTTCTGTATAATCATGGAGTTCATCAACAGAATAATCCCTAGATAAATCTACCGTTTCTCTATCCGCCCCTTGTGCAAGTTTAATCAGGCCATATAGGTCTTCTTTATTACCACTTGCTAATGGACTAAGAATAGGATTTGAGGTTAAAGAGTTTTCCAAATAACTAAGCTTAAAGGCTTCTTCATTAGCATTTAACATATCTCCAAGATTATAAACATCAGCCCTGTTAGCTAACATATCCGGAATTTTAAACTTTTCACCACTTTCAGTATAAGGATTTCCTGCCATGACAACAGCCACTTTCTTCCCTCTGAGGTCATAGGTCTGCCCTCTCCCCTTGTATACACCTTCTATTTTTCGCTGTCCATCACATAAAGAAATAAATTTCTGCAGAAATTCAGGATTACAATGTTGTATATCATCCACATATATCATAACATTATTACCCATTTTAAGTGCAAGATTTAACTTTCTAAGTTCTTCTCTTGCGCTAGAATGACTTGCCTTTTCAGGATCTAAAGAAGTCACTTCGTGCCCCAGCGAAGGTCCATTAACCTTAACCAAGATAATTCCAAGTCGACTTGCTATATACTCCATCAAGGTAGTTTTTCCATAGCCGGGAGGTGATACCAAAAGTAGGAGTCCCATCAAGTCTGTTCTCTTATCATTTCCCACAACACCAATCTGTTTGGCCAAGTTATCACCAATCAAAGGAAGATATACATCATCTATGAGTTTATTCCTTACGAAGGATGTTAACACTTGTGGTTTAAAGTTTTCTAGACGAAGGTTTTTCTTAAAGTCTGCAACCAGTTCTTGCTTGATTTCCTGATAAGACTCAAAATCTTTTATAATAACATCTGAAAAATGTTTTAACCTACTCATAAATTCTGTATAGGTAAGGACATAGACACCACCATCAATCCTTGGATGGGACCCAACTAAGTCACTAACTTCAAGCCTTGTACCAACTTGAACAACCTGACCGTAATGATTTCCCTCATCCATAAGAAGGATAATGACTTCATCCATAACACCCTTCAAGGTCTCAGGTGACTTATAATTGTCATCAAGAACCTCCTGGTCATTAACCATAACCTCCTGCCAAAAAGCCGATACCCATTCTTTTATCAGGTAGTATTGTCCCTCAAGATCATCTCTGGAGCCTTTTACAGAATTTTCATAGGCTTCAAGGGCATCCTGATTTCTTAAGTAGGCTAAGAAACTTTCATATATATTATTAGCAGCCCTACTTACAACGAAATCATCCCCTCGCATCACTTCCTGACACAAGTAATTGGCACTGTTGTAGACATCTTCTTCAGAAATCCCATCAAATATATTAGCTTGAGACAAAGCCTGGGTCATTTTCTCTTCCAAAAACGGGACATAATTTTTTAGACTTACCGGAGACCGAAAAACACCTGAGATCTTAGCTAAATGCTTCAATCGCATATTCAATCTTTCTTTGATATCGGGTGCTACCATCCGTTGCCAGAATAATCTTGCCATAGCCCTAACTTTATAATCAAAAATCAAAAGATCAATGTTGTCATGAAGCTCAATAAGGGCCTTGAGAATTTTGCCCCCATCTTGGTCATGAACACCTTTGGTATAACCTTCCTGATATCTGGGTTCCATAAAGCTACGAATACTTTCAATTAATCCCGCTTCTGTCTTATCCTTCAAGTCACTGTAGGCTTCATTTCCTTCAACAATCCCCTCAATAAAGAATTGGTAGGCTAAGAATTCGCCTCGATAAACATCCTTGTTTTCAGAAAGAATAGATTGATCAAAGACATGTCGGTACTTATAAATCTTCTCATCATCAATAGGGTCCCAAAAATCTGTACCTGTTATATGATAGTACAAGTCCTCTTCACGTTTAACCACAGTTAAATCTATCGCCTTAGTATTCACAGAAAAACGGTGTTTACCAAACTTTATGACCTGCTGTCCATCTACAAAGAGTTCTTGCCTATCTTTTAATTGTCTTAGGGTATTTTCCTTAAGTGCTTTAAGCTTAGAGGATATTTCATCAGCCTTAACGTTATCACCGAGAATCCTTAACTCATCTATGATATCCCTAACCTTTTCTGCCATAAGGTCAGTAGCCAAATATCCATTAATCGCTTCAACATCATCAAAGGACTTTAGTCGGTTACTAATTCCCTGTATCACTCGATTGGCAGAATCAAACAAGCTAATAATACGTTTGTTAAGTTTCTCCAGTATAGCCTGTTTCTTTGTTTCAAAAGCTGTATAAATTTCTTGGCTTTTTTCATCTAAGGCCACTATATACTCATCAAATTCTGAGAACTTACCTTCAAGTTCCTGCATCTGAACCATAACCTTGTTCAAATATTGGTCACACTTTTCTTCTGTATCAATAAGATCAAGGTAATTTACTACAGATTGGCTAAGTAACTTCATCTGGGCATTGAATTGAACCGTCATTTCACTTTTAACAAAGGTTTCGACCTTTGATTTAATCTTGGCCTTTGCATTGTTAATAAGGGAAAATAGGCCTGATATTTTATCGATAATCGCTGACGTAAGTGTCGGATCATCTATTTTGAAATTACCGACAATATCCATAAGAAGTTCTAGTTCTTCTGAAGTCTTGTCCATTTTTTCATCTAATTCTTTGCCTTCTTTTGACTTTTTAACACTTGGAATTTCATTCTTAAGGGCTTCAACTCTATCTTCATATGGCTCCAGTCCCTCAGGCTTAATAAGAAAATCCACGCATCCCGCAGACAGGACTTCATTCTTGTCTTTGACTTCCTTTTCAAGCTTGTCAACAAGGTCAAGGTCTGTATAACGGAGGTCCCTCAAGGATACAATTCTTCCCCTTAGATTCCTTAGGGAAGCTAAGGCTTCTACATAGGTAGAAACTTGATCAAAACTTTCATACTGAAGCTGGGTTAAAAACTCCTTGGTATCACCAGCAACCTTATCAATTTGTTTCTTAGTTGACTTCTTTAAGCGGACTACTTTTTCAAACTCACCAACAGCAAAACTAGCTGTATCTTTTACCTGCTTAAGGATTTCTGCTAAGTTAAAGGCCTCATCTTTGGTAAGCCAGAAATAGGAATCAAGAATCTGCTCTGATTCTTTGACGATATCCACATATACACTCTGATAGCTCTCACCCTTATCAATAAGCTTAGATACACCACGACAATCCGCCATACAGGAAACAATATCCTTATTTCCAATATTAAAAAGTTCAGACTCGTTATTAGCTTCCACTTCAAAATTCTTACCAACATAAGGTGTCACCCACAACTGAATCATATGATTCTTTCGAGGTTCATCTTCATGCTTGAAAACAATCATCTCGCCATTATTAAAATGGGAGTATCCACTGCAAACAATAGGTGTATCAATTGTTTGCTCAATAACATTATAGGAATAAATCAGATAAATACCTGTGTCCAAATTATAAAAAATAAACTGGTAGTCCTCTCCATTGATAGAAGAATTCATCTGATCAAAAACGCAGTTTAAAGCTGGTACATCAAAAATTTTGTACTCACCATTCTGGAGGTAATAACCTTTTGGGAATATAAGACCATGCCCTCCTGGAAGAAGCTGGCATGTATCCTTAATAGAATCAATCCTAACCACACTTTTAAGCTTATGATTATAGATAAAATATCGGTCTTTTTCTTCCTTATAGGGTCTGATCTTCAAAATAATCAGCTGACCTAAATCTGAATAGGCAATCTCTGCATCATCTAAAGTTTGGTCCTTGTCTTCAACGTCCTCTGAATATATTCCTTTACCCGTTTCTGTATTGTCTTCTACCTTAATGGTTAAGTCTCCACCAATCGTTTCAACAAAAACCTTATCCAAAATAGAAACATGTGGGTGAAGTCCTGCTCTGTGGTCATCCCTTGTTGCTCTTTTAAAACTAAGCTGGTTCCCATCGTCCAAAGTAATCTCATGATCACTACGATTATCAACATATACTAATTTTTCGCCTTCAATCGCCCACTTAAAGACCTTTATATCTCTAGGACTCGTCCCAGTCTGGAAAACCATGTAAAAATAGGGACCCATTATGGTAAACTTGGCAAAAAAAGTATTCTTATAGTAGCGATAGAGGTCATCAAAGTCTTTTTTGAACTGTTCATCATCAATAAGACTAAGATTCTCTCTAGTAAAGGTAGAACCATCATAGAGGTATACAGCAAAAACATCTGAAATTTCTACTTTGGACTTCAAGCCGATATGGACGTTGTAACCAAAAACAAAACGATTATCAACAGGAGCCATATCTCTTGGCACACAGTTATTTTCTGTAATAATGCGTTCGCTAGTTTTTAGACCGGTTTCAATTGAACCAAAAACTGCCTTTCTCTGAATATTTAACTTTTCAAGTCTGCCTTTTAGGTCTTGTCCTTGACTATGAAGCCTTTTCTTAATGACTTCATAGGTTCCAGATTCCATACCTTGCCCACTATCTGATGATTCTTGTTTAGAATCACCTGTCATCGTATTCATGGCATCATTTCCTACCTCAATATTATTTAATTCATTGTTATTTTTTTCATCACTCAAGATTCTCTACCCCTATCTCAGTGTAGATTCAATTAGTTTAGCAGGTAGATCTGCCACTCCTGCCTTGTGTACCGTGTTAAGCAATTTGTCCAGCATAGCTTTATCTGACTTATCTGCATGGTGCATCATCTTACCAATAGCTCCTGAAATTGTCAGATTCTTAATATCTTCAGTCGTAAGGTTAAATCGACCCATCATATCACTGATTTGTTGTTTGAAATATTCTGGATCACCTGTAATTAAGGTTTCCTTCAAGTCTCCCAAAACTTCACTATTTCCTACTAGACGATCAAGAGACTTACCATTTGCAATAGAACCGATAATCTTATCAAAGAACATGGTCTCACCACCAACAATGTCGATCTTAGCAGACTTAAGGGCTTCACGAATAACAGTAGCTTGTGCTTCAGCAATATCTTTTTGAATATTAATCGAAGCAAGTTCAACTGATTTTTCTTTATCAAGTTTAAGTTTGAACTCTTCGTGTTCTTTACCAACTTCATCAAGAAGTTTCATGCTAGACGCTTTTTCCTTGATACCTTCTGCTTCAGACATATATTTTTTCTTAAGAACTTCGGCTTCCACTGTTCCATCTTTTTCTTTAACTTCAACCATTGCAGCCTCACCTTTAGCTTGCGCAAGAGCTCTAGCTTCAATAACTTTGGCATCTGCTATACCTGATGCTGATTCTTCCAATACTCTGGCATCTGCTATAACTTTAATGGATTCTGCTTCTTTTTGAGATGCTTTAAGCGCTGCATCTGCATCGATAATTTTCTTCTCTGCATTTTTTTCTGCTGCTGCCTTTTCAGCTTCAGCTGCTTTAACTTTAAGGATTTGTTCAGATTCAGCTTCCTCTTCAGCCTTACGAAGAGCAACAGCTTTAGTACGTTCTGCTTGAGCAAAAGCTCTTGTATCTTTGATTTTTTCTTCCTCAGTAACTGTGTCTTTTTCTACTGTAACACGTTCACGAATAACTGTCTGAATATTCTTTTTCTCAACTTCGACTTGTTTTTCTTTTTCAATATTAGCCAGTTCAACAAGCTTTTCCTTCTCAGTTTTTTCAAGTAGTCTCTTACGATCAACACGTTCAGCTTCAACCGCTTCTGTACTTTCTTTGGCTTTTTGTGCAATTATAACCTGACGGTCCTTATTTTGCATAGCCACTTCGATTTCCTCTTCTGTCTTAACCCTAGCCATTTCAGACTTATAGCGTTCTTCTTGAGCAACTTTTTCAGCTTCAGCTGTTTCTCTTGAGTTAATAATTGCAATCTCACGTTTTTGTTTAGCTTCTGCTTCTGAGTTTTGTTTCTCAAGTTCAAGAATAGCTTCTCTTGCCGCAACATCTTGCTTCTTGATTGTCTTTTCTTTTTCACGCTCAATCTCATTGGCTAAAATCCTCTGGGTGGCCGTGAGTTCAGTTATTTTCTTGATACCTTCTGAATCTAGGATGTTATTGACATTAAGTAAGTTAATATCTGTTTGCTCTAAATAATCAATAGCTGCATCATCTAAGACATAACCGTTGAGATCCGTACCAATAATTTGAAGAATTTCATTTTAAAAATATCTCTCTCCGTATAAAGTTGTACAAAATCAAATTTTTTACCAACCGTTTTAAGCGCTTCTGAAAACTTAGCATCAAAAAACTCCATTAATGTCTTAGAATCAGACCCTTTCTGGCAACCCAAAAGCTGAGCAACCTTAAGAACATCTTCTTTAGTCTGATTAACTCTTACGAAAAAAGCAACCCTGATATCTGCACGAAGGTTATCTTTACATATCAAACCGTCCTTACCTTCTCTTGCAATTTCAACGCGTTTAACTGAAATATCCATTTCTTCAAAACGATGGATAATCGGAACAACGAATATACCGCCAAAACAAACAACCTGTCCACCAACACCGTTACGAATAATAACCTTAGACTGTTCTACCTTATGATAAAATCTTGAAAACAAGGCAAGCAGTCCAATAATAACAACTAAACCAACTCCAATTCCTACTAATGTTACTTGTAATGCATAGCTCATTTTAATCACCCTTTACTCTTTCTTATATAATAAATATTTTTTTCTTGATCTTTACTGGTGACAATTCCTATCTCACCTTTTTCAAACACTTGATCACCTTCCACCTTCACATTAATAACAATGGAGGCTCCGTTTCTCTTAATTCTTGCTTGTCCCAGTCTTCCCGTCGCTAGTTCACACATGAGTTCACAATATGCGCCAAGCACCTGACTTTCCTTCTCACTATCCATGTTTGCATTCTTAAAAAACATGCGTAAAGGTATAAGCTCCAGCTTAGTTACAAAAAAGGATACTATCAAAGGTAGAACAAGTACCAAGAGACTTAGTGGTCCCGTAGCTTTGATTGGAAGCAAGTAAACAAACATAGACAACATCCAAAAATTAATCACCAGAAGACTAATGACCAAACCAAAAGGTACCTTGCCTATATTCAAAAATAAAGATAATGAAAAAAATGGTCCTGCACCGTCCATACCTTCCAAGTCAAAATCCAAAAACTCCAAATCCAGAACTCCGATAATGGCAACGATCCAATATAGTAAGACAAGAATCAACAAAACTGTCGGTATAATGTTAGCCCCGTTAAAGGCATATTTAAGTAGTTCCACAACATCCCTCCTCACTCTACACATTTACCTTTATAAACCTCTTATATCATAAATGATTGGTCATATTTTATCAATCTAAATCGTTTAGATTATGAATTTGATTGACTATTTAATCATAGTCTATACCACTAAAGCAGGCAATATCAATTGTCTAAATCGTCACCTATTCTGTCCATTCTATACACATCCGTCTTTTTTTGAGAATTACTTTCATTTAACTTTCCTTATGATTGATTTTCTTATATAATGTAAATAAAAAGGAGAAAATAATGGATAAAAAAAGAATTCTTATTTATACACTGCTCTTAATCATAATCCTAGCCTTGGCAACTCAAGGTTTTACTCAGTTAGGAACTGATGGTCTCCTACTTCCTTTTATCGTTACTTTCATTTATTTTACTGGAATTTTCATTGTAGCAACCTATATCAAAAATAATTCCATTATAGATATTGGATGGGGCATGGGGTTTGTCATAGGGTCCTGGGTATCTCTTTTAATAACACCTAACCCGAGTCCTTTATCATATATAATTGTAGGTTTCATTACCTTTTGGGGGCTTCGCCTTTCCATTCGACTCTTTAAAAGAAATGTCGGAAAACCGGAAGACTTTAGATATGCTCAATGGCGAAAGGAATGGGGAGACCAAGTGGTCATCATCGCATTTTTTAGAGTCTTTATGATTCAATGTATCATTAATTTTATCGTTGGTTCAGCTGCTTACACAACTATTCAAAACAATGCTTTTACTTTTAATTCATCCAGTCAATACCTAGTATATCTAGGATTAATAGTTGCCTTTATAGGCTTATTATTCGAAGTCATTGGTGATGAACAATTAAGACGTCACATAAAAAAAGGCACAAGAACCCTTCTTCAGTCAGGTTTGTGGTCAATAACTAGACATCCTAATTATTTAGGGGAAATCCTCATATGGAATGGACTTTACATTTCAGGAATCTCTTTAATCATAGATGGTCAGGTTTCTCTCATCTACTATCTTATCCTCATCCTATCGCCACTTATTATGACTATCGTTCTTATTAAGATATCAACGCCTCTTCTTGAAAAGAACATGGCTAGGTATGATGGTTGGGAATCCTACACCAAGAAGGTTCCTATGATTTTTCCTGGTTTTAAATAATATTAACTATGGTATCCCTCTCATTAAAGATTAAGTTAAATCATCCTCTTGAAGCTCTACAGTCTGTCTGAATATACCTGGCGGCATCAAACGAAGCTTAAGAAAATTTCTTGTTAACGTTTTGGCACTATTATAGCCGACGGCTACGGCAATGTCTGTAACCCCCCAATCTGTTGATAAAAGAAGTTCACTAGCTCTATTAACACGAACATAATTAAGAAAGTCCTCATAATTTCGTTCAACTTGGTAGAGCAAAATTCGATTAAGCTGCTTGGTTGAAATATTAAAGTAATCGGCCACCGACTTTACTGTCAGTGTCCCACTGTAATTCCTATATATATAATCCACAATCTCGAAAGAAGACTTGGTCTCCTTGATCTTACAAATATCATTAACTTTCTGGTAGGTCTTCCGATAATCATTGGCCTTCATACCAATCCTTGCATTAAAGACTTTACTGATATGGGCTCCATCAACAAAACCAAGAATTTCTGCTAGTTCCTCCATGGTAAAATCTGTATATAAAAGAAAATTGATCGTCTTTCCGATTCGCATTTCACTCAACAAATCAAAAAATGACAAGCCTGTCGTGGTGTGAATATAATGGCTAATAGATGACTCACTTAGGAAAAACTTTGCAGACAACTCCTTCAAGGTCAATTTTTCACTCAAGTGATTATAAATATACTGAAAGATCTGAGCATTATCAATCGCTTGAGGCTCTTGTTTACCATGGATTAGCAAGTCACCGATTCTATAAAATTGAATAACGATTTCTACCAATTTATTAGTAATAAAAATATTACTAAGATCTCTTTCTCCAATAGCTCTTTCATCAATCTCCAAACCAATTTCACTACGAACCTGAAGAAAAAGCTTGTTTATTTCTAGCTCTTGCTTATCATTACACTGAACAACAGGCGTCCTAGTCATATGATCTATAAGACTAATAACATCATTATTGGTATTATAATAAGCTTTAACAATATTATTAACACCATCAAAATAGTATTTAAGCAGATAAAGCTTCAAGGGCTCCATAACCTCAAATACATCAGATGTCTGCCATGGTAGAATCGACACTAAGGTACCAGGTTCTAATACATAGTCTCTTCCTTGAAGGCGAAGTCTACCTTTACCTTCCTTTATTAGTAAAAACCTTGACATCTGATGAATGAGAGGTTTGGTCGGTGCCTCAATAACCTCCACGTCAAAATTGGCTATAGAAGACCTCTCATAACTGGACCTGTATTGACTTTGCATATGAAAAACATCACTAGATGTCTGGCTTTTTTTTTGCTCTGATTTCACTGTACAACCTCCCTAAATCCTATGTCAGTTCATCAAGGGATACCCTGAACCTATATCTTGTATTTAAGGTTAACTTTCCAATATATTTCTATTATAAGATTATTTAGTGCTTAAATACAAGAAAAAAAGCCTTACTTGTCCTACGGTCTTTCTCTAAATACACTATGATAGGATTAAGAAAAATATTTAATTACGAATTACAAAGGAGAAGACATATGGCATTTAATATCAAAGGTAGACATTTCTTGACCCTCTTAGATTTCAGTTCACAGGAAATCCGATATCTTATTGATCTATCTAAAGAATTTAAATCTTTAAAACAAACGGGTACTCCACACCGATACTTGGCCGGTAAAAACATAGTTCTTTTATTCGAAAAATCCTCAACAAGAACCCGTTGTTCTTTTGAAGTTGCTGGTATGGACCTAGGTATGGGTGTTACCTATCTCGACCCTGGTTCTTCACAAATGGGCAAGAAAGAATCCATTGCTGATACTGCCCGTGTCCTTGGTAGACTATACGACGGAATTGAATACAGGGGATTCAATCAATCACTGGTTGAAGAATTAGCTGAGTATTCAGGCGTTCCTGTATGGAACGGATTAACCGACCAATTCCATCCAACCCAAATGCTAGCTGACCTCATGACTATTGAAGAAAAATTCGGTTATTTAGAAGGACTCAACTTTACCTATGCAGGTGATGCAAGAAACAATCTAGGTAACTCTCTTATGATTGCCTGTGCTAAAATGGGAATTAATTTTACTGCCTGTTCACCTAAAGAGCTCTTCCCCAGTGATGACTTAGTTGCAAAGGCCAAAGCAATCGCACAAGAAAACGGCTGTAAAATCACCTTAACTGATAATGTTAAGAGTGGTTCAGCTGATGCAGATATTATCTATACTGATATCTGGGTATCTATGGGAGAGCCAGCTGATGTATGGGAAGAACGAATTCGCCTTTTAAAACCTTATCAAGTTAATGCAGAAATGATGACAAACGCAAAAGACAATGCTATTTTTATGCACTGCCTACCATCCTTCCACGATACAAAGACGACTATTGGAGCTGATATTGCTAAAAAATTTGGGATTGATGAAATGGAAGTTTCAGATGAAGTCTTTGAATCCAAACAATCTGTAGTTTTTGACGAAGCAGAAAACAGAATGCATACAATCAAGGCAGTCATTTATGCAACCCTACAATAAATGGATGCCATGTTAGACCATGAACATATGAACAAGCTCTTCTGAGATTTTAACTATGGTAATTCTGATTTTATTCAGCTTTTAAACTTGAACATATTACAAGGGATAAATACTTCTCTTCTCTAGAAGCACCTCTTGAGGTTAGAACTATGGGGCATGAAGCACCAATGACTAAACCTGCCATTTTTGCTCCAGCCGAATAAATAAGACTTTTGCATAAGAGATTGCCTGAATGAATATCAGGTGTAACCATAATATCAACATTCCCTGTAATAGGTGAAATAAAGCCCTTAATCTCAGCTGATTCCTCACTCATGGTCAAGTCATAGGAAATAGGTCCCTCGATTATACAGTCCTTGATAAGCCCTTGCTGGTTCAATTCTTTTAATTTACCTGCATCTATGGTTTCAGGCATTTGGGGATTTATTTTTTCAATAGCCGTCAAAATTGCGACTTTTGGTTCTTTATACCCCATCTGTCTATATACCTTAACCGCATGCTCAACCATTTGCTGCTTCTGTTTAAAATTAGGATAAGGAATCATGCCACCATCGGTGATTCCAACTAACTTGCCATAGTTGGGAATTTCAAGAATTGCTAGGTGAGTCATGACTTGGTCTGTCCTAAGTCCTTTGTCCTTATCCACGACAGCCGAAAGAAGATCTCTTGTTTCTAGTCTTCCCTTCATAAGAAAATCAGCCTCCCCACTTACTACTAATTCAACTGCTTTTATTGCACTTTCTTGACTGGTGTTTGTGTGAAAAATCTTTAGGTCTTTATGGGATATACCAAGCCTTTTTAGTCTATCAATAATAACCGATTCATCTCCAACTAATAATGGACATAGGATACCTTCATCTACAGCTTTAAAAACCGCTTCCAAAGTGTGTTCATCCCCAGCTCCTGCAACAGCTACTCGCTTAATCTTTCTTTTCATCTGAACCAATGTGATTAATTCATCAAACTTCTTTAACTCACTCATCTTATAACCTCCATCAAATTTATGCTTCCTCAATCACTTAACTCCATATATTCAATGACTGTTTAAGAAACTGAAGACTTTCTTCAAAATGTATCTTTGATAGAACACCAACAGAAGCCATAATGTAATGATTGTCAATAAGAATATCCGTAGCTTCATTAGGCAACAACTTCTCTTTACTAAGCCCCTCCGTGATACTTGCTAGTATTTCCACTCTTTTTGGTAACCGCGTTAGGGCTCCTCCTGTTCCAACAATCACCTTAACCGCCGTCAGATCTTTGCCACTTGCCGCTTTTTTCCTACCTGCAGTTGAATACATATAAGTAATATTCCCTGCATGTCTATCTATAGCTGTATGACAGGCTGTTCGAGTCAACTCCTCTACAAAAGCTTTTTCCAAACCGGATATAGGAATAGGTTTATGGCCTTCAATCAAATCTTCAAGTTGCGCTTCAGTGAGTTTTAATACCTGTGCAAGCTTTTCCCGACTTGCAATCTCAATAATATTGTTTGCATTGACAAAGACACCAAGATCTCCTTCAACTGTACGTTTAGCCCTTGGCTCCGGTGAAATCATGATTCTTGTAATTTCTTCCGACCCCTCTGTTACTGAGTGGATATCTGTTGTTGCGCCTCCCACATCGATTGTAACCACATCACCAAGTAAGTCAAAAAGAACTTTGGTTGCCTCCATAACCCCTGCTGGTGTTGGCATAATATTTCCTGATACCATCTCTCTGATATGGTCCATTCCAGGTGCATGAATAATATGTTCTTCGAACACCTCTTGAATAACCTTCCTAGTCGGCTCTACATTAAGCTGATCTATCCTTGGATAAACATTATCAACCAAGTATAGGCGGCTAGATGAATCTTTAAATATCTCTTTCATTTCTTCCTGATTTTCAATATTTCCAGCATAAACAATGGGTATACCAAGATTCAATTCAACTATTTTTTCTGCATTATATATGGCTGTATCCCTTTCTCCATAATCAACGCCACCTGCAAGAAGGATGATATTTGGTTTTATATTCTGAATGCCTTTCAAGTCAGTTCTTCTAAGTTTTCCTGCTGTAATCATATGGATATTGGCTCCTGCTCCAAGAGCAGCCTCTTTAGCAGCTTTTACCGTCATATCATAGACTAAACCATGCACCGTCATTTTCAAGCCACCGGCTGCACTGGAGGTTGCAATCATCTCATCATATTCTATTACGTCTGCACCAAGACAATCTTTCAAATCATTTACGGCTCCAATAAGCCCTATTGTTACATCTCCATCATCAACTGTTGTTGGTGACTGTCCAGAACCAGCAAAGCAAGCATCCTGTCCAAGCCAAAATCCATTGACAACAGTGGTTGTAGATCCTATCTCAGCTACCAAAACATCTAATTTCATAGGGTCATCTCCTAACTATTTCTTACGATTATTAACTAGGAAGGTTGCCACATGTTTTCCCTTGCTGCCTCTGCCAAATCCTATATCCACACCGGTTCTAACTGCTAAATCATTAATGACTTGAGTCCCACCACAAGCGATAAGTAGCTTATCCCTAACACCCTTTTCAAGGCAAAGGTCATGAATTTTTTTCATATTCTTGTAATGGATATCATCGTGACTGATAATAGTGGATGCCAAAATAGCATCAGCATTGGTTTCAATTGCTGCATCCACTAACTTCTCAACCGGGCATGAGGTTCCAAGATATTCAACGTCAATACCCCACTTTTCAATACCACCATGCTTAATATCAATAACTTCTCGAAGACCAACTGAATGTTCATCTTCTCCAACAGTGGCCGCAACTACCTTTAGAGGTTTTTCTTCAATTGCTTTCCACAGCTCTTCATCCGATAGAATAAGAGGTTCCTCAGGAATTTCCAACTCATCTAAATTTACAAAAATATCTACCTTCCCTTTGATTTGGATCCTAGTGCCTTCAGAAGGATGTAATTCCTCTGCATGGATGACTTCCGGTTCTGTCATATTCATTTTCTTAGCAATTTCAATACCTGCAAATTCAGCCTTTCTCTTAGATGTTGGAAGAAAAAGTTCTAAAACCACTGTACCATCAGCCAACCATTCCATCTCCGGTTTCACCAGGTTAGTATTTCTAAACCGCGTCCCTTCTTCAAGTCTTATATTCACATTATCATTTTCATCTAATTCATCAATAAAAATAATCTTATCCGGTTTCTCAAAAGTGCTACCCCCAATAAGGCTTGCTGGATCAGAAACTGCATCCTTATCGTACTGAGCTATATTATTATAACCAAAATGGGCTGTAACAGGAGCCATATAGTCCTCATCACGTTTGAAAACAGTACCGGCTCCGATTCCTCCATCAATTTTTCTCCCGATACCATCTCCGTTTCTTTCGGGGTATTTACCAGAGTCGACAAAGAAACCTTTTTCAACAGCTTCAAAATATCCACCAGCTTCAAGGAGTTCCTCTACATATAAGACGGCTCGTTCTTTTAATTCTCTACTTTCTTCCTGAAGGTATCCTTGGTCCTTCAACTCAACCATATCTAGCAGTCCATCAAGGGCTACTAACGTTTGTTTTGCTGTATCACAAGCCTCAATATTATATATATGCCAAGGAACGTTACGACCTTCATCAGGTGTAATCGTAGACTGAATATCTGCATGAGTCAACTTGGATATCATCATATTAAGGACATGAGTGACAGTAGCTTCCCTTGAAGATGATGTAATATACTTAGTGTTCTGTTGGGCACGCATTTTATAATCAGAGCAAAAATCCCTAAGGGCAACTGCATAAGGTAAGTCATATTTAGTACATGGAAGAGGGGCAGCTGAAGGTGGAACTGTAGATAGACAGATGTTTTCTTTTTTTAGTCCTGCTTTTTCAGAAAAAAGTGAATTAATAGAGTGCTGAACAATAAGTTCCGGCATCACTTTCCAGGCTTCTCTTGCAGTTGCATTAGCATTGTGAGCTCCGTCAATCTGAGCTATATCTGCCCAAGCCATAACCGCTTTACTTTCTGCAGCATCAACAAAAGAGCGAATCATATTGATATTACGATAAAGAATATTGTACTGAGGGTCCTGATGAGCTCCGTTAACACCTTCCTCAGCAAACATAACAGCAATCTCCGGTCCTGCAACACCTGATATATAGGAATGGTAATTGATAGGTCTACCGACTTCATCTTCAATAAAATCCAAGGCCTTGCGATGGCACCTAACCTGCTTTCGACTTATAGGTATGCCACCAATCCCTTGGGGTGTCCCTTCAATTAAGCCGTCAAAATGAGATTGACCAGCCGTTCGTATAACCATAATATGGTCGGCACCATGCCAGGCAGACATTCTCATACGTCTGATATCATCTTCAAATCGTCCTGATGCAATTTCAGTGGTAATGGTTTCCAAAGGCTGGGGATCTAGATTTTCAAAATATTGGACTGCACTTGGTATCCCTATAGAGTTTTTTAAAGGTAGAGAACAATCTGAAAACTCATGACCGTCCATCTTAAGACTTGGCTCATGATGCCTCCACGTCCATCCTCGTCGTCTTGGCCTATAATCTTCAATATGATCCATAATATCATATATATCTATTTTTTCATTTATTTTATAGTCTTTCAATCTTTCTACCTCCTATTAAAATGTCAATGTATCCCACAGTTTACCTTCTAGCATTGCAAGACCGGCTTCACGAAGAGTCAGATTGTTAATTTTAGATGCTTTGTATACCAAGTGTCCGACACCTTTTCCGATCAATTGACGGTCAATAGCCATTTCAACCAAGGGTTTAGCCTCAATACTTGAAAACCCCATCCTAAGGAGAATACTTCGTTCAATACTTGGAGTCGTATGGGTTCTTGCCATTTCTATAAGAGGGTCTATTGTTTCTTCAATTAAGTCCCAAAATCTAGCTTTCAGTTCTTCATCTGACAAGTCAGCCAGGTGTTTCCGGCGATCCTTAAAATCATCTTGTCTTTTCATATATGAATTCATCTTTTTCTCCTTTAATTCAACCTAATTATCCTTCTCGCAACTCAGCTATTTTCTTTATAACAAAATCTACATCAGTCGACGTTTCCTCAGCTAGATACCTAATGTCTCTTTCAGTTACCTGACCGGTGATCGATTTCATGGCATTCTTAATATAGGATCCTCGTAACAAATCCATATCAAGATCTACCGCCTGGATAAGCTCCGGTCTACTTGGTAAGATTATATTCATACCACATACTTCTTCCCTTGGATCACCAATGAGGATCTTAAGTCCCATAGCCCTAGCAAAACCCAACTGTGGTTGGACATGTTTACCGGCACCAGTATATTCTGTTTCCTGAACTAGAATAATCTGATCCCTATTCATTTCCTGAGCTATACTAAAGGCAGCCGTCAAAGAGGTATTTCCAGCCGGTCCCCTTTCTAAGCCTTCGACTTGGGCAAGAGCTTCAGTTATATAAAAAACCTCACCTTGATTAAGAGTCACATACCTGTCCATATAACGAAGAGGTCTTCCCGCTGAACGGGGAACATCTGACCGATCAGGTAAAGTGGAAAAAGGAATTCCAAAGCCAGTATGACCCGTTGTGAAAGACTTTCGGTTAAAATGATGGTCACTTGCCATGTGTAAACCTTTTAAGTTTACACTGGCACCAACAATTTTCGTACTTTTAGCTCCGGCTTTTAATAAGCCTCTAGCCGTTCCTGTTAAGTTTCCACCCCCTGCATTGGTGCAGACAACCACATCTGGATATCGTCCTTCTTTTTCCAAAAACTGCTTAGAAATCTCATATCCTAATGTTTCAACACCGGCTATACCAAAAGGGGTATATAAAGAAGCGTTAAAGTAGCCTGTACTTTCCAAAATCTTTAAAAACTCATAAAAAAGTTCTGGTCCAACAGTCAATTGGATAACTTCAGCTCCATATGCCTCACATTTTCTAGCTTTCTCAATAATCTCCGGTTGTCCCTTCTGACTTGAGTCATAGCATTCCTGAAGGATAATACATTTAAGACCAAGCATGGCAGCCTGAGATGCCACTGCTGCCCCATAATTACCGCTGGTAGCTGCAACAACACCTTTATAGCCCATTTTTTTGGCATGATAGACACTAATGGCTGCCCGTCTGGCTTTAAAGGATCCTGAGGGATTACTAGCCTCATCCTTAATAAATATTCTTGCCCCTTTACCTTGAGGTGCACACATTCTTGCAAGTTTTGTCATGTTTTTTAATTCAATAATTGGTGTATCACCAACAGCTTGCTCGTCTTGTATTCTTATCATCTCATCCAGACTATATCCGGCCTCTTCCATCATCAATTCATAATCAAAGGCAATACCACCACTTTCAAATCGACTGTAATCAATTCCTACGGCTTTTTTCATAATTTCATTCTTTCGGGACATAACCCCTTTAAAACTCATATCTTTTTCTACTGTCTTCTTCATATCAGTCACCTAACATTTCCTTTAATTGTTTACCGACATATAAGATTTCAGGTATAAATTCACCATAACCTAAATCATAAGAAGGGTTTACTTCGACCAAGCAACCTTCAATACATCTACCAGTCATCGTTTCCACTTGAACATGGTCTCCAACTTCTCCTTCTTCATTCATAAGAAATCCTTTATCCCACATTTCCAAGGGCACTTTTTTTGTATCCTCAGGAAGATTATCGCTTCGTTCATCTGGAGATAGGACTACCTTATAGATCCTTACCCAGTCTCCTTTTATCGCTTTCATCTCTACCTACCTTTCAACGTACTTATTCAATCATATTTCTCATATCACCCATAATTGCTCTGGGTACGGGAAGATCAATCATAGTCTTTAAACCGGGCTTTGCATTGATGACATGTGGAATCATATTGACACACATAGCAATAGTTCCAATGCCACCATCAACTTCAGGAGTTATAGCCATATTGACTTGAGGACTTCCTTTTAATGTAATATAGTCACCGGTATGAGTCCCCTCCATTTCAGGTTCAATCTGTTGAGGGTGAATCATATCTATCTTGACTTCATTATTAACGTATCCCTGTCCCGTCATATTGATACCAGCTAGGTTCCCAGCACCAGCAAAACCATATAGGGATTTTCTATCAATACTTGTAAGAATGGGTTTCATCTGCTGGTCAAAACGATCCACTTTCCATCCAATGGCATCTGCAATCATGTTGACACTTTCCTTAAAACCAACGTGTCCAGCTAATTTACCTTCTGCAACCCGATTCTTAAACTCATCCTCTGTAATACCAACACCTTGTTCTTCCATTACAGTTTCTCCAAAAGGTGACAAACTATTTACCCGTTTAGCCTCAATATGATCGACTCTCTCCATACAACCTGTTAAGCAGACTACCAGTAGATCCATGATCATGCCTGGATTAATTCCGGTTCCCAAAACAGTCACACCATTTTCTTTTGCTATTCGGTGAAGCTCCTTGGTTAATTCAGGCTCTTGAGCCTTAGGGTAAGCCATTTCTTCTGCAGTCGTTATAACATTTATTCCTTTTTCAAGAATCAGTTTCAATTTTTCAAAAGCACCTTTAGTAAAAGAATCAGTTGCAAGTAAACAAAGGTCAATGGATTTTCCAGTAAGAACGGATTCAATATCCTTTTCAATAAATATATTGGTCCACTTCCTATTTCCAATGATATGGCCAACACTTTTTCCGACTCGTTCAGGATGAAGGTCACAGACACCTACAATATCAACCCCTTCTTTTTGACTAAGCATATTAGCCATACCTGCACCCATTGCTCCAAATCCCCAAATTACAATTTTAATAGTTTCCATAATACTCCTCCATTCTAAAGTCTTTTCTATCCTTGTAACCTGTATGTTCTTGACTAATATAGGTTTTATCTACATAATCACTTGTCATCGCAGACAATATGCCTCCATATTTTAACTTGAAAGGAATAATATCTCCCACTCGATATTTTTTATTTGATTTTGTTACATCTATAATCATATGATCACTAGATTTTCCGATAATCTCAATTCCATGGTCTATAGGAACAAGCCCCTGCGTATCTACATCTTGCTTACCTATAGCACATATAGCCCTAAGCATATCCCCCTTATCTCTATACATTGGTCTTTGACCAAATGCATCCCAGCCAGACTCACCTATGGGTAATGAGGGCTTTTTCTTCAACTCAACAATTTCCACCTCAAGAATAAACACATCATCATGTGTTCCAGGAATCCTTCTGCCATAAGCAGTTTCAACACCACATACAAAAATCTCACCAAGCCTTAAATTATTAATTCCCTCCGGCATAAGCCCATCATTCACCAGATAATAAGATGATGAATTACCTCCAGAAACAACTTTCAAATGAAGATTATTTTCAGTTTCAATGATTGATTTAAGTGTTAGAAGTTCTTCCATATGCTCCGGTTTGGGTATAATACCACCAAAACAAGTAAGATTAGTTCCAATTCCTAATATCTCAATTCCTTCGAAACGCCTTGCCTCTCTTGCAGCTTCTAACAGCTCATCCCGGTCAAAGAAGCCTTCCCTAAGGTCTCCCAAATCAGTCATTAAAATAACACCATGTCTTTTGTGTTGTCTCACTGCCTCATCTGAAAGAAGCTCCATAGTTGTAAGCTCAGAACAAAGGGATATGTCGGAAAATGTAATGACATCTGTAATTTCACTATGCATAGGCAGGCGAAGAAGAACTTTTGTTATCGGTAGTCCTGCAATCTTCTTAAGATTACGAATTCTAGAATCAGCCACTGCCAAAAGACCCGCCTGAACAAAAATCTGAGCTAATTGCCTATCTGCCCGAAAAACCTTAGTAACACCATAAATATCAATACCATGTACATCCATTTCTCTCTTTATTATTTCAACATTCTGACTGAATTTTTCCAGATCTATTATAAGTCTAGGGTACATAATATTCCTCCGTTTTTTTCTTTTGACCTTACATCATCATTGGCTCTTCAACTTTCAGGTGTACATGGATTCAATCCCTACACTATAACTATATATCTTCATCCTATGAACCATCGGACATCTACCCAGATTTTTCTTGTATTTAAACATGATAATCCAAGCTTAACGGGATATTATATATTAGAAACAGACCTATACAAGACTACTATGTGTATTTTTTTGACATAAGTTGTAGATATTATTAACAATTTGTGTATTCTGATAAAAAGACTGTCTTTTTTTTACGATATTTGTTAAAATTAGACTTGGATTCAAAGTATATAATAATAACAGTACTGGATTTCAGGAGGTATTTATGTTTAACGCAATAGTTTATTCTAATAAATACTTTGAGATATTTGATGAGGCGGACCAGTATTATATTCGCGTTTTCTTAAAAGGCTATGATATGAAAGAGCTGGCTTCAGATTTGAAGCAGTTACCACAATTAGAAGTCACTGAGTTTTTGATACTTAAAAGTATCTTTAGCAATGCCAATGGAAGCATCCACAAAATTGGCATTAAAAAACCTCGCCTATATTTCAAAGTTTCTAATGACCATATGTCAGCATACATAAAATTGAATTATACAGATGAAGAATTTAAAGAATTAGATAAAAAACAGATCCTTACTGAAATAATGGATATTATTGAAGACAAAGGCATTATTTCAAGTATCAACTTAAAAGACCTCATTGGTCATCTGGTTAACAATGAAGACCTTCTTATCGCTGAGGGAATCAAACCTATTCATGGAGAAGATGCTATACTTTCCTACTACGAAATACAGGAACCACAGCCTAAGCTTTATGAAGATGGTCAGATTAACCACTATGAACTTGAATTAATAAACAAAGTAGAGAAAGGAGACTGGGTTGGTCAACGTATTGAACCTACACCGGGTATTTGTGGCAAAACAGTCCTAGGTGAAGTTGTTACAACACAGCCTGGTCATCAACAACCCTTAATCTATGATAAGTCCACAATAGAAGAAGATTTTGATCCTGCTAAAGGTATCACAACGCTCCGAGCTAAAAGAAAGGGAGCTGTTACCATTGAAAACGGCATTATTAGTATCAGTAATTATCTTGAAATTGACGGTAAAGTCTCTTTTTCTACTGGTAATATCGATTTTGATGGTTTTGTTGATGTTAAAGATACGATTGAGGATAATTTCTCAGTTATAGCAGAACACGACATTCAGATTATGGGGTCCCTTGGTTTAGGTGCAATTGAAGCCATAGAATCCAAACAAGGTAATATCTATATCCGAGGTGGAATCTCAGGTAAGAATAAAGCTAAGATTGTTTGCGACGGAGATTTGTTCACTAAGTTCGCCTCAGAATGTGACATTGAATGCAATGGAACTGTCCATATTGGTTATTATGCTATGAACTGTAATATCAAAGCAAAAGAAGTTATTCTTGATTCCAGTAAGAGCCGAATCATTGGTGGTGAAATCAATGTTGATACAAAAGTTATTGCAGCAGAACTCGGTTCTAAAGGTGAAATAAAAACCGTCATAAATATTAATGGTTATGACCGTTTTGAATATAAGGAAAAGTTGAAGCAAATTGAAAATGCCCTCAATCTATATAAAGACAAATCAACTGCCCTAAAGCAAAAAATTAATATCTATCGTACAAAGGCAGTAGGAGATGAGGTCTATGGAGAAAAGCTAAAAGAGTTATTAGAAAAAGATAGACAGTTAAATAAAAATATGTCCACTCTTTCCGAAAATGCCAAACGAATTAATGCTATGCTAAAAACTAGAGGAGAAGGTGAAGTTCGAGTAACCAAAAAGCACTATGGTAATGTCCATCTAAAGATAAAAAAAGAATCTATGGTGCTTAAAGAAAGTAACTTACCCATTTCCTATTATTTGCTAAACAACGAAATAAGGAAGGATTAACATGTACAGATATTTAGGACTTTTACACGCCATAGAGTTTTTTTCACAACGTTTTGAACTTAATGCCATACTTAGCTATATTTTTGAATTCACTAGCGAACTGATTGTTGCTGACAAGATGACCTTAGTAACCCGTAAAGGTCATGAACTGGCACCACTTCATCAAAAAGGTAATCACGGTCAATATTCCATTCACGGCGATCAAATGGATCAGATTGTCTATTTTCATGCTGGAATTCTAAACGAATCTATACTCAAGCAATACTTTGAACCAGATATTATTGACCTCTACAATCCGGATATAACCCTTCAGCTTTATATGGACAAGGAACTGTATGGCTTGCTTTTTATTACCTTTGGAGAAAAAGAAAATACAGATGATGACATTCGTATGGCTGAAGCTCTTATGAACCTTTACAACACGGCTCTTGATAACTACAAGTCATATAATGACTTAGAAAAAACCAAAAAATTATTAGATGAAAAGGTTTTTAGTCTATTTGCAATAAACCAATCTGTAAGTGCCTTGCTAAGTGAGCTCAATAAAGATAAGCTAACCGAACTTGCTGTAAGTGTTTTTGCTGAGCTTACACAATCAAGCCTAACTGGTCTATTCTTATATGATGACAAAATGGAAAATTTCCAATGTAAAGGTATTTGGGATGTTTATAAACCCAGTCACAAGGAATCGTTTAGACTTTACCCTGACCTTAATACACCAGCTTATAAAGACTATGCTAACTCCTATAAAAATGTCATCAATTACCAAGACCCTGAGCAAAAAAAATCCTTTAATAGTATATTCCAGTCAGGTGTCAAGGCCTTGGAATCCCTTAAACCAGCCTATATCATTGTCTTAAACTCAGGAAATAAAATACTGGGTTTTGTTACATTAGGTGCCAAAGTATCTGATAAATATTATGTTGACAGTGAATTTGAACTTATTGAGAGTATTGTTTCAGCAACTTTTATAGCCTTAGAAAATGCTAGACATCTAGAAGAAGTTGAAGCCTCTAAAGAATTAATAAGAAAAAAATTCGACCAACTAATAGAGTTAAATGATTTAATGAAGAATATTAACTCTGCTCTTTGTAGAGAAGACCTTTTGGATCTTGCCCTTAGGACGCTTCATGTTTCTTTTGGATACGAAGTTGCTTTTATGGGACTTGTAGATACAACCAGCACTTTACCACGCTTACAAATTATAGAATATCAAGACGCAAAAGATCAGCTCCTTAATCATACATCTAGTCCCTACCTCTATCTTCAAGATGAATATGAAGATTTTTTGCAAGGCAAACCAATGGTTTCCTATACACAAAAGGAAGCTCTTGACTACTTTATGAATTGTGGCCTAGAGATCAATGAAGATGCAGTTAGTGGATTGTTCATGGTACCTGTCATGATACATAATGAAAACAACCAGCTTCTAGGTGCCATCGGTACAACAAAGACCAAGAATGGTCTCTTGTTTGATGAAGATAAGATGACAGTAGTAGATGCCATTGCTTCCCACATCGCACCAGTCCTTTATCAATTCAACCAATCTTTTGCGCCGAAGAAAGAGACAAATACTTATGTTGATTTTTTTGATGAACTTAGAGAAGCTTTAGTGGAGGCAAAAGAATACTTCATTCCACTCTATATCATTGCTATTCAACACCAAAAAAACTTTGCCCTAGATAATGCTATAAAGGATGCCTCAGAGAAGCTTCAACTGGTTAAAGAAGTAAAAACTTATATCATTGATAGTCAAAATCTATTCGGCATCACTCAGTCCAAAGAAATTGCTGAATCTATCAATATTAATTCACCACTTCTTCAAACCCGAGTCCTTGCCTATAGCGATGACTTTACTTCTGAGGATGAGCTCATAACACTTTTAGGTGAATAAGAGTATAATCTACTTCACTAAATAATACTCTTATTTCAATTTTATTGGTTGAAGCTTTGCCGTAAAATGACGTAGAACTTTGGGTTGCCACACTATTTCATAACCCTTAACAGTCTCAGGTCTAGCGGCAATGTTTTCAAGAGCTCTAGCAACAACATCTAAGTGTCCTTGGGTGTAGGTTCTTCTTGGTACGGCTAATCTTGTAAACTCCATCTCTGATTTCAACTGCACGCCCGTCTCAGGATCTTCCCCCATAAGATAAGATCCAATATCACAAGACCTGATACCCGCTTCGATATACAATTCACATGCTAAAGCGTGACCTGGAAACTCATAATAAGGAATATGAGGTAGAAGTGCTTTTGCATCAAGAAATACGGCATGTCCCCCAACAGGATATTGGAAAGGTATGCCCTTTTCCTTAAGCAAATCACCCAAATATTGAATCTGACCGATACGATATTTCAGGAAATCATTAGAGGTTCCTTCATAAAGGCCTACTGCAAGCGCTTCAAGGTCACGTCCAGCCAAACCTCCATAGGTTACAAAGCCTTCATATGGAATTGTTAGCCCTTTAACTTTTGTATAAAGATCAACATCATTTTTAACACCAATAAGTCCTCCCATATTAACTATGGCATCTTTCTTGGCGCTCATGGTAAAGGCATCTGCGTATGCAAACATCTCCCTTGTAATCTCAATGATAGACTTATCTTCATATCCTGCCTCACGCTCTTTTATAAAGTGAGCATTTTCTGCAAATCTTGCTGCATCAATAATAATGGGAATATCGTATTTCCTAGCAATTGAAGACGTTTCTCTCATGTTTGCCATAGAAACAGGTTGACCACCTGCTGAATTGTTGGTAATAGTTATAATAATTAAACCAATATTCTTTGGTCCCCTGTCAAGAATCATCTCTTCCATGCGTTCTGTATCCATGTTACCTTTAAAAGGTGCAAATGTTGTTATATCGGAAGCTTCTGCAACAACAACATCCTCAGCTCTAGCACCTAATAGACCAACATGACCTCTTGTTGTATCAAAATGCATATTAGAAATAGACGTTTTACCTGAACTTAAGAACATGGGAAATAAAACATGCTCAGCTGCTCTTCCTTGGTGGACAGGCTGGGCATAGTCATAGTTAAAGATATCCTTAACGGCATCCATGACTTTTTGATAACCTCTAGCTCCGGCATAGGATTCATCCCCCATCATCATAGCTGCCCACTGAGCATCACTCATTGCTCCTGTACCACTGTCCGTTAAAAGATCGATATATATATCATCAGACTTAAGAGCAAATAGATTATAATTAGCTTCTTTTAACTTTTCAATTCTTTCTTCACGTGTTGTCATCTTTAAAGGTTCTACCATTTTGATTTTAAATGGTTCTGCAATGTATTGTGCCATTGGTATTTCTCCTTCCATTATTACATCTAATAACAGTATACATTTAAAGACAAATGCTTTATACTGTCTTTTAATTGACTTTAACACATATTTGTGCTTAGATACTTGTATATGTTTCTAGTTGAAAGGAGAATAAAATGCCCTATCATATCGGAATCATTGGACATGAAACCAATATCAGACGTATTGAAACAATAATCTATGAACATGACATCCAAGTTCAGCTTCTGCCCATAAAATTTGACAACCCTGAGCTTATTGATTTAGTTACCATGTATGTTCTTTCACACAAAGATAAGCTTGAAGGTTTGATTTATACAGGTAAGGTACCCTACGATCTTCTTCATCATCAGTTAAAGCTTAATATTCCTGCTGTCTATTTGGATCACGATTCCTCCACACTTGAAAGAGCTCTTTTAAAAGCCAGCCTTATAAATCCTCAGTATATATCCCCTTTATCTTTGGATTCCTATAAGTTAGAGGACGTCATCACCTGTTTTTCAGACCTAAATATCACTGTGACTCCATCAACTTTAGATGTCTACGCTATTAATCTCGATAAAAAAGATTTTATCATGGATCTCATTAAGTTCCATCACAACAACATAAGAAACAAGGGGTTCGCCTTCGCTATTACAGGTATTTCAACCGTTTATACTCAGCTTATAAAGCTAAATATCCCAACCATACTTTTACAACCGTCCAAAAATGATATCATTCAGCTTGTTGTCCATCTTATCCATCAAATAGAAACACTTTCAAGTAAAGATAAGCAACTTGTTGTTCTTCATATAGAAATTGATATGCCAAGTGAATATAACTTAATCTACGAAAACGAATATCATCTCATGCGGGAAAAAACAAAAGTAACTGAAGGAGTATACCGATTTGCTGAAGGTATCCAAGCAGCTGTCGTTGAAACTGGTATCCACAATTATATGCTCTTTTCCACAAGAAAAAGTTTGGAAGATTCAACAAAAAATTTAACCTCACTGCCTCTTCTGTCTGACGTATCAAACTCCTCAAGTCACACCATTAGCGTAGGAATCGGTTTTGGTTCAACAGCTATGGAGGGGAAAAAGAATGCATCAAAAGCTCTCAACAAGGCCTTGAAATCAGGTGGGAACAAAGCATATATTTTTGAAGACCACACCTATTCCAATCCTTTATTACCTACTGAAAAAAAGCTCAACATATCAAAGACCAGTCCAGGTGATAGATTTCAGGAGATATCAGACATCACAGGAATTTCTACCAACACCATCTTTGAACTTCATTGTATAAAGGAGCAAAAAAATAAAGAACTCTTCACATCTAAAGAGCTCTCTAATGCCTTTCATATTTCATCCAGAAGTATGAATCGCTTATTAAAAAAATTAGAACTTGCTGGCTATGTAACCATTGAAGGTACCCGAATGATGACAGATTCAGGACGTCCAACTCGTATCTTAAAATTAAACATATAAGTTTAAAAACCTCCAAAATACAACTTCACAATAATACTATCCATATGCTCTAGGCACCTGAGTAACCAAGTCTTTCGGATATTTTCCTACAAGTCTTTATTACTTCCTCCTGTTGGGTCTTACCATCTTGTGTAAAGACCTTTGGATCAAAACCAGTAATACTAGCTGCAGCAATAATCTTGCCTCTATAGTCCACAATAGGTGCCGCTATGCAATAGACATCGAGTTCATGTTCTGCGTTGTCTATAGTAAATCCTTGTCTTCGTCCCTGCTGGATATCTGCTAGGACCTCCCTTGGATTATCTTTAGTATTTGATGTATATGGAGTCATCTCAACTGATGAGAGAAGCTTAATTATATCTTGATTATCCCAGTCCATAAGAAGTGACTTACCAACGGCTGAACAGTAAAGTGGTATCCGCTTTCCTGTTTGGCAATACATATGGAAGGACTGGTATTTTTCAATTTTCTCAATAAAGACACCTTCACTTCCATCCATAATGGCCAGTTGAACAGATTTTCCCAATTTATCCGCCATATTTCTAAGATATGGATAGGCCTCTGTCTTTAACTCAATTTGATTTAGCCTTATAGAACTCATTTCGACAAGCTTGATTCCAATCTGATAGATCCCGGTCATCTCATTACGTTCAACAAAACCTCGATGCAAAAGGGTCATCATAAGACGGTGAATCGTCGATTTATTTAAATTCATTTTGTGTTGAATTTCAGTGGCAGTCATTGCCTCCTGACCAAGTAATTCAAGAATCTGTAAGGCTCTGTCTGCCGTTTGTAGAATGGAATCACTCATGATTTACTCCTAACTAAGTAGAAGTTGACACTGCTAGTCGCAGTGCCAACTTAATTTGCTTACATATTTATATATTGTATCCATATCCTTTATAAAAGTCAATGCATACGATTGGTAACTAAAATCTGAGCTTATCAAAATTCTAGTCACATGAGCTTACTTAACTATCTATCTAGCTAACCATCCACCATCGACGGCCAGTGTATAACCGTTAACATAAGAAGCTGCTTCAGATGCAAGGAAAACAATAGGACCGGCTAAATCACTTGGAAGTCCCCATCTATCAGCTGGAATTCTTCCTAGAATTTCTGCACTTCTATCTTTGTCAGCACGAAGTGGTGCTGTATTGTCTGTTGCCATATAACCGGGAGCAATTGCGTTAACATTAATATTATGTTTAGCCCACTCATTAGCCATTAGACGAGTAATACCCATAACACCAGATTTACTAGCAGTATAGGAAGGAACTCTAATTCCACCTTGGAAAGAAAGCATAGATGCAATATTGATAATTTTACCTCCATGACCTTGTTTAATAAACTGACGAGCAACTGCCTGTGAAAAGAAAAATACAGTTTTCACATTGATGTTCATAACATCGTCCCAGTCTTTTTCAGAGAAATCAATAGCATCTTCTCTTCGTATAATACCTGCATTGTTAACAAGAATATCTACACGGCCGTATACTTGAACCGCCTCTTCTACAATATCAGTAACCTTATCGATTTTTGTTAAGTCAGCCTGTATATGATGATATTTCTTACCATGTGCTTCTACTTTACTTTTTGTATCACCATCTTCAGGTGAATAGTCCACACCTACAATATTGGCACCTGCTTCAGCAAGCCCCACAGCCATACCTTGACCAAGTCCACGGCCTGCACCTGATACAATTGCAACCTTACCTTCTAAACTAAATGTATCTAAAATCATTATTTTCTCCTATCTTAGGTCTTTCATATCAATATGGTCCATATCGGAAAATGCCTTGTTTTCTCCTACCATACCCCAAATAAATGAATAATTCGTTGATCCGCATCCTGAATGAATAGACCATGAAGGGGATATAACAGCTTCTTCATTTCTCATAACAATATGTCTGGTTTCATTTGGCTGGCCCATAAGATGGAAAACTAAACCATCTTCTGGTAGGTCGAAGTAGAAGTATACTTCCATTCTTCTTTCATGGGTATGGCATGGCATGGTATTCCACACATTGCCTGCTTCCATTTTTGTAAGCCCCATGCTTAACTGGCAGGTTTCAAGTACGTCTGGATGAAGAAATTGAAAAATAGTTCTTTTATTACAGCTTCCTTGGTCACCAAGAGGTACTGCTTTTGCCTTAGTAATATCAATATGAACTGTCGGATATGTCATATGAGCTGGTGCACTCAAAGTATAGAACTTTGCTGGATTATCAGAATCGTCAGAAGAAAAAACAACTTTCTTAGCTCCCATTCCAATATAGATACCGTCTTGTGAATTCATGGTATAAGTCTTACCGTCAACTGTAATAGATCCTTTTCCACCAACATTTATAGCGCCAAGCTCTCTTCTCTCAAGAAAGAAATCAGTACCTAAACTCGACCAAATATCAAGACCATCACCAAGCTCTTGACTATTTTCTGAAGGACAAAATCCCATGGTTATAATACGGTCAATATGACTGTATACGCGTTGAATCTTATCAGGTGTGAATAAGTTTTGAATAAGAAACTCTTCACGTAAACGATCTGTAGTATAATGCATTACATCTTTTGAATTTGCTGGTTCGCGAATAATCATATCCTACTCCTTTTTGTTCCAATAAAAGTTTATCAGTTTCACTATATGAAACCTCATTGTTATATGTGGAGTATATCAAAATCACCTTACGGGGTCAATGGATTTCACTAAAAATAAGACCGCGATTTCATATAATGAAACTACAGTCTGTTTTCATAAACCTTAACACCTTTACCTATGTCTGGATATTTGTCTGTATTTTGATGGGGTCATACCTTCATAAGCCTTAAAAGCCCTGACAAATTGACTTGGTGACTGATATCCAACAGCATCACGGATATGATTAATATCTTTTTTTGACTCCTTTAGAAGTCCTTTGGCCTTTTCTAATCTCACCCTTGTTAAGTATGACTTAAAATTACTCTCCACCTCCTTTTTAAAGAGTCTTGATAAATATTCCTTTGTTAGACCAAGTTCATCAGCTACCTCTTCCAGACTAATAGCTTGATTATATCTAGTCTGTATGATTTGTAAACTTTTTCTTATATGAGGGTTTATACTGTCATATTGACTTATCTCACTGATTATATTAAATACTTTCATATAATAATCGTGGATTTCATTTACATCATCAAAAAGACTATCAAAGTGTATAATCCCCAGATTAAGCATCTCAATTTCTTCCTTATATTGGTCTGGTTTAAGAAAAAGTTGCCTAATAGTAACACTATAAAGCTCTTTATATAAGTATGTGGTCTTGGAGTCAAGCATTCGGTGCTTAATCAAATTATTTTTTATGGTCAAAAGTAGTTCTTCTACACCTACCCAATCTTCTCCCCTTAACGCATCTTCAAAAAGACGAAGATACTTATACTCGAGTAAAGAATGTTTTTCATTCTGAGTAAAAAAATCAATAAATGCACATTTTCCTTTACCAATGATAAAATGATAATCTTGAAGTTGTCTTGCCCCTTTATAAGACTTACCAATATAAAAAAAATCTTCAACACTTGTTCCAAAACAACCTGTAAACTTAGTATGATATCTTTCTTCTGTCTTACTGTTTAATCCATTAAATAGCTTAGTCAAAACTTCATTTAACCCTTCCTGCCTATTCATCAAACCCACTTTTTCTCTGTCAATATGAATAACCAGTGTTCTAATCATTGGCTGAAGATTAAGTAAAGATATAAGATTAAACTTGTAGTATTCCTGCCTATAGTTTTCAAGACTTTCTTTTATACATTGATGGAAGTCCTCTTTCCAGGAAATTGCCTTGTCTCCATTCATACTGTCAATAAGATTTTTTAGGTCTCTACTAAGGAGGAGTTGAAGGACAATATACTTCCCACCCTCAGCCAAGCCAAGTTTTGAAAGCGTTTCCTCAGTTCTTTGTGATTTTGGTAAGGTTTCTACTAATATATTTGTTGTATACATATCCAATTGATTGGTCAATATCATCACCTCCCTAATATTATGTCAATAAATGCATCATTTGTCAAAATCCACAAATTGTCAATCCGGCCACCCTCTGTCATAGTATAGATAGAAATATATCCTAACCGATTCAGACAAGTAAAAAGGAGTAGGCTTATGCTTAAGGATTCAAAACAAACACTAGCTATAAAAGTAATACAATTTGGAGAAGGTAACTTCCTTCGCGCTTTTGTAGATTGGATGATTCAGAAAATGAATGACCAAGGTCTCTTTAACGGCAGTGTTGCTGTTGTGCAACCATTAAACAAGGGACTGATTCATATGTTGGAAGAACAAGGAAATCAATACACCCACTTTCTAAGGGGTATAAAAGATGGTAAGCCATACGAAGAACATTACATTAACGATTCTATTTCTACATGTGTCAACCCATATGATGATTTTGACGCCTTTCTTGGACTAGCAGCCATTGAATCGGCATCTATCATTGTCTCTAACACAACAGAGGCAGGTATCGAATTCAATCCGGAGGATTCACTAGATGATAAGGCCAATGTAACCTATCCAGGTAAATTAACAAGACTTCTTCTGGAACGTTATACTCTAACAAATGCTAATCCAGATACAGGATTTATTATCATGCCATGTGAACTGATTGACAAAAATGCTGACAAACTAAAAGAAACGGTTCTCTCCTATATTGATCTGTGGGAACTTCCTCAAGGCTTCAAAACTTGGGTTCTTGATCATAACAAATTCTGTAACACTTTGGTAGATAGAATAGTTCCAGGTTTTCCAAGAGATACTATCCAGGATATATGGAAGCAACTTGGTTATGAAGATAAGCTTGTCGTTGAAAGTGAGCTCTTTAACCTTTGGGTTGTTGAAGGTGACGATTGTGTTCGTCAAGCTTTCCCTGCTGAAAAAGCGGGATGTAACCTTCTTGTTGTTGACGATGTAAAGCCATTTAAAATGAGAAAGGTTCGTATTCTTAACGGTGCACATACCAGTTTAGTTCCTGTAGCCTATCTTTACGGCAAGGAAACCGTTAGAGAATCTCTTGAAGATCCTGTTCTAGAACAGTTTCTTAATCATCTTTTATTCAAGGAAATTATTCCTACTCTTACCCTTTCAAAAGAAGAGCTGGATACATTTGCCGCAGAAGTTATTGAACGTTTTAAAAATCCTTTTATTAAACACTATTTAATGAGTATTTCCCTAAACTCTATGTCAAAATATCGAACGAGGGTCCTACCTTCACTCACGACATATCTTGATACCAATAAAACACTACCAAAAGGCCTTACTTTTGCCTTGGCCTCGCTTATTGTTTTCTACAAGGGTGACGTTAATGGAAAGATAATTGAAACAAAAGATACTCCTGATATACTTGAGCTTTACGCTGATCTATGGGCGGATTATGACGGTAGCAAAGAAAGTATTAAAAAAATCGTAGAAAGTGTTCTTGCCTACGAAAGTAATTGGGGCGGCAACCTAAATCACTTACCAGGTCTTACGGAAGTGGTCACTGACTATACCTATAGGATTCTTGTTAAGGGTATAGCTAGTCTCTTCCATGAAATTAACGAGGTGTTTTAATGTCAAAAGAAATTCAAATCAACCCAAAAGATAATGTAATTATTTCTCTAGAAAACACGGATACCCGTATAATCGGTCATAAATATGCCAGTAGGGACATACAAGCAGGTAGTCCAATCATAAAATATGGACATGTCATTGCATCTGCAACAAGCTTCATTGGGAAAGGCCAGCATGTTCACACCCATAATTCCTCCACCAATCTTGGTGAAGTACTTGAATACACCTACAAACCGGAAGCCTCAAAGTCAATTGTCACCTTACCATCCCGTACAGTGAAGGTTTACGAAAGATTTGGTGGTTTTGTAGGCATAAGAAATGAACTATGGATTATTCCCACTGTTGGCTGTGTTAACGGCGTCTCCCGAAATATCATTGCTACCTTTAAAGAAAAAATGCTGGATAAAGGCATCAATCTTAATAAGCTTTCTAATTTCGATGGAATCTACTCTTTCACTCATCCATATGGCTGTTCTCAAATGGGAGATGACCACATCAATACAAGAGAAACATTGCAAAACATTGCGAAGCACCCAAATGCCGGTGGTGTTCTCCTTCTTGGTCTTGGTTGCGAAAACAATCAAATAGATGCCTTTATGAAAACTCTAGGCAATTATGATTCCAATCGATTTAGAAGCCTGGTCACCCAGAATTCTGAAGATGAAATTGATGAGGCCTGCCAACTCCTTGAAGACCTATTTGAACAGATGCTTACGGACGAAAGGAAAGAAAAGCCCATAAGTGTGCTTAATATTGGCCTAGAATGTGGTGGCTCAGATGGTCTTAGTGGTATTACTGCCAATCCTTTAGTTGGGCGTTTTTCAGATTACCTTGTCCATTATGGCGGAACAAGTGTCCTGACGGAAGTTCCTGAAATGTTCGGTGCAGAAACTCAACTAATGAATAGGTGTATCAATAAAGAGGTCTTTAACAAAACCGTCGAGATGGTAAACGGATTTAAAGCCTACTACAAGGCTCATGATCAAGTTATCTATGACAACCCATCACCAGGCAATAAAAAGGGTGGTATTACCACCTTAGAAGATAAATCCCTTGGGTGTGTGACCAAGTCCGGTCATACTCCAGTAGTTGATATTCTTAGGTCAACACAAACACTTAAGACTAAAGGACTTAACTTAATCAGCGCTCCTGGAAACGACGCCGTTGCAACAACAACTCTGGGCATGTGTGGTTGTCATATGGTTCTTTTTACTACTGGTCGTGGAACACCTTTTGGTGGTTTTATCCCTACAATAAAAATCGCTAGCAATCATGCTTTAGCCGAAAAAAAGAAAAATTGGATTGACTTTGATGCTGGTCTATTAGTGGGAGGGATTAATCAAGAACAGTTACTAGAAGATTTTGTTGAATTAATCCTTGAAGTTGCAGAAGGTAGAAAAACCCGTCAAGAAATCAATAATTATCGTGAAATCGCAATTTTTAAGTCAGGTGTGACCCTATAAATAATTAGTTGAAAGGAGAATGCACCAGTAAGTTTTTCATAACTGGTGCATAAGTAATCATGAAAGCATTTTTAGATGATCATTTTTTATTACAAACGGAAACAGCCAAGAATCTCTACCATAATTATGCCAAGAAGGCACCAATCTATGACTATCATTGTCACCTGTCTCCACAGGAAATAGCTGACAATAAATCTTATAGGAACCTAACAGAGCTTTGGTTAGGTGGTGACCATTACAAGTGGAGAGTTATGCGTAGCAATGGAATACAGGAAGACTTCATTACCGGTGATCAAGACGATTATGACAAATTTTTAGCTTTTGCTAAAAGCCTTCCTTATGCTATTGGTAACCCCATGTACCACTGGACTCACCTAGAGCTTAAGCGCTACTTTGATATCGATAAATTACTTTGTCCAGAAACTGCAAAAGAAATCTGGGAAGAAGCTAACGAAAAACTTCAATCTGATGAGTTTAGTGCAAGAGGGTTAATAAGACGATCCAATGTAGAAGTTATCTGTACCACTGATGATCCTATTGATAGTCTTAACCACCATATTTCCCTTGAAAAAGATCCTAGCTTTACAACAAAAGTCAAGCCTACTTTTAGGCCGGATAAATCCATTAACATTGATTTACCAACCTTTATACCGTGGGTTGAAGCCCTTTCAAATCTTGTTGGCTACCCCATTAATTCTTTTAAACTATTACTTCAGGCATTGGAAGAACGCCTAGATTTCTTCCATGCAGTTGGCTGTCGTCTATCCGATCATGCACTTGATGTTGTTGCCTATAGGCAAGATTATATTTTCAACCAAGGCCGTGCCGATTCTATTTTCAAAAAAGCTTTGGCTGGTCGCCCCTTAGATCAAGAGGAAATAGTCGATTACAAAAGTGCCATGATGTATTTTTTTGGTAAAGCATATGCTAAAAGAGACTGGGTTATGCAACTCCATATAGGAGCTTTAAGAAATAATTCCAAACGACGTCTTGCAGAACTAGGACCAGACACAGGTTTTGACTCAATAGAAGATTCTACTTTCGCTAGCCAGTTGTCAGCACTAATGGACAGTCTTGATACCGAAAATAATCTCCCCAAAACAATCCTTTACGTCCTTAATCCTAGAGATAACTATGTCATAGGAACTATGATAGGGAACTTTCAAGGCGGAGGAATCCCAGGTAAAATCCAATTTGGTTCAGCCTGGTGGTTTTGTGACCAAAAAAATGGGATGATCGACCAAATGACCACTCTATCAAACCTTGGTTTAATCAGCCGCTTTGTTGGTATGTTGACCGACTCAAGATCATTCTTATCCTATACAAGACATGAGTATTTCCGGCGAATCCTTTGTAACCTTCTTGGTGATTGGGTTGAAAAGGGCGAATATCCAAACAATCTTGAATTCCTTGGTCAGATTGTTGAAGATATATGTATCAACAATGCAAGAGCTTATTTTAAGATTTAGGGCTCTTTGCCCTGAGTTTGGCTCCCTAATTTGGGAGTCTTTTTTTTATTCATCTTTTCTATTCACTGAATCTTTACGCTTATCAAAATGATCCTTTAAATGTCGATTTATATTAATATCACCACTAAATGGGCGCATATAGGTTGGCTTCCTGAGCTTTATTCTTGATTTTCTCATTCGACCATTTAAGACTTCTAATTTTTCTCCAAAATCCAGTTTTTCTCCAATATTTTCTAAGCGGTCACCAAAATCTTCAATCTTTCCACCGATACCAATGACTTTAGTAGACAATTCATCAAATCGTTCCATTATATCCAATTTTAACTGGTCATAATCAATAATCATCCGACCATTGCCTATAGTCTTAGCTATTTCTCTAAGCCTATTCAATACATTAAAGGACTGCCACATATCCAAAAAAAAGACGCCATAAAAGATACCAATAAATAATGAATATTCCAAGTGACCATAAATAAAAGCTATGGGCTTACCAAACCTTGGATAAATAAGATAATAAAAAACAAGGGATAAAAAGGTCCAGAATATCGTATATAAGGGAGCTATTATTCCTTGAAAGTTAAATTTCAATTTTGAATAATCCCAAAGTCTTGTCTTGTATTTTTTCAGAAAAAACAATCCTGTCACGTATTCAATACCTGTTGTTATCATAGCATAAAGAGGTACCTTCATCCATAAAGGTGTTGGGATTTCGCTAATAATATAAAGTAAGGACATTGCCGATCCATATATTGGTAAATATGGTCCAGATAGAAATCCTGGGTTAATCCATTTTCTTGCCAAACCAAAGTAACGTCTATATAAGACTTCCAAACACCACCCTGCCATAGCTCCAATCATAAAGACCAATAAATATTCAATCAGTAAACCTATCATCCTTCTACCTCTACCTTCTAAATGTTTCTACCAGAGCGCAATATCTATCAGCAAGCATAAGAATCCAGCTTTCCTTGTATCTGGGAACCCTTAGATTTAGGGGCCACATATGACAGGAAATAGCATCTCTTGTCTTCTTATTTAGGTCAAAAAACTGAAGTGCATTTTTAAGTGATACTCGTGCATGTGTCATACCATGAAATCCTTTTCGTTCTCCCTTTATATGCCAATCATAAAGATAAAGATCATGAAGCAAGCCAGCCCTTATTAAAACCTCTTTATCCAATTTGAATACAACTCCAAGCTTATAAGCCACGAAAGCCACATCAACTGAATGTTCCAAGCAGTTAACGTGGCCATGATGCCTATATTGTTTCATTTCTTTAACAATTGCTGTATTTAAAATTGGCTGAGCTACAGCCATAAAATCAAGATTATCTTGATATTTATCCTTTAGAGTCTTCCTTTTCACTTCCATCACTTCCTAAACATTTTGACAACTAATAGAATTCTACCTTTTCTTCCAGCTTTCGTCAACATCTATATAACTTCAATCTCAGAATTTATTGTTCCTACATCCAGAAGCATGTTTAGATTTCAAAGCTCGTTTTTACTGGTAATTCATTTTTTTAGGTGTTAGAATATGTAGTGAAAGGAAGGTAGGCATGATTCAAGAGACTGTAAGCTATACGAACCACAATTTTCGTATACAAACAAAGATGGCTTCAAACTATAGTATGACCAGTCATCATTTTCATCATGAATATGAAATTTATTATATGAATTCAGGGTCTAGACTTTATTTCATCCACGATAGAACCTATAGGATAAAAGAAGGTGACCTAGTTTTGATTCGTCCACATGAGCTTCATAAAACCATCGATACTGGTAATCCTCACTCAAGGTTGCTGATGAGTTTCAAAGCGGACTATATTAAAGGTTCACAAGCACAACACTTACTTGATGCCTGTTTTTCCCAATCATCTGTTTACACCTTTGATTATGCAAACAGGCAACACATAGAATTCATGTTGAACGAATTACTTACGGCTGCTAAGGAAGATAGTAACTTTAAAAATATGAAAATCAAGGCTTTCTTTACAATCTTCCTAATTAAGCTAGCAGAATATATTCATGTGAATATGCATAACACTGAAGATATTGCAGAAGATGAGAAGACCAGTGAAATCATCTCTTATCTTAAAGATCATTATAGAGATAAACTGAGTCTTGACCAATTAGCTGAAACCTTTTTCATTAGCCGTTATTACATGACTAGGCTATTCAAGAAAAACACAGGTTTTACTATATTTGAGTATATCCAAAGTCTTAGAATTATTGAAGCTCAACACCTATTAACTACCACTATGATGAAAGTTTCTGACATATCCAATTCAGTTGGCTTTGCCAATTCTACAAGTCTTGGTAAAGTCTTCAAATCCGTAACAGGGGTATCACCACTTGCCTATAGAAAGTTAAATGCTAAAAAATAAAGGGTATGCACTAATTTATGCAATACCCTTTTAATATCTCATATGTGTCTTTTAATTTATCTTTTCTGATATTCTCTCCTAGAACATCAATATCATTGGGACTCTTTTTCACCAACTCCATTAAGAGCTCCAGATTCAAGAGTCCTTCACCTAAAGGAACAATAATCTTCTTTCCCTCAACAAAAGAAAAATCCTTTACATGTACAACCAGAAGGTCTTGACCAAACAATTCAAAGGCTTCCTCTAGTATTTGATTTTGCTGACATAAATTTTCTTCAGTCATTAAATTACTAATATCAAAAATCACCTTAAGTCTATTATGGTTAATCTCATCTAATAGACGTTTCATCCGTTTTATCGTATGAATAATATGATGGGAAACTGCCTCTACAGCCAAATATGTATTATTAGTCTCAGCAACTTCCAAGGCCAAGGTTACACTTTCCTTAAATCTCTGAAATGCATCCTCACCGTGATTATCCATATGGGGACTGTAGTCATCATTAAGGGATCCTGTTTCTGTTCCAACCATTCGACATCCTATAATGTTTGCCATCTCAATATGTTTCATTAAGATAGCTAAACGTTCCCTACGAAGATTCTCGTCCTTACCTACATAGTTTAAATATGCACCAAGAACAGAAATCTTAAATTCCTTTTCTCTGATAATCTGACCTAGACTAGCGCAAAACTCTTTTGTCAAGGCCATATTCAAATCTTCTACTTCAGCAAGAGCTTTTTTTATAGCTAATTGAGTGGTCTCATACCCATCTTGAAGCATTTTATCAATGAGGACAGGTAAAGCATTCCTACCATAATCATGTCCACGGACTCCGATACGTTTAATCATCGATACTTACCTGATTTCTCTCAATGCGAATAATCTCGGTATAGCACAATAAAAACGGAGCAACCCCCTTGGCTTCATCCTTAACCACTGGCTCACTAAAATAATAGTCTAGACTCCCATCACGATTATCGCTACCACCAAGACCGGCCACCAAACAGATACCTCCTAGGCTAAATCTTCCATTTTCTTCCTCCAAATATCTGCAGCATATATCTTCAAAGCATTTTATGCCATATGCCTGATATCTTTTTGGGAGAACTCCTAAACGAACCCCCTTTAGGATAGCATAGGCAATAATAGCGCTTGCGCTGGTCTCCAGATAGTTCCCTGTTTGATCTTCTTTATCAAGAATCTGATACCACATGCCTGACTTACTCTGCACCTTAATCAGAGCATCAACTACATTCCTAAACATGGTCTGAAGATAACGATATTCATAATACATCTGCTCATCCATGACCTCAACAACATCAATAATTGACATAACAAACCAACCCATAGCTCGTCCCCAGAAGTTCTTGGAAAGCCCAGTATCAGGATCACACCAAAACATAGATTTTGATGTATCCCATCCATGATAATAAAGACCTGTAATTGGGTCCTTCATGGATTCTTCTACATTTTTAAACTGTGTGAAAATATCTTTATATCCTTGAAACTGATTAAACTTGGTCTCATAAGCCATATAAAAAGGTTGAGCCATGTAAAGTCCATCTAGCCATACCTGATGAGGGTATATTTTCTTATGCCAGAAATTACCACTTTCAGTTCTTGGATGTTCCTTTAACTGACCATAAATTGTATCAATGGCTAATCGGTATTTTTCTTTTCCTCTTTCTTCATATAAGTCAAAAAGTACTTTTCCTTCATTTATGTTATCTATATTGTATTCATCCACCGAATATGTACTTATACTTCCGTCTTCATTGACATAATAATCAATAAAATCATCCGCAAAGTCAATATATCTTTTTTCCTTGGTAATTCTATACATTTCAAGGACAGCCTTAATCATGCAGCCATCAATGTAGTTCCATCTATTTGCATTCCCACCTAATATCTTTTCTATATTCCAGGCTGGTGCCTCAGGAGTTGAATCACTGATTAGTTGGTCAAGATACTGTCCAATTGTTACTAATATTTGTTTTTTCATTCTATTTCTCCAATAAGTTCTTTAACACCTTTAACTATAAGTGTCTCACCTTTACATCCCTTTAATTTAACCTTGCTTAATTTCAAACAATCAACATTTTCTACTGAAAATCCTCTTTTACATGCATCCCCTACGAAGCTCAACATAGCTGGAGGTCCAGCTTTAGCTTCTTCTTTAAATGCTATATATACATTATCCATAGTCACCTTACGAATAGGTTGCTCTGGTAATCCTGCAAAAAAAGCGGCAGCTACTTCTGCTCCTTGGCAACGAATATCCTTAAATATAAACTCACCTAGATAGGGTGTCCAGTCATCAACTGCTAGGGCTTGTCTTGTATATACATATTCAGTCATACCATCTGGGTCACAGAAATAAAACATATTGATAACAAAAGGAGTCAAGACGTCCCTCATCTCTATTGTATCAAATGATATTTGGTCAATAATAGCATCTTTTCCTCGTCCTCGTCGAGTCTTAACCCGAATACCTCTATCCGTTTTATCAAAGAAACATCTACTGACTTTAATATCTTGGATGCCACCTGACATTTCAGATCCCATAACGACAGCACCATGGCCACTTTGCATATGACAATTACGGATAAGAAAGTTCTTAGACGGTCTTTTAAGTTTTTGTCCCATATAAAGTTTACCGGCTTTGATAGCAATGCAATCGTCACCAACAGAGATAAATGTCCCGATAATCTTAACGTCTTCACACGATTCAGGATCAATTCCATCAGTATTTGGAGAGTCTTTATCATTCTTAATTGTCATATCAATAAAAGCCAGTCTTTCTGACAAATAAGGGTGAACCGTCCAAGATGGCGAATTCCTTACTATAACCCCTTGCACCAGTATATCCTTACAGCCTTTAAAAAATATAGTTTTAGGTCTCCACGCTTCTCGTTTTACTTTTGGATTAATCCACCAGTCACTTTTTTCAGCATTACCATCAATAATCCCCTGTCCAACAATTGCTGTATCTTCAATGCCAATTGCTGTAATAAGACTGGCATGGGTAGACAAGGGATTGCCTTCCCAGGTTCCTAAGTAATACTCGTCCTTTTCATCACTTGTCATGGTACAACCAGGCAGAATCGGATAAAGACTTCTATCTGTGGTTCCAAGAAGAATCGCCCCTTTTTCTAAATAGAGGGTTATATGACTCTTCAAAAAAAGAGGCGAACATAAATAGATTCCTGATGGTATATATACAGTCCCCTTATCTGGACAAGAGGCAATGGCTGCCTGAATGGCATAAGAGTCCAGACTTACCCCATCTCCTTTTGCACCAAAGGTCTTAACATTAAGGAGAACATATTCATCATCAGTTGTAAAACTTTCTCCACTTTCAAAGTTTTCTTCAACTCCTTGACTACTAGCTGACAATACTTTCACATCATAACTAGTACCCGGTTCTAAATTATAAAGACTAATTACATTCTTCTTTTCATTTTTTATATAAAGTTTATTATCCAAATAAACATGATAGGCCTGATCACTATAATATGCTTGATCATTAAAAAGTTCTAAAGTAACGCTTCTAGATGATTTAGCAATTATTTGAAAATTAAATGTTTCCATTCACCTAAACCTCTTTCTTATCTGTCAGTCTTGTCATTAATTGCATTTTCATACATATTTAATTAAGTGTTCTCGATGCCATGGTCTTAATTTCTTCTTCCAAGTATCGTCCTCTAGAAAACAAAAATCTGCTGTCTTGAAATTTTTCTCTTCTCCCCAAGGTGACCAATAATCTTTATGAATGGATGAATCGAAACAACAGGAATCAATCCAAACTTTACCATATGGACGCCATGGTCTGCTTAAATATACTGATTGGTCATGGATACCCTTTTCACCTACAAAATCACAAGAAGTCATAATAAAGCCATAAGGTTCATGCTTCCAGGTAGATGGAGCTGTTACATAACCATTTATTTCCTCATTCCTATCCCTGCTTATAAAGCAACACCTATCAAATATAGCAAGAGCAGATCCAAATATATAATCAACGTCCCCTTTTATTTGACAGTGACGGTAATACTGATGTAGACTTCTGTATTCCTCATTTTCAGTTGGCCCTACAAAAGAACCAGGAATTCTTGGAGCTTCTGGCAGAGGGCCAGCAAAAAGAGTATCCTGGTAGGCATTTAAAGTACAATTGTCCACAAATAAACGGTCTCCATGTGCATACAAGGCTATTGCTTGACCTACTTTCCTGCCATCACCTGCACTGTTTTCTATAGACAGGTTTTTAATGGTAACCTGATCACCTAATACTAAACATGTATAAGATCTGAATGTGCCGTATTTAACCCCATCTAAACTTTTGAGAGCATAATCATCATAGGTAATAATACAATCGGAAGGACCTGATCCTATAAGACTTATACCATCTGTCTTGATACAAAGCTTCTCCTTATATATACCTGGTTCTATTTCAATCACATCGCCACTTTGAGCCTGGTCAAGCGCTTCTTGTATAGTTCCATGAATAATAAAACTTTCACTATTAAGATTAACTTTTTCCTCTTTATTCAATAATTCAACTTTGGCACTATTGACATTATCTTCCTGATGAATCACTTTATGTAACATAAGTTTTGAACCACACCTTTCACTGTCTATCCTTTTGATTTAACTTTTATATAGATACTAATATTTATATTATAACAAGATATTACCAAGCTTATTTATCCAATATTGCCCTTTTTTCTTCTTTTCTTCCAATATTGCTCTCTTCCCCTAAAATGATAGGCCATTTCCCTTGACATTTTATGAGATGTTTCTACTCATAAAATTCAAATAGAGAGCTTTCCTATATGAGAACAAAGAGGATGTTTTATATCCTCGGTTTTGCCGGAGGCAAATTGTTCCAACTACCGACGAAAAGTCCTATGGAGGACTTTCCTAGTATAGAACAAAAAAAGAACATAAATTTTACTCCTTAGGGTAAAACTTGTGTCCTTCTTTTAAGGTTAGATCTCTTTAATGGATTCTCAGCTCATCTCAAGACCATATATGTAAGTATTCAATAAAAGTAGAAAAAACCTACAAAACTAAGCTCTTATAGAAGTAATAAATCCTCAAATCCTTCTTCGATTATCAACTCCCCATATATACCACCAATCTTCTTAATTTCCTTTGCTAAAAGACCTGCAAAAATTAGAGCTCCCTCGGGACGAAGGTGGGTATTATCCTCTAGCCCGTTCTTATACTGTTTAAATTTTTCAGGCTCAAGGTTCATAAACAGCTTTTTTGCTCTTTCCCTTCCTAAGGACAAAACATACTCTTTAGATACTTGAAAAAGATCAACTAACGGTACATTTTCTTCTCTTGCCACCTCTTTCATGGCTAAAGGATAAGAACCATGAATATCATCTTTCATCTTTCTTTCATCATCAAACCAACAACGGGTTAAGGGCGTGATAAGAAGAGGATTAGATTTTTTATTTCTTGCCTTATGTATCATCCCTCGCAAATTGTCCTTATAAGCTCCAAAAGCCTCTGTATATCTTGTAGGGTCCTCTTTCTTTTCGTCATTATGGCCAAATTGTATAAACAAGAAGTCACCTTCTTGGATTAGGTCATAAATTGTAGTAAACCGACCTTCCTCTATAAATGATTTACTTGACCTTCCATTTTCAGCATGGTTATCAATTACTATTCCTCTTTTAATAAACCTATTCATGACTTGACCTATGCCTGTTTGCGGGTATGTCATAATTGTATTTTGTTTAACTGTTGAATCTCCAGCCCAATATATTATTGCCATTTTTCCTCCTTATTCAACAAAAGGGTATGTTTACTAGTATAGTAGCATTCACAAGAGAAAATTAAAAGTCCCAAAACCCTTTTATATCAAGAATTCTGGAACTTAATTATAGAGTGCGAAACGAGATTCGAAAGATTCACGTGAGTGCGGGAACCCATGGAAAGGATGGAAATCTTGCCCCCTTAATCATTTACCCATTTTTTATATTTAATATACTCAACTCAAATTTAACTTACTAAGTAACTCATTACAGATTTGCTTAATTGATTCATCTGTAATGGTACATCTATAATTGCAATGAATATCATCAAACATACCATGCTTTCTCTCTAACATCATTGCAACTGCATCTGGAAGATTTCCATTCATACGTCTTGAAAATCTTTCCTTAATTGTATCAATTTCTGCTGTGACTAATACTTTGAATCCAATATCCTCAACAAAGCTTAGATGTTCACGTTCACTTATAACATAAATAATATTCATATCATTATCAGATGCAGATTTCAATATTTCCGTAAATGATACATTGGCTTCTTTCTCATTCTTTGCCAACCTTAAATAATCTTTCCCTGTGAAAATTTTAGCTTCTAATCTATTACTTAGCCTGTCTGCTAATGTTGATTTACCTGTACAACTTTCTCCAATTATTACAACTAACATATACGTCTCCTTTTAATGTCAATAATTCTATTATGAAAGATTTCTTTACTATAACGGTCTTCGGTTTATGACGCCAATGAGCTTACGGTCTCCGCTCATGGTTGTGAAGCTTTAGCTGAACACCTAATGCAGAGGCGACTCAGTTAGCGATCGCAGTGTTGAAAATCATTTGTTATAGGATGTTCACTCCTGACTTAGCTGATTAGAACTCATCTCGAAATTCAACATCTTCCCATTGTTCATCAATTACAGCTAGATAAAACTGCACATACTTGTACGGTATAACTCCAGCCATAATAATCCCCTTAACATCATTATCATAAACTCCTGGGTCAAATATGAATGCTTCTACTCTAGTTTCACCTTCTATTGTACTCAAATACTTTAAGAGTACCAATTCTCTTCCCTCTTTGATAGTAGAAGAAAACCAATCAGCAACAACATCATAAATAATCTTTTCAGATGAGTCACCCCACTTATAAAAAGGTCTTCCATCATTTGATGAAAAAATCTCTTGAATCTGAAAAGCTTATCCACTTAGATTATAGAGAAGATAATCAAAATCAATTTCTTGAATATCAGTATTAGCAGATTCAATTTCAACACTTTCCTTCAATATCTCCATTTCTGTTTTAAGTCTATCTACTTTGACTTCAAGAACTTTAATGTCTTCTTCAAGATGATAATTCTTTGTCATTAATGAACTGTTTACATCCTCAAGATCCTTAATCACATCATCTTTACCTGAAGACTGACAAGATGTAAACGTGACTAAAATCAAAAGTATATAAAATACCTTTCTTATGTATGTTCTCCTTTGTGATTAGAAGAAATGACTTTCCTATAACGGACCTCGGTTCACGACACAAGGAGCTTACAACCACCGCTCATGGCCAGGACCCTTTGGGTGGCCTAATGCGGTAGGCGACTTGCTTAGCGGTTTGAGTGTCGACAATGCGTTGTTAGCGGACGTCATAACCGGAAACTCTACACTACCTTGTCTCCCCAAACACATCTTCTCTTAATTCTATTATATGATTCGTTGCATCCAAAAGCACCTTTGTTCCAATTGGCAAAGTGATCATAGGATGAGTATGGCTACAATCTACTTCTGCAAGTATAGGATAATCTCTTACTCCTATAACCTCCTGTAAAATCTCATAATGCTTTCGACCACTACCGCAATCATCAAAACATTCATGCTTTCCAATAATCAATCCTCCAACCTTATCGAAAACACCATTCAAAAGTAAGTGTGAATACATACGTTCCACTTCCTTAGCACTCTTATAGCAGTTCTCAATCATAAGTATATCGCCACACTGAATCTCTGGCATATATGGACTACCCCAGATACCACTCATTGTACTCAAGTTACCTGCGATGAGTCTACCTTCTACATAGCCTTTAGACAATGTAAGCCACACATTATCTTGTCCCTTCTTAGGTTCAGTTTGCGACTCCCAACTGATACTTTCTTCAGTCCAAATCTCTGGAATCCTATATCTATATCCTTCACCAAAACCGGATACAAGTATATCTTCAAAGTATTGATATGTTAAACTTTGAAATGGTTTCATCTCTCCTAATGTAGCAACAAGTGTAGGTCCATAAAAAGTTGTTAAACCTGTCATCGTATATATAGCAAATAGAATTGCAGTTACATCTGATAAACCAACAATAATCTTAGGGTCTGCACGAAAAGCTTCATAATCAATATAAGGTAACAAAGAATTGGAATTCATTCCTCCTATAGTCGCAATAATACACCTCACAGATTCATCCCTAATCAGTGCATTCAATTCGTCTGCCCTCTCCTCAATCGCTCCTGCTCTATAATAATCTATCTTTCCAGTAAGGCTTCCCTCTTTCAGCTTGAATCCCTTCGAAATGAGAAAATTCTTAGCTCTCTCATATCGCTTAGGCGTTAGTACCGTCGAAGGTGTAGATGGTGAAAATATACCAATTGTATCTCCAAAATTAAGTTGTCTCATAAATCTCCTCATTTAAACTAAGTTATGATGTCCGCTAACGGTCCCGCAGTTGCCTTCGTGTACATCCTCCTTGTTCCTGTGCATGATGGCAACTGTCGTGTTAGTCGATGGATAATGCGGAAACTGCCAACATATTTCTTTTTATAAACCTAGTTTTTTTTTGATTTTATTAACAAAGCCAATTTTCTTTCCAATTGCTCTTGCAATCTTTGAAATAAGTATTCCAAACAATATTAACAAGATAATACCATAAACTTCATTCATATATCTATCTCCCTCTTTTCTCTAAAAACAAGCATGCTCTTTCGCCTAATGTCCCGTGAATTGACGACGTGTGGCGTCCTTCCGGTTAAAAGCCCATGTCGTCAACTCGCTGTTAGTCGACGTTACAGACGGAAGCTTTTTACTCAACTTGATCTTTTCCAACATGATCTTTTCTTTATCTTTCATGTACATTATACTATCAGCGAATTACAAATATTAGTTCTCAAGATATTGTATCTTCTTCCCATGTGCGATTGCATATTCAATCTCTAATCTCGTGCTGCTACCAATATAGCCATTCTTATTAATCACAAAAATCTCATTAGACATATCAATCTTTCGCTTATGCATATCATCAAGCATTTTTTTATCCATATCATCCAACACTACATCAGGATTTGGCATTCCAAAGAACCCAACCGAAATCACGATATTACCTTGCAGTGTCAATCGCTTCTGGGCTTCAATGAATTCATCCTCAAACTTTGTACTACCACATAGAGTAATCACATTATATTCTTTCATAACAATTCTTCCTCTCTCATACAATACAACCACACTGAAGAATCATACCTCAGTGGTAAACAATCCATTAAACATGCCACAATGGCTACAAAAACTACGTACTTGAAGAAATAGCAGATTACTCAGATCAAAATCAAGTCTGTAATGTCGACTAACGGTCCGTGAGTTGACGACGTGTGGCATCCTTCCGATTAAAAGGTCCATGTCGTCAACTCGCTGTTAGATGCAGTCCATAATCGTCAACCCTGCTAAGAGTATAAGTACTGCCGAACCATTGCAGCAAGCTCTTCTGGATATTCATGCGACATACCTTCTATATAGCTCCGTCTATACTCGAAACTCAATTCTATAGCTCTCTCTTCAAACAATCTACATTGTGGCATACAATCCTCGTCTTGCTCACCACAGACTAGTATTAAATCTATGCCATTAGCCTTTATTGCTTTAATCACATCATCACACACAGATTCGATAATAGGCATCCATGGAGAAAACAATATAATCTTGTCGCACTTAAATTCATCAGAAATGATTGCTCTTAGAATGGTATTGCAACCTGCAGAAAATCCTGCTAATACTGTCTTTCCATATTCTTCTCCTTGAACCTTCTCAAATGCGCTGGCCAGCTGCACAGGACCATCACCATCATCGCTCCAACGATATAATTGATAAGAATCTATCTCACTAGACTGTAGATACTCAATCTGATAACTTGGTATACTCAATTCTGACCAAAATTTTCTACTTATCTCATTGTTCTGTTGATTCCCATGTAATACAACAAGTAGATTATCATCTGTCTTCTTATTCCATGAAAATACAGTTTCTGCGTTCTGTAATTCTTCTTCATACCTATTAGTGGATATCTCAACACATGATATGAAATCGCTATGATCACGAATTACATCTAAATCATCATCTTCAAAAACTTCCGGTCGATACCAAAGTCCCTTAACCATTATAGCCTCATTTAGCCAATTAATGGCTTCCTCAATCTTATCTGATGTTGCCGCTAAGCAATATAGGAAGTTATAGACCTGGCCAGACCACTCATCATCACTATTCAGATTAGAAACCAAATAATCGTATGCATTAGTTGTTCCATTGTCATCAATCAATTCTAAAGTTGCATCTAATAACTTAATCTCTGTCATAATATTCCTCTTTCATCTATACCCAGATTATGGATTGCATCTAACGGACCTCGGTTCACGACGCAAGGAGCTTACAGCCATCGCTCATGGCCGGGACCCTTTGGGTGGCCTAATGCGGTAGGCGACTCGGTTAGCGATCGCAGTGTCGTTGAATCGTATGTTATATGATGCTGCTTCTGGACTCATTTACATAATGCCAAATGTTCCAAGTACTTTGCCTTCATCTATATCATAAACAAAGCTAATATCATCATGTATTTCACTAAAATAACACCCATACTTTATTACAATTAAACTTCTATCTTCATTATTTACCTCAATAGTTGTTCCATCATCTTCCAATAATATTGCTTCAAAACCCTTATCCAACCCATAAACTTCTGCATACTTCCAATACTCATCAAATGCAACATGCGTCTTATTACCAAGGTATGTAAAATCATATATCTTATCTAATTTCTGTTCAAAAAAATCTTCTGAACTCATAGCTAATCTTACAGCAACATCTGGATAAAATTCATTTATCTGCTTCCATGCATTTTCTTTGTATTCATCCTCATCGCGACTATATAACATCGTCTTAGTCTGTCCAAACAACACAAGAGAGATTATTACTAGTCCTAGGATAACCAAAATTGAAATTGTTAAATTTGTACGTCTCATTTCACCCTCCAAACAGACAGAAGCAGTTTCATATAACGGTGGTCGGTTCACGACGCCCCTGAGCTTACAGCCTCTGCTCATGGCCGGGACCCTTTGGGTGGCCTAATGCAGAGGTGACTCGGTTAGCGAAGGGAGTGTCGCTGAATCGTATGTTATGTGCCGGAATTCTCAGTAAATACCTTCGTGAGGCGATTACCTTATTGTAAAAGAAATCGGAAGCCTTAATGCAACTTCAACTCTATTGTGACTAGATTGGAATCCATCTGGCCCTCTTATGGCGATGTCCAAGTTTCTTTCTAATTCCGCATCAACCCTTTTCTGTTTATATCCCACACTTGCTTTGTTGCGGTATTCGATAGAAACTTCTAACGGTATAGGATGGTTAGTTACGAGCAGACGCGGCGTGGTTCTTAACGAGCCCTCTTGTGATACATTTCATTGTACACATCCGTCTTCTATGATTGATTATTATAAGTTAAGAACTCTGGGAATTCTGTCACATAACTAGCGCATTCACGCAATACATAAATATTCGCCTTTTAGAAGTGTTTACGACATTAGCATTATTTATCTAAATACCTAGCTATTATTTCGTTATTATTTTATCATAAAAAATACTCCTATGCATTTTTTCTAAAAATTTATATCAAATAATTATAAATGACCACATCTAACCGATTATGCCCCAAATCTTTTGTTAAAGCGGTTAACACTGCTTTATCGTAGCCACCCTAGTCTTGTTTATCAGGACGTGTTACTAAAATTTCTTTATATCTCTTCTGGGCATAGCCTCGCCGAAAATCATGATAATCTATTTTGCTTGTATATTTTTCGAAGAGCGTCTTGCCCATTTCACGATTTTCTAGAATTTTTTTGATACTTTTTCAATATACTAGCATCTCGTTCTTTTCCATCTTTTTCTATCAGATGGACTTTTACGGGAAAGCCATCTTTCCATATAAATCTTTCGGGTTTAGCAACCAGTACACTTTCACGACGACAGCCACAGGACTTAACAAGTGTGATTTGTTCTTTGTAATTATCTGGATTATATTTTTTGTCATGTTCTCGATTATCACGACTTCGTGTTATATCTTTATAGGATCTACATTTTACTCCGGCGTCTTTCTTAATAATCTTGAAATTAAATGACTTATTTATGGCCGCCATATCTTTGCTTGTCGTATAAGCCGATTTATCATCAGCTTGACGGTGTTGAAGGTTTTTCATAACGTGTTCTTCTTTGACCGTCTTTACATCCTTGATATCTTTATCATCTTGTCGAATAAACCGCACGAATTCAACTCATGTCTGTTTATAGGCATCATACGTTTTATGACTGTAAATCGCTATCGTTCGGTTATATGTCGTTCCTTTCACCACCATATTCTTATATTCATACTTGGCTTGGTGCCGACTTTCTCCAGGTTGAAACATTTCTTCCATTCTGCAATGCAGTTGGTAATCTAATTTTCTCATTCTTACCATAAATATCACTTCCTTTCATTTCTACGCATGACAAACACACCTACTGTTAAGTAAATTTGCTCTATTTAACAACTAAGCTTAAAGAGAAAACCCATTCAAACCCTGCTATTATATTAAATCCTTATGTGTTCAACTTAGGTCATTCCGCTGGGGTTTATATTTCCCTGAAGGTCAATATATTCCTCAGCATTCGCATTCCATACATTCCAAATATATGTTTCTTTGAATCAATCTCTTCTGTTATTCTAGAAATAATGATATAAAATTCTTGTTAAAGGATATCCTGAAGATGGCTACAAGAAATGGCATCATCAAATCTAAGCCTTATGACTTGGCTGATATTAAAACTTATGCTTGCAAACCTCTGAAAAAGAAATCGGATAAAAGCGTGTATATCTACCGAAAGAAAAGCTGAAGTTATTTTATGAGCTGAATAAAGATTTACAGCTCAATTCAAAAGCAACTGATGCATATGCTATATTTATGCTTTTTAAGCTAAGCCTCGTATTAGTGAGGTTGTGGCTTTAAAAGAGCAGGATATAGATTGGGAGGCTAATGAAATCTATATCCTTCATATAGTTACTCTCGAAAAAGATAAAGATAACAAGATGGTGCCGGTTGTTGTTGAACATTTAAAAACTGACAATAGTAATCGGGTTTTACCCCTTAGAGAATATGAAATTGTTCTGTTGAAAAAGGTTATAGAAATTAATAAGATTTATGGCTTTTCTGACCAAGGATTTATTTTTATTGATAAAGAAGGTAGAAGTACTCCAAGTGCCATTGATAATCATATCAGAAAATGTTGTAAAGCTACGAATATTGAAGTGAAATCAGCTCATGATATCAGACGTACAGTCGTATCTGAAATGCATATGAACGGCATTCCTATAGAATTGATTCGTGATTTTATGGAGCATTCAGAGATTAGCACGACCTGAGGATATATTTACGACAATAAATCTAAGAGTGAAAAGACTCAACATAATTGTTAAGGCCTTAAAGGACATGAACGGACTCAAGGGTACTCAAATAAATCCATTAGATTTTTTCCTTAATTGGTTAAAAGCAGAAACTTTATCAATATTATCTAAAGACTTTATTATCATCTCAATCGCATCATCTGTGGTTGTTGTCTGAGTATCTATTGTCAAATCATAATTATCTTTTGGCGACAAATATTCAAGTTGACTTTCTGCGTGTCCTATACCCCTGTCTCCTCGAGCCTTTTCTCTTATTCTTAATTCCTCGATGTTACATGTTACATGAACAAACAAAACAGGATAATTGCTTAATACATTGACGGCATCTTTTAATGTACCTTCACCATTGTATGAATCTAAGAAGTCGTCCGTAAATATCAAATGGTCAACGATCACATTCTTGCCCTCATCAGCAAACAATTTTATAGTCTTGTACATAAGAGACATAGTCGTATTATATATATTGTTAGGACTATCTTCATTATACTTTCGTCCCCACATTTGGCGAAAAATATCTTGAGCTATAATAAAGAAGGTACTATCCGATTTCTCCTGTAACGCTAGAGCTAAAGTGGTTTTTCCAGAGCTTGAAACACCATTGAGAAATACTATTTTCCCTTTTTTCTCTCTTATCGTAGCATTTTCGTACAATTTTGTTGGTTTTCCCCATACAAACATGTCCAGTCCAATTTCTTTAAACCCATATTTTTCGTATAGTTGAATATGATTTGATGAAAGATATACTTTATTGAATCCTAAATTACCAGCCATTTTTCGCCCATGTAATAGTATATCCTTGATTAAACCCTGTCCTCTTTCCTGTTCATCTACAAATATCAATGTAATCCAAGGCACTAGGTCTTTTCTCTCGATAACATCATGCTCTTGTAGCGCATAAAAGCCAATAATTTTTTCATTTTTCACCAACAAAAATGTTAATGGAAGTTGCTTATTACCTGTAATAGTCTGACTAACTGCGTCGACAAAATATTTACTGACAGGAGGCCAGTTCTGATTTGCATATTCAATGGCATAACTTGCAAGTTCTGGTTTTTCACGTAATGATATGATATGTATGCTTTTGTCCATGATTGTTCCCTCACAATATATTAATTCCTTTTCTCCAAATAAACTATTAAACGCTACATAGTCAGCTAATTTTGCACTTACACGGTTCACCGGAAATCTTAGTTTAATTCGATTGCTTTGCCTATTGTAACACTAGTAATTATATATGACAACATGTTCCAATGACCGTTACACATCATATTTATGTATGACTAAACGGTTATTGGGATTTTATATACCATTTTTTTAATATCGAACAAGTAATTCAATCATATTCTTAACATCAAAGACGATAGGAGATTTCACCTTGCGACTCCGCTAAAGAAGCATGGTTGTTTTCTCTGGTGCAAAGAAAAATATCGGTGCAAAATGTTAATGTTAATCTATAAATGTATAATATTCACGCTCAGTGCAGACGTGCAGGAATCGAAGTGAAATCTGCCCATGGTATTCGCAGAACGGTAGCATCTGAAATGAGAAGAAAAAAAGCAATTGAAGACATCAAGACAGATCATAAATACACTTTTGGAGATGAATAGAAGTGACGTACTCATGGGTACTCAAATTGACTAAAATGAAAAATCCTCAGATATCTTGATTTTGCAAGATTTCTGAGGAAACATTTTAAGCGCGAGACGGGATTCGAACCCGCGACCCTCGCCTTGGCAAGGCGATGCTCTACCACTGAGCCACTCACGCATATTAGCTATTTAAATTTGAGTAATTTGCCAAACAGTGAATATACTATAAATCATCTGGAAATTTCTTTCCCTTTTCCACATATATCCTGTCGACTTGAAGAAGTATAACATAGGATTCCCAACTTAGTCAACACTTTTTTTAACATTTTTGAACTTTTTTTAATAAACATATATAAGCAAAATCTTAGATTGAATCTTTGTCTTCCATTGACTATAATAACAATACAGGAGGATACTATGAAAACAATTAAACATAAAAATAAAGCAATTATCATCTGGTTTATTCTTATTATAATAATGACTGGGTGCAATACTAAATTATATGAGACTCAAGAATTAAACTCATCTGATGATTCAGTAATTTCAGAAGATGAAAGTAATGATACTAGCAATCAGGAAGAAAATAATGCACAGCCTAGTCAACCCATCATTACGACTGAAAAAACTCAAGATCAAGAACCACTAAACAAAGACCTTCCAAGAAGTCATCAACTCTTAGAATTGATGACTTTAGAAGATAAAATCAGCCAACTTTTTATCCTAGACCTATATAATATAACCGACCAATATCATATTCAATCCATCTCTCAAGAACTTGTTGATTTCCTTGATAAATATCCTATAGGCGGTGTTATCTTCTTCGGTGAAAACATTGACACCTATGATCAAACATCAACTTTTATCAATCAACTACAAGCAGCTTCCAAACTTGATATGTTTATTGCAGTTGATGAGGAAGGTGGAATAGTATCACGTCTTGGTAGCAAAAATATTGGTATTAATCATCTTGATAAAGCAGCAGATTTAGCAAATAAGCTTTCATCAGATGAAGTTAAAGCTATAGCTAAGGAATTAGCCATCCAATTGAGGGAACTAGGATTTAATTATGATTTTGCTCCTATCTATGACATTAATTCTAACCCCAAAAATCCAGTTATTGGTACTAGGGCCTTTGGTTCTGATCCTCAGATAGTCGCCGACTACGCTAATGCCTTTAGTCAGGGGCTTAATGATGGTGATGTCATTAGTACAGCCAAACATTTTCCCGGTCATGGAGATACAGAGACCGATAGCCATTTAGGTATGGCATCCATTTCAAGAACAAAAGAAGACCTATATGATAGGGAGCTAATTCCTTTTCAAGTCGGAATAGAAGAAAAAATCCCCTCCATCATGATTGGTCATATAACTGTTCCAAGTATGGATCCTGACTTTCCAGCGTCCTTATCTCACATTCTCATACAAGACCTACTTCGTGATGAACTTAACTACCAGGGTATTGTTATCTCTGACTCCTTAAGAATGGAAGCCATAACAAACTTTTACCAACCAAAAGATATTGGTATAAGATATATACAAGCTGGTGGAGATATTATCCTGCTCCCTAATAACTTCATCGAAACCTACGATGGTTTATTACAGGCTGTCACAGATGGAAGCCTAACAGAAGACCGTTTGAATGAGTCTGTACTTCGTATACTTGAACTTAAGTTACAGTATGGTATTATAAAATAAATCATCCAAAAAAGTCACTTCTTTTTTTACAAAAACTCTTGCAAAAGATAAAAACCTATGCTATTATAATCTAGCTGCCAAGGGTAATACCTTTGGAAATGCAGTTGTGGCGGAACTGGTAGACGCGCAAGACTAAGGATCTTGTGGCCAGATTGGCTGTGAGGGTTCGAGTCCCTCCAACTGCACTAGCATAGAGAAAGAGGATACTCAAATGAGTATCCCCTTTTTTTATTCTTATTCATATGATGTAATAGGTCTAAACCTTCCAGCCACTTAATTAACAAATTCACCAATCACCCTAATCAATAAATCATTCAATTGTTCCACCTGATACTGGCCAATAGTCGGTTCTAAATGATCACCGCCAATACCAGAATGGTCAGTCAAGAAGATATAAGTCCCATTAGTCTCAGTTTCCATAAATCTTAAGAGAAATTCCGTTTCCTTATCAATACCTGATGATGCAATAGGTATAATTCTGATTCCTTCTTCAACCGCTGCTGTTACCACTTGATGAATACTGTCAATATTTTCAGGAGTATGATGTGGTGGTGCATCCAAAACTAAAAACAATAGTTTAGCTCCTGCATCCTTTGACCATTGGTGATTATAGATAGCCTCTTCAAGAGCTAATACAACCGCTTCTTCAAAATCACCTCCACCATTGGCACTTTGATTTTCTATCTGTTTGACAACATCATCAAGATCACCTGTAAAGGAGAATGAACGTACTACATACTCATCACCGATATCTCTATAAAAATTAGCACTTAAGCGAATATTCAATTTGTTTACATTTTTTCTTTGTACTTCTTGAATAACGTACTGTAACTCTGATTTAAGGTATTCTAACTCGTCACTCATGGATCCGGTCGTATCTATCATCAACATAAGTTCAAGGTCTTCAACCGGCTTATAAACTGCTTCTTGAAGGGTAATTCGATTTATACCTTGCTGTCTTGATAACTGAAAACTATAGCTAAGGCCTTCATAACTTATTTCTGCTTTAGTAATAGTTCCTTGATTATATAAATTTAAGTATGGATAAAGCGCTACATATCCTTTGTTATTTGTTTTGCCTTGATATATGACATGATCTTGATCATTCATTAATCGAATATTAGCACCAATTATTGGCTGTTCACTATTGTTGACCACTTCAAATTCAAACCGTTTCCAATTAACAAAATCCCAATGTTCTTTCATAGAATACCAATTATTATTTTCAAGTACATCCATAAAAAAATCAAAATGTATATTATCATTCCACTCACCAGCAGTCAATTGTCCTGCTTGTGGTTTGTGTTCCATTTTATCTGGCTCCTCTATAACTAAATCACTACCTTCATCTATTGCGGTAGTTGTACTCTCCATATCTGGACTTTCTTCAGTTGTTACATCAGATACACTTAAATCTTCTCTAAAATGAGTCTCTACACTTTCCGAAGCATCTCCTTCACTGGTTCCACTTAATTCATCTGATTCTGGTCCACTAGTAACTCCATAATCCGTATCAAGCGCGACCTCTGAACTTGATGTAGTGCCTTCTTTTGTTTCTTCTGATACTAATGAGCTTGAGCCATCCTCTTTTTCACCTGATTTTGTCTCAGATTTTAAATCTGACACATTTTCTTTTGAACCACATCCTGTAATAGTAAGAACCATGATTGCAATAACTATCCATGCTTTTTTTTTCATTACGAACCTCCCTTTTTAACTGAATTAATCTTTTTATAATATTAAGACGAAAAACAAAATCAAAAGGTTCCATAAAAATATGCTATTTCATTATTTCTGTATTTCTTATTAAAAAAAAAGAATTTCATCACTTGTGAACAGTTAGTGAATATGTACTAACTCTATATAATACCCAATAATTTTCATGTATAATAGACTTAAGGATGTGATAATATGTTTCTAAAAAAAACACTTGAAAAAAAAGAAGATCCCTATAGTGACCAAATTCTTCAGAGAATTGAAGAAGGTTTTAACAAAGCTCTACCCTTTGCAGCCATGACAGCTTTTGTTTCGTCAGTGGTCCTATGTTTCACTGATATACACATTGCCTTCATGATAATTAACTTTATAGCTGCAGTCATTTTTATGCTATTAAGTACCTTCAAGAACAAAATAGGCATACATACTAAAATTTTCATCATGATTCTCGTTGCCTGCTCTATAGGTATTTTTTCTTTCATTGATGGTGCTCTTAACAGTGCTTTTATTACTTTAATCCTTCTGGCTAATATAGTAGCCGTTATGTTTCTCAGTCATAAAATTAGTATTATATTTTCCTCAATATCAGCTCTTGTTTTTGGCTCATTAATAATCATATCAAGGTTAATCCATATAGGTGCCATTTCAGAGGTGGGTTTTGTTTATTTCATTGTACACTACATCGTTTTCATTCTTTATCTCATCACACTACATATATCTGTCTACTCTATTAGAAACTATTTGACTGATAATCTCCATAAATTAAGTCAAAGTATGGTGGAGGCTAATAAACTAGCCTATTATGATCAACTTACAGGGCTTCCCAATGCATATAAGTTCAAAGAAGATCTTCATAATATTATTGGTCATCATGGTTTCCTAATTATATTTAGCCTAAAGAACTTAAGCACCATTAATTCCATATATGGTGAAACAACCGGTGATCTTGTCCTTAAAGAAATGGTCAACACTTTACGTTCTCTCACAGAGAAAAAAAGATATATGTCTCGTATTAATGGCAATGAATTTGTATACTGGATTAATATGAAAGAAGAAAATCTTCTTTTATCTGAATTAGGACTATTAATGTCCAAATTCTACAGCCTCTTCCATGTTGCAAAAATGAATAAAAAACTCGAGTTTTCTATTTCCTATACCGACCTAAACAATACCTATATGCCACTTAATGAGTGCTATCATCAGGGAATAATCGCTTTAAGCTTTGCAAAAAGAAATAATATTACTGATATAATTAAATATAATGATGATATCAAGAGCCAGATTATTTTTGAAGAGAATATTAAAGATAATCTTGAATCTGCCATACGTAAAAAGGAAATCATCCTTCACTACCAGCCAAAAGTTGATGCCATATCTGAGAAAATTGTTGGTGTTGAAGCATTAGCAAGGTGGAAGAGTCCGGTACTGGGTAATATTTCACCTACCCATTTTATAAGAGTCATTGATGCGGCTAACATGTCAGTTATCTTTGGCGAATATATCATCGATCGGGCACTTTTTGATTATCCGTCCATATGCAATAAATACGGAGAAGATATATCATTATCCATAAACATCTCACCTAAACATCTAGCAGACCACAACTTTGTAGATTATCTACTAAAACGCATCCATCATTATCAGGTACCTTATAGTCGCATAGTACTTGAAATTACGGAAGATATTATGATACAGGATATTGATTTAGTTCGTGATATTTTCCACACACTAAGAAATCGTGGATTAGAGATTTCTCTGGATGATTTTGGTTCTGGTTATTCTTCTCTTAATTACCTAACGAATCTTGAACTTAGTGAACTAAAAATCGATAAAACTTTTATCGATCAGATCGATGGTAATTACAGAATATCGATTATGCTAGAGAATATTATTAATTTGTCTAATCAATATGGATTGAGGGTTGTCTCTGAAGGTGTTGAAACAGCTGAACAAAAAGAAAAGCTTGTACAACTCGGATGCCGAATCATACAAGGCTATTATTATTACAAACCTGAAGCTTTATAATACACCCTCTATTATAAAATACTCATCAAATTAAAGTGTCTTTCATGAAAGAGTGTAGAGGGTATTTACTAATTTTCTTAATCATTACTTGTAATCGTTAACGCATCAATCACTTGATTCATACGAGACCGATATTTAAGATATGCATCTAATGTTGATAAGGACTCATCTTTTGTTTCTACTTGAATCGGAATATAAACACCACTTATGAACATTTGACCAGTAGTTCCCTTGACTTCTTCATTGACTATGTTTGCTAATGGATCAACATTACTTTCATCAGATTTTTCTTCCATTATATTAGCCACTTCGAATATCCCTAGTAGATTAATCCACGACCATGAGTCACTAGATTCACTACTACTCTCTTCTCCTTCAACTTCTAAAGGCAAGTCATTACTGTAGACTTGATCATTCAATTCATCTAAACTCAAACCAGTTCCTTCAAATGAAACAAGACTAACTACAATCAGAATCAGAGCAGCAGTCAATGTAAACGACAAAATAACCTTCATATTTCTCTCCCTTATTATATATACATTCACTTCCCTCATAAAAAGTATAGCATAGGTGTTTAGAACTATCAATAATATTACAACAAAATGTACACAAAGAAGCAGTGCACCTATTGACTACTATTACCTTGTCAATTTAGCGCACTGCCTTATTCACTATTTAGAAAATTAAACATCTAAACAAATTTCATTTTTTCCAAGAAGCTAAGCTCTTTTAAGCAGCAGGTTCAAGAAGCTCTTCCATTACAGATGTTTCAGAAATCTCCTTAATCCTATCTGTAAGTGCTCCCGCATCAGTTCCATTAGCATTGATATAGTCAATCAAGACCTCATCAACTGCTCCAAATTCTGCTACTACTTTTTTGCCTACAAACATGGAATAACCATCTCCGCCAGCTACCAAATAATCATTGGTTGCGAGGGTATATGTTGCATCTTCATCAATTGGAGTACCATTGACTGTAATACTTACAACCCTGCTTCCTGCTTCACGGCTTGAGTCAAACTCTACCATCATTCCTCCTATATGAGGAAAAGCACCTTTAGGATCTGGATAGATATCAATACCATTCTCAATAGCTGCAATCATATCAGCTCCTGTAAGTTCAATAACTCTAACTGTATTACCATATGGTAGAACAGTTAGTACTTCACCTTTAGTTATCTCACCAACATCAATAGATGCACGGATTCCACCACCATTTTGAAGAGCAAAGTCAGCACCTGATACATCAAGTAAAGCAGCAGTAATCAGGTTACCCAGATTTGTTTCACCTGTACGAACAAATGCTCTTTCACCAATGAGTTCTACATCCGTTGAAGCAACAACTTCTTCTTCAATCACTGCATTTTCTGCTTCGATTTCTTCAACTAGAGCAAGAACATCTGCATCTTCTGCTATATCAGCAGATTGAGCTTTTGTAAACAATTTAGCACCTACACTAAGAATTTCTTTATTTTTTAGAGACATTTCAACAACACCAACATTAGCAGTTTTTGATCCTGTACTAACAATAAGTGTTTCATTAACTAATTCACCGTTTGGATAAGTTGAATGACTGTGTCCATCAACAATAAGGTCAATACCTGTAACATTATTAGCCAAATAGGTAGATGTATTAGTTGTGCCTTCGTCACCAAGGTGAACAAGTGCGACAATAACATCCGCCATAGGTGTTAAGGTTTCAACCATCTCCTTAGCAACAAGAGAAGGGTCTTCATATGTCAATCCTTCTGAATTATCTGGATGACTTAAGAAAACTGTATCTGGTGTTAGAAGACCAAAGAAAGCAACTTTAACACCGTCAACTTCTTTAATAACGTATGGTGTCAAGAAATCCTCCCCATCCTTTTTAATATTAGCTGCAAGAATAGGAAAATCTGCTGCTGCAACATTCGCAAGTAGAGGTGCTTGTCCATAGTCAAATTCATGATTACCTACTGACATTACATCATATCCTAAGGCATTCATGATCTTAATAGCATTAGCTCCCTCTGATAAAGTTACAAGATTAGCTCCTTGAGTTGCATCACCTGCATCTACTAGTAATGTGTTATCGCTAGCATCACGGTACATGTCAATGACAGTTTTCATTTTTGCCGCTCCCATACCGTCATAAGCACCTTCAATAAAGAAGCCATGCATATCATTAGTATGAAGAATAGTCAAAGTCTTATATTCCTCTGTAAAAAGACCTTCCTTGATTAAATCATAAATATTAATAGATTTAACATTATAAGTACGTCCATCTTCACTTGTTGGAATAGTCATACTTCCATCTTTTACCATTTGAAGAGCTTGGTCTTTCAACTCATGTTCAAAATCATTACCAACAATTTTCCAGTTATTGTCTACTGATGGACTTGCAATACCATCTTTTTCTTCATCAATATACTTAATTATCAAATCACGAATACGTCCGGCATCCTGCATTTTTTCGTAAGAATCGTAGTATTTGTCGTCATCTGTAACAAGCTCAAGTCCTAGAAGAGTACCAAAACGATAATTATTTACTGCTAATTTATACGTCTTAGTATCATCAATTGGTGCTCCCTTAAACATCAGATTAGTAATTCTTTCACCTGCTGGTTTACTGATATCAATATCATAGGTTACACCTGCAAACATATCATAGTTGTAGCCTCGAATATTCTCATCAAAGCTAACAGTAACATCTCCAGGTACATATGTATTGAAATAGCTTGCAGACCATTCCATATAAGCTTTAAGGTTCGCACCTGTAATGTTAACTCCCATCAAAGTATTTGGGTATTTATAAATATTAGCAACATCTTTTTTCTTAAAGTCGCCAGCAAGCAAATTCATGTCACTCTTGAAGGTAGCTGCTGAACTAATATCAGCTCCTGTATAGAATAATTGAACATCGTTGATTAAATCAATAAGTGCAGTATCTTCTACTTGTGATCTAGGCATTGTTGTGACTTTAGCAGCACCGGTCAAATAATCAACACCAACAATATAATCTTCAGAAACAGTACCAACAACTGTATTAGCATCCTCTATAGATTTATCGTGAACATATTTAAATGTATCTAGCATTTCTTGATCAGCTTCAATGCTAGACACTTCAATATTTGAAGTCGTAACACCAGTGACATCTCCTGATTTCAGAGTAATCTCTGCTTTCGAAACAGCCCATCCATAAGCTCCTGGTTCAACAAGTTTAACACCATTTACTTCAGCATCGCTAACTTTCGAATGTGCATGTCCCATAAATATAACATCAAATTCAGGGCACGCCTCTGCAACAGCTGCTGCTCCCTCATATCCATGCTCACCATCTTGTCCCAAATGGAAAGCACCAACAAGCACATCATACTTGCCTTCAAGAGCGTCAACCGCTTTTTTTGCTTCTTCAACTGTTCCTGTAAAATACAAACCATCAAAATGTTCTGGTGCCGCAGCTTCCCAAGTATCAATATGTGGAGGAAGTAAGCCAACAACCGCTACACGTATACCATCTCTTTCAAGTATTGTATAGGGTTTAACAAAATAATCATCATCGGAAGTTTTACGTATATTTGCAGCAAGAACAGCCCCTTCAAAAGTGGCTATGTTATTATCAAGAAAATCTTTTTCAAAGTTAAATTCATGATTACCTATTGTCCAAGTATCATAACCCAATAAATTAAGACCTTTAATCATTGGATGAACTGGATCATTGTTAAATAATTCTGCACTATTATCTTGAACAGTATCACCCAGGTCCATCAATACAAGATTATTATTTGCAGCTCTTTCATTTTTAACAATAGTCGCTACCTTAGCGAGACCTGCATCCGCGTCCTCACTATCTATGGCATAATCGTATGGATAAATTCGTCCATGCAAGTCTGAAGTTGCAAGTACAGTTAAGGTTTTTTCTCCTCCTGAAACCACTTCATCTTTATTTGGAATACGAATCTTATCACCTGCATAAATCATATTCGGGTTATCCATATCATTGTATTCTGCTAGTTCTTCCCAGTCCATTCCATAAGACTGAGCAATTCTCCACAATACATCCCCTGCCTTTACAGTATATACATCTTCAGCCGATACACTGAGCGGCATGATCATGGTAACTAACATGACCAGTGTTAATAAAATGCTTAACCTTTTCTTCAATGTTAAGTCCTCCTTCGTAATATAATCCCTTACACTGATTTGTTAACAAATAGTACATAATTAAGTGTAGCACAACAAAATTATCATCATAGGACACATTATCAGTATATGTTATTACATACTTTTGGTCATTTACTGAACCTCCCCAATAGCAAGGCTTTGCGCCTTCTAGAACATTCACCAACTAGGACTAAAATACTAGTCCACTTTTAGCTATTTTACCCCTTCATTCCATTAGGGCATCACACTCACCATGTATATATTATATCATTTTCTTCTATATATTACGTATGTTTTTGTAACTATTAACCATTCATTCTTAACTTTCCCTTTACATGTATAGACATATTTATTAACATCACTTTAACAAGACACCACTTTAGTCCCCTTCTTTAAGCCTAAAAAGAATATCTTCAAAAGATTCATAAGGAATAAAGGAGTGACCATTTGCCTTCATCATACTAGCCAATTCATTCTTTGCAAATACTACATCTGCTTGTAAGGCTGCAAGATAATCAGGCTCAGAATCACCAGCAAAATACATTTTTATGCACTGTTTCCGATAATATTTTGCTACCTTCTCCTTATCTACACCATATATAGGAGAGTAGAATTCCCCCCTCTCGTCCGGCTCCATTATAAAATTTCCATCCCTAAATGTTCCTCTATTAGTAATTAACTTTAGATGTTGGCATTTACGCTTTTTTAGAGCATTTTCAATATAGTAATCAAAACCAGCAGATAGAATCATAAACTCACCACCACCTTCTTGAATATATTCAGCGACTTCTTCAAGTTTACCATCAATTTCCACTTTATCTAAGGCTTCAAGACGCTCAGTCTCTGAGAAATGATACCAGGTAAATACCTTGTTTAGAAATTCAGTACCAATCTTTTTTTCCTTTTTCCATTCATGATAGTAGTCAATTCCTTCCTGACCAATATAATCATCCAATAAAATCCAATAAAAGTCCTTTTTTGATAGGGTACCGTCAAAATCTGAGATAAAAATCGTCTCTTTCATCTTATTTCCCTTCACTTGCCTGTCTTTTTGCATCAAACATTTGTTTCAGCTTACTATTAATGTAATCATAGCCCTTTTCGCTATGGGGTATCATGCAGGCTGAACAATCTTTGATACCTTGAAGGTTCTTATGATTACCTCCACAATCCTCTAGAAGATATAGGGGACAATAGCAAAACATACAGTTAAAGGTATCCGGTTTATTAGTTTCATGACATGGAAAATATTTGCAATCAGTGTTATTGTAAAATCGATAGGAGTTTTTCATTATAACCTTCTTTTATAGTCATCATAATCAAAAGATTTAATTAAACGTGGTCCCGAATCATTCATAAGATAAATTGACGGAAGATTCACTCCGTTAAAGGTATTATTCTTAACCATGGTATAGTGGGCCATATCAGTAAAAATAAGTTTGTCTCCTGGTTTTAGCGGTTCATCAAAAGAATAGTCACCAACAACATCACCAGCTAGACAGGTCAAACCACCAAGACGATAGGTGTAAGCCTTTTCTCCTGGCAAACCAGAACCGACAATATGGGGTCTATATGGCATTTCAATAACATCAGGCATATGGCAGGCGGCTGAAGAATCAATAATAGCCAAATTCATACCATTTTCAAGAAGGTCTAGAACACTGGTCACAAGAAAACCTGTATTAAGAGCAATTGCTTCACCAGGCTCTAAATATACTTGGACATTATATTTATTTTGAATATGGTCAATTAATCTAACCAGTCGTTCCACATCATAATCCGATCTTGTCACATGGTGCCCTCCACCGAAATTTACCCATTTAAGATCATAAAAATATTGTCCGAACTTTTCTTCAACTACTTCAAGGGTTCGCTCCAGAGTATCCGAATTTTGCTCACACATCGTGTGAAAATGAAGACCATCAAGCTCTTTAATATCATCACTTGTTATTTTAGATGCGAGGGTGCCTAATCTTGATCCAGGAGCACAAGGATCGTAGATGGCTGTATCCACTTCGGAATACTCAGGATTAAGCCTGATACCGGCTTCAATACCTCTTGCCTTAACTTTTTCCTTAAAAAGTTTAAACTGGCTCACGGAGTTAAAAACGATATGATCAGATATAGTCAGTATCTCATCAATTTCATCATGACGGTAGGCAGGTGCATAGATATGTACTTCTTTTTGCATATATTCTGCACCAAGCTTAGCCTCATTAAGAGAAGAAGATGTTATACCCGCTAAATACTTACCTACCAAAGGAAAAGTAGAATACATGGAAAAGCCTTTTAAGGCAAGTAAAATCTTACATCCTGTCCTGTCCATAACAGATTGCAACAATTGTAGGTTTTTTTTCAATAAACGTTCATCAACAATATATGAAGGAGTCGTTACCGACTCCATCATAGCTTTATCTTTTTCATTCAGCATCATATATACACCTTTGCTAGTTTACAAGGGTTGGATTAAAAGATTCAACCCAAGGAAGACCTTGCTTATTTAGTTGTTCCATAAAAGGATCTGGATCAAACTCTTCAACATTATATACACCTGGTTTCTTCCACTTGCCTTCAAGAAGCATTTTTGCACCAATCATAGCTGGTACACCTGTGGTATAAGAAATAGCTTGAGAACCAACTTCACGATAGCACTCCTGATGATCACAAATATTGTAAACATAGTAATTAACAGGCTTATTATCTTTAACCCCTTGATAAATACAGCCGATATTGGTTTTTCCTACTGTTCTCGGTCCAAGTGATGCAGGGTCAGGCAAGACAGCTTTTAAAAACTGTAATGGCTGTATTTCAACACCCTCAATGGTAATCGGTTCAATGCTAGTCATGCCTACATTCTGAAGAACATTAAGGTGGTTGATATATTTTTGAGAAAACGTCATAAAGAAACGGATTCTCTTAATGCCTGGCATATGAACCGCCAAGGATTCCAATTCTTCATGATACAAAAGATATGCATCTTTCTCACCAACTTGGTCAAAGTCAAAAACCCGTTTGATCTCAAGAGGGTTTGTTTCTACCCAACCACCATTTTCCCAGTATCTACCATTGGATGTAATTTCACGGATGTTAATTTCTGGATTAAAGTTAGTTGCAAAGGGATATCCATGATCTCCACCATTAGCATCCAATATATCTATATAATGAATCTCATCAAAATAATGTTTCAATGCGTAGGCACTAAAAACACCAGTAACACCAGGATCAAAACCACATCCAAGAATCGCCGTCAGACCAGCCTTTTCAAACTTATCCTTATAAGCCCATTGCCATTTATATTCAAATTTGGGAATTTCCGGTGGCTCATAATTAGCGGTATCTAGATAATGGGTACCTGTTTCTAGACAAGCGTCCATTATCGTCAAATCTTGATATGGTAGGGCCACATTAATAACTATTTCAGGTTCAAATCCCTTAATGAGCTCTACAAGTTCTTCCACCTTATCTGCGTCAACTTGGGCAGTGTGTATAATAGTCTTTCCACCATCCAATTTTTCTTTTAAGGCTTCACATTTAGATTTAGTACGGCTGGCTATCATAATCTCTTCAAAGACATCTGGGTTCTGACAACACTTATGTACAACAACTCCAGCAACACCACCAGCACCAATAATTAAAGCTTTTCCCATTGTTTACCTCCAATTCTATCGTTCATAATATGTATATCCACGGAGTCCTATTTCGTAGGAATCCAGAATTTCTTTTCGCTCAGATGGTGTAATCAATCCCGCTTTAACTGCTTCTTCAGCTGTTTTACGGAATGAAACACGCATATCTTTTGTATCAAATTCTACATAAGACAGTACATCTTCAACCGTATCCCCTTCAATTTCACCAACTATATCAAAGCTACCATCCTGATTAATACGGATACTGGCAACATTGGTATCACCAAAAAGATTATGCAAGTCACCTAAAGTCTCTTGATAAGCGCCAACCAGGAATATACCAATATAGTAATCTTCATCTTGCTTAAGATCATGTAAAGCCAAAGTATTCTTTTCATCATGAAGATCAATAAACTTGTCAATATTTCCATCGCAATCACAGGTAATATCTGCAATCACCGTGTTACGACCCGGTAATTCATTCAACCTATGAATTGGCATGACCGGAAACAATTGATCAATAGCCCAAGAATCAGGAATAGATTGAAATACAGAGAAGTTACAGTAGTATATATCTGCAATAGCAGCTTCAAGTTCTTCTAACTCGCTAGGTACGAACTTCAGTTTGTCCTTTTTCTCTACAATCTGATAAAGAGTATTCCAAAAAATCTTTTCAGAAATAGACCGTTCTCTAAGACTGACACGACCATGGTTAAACATATCACGAATCTGATCCCTATAATAGAGAGCGTCATTGTAGCATTCCTGGAGATTTTTTATCGTGAGCCCCTTGTTAACCTCGTGAAGATTTTTTATCGGTTCTGCAATTCCTTCCGCTAAACTTTCAGGAATCTCATGTTCTTCGAATTTAGCCACATCCAAGACATTGAAAATCAAAATGGAATAATAAGCAACCAAAGCTCTCCCTGATTCCGTTACAATAATAGGATGTGGTAATTCACTTTGATCCATAACATTCATAACCGCCTCTACAATATCACTGCAGTATTCCTCAGTCGAGTAATTGGATGAGGACGTATAATTGGTATTAGAACCATCATAATCAACAGCAAGTCCACCACCTAAATCCAAATATCCCATGGGAGCGCCTTCCTTCATAAGCTCGGCATAGACTCTAGCTGCTTCCCTTACACCAATTCTAATATCACGGATATTTGGAATCTGTGATCCAAGATGATAATGGAGCAATTTTAAGGTGTGCAACATATTTTCTGCCTTTAGAATATCAACAATTTCAATAATCTGAGACATATTAAGGCCAAAAATACTTCTATCACCTCCAGATTCAGTCCAATGACCACCTGCTTTTGCTGATAATTTAATACGTATACCTATATTAGGGGTAATTCCCTTAACCTTAGCCCTTTTAACAATGATATCCAATTCACCTGGGATCTCAATAACAAAGAAAAGTTTGAAGCCCATCTTAATAGCATAAAGACCAAGATCAATGAACTCTTCGTCCTTATATCCATTGCAAATAATACAGGCTTCTTTGTCTTTCATTTCAGACAAGGCTGCAATTAATTCAGGCTTAGAACCAACTTCTAGACCATGGTGATATTTTTGACCAAATCTAGCAACTTCCTGAACAACCTGCTGTTGCTGATTTACTTTTATAGGATAAACACCTTGATACTTTCCTTTATAGCCAAGATCATTCATAGCCTTCCTAAAAGACTCATTAAGGAAAGTAATCTGAGCATCCAATAAATTCTCAAAACGCAGGAGTACAGGCATATCCAGCCCCCGTTCTTCGACTCCCGAAACAATGTCAATCAAACTAACTCCCTGATGGTCTTTAGTAAACGGGTTCACTATAACTTCTCCATCTTCACTTATACTGAAATAACGCTTACCCCAATTCTTGATTCCATATAATTCTTCTGATTTAGCGATAGTCCACCTAGTCAGTGGATCGACTTTGTTGCTATTTTTCATCTTCTACCTGCCTTTTCTTTAGGCCTTATCTCAACCTGCTTTAATTCTGTTCCATCTGTATGGTCATTTAATATATTGATGCCTAATAATATACCATCAACTTTGTCTTCGTCAATGTTTTTTTTACTCATTTTATTTTATCATTTATTATTTCCAAACATCAAGTAAAAGTTAAGATATAAAGGCCTAACACAAGCATATGCCAGTTGTCTTCTATCATTCCATATTTTTCAATATAATTATAAAAATTGAAGCAACGGGCTTCTTCCAAGCAGCACCTCCTTGTCCATCAAGTTTAATTATAGGAAAGAAAATATCAAGTTGACAAATGGGTCCATGAGGAGTACAATATAGTCAAAACTTTAACAATCCATCCTGAAGGTTATACTAACAGGCCGGATTACCCATATACAGCTATCTTTTTGGGCGATTTATCAACCAAACAGTACGTTCGTTTTTTATGCCTTTTTTTAGGTATCTCACTCCATTTGATAGCGATAAATCAATAATAGAAAGCAGGTCATTATGCGTATAGAAAAGGATCAAATAGGTTCGCTTAGCCTTCCTGACCAAGCCTTATTCGGCATAAACAGCCTACGGTCACAACAAAATTTCATACAAGATGAAACCCGAGTTAATGAATCATTAATAAAAAGTATGATTTTAGTCAAAAAAGCTTGTGCCATTAGTAATGAAAGAGCCCACTTGATGAAACCAGAGATAAGTAAATTTATTAGACAAGCTTGTGACCTCATCTTAAGGGATTTTAGTACATATATTGATTCTTTCATCACACATCCTCTTCAAGGAGGAGCCGGAACAAGTACTAATATGAACCTTAACGAAGTCATTGCCAACGTCGCTCTTGAGCTTATGGACTATCCAAAAGGAAGTTATGAATTTCTCCATCCATTAAACCATGTGAACATGAGCCAATCTACTAACGATGTCTATCCGACAGCACTTAAAATTGCTGCAATCGGAAAGGTACGTGATCTGGCCGATGCTTTGGCAAACCTGCAAGCTTCACTTCAGGAAAAGGAAAACGAATTTTCAGGTGTCCTTAAATTAGGAAGAACCCAGATGATGGATGCTCTACCTATTACCCTTGGTCAAGAATTTGGCGCTTATGCTCGTGCAATAAGCAGAGACCGTTGGCGAATCTACAAGGTAGAAGAACGACTTCGGGAGGTTAATATTGGTGGAACCGCTGTTGGAACAGGTATGAATGCTCCTCTTATCTACATATATTCAGTAACTGAAGAACTTCAGAAGCTGACAGGACTCGGCATATCTAGAAGTGACTTACTCATTGATTCAACCCAAAATATGGATGTTTTCACAGAAGTATCTGGTCTACTCAAATCACTGGCAACCAATCTAATCAAGATTTCAGGTGATTTGCGCCTTCTCGCCTCTGGCCCAATTGGTGGTTTTGGAGAAATAAATCTTCAAGCTCATCAAGCAGGATCAACCATTATGCCAGGAAAAGTCAATCCTGTAATATGCGAAATGATTAGTCAGATAGCCTTTCGCATTATAGGGGCAGATACAACGATTACTATGGCAGCATCTAGTGGGCAATTGGAGCTCAACCCATATACCCCACTCATAGCTAACGAATTACTTAATGCACTTGACCTTCTCATCAAGGGTATCATCATATTTGATAAGTCATGTATAAAAACCATTACGGCTAACGAAGACATCTGTCGTAAAAGAGCACTTTCATCTTACTCATTGGCCGCTGCCTTCATTGATAGCTTAGGATATGATAAAGCCAGCCAAGTAGCTAAGGAAGCTGCTGCTCACAAGATAAGCATTAAAGAATATCTTTTGCAAGAGAAGATTCTTGATGAAGATAGCATAAATCAGATACTCAACACCCACCAGCTGACACAACCCGGTATCCCCGGTAAAAGATAGAGGTTATTATGAATAAGACCCCCAGCTCCAATAGACTCCATATAGGATTCTTTGGTCAAACAAATGCTGGCAAATCCAGTTTGATCAATGCAATTACCAATCAGGATATAGCTTTGGTATCTAGGGTTTCAGGAACTACAACAGATCCTGTTTATAAGGCTATGGAATTATTACCCATCGGTCCTGTCATGCTAATTGACACAGCAGGCCTAAATGACAATACAGAACTAGGCAACTTACGAAGCAAAAAAACCTTTGAAGTCTTAAATAAGACAGAGGTTGCCCTCATCGTTTTTGATGCAACAAAAGACATAGACAAAATTGAAACAGAACTTATTGAGACCATAAAAGCCAAGAATATCCCTGCTCTTGGAATTATTAATAAGATTGATTTACTTCAAAATAAAAACTATGACCCTGAAGAAATCATTCATGAATATAAGATGCGGTTAGGTATCCCCTTTGTAACTGCATCCAGCCAAACTGGCCAAGGTGTCGATAATATCAAAAATATGTTAATCAAACATGCGCCAACAGATGAGGACAAGTTTAAAATTGTCGGTGACTTAATTAAACCTGGAGATTTCATTGTCTTAGTTACACCTATTGACAAAGCCGCACCAAAAGGACGATTGATTCTACCTCAGCAACAAACCATTCGAGATATACTAGAAAGCGATGCCATTAGTATAGTTACCAAAGAACAAGAGCTTAAAGAAACTCTTACTAATTTAGGTCGAAAGCCTGCGTTAGTTATAACAGATTCCCAGGCCTTCCTTAAGGTTTCAGCTGATACTCCTACTGATATTCCATTAACCTCTTTTTCAATTTTATTCGCCCGACACAAGGGGGACCTAATTAGTCTTGTTGAAGGGGCTGCTGCCATAAACAAACTTGAAGATGGAGACCGTATTCTTATTGCTGAAGGTTGTACTCATCACCGTCAAACGGATGATATTGGAACAGTTAAGATTCCACGATGGTTAAGACAGGCTACAGGCAAAGACTTAATCTTTGAACACACTGCTGGTGTAAGCTTTAAAGACAATCTAAAAGGATATAAATTAGTGGTTCATTGTGGAGGCTGTATGCTTAATAAAAAAGCCATGGAATATCGTATAACCACCTCTCAAGCAGAAGGTGTCCCTATTGTCAATTATGGAGTTTTGATTGCTTTTGTTCACGGAATACTAGACAGGGCCTTAGAACCATTTCCCCTAGCTAAGCTGATCTGGGACCAGTCAAAAGGCGTATAATCCCTTATTGGCATGATAGTAAATAAAGAAGTGAATTCACATATGTAGTAGCATTTAATTCAAAATAATGAAATATAACAAATAAAGGAGAGTCTATGGAAAACAGAATAGGAGTGATTGGACTTGTTTTAGAACAGCCTGACCAGATAGATTTAGTCAACCAAATTTTACATACTCATTCTTCTATCATCTCAGGAAGAATGGGCATACCGGATATTAACGGAAGAAAAGTCAACGTTATCTCCTTGGTTGTCGACGGATCCAATGATGAAATAGGCAGCCTAGCTGGTAAGCTGGGAAAGATTCAAGGTGTTAGTGTCAAAAGTGCCGTATCTAAGAAAACTTTTCCACCAATATGCAAATAAATTAAATCCCAAATAAGAAAGAGGAAAACCATGAGACCATCAGATGAAAAGAAAAAGTTAACCCCCCAGGACAAATTTATTAACGAAGACTACCTCAATCAACTCATACATGACGAAAAGGAGCCTAGTCTAGAAGAGGTTAAGACCATAATAGAAAAATCTTTAAACAAAGACATGCTTTCTGTTGAAGAAACTGCCGTTCTACTTCGAATTAAGAAGGAAGACCATCTTGCATTAGTTTTTGATGCAGCAAGACAACTCAAAGAAAGAATTTATGGTAATCGAATAGTTATGTTTGCACCTTTATATGTTTCTAATTACTGCGTTAATGCTTGTACATACTGTGGATATAAATGTTCAAATCAGTTCGAGCGAAAAATTCTCACCGATGATGAACTTAGAGAAGAAGCAAAAGTCCTCATTGAAATGGGACATAAGCGTATCGCTTTTGAAGCTGGAGAAGATGACAATCATTGCCCTATCGATTATGTAGTTCATGCCATGGATGTTCTCTACAAAACCAAAGTCAACAATGGAGCCCTTAGGCGAATAAACGTTAATATCGCCGCTACAACAGTAGAGAATTATCAAAAATTAAAAGCGGCTGATATAGGAACCTATATTCTCTTTCAAGAAACCTACCATGAGCCCTCCTATAAAAATTATCATCCAAAAGGACCAAAATCCGACTATCTCTATCATCTGACGGCTATGGATCGTGCCATGGAAGGTGGTATCGATGACGTTGGTGTAGGTGCCCTATTTGGACTGTATGATTATCGTTTTGAAGTTCTTGCCCTTATGCAGCACAGAGACCATCTGGAAGAAAAATACGGGGTAGGTCCACACACAATAAGTGTTCCAAGAATAAGAAAAGCCAAAGATGTTATGGCTGACCAAATGGAATATGCTGTTAGCGACGAAGATTTTAAAAAACTAGTTGCCATTATACGTTTGGCTGTTCCTTACGTGGGTATTATTCTATCAACACGAGAGGAAGCCAACTTCAGAGAAGAAGTCGTAAAGCTAGGTGTTTCACAAGTATCGGCCGGATCAAAAACCGATGTTGGTGGTTATAAGGACAGCGACAAAATGGAAAATCAATTTGAATTAGCTGACCATAGATCACAAGACGAAATTATTAAAGTCCTTCTAAATAAAGGTTACCTTCCAAGTTACTGCACCGCTTGTTATCGTGCAGGTCGCACAGGTGATCGTTTTATGCAAGTTGCCAAAAATGGTTCTATCCAAAACCTATGCCATCCAAATGCTATGATGACCCTTAAAGAGTACCTTATGGATTATGCAGATAAGGACTTAAGAACGCTAGGAAACAAGGTAATCGAAGAAAACATTTCATTAATTCCAAACGAAAAGATGCGTGCAAAGACAATTAATCGTTTACAACGCATCGAGCATGGAGAACGTGATTTATTTTTCTAAGAAGTCATTTTCATCATTGCCAATGAGCGACTTAGATTTTTCATATGGAAATCCATACAGACAATGTATGGGGTTCCTTTTTTATCATTAAATTTCTTGGAAAGTGTCATACATTTATTGCCACTGGCCCTTGATATGTATTCCTTTGACACCCAGAAACTGTAGGCTTCATCCATGATTTTAGTATAATATACTTCCAACCTGACACTGTCACCTTTAATACAAGGCTTAAAGAGCTTCTTATTCTTATTCCTATGTATAGAAGTGTTGAAAATAGTCGATGTCACCATTGTACCTTCTTTGTCAATAACATAGACACTTTCACAGGCATCCTCATTATCTACCACTCTCATATAATTTGGCAGGTGTTCGTCTAAAAACTCCATCTGTCCGTTACGGATAAATCCAATCAGATGATCACATAAACTATTCATCCATTGATGTGTTCTTGATTGATCTTTGGATGCAATCATCGAATCATAATGAAGCTGACTAATAATGTGTTTTATCCGGTCTTTTATCTTATTAACTTCAATTGATGGTCTATCAACAGGACGACCTAATAAGTATCCCTGTATCAAATGAGCTCCATTTTCTGAAATCACACGTAGCTCTTTTATATCTTCAATACCTTCTACAACAACTAAAGCACCAAGATTTGTAGCCAATTGAATAATCATTGAAACAACCTGCGTCTTATAAAAACTCTTTTCAATACCTCGAATCAGTTCCTTATCAACCTTCATAATATCTGGCATAATCATTGGTATTCGGTCAAGATTAGAAGCCCCTCCACCAATATCATCAATAGCAATCATAAAACCAGCTTCTTTATAAAGTCTAGAAAATTTTTTCATTATTTCTAAAGAGTCTACCGGTAGTTCATTTATCTCAAGTACAATGCTTTCTGGTTGGATATTTATTTCATCTACTAAATCTAATATATATGAAGAATGGATATAATAGTCAATAACTGATGCATCAATGTTTAAAAAAAGAATAACATTGTCATCTTCTTCAAGTAGCTTTGCTCCTTCTAATAAACCCTTGCGTATACACAATTTATCCAGTTCAAGAACTTGGTTCTCAGAAATGGCTTGCTTAAATAAAAGGTCTGGTGGAATAGTTCCTCCATTTGCATTTAATCCACGAACAAGGGATTCAAAACCTAAAAATCTCGAATTATGAGTAGACATTATTGGCTGAAAGTATATTTCAACCCTTTCTTCTTGTATAATCCTTTTAATATTCATACAACCATCCTATTTTACTTATTCCTTTCAAGTTTTGAATTATAAAAGGACGACAAAAGGCTTAAATGACACCTTTGTCGTCCTTATTAATACTATTATGAATTAACTTCAAAGTCAATCTAACACTCTATTGTTTACAAAATGTTAAGATTTAGCCTCTTTCAAGTGGGAAGGTCATACAGTGAGGGCCACCACCTGTTTTTAAAATTTCTTCACAATCTAATTCAATAACTTCAAACCCACGGTCTCGAAGCGCATTATTAACCCTTATGTTCTGTTTTAGAGATATTACCCTCTTATTACCCAGGGCTTGAAGATTACAGAAGTGCTTAAAAACACCTTCTTCTTCAACCTTGATCAAGTCATATCCGGCATTTTCAAGATAATCCTTAAAATGTCTAGGCAAACCATCATAGTAAGTTACAGCTACCTTTTCTCCAACAATATTAAAAATCATGTCTAGGTGGAGATAGGCTTCATTAGATTCAATCTCCATTATCTGATAGCCATATGGTTCCAGTTGCTTCCTAATATTGTTAATTCCTTCTTCATTAGAACGTTGAAGCTTTCCTATTGCTAAAGTTTTCTCATCTAATTGCCAGAAATCGCCACCTTCAAGAACACCTTCATTACATTTTGCTATAATCGGTACACCAAGAGTTTCCAGTTTTTTTTCATATAATTCACTTTCATTTCTACGAATCTCTTCTTTAAACCGACCCAGAACATAGCCTTCTTTCAGGTTAAAGCCAAAATCCCTTGCAAAGGTCATAGACGTTAAGTTTTCTACTGCCTCAAGAACTTCTACCTCTACTCCTTCGTTTTTGTATATCTCAATAAGTTCATTGTGTTCTCCAATAGCTTTCACTTGGTCAATGACTTCGCCTTTATCCATCCAATCTGCAGCAATTTTATTGATTGGCTTTAAGGCCAAATACGTCGGCGGACAAAGTAACACTTTCTTTAATACTCCCGTTGCTGATTTCACATAGGTCTTCATTACTCGAAATCCTCCTTCAATCTTATCCTTAAAAAAAGGAAACAGATATAATTATCCATTTCCTTAATAATCCACCTTTTTGCTATTCACTGACTACTGGTCACAACCAAATCCGTGATGCATCAAGTTCTTTTCATTCATTTGATTAATTAAATTCTATGAAATTTTCAGATAAATGTCAACACTTTCGATATAAATTCATGACATTTCATCAAAGTGCATTTTTATGCAGGATGACTCATCTCATCCTGCATTTTATAGATAAATATAGGTTCTTCTTACATTAGTACTCTATCAATAGTCAGTCTACTTTTTAAATCTAAAGACTTGACTTACGATGCATGTTTAGTCGTGAACTGGCTATGATATAAATCTGCATAGAAGCCATCTGCTTCAATCAATTCTTGATGATTACCAACTTCAATAATATCACCATGATTCATAACAATAATCATGTCTGCGTCCTTAATTGTAGATAAACGATGGGCAATAACAAAGCTTGTTCTGTTCTCCATCAAAGTTTCCATAGCATGCTGAATGGTAATCTCAGTTCTTGTATCAACACTGGATGTGGCTTCATCAAGAATAAGAATTTCAGGATTGGCTAGTATTGCTCTGGCAATTGTTAGTAATTGTTTCTGTCCACCTGATATATTTCCTGCATCTTCACCAAGAAGGGTATTATATCCATCAGGTAGTGTTCTGATGAAGTGATCAGCTCTTGCCATCTTAGCTGCATTAACAATCTCTTCTTCAGTAACATTGTCTCTTCCATATGCTATATTATCACGAATAGTACCCTTAAATAACCAAGTATCTTGCAATACCATACCAAACTTACTTCTCAATTCATTTCTTGTTATGGACTTCGTTGAGATACCGTCTATCTTTATATCTCCATCCCATATATCGTAAAAACGCATGAGAAGGTTGACCAAGGTTGTCTTACCAGCTCCTGTCGGTCCTACCACTGCAATCTTCTGGCCAGGTTTTGCTTCAAAGTTAATATCACACATCAAAGGTTCACCTTCTACATATCCAAACTTCACGTGCTCAAAGCTCACATAACCCTCTATTTTATCTAAAGACTTAGGTTTAACAGGCTCTGGTGATTCCTCCAATTCATCAAGGATCTCAAAAACACGTTCAGCAGAAGCAACTGTCGACTGGATCAAGTTGGCAATTTGAGCTGTTTGGACAATAGGTTGCCCAAACTGTCTAGAGTATTGAATAAAAGCTTGTATATCACCAATTTCAATAGACTTTTTGGTTACCATAATGCCTCCAACAACAGATACCAGCACATATCCTATATTATTGACAAACTGCATCATAGGCATAATAACACCAGATATAAACTGAGCCTTCCATCCCACTTCATACAGCTCATCATTACTTTCATTAAAGGTAGTAATAGAATCTTTTTCCCTACCATATGCTTTAACAATTTTCTGTCCAGTATACATTTCCTCAATATGTCCATTAAGCTCACCTAGGACCCGTTGTTGTTTTATAAAATAGGGCTGGCTTCGCTTGGTGATGAAACTGGTGATAAAAATTGACATTGGTAAGGTAATTAATGTAATAAGTGTAAGCAAAGGACTAATAGTCAACATCATAATAATAACACCTATAATGGTAATGACTGATGTAATCAGCTGGGTCAAACTTTGCTGTAGTGTATTTGCGATATTGTCAACATCATTGGTTATCCTAGACAGGATTTCTCCATGAGTCATAGAATCATAATATTTTAGAGGTATTTTTTCCATCTTATGATTGACTTCTTCTCTTAACTCATATACCGTTTTTTGGGCTACGCTTGCCATAAGGAACTGCATAATAAAACCGAAAAATGCACTAATTATATATATTCCCATAAGGAAGAGTAGTATTTGTCCAATTCGGTCAAAGTCAATGGCAGCACCTGGAACTCCCATAATCTTACTATAGAAGCCCTTAAAAAGCTCTGTCGTTGCACGACCTAAGATTTTTGGACCAACAATATTAAAAATGGTTGAAAGGACTGCAAGAATCAATACAACAATCAAACTGGTCCGTCTATTTTTAAGATAATGTAATAAACGCTTGACTGTACCTTTAAAATCCTTTGCTTTTTCTACCGGTCTACCTATATGATGTCCGCCACCCGGACCACCACCACGTCTTGGTCTACTTACGGCTTTATTCTGTTCTACACTATTTGCTTGCTTTTTATTAGCCATTTGCAATCTCCTCCTTTGATAATTGAGAAGCCACAATTTCTTGATATACTTTTGAAGTTTCCATCAGGTCCTTATGAGTTCCGATATCTGTTACCTTTCCTTGGTCCAAAACAATAATCCTGTCTGCATTCATGACTGAAGTTACCTTCTGAGCCACAACAATCATAGAAGCGTCTTTTGTATAATTTTGAAGTTTACTTCGAAGTTCAGCCTCTGTCTTGGCATCAAGTGCAGAAAAACTATCATCGAAAAGATAGATCTCAGGCTTACGTACAACTGCTCTTGCTATAGATAATCTTTGTTTCTGTCCACCAGATATATTGGCACCTGCCTGAGCAATACTTGCTTCATAAGTACCATCCATTTGAGATACAAATTCAGTTGCTCTTGCAATCTCAACAGCTTCCTTAATATCATCATCACTGGCATCCTTTTTACCGTAGCGTATATTTTCACTAACACTTCCACTAAATAACAAGGCAGTTTGTGGCACAAGAGAAATCTTCTTACGAAGATCTTCCATACTATAGTCTCTAACGTCAAGTCCATCAATCAAAATCTGCCCTTGGGATACATCATAAAATCTTGGAATCAAATTAATTAAGGTTGACTTACCTGAACCGGTTCCACCGATTATGGCAGTATATTCACCAGGCTTAGTCTTAAAACTGACATTTGCAATAGCCGGCTCACTTGCACCATGGTCAGAATAATAATAAAAACTTACATCCTTAAATTCAATTTCACCTTTTGAGACTAGTGGAGTCTTTGGTGTCTCTGGATCGTTAATTTCCGTTTTCAAATTAATAACTTCATTAATTCTCTCTGCTGAGGCCGATGCTCTTGGAACCATAACCATTATCATCGTAAGCATAAGGAAGGAAAATAGCACTTGCATTGCATAGGAGATAAAGGCTATTAAGTCACCAACCTGAAGGGCCCCTGAGTCAACTCTAAAAGCACCAAACCAGACAATGGCAACTCCTGACATAGAAACAGTAAACATGACAAAGGGCATCATAAAGGCCATAATCTTATTAACCTTTATAGCAACATCTGTTAGTTCAAAGTTTGCCTTTTCAAAACGTTCTTCCTCAGTTTTTATACGATTAAAAGCTCGAATAACACGTAGGCCCGTTAAACGTTCACGCATAACAAGGTTGAGCTGATCCACTTTCTTTTGCATAATCTTGAACAGGGGAATGGCTCTGCTGACAACCAACCCAATAACGATACCAAGAACGGCAATAAAGGCAACAATAACTCCACTAAGAGCTACGTCCTTCTTTAGAGCCATAATAATACTTCCTACTGCCATAAGAGGCGCCATAGTTCCCAATCTAAGAAGCATGGTCATAACATTTTGTACTTGTACAATATCGTTAGTCGTTCTTGTGATTAGACTCGCTGTTCCTACCTGGTCGATTTCATGCAATGAAAAATATGTTGCCTTAGTGAATAATTTCTTACGAATATTTCTACCAAAATTTGTTCCTACCTTGGCCGACAGGTATCCTGAAAGAATGGCACAAAGCCCTCCTATCAATGCTATAGCCAGCATAACACCACCTATTTTAATAATATAGTCTGTATCTCCATTCACAATACCAGTATCTACAATATCTGACATTAATGTAGGAAGATATAGGTCTGTTAATGTCCTGAAAAAAACGAAGACAATAACAACTACAATCAAAAGCCAATCGGGCCTTAAATGCTTAATGAGTTTTTGCATATTGATTCCTTTCTAGTCTTGATACTCAATTTTATCCATCAGTCGTTTAATTTCCTTGAAGTGTGTTAAGAGTTCTTCTCTCTCTTTCTCAGTAAACACATCAAACAAAAGACTTGTTCTTTCTTTCATTAAGTTGAAGTGAGTTGATAATTCATTTCTTCCTGCTTCAGTAATCGTTAGGATAACAATTCTTCTATCCTCTGCCGACCTGCCTCGTTCTACCCATCCCTGTTGAATTAGATGGTCAACCAGCTTGGTTAGGTTTGGTTTAGAAATATTCATATCCTCACTAAAAAACTTCATAGCTTTCCCATCATGATGCCGAATTGCGTGTAAAAGGCGAAGTTGTTGCTTAGGAATTCCACCCTTGGGGGCGTGATGAAAGAATCTATGATTTATGGAAGGGACAATGGTATACAACTGTTCAACCAGTTCCTTTGATGTCATTAAATCTCCTTTCCTTTTTCATTTAATCGTTAAATAAAAACAGTTATATAATACAATAATTAACTTTTATAACTATTGTATTATATAACTGTTTTTGTCATTCGTCAACCATTATTTCAATTTTGAAAGTAACTCGTCAGTTCCTATATCCCATTTTACGATTTTCTAACAATACTACATAATTCACTGGACACACTACTACAAGAGAAGAACAAAGAGAATGTTTTACATCCTCGGTTTTGCCGAAGGCAAATTGTTCCAATTGCCGACGGAAAGTCCTATGGAGGACTTTCCTAGCAAACAAAAAAAAGCCGGTGAAATCAACAAAGTTGATTCACCAGCTTACTTTTAATAATAAAATTACTTAGCAGCTTTTGCAGTTTCTACAAGTGCAGTGAAAGCAGCAGCGTCATTAACTGCCATTTCAGCAAGCATTTTTCTGTTGATATCAATACCAGCTAATTTAAGTCCATGCATAAAAGTAGAGTAGCTCATACCATTTGCACGTGTAGCAGCATTAATTCTTGCAATCCAAAGCTTACGAAAATCTCTTTTCTTGAGACGACGACCTGCATATGAATATACGCCTGACTTCATAACTGCTTGTTTTGCTATTCTAAAGTTAGTAGATTTTCTACCATAGTAACCCTTAGCTAATTTCAGGGTACGCTTACGTCTTTTTCTTGTGTGCATTGCACCTTTAACTCTTGCCATTTCTATTTCCTCCTACGAATCGTCTTATAAGTATGGTAATAACTTCTTCATTACCTTTTCGTTTGATTTATCCATTACCTCTGCATGTCTAAGATTTCTCTTACACTTAGGACTCTTCTTAGTCAAAATATGGCGTCTGTACGCTTTATTTCTCTTTAATTTTCCTGTACCAGTCGCTTTAAATCTCTTTGCAGCGCCACGGTGTGTTTTCATTTTTGGCATGGTGGTTCCTCCTTCGATTGGTTAAGTTTCTATAAGTTAAACCTGTAACTTACTATTTTGTTTTCTTGGGGGTAAGAAACATTGTCATGAATCTACCTTCCATTTTAGGTTGTTTCTCAATATCTGCTATTTCTTCAAGTCCTTTTGCAAATTCAAGTAATATGCCTCTACCTACTGAAGTATGTGCTAATTCACGACCTCTGAAACGTACAGAAACTTTTACTTTATCGCCTTTTGTAAGAAACTTATTGGCATTTTTCATCTTTGTATTGATATCATGTTGCTCAATATTTGGTGACAACCTAACCTCTTTGACACTAATGATGTTTTGTTTTTTCTTTGCTTCTTTATCACGCTTGGTTTGTTCATACTTGAACTTTCCGTAATCGATGATTTTACAAACCGGTGGTTTAGCTTTTGGAGCAACTTTAACCAGATCAAGTCCTTCTTCTCTGGCAAGCTTTTGGGCATCTCTTGCACTCATGATTCCTAACTGCTCACCTTTAGATCCAATTACTCGTAATTCTTTGTCTCTGATTTGCTCATTAATCATATGGCCTGCGATAGTTAGCACCTCCTGTTAATCTTAATTATCTGTTCATTTTCAAGTCCTATAAGGACCAATAGTAGAGTCTGTCTGTTGATTAGTGATTGTCCTTTTTGTTAAGCAGTAAATAACATAACAAAAAATGGATAGCCACCTATCCACTCATAATAATAAACATAACAATCAACTTGCTGCTTAATATTTGACCCAAGCACTTACTTGTCCTTAGGTGAGAGTGGAAGACTCTGCTTTGTTTTCACCGAAGTATAGATTATCATGTCTAGCTTTCAATGTCAAGGAAATTCTTTATACTTTTAAATTCTTTCTTACAATAAGAACATTACATTTATGATTATGCTTTTCATTATATTATATATATATGCTCCTTGTAAATACGGATATGCTCTTTTATATAGAGAACCCGGCACCCTTATATGTACCGGGTTCACATGCCTATTTATGATCTATAAACCAATTCACCATTTTCTAGCTTTATCATGATATGACTATTGGCTACAACATCACCTTTCAAAATAGCACGTCCCAGACTAGTTTCAACAGTTCGTTGAAGATAACGCTTAACTGGTCTGGCACCAAATTGTGGTTCGTAACTTTCTTTGGTAATATATGCCAATGCTTCTTCAGACAACTCAAGAGTGATGTGTCTATCTATAAGACGTTGATTAATATCCTCTAGTGACAATTTGACTATATCACCGATTTGCTCTTTTGTTAAAGGTGTAAAGAGGACGACATCATCCAATCGATTGAGAAACTCAGGTTTAAAATACTGATGGAGTTGTTCCAAGACAACCTTCTCAGTCATCCTACCAATAGTCCCATCCTCTTCAATGCCACTTAAAAGAGCCTGACTTCCAATATTTGATGTTAAGATGATAATCGTATTCTTAAAGTCAACCGTTCTTCCCTTAGCGTCTGTTAATCGACCTTCATCCAATAACTGTAGCAAGACATTGAATACTTCAGCATGAGCTTTTTCAATCTCATCAAACAAAATGACTGCATAAGGCTTTCTCCTGACTGCCTCAGTCAGCTGTCCACCTTCTTCATATCCCACATATCCTGGAGGTGCTCCAATCAATCTAGCGACCGCATGGCGTTCCATGTACTCACTCATATCAATTCGTATCATATTATCTTCACTATCAAAAAGCGCCTCAGCCAATGATTTAGCCAATTCAGTTTTACCAACGCCGGTAGGTCCAAGAAAAACAAAAGATCCCATGGGCTTGCTAGCGTCTTTAAGACCTGACCTTGCCCGTATTACAGCATCTGTAACCGCTTGAATAGCTTCATCTTGACCTATGACTCTCTTATGAAGATGGTCATCTAAGTGTAAGAGTTTATCTTTTTCAGATTCATTAAGCTTAGTTACTGGAATATGGGTCCATTTCGATATAATTCCCCCTATTTCTTCTTGAGTAACTTCTTCCGTTAACATAGTCAACTCACGCTGGCCTTGTCTAGATTCTTCTTCTTCTAGCTGCTTCTCCAAAGAAGGCAGTTCGCCATACTTAAGTTTTGCAAGGAGTTCAAGGTCGTAGTTCCTTTCAGCTTCATCAATGGCAAGCTTCACTTCATCAATACGTTTCTTGATTTCCTTTTCTTTCATAACTTCAGCTTTTTCAAGTTCCCACTGGGCTTTCAGTGATCCAAACTCAGCTTTAGTTTCAGCTATCTCTTTTTCAAGAATAGCCAATCTATCCTTGGAATCCCTGTCGTCTTCTTTTGACAGAGCTTCTTTTTCAATTTCTAACTGCATCAGCCGTCTAGATGCACCATCTATCTCAGCAGGCATAGAATCAATTTCAGTACGAATCATAGCCGCTGCCTCATCCATAAGGTCAATAGCCTTATCAGGCAAGAAACGGTCAGTAATATAGCGGTCTGATAAACTAGCACAGGCAACTAATGCATTATCTGAAATACGGACACCATGATGAATTTCAAATTTCTCCTTAATACCACGAAGAATAGAAATAGTATCTTCAACAGTAGGTTCATTAATTATAATTGGTTGAAAACGACGTTCAAGAGCAGGATCTTTTTCAATATACATCCTATATTCATCAAGAGTTGTTGCCCCCATACACCTAAGTTGACCTCTAGCAAGCATTGGCTTTAGTAAATTGCTAGCATCCATGGCACCATCTGTTTTACCAGCCCCGACAATATTATGTAATTCATCAATAAAAAGTATTATTTCACCTTTTGATTCATCGACTTCCTTAAGAACTGCCTTCAGCCTTTCTTCAAACTCACCTCTATATTTAGCTCCTGCAACAAGAGCTCCCATATCAAGAGCAAAAAGCTTCTTATCCCTTAGCCCCTCAGGAACATCATGCTTTAGAATTCTTTGGGCAAGGCCTTCTACAACAGCCGTCTTACCAACTCCTGGTTCTCCAATAAGTACTGGATTATTCTTCGTCCTTCTGGAAAGAATTCTAACTGCACGTCTAATTTCATCATCCCGGCCTATAACAGGGTCCAACTTACCATTTCTAGCCATCTCTACCAAATCAAGCCCATATTGGTTTAATGCATCGTAATTGACCTCAGGGTTTTGTGAAGTCACCCTATTATCCGCTCTCATTTCCTTCAGAGCGAGTAAAAACTGGTCTTTACTAATTTGATATTTATCCATTAATTGCCTAGAAAAAGTTCTTTTCTCCTGCATAAGCGTGAGGTAGATATGTTCCAGGCTAATATACTGGTCACTCATCTTCTTAGCTTCATCTTCTGCATCCAGGAGTATCTTATTGATCCGTCTACTTGCATAGAGTTGTTCATTGGATCCTTCAACAGAAGGTTGTTTTTCAAGGTAAGCCATTAAGTCATCACGATAACTTTTTAGGTCAATCTTCATATATGCTAACAGTTTAAGGATAAAACTATTCTCTACTGCAATGAGTCCATAATGAAGGTGTTCACCATCTATTTGGGAATGATTTAGTTTTATAGCCATTTCCTTACCAATTTCCAGCGCTTCACTAGACTTTTGTGTTAATTGTTCAAAATTCATAGGAACCCCTCCTTTATATAAGTTGTTAGCACTCTCTTTGGTCGAGTGCTAATTCCATTGTATACCCTTACATAGATTCTGTCAATACCTCCCTAGCTTACTTCCTCCTCCATATTCTCCCCAATAATTTTCCAGTATCTTATGGCCTTCCGGGATAACAAAAAACATGCACTAGGTCCCCCATTCGGTATATATAATCGCTTCGGAACTTCTTTAATTATATTTGAAATGCCTTTAACATGAATATCTTTATATTCTATAGCTTGAGACACTGGAAATTTCCCCTCAACTATGAAATCCTTGTCCTTACTAATAAAAAAAATAATTCTCCTGTCCAAACAAAAAAAAGGCCTTTAATAGCTATAAAATCATCATTAATATATTCGCTAGGTACGTAGTAATCCAAATCATCATTTAAGGGTTCCACTTCCCCTATCTGTATTACTTCCTCCAAATGCCCATTAATAAGTGATTTTCTAACTAATACAATAAGGAAAAAACCCTATACCCGAAAAGGCAAGCATAGTAACCAAAAAAAGCTGCAAGCATAAGAGCGCCATTGGGATTGTCACGATCCAAAAAAAGAGGTTGCATTACAAACTGTTAAAATAATTAATCCAACCATCAGCTGAGTCATGTTAAACTTATAATGGTTGTCACTAAAATGTTTCTTGTCCCTTATCTGTTAATAATGGTTTTCATTGGTCTACCTTCTCTACCTATAATCTTGGATTAAATCTGAGCATGAATATTACCATACTATCATATCATAAACCATCTTTACTCCAAAGTCTATTTTACAGCTTATTCAGCTCATAAAATAAAAACGATAAGGATACTTGAAACAGCTAAGCCTCCCTATCGTAAAATAAGTGATACATTAATTTTTTGTATAGCTATAAGAGTTGAAATCAGCCTCTACTTTTTTCATGGTCGCCATCTGTCTTTCACCACTAACATGATTGTATTTATAAAAGAATAATTCACAGTCTAAAAGGTTTTAAGAAACAACCGTCAAAAACCAATATCATTAAACATCTTGGCGTGGGTGTTGTAATTGTCATCAACCATGATAAAAAACCATAATTTCTGGATTAATCTTCTGTAATAAAAGAAGAAAAATCTTCAGCAGTAAAAATCCACCATGTTTATATCAGTCAACACACAGCCATAGGTCAATTTTGAGCTTCTAAGCGTCATAATAGCATCCATACCTCCTGCTGCAAATGATGTCTTAAAGCCTCTTTCACTCAATTGACTGCTAATGATTTCTCTAGCAATGGGGTCCTCTTCAATAACAAGAATCTCATTACCTAATTTGTATTCCAATTCATTATTATCAAATTCTACATCAGGTTCCAAGTCACTGTATATATTATAAGTGTTTAATATCTTATCGCTGGCCCTAACAAAGGCATCAACTACGACTGGGTCAAATGATTGACCTCTTTCTTTTTGTATAATTCTCATTGCCTGTTCATGGCTAACTGCTTTTTTTATAAATTCTATCTGAGGTCAATTGCATCATAAACATCCACTACAGCCATAATCCTTGCTACCAGTGGTATTTCATCTTCTTTCAAACGTCTCGGATAACCCTTTCCGTTCCATTTCTCATGATGATTCAGAGCAATCTGTTCCGAGTATTGAATCATTTGCTTATCTTCAAGACGCTTAGACATACGTTTTAGTATATTATAGCCGTTATAAGCATGATTTTTCATTGTTTCAAATTCAACTCTGGTCAAACTTCCCGGTTTATTTAAAATACTATCTGGCGTTGCAATCTTTCCAATATCATGCATCTTAGACGCCATGATTAGTTCATCGAGGTTCACATCCCTAAAATGACTTTTTATTTTCTTGTCTTTCAACATCTCCTTAAGCAACAATTTATAATAGTGTCCCGACCGCATAATATGGGCACCAGAATGATAGTCCTTATTTTCGATGACCTCACATAAATTTTCAAGCATACGATACATATTACTAATTGTTTCATCTGTCTTAGAGACCTTTATTTCACTTGTATTTCCTGTATATTCAGCTAATTCCATTATATTTTTGATTCTTCGAAGGACAAGTTGCATATGGTATGGCTTCGTCAAAAACTCGGTAGCACCCAGGAAGAAACCTTGATTGATTTCCTCTTCCATCAATAACTGGCTAACCATTATAATAGGGACGTCTTTATAAAAAATCTAATTTTCGTACTTCTGCAAGTAATTCAAATCCATGCATCTCAGATAATGTAATGTCAATCATTAATAAATCGTAACGTTCATTTCGAACCATAAGTATAGCTTCTAAACTGCTGTTCATAAAGGTTACACTGTAAATAGGAGAAAGTAGTTCAATCATTTCATCCATATTCTCCATAGCATCATCCACGATTAATATTTTTTTCATTTCTTCACCACCTTTCTTGGGAATAAAGTATCTGGACTAACTAAACAGGCGCTAAAAGAATAACTCTCTTAGCGCCTGTCTCTATTATACCATAACTTACCATATAGCAATATGCCAATTTATATATATATTAGTTTAAGTTTTTCCATCAAGGCTGTATTTGTTCCATTTCACCATTAGAGACATTAATCACATAATTTTCAACTGTCTCACTTCTTGTAATCTCCACCTTCATTTCTTGATCTTTCATTTCTATGACTCGAAGACTATCTAAAGTAAAGTCTAAATGTATAGGAAGAACTGCAGCAATACGGAAACTGCTATTAGCCAGATTAATCTCAAAAAGATTATCATTCCCAAATACATAGTAAGAATCATCCAACAAAATCCCTTTAGCAACAGCCCCATTATAGATAGTCCTATAGCTGGCATCATCAACATTTACCATGGATATACCACTATAAATCACCTCTGACCCTGGAATATGAATTTGATTAAAAAGATATGCCTTATTATCATAACCTACTAACCATTCATAAGTCCCATTTTTTTTCGCCTTTAACAACACTTGTTACAATGTTGTCCTTACGTATTTTTAAATTTACATTATGTTCGTAAATATTTGTTCCACTAAGCTCTTCACTTTGAGGAAGAAGGACCTTTTCATAAAATACGGTAGTTCCATTTATTTCTCCTACATCCACCTTAAGGTCAGTTGCAATAACAACTTGAGCCTCTTCATCTGTATCACTTTCTGAACCGGTATCAACTTCTGAACCACCTTCATTTGACTCGTCTGTATTTTCATTATCCAAATCAATATCACTAGTCGTCTCAGACTGATTGTTCTCACTGGATAGATTTTGCAGTTACAGCATAATAAAGAGGTTCTTTAACCGGCAAAATCCAAGTTGTTTTCATAGCCATACAAGGTATAATCGTATTTAATATCTTGAGTTCTTCCATTTGCCCAAGGTGAGTCATTATTGCTACTGTCAACATCAACATCAAAAATCATCCGAACTTTAACGATACCCTTACCTATATTTTCAACAATATCAGCAGATTTTAAGGTATAGTCATCAATACGACTACTAGAACTTGTAGCTTTTTGATCTTCTAATAAGGCCTTTGAAAAATTCATAGCTAATTCTTCTGGGTCAGTTTCCAAAATATAGGCATTATCATAGTCTGTATAATCTCTAACAAGACTAACTGAAGGGTTCCCTTCTTCAACTTTAATTGTCGCACCATTATTTACAATACCTGGTTTTACTCCGTCATAAGATGAAGAAACACGAAATACCCTTCCCATTCTATCAACTACTCGCCAAAGGTCTTCTTCCTGACGGATAAAAACCAAAGAACTAGTATAATTATCTACGTCTTCAGGCTCACTTAAATCTAATACTGCATATTGCTCTTGAATGACTTCTTCAGAATCAGATTCTTTTCCTTTATCAGCCTCTTCACTATGGCTGTCATCGTTATCACCTATTTCAGATTCTTCTTCTAACTCACTCTCTATCCCTAAAGAATCATTAGTAGATTCATCTTCTTGCTTATCACCATTACTGGTTACATCAACGTCATTATCTCCACCTTTTCCATCAGTCTCCTGAGTCTCCCTATCATTTCCTTGCAAAGGTTCTAGGGTATCATCTTTTTGACTGCATCCGGAAAGAATCATCATAAAAATCAGTGCAAAAGCTGATAATAATCGTAATTTCATCGTAGTCCGTCCTCCTATTGATTGTCTTGAATTCTTTTAGACATATTATACCTTTCCAGTACCCTTAAGACAATCATTTAAGGAAATCGTAATGACACTGTAAGAAATAGTATCAAGGCTTTCCAGTCATATCATTTCTCTTTGGATGCTCTATCCAATAATATAACATATTCACTTTTTTATTATCCAACCTTTCAAGCACCTTCTCTCTTGTAAACTGGTAGATAAAACCGCATTTTTCTACAACACGCTTTGATTTGTCATTAAAGTCATAATGGCCACACCACAAAAGGTCTAAATCTAGTTCCTCAAACGCATATTTCTTTAACCTCTCAACTGCCTCAGGCACATACCCATTCCCCCAATATTCAGGATTAAGAACATAACCAACTTCTTTTTGTTTCAAATGTGCAATCGATTCTACAGGCTTGGACTCATGTAATCCAATCCCTCCAATTACCTTACCTGAATCTTTAAGGGATATAGCCAAAGTATCATCTTGCTCCCTAAACATCTTAATTATATCCAAGCTCTCCTCTTTTGACTGATGGGGTTTCCATCCGGCACTTGGCCCAACCAAATGACTTTTTCCATATTCATATAAATCATCCACATCATCTAATACCCATTTTTTTAAGATTAAACGTTCTGTCTCAAGCTGCCTCATCCTATTTACCTCCATAACTTTCACACTTTATGTTTATTTTCATTAAGCCTTTTCTATTTCAATTCTTTCTGTTTAAGTATAGCATAGAACATTTAACCACAAAGTAGTAGATTTTTGCTATAATTAACATTATTATGAAACCTTATAAAACTATATACGAGTTAACTTACTTGTTTCTTGAAAGGATAAATCATGACAAGATTAATCTGCATCCACCAAAACGATAATATGAACAATCTACTAGCCATTAAACATTATAATCCACATAAAATTCTTCTTATTCATGAACCTAGTGATGACAGGGACTTAATAAGACAATTTGTATCCTATATCAGCAATCAAGATTTTATCATTGATACTTTGACTCTTAACCTAAAAGAAAACTCCGACCCAGCTTATCTACCTAAAAAACTGTCTTATATCCTACACTCATCCAATGAAGAGACTGTTTTCTTACTTCCAGCTTCAAGGCAAATTATTGGATATAACCTTTTTTCATTTCTGACCAAAGAAGACGTGAAACTTTGTTTTGTTGAGGAAGATGGTGATATTTGGGAAAAAGAAAACAGTGCATTTCACTTTGTGGGAGATGCAACCAATGTCGATGTCAATGACTATATCCTAAGTCGTGGTGGTCTTATCACCTCTGATACAACTAACCTATTCACCCATGACCGTATCGTCAAACTCCTTGGTTTTATTGAATCTAATTTTAATGACTATATCAGTCTTTTTAGAGTTCAACATTCAGGTGGCACCTTCTATAAAAGCTATCCGGACAATAAAAACAAGCTCATTCTTTTTCCCAATCAGTTAAATAAGAAAAATCAATCCATCTTATGGAAATTTTTAAATTATATGGTAGGCCAGGACATAATTCGAATTCATCAGAGACTGAAAAAAACAAGTTATTATTAACTTTAAACACAAAAGCTATAAATCTTATCTACTTAAGACAGGAACCTGGTTGGAACATAGATGCTTTGTCCTTATGAATCAAGCAGGATGTGATGATGTAGAAGCCAGTTTAAGTTTTTTGTGGGACAAGAAAAGAAAAGCTGGTAATGAAATCGATGTCATTGGAATTAAAGATAACCAGCTGTATGTCATTTCTTGTAAAGATAGGAATCACCTAGAGCCTGAGTTCATCAATGAACTTTATTCTAATGCAAATCATCTGGGTAATGAAACCGCTGTTAAAATTTTATTTACAACAGCGGCTCCTAGACGTGGTATTATAGATAAAGCCAAAGAATTTGGTGTTCATATCGTTATATACTCCTTCGACTCTGATAAAACATTAGAACAACTTAGAAAACTCATTTCACTGAATACAAAACCTTAGTTTAGTAAAGATTTAATATCTACATCCTTAATGTGAGGATAGACAACATCTGCATGAGGCAAGTTATCTTTACTTCCAATACCAATAGCATACATGCCTGCTGATTTGATAGCCGTAACACCAGCATAGGCATCTTCAAATCCTATACAGTCTTTTGGATCAATACCTAGAGTGTTAGGTGCTTGTAGGAATATAGCTGGATCAGGTTTACCTTTTTCAACACTGGTCGGATCAACAACCACGTCAAAATCCTCAGCAATCCCCATATTCTTAATAAGAGCCGGGGCATTTCTGGATGCACTGGCAAGGGCAATTTTAATCCCCTTAGACTTAAGTATATCAAACAGTTCTCTAACACCTTCAAAAAGATTATCCGGTGTAAAACCTGCAATGAGTTCCTTGTATAACTCATTTTTACGAGTTGCCAGTTCAGCTTTTTCTTCATCAGAATAAGCATCTGTTTTGTTTCCGTTCTTAAGAATCAATTCAAGAGACTCCATTCTTGAAACACCTTTTAAATGCTCATTATATTCTCTGTCAAAATCAATTCCCAACTCATCTGCTAAAACTTTCCAGGCTTCAAAATGTTGTTCACTAGTTTCTGTCAAAACTCCATCCAAATCAAATATAGCACACTTATACATTTCTTCCTCCACATTTCACAAAATATAAAATAACATTTACAAATAAATTATAACATACTACAGTATCTTATGCTTACTAAATATTAAAAGGTTCAAAGACTATGAGTCACCCACCACTAACTAAGGATGTAAAGATTACATGGTCATCTATCTGAATATAAGTAGTATCGAAATCTTCCTTATGAATCCTTTTGCCATTAATTGATATCCTTACTACATGTCGGCTCAGTCGATATGACCTGACAAAATCAAGGACAAGTATTGGTTTTTCTTGTTCTACTCTTTTACCATTAAGAATCATATGATCACCTATCTGCTTATAGTTATTTGCCCTCTCTTACCTTGTTTCCCATAAAGGCAATAGCTAACATACCTGGACCAACATGGGATGCAATCGTTGCTGAAAGACATGTTTCTATAATCTCATTCTTGATACCTTTTAATCTAAGTTCTTCAACAAGAATATCTGCATCTTTTTTTACATTTGCATGTCCAACAAGCACAGGTACTTCGGAATCAGCTAAATGTTCAACAACCTTGGAAACTATATACTTATATGCTTTCTTTTTTCCTCTAACAGAGGAACAAGACTCTAGCTTGCCATCATGCTTCATCGTTAAAATCGGTTTAACATTGAGTACAGTTCCAACATAAGCAACCGCAGCAGGTATACGACCACCATTCTTAAGGTGCATAAGATCATCAACACCAAACCAGTGGTTTGCTTTTAGTTTCTCTTCTTCTATAAGTTTTGCAATTTCTGTGTTTGTTTTTCCACTTTTAATAAGAGCGAGTGTATATATAATTAAGGCACCTAAACCTATAGAAGCAGCTAATGAATCAATGACAGTAATATCTGCTTGAGGAATATCTTCCAGAACCATGTTTTTAGCTAAATTTGCATTATTATAGGTTCCACTAAGTCCAGATGATAAACCAATATATATGGTTGAATATCCGGCTTCATAGTGTTCAATAAACTTATCATGAAAAGTCATTGTGTTTATCTGTGATGTTTTTGGCATAGCACCTTCCTGAAGACGTTTGTAAAAGTAATCATGGGAAAATTTTTCTCCAAGATCATCTACAAATTCTTCATGATCTATGGTAATTGGCATACACACCAAATCCAATATGTCTTCATTCTTCCTAAAATAAGACAGCGGTAAGTCAGAACTTGAATCTGTTAATAGTCTAATCTTCATTGAATACCTCCTGATTACCATTGGTAATCATGTTTATAATCTAGTAATATTTTATGTTATAGCGTATTCAATGTAAAGATATTTAAGATGACCTGATGATGGACCTATAAAGGTATTCTCCACCTTTACACATAGTAACAAATACTCTATATCTTGAACCTAGTAAAATTTCTATTCAGTCTTGCAGCCATTTTATCATATTTTTTTTATATTTAATAGTAAATATTAAAGTTTCTAGCCCCTAATCCTATGCTGTGTTATAATACCCTTTGAATTCATATCGAAACAAAAGAAAGGATACACTATGTCTTTATACAAACAATGGAAAGATCTTGCTTATCAGGAAAGAACTCAGGAAGAATATGATAAATTTTGGGGTGAATATCTGCCTGCTGAGCAAGAGGTCTATGTCGATCTTCTAACCAATCACCAAAAGGTTTACGAAGATACTGTCGCAGGTTTGGCAGAAACATTTAATTTTGACCCCTTGACTTTCGTCGGATTCCTTGACGGTATCAACACAAGTCTTATCAACGAACTAAATCTAGATGAATTAACAGAAGAATCACACCTTAAGTTGGAAATTGATTTTGAGACCCTCTACTACAATATGCATGCTGCTCAGGCAGAATGGCTATATAACTTAGAAGAATGGGCTCCAATTCTTACAGAAGATCGTAGAAGGGAATTAAAAAAAGAGTATAACGCTTCAAAAACAGTCGTAAAAGAAAAGAAAATTGGACGAAACGAGCCATGTCCATGTGGTTCTGGAAAGAAATACAAGAAATGTTGTATGAATAAATAATTAATTTATGCTTCTTACCCTAGCATTAGATTTTTGGTTTGAAGTACGATTAATTATTCAATCAAAATAAACTGGTGCATACCTAGTATGAGTATCTCTCCTACTTGACATGCACCAGTTATTTTTTTATCCCTTCATCTTGCCTTTCATGTTTAGTCCATTAGAGGAAAAGAGGTTATTATCAAAGGCGTAATTAAACTCATTCATTCGTTTATGGACCTTTAAGGCTGTTTTAATCATAAGATCCAGCTGTTTGCTATACTCCAAATCTTTTGGTTTCCACAAGTAAAAAGATAAGGAACCTGGAATAGTGTTGATCTCATTAAAGTATACCGTGTCAGTTTTAGTATCGATAATATAATCAATACGAACGACACCCGCACAACCATATTTTTTAAATACTCGAAGAGAGTAATCTCTAACTTTTTCTGCCATATGAACAGGTATATCAGCAGGTATATTTCTTTTGGCACTGGACATACCTTTAGTTGAATCCTGCATGTATTTATCAGCAAAAGAAAGAATCTCATCAAGGGTTGATGGTTCTTCAATAACTGAAACCTGAGCATCGCTCATATCACCAAGAACAGAGCAATTGACCTCCCGTATGACTTCCAGCTTGTTTTCAACAATCACTTTGACATCAAAGGTAAAAACATTTTCAATACAAGATCTTAAGCTAGTAGAATCTTTAGCAATCTCAATACCAATACTAGATCCACCAGATGCTGGCTTGATAATCATAGGAAACTCCAAACGGCTTAAAACCCTAGTCAATATCTCTTCTGTATTCTGATAATACTCATATTTATTAAAAGCCATAAAATCAATAACAGGAATGTCTGCATCCTTAGCAACAATTTTAGCTATATCCTTATCCATACCAATGGAAGATGCTAAAACATTTGAGCCAACATAGGGTAAGTTATACATTTCACACAAGCCCTGTATAGCACCGTTTTCTCCCTTATTACCATGAAGAATGGGAAACACCACATCAATATAGGCCAATTTTTTGGGCATAAATTTGAGCGGCGCCTTAAAAAGGTTAACTCGATTGTCATTATAGTCTTTTTCAAAGACAACCAAGGATGCCCTTTCAAGAAGGTCTTCAAGTTTTTTATAGTTTTCAATATTCATAAGTTCTGGAGATGTGTAGAATTTTTCATCCTTGGAAATATAGATAGGTACAACTTCATATTTTTCCTTATCTATGTTCTCAATCGCCTGTAGAGCTGATATAACAGAAACCTCATGTTCTGTAGCTTTTCCACCAAAAAAAACACCGATATGTAACTTCATTTTAGCACCTTCCTACTCATTAAAATTGTCCGGTAAATCATTTTCTATCAACACAACATCACCCTTGGTGACGATTTTACTCAAATATGCAAAGCCTTCATAGACCGATTTAAGGACCACTACTTGGTCCATTGGATATCCGGCATCCTTAAGGCCTAAATAGATGTCTTTTGTCTTTTTCTCGCCAATAAGTAATACAAAATCACAGGCTTTAGCAATCTGCCTACCAAATTCAAAATGGACTTCCATATCCATATCACCTAACTCAATCATACCAGGAGTCATTATGATTTTTTTCCCTGAATCAAACTGATTGAGGACATCCAGAGCAAATCTAGCTCCTGTAGGATTGGAGTTAAAGGCATCATCAAGTATATAGTAATCTCCCTGATGTTTTAGTTCCAACCGATGTGGGATAGGTTTGATCTCTTTAACTCCTGTTGCAATCTGTTCTGGTGTCATCTTGAGTTCCATAGCTATTGCTATTGCTCCTGCAATATTTAATATATTGTGCATACCTAATAACTTACTCTCATAAGTATACCGTTTATGGTCTATTATAATATCAAAAACAGAACCATGAACTGATGATTTTACATTCTCAATTCTGACCTTATTGTCTTCTCTACTACCGTATGTCACGTAATCTACATCAGGATACCGTTTCATTCCTTCTCTCACATTGGAAGAGTCACCATTGACAAATCCTTTTTTTCCATTACCCCTTACCGCCTGGATCATTTCAAACTTAGTGTCGATGACATTACTCAGTGACCCAAATGTCTCTAAATGTTGTGGTCCAACAGCAGTAACCATGCCATAATCAGGTACAACCAAATCACATATTTCCTTAACATCTCCATTTTGTTTAGCTCCCATTTCCGCTACAAAAACTTCAATTGATCGATTAAGGCTTTTTCTGACAGTAATGACAACACCAAGTGTGGTATTATATGAATGAGGTGTTACAAGCGTTGTATACTTTTGAGACAAAATCGTTTCAAGTATAAACTTGGTAGATGTCTTGCCGTAACTACCGGTAACACCTATCTTTAATCAAATCTTTGTGGGAATCCAGAATTCTCTTAGCATCATTATAATAGTGTTTCTTTAAATAAAGTTCAACGGGCTTTAAAATAAAATTTGCCACAAGAATATTAAGAGGAACAATAAACATCAATATAGTTAATCCAAACAAGGAAGTAGCATCTCTTGGTAAAAGAAAAATTAAGCCTATATTCAAAAAACCAGTCACTAAAAGGATTCTCTTGACCCTCATCGTATATACCAAGGGCTTTTTAACTTTTTCTCCTATCCGATAAAGATCAATATCCCTAATAAGGACAAACAAACCCCAAATAATAGGAAAAATCAAGACTCTAAAATCAAGAATCAAGGTATAGAGTCCTCCTGTTACAAATATTACCCCATAAAAAAACAGGTTTGCTGGAGACAAAAATTTCTTTTTGTTCTTTTTTAGAAATCTGAAATATCGCTCCACCCTATAAGAATTAAGCTGGAACATATGCAAATGGTATAAGGTCTTCTTTAGAATATATGCTCCACCTAACAATAGCAAACCAAAAAAAACAATTAAGTTCATAGAATCTCCAATCTAAAGCGTAGGCATTTTTACATATCAACTATGCTTTTAAGCCTTAAATAAACGCATCCAAAACAGCCAATAGCCTTTGCTTTTGCTCCAAAAAAGCATAATGACTAGCTCCCTCAAAAACAACGAGCCCGGCATCAGGAATCATCTTTTCCATCAGTTTACCGTCTGAGAGCGGTGTCGCAGTATCCTCTTCTCCCCAAATAAGAAGAGTTGGAGCCTTGATTCCTGGCAAATAGGCTTTAAGGTCCTCATTAACTACTTTTGAAAGCACCCCTTTCATAATTGGTGATGCATTTCTATAGTCTTCCGAACCTGCATTTTTCCTATACCTATCTAAAAGACCCGGGAAAAGCTTCCTCACAGGATAAAAATAATATATTTTCTTTAAAACCTTATATGTATATACCTTAATGTAATATGAAAAAGGTCTTTTGTTAACAATCCCGGCACTTCCCATTAGAATAACCTTATCAAAGTCCATTTCAGCGGACAATCTAATAATAATTCTTCCACCATGAGAATGACCAATCATAATAGGTTTCTCAATTTTCAAAAGGTGAAACGCCTCCATCAAAATATCACAAAAAGCTTCTGTACCTATCACTTTCTTTGGTTCTCTACTTGCACCAAAGCCAGGTAAATCAAAAGCGTATACTCGGTATTTTTCTTTGTATTTATCAATCAAGAACTGAAACATTTCTTTATTGCAGCCCCATCCATGAAGGATAACCAGAGGTTTCCCTTCCCCTTCAACTGTATAGGATAAGCCTAATTGTTCTATAAAGTCCGCCATTTCAGCCTCCTCAAGTTTTTATTCATCCAAAGAATTATATCATATGTATAACGAAAAAACTAGAAATCTTTACCAAGCTTTGCTAAAATAGTCTTAAACGGTTAATGGAGGAAGTCATGTATAAACATATTCCAAATATTCTAACAGTTCTGAGAATTTTATTAGTTCCTTTTTTTCCAATTGCATATTTCAGCGACTCGCCGAACAATACCCGAATTGCCTTGTTCATATTTATATTGGCAGGCTTAACGGATATTCTTGATGGTTACCTAGCTAGACACTTCAATCTAATTACCAAGGTTGGCACGGTTCTTGATCCCTTGGCTGACAAACTCATGCTATTGACAGCTGTCTATACCCTTTATTTTGCAGGTAATTTACATCCTATATTCCCAATAATTATTACAGTCAAGGAATTATTTATGATACTAGGGGGGATTTTTCTCTACTTAAAAAAAGAGAAAGCTGTTATTCCCGCCAATAAAATAGGAAAAGCAGGAACTGTTCTTTATTCTCTGGCTGTATTTATTACCATCATTTTCCCCGGCTCTCTTGCCTCTTGGATTAGTGTTTTCTTAGCAATAATCGTAAAACTAGTCGCTATAGTCACTTATGCCATTCATTATAAGTTCCATATAAAAAGTTCCACATAAAGTATTTAGATTATGACCATTCCATCCTTAACCAATACCTAAGATAGAAAGAAGGATTCCAATGAAAACACCAAAGATAGAAGCCAATCTCGCCTTTGAATTCCTATGCTCCCTTATGGGTATAGCCTACTTCGAAGAATGTCAAAAAGCTGATGAAGACATTAGTGTTTCAAGATTTCAGCATTACATGTCAGATTTTGTTAATACTACCTACGAGCATATTCCAAATATCGTAAAAAAAGATATTCAATTATTCATGCATGATTTTTCGTGTATGTATGTCACAGTACTGGATGTACTTCTTAGAGAAAACATGGTCGGCCCATTAGATATCATTAACTATTTCAAAACAATGGACACAAAAGCTTTCTTGAATCAATACCTAATTAGTAACGAAACTTCCCTATCAACTGAATCTGACGGGTCAGAACTTCAAAATGTACTTACCGATCTCTCAACAAAATTCAATAAGTCCGGCATTGACCATGAACTCTATTTCGAATTTCTCGAATATCCTGAGGGTATTGTTGAGCGCTTTGTTCATTCTCTCTCTGTCCTTTATTATGATTACTTCAAACCTATGGAGAATGTATTTAAAACCAAACTTAATGATATTAGTGAGCATCATCAAAAACTATACGATGAAAATCCTGAAGCTTTTATTAATGCAATCTTATTTCAATCTAAAGAATCTCTTGAAGAAGATGACGCCATCATTCGGATTTTTGTCAGTAACCTATATGGTGAAAAGGTAAATGTAGCTTATGGTGACCTTAATAATGTCTATTTTTTCTATGGAGCCCAAGCGGAGAAAAAACTATACTCTGATAATCTTACCAGCCAGTACGAAGAACTAATCAAATCTCTAGCAGATGATACCCGTAGAAAGCTCATCAAATATTTAATGAACAACCCACACTACAACAAGGAAATATCCGATTATTTAGGCATTACAACAGCTACAATTTCCTACCATATCAGCCGATTGACAGATATTGGAATCATTCATCTTAAATATCAGGAAGGTAAACGTATTTACTACCAAGTAGACAAAGAGCGTTTCAATCAGCTTTTTGACGGATTAAAACGCTACCTAACATCTTCTCATATTGGTTGATGATTGACCTTCTCTATTCTCTCATTCATTTAAACATCAGAAATAGGTTTTCAACCCATTAGTTGTTCGTATGTCATACCATATCTTTCAGCAATATGAATAGCATAGCTCTTTCCTAGAGGTAATCCTTCTTCAATGATGAAGGGTGCCTCTTTCATATTTTTACCAGCAATTAAACTATTCACTTTTGTTCCACTTTCCATAAGACTATCATATAGCTCATGTAGATGGGTATTAAAGATGACTCTAGCACCTTTCTCCTTTAAGCTTTGAACAGTTTCCAAAGCGATCTGGAGACTTTCTTGATGGGAAGTACCCTGAAAAGATTCGTTCATGAAAATGATACTCTCACTCGTGGCTTTCATGAATAGTTCACGAAATCTTTGGCATTCCTCTCCCAATCTTCCCAAATCCACAGAGTCTTTCTCCTCTGCTGGAAAATGAAGCAAAATCTGGTCCACATAAGGTAAGGAGGCACTTTTAGCAGGTATGTAATAGCCCAGTTGGCCCAACCAAATACTTTGACATAAGGCTTGGGTAAAGGTTGTTTTACCACCTCTGTTGGCTCCAGTCAAAATTGATATCTTAGAGTCATCATGAAAGATGTAGTCATTCTTTTTGGGATGTTGGTTATCAATGCCTAAGTTCATATGATATAGGTCATAAATACCATAGGGTTCTTCCCACTTAGGTAATACTAGTGGTTCACCATGGTCTACCAGAATCTCGTAAATTTTACGTCCAATATAAAAATAAGGTAATTCATGATAAAGGACACTGATAACTTCTAGAATCCTCATGATAAATTGATCGCAAAAAGTAATTAGTTGTAAGGTTGCCGGCTCAATGGTTTTCTCTAAAGTATTCAAGGCATCTGGTGCTTTCACCGTTTCTCTAGCAAATAACTTTCTTGGTATCATTTTTAATTCTTTAATACCATTACCAATATAATAACTCATTTTCTTTGAAAATCGGTCATACTTAAACTCTTGTCCACTAAGTTCCAATAAAATGGCTTCCCTTGGTTGAAGATATTCATCAAGATTTAGTCCTATTTTAATACTTTTAACCCCTTCTTCAAGTGACTTAATAGATCTTACGTCCTTTGAAAAGGACTCATAAATAGGTGATTCAACAATTTCGATGAGTAAATCACGATATCGCTCCATTCCCTTTGACTGAAGTTTAGCATTCTGAAGAACACCTAAAAGTTTTCTCAACATATCATCCAAATCATCAAATTCATTGGTCCTCTTCAAAAGGTTATATACTGTCGCCTCTTTTTCGAAGGCAAACTTACCCATAGTCATATTATTATGGGCTCTCTCACCATAAATCATCAAAGCTTCATAGAGACCTTCGTTTTGAATCATATCCTCCATGACACTTTGACGGTAGACACTGGTCTTTTTATCACATGGAACCCGACTGATCCAATCAAGTAAATGAATATTTTCTTCCTCTAAATGTTCTAACAGAGATTGAAAATTTACATCTTCAATATTTTGCTCTGTCATAGTAAAAAATTCTTTATTCTCATTGTCCGGCCACAGAAGACTAAGTCCTTCATACCGAAATTGTCCATAATCAATTTCCTGTCTCATTAGCCACCTCCATCAACTGTTCCAAAGTAACACCATATTTAAGAGCGATTTTTCTAGCGAAGCTTTTTCCATAAGGTTCTCTTTCCACAAGTTTGTATGAACTTTGATCCTCTTCCATCTCTGTAACTAAACTATGAATCAACTCTCTCTCCTCAACATCAACAGCCTTTTGAAGATAATGAAAAAGTTCGTGGAGATGGGTGTTAAAAACAAAGGTATATCTCTTATGAATCAGAGCCATACATCCTTGAGCTGCAATATTTAGACTTTCCAAATGGCTGGTTCCTGTAAAAGATTCATTCATTAGTAAAAGAGTCTTATTGCTTGCTTGACTAAATTTTTCCACAAAAAGTTCACACTCTTTACCAAACTTACCTTTTTCATAGGTTTCACTTTCACTAACAGGAAAATGAGTCAGTATGCCATCTGAAACTGATAGCTTAGCTGAAATAGCTGGAACATAAAGCCCCATTTGACCCAATAGTTGTACTTGTCCTATACCTTGTGTAAAGGTAGTCTTTCCTCCCCTGTTAGCTCCTGTAATAATGGTTCCTATTTTCTTATTATCAATGCTAATATCATTTTTGATGATATTTTCATCCTTTTGATGGTCATCATTAAAAACCGCAAGATTTAGGTTATAAAATCCTTTGACTTCCATAAAAAATGTTTCACTCTCAAAGTCAAATTCAGGTTTTGAAAAAGGCAGTCCTCCTACTTCAATCTTTTTAAAGAGCTTTACACTAGCTTCATAGAATCTGATTTCATCTAAAAGACTGATAAATGGCTCCACGTCAACTTGGTCATATTTAGATACAAAGCTTTTAAGCTGGTTCTGATGGTCTCTAAGAGCATATTCAATTTCCTCCATAAGGTCATAATTCAATTTGTTGACCTTAAAAACCGGCGCATAAGAGGAAAGAAACTGTCCTAAAAATATTGGCTCCATACGAAGAACATCTGAAACCTTTCGAAAGGCTTTGGGATATCTAAATCTGTGATCATCAAGACTTGTAACCTGTGCAAAAACCGGTCGCATTCCTACGTTCATGTTTACAGATAGCGTTGCTGATTTTATGGTTGAGAATATATATTTTATACTTTTAAGATCTTTTTTCATCTCCTTAAACTTATCAGCATTTATTATGGATTCTACATTGGCTTTTAAGGCTTGAAGGCCTCTGGAATTGACCTTATAATAATATAAGGTTTGGTTTAGCTCATCCAGTACATTTACTGACTTCTCAATAATAATCAACAAGTCAATGAGACGGTATATGTTGAAATATTGTTCTTTCTCATGGATAAACAGCGGCTTTAGATTCTCAAACTCAAGAAGACAGTCTACAAGATCACCGGTTAAGCCATCTATAGACATGAAGTCTTCCATAATTTCCTGTCTATATGTCAACGTTTCTTGGTCCTGAATCAAGTGATAAAGAATATCATCATTTGTAAGGAGTTTATCATATACATTAAGAAGGTTAAGATCTTTAATGACTTGCTTGCTTATTGGAATTTTAATTGATTCCTTAAGCCATAGGATGCTTCCAAAATTCATAATTATCCTTTCTATCTAGCCAAAATTCAACTCCATAGTCAATTTTCACTTACATTGTCAACTCATCTATCTGCAAGTAGTAGAAACTAATCGCTTTCCATTTTCCCCATATCTTGAAGTCCTTTCTTAAGACTTGCATAGTCAAAGGCGAATAGATCCGCGCCAGCCTCCTTTGCTTCTTTTTTATCCTTAAAACCTTGTCCACCAACAATAAATGTCAATTTTTCATCCCTGCTTGATTGAAATCTCTCTTCATTCTTAATGACATGGATAAGATTAGTTAAGGTATCTATATGATAATCCATTGTTGCAGATACAGCCAGTATTTCTGGTTTTACCTCTTCAATCATATGAATAAGTGCGGATGTTGGTACATTTGACCCCAAATAGTATGTCTTAAATCCTAACAGTTCAAAATAATCTGCAATCATTCTAAGACCCAAAGTATGAGGTTCACTTGCCAATGACAGGCAGATAACCCTTCTGCCCTCATCAACAGCTAAAGAATCTGTTGATTCATCAAAGAGTTTTACTTTCAAACCACTAATGACAGAAAAGAAAACATTAGTGATATAATGCTCCTTGGCAACTGTGATCTGTCCTTTTTGCCATAGATCACCAATATAGGACATAGCCGGTATCATAACCTTTTCATAAAGTTGAACCAATCGTTTTACTGACAAAGGCATATTTGAAAAAAGTCGTCGAAGTTGATTCTCATCTTCTTCCAAAGCCAGCCTAATCACAAGATCCGTTAAGTTAGCTACTTCTTTCTCCTCTAACAATTCTATCTCTTCCTGTTTCCTATCCATCAATTCATCTAAAGAGCAGTTAAAATAATCTGCAATCTGGATAAGTACATGAGGACTGGGAAATCTGATATTCTTTTCATAATTAGCTATGGTTGTTTGACCAAGGTTAAAAAGATCGCCTAATTCTTTCTGACTAAGCCCCTTATTCTTACGAAATACTTTTAGTTTATCACCAAACATGCTAACACTTCCTATTCTTAAAAACATGACCGAAATAATACAAAACGGGCAGTTTATTTATATTGCATTTTTGTATGTGTATATTGTACCACATTATGTGTTTTTTTGAAGATTTATTTAACACCTCTCCAATAAATCTCAATTGTTTCCCTTATTTCAATCACCACTATTTCTAAGCTATGATACTTGTGTCATTGACTGCATTCCTTATCTATGTTACAATTAGCCGATTATGTTTTTTTATATGGAGGTACCCTAATTGTTAAGTGCAAATAATGTAAGTTTAAGTTTTAGTGATAAACAACTTTTTAAAGACGTCAACTTAAAATTCACACACGGAAATTGCTATGGAGTCATAGGAGCCAATGGTTCAGGCAAGTCTACTTTCCTCAAAGTCCTGTCTGGCGAAATCGAAGCTAATAAAGGTGATGTAAGTTTAACACCTGGCGAAAGAATTGCGGTCCTTAAGCAGGATCATTTCCAATATGACGATAAAACTGTTATGGATACGGTTATTATGGGACATGAACGTCTCTATGATATTATCCATGAAAAAGAAGCTCTTTATGCTAAAGAAGAGTTCACTGAAGAAGATGGTATCCGTTCTGCTGAACTTGAGGCTGAATTTGCAGAACTTAACGGTTGGGATGCTGAATACGACGCAGAAAAACTTTTAATAGGTCTTGAAATTCCTAAAGATCTACATCAAAACCTAATGTCAGACCTTAGTGGATCTGATAAGGTAAAAGTTCTTCTTGCACAAGCACTCTTTGGTAATCCACATATCCTACTTCTGGATGAGCCAACTAACCATTTGGATTTTAAAACTATCATGTGGCTGGAGGAATTCATTATAGAGTACCCTAACACAGTTATCGTTGTCTCACATGATAGACATTTCCTCAATAATGTATGTACGCATATCGTAGACATCGACTTCGGCAAAGCCAACCTTTTTGTTGGTAATTATGACTTCTGGCATCAATCCAGTCAATTAATGGCTAAGATGATTGCTGACCAGAATAAGAAAGCAGAAGAAAAAATTAACGAACTTAAGAATTTTATTGCAAGATTCAGTTCCAACGCTTCAAAAGCAAAACAAGCTACGTCACGTAAAAAAATGCTGGACAAAATTAAAATCGAAGACATTAAGCCTTCTTCAAGAAAATATCCCTTTGTCAGCTTTACTCAAGAACGTGAAGTCGGAAAAGAAATCCTTCGAGTTGAAAGCTTAAGCAAAACTATAGATGGGGTTAAGGTTCTTAATAATATCAGTTTTACTATCGGTAAAAATGATAAAATTGTCATACTCAGTAAGAATGAGATTGCCCGGACCACTCTTTTCAAAATCTTGATGGGTGAAATTGAACCCGACGAAGGAACCTATACATGGGGCGTTACAACCACAAGAGCTTATTTACCTAAGGACAACACGGAGTATTTTGAAAACTGTGACCTAAATCTTATTGATTGGCTAAGGCAATATGCTGAAGCAACAAGAGATCAACAGGACGAAACCTTTATTCGAGGATTCTTAGGTAAGATGCTCTTCTCCGGTGATGAAGTTTTCAAAAAATCTTCTGTCCTATCAGGTGGTGAAAAAGTGCGCTGTATGCTTTCAAGAATGATGCTTTCCGGTGCCAATGTAGTTCTTCTTGATGAACCAACGAACCACTTGGATCTGGAATCTATTACAGCAGTCAACGACGGTCTAATCAATTTTAAAGGAAATGTTATATTTTCCAGCCATGACCACCGTTTTATTGAAACAGTTGCCAACCGTGTCATCGAGATTACTCCAATGGGCATCGTTGACAAGCTAACTGAATTTGATGAGTACTTAGCCAATGAGGAAATTCAGGCCCGTGTAAAAGCTATGTATGCAGGTGAAGAACTTTAATTATACTAACTTGGTCTAAGCTTGATTAATAACTAAACAATTCTTATTCAAAAATAAGGGATTGTAAACTCCGCCAATAGATGAGCTAAGTTTACAATCCCTATTTATATATTATATATCACTTTTACCTTCTCGCCTAACTTTTTTAACCCTCTATTCTAAGCCTTTTTTCTTAAGTAAATACCTATAATGAGCGCAATTGAACCTGATGTGACAAAAATTAATAAGGGAATACCACCTGTACTTGGCATCCATCCTGGATTATCATTTTCTGGAAGCTTCTCATCATTTATATCCAAGTTTTCATCATCTGGCTTATTATCTGAATCATCTGGATAATCCCTATCTGGTTTAGGTTCTTTATCGTCTGGATTACTATTATCTGGTTCAGATCCTTCGTCATCTGGATTGCCTCCGTCTGGTTTAGGTCCTTCATCGTCCGGTTCATCATCACCACCATTAGGTGGATTTTCTGGCAATTGTTCGTCTGGTAAATCTTCGTCTTTCTTTATCTTTGTGTAGAGCGCATTTAATACCCTATCACGGTCCATTAGAACACCTTCAAATACAATAAGATTACTCTCATCTTGCCAACCATCGAAACGATACCCATTCCTTCCCGTTGGGTTTATTGTATTGATTTCCATGAGACTTACCATCGTATCAGCCTTGTGACTGGTAATCGTTTGATCCTGTCCATCATTTAAAATCAATCGGTAAGTTCTATACTTTATCTTCTTAGTCTTAGTCCTCATAGTATACATTTGCTTTGGATTGCCTATACCTACTAGCATTTGTACGCTTCCTTCTTTATCCGGTGCAAAGACAATAGCGCCCTCTTCTGAAGCTACCTGTCCCGAAACCTTTACTTCAAAATCAATATCCATGCTCATGGTTACTCTTGGTATCTTTAGCGTCACATAGTAAACTCCATTATCTATAGAGACGCTTTCTCTCCCATTATAATTCGTTACAATATTCTTGGAATATGTATGATTCAGTTTACTTCCATCAGGTCCCCAGTAATGAAATTGAATTACAATCTGGTTGGACTCTTCGTCATAAGTATAGATGAGGTCAGATACATTTGGCATATCCTTAGTTTCTTCTCCATCCACTGGCGGCAATGTAACAAGATACCTATATAAATCTTCACCATTATTTGATGTCGGAATCCTAAAATCCTCATCTGAATAAAACCAAATAGCATATTGCATTGCAGATACTACTTCGTCGTAAGTCAATTCAGAAATCCCTGTAAGTTCCTTAAGTTCCTCAACTACTGATTCCTGGTTAAGATGGGGGCCAGCTAGTTCTAAAATCGCTCGAATATGACCACCGGCATCAGTACCAAAAATAAACTCAGGACTGTAAGCCTTATAATCAATCCAAGTGATTAATCCTTTTTTCATATCATATGTAGGCGCATCCATTTCTGCGCATAAGACTTGGATTTCAGCCCCATTTTCTTGCCCTTCTATGGTATAGACAAATGTCTGATCCATATAGGCTTCACCATTCTTCAACCGGTATCTTTCTTCTTCATCTCCTTGAACTGTTATGGAAAAGATTATAAGAAAAATCAAAGGCAAAACAAGCAGTCTTTTCTTCATGGTAATCTCCCTTTATTTTATTCAATATTAGTCTAAAACTATTACAACACGCCTAAATAGTTCTATTCATCCATCTATTTTTTTATCCCAAAGTAAACGTCATTCTATATATCGACTGTCTTCAAGAAAAATTTATACTTTATTCACACTTTTTTTACATTTACGCCCATTACTTCTTTTATATCAAAAAACTTCTTCAGATTACTATTCCATATAGATAAGTATAAATAAATAACCTAAAAACCCCTATTATATGCTTATAGCAGAAAGAGGCTGGTTTTCAGCCTCTTTCTGCTATAAGCATATAATATTGTATAAACTTTACTCCCTTCCTTCAAATGCAGAAATGTACATATCTTTTAATTCACTAATCAATGGATATCTTGGATTTGCACCTGTACACTGATCATCAAAAGCATTTTCACTCATTTGATCCAGTTTAGCATAAAATGCTTTTTCTCCTACACCAAAGTCTTTTATAGATTTAGGAATTCCGATTACTTCCTTCAATTCATCAATCTTAGCTATAAGACGATCAACTTTCTCCTCCTCGGTTTTGCCGCCTAAATTCAAATAATCAGCAATTTTACCATATCTCCACTTAGCATTGGGATACTTATATTGTGGAAATGCTGCTTGTTTTCTTGGGTTATCGACTGCATTAAACTTAATGACCTCATTTATAAGAAGACCATTAGCTATACCATGGGGAACATGAAATGCAGCACCTAGTTTATGAGCCATGGAATGGCATACTCCAAGGAAGGCATTGGCAAAAGCCATACCTGCCATCGTCGAAGCATGAGCCATTTTTTCTCTAGCTTTTATATTTACCCTGCCCTCGTTATAGGCTTCAGGCAGATATTTAAATATTAGTCTTATAGCTTCTAACGCCTGCCCATTGGTAAATTCTGATGCAAGCACAGAAACATAAGCTTCTATTGCATGCGTTAGGGCATCAATACCCGAAGCAGCAGTAAGACCTTTCGGCATATTCATCATAAGCCCCGCATCAACAATAGCCATATCTGGTGTCAACTCATAGTCAGCTAAGGGATATTTTACGCCTGTTTTCTCGTCAGTTATTACTGCAAAAGGCGTCACCTCTGAGCCTGTACCTGCTGTTGTTGGTACTGCAACCATCATAGCCTTACTTCTAAGCTTTGGAAACTTATAGACCCGCTTCCTAATGTCCATAAAACGCATAGCTAAATCGTCAAAACCTACGTCTGGATGTTCGTAGAGCACCCACATAATTTTAGCTGCATCCATTGGTGATCCTCCACCAAGTGCAATAATGGTATCCGGCTCAAAGGCAAGCATTTCTTTTGCACCTTTCTTCGCTATAGCCAATGTCGGATCTGGCTCAACCTCAAAAAATATCTTTGAGTCAATGCCAAGTACATCCAATTTATCTGTAACAAGCTCAGCAAACCCCATATCATAAATAATTTTATCTGTTATAATGAAAGCTTTCTTTCTCCCTAAATCTTTCAACTCATCAAGTGCTATACTTAAACAGTCAGCTTTAAAATATACTCTTTCAGGAATTCTATACCATAACATATTTTCTCGCCTTTCTGCTACACTTTTCACATTAATTAAGTGTTTAACCCCAACGTTTTCGCTTATAGAATTTCCTCCCCACGTACCGCAGCCAAGTGTTAGTGATGGAGCTAATTTAAAGTTATATAGGTCTCCAATTGCACCATGAGAACTTGGCATATTAATAATGGTACGTCCAGTCTTCATCATTGCACCGAACTGTTCGATCCTATGCTTCTGAGTATTTTGATCTGTGTAAAGTACCGATGTATGTCCTAGACCTCCCAATTCAATAAGTCTAGCCGCTTTTGTTAAAGCCTCTTCAAAAGTTTTTACTTTATACATGGCAAGAATTGGTGACAGTTTTTCATGAGAAAAAGCCTCAGCAAGCTCAACACTTGTCACCTCACCAATGAGGACCTTAGTCTCTAACGGAACCTCTATACCTGCCATTTTTGCAATTGTGAGTGCTGATTGACCTACAATACTTGAATTTAATCTACCATCAATAAGAATAATCTTTCTAACTGCATCTGTTTCCCTTTTATTCAATATATAGCCGCCTCTGGCTGCAAACTCATCTTTTACTTCTTTATAGACCTTATCCATAACAAGTACAGATTGCTCAGAAGCACATATAACACCATTATCAAAGCTTTTTGATAAGAGAATGGAGCTCACTGCCATCTTTATATGAGCACAATCATCAATAATTGCAGGTGTATTACCAGCTCCTACACCAATAGCTGGCTTACCTGATGAATAGGCAGCGCGTACCATACCAGGCCCTCCTGTTGCTAAAATAATATCAGCTTCCTTCATAACGGCATTAGAAAGTTCTACACTAGGCTGGTCAATCCAACCAATAATTCCTTTAGGTGCCCCGGCTTCAATTGCTGCCTCCAGGACTATTTTTGCTGCCTCAATCGTAGATTCCTTTGCTCTAGGGTGAGGAGAAAAAATAATACCATTTCTTGTCTTCAAAGCTATTAGAGCTTTAAAAATAGCTGTGGAGGTTGGATTGGTTGTTGGTACTATAGCTGCTATAACCCCGATTGGGTCAGCAATTTTAGTCACACCAAATGCTTCATCCTTATCAATGACTCCACATGTTTTTTCATCCTTATATTGATTATAAATATATTCAGATGCAAAATGGTTCTTAATTACCTTATCTTCTACAATACCCATTTTTGTTTCTTCAACTGCCATCTTAGCCAATTTAATCCTAGCATTATTTGCTGCCATTGCTGCCTTAAGGAATATCTCATCAACCTGATTTTGTGAAAAAGTCGCAAATTCTCTTTGCGCTTGTCTAATACTTTTGATACCTTTTACTAGTTCATCTACATTTGTTATTTTCATCTAAACACCTCTTTTGTTAATGTATTAACAAATCAAATTAAATAAAAAGATTATTTTAACCTTTTTTTATAGATACAACGCTTCTTTTTTTTGATAACTAAGTACTATACCGGTTATTTTTCGTTATAACAGGTGCTTTCTTTGTTATCTAAAATATAATATCATATCAATCAAAATTTAACAAGATTATTTTGTTAAATATTTATCATTTTAATTGATTTGTTTATTTTTCTTGGAAATTTATGGTTTCAGATTTTTTTATGCTATAATATTACTATTAAAGTTAAATCCATTGAATATACTATTTTACTTTTTAACCAGAAATATTAATAAACATGATTATATAGTGAGGTGGCCTATGTCAGATTTCAAGCTCCAAGACGAACTTCATTCAATTATCGCCAAAAACATTATCAACAATCAATATGAAAATTTATACTTTAAAGATCTTAAATCCCGTTTCATAGCAGCCAGCGCAAATATGGTAAAATATATGGGAGTTTTATCATCTGAAGATCTTATTGGAAAGACGGATTATGATTATTTTTCCAAGGATCATGCAATACAAGCTTTCAATGATGAGCAAGAAATCATTCGAACAGGTAAACCCTTACTTGGTATCATAGAACAAGAAACTTGGAAAGACAATTATGTCAGTTATGTTGTCACCTCCAAGTATCCCTTATATGATCATGATGGTAATATTATTGGTACTTGGGGACATTCTGTAAATGTTGCTACAACCAATATACATCATTCAGACTTAAAAAAACCACGCCTACAAGAGGAAGATTTGACATCTTTTAATAAAGATAGCCGAACAGATAATCTTACCGGACTTAAAAACACAAAGGCTTTTTATGAATTTATTAATCTCTTCTATCAAAAGGCATTAAACGCCATGCGTTTAGCTAATATATCACATTCACTCATATTAGTAGATATGGATAGCTTCTCCATGATTAATGAGACATTTGGTTCCAAGTATGGTGATGAAGCCCTTAAATTTGCTTCTAATATCATTGGCAATCTTATTCAAGACCAAGGACACCTTTTCAGATACAGTGGTGATAAGTTCGCCATTCTTCTAGAAGTCAAAAGCTATCTAATAGCTAAAGATTTTGCTAGTTCCATACTAACCGCATTTGAGAAACAAAAATTTGAATTCCAAGGAAAAACCATTGACCTATCAGCTAGTATCGGTATGAGTGACTTTAAAGAAAGTCTTCCTTTTGGTAATATACACGATATTATCAACCTGACAGATAAGAGGCTTTATGCTGCCAAGAGTCCAGGCTTACCAACCTTGATCTTTGACAACTCCTACCAACTCTAAATCACCTCATAATCAATTGTATATTAAAAATTAAGACCATTGCTTATCATCATATGAAAGCAATGGTCTTTTTGTAATATCTTTTTAACCTAATCTATGACTTATTAAATTTATACTTTACATCCAAATACCTTGTATATTCCTACATAGCACTTTCGATGTTTTTAAGCTTCTCTGCCTGATCTGCTGTAATCAAATTATCAATTACCTCATATAAATCACCATCCAAAATACCTTCAAGTCGATGGAGTGTAAGCTTAATTCGGTGGTCAGTTACTCGCCCCTGTGGATAGTTATAGGTTCTGATTTTTTCACTTCTATCACCTGTTCCCACTTGGCTCTTTCTATCTGCAGCCAGCTCACTTTGCTGCTTCTCAAGTTCCATATCATAAAGTCTTGATCTAAGAACTTTCATAGCTTTATCCCTATTTTTCAATTGTGATTTTTCATCCTGACAGGAAACAACGATACCTGTGGGTAAATGCGTTAATCGAACCGCAGAGTCTGTTGTGTTAACTGACTGACCACCATTACCTGATGATCTAAATACATCAACTCGAACATCATTAGGGTCCACTTCCACATCCACATCATCAACTTCCGGTAATACAGCAACTGTCACCGTTGAAGTATGAATTCTACCACTAGATTCGGTAGCTGGAACCCTTTGAACACGATGAACACCACTCTCGTATTTCAATTTAGAATAAGCTCCATGACCGGTCACCATAAAGACAACCTCTTTAAAACCACCAACTCCATTTTCATTTAAACTGACAATCTCAGTCTTCCATCGGTTACGTTCAGCATAACGGCTATACATGCGATAGAGGTCTGCCGCGAATAAAGCTGCCTCATCGCCACCTGCACCACCTCTTATTTCAACAAATACGTTTTTATCATCATTAGGATCTTTAGGCAATAGTAATAACTTAATATCTTCTTCAATCTTAATTATATTTTCCTTAGCTTCATTAAGTTCCTCTTTTGCCATTTCCACAATATCAGGATCCGGTTCTTTAAGCATCTCCATTGAATCTTCAACTGTCTGCTGATTCTCTTGATATTCTTTGTACTTTTCGACAATAGGTGTCAAATCCGCATGTTCTTTCATAAATTTCTGCCAAATTTCTTGGTTAGCAATAATCTCAGCATCATTAATCTGCTCAGACAAAAATTCAAATCGTTCTACAATTCCTTCTAATTTATCTAACATTTCATTACCTCATAGCTTTCTTCTTTATCTACTATCTGATAGTTTTTAAACTATTTTCTATCTGATTAATACTAGAACAGCTAATCCGGTTTATTCAATTTTATTCCATATACAATACGTTCAAATTGCCCAAGATCCTTCATCGAATCTACTCCCTTAAAATTTTTATTATATAGTAATTGTTTAACATCTTTCATTTGACCATGCCCAATTTCAAAAAATAAGCCTCCACTGTTCTTTAAAAAAACTGTAGATGACTCTGTAATTTTGCGATAAAAATCTAATCCATCTTCACCACCATCAAGTGCCAAATACGGTTCATAATCTTTAACATCAGACATCAAGGATTGTATATCCTTGGGTGAGATATATGGTGGATTAGATACAATTAAATCAAATGTCATTCCCTTAAGACTGTCAAACAAATCAGACTGGATAAACTCTAGACTGACTTTTTTCAGATTAACCTTTTTAAGATTTTTTTTTGCAACTTCAAGAGCCTGGTCAGAAACATCGACACCAATTACAGAAATCTTACCTTCATATTGAAGATTTTCCAACTCTTTAGCTATACTAATAGCAATACACCCCGAACCAGTACACATATCCAAAATAGACAAGTCTTTAACTTGATTAGGCTTTTCATTCTTTATAGATGAACGACTGAACTCTTCTATCTTAGTCTTAAGAAATTCAAGAGCCAGGTCAACTAATATTTCAGTTTCAGGCCTTGGTATCAACACAGCTTCATTAACATAAAAATCCACTCCATAAAATCTTTGATACCCAATTATATATTGTAAAGGATAATGGGTCGATCTTAAATCAAGAATTTCATTATATTTTATCTCTTGTTTTTCGTCAACTATCTCATTATATCGATTAATAATGCCTGTAAAACTATCCTCAAACACAAACTCAGCTATTAGTCTGGCTTCAACCTCAGGGATTCCATGCACAGAGAATTTTTTTTTGCCTTGCTGAATTAATTCTCCAATACTATACTTCATGAACAGATTCCTCTGCCGACTCCTCAGTATCAACTGACTCTATAACTTCTTCAACTTCCAATGCAGCTTTCAATGATGCAAGGGCAACTTCCATCTGATCTTCATCAGGTTCAGAAGTTGTAAGCTTCTGGAGCGCTAATCCCGGTTTTGCAAAAAGGTCCAATACTGTTGATGAATTATTACCCACAAACTTAAGAACCTCATAAGATATACCTGCAATAACTGGTAAAAGAATAATTCTTACTACAAAACGCATCCATAATGTTGTTGGATTAATAAGTGTCAGTAGGAAAATACTAATAACAACAATATAAAGAAGAAAACTCGTACCACAACGTTTATGAAATCTCGTCTGCTTCATTGCATTTTCTACGGTCAATTCAAGTCCAGATTCATAACAATTAATAGACTTATGTTCTGCACCATGGTACTGGAATACCCGTTGAATATCCTTCATCCTAGAAATCAAGGTAATGTATGTCAAGAACACAATAACCCTAATAATACCATCTGCTAAATTAACCATCCATGAACTTTTTAGGACAGGTTTGAGTAAATGACTTAAACCTAAAGGAACCAAAACAAATAAAGCCATAGCCATAATCATAGCAAGAACTATACTTATGCCTATAATCAAGTCGTCTGCTTTATCGCCAAATTTTTTTTCTATCCATTTATCAAACTTGGATTCTTCTTCACCTTCTACCTCAAAAAATTCAGCAGAGTAGGTCAATATCTTCATACCTATGACCATTGATTCACCAAATGCAACTACACCTCTAATCAATGGCAATGAAAGAATCTTATACTTCTTCATCAACGAAACTTTTCGCTGTTTTTCAACAATTATTTCTTTATCAGGTTTACGAATAGCCACTGCGTATATTTCATCATTACGCATCATGACTCCTTCAATAATCGCTTGCCCGCCAACATTAAGTTTACCCATAAAAACACGCCTTTCTTTTAACACTATTCTCTATTATATACCTATTAACAGTCAAAATAAAGGTGCATATGTACATAATTTTCTATAACATCTCAACTATTTTTGTAAGCCTTGCATGATTGAGGCTTATTACCACTTTTATTACCATACATATACATCTGTAGAATAAAGAACTTTCCTATAGAATAAAAAAAGTTGAGGCTTTCACCTCAACTTTCATGCTTACTCAGCGTCATTGTTCATACCATACTTACGGTTGAATTTATCAATACGTCCACGAGCTTGAACTGCTTTTTGTTGTCCTGTATAGAAAGGATGACACTTAGAACAGATCTCAGTGTGGATGGATTCATTTGTAGAACCTGTAACGAATTCGTTACCGCAGTTACATCTTACAGATGCTTGATGATATTCTGGATGAATTCCTTCTCTCATGACTTTTCACCTCTTTCAACTTTACTACTATATATCATAGAATCTTGTCCTGTAAATTCTAGTTCACGAAGACAGCTTATACATTATAACATAGTTGTTTTTAGATTGCAATAAATATTAACTAGTAATTATTAAGAATATTGTTGGATAATTTCAAAGCATATTCTTCGTTACTTTTTGTATCGACAAAGACCTTAAGCATACTGTCTACTACGTCTTCTGCTCTCATGTTTGCAGAAACCTTACGAAGCTTATTAACTGCTTCTCTTTCAATATCTGTATAAAGAAGGTCATCACGTCTTGTGCCTGACTTACTTACATCAATTGCAGGAAAAATTCTCTTCTCCTGAAGTTTACGGTCAAGTACAAGTTCCATATTACCCGTACCCTTGAATTCTTCAAATACAACATCGTCCATTTTAGACCCTGTTTCAACCAATGCCGTTGCTAATATAGTCAATGAACCACCTTCTTCAATATTTCTAGCTGCTCCAAAAAACTTTTTAGGCATATGTAATGCTGCTGGGTCAAGACCACCAGATAAAGTTCTACCACTTGGTGGAATAATAAGGTTGTAAGCTCTTGATAAACGTGTAATGCTATCTAGGAGTATAACAAGGTCCTTTTTCATCTCAACCATACGCTTAGCTCTTTCAAGACACATTTCTGCAACTCGCTTATGATGTTCAGGTAACTCATCAAAAGTCGAATGTATGACTTCAACATTCTCACCCCTAATGGATCTCTTAATATCTGTAACTTCCTCAGGTCTCTCATCTATCAACAAGACGATAAGTCCAACATCAGGATGATTTTGAGTAATTGCATTAGCAACTTTCTTAAGCAAGGTTGTCTTTCCTGCCTTAGGCGGAGATACAATCATTCCTCTTTGGCCTTTTCCAATAGGTGCTACAAAGTCCATAAGTCGTAAGGCATAATTATTAGGAGCAGTCTCTAGATTAATTCTTTCGTTAGGGAAAATTGGTGTCAGCTCTTCAAATCTTGGTCGTTTTGCAATCTTAGCAGGATCATCATTATTAACACTCTTTACATAAAGAAGGGCACCAAACTTCTCTTTTTCCTTAGGAACCCGCATATTCCCTTCAACAATATCCCCTGTTCTTAGACCAAATCTTCTGATCTGAGACGGAGAAACATATACATCTGATTCTCCCGGCATATAATTATCACTACGTATAAAACCAAAACCATCAGGTAGAACTTCCAGTATACCTTTTACAGTTACACCACTATCCAATTCATTGTTCTTTTTCTTTCTACCTTCAGATTTCTTACCTTCATTCTTTTTCTCATCGTTCTTAGTGTTTCTACCATCATCAGTATTGCTTTCAACTCTAGTTCCAGAAGAGTCAGAAACTTCATTTGATTCACTCTCGACAACCTTAGATTTAGAACTGGCCTTTTTTGATTTAGATGTGTTATCATCTTCTTCAGCATCCGCTTCCTTACTTCTCATTTCAGCATTGTGCTGGGAAATTTCCGAATAATTAATCGCCCTTGTCTCATACTCACGTGTAGATTTGTACTTTTTCTTTTTATCGGCTTCTTCTTTTTTCTTCTCAATATCAACTAATAACTGAACAAGTTCTACCTTTTTAAACGATTTCGCATTTATTATTCCTAGTTCAGTCGCTAATTCACGAAGCTCAGCCACTTTCATTTTTGCATAATTCATTTGTTTCATTTCCTCCTGTAACAATTAACCCATATTAAATCAACTAAAAATAAACCACTCATAGATATTCATCTTAAAATCAGGGAGTATCGAAAGACTTCTAGAATAAGAACATAGTATATCAGACGGCATATACCGCATTCAAGATTAATTTCATTATACCACATTGTATCAGTAATTCAAGAAAAATTGCTATATACTAGGATTTTCAGGGCATTCTAGATATAATTTGATTTGTTACCATATATGCCGAAGTAAATAATTCTTAAGCTTATTGAGCTTTCCATGCTAGTTGATTTTTCCATGCAAATAATGTACTTCTATGTATCACACAAATACTTACAGGTCTATGTACATTGAAACCGTTCAGCATATATTTAACGAATAATTTCCATATGTTTGAACTTTTTCCTTTTCCAGATGTAACTGATTTAAATAATTATTCTACGGAAAAGACAATCAAATGCTCTTTATATCATCAACATGATATAAAAAAGTCAGAATTTGTTATCTGCATAAGAAAACAACAGCCGTAGCTGTTGTTTCTGAGACTATCTTAAGCCAAAAATATAATAATTGCAATAGTAAAATAGATAAGAAGTGTTGTTGCATCTGTTATGGTCGATATCAAAGGTGTAGCCATTAATGCAGGGTCAAGTTTAATCTTCTTAGCTGCAATAGGTAATATGCCTCCCAATAAAGCAGCTACAGTTGTTGTTGCTACCAAAGTCAATCCTACCGTTATAGCCAATGAAAGATTTTGATAAAAGGCCAAAATTCTGATTCCATTGAGAATCCCTAAAGTTACGCCCATCAAGAGTCCAACACGTATTTCTTTCCATATTACTTTTAATGTATCCTCAAATTCAATTTCTCCCAAAGTTAATCCACGAATAATCAGGGTTGAAGATTGAGAACCGGCATTCCCGCCTGTACTCATTAACATAGGAATCATAGCTGCTAAAAACACAAACTCCGTTGTAACAAATTCATATTTCTCCATTACAAAACCTGACAATGTAGCTGAAAACATTAATATAACTAACCATAATATTCTCTTCCTAGCTAGTTCAAAAGCACCCATAGACATATATTCATCATCTGAGGGTGTCATACCTGCCATGATTTGAAAGTCTTCTGTAGTCTCTTCTTCAATAACATCAACAATATCATCAATTGTAATAATACCAACAAGACGTTTTTCTTTATCTACTACAGGTAGTGATAGTAAGTCATACTTCTTAAATACTTCTGCAATATATTCCTGATCATCCTGAGTACCTACTGAAATAAAATCATCGTTCATTATGGATTCAATTAAGGCTAAATCCTCTGTTAAAACTAGATGTTTAAGGGATACAATCCCTTCCAACTTCTTATGTTCATCAACTACATAACAGGTATAGATTGTTTCCTTATTAACCCCAGTTCGTTTAATCCGGTCCATTGCATGTGATACAGTCATATCTTTCCTCAAATCGACCAACTCAATGGTCATAAGGCTTCCTGCTGTATCGTCTTCATATTTTAAAAATTGATTGATAAGGCTTCTTTTAATTGGCGTTGCATTTTTAAGAATTTTCTTCACAATACTTGCTGGAACTTCCTCTACCAAGTCAATCATATCATCAAAAAATAGTTCATTGACAATTTCTCTCAACTCATCTTCACTGATGAGTGATGTCAACTCAGATTGTCGTTCCACATCAATAAGACTAAAAACTTCAATGGCTATATCCTTAGACAATAACCTATATACAATTAAAGCATCCTTTAAAGGAATTTCTTCAAGTAACTCGGCAATATCTGCCGGAAGCATGTCTTCAAACTGATTCTTCAACTGACCAAACTTTCTCTCCTTGACCAATTCTTCCAGTTCATCTATTAAATCTTTATTGAGTTCCATTGGTTGCCTCCTTTATCTAGCCACCAACAAGGCAGCGGTTATCTTACTATGTTCCGGTCCAGATTCCATACTACCAACTCCTTTCAATATTACCTTTATCTAATCCGTATAGAAAACAATTCTCATCTCCTGAATCATAATAACACATAAATCAACTTCTTGAAAGTAAATTTTCTACAATTAAGGCAAGCCCTTAACTGGTAAAGAATTATTCACATCTAAGTCATATAATTATTATGCCCATTATATAAATCAGTTTATTCTTACACGCTAAAAAAGCCCAACAACCGTTATTTCTTAACAGTCATAAGACTCATTATAGCAGCGTGCGCAGAAGGATTCGAACCCTCGGCCTTCTGGTCCGTAGCCAGACGCTCTATCCAGCTGAGCTATGCGCACTTGGAATTATGCCCGAGACCGGAGTCGAACCGGTACGATTGTTACATCGCAGGATTTTAAGTCCTGTGCGTCTGCCAATTCCGCCACTCGGGCATATATTATGAAATTATATATCTTTCGATATAATGGGCGCAACAGGGCTCGAACCTGTGACCCCCTGCTTGTAAGGCAGGTGCTCTCCCAGCTGAGCTATGCGCCCTGGGATATGTAATTCATCACAAAATCGTTATAGAGATAACGACCCAGAAGGGACTCGAACCCTCGACCTCCGGCGTGACAGGCCGGCGCTCTAACCAACTGAGCCACTGGGCCAAATCGTGGACCATCAGGGACTCGAACCCCGGACCGTCCGGTTATGAGCCGGATGCTCTAACCAACTGAGCTAATGGTCCCCATGATATATCTCGCTGTTGAAGCCGACGATCGGACTCGAACCGATAACCTGCTGATTACAAGTCAGCTGCTCTGCCAATTGAGCCACGTCGGCATATTCAATATGTAAAAAACCAACCTTGATTCCATAAAATTGTTATTATAACAATCTTTAAATGACCCGTAAGGGAATCGAACCCTTGTTACCGCCGTGAAAGGGCGGTGTCTTGACCGCTTGACCAACGGGCCTTAATTTTGACATAAAAATTGGAAACAAAACTCAAAACGAAAGTTATTCTTTCCATATTAGTTAAAGGTAACTATATAGTTACTAGCTCCCCAAGTTGGACTCGAACCAACAACCCCACGGTTAACAGCCGTGTGCTCTACCATTGAGCTATTGAGGAATATTCAATCTCTCATAGAGAGTACTGCGTCATTTATTTTACATTGATACATGAATAAAGTCAACCTATTTTTTCAATCCAAGTGTAAACCACTAAATAACCTAAATCTATTATACTCTAAAAGCTTGGGAAAAATCAGTCGCCTGACTTCTCCTTTCTTTTGTTCAAGCCCTCGATCTATTAGTATCGGTCAGCTAAACATGTTACCATGCGTACACCTCCGACCTATCAACCTGGTAGTCTTCCAGGGATCTTACTCCATTACTGGATGAGATATCTTATCTTGAGGGGGGCTTCACGCTTAGATGCCTTCAGCGTTTATCCCTTCCCGACTTGGCTACTCTGCTATGCCATTGGTATGACAACAGATACACCAGAGGTCAGTCCATCCCGGTCCTCTCGTACTAAGGACAGCTCCTCTCAAATATCTTGCGCCCACGACGGATAGGGACCGAACTGTCTCACGACGTTCTGAACCCAGCTCGCGTACCGCTTTAATGGGCGAACAGCCCAACCCTTGGGACCGAATACAGCCCCAGGATGCGATGAGCCGACATCGAGGTGCCAAACCACTCCGTCGATGTGAACTCTTGGGAGTGATAAGCCTGTTATCCCCAGGGTAGCTTTTATCCGTTGAGCGATGGCAATCCCACTTTCTACCACCGGATCACTAAGTCCTACTTTCGTACCTGCTCCACCCGTCGGTGTCACAGTCAAGCTCTCTTATGCCTTTGCACTCTACGAATGATTTCCAACCATTCTGAGAGAACCTTTGAGCGCCTCCGATACCCTTTCGGAGGCGACCGCCCCAGTCAAACTCCCCACCTGACAGTGTCCCCACACCGGTTAACGGTGCTAGGTTAGAAATCCAATGATACAAGAGAGGTATCCCAACAATGGCTCCACCAAGACTGGCGTCCTGGCTTCTTAGCCTCCCTCCTATCCTGTACATGTATCATCGAATCCCAATATCAAGCTAGAGTAAAGCTCCATGGGGTCTTTCCGTCCTGTCGCGGGTAACCGGCATCTTCACCGGTACTACAACTTCACCGGGCGCGTTGTCGAGACAGTGCCCAAATCGTTACGCCTTTCGTGCGGGTCGGAACTTACCCGACAAGGAATTTCGCTACCTTAGGACCGTTATAGTTACGGCCGCCGTTTACTGGGGCTTAAGTTCATAGCTTCGGATTACTCCTAACCACTCCCCTTAACCTTCCAGCACCGGGCAGGCGTCAGCCCCTATACTTCACCTTTCGGTTTTGCAGAGACCTGTGTTTTTGCTAAACAGTCGCTTGGGCCTATTCTCTGCGGCCTGCCTAAGCAGGCACCCCTTCTCCCGAAGTTACGGGGTCATTTTGCCGAGTTCCTTAACAACGCTTCTCCCGTCGGCCTTAGGATTCTCTCCTCATCTACCTGTGTCGGTTTACGGTACGGGCACATATCAATCTATAGCGGCTTTTCTTGACGGCATGGATTCAGAAGCTTCCCTACTTTATTTCGGTCCGCGTAACGCTTCAGCCTCTGTATGACGGATTTGCCTATCACACAGCCTTTGCGCTTACACCAGTTTTTCCATTCCTGGCTCTTCCTATCCTTCCGTGTCCCCACAGTTCTGTTCATATGCGGTACAGGAATCTCAACCTGTTGTCCATCGGCTACGGCTTTCGCCCTCACCTTAGGTCCCGACTTACCCAGAGAAGATCAGCTTTACTCTGGAAACCTTAGATATTCGGCCGAGAAGATTCTCACTTCTCTCTCGCTACTCATTCCGGCATTCTCTCTCGTATACAATCCACCACTCCTTACGATATGGCTTCGTCTCGTATACGATGCTCCTCTACCATTCCTTACGGAATCCTCAGCTTCGGTGTTGTGTTTTAGCCCCGGACATTTTCGGCGCAGGACCTCTCGACTAGTGAGCTATTACGCACTCTTTGAATGTATGGCTGCTTCTAAGCCAACATCCTAGTTGTCTTCGAAATCCCACATCCTTTTCCACTTAACACATACTTTGGGACCTTAGCTGGAGGTCTGGGCTCTTTCCCTTTTGACCATGGAACTTATCTCCCATAGTCTGACTCCTGATCATCATCTATCCGGCATTCGGAGTTTGATATGTTTCGGTAAGCTGTGAAGCCCCCTAGACAATTCAGTGCTCTACCTCCGGTAGACTAAATCAAGGCTAGCCCTAAAGCTATTTCGAGGAGAACCAGCTATCTCCGGGTTCGATTGGAATTTCTCCGCTATCCACACGTCATCTCCACCTTTTTCAACAGATGTGAGTTCGGTCCTCCATTACCTTTTACGGTAACTTCAACCTGCACATGGATAGGTCACCCGGTTTCGGGTCTACGACTACTGACTTGACGCCCTATTAAGACTTGGTTTCCCTTCGGCTCCACACCTTCAGTGCTTAACCTTGCCTGCAATCGTAACTCGCCGGACCGTTCTACAAAAAGTACGCGGTCGCACCTTAACGTGCTTCCACTGCTTGTAAACACAGGGTTTCAGGTTCTTTTTCACTCCCCTCCCGGGGTTCTTTTCACCTTTCCTTCACAGTACTATGCGCTATCGGTCACTAGGTAGTATTTAGGCTTACGGGGTGGTCCCCGCTCATTCACGCAAGGTTTCTCGTGTCTCGCGCTACTCTGGATACTGCTGACTACTCTCGGTTTTCGTCTACGGGGGTTTCACCCTCTTTGCCGTGCTTTCCCAAAACACTTCGACTAACCTTAAATAATATCGTTTGCAGTCCGAACCCCAAAGAACTAGGTTCTTTGGTTTGGCCTCTTTCCCTTTCGCTCGCCGCTACTTAGGAAATCGATGTTTCTTTCTCTTCCTTCGGGTACTTAGATGTTTCAGTTCCCCGAGTTCCCCCAAACAGGCTATGTATTCACCTGAGTGTGACTGGGCTCTTCCCAGCCGGGTTTCCCCATTCGGTAATCTCTGGATCGATGGCTATTTGCGCCTCCCCAAAGCTTTTCGCAGCTTATCACGACCTTCTTCGGCTCCTAGTGCCAAGGCATCCACCCTATGCTCTTATTAGCTTGAACTTTTGCTTTTAGAGTATAATACATTTGGTTATGTATTACTTGTTACTATCTCTAGTAACTGGCTTTGTGTAAACATACCGCGACGATATCTTTACACTCCTTGGTTTGTATCTGGTAATCAATCACGATAACTGATTACGTAGTGAAACAGATGTATTATTTTCATAATGATCTATTTCGGTATTTTATGAATCGGCTAATTCATTTAAAATACAGATATTTAATAGGTTTGATATATATTGGATCCTGGAGAATCTATATATATCTGACTTTATTCAGTTGTCAATGTTCTTGTCTGCTATCATCGCCGTAGCTTTGATCGCATATTATGTCTTGACTTAAATGTCATACAGTATCATTAGATACTGAATGGAGATAAGGAGATTCGAACTCCTGACCCCCTGCTTGCAAGGCAGGTGCTCTCCCAACTGAGCTATACCCCCATATGTAAAAGAGATTTAATGGGCACAAGTGGACTCGAACCACCGGCCTCACGCTTATCAGGCGTGCGCTCTAACCAGCTGAGCTATGCGCCCTTCTATAAGAGACTCTAAAACATATCTATGGTAATGACAAGGTCATTATTTACTTTTTAAAATGGCAGCCACCTACTTTCCCAGGTCGTCTCCAACCAAGTATCATCGGCCGTCCAAGGCTTAACCATCGTGTTCGGTATGAGAACGGGTGTTTCCCAAGGACGCATCGCCACCAAAAATGTGTGATGTATTTAATTTTTTAATCATGTTCGTAAACATTGATTATTCAATAGTGAAGTAAAACCTCCAGAGTGTATCGAGGTTGAAGCTATGCTTCCTTTTACGTCCATAAGACGACATCGAGTTTTAAGTCATTGCCATGACTGTGAGTCTCGCTCACTTTGCACTTAACACGTATGTTAAGCTCTTCCTTAGAAAGGAGGTGATCCAGCCGCACCTTCCGATACGGCTACCTTGTTACGACTTCACCCCAGTCATCGATTTCGCCTTAGACAGCTCCTTCCCGAAGGTTAGGTCACTGGCGTTGGGCGCCCCCGACTTCCGTGGTGTGACGGGCGGTGTGTACAAGGCCCGGGAACGTATTCACCGTAGCATGCTGATCTACGATTACTAGCGATTCCAACTTCATGTAGTCGAGTTGCAGACTACAATCCGAACTGGGACGGACTTTATGGGGTTTGCTTCACCTCACGGC
>CAXXSW010000004.1:292500-655814 GCA_963677625.2 Vallitaleaceae bacterium
CTTGGTCATCCACAAGCTTATAGGTATTCTTGGTCTTTACACCAAGAACACTCGCTTCTTCAAGATCAAGTATATCTATACTGTCTATAATTTCCTTATGACTGACTAAGGGTCTTGCCCCATCATGAATAAGGACTTTGTCGATTTTTGAGGATAACACCATAAGTCCATTATATACAGAGTTGTATCTTTCCAGTCCACCTTGACATACTTTAAAATCTATATCAGGAAAATACCTCTCCAAAATCTCTCTTCTTATATCCATTTCATCTTTTGGATGAACTACGATTATATACTCACTAAAACGTCCGGTTCCAACAAAAGCTTCTATAGTATAAGCAAGTATTGGTTTGCCTAAAACTTCTAGAAACTGTTTGTTTTTTCCTGCCTTCATTCTCTTCCCCTGACCCGCAGCCAGGATAATTGCCGCTACACTCATATAATCTCCTTGTATATTAAACTTACTCTGTTTTGCCAAATATGAAATTAAGATAATACTTTAACAATTCATCATTTAGTATACTATTCCTTTATGATATAATAAAGTATAACATTTAAACAAAAGGAGGAACACATGTTAAGTCAAAAACTTACTGATGAATTAAACGAACAGATTAAATTCGAATTTTACTCATCTCACTTGTATCTTGCAGCAGCAGCTTATTGCTACCAACAAGATTTAGATGGATTTGCAAACTTTTTTATTGTTCAAGCTGAAGAAGAAAAGTTTCATGCCATGAAATTTTTCAATTATATTAATGAAATGAATGCTGATATAGTTATGAAAGCTTTTGAAGGACCTAAAAGTGACTACGTAGATATTGTAGATCTTTTTGAGTTTACTTTCCAACATGAGAAGCAAGTAACTGACCGCATATATCATTTGATGGATATTGCAACAGAAGAAAGAGAACATGCTACAATTAGTTTCTTAAAGTGGTTTATAGACGAACAGGTTGAAGAAATGGCAACCTTTAAGTCTTTACTACAAAAAGTAAAACGAGCCAAAAATGACTCCGCTATGCTTTATAACATAAATGAGGAAATGGCAACCAAAACATTCACGCCACCTGTTGGAGAATAATCAAGCAACTTATAGCAAAAAGCTACTATACTCACTTGAGTATAGTAGCTTTTTTTAATCAATAGGATGACCTTGGCTTATGGCTAAAATAATATTAAAGGCGAACATAATAATGCTAGCCTCTATTTACTAATTTTAAATTTGGGACTGCATTAAGATCCATACCATGATAGTTTCCATTAATATATTCATAATAACCTGCTGCCCCTATCATTGCAGCATTATCTGTACATAGAACCAAAGAAGGATACTGAAGTTCCATCTTTCTCTTATCACATTCTTCCTGCATTCGAGATCTTAACTTCGAATTAGCAGCAACCCCGCCTGCAAGCGCCAAGTTTTTCATATCAAGTTGTTCAGCTGCCTTAAAAGTCTTTTCAACAACTGCATCAACAACAGCCTTTTGAAAGGAAGCAGCTACATTTTCTTGAATAATCGGTTGGTTTTTCATCTGACACTGGTTTAAATAATTCAAAACCGCTGACTTAACTCCACTGAAACTAAAGTCATATCCTTCTACATTAGCTTTTGGGAAGACGATACTATTTTCATCTCCACTAGGGGCCAATTTATCAATTTTCGGACCACCTGGATAGCCCAAACCTATAGATCTTGCAACCTTGTCAAAAGCCTCACCAATAGCATCATCTAATGTTTTTCCAATGATTTCAAAATGCTGATAGTCTTTGACATGAACAAGATGGGTATGACCACCTGATACAACCATACATAGAAAGGGAGGAGTAAAGCTTTTGTTTTCAATATAATTAGCCGCAATATGACCTTCTATATGATGAACACCAATTAAAGGTTTTTTTAAGGCAAATGCAAGAGCCTTAGCCTTGGCAACTCCTACAAGAAGAGCACCAACTAGACCTGGACCATAAGTTACAGCTATTGCATCGATATTATCAAATCCAAGGCCAGCCTCTTCCAAGGCTTCATCAATGACTAAATCGATTTTTTCAATATGTTTACGAGATGCAACTTCCGGTACTACACCACCATACTTTTTATGTAAATCAATTTGAGAAGATATGATATTACTTAAAACTTCTCTTCCATTTCTAACTACGCTTGCCGCTGTCTCGTCGCAAGAAGACTCTATGGCTAAAATATTAATGTCATTCATCATTCACTCCATCTATTTTACGATTTCAAATGGTTCTATTCTGTTCCATCCATAAATTTCCCACAAGCCCATTTTATTCTGAACCAAAATATACTCGGTGTATATATCTGTGTCTTGATGTTCTTCTGTTTCTATATCATTAGTATAATACACCACTTTTATGATAACAGCTTCCTGAATATCTGTAGGAGGATTAACCATATCCTCAAAAATAGAAAGAGGATAATAGTCAGGCGGTAAGGAATCTGATCCTATAATCCTAAACTTATTTTCTTGCCATTTTTCCAATTCCGCTTCCATCTGAAGGATATGCATCTCCTTAGGATTCTTTTCCAGTAACTGTTCAACCAGAAGACTCCTTTGCATCATCAAAAGACTCTCCCTATTAGAAGCATCATAATCACCGCTATAAATCATCTTTCTCAAAAGCGTATAGGTATTCATAACAGATTGGGGGTTCTCCTTAACATCAGCAATAAAGTTAACTAATTCACTAGGTGAAAGGGAAATCTCCAGAAAACGTTTTTCAGTCATCCATTGAGCATCCTTTGTTGAGTCCAAATCCATATTTGTCCAGTAATAGTAACCTATACCCCCCAAGATTATGATAACAATTAAAAGTGGTAATACTTTTCTCATAAATACACCTCAACTCTAGCTGTAAGTTATTATATATGACTAGTATACTATAAATATATCGGAAACTATAGGTAAATATTGAATTATGTCTTTTGGAACTTCTACTCATCATCAAATTTCAAAGTAGTTGTCATTCGATCTTTACCAATTTTTGTGTTAGGAAAAATTGCCTTAGCTACATGCAAAAATTCTCTAGGCTTTACCAGTGCCGGGCTAAAATGAGTTAACCACAATTCAGCAGCACCAGCTTCTTTTGCCACTCTGGCAGCTTCCTGAAAAGTCATATGTTTATATGCAACAGCATTCGTTTCCTCTGTCGGTTCACCATACATTCCTTCACAAATAAACAAATCCGCATGGTGAGCTCCAAGAATCATATTATTAACCGGTCTTGTATCCGTACAATAGGTAACTTTAATTCCCTTTCTAGCATTACCCATAACAAGGTCAGGCGTATATGTCTTTTCTTCATAAACAACATCTTCGCCATTTTGAAGTTTTGACCAATATGTCACTGGTAAATTTAATTCTTTTGCCTTCCTAGCATCAAACTTACCTTTCCTTGGTATATTGATGGAATAGCCGTAACAGGTTATTTTATGATTCAACTTAAATGCATCTATAATATATCCATTCAGATTCAAGGTCTGAACATTCTCATTTAACTCAATAAATTTCAATTCAAAAGGAAGTTCCGGTGCGATTACTCTTAATCCGTCAACCACTCGTTTAAGGCCCTTTGGGCCAACTAGCGTAACCGGTTCTTTCCGATCCGAATTACCAATAGACAGTAACAAACCAGGCAATCCACTAATATGGTCACCATGGTAGTGGGTAAAACAAATCTGATCTATATCCTTAAAGCTCCATCCTTGAAGCTTCATTGTAATCTGAGTTCCTTCTCCACAGTCAATCAAGAGATTACTGCCATTATATCTAGTCATCAGAGCTGTGAGCCACCTATATGGTAAGGGCATCATACCTCCTGTACCTAATAAACAAACATCTAACATGTCATTTCCTCTTTCTAATATGCTAACACAATTATATCTTGAATCCGTAAAATGTCAAGAATTCCCTAGATTAGGTAATCCCCCTATATGACTATATAGATTAAAAAAAGACAGCCGACCCAAAATGTCAACTGTCTTTACTACCCATTTATTCTTTTAGAATACTAGGCTCTTAATTACAAAGATTTAGCAAGAGCGGCTACATTTTCACCTGTAAAACCAAACTCTTCAAATACTTTTCCACCTGGAGCAGAAGCCCCAAAATGATCAATACCAAGAACTTTACCATCAAGCCCTACATATTGGAACCATCCAAATGATCGTGCTGCTTCAACAGCCAAACGTTTTCTGACTCCTATAGGAAGCACACTCTCTTTATATTCTGCTGATTGAGCGTTAAAAAGTTCCATAGAAGGCATACTGACAACGCGTGCATCAATACCTTCTTCTTTTAACTTAGCCTGAGCTTCAACAATAACACCAACTTCAGAACCACTAGCCATCAAGATTACATCAGGTGTTGCCTTTTCTGAATCAATCAGTACATATCCACCTTTTAAGGCTGCTTTACCTGATTTTTCATAGAATCCAACGTTCTGACGAGTAAGTACAAGAGCTGTTGGACTTGTTTTGTTTGTTATAGCATAGTACCAACCAGCTGCAACTTCTTTTGGATCACAAGGTCTGAAAGTCACAAGATTAGGAATGGAACGAAGAGAAGCCAATTGCTCAATTGGTTGATGGGTAGGCCCATCTTCACCAACTCCGATACTGTCATGTGTTAATACAAAAGTATGTGGAAGGTTCATTAGGGCAGCCAAACGAATCATTGGTTTCATGTAATCACTGAATACAAAGAATGTAGAAGTAAAAGACTTAAGGCCTCCGTGAATCACGATACCATTGCCCATGGCTGTCATAGCAAGCTCACGAACACCATAATGGATATTTTTACCTTCTGGTGTTTCTTTTGAGAATTCTCCTTGATCGTTCATCCAAGTTTTTGTAGATGGCGAAAGGTCAGCTGAGCCTGCAAACATATTAGGAACTATATCAATCAATCGTTGGATGACTTGACCGGATACCGCTCTTGTAGCAATCGGCTTATTATCAAATGACCAGAATGCTTCATCATCTAATTTTTCTATGTCAACTTCGCCACTCATATCTTTAATATAAGCTGCCGCTTTTTCTGGATATTTAGCAGTGTAAGCTTCAAATAACTTATTCCATGCTTCTTCTTTCTTAGCTCCTTTAGCAGCAAGCTCTGCCATATGGCTAGACACTTCCTCTGGAACAAAGAATTCTTTATCCGTTGGGAAGCCAAGATTTTCTTTTGTAGCCACTAAGTTATCTGGGCCGAGAGGTTCACCGTGGGCACTTGCCTTACCCTGCTTAGCAGGACAGCCGTAACCAATCAGCGTGCTGACAATAATAAGAGAAGGCTTATCAGATTCAGCTTTTGCAGCTTCAATAGCCTTTCCGATAGCTTCAAGATCGTTACCATCATCAACTTTAATAACCTGCCAGTTGTAAGCCTCAAAACGAGCACCAACATCTTCTGTAAAAGCTAAATCTGTAGAACCTTCAATTGAGATTTTATTTGAATCGTAAAATGCGATAAATTTACCTAAACCTAAAGTACCTGCGAGTGATGCAGCTTCACTTGTAATACCTTCCATAAGACATCCATCACCTACAATTGAATAAGTGTAGTGATCAACGATGTCAAAATCCGACTCATTATATATGGCTGCCAAATGCTTTTCCGCCATAGCCATACCCACACCTGTAGCAAAACCTGCACCAAGAGGTCCTGTTGTTGTTTCAATACCTACTGTGTGACCATACTCTGGATGCCCTGGAGTCTTGGATCCCCATTGTCTAAAGTTCTTAAGATCATCAATGGTAAGTCCATAACCGAACAAATGAAGCAGTGAATAAACCAACATTGAACCATGTCCTGCTGATAAGATAAAACGGTCTCTGTTGTCCCACTCTGGGTTTTTAGGATTATGGTTTAGGTGATTAGCCCATAGTTCATATGCCATAGGTGCAGCTCCAAGTGGTAGGCCTGGGTGACCTGAATTTGCTTTTTGCACACCTTCAGCGGATAAAATACGTATCGTATTGACACTGGTTTCTTGGATAGTACTCATTATAAATCCTCCTTATTTCAAAGACGCCCACATGATGAGTGCGTCTTCAACCGGGTTAGTATAGTAGCGGCTTCTCTTGCCTTCTATATAAAAGCCCAAAGTGGAATAGGCTTTGAGAGCATGTTCATTACTGGCTCTTACTTCTAATGTTGCATATTTAATGTCTATTTGCTTGGCTAGATCAAGCATTCCCTGAATCAGTTGTTTGCCATAACCTTTTCCTCGATATTCGGGATGAATGGCAAGATTTGTGAAATGTGCTTCATCCATAATCTTCCAAAATCCACCGTAACCGATAACCTTATCTTCAACTGTGATAACAATATAATGAGCATTGTCGTTGGTCAGTTCAGTCTCAAAGGCCGATCTGGTCCAGGGGGTGGAAAAAGATAAGTTCTCTATTTCAAATATAGGATCAATATCCAAAACTTCCATTGACCTAATCATTTTTATGTTTCTCCTCATATTCCCGTTCAGCCTGTGACTTTTTGTGGTAATAAGGTTTTTGCTGGAAATATGTCATGACATCACCACTATAATACCTGCTAAGACCTAATAAAGCAACATTTTTTGCTGAAAAAGAACAATATATCGGCTTAGGTATTTTATACTGGTTAGAAAGTTCTAAAAACTCTTTTTCAAATTTCCAGATGCCATCTCCAATTAAGTAAGCATTGTCTTCAACCCTCGTCACATTAGATATATTTGTCATTTCTTTACTATCAGCTTTATGCTTCCTCTTGTTCTTTAGGTCTTCTATTAAGTCCTCAACTTCTAGAGCTCTAATGGCAGAAACTTCGCGGGGAAGGAATTGACCATCTACAAAATCAATAAGATACTCTGCATAATAAACTTCTCTAGCTCTTGCAAAAACAACAACACCTACTCTCGCTCCTGGAACCTTGACTGTAGACGCAATAACTTCCAAAGTCGGAATACTCGCCACCTTTAATCCCAGACCATGAGCCAAGCCTTTAGCTGTTGCAGACCCAATCCGAAGACCTGTAAAAGATCCTGGCCCTTCAGAAACTGAAATCAAATCCAGGTCACTGACATCAAGGTCTAATCTATTCATCAGATCTTCCAGCATAGGCATCAAGGTTTTGGAATGCTTCATGGTATTATTTATGGTATATTCACCAATTAAGTTATAATCTTCAATGATTGCCATAGATGCCGTTGTAGATGAACTTTCTATTCCAAGTACTCTCATAAACTATTTCACCTCTATTTCAATCAGTCGGTAGTCAAATCCTTTATCCAAATCTTTCTTTATTGTAATCCATGTAGAACCTTTTGGAATCAAATCTATAATCAAGTTGGCCCATTCAACAAAAGTAACTCCTTGACCGTAAAAATACTCTTCATATCCGATTTCTTCCATTTCGTATACATCTTCAATTCTATATACATCAAAATGATAAAAGGGCAAGCGGCCCTCATCATATTCATTGACTATTGTAAATGTAGGGCTGGTAATGGCTTCTTCAATACCCAACCCCTTGGCAAAGCCTTTAGTAAAAACAGTTTTACCAACTCCAAGATCTCCAATTAAACATATTAATTGTCCTTTTTTTCCTTCTTTTCCTAAAGATAACCCTATTTCAAAAGTTTCCTCAGGTGAGTTTGACATATATTTCATCTATTCTTCCGTTCTAGTTTCTATATCTTCTTGATTTTCTCCTCGAGCTTCTGTTTCTTTTGGGACTTTGATCTCGTCTTGAACTCTGGTCTCATCTTGAACTTTAGTCCCATCTTGAACTTTAATCTCGTCTTGAACTTTAATCTCATCTTGAACTTTAATCTCGTCTTGCTCTTTGATTTCTTCATGATCCTTTGCGGCCATTTCCATTAACTGGCGTTCTAAGAGATCATTTTTAGATTTTCCTTTTGTCTTAGCTTTTCCCCTTGACTTTGTCTTAGCCTTCGCACTTTTTTTTGAAACTGCTTTCTCCTCTTTGGATAACTTAGGACTCTTTTTTATCTCTACCTGACTAGGATCTATGGTCTTTTGGTCTCCACCAACCTCGTCTTTGACTTTATCTAGAATTCCCTCCAAAACACTTATCTCATCAGGATCTATTGCGGTCTTTGGTAGAACAAAGGCCTGTTCACTATTTACATAAAAAAGATAATCGAAGGGAGTTTTTTTTACTTTTAAAAGTTGCCCCCAATATAAGCGTACCGTACCTGTGTATTGCTGAACCTCAAATATTTCTTCACTTATATGATAAGTAATTGGATTTTTGAATACTGGATTACTAATCACCTGTCTTCTTGACTGAGATAACATATTTAGGGGAGTTAAAATTAAGTACATCCCTATAACGATTCCAAAGGCAGCTGTTGTAAAAGGATCCTTCCATGAAAACAAACTAATTGGTAACATGACTACACATATAATTGAAAATATCAAGGTTATTATTCCACTAACCTTACTATATCCATGAAAAACCATAAATCTAAAAAGATCCTTGGTACTCGTTCGTACAGTTACTTGCACAATATCTGGCATAATCTCTCCTAACCTCTCCTAAGCCTTCTGTCCTACCAACATAGATAAACCAATACGCTTTTTATGAATATCTACAGAAACAACTTCAACCTCAACAACATCACCAATAGAAACAACTTCCATTGGATGTTTGATGTATTTATCACAAATCTTACTGATATGAACTAATCCATCCTGATGTACTCCGATATCTACAAAAGCTCCAAAATCAATAACATTTCGTACAGTCCCCTTCAGTATCATACCTTCCTTCAAGTCCTTCATTTCCAAGACATCACTTCTTAAAATCGGTTTTGGCATCTCTTCACGAGGGTCACGACCTGGCTTTTCAAGTTCTTTAACAATATCTTTAAGTGTTGGCAATCCAATCTCAAGTTTTTCAGCCAAACCTGGTAAATCTTTGACTTTTCTTACAGCCATTTTTAACTCGGATGGTTCATAGTTTTTATCCAACCCTAGTAGTTCAATCAACCCTTTAGTGGCCTTATAAGCTTCTGGATGCACACCGGTATTATCAAGAGGATTCTTACCCCTTCTAATTCTTAAAAAACCAGCACTTTGCTCAAAAGCTTTAGGACCGAGTTTTGCTACCTTCAAAAGTTCACGGCGACTGGTAAATTCTCCGTTTTCCTCACGGTATGCAACAATATTCTTGGCAATAGTTTTATTAACTCCAGAGATATATTGAAGCAAAGATACACTAGCGGTATTTAAATCAATACCTACTTTATTAACTGAGTCTTCAACGACCCCACTTAGGGTTTCACTCAATCTTTTTTGATTCATGTCATGTTGGTACTGACCAACACCTATAGACTTAGGATCTATTTTTACCAGTTCTGCTAGAGGATCTTGTAATCGCCTACCAATGGACACCGCACTACGTAAGGCAACATCATATTCAGGAAACTCTTCTGTCCCTAATTTTGATGCGGAATAAACTGATGCTCCGGCTTCGTTGACAATAACATACTGAATTTTTGATTGTAAGAGTTTGAGAAGATCAGATGTGAAGCTCTCCGTTTCTCTAGATGCTGTACCATTACCAATTGCTATCAATTCAACTCCATAATTCTGAATTAAGTCGGCTATAAATTTATTAGCCTCTTTCACCTTATTATGAGGAGGTGTTGGATATATTACTCCTGTATCAAGAACCTTACCCAAACCATCGATAACTGCAACTTTACACCCGGTCCTAAAGGCAGGGTCAAGAGCCAATACAGTTTTACCAAGAATCGGTGGTTGAAGTAATAGTTGTTCAAGGTTTTTGCCAAATACTTTGATAGCTCCCTCTTCTGCAGCTTCTGTCATACTTGTTCTAATCTCTCTCTCGATAGCAGGGAAAATTAACCGTTTATAGCCATCCTCTATTGCCTGAATCAAATATTTACTTCCAGAAGCATTAGGGTTATGAATAACATGTTTTTTTAGAAAATTAATATTACGATCATGGTCCATATCAATCTTAACAGCTAAAGCTTTTTCCTTTTCACCACGATTGATTGCTAAAATCCTATGTCCTGGAAGACTAGACAGCCTTTCTGAATAATCAAAATACATTTCATAAACTGTAGCTTCCTTATCTTTAACTTTAGTCTGAATCAGTCCATATCTTAAGGTTCCTTCTCTAAGGAATTTCCTAAACTTAGCTTCATCAGATATCATTTCCGCAATAATATCCATAGCTCCATTCAAGGCATCAGTAACTGTTTCAACACCTTTTTCACTATCTATATATTCTTCTGCTAGACTTTCAATTGACTTCATTTCTTTTTGCATATAAATAAGCATAGCCAATGGTTCCAGGCCTTTTTCCTTAGCTATGGTAGCTCTTGTTCTTTTCTTTTGTTTATATGGACGATATATATCCTCGACTTCAACTAAAGTAACAGCTTTTTCAAGAGTCAAACGAATAGTCTCTGTTAACTTTCCTTGCTCTTCTATTGAAGATAAAACTTGTTCTTTACGACTTTCTAAATTCCTCAGATAGGTTAAGCGATCAAAAAGATCTCTTAAGACTTCATCAGAAAGAGAACCTGTAAGCTCTTTACGGTAACGGGCAATGAACGGAATCGTATTTCCTTCGTCAATTAGTTTCAGCGTATTATCAATCTGCCATTGTTTCAGTCCGAACTCCTTAAGTAAAATCTGTTTAATATCCATATCATTACCTTCCTCGTCTATTACACTTATGCAAACTTTGCCATAGTACATAAAGTGCATAACCATTATAATATCAAACCATCCATGCGTCAATACAGCATTACAACTAAAAAGACTGCTTTTCACCAAGGTAAAAAACAGTCTTATATATTAAACTGATTATTTAGAACTCAACTTAAAATGATCATGAATAGCATTAACTGCATCCTCTACATCCTTCTCATGTACTAAAACAGATATCTTTATTTCTGAAGTTGATATCATGTTGATGTTAATATCAGCATCATAAAGAGCTTCGAACATTTTAGATGCTACCCCCGCATTTGAAGCCATTCCAGCACCAACAACAGAAACTTTAGCCACATGGTCTTCATAATCAATTCGCTCTGCTTGCAGATGCTCTAAATTTTTCTCAAGAAGTGCCTTAGCCTCTTCCAGATTATCTTGGGCTATAGTAAAGGAAATATCCTTATTACCATCTCGTCCAATTGACTGTAAAATAATATCAACACTAATATTCGCCTTTGCTAAAAGACTAAAAAGATCAAAGGCCTTACCTGGCTTGTCCTTAAGACCAACAATCGCAATACGGGCAACATTTTTATCGGCAGCTACACCACTAACCATCATTTGTTCCATTTTTAATTCCTCCTTTACAACAGTACCTTCTGCTCGTGTCAGACTAGATCTGACCACAAGTTCTACGTTATATTTTTTTGCGAGCTCTACTGAACGGTTGTGAAGCACTTTTGCACCAAGTGATGCCAATTCCAACATTTCATCATAAGTAATTGCATCAATCTTCCTAGCATTTTTCACAACACGTGGATCTGCTGTATATACACCATCAACATCTGTATAAATTTCACATTTGTCTGCATTAAGGGCAGCTGCTAACGCAACCGCTGTGGTATCAGAACCTCCACGACCAAGGGTTGTAATATCATCATAACGATTAACTCCTTGAAAACCAGTCACAAGTACAATATTCTTTCTGGACAATTCCATGTCAATTCTTTCTGCATCAATATCTTTAAGTCTTGCATTTGAGTAAGCACTAGTCGTTGACATATTCACCTGAAAGGCATTTAAAGACACTGCCGGAGCACCCAGCGTTTGTATAGCCATAGCCATTAAAGCAACAGACTGCTGTTCACCTGTGGATAAAAGCATGTCCATCTCTCTCTTTGAAGGATTGTCTGTAATTTCTCTTGCCTTCTTTAGTAATTCGTCTGTTGTATCACCTTGTGCTGATAAGACAACCACAACTTTATGGCCTTGATTATAATCTTCTAAGATTCTACCGGCGACATTTAAGACTCTTTCCTTATTGGCAACTGAACTACCGCCGAATTTTTTTACGATTAGCATGTTTTTCCTCCGTTATGTCAAAAAGTATGGCATGAACTCATGACCTTTTTCAATCAGTCGTCCACTTTCTCTAGCACCTGCTTCACTATATGCAAAACTACAATTCGTTTGATTTTCACTGTTAAATATAAAGTAAGGAACTGCTTCATTGGTATGGGTTCTTATCTCAATAGGTGTAGGATGATCAGGTAAGACTGCGATTTTGAAACCATGTCCATGAGACTGCATGTACTCAAACACAGGTTTTAACACTTTTTCATCAATTAACTCAATTGCCCTTACCTTGTTCCTTACATCACCCTGATGACCACATTCATCAGGAGCTTCTATATGAATATACACAAAATCCGCTCCATCTTCAAGTACTTTTATAGCGGCCTTTACTTTGCCTTCGTAATTTGTATGTATATTACCTGTAGCTCCAACAACATCAATACTTTCCATTTTCGCTACAATGGCGATACCTTTTAGAAGATCAACAGCTGATATCATAGCACCTTTTTTACCAAACAGGTCTTCAAAAGAATCCAGTTCGGGTTTTGTTCCTTCACCCCAAGGCCAAACAGAGTTAGCAGGTCTTAGGCCCTTCTCTTTACGTTTGAGATTAATAGGGTGATCTTTAAGTAAGTCAAAAGACTTTACCATCATTTCATAAAAGAAATCACCATTATCCCCCTTAGGCATATAATCCGTCACTTTTTTCCCAAGAATATTATGTGGTGGTGTCAGGCTTACATTCGTTGAACCCTGACTCATAATTAAAGCATGTCGGTAACTGACACCAGTATAGAACTTCTTCATTTCATCACCAAAGGCTACTTTGATAACTTCTAAAAGTTCTTGCGCTTCTTCTGTTGATACCTCATCTGCACTGTGATCCAAAATAGTCTTCTCAGTATATGGTTCATCCTCAGTCAAGGTGACAAAATTCACACGAAAACAAACATCTCCTAAGTCCATAGCAGCACCTATACTTATAGCTTCAAGTGGAGACCTGCCTGTATAATATTTTTTGGGATCATATCCTAAAACAGATAAATTAGCTGTATCACTACCTGGGTTCATGCCATGAGGAACCGTTTGTACTAAACCAACTTCACCCATAGAGGACAAACGCTCCATCATCGGTTTATTAGCAGCTTCCATTGGTGTTTTTCCACCAAGTTCCTCAACAGGCCAATCAGCCATACCATCTGCTAAAATTAGTATATGTTTCATAGAGCACCTTCCTCCACACGAATATGAGAAAGTACATGAATCCCTTTTTCTTTCAATTGATTCATAGCTTTCTCAAGTTGTCCTTCCGTAGATTTTGAAGTAATGAATACCACTTCATCATCGCTATCTACAAAAGTCACCTGACCGAACAAGTCATGAATTAAAAGCTTATCGGCAGAACCATCTAAAACAACCATCATTCTAGCAGGAACTTCAGTTAGGGGTAAAAGTTCCATTTCCTTGGAAAACCAATGGGTAATAATATTCTTGCCCAAATGTTTCACCGCATCTACAACATCTGCAACGACGGCTGACGCTGTTGGTAATTTGCCAGCTCCACTTCCATAGAACATAACATCACCAATAACATTACCCTTTACAAAAATACCGTTAAAAACACCATTAACGTTAGCTAAAGGATGGTCATTACTAATAATCATAGGTGATACCATAGCAAAAGCCATACTATCGATTTTCTTACTTGTTGCAAGTAGTTTCACCTGACAATTCATCGCTTTGATATAATCAATATCTCTAGGTCTGATTTTTCTTATCCCCTCTGTATATACATGGGCATAATCCACATGTTTTCCATAGGAAAGGGATGATAAAATGGCTATCTTACGACAAGCATCATGGCCTTCTATGTCTGCCTCAGGATTACGTTCTGCATAACCAAGGTCTTGAGCTTCTTTTAAAACATCATCAAAACTAGCTCCGTCTTTGGTCATTTTGGTCAGAATATAATTTGTTGTACCATTTAATATTCCTGTTATTTCACTTATTTCATCTGCCGTCAATGACTTGTTTAAGGGACGAATAATTGGTATTCCACCACCGACACTCGCTTCAAACAAGTAATTAACAGCCTTTTTCCTAGCTATTTCAAGTAGTTCAGGTCCGTGACTTGCAACAAGCTCTTTATTTGAGGTAATAACACTTTTGCCTCTTTCCAAAGCTTTCTTTGTGAAATCGTAAGCAGGATTCAAGCCACCCATAACCTCAACAACAATTTGAACCTGATCATCATTTAATATATCTTCATAATTATTGGTCAGTAAATCTTCAATAGGTGTTCCTGGAAAATCTCTTAGATCCAGAACATACTTTACATGAACTTCCTGACCTGCTTTTTCACTAATACTTTCTTTATTGGTTTCCAGGACTTCATAAACACCTGAGCCTACTGTTCCGTAACCAAGAATTGCAATATTTGCCATCTTATTCCCTCGCTAATATCTTTACCTGATGGATGCCTTCATATGCTGATATGGTATCAATTAATTCCTGTATATCTCCAGTAGTAGGTAATATCTCGATACTTAAAGTCAAGTTTGCTACACTATTGACCGGAATCGTCTGATTAATTGTTAATATATTCGCCTTAAAATCAGCAATACGCTTGATGACCGTTGACAGAAGTCCAGGTTCATCATCAATTTTAACGCCAAAGGTGATGACACTGCCTCGTCCATTTTCATAAAATGGAAAAATACTATCTTTATATTTATAGAAAGAACTTCGGCTTATTCCAACTTCATCAACTGCTTCTTGAACGGTCATAGCTCTTTCTTTTTCAATAAGTGCTTTTGCTTGTACAACCTTCAGAAAAACTTCAGGCAAAGCCTTACGTTTAATGATATAATAATTTGCATTATCCGGCACATTAACACCATCCTTTTGTATTTGTTAGAAAAACATTTGTTTTCGCTAGGAAGATGATAGCATACTTATTAACTTTATGCAAGGAATTTTGCCTACGTGCCATTAGCAATGAAGTTTCCTATTATTTTCTTGTGGGTCAAAAGATTAAGGATGAGTTCATAAAGGAAAGAGACCATAGCCCTAGGAGCAACTAATCATATACACAAAAAAAGACACTATATAACTAGTGTCTTTTTTTTATTATCCAAGGGCTACATCTAAAACCATCATAATTGCAAATCCAACCATACATCCTATAGTCGCAACATCTGTCTTAGAACCGCCTTCTTCTCTCTGCGCTTCAGGAATTAGTTCTTCAATAACAACATAAATCATAGCACCTGCTGCAAATCCCAATGCATAAGGTAATATTGGCCGCATGGTGATAACGGCTGCCGCACCAATGACACCTGCTATTGGTTCTACAATACCTGATGCCTGGCCGTAAATAAAGGCCTTTGTCCGACTAAACCCTTCTCTTCTAAGAGGAATAGAAACAGCAGCGCCTTCCGGGAAGTTTTGAAGGCCAATACCAATAGCAAGTGCTATGGCTCCTGCTACACTAGCCGCTTGTAAATTTCCAGCATAGGCTGCACCGAAGGCTACACCTACTGCTAAACCTTCCGGGATATTATGTAGTGTTATAGCCAAAACAAGAAGTATCGACCTTTGCCAAGACGTTTTGATACCTTCTGCTTTTGAACTATCCAATCCCATATGTAAGTGAGGTAAAAGCTTATCAACCAAAAACAAAAAAGCTCCTCCGCCAAGAAAGCCAATAGCAGCTGTCAACCAAGCTATCTGACCAAGCTCTTCTGCCATCTCAATACCAGGAGCCAAAAGAGACCAGAAACTGGCAGCAATCATAACACCAGCAGCAAATCCCAACATTCCATTTAATACATTTTTATTTATAGTCTTGAAAAAGAAAACCATTGCAGCACCTAAAGCCGTCACACTCCAAGTAAAAAGAGTTCCAAACAAAGCTTGCTGCACTGGACCAAATTGTTCAAACCATTCAACCATTATTAAAGCCTCCTTTTTATTTTTCTCTATAAATCTTATCACATTCTATGGCGAAAAACAATGCTCCAACTGTCGTCAGAAATCGACTCCTCTAGAGCCATTTCTTGTAAACACAAAAGAAGACACTAAGTTATTAGCGCCTTCTTTGTATCTAAACTTCTTCAATCACTTCACCAAGCTCAATTTTCTCTTCATCTGAAATAATCAAATCAATATCGATAAGAATAATCATACGTTCATCTTGCTTAGCTACACTTTTAATGTACTTTCTATTAATTCCGGTGACAAGCTTCGGTGCCCCTTCAACGTTTTCCTCATCAATGTTCAAGATTTCAACAACTAAATCTACGACAAAACCAATCTTCATATCATTGGTGTTAACCACGATTATTTTGGTCTCGTCATCTGATGTCTTACCCACTAGGTTAAATTTCGTTCTTAAACTATAGATTGGAAGTATTTCACCTCTTAGGTTAATAATACCCTCAATATATTCAGGTGAATTAGGTACTTTTACAACTTCTTGGTACTTTTCAATACCACTAACTTTCATAATGTCCAGTCCATACTCTTCATTGTCGAGTTTAAAAATTACTTGTTGTAACGAAGCCATGTGCCTTCCTCCTTTTTATTGGTTCTTTGACGTAAGCCATACCAAATATCCATTAATAAACCTATCTAGGTCACCATCCATAACAGCATTTACATTACCGGTCTCAACTGTTGTACGATGATCTTTGACCATACTGTAAGGATGCATAACATAAGATCTTATTTGGCTACCCCAACCGATCTCAGAAACTTCTCCCCGAATGTCATCCATCTCAGCCTTTTGTTCTTCTTGCTTAACCTCAATAAGCTTGGCCTTAAGCATAGACATTGCCTTATCTTTATTTTTGTGTTGTGACCGTTCATTCTGACATTGAACAACAATCTTTGTCGGTAAATGCGTTATTCGTATAGCGGAATCTGTCTTATTGATATGTTGTCCACCTGCACCACTTGCCCTGAATGTGTCAATGCGAATCTCATCATCTGGTATATCAAACTCAATGGTGTCATCAATTTCAGGTATAACATCACAAGACGCAAAAGAAGTGTGCCGCCTTCCTGATGAATCAAAAGGTGAAATACGAACCAATCGGTGAACTCCTTTTTCAGCCTTAAGGTAACCATAAGCGTTCTCGCCACTAATCTGGAAAGTCACCGATTTAATTCCTGCTTCATCTCCGTCCAAATAATCAAGAACTTCAACCTTATAGTCTCTTTTGTCTGCCCATCTAGTATACATACGATATAGCATAGCAACCCAGTCACAAGATTCAGTTCCACCAGCTCCTGCATGAAGAGATAAAATCGCATTATGGTTATCGTAAAGTCCTGATAAAAGTGTCTTAATCCTTAAACTTTCGTAGTCAGCCGTAAATGATGTCTGCATATCTTTAATATCATCAATAAGAGACTCATCCTCTTCTTCGACTGCCAACTCAATCATCGTCAAGAGGTCATCATACGATTCAGACAGTCCTTCATAATCCTCGACGCGATCTTTATATCCCTTAAGCGTTTTCATGACTTCCATGCTGTTTGCTTGATCATCCCAAAAGTCTTCACGACCCATTTCATTTTCAAGGGTTTCTATCTTTATTTTAACATTATCCAAGTCAAAGTGAAACACTCAATTCATTTAACTTAGTTGTATAACCAGCCAAGTCCTGCTTGATCTGTTCTATAACTATCATTAAATCACCTCTTCCAGTTTTATTATTAATTAGGTCATCAAGAGCATGTCCATTTGTAAGGATCACATGTAAAACAAACTCTAGAAACCTTATTTATTATTATAACATAAAAATTAGTACAAAACCTGTAGTATCAATCCTTCTAAAGTTAATATTCTTTGAACAAACTGTTAAGCTTCTACACGATAATTAAAGTTCTCACTAGGTCCATGGCATTGCTTGTATTTTTTTCCACTTCCACAATGGCAAGGTTCATTACGACCAAGTTTACGGCCTTCCTTCTTAACGGTACGTTTATTGGTTTCATTTCCTCTGTTAGTGGAAATGTTCTTAGCAACCCTTTCTCTTTCAAGCTTGTTTTTGGGAGCAATTCTAAAGAGAATACGAACAGTATCTTCTTGGATGCTTTCAATCATTTCATCAAACATGTCAAAGCCAACAAATTTGTACTCAATTAAAGGATCTCTTTGACCAAAAGCTCGAAGCGAAATACCTTGGCGCATCTGATCCATGTTATCAATATGGTCCATCCATTTTTGATCAATGGCCTTTAGCATAATAACACGTTCTGGTTCACGCATCATTTCAGGTGTATCAAACTCAGCTTCTTTTGCTTCATATAGCTTATGGGCTAGGTCCTTAAGGAAGTCAATGAACTTCTCTTTCGTAAATTCATCTCTCGCTTCCTCTGAAATATTAAAGTTAGGGAATGGAATTATCTTGGTTAATGACTCCCGTAAACCTTTTAGATCCCATTCATCCATATGATCCATACCATTAGAATGGGCATTTACATTTCGTTCAATAATCTGATCAATCATATTCATAACAATGGATCGCATACTGTCACCCTTAAGAACCTTTTGCCGTTCTTCATAGATGATTTCTCTTTGTTCATTCATGACCTGATCATAATCCAAAAGTCGTTTACGTACGCCAAAGTTATTACCCTCAACCTTAGACTGGGCATCTTCTATTCTATTGGATAAAATCCCTGCACTGATAGGCTCATCATCAGGCAAACCAAGTCGTTCAACAGTATTCTTCATACGGTCAGAACCAAAGAGACGCATAAGATCATCTTCAAGAGAAATATAAAATCTTGATTCTCCCGGGTCACCTTGACGACCAGCACGACCACGTAATTGATTATCAATACGTCTAGATTCATGTCTTTCTGTACCAATAATCTTAAGACCACCAGCTTCCTTAACACCTTGACCTAATTTAATGTCTGTACCACGACCAGCCATATTAGTAGCGATAGTTACAGCCCCTAATTGACCGGCATCTGCTACAATCTCAGCCTCACGCTCATGAAACTTAGCATTAAGTACTTTATGTGGTATTCCATTTTTTTTGAAGTATTTACTTAATTCTTCTGAAGAGTCAATAGATACTGTCCCTACAAGAACCGGTTGGCCTTTTTCGTAACTTTCTTTGACATCTTTAGTAATGGCTCTATATTTTTCTGGTATAGTCTTGTATACAACATCATTATGATCTTTTCTAGCAATTGGCCTATTTGTAGGAATTTCAATAACATCCATACCATAAATGGATCTAAATTCTTCTTCCTCTGTTAATGCGGTACCTGTCATACCTGCTTTTTTCTTATATCTATTAAAGTAATTTTGAAAGGTAATAGTTGCTAGCGTTTTGCTCTCACGTTTTACCTTAACATTTTCTTTGGCTTCAATAGCCTGATGCAAGCCATTGGAGTAGCGACGCCCCGGCATAAGACGTCCTGTAAACTCGTCAACTATAACAATTTGATCTTCTTTGACTACATAATCTTTATCTCGATGCATTAATTTCAAAGCTTTAAGAGCCAGATTAATGTGATGCTGAATTTCCATATTTTCTGGATCTGCAAGGTTGTCAATCTGGAAAAAAGCCTCAACCTTGGAGACACCTTCAGCAGTTAAGGTTGCATTTTTAGTCTTTTCGTCAACAACAAAGTCTCCTTCTTCTTGAATATCTTCATTCATAAGGGCAGACAACTTGTTAATCTCACCAATGATACGGCCTTCTTTTAAACGAAGAGCTAACATATGTGCCTGTTGATAAAGGTGGGTAGATTTTGAGGATGATCCTGAAATAATAAGTGGCGTTCTGGCCTCATCAATTAAAACCGAGTCAACCTCATCAATAATAGCATAATGAAGGTCTCTTTGAACCATTTCCTTTTTATAGATAACCATATTATCTCTCAAATAATCAAAACCAAATTCATTATTGGTTCCATATGTAATATCACAATTATAGGCAGCTCTTCTTTCATCATTATCAACACCATTAAGAATACAGCCTACTGTCAAACCAAGAAAGTTAAATACCTGTCCCATCCACTCTGCATCACGATGTGCAAGATAATCATTGACAGTAACAACATGAACCCCTTTACCTTCTAACGCATTAAGGTATGCTGCAAGAGGAGCTACCAAGGTTTTACCTTCACCAGTACGCATCTCTGCAATTCTTCCTTGATGGAGTACAACTGCACCGACAAGTTGAACACGGTAAGGTCTCATATCAAGAACCCTGCGTGCTGCCTCTCTAGCAACAGCAAATGCTTCAACCATAATATCATCCACTGTTTCACCATCAGCTAAACGTTTTTTAAATTCATCAGTCTTAGCTGATAGTTCTGCATCAGATAACTTTTCTATTTCAGGCTCTAATGCCTCAATTTCATCTACTATCGGATATATTCTCTTAAGCTCACGCTCACTATGGGTTCCGAAGATCTTATCAAAAACTCCCACTTATGTTCACCTTCCAATTCATTAATTTGCCTTAACCAATATATTGTATCATCATTATGAGCTTCATACAAGCTCATGGTATAAACATAGATATTTATAAGACAATTTTCAGCTAAGCCAGGATCTCGAAAAAGCTCGAGGTTATTATTCATATTGAAAACATTCTATCACATGAATAATAGTATAGATATTAACAAAGTATTAAAAAAATATTAAGGCACCTATGGTATAAGACCATAAGTGCCTAGATTTACTCTTCAACATCTAATATTGTAGTCAAACTATTTATCAGTAGGTTCTATTAAAGATTTCCCACCCATATATGGTCTAAGCGCTTCAGGAATATTAACAGACCCATCTGCATTTAAGTTATTCTCAAGGAAAGCAATCAACATTCTAGGTGGAGCAGCTACCGTATTATTTAAGGTATGGGTAAATCCTTTACCACTTTCACCGACATAACGGATTTTCAGTCGTCTAGCCTGTGCCTCTCCAAGATTAGAACATGATCCCACTTCAAAATATTTCTCCTGTCTCGGTGACCATGCTTCAATATCTACTGATTTTACTTTCAAGTCTGCAAGATCTCCTGAGCAACATTCAAGAGTCCTCACAGGAATATCCATACTCCTAAATAAATCAACTGTATGTTTCCACATTTCTTGGTACCACTTCATAGAGTCCTCTGGCTTACAAACCACCACCATTTCCTGCTTTTCAAACTGATGAATTCTGTAAACACCACGTTCTTCAATACCGTGGGCACCTTTTTCTTTCCTAAAACAAGGTGAATAAGATGTAAGAGTATGAGGCAGGGTATCCTCCTGAATAATGGTATCAATATACTTACCAATCATAGAGTGTTCGCTGGTACCAATAAGGTAAAGGTCTTCACCTTCAATCTTATACATCATGGCTTCCATTTCAGCAAATGACATAACACCAGTGACCACATCACTACGAATCATATATGGAGGTATGCAATAGGTAAAACCTTTTTCAATCATAAAGTCCCTGGCATATGATGTAACTGCAGAGTGAAGTCTAGCTATATCACCCATTAGGTAATAGAAACCATTACCAGCTACTTTGGCCGCCGCCTCAAGATCAATACCATTGAATCTTTTCATAATATCCGTATGATAGGGCACTTCAAAATCAGGTACTAACGGCTCACCGAATTTTTCAAGTTCAACATTTTCAGAATCATCTTTTCCAATTGGAACACTATCATCAATAATATTTGGAATGACCATCATGACTTCATTGAGTTTCTCGCCAACTTCTTTTTCAATTCTTTCAAGTTCTGCCAGACGTTTGGCACCTTCCGTAACCTGTTGCTTTACTTTTTCAGCTTCTTCCTTCTTGCCTTGACCCATTAATGCACCGATTTCTTTGGAAATAGTCTTTCTTTCCGCTCTAAGGCTATCTGCTTCCTGCTGGGCACTCCTTCGTTTTTCATCAAGTGCTACTGCATCATCAACAAGTCCAACTCGATCATGCTGAAACTTTTTCCTCATATTATCCTTTACTAGGTCAGGATTCTCCCTAACAAATCTGATATCTAACATCTCATTTCTCCTTTAAGTTCTTCCTATTTTATAAGGTTTTAGAATAAACATCAGTGGATTTCATGAATCGCTTTTTTGCTAGATTACTATTTATCTATACAAAAAAAGCCATCCATCCACACTTACTATGGGACGAAAAGCTCCGCGTTGCCACCCAAATTGCCGGTAAACCGACCACTCGAAAACAGGATAAAGGTTGTAAACCTCAGGCTTTCACCTCAGCTCTGAAAGTGGAAAGATTCAATCCTGTACCGGTTCACACCATCCACCGGTTCTCTGTAACATTCAGTAAATCGTAGCTTTCTTCTTCGCTGTTTAATTTATGTCTATTATAGTATGTCTTTCATAAAAAGACAATAGCTAATTTCTCAAGCTCCACAAGAAGAGCAGGCCGAACACCCAAAAGCTTTCATTCGATCAAACCTTCTGATTTCAAAACTATATTTATTGTTAGGGAAGTTCAGTATTGAACCATTGTTAAATATAATAGAATCCTTCTGAAAAAGAATCTCTAAAGGTATCAAACTAGTATCTGTCATATCAATGTAGGAATCCACTTCCTGTGGTTCAATGAGATATTCCTCTTTTTGATTTTTAACGTAAATCGAGTTTGCAGACGTTTTAATTCCTGTCAAAATACCCTCTTCATTAAATCTAAGTGAATTATGATCGGCATTTATTCCTATGGCATCATAATCAAAAGACCATATCTTACCAATTGGTGTATCAACCTGTATTTGAGTTGCTGGTTCTAATGATTTCAACTTACCGTTTTCATAAAGAGAAAAGCCAATCCTTACTTTGATTTGACCAAGAGATGTTTGTAAAGATACAGTTTCCCCAGGCCATAGTGTAACACTCTTGATTTTACCTGACCGATAAAAATACAGTCCAATTACCTTTGTATAAAACTCTCCGAATTCAAACTTAAAATGATAGTCTTCAACAAGTTTTCCTTCATCCTCTTCTGACCAAAATCCGTTAATTTGTCCATTTCTAGGAAAAACCCGTTTGATTTTGCCATCATCGTAAAAGGTGACCAGTTCAGCCTTTACATCACCAAAGGGCGAATACACGGTCATCTGCTTTTCAAGAGCTATGCTTTTTACCACACCATTTTCATAAAAGCTCACTGAACTTCTCTGTTTATGCATCCTGTCAGTCGTTTCTTTACTTGTATACTTAGGTACAAAAACACCATATGGTGTTCTAATTTCATTATATTCACTAAGTTCACAGTCGAAGACTTTTCCATCAATATAGGTATCATGACGGACCACACCCGTCAGTGTTCCATACTCTGTATATACTGTATTCATTCGCTGCCTCCTTCCGGTGCGTACACCGATGACACTTATTACATATTTTCCCTAAATACAAAAAGTTAAATAACTTTAAAACCAAGAACAAAAAAACTTCGCCTCGTTCGCTTGCGATTGTTGCACTAGGAAAGTTTCCTTGTAGGCATCATGTCGGTCTTTTGGACATGATGCTGGAATAGAGAACTTTCCTATAGAATAAAAAAAGCAAAGACCACCAAATGGTTGCGTCTTTGCTACCCTTATTTTATCATATGACAATCATACATGCAAGAATCAATATCATTTAAACTTTACATTTATTTCTTATATTATTTACACGATTTTACTTTAGTTTCCTAGTCTCTTCATATAAAAGTGGTATTATAAACCATCTGAACTAATGTAGCTTTAGAAGGAGGGATGTGTAAGTATGGGAAAAATAGAAAAATTAGCGACTTATGGCTATTTAGTAATCATAGTCATATTCATCTGTATCTTATGCCTGTCCATTTAATCCTTAGATTATAAGAAAAACTTTGAAACTTGGTAACCACTATATAAAATAATAAGGGCTGTTAGTCACAGAATGGTTCATACCTAATCTAAAACTAACAACCCTTATTTAATGATATTAATAAGTATAATCACCTACTAAATAGTCTTTTAGAAACTTGCAAGCCGCTCTTCAACCTGAGCCAGCATGGTCTCATACTTCTCCTGCTTCTCTCGCTCGCCTTGTACTACCTTTTCAGGTGCCTTATTTACAAAACCAGGATTAGACAATTTCTTCACGATTCGATCGATTTCACCTTGAAGTTTTTTCTTCTCATCACTAAGGCGAATTTTTTCTTTTTCCATGTCTACTAATTCAGTTAATGGTATATAAACTGTAGCATTAGGAACAACAATTGAAACAAAGTCATCTTCAATACCTGTCTTATCCATTTGAACCAGAACTTCACTTGCTGTGGAAAGGGTAGCAAGGAACAGCTGGCCTTTTGAAAAAATATTAGCTGTTTTTTCATCAGATGCAACAACGATCACTTTTGCTTCTTTTTTATTTGGTACGTTCATTTCTGAACGAATATTACGGATACCTCTGATTGCTTCTTTCAAAAGAGATATACTTTCTTCCTCTTCTTTAAAATCCCATTGTGCCATATATTCTGGCCATGGTGAAACCATAATGGAATCATCCGTATCAAGAAGGGTCTGATAAATCTCTTCAGTGACAAAAGGCATGTATGGATGAAGGAGTTTAAGAACATTGACAAGGACGGTTCTAAGGGTCCAAAGAGCAGCTGGCCTCGTTTTGTCTTCTTCATTATATAGACGTGGTTTAACCATTTCTATATACCAATCACAGAACTCTTCCCAAGCAAATCCTGTCAACTTCTCTACAGCGATACCAAGGTCAAAAGCCTCCATTTTCTCCGTAACATCCTTAACCATCTGATTGGACTTAGAGAGAATCCAACGATCAGCATCCGTTAGCTTGTCAGTATCCATTTCATCAGGTACATTTTCAAGATCGTACATCATAATAAATCTGGATGCATTCCATATTTTATTAGCAAAATTACGACTGGCCTCAACCCTTTCCTGATAGTAACGCATATCGTTTCCGGCAGCATTACCGCTTACTAAGGTAAGTCTCAGAGCGTCAGCACCGAATTCGTCAATAACTTCAAGGGGATCAATACCATTTCCTAGGGACTTAGACATCTTCAGTCCGTTGGAATCACGAACCAAACCATGCATAATAACTTTACTAAAAGGTGCCTTACCAGTAAATTCATAGGCTGAAAAAACCATTCTTGCAACCCAGAAGAATATAATGTCATATCCTGTAACCAAAACATTGGTAGGATAGAAATAATCAAGTTCCTCTGTTTTCTCTGGCCAGCCCAGAGTTGAAAACGGCCAAAGCGCTGATGAAAACCAAGTATCCAAGGAATCTTCATCTTGTCTAACGTTTGTCGAACCACAGGTTTTACACTTATCTATATGGTCCTTGGAAACCATAATCTCACCACAGTCATCACAATAGTAAGCAGGAATTCTATGTCCCCACCAAAGTTGTCTAGATATACACCAATCCCTAATATTATTCATCCAATTCATATAGATTTTCGAATATCTGTCTGGTACAAATTCTAAATCTTTTGACTTAATACATTCAATAGCAGGCTTTGCCAGCTCATCCATCTTAACAAACCATTGTTTTTTAATTAAAGGCTCAACAACAGTCTTACAACGGTCATGAGTACCAACGTTATGGGTATGGTCTTCAATCTTAATAAGGTAGCCACCAGCTTCAAGATCAGCCAGCATTTCTTTCCTTGCCTCATATCGATCCATACCTGCATATTTACCACCAAGTTCATTAATTGTTCCATTATCATTCATGATATTAACCTGTGGTAAATCATGACGTGCCCCAACTTCAAAGTCATTTGGGTCATGGGCAGGCGTAATTTTTACTACTCCAGTTCCAAACTCCATATCTACATACTCATCTGCAATGATAGGAATTTCTTTATTGACTAATGGTAGTAGAACGGTTTTTCCTACTAAACTTTCATAACGCTCATCCTTTGGATTTACAGCAACAGCTGTATCACCGAGCATAGTTTCTGGTCTTGTAGTTGCAAGTTCAACAAAGCCTTCTTCTCCAACAATAGGATATCGTAAGTGGTAGAAATGACCGGCCTTTTCAGTATGCTCAACCTCAGCATCAGAAATAGTCGTCTGACATTCAGGACACCAGTTGATAATCTTATCGCCTTGATATATATAACCTTTTTCATAGTAACGAATAAAAACTTCGTTTACAGCGTCATTAAGACCATGGTCCAGGGTAAAACGTTCTCTTTCCCAGTCACAGGAGGCTCCTAGTTTCTTTAATTGTTCAACAATTCTTCCACCGTATTCCTTCTTCCATTCCCAAGCTCGTTCCATGAATTTCTCACGTCCTAGATCAGCCTTTACCAAGCCTTCCTGAGCCATTTTTTCAACGATCTTAACTTCCGTTGCAATGGCAGCATGGTCGGTCCCAGGTTGCCAAAGGGCTTCAAATCCCTGCATTCGCTTCATACGGATGATAATATCTTGAAGTGTATTATCAAGAGCGTGCCCCATATGCAACTGACCAGTAATATTTGGTGGTGGAATCACAATGGTAAAGGGTTCTTTTTCAGAATTTACTTGGGCATGAAAATATCCTTTTTCCATCCACTCCCTATATAAACGATCTTCCATGCCATGTGGATTATATTGTTTTGCCAATTCTTTAGCCATAATATCTCCTTATCTATTGATGAGCAATAATAGAATTCCAAGACCGATTAGCGTTGCGCCAACGGCATATAATATCTTCATTGTTCTTTTTACTAGTTTCTTAAAATCATTTTCAGTTACCGTTTCCTCACGGTCACTTTGAAAACCTGTTAACATATCTTCGTATTTTCTTGAGTCGTTGACGGTTTTATTGGTAGAACGAACCATAACTCTACCTGCCAGGAGGACGATAAGTCCTGTCCCTATTAAAATCAATCCAAGTTCCAGCAATAAATCACCTACCTCATGTTTTTCCAATAAAAAACGCAGCTTCTTCGAAAGGACGAAAAAACCGCGGTACCACCTTAATTTCTAACGCAAATAGCATTAGCTTCATAATGTTTAACGCCATTAACCGCAATCACTTATCAAAAATTGGTTCTGGGTGATTGTCTCAAAAGCTACCTTCCACAAAGTCTACTATAGAAATCTTTCAGCCGGTGGATTCCATTCTCTTTATAGTTTTCTTTATGTACTCCTCTTTCTCACAGATTTATACATTATTTCAATTTATTTGTTCTTAACTATGATAGTAGGTTTTAGTCTTTTTGTCAAGATATACTCTGAAGGACTTCTTGCTCGTGTTCCAGGACTTTCAATTCATGTTGCATTTCAATCCTCCCCTCCTCATACTTCTGGTGAAGAGAATGAATACCTTTTGCAGTTGAGAAGAAATCAATATTTCTTAAAAGAAAATCAGTATTTTCAATATGAAGTCTCGTTAACTGCCTATCCAAATCGATAACAATATTCTTCATGGATCTATTAACATTATCAAAATTTCTTTCTTCTTCCTTAGCCTGAAGGTAGTTGTCATACCTAAGTTCCAAGACTTCTGATGAATTAACATTATATTTTTTGTATTGAAAATCCAAAAGCTGTTGATTATGTACATACTTGATCTTGGTTTTGTTAATTAGTTTAACTGCTCGTTCCTGCATGAGTTGATTCTTCTTCAATTCATGGTTACAATAACGCCTAAAAACATAGGCCCAAATGAATAGAAAAGCAATAATGACAATCGTTACCAGAGAAGGTACAAACACGTCTGCATTATACTTAAGAAGCATAGTTGATAAAACAATTGCAGAAACCATTGATGCAAAAACTAGAAATATAAGAAAACTTTTTAAAAAGGCTAAGCTTCGACGAAGGTTTCTAAAATGATAGAGTAAATCCTGCTTCTCTCCTTCTAGAATACTTAAATCATGTTTAACATTTTGCTGATTTGCCTCATGATCCTTGAGAATCTTAATAGCTTTAGGTATATCTTTAGCATAGACGCCTATAGTTGGATGTTCTTTGTATTCAGCCTCCAAGGCAGATTTTTCCATCTCTTCCTTAACGACGCTAAGTTCTGAATACTGTTTGCACATGGTCTGAATCTTTCTTGATAAGTCGGAAGGAAGGTCTGCAATCCTCTGAATGACCACATACTCATTCATAAACTGATTATATCTATCGGTCAACTGTAAGGTCTTCTTATGATTAATAGTCAGCATATGCTCCACCTTTAGCTGACGTTTAGGATCATTTATCAGTTTTTCAACATCGAATCCCATCATAAGTTCTTCTTCATAAGGCTTAAAGAAAGCTTTTATATGTGAAATAAAATCTACAAAGCTACGAAAAAACTTCTTCATTTTTCTACCTTCCAGTTTTCTTGTATTTAAGGGTCAACCATAGATCCCTATATTTGGCTTTCCATGTCTTGATTAACCTATGGTAAAACTCATCTTCTTTAGATATTTCATTAGAGAATGAAGCTAAATGAGCCATTTGTCTATAATAAATATTCATTTCATTAGTTTTTAGTCTAGTTGGGTCCACTTGATTCATCGATTTAACACCTTGTATGATTGAACCACATTTAGTATAACATATGGATTCTAATATATAAATAAAATTAGTAAAGGCTTCATGACTATAACTATCAATAAAATCAAGTGCCTCTTCAAACTGGCCAAGATCCATAAAAGTCTCAATCACTCGAATCTTATACAAAGCAGAATTCTGATCTTTCATAGGTTTTAAGATAACTTCCATCGCTTTCATCTGTTTAGATTCAAGCATATATCTCATATAGGACCCTACATGAATCCAACGAATCCTCATTTCCTTCAGCCTTAAAAAAGAGGTAGCACTGGATTCATACTTGCCCATGCGGTCATAATACCAAATCAAAAAACTTAAGTTATTATCATCAAAGTCAACAATACCTTGTTCAACCCTGTGTAATTCCTCTTCATCCTCCAAATATCCAAACATGGTCTTGACTTTTAAGACCTGTAGATATATACTTTCATTCCTACTTATTGTATACGCTCTTTCTATAAGTTTTAAACCATCATCTATTTGACCAAAATGCAAATAAATTAACCCCATATTTGATAGGACCTTATCATTTTGATGGTCAATTTTTAACAGTTTATCATAATAGTAATACGCTTTCGAATATTTATCCACATCATAATAGTGATTTCCCAATTTTTTCCACAGTTCTTCACTGGTCATCTCCATTAGTTCACAATAGGCATAAGCAATGCCATCGCTATTCCTAAGAAAAGGACTAGTCTTTATCCATGCTACTATTCTTTGATGCTCCTGTTTAGATAAGGCATTATGACACACATCCATAAACCCATACAAATCAGAAGCTACAAGAAGCACCAGTCCTTCAACTGTTTCTACATGAAAACTCACTAAAGAAAACTCCTTGAATTTAGACCTCCAATTTTCCTCAAGCAAATGAATAGGGTAAACGTCCATTTTATGTCCTCACAAGATCAGCTAATTTATAGGCAATCTGATCCAAAATCGAATGAAAATCCTCTTCCATAGAAAAAAAATGTCCCCCATCTTTTGTTAAGGGCGTATATGCTTCGAGACTTTTTCTATCTTTCTTGGCTACCACGTAACAAATAGCTCCAGAATCATCCAGAGTCTTAATAACCTGGGACAAGTCATGCCCATGAAAGGTAGGAATATGAGGAGGTGCATCTGTAATCAAAACAAAAGCCTTATAGCCATTTTTCATAGGACGCTTCTCTAAATAGTTGACAGCTGTTTCCAATGCTTCTAGTGAAGACTCCGGTATATCACCACCATAAGTTCTTGGTAGTCTTTTTACATTCTTCTGGAATTTCTTTACATCCTTGGTCCATTTATAAATTTTTGGTTTTTCTTTTTCGCCAAGATCGCCAAATCCGATTAATCCAAGCTGGTAGTCAATACCTTTATCTCCCAAAATATTAGAGAATTCAATCGCTTTTTCCTTAACTCCATCAATATAGGTGTCCATACTGCCAGTAGTATCAATAATAAAAGCTATGTCCATTCCTTTTATATCCAAGCCCTTTACTTCTTTTTGAAATGATGGTACAGAATTAGACCTATCAAAAGAATCAGCGACCAAGCCACCAGTTATCTCGTCTTTGACCGCCACCTCAAATATGTTGTCCTCATTAATACTATAGGTTATTGACAGGGTAGACCCCTCAACAATTCCTTCCAACGTAAGTGATCCAATATATTTCCGATCTTGTTCCAAACCTTCTTCCCATTGAAAACAGTCAATACGTACTGCACTAGCTCCACCACTGACTTTAAAGCCTGGATCCGTGATCCTTGCAGGAATTTCAGTTCCCATCTTAAGAATAGGAATCATTCCTTTTTCACCGGTAATCTCATCAATAATAGCCCGAGTTCCAATATGTTGTCTCATGATCTGCCCGATTTGAACACTTGAGTTAGGTAGGTGGATAAGGTAATTATAGATAGCCGCTCCCATAGCTACACTTTTTGCTGGGTCTGAGGCTCGATAGGGTTCCTTAATTCGACCGGCAATAAGGCGCTTAACCATTGGAATCAAGGTAGATCCACCAACTAAAATCACCTTGTCAATAGATTCCGGTGTTTGGCCCGACCGTTCAAAAGCAGTGTCGACCACTTCTAAGGACCTTTCAATAAGAGGTTTAATCATTAATTCAAAATCATCTCTAGTCAGTTCAAAATTCAGATTGTAAGGTAGCCCATCTACAATCGTTAATGGTGAAACATTGACACTGTATTTATTAGCATCAGATAAGGCCTTTTTACATTTCTCAGCCTCCTGCTTAATCTTTTGATTAATTCGACGTTGTTCAACATCATCAAAATCGTCCATATCCAATTGATGAGCTTTAGTGAAGCTTGAAATGAGGTGGTCCATTAAAACTTGGTCTATATCATCACCACCAAGATACATATCTCCAACATCAGACAGTTCCTTAAAATTATTGTTCCCATACATATCTTGATTAACTTCCAATACACAGGCATCAAACGTACCCCCACCTAAATCATAAATGAGAACCTTTTGTACATAATTTTGTTTATATCCGTATTCAATCGCTGCGGCCAAAGGTTCCGATAAAAGATGAACAGTTTTGAAGCCTGCCTTTAATCCAGCTTCTTTTGTTGCATAAATCTGGGTATCATTAAAATAAGCAGGATGGGTAATAACGACCTCGTCATATATTTCACCACTTTGGGCTTGGGCACTTAATTTGATTTTCTTCAAAATCTGCCCACTAACATCTTCAGGTGTCAACTCTAAATCTCCAATGATAATAGGATCCTTAGAACCCATTTGACGCTTAACAGATGCAATTGTTTCTTCTGGATATATGATAGCACTATTTTTTGCTTCTGTACCAACAATAACTTCGTCATCTAGATAGCAAACTACAGATGGTAGTACATCTTCCATTCCATCAATCTTTACAATACTTAAATCATTAGTCCGATCATCATACAAAAGACCAACTGAATTAGTCGTTCCTAAATCAATTCCTAAAAAAGCCATCTTTCCCCTCCTTAATAGTCTTCTTGGTCAATCTGAACTGGTTCATATCGCATGGGTACAAAATCTCTTTTAAAACCTGAAGGTTCATGTTTATCCCTATAACCGATGTCCTCAACCTGTCCACGGACGCTACCAGTATTTTCCTCTATAGACAAGTCAATTCGTAGTTGTGTTTCTCCTGATGGTCGCTGTGGTAAACCTGTAATCTCGACATCACCAATAAGACTACAGTCTTCTATACCCTTCTCCTTATGTATTCTCTCCAGTATTCTAACTGATAATTTTGTCATGTCATCAGGTGTTTCTCCCTGAACAGTAAAAATCTGAGACCGCTTTGCCAAATGATAGGGCGTTCCTCGACTAATCATTGAATAGAAAGTTCTCTTTTGGTTCACATCCACTTCAAAACCAATATCATGCGGAACACAAACTTCAAAATTAAGAATACCTCTTCCATACTCAATATCTTTTTGCCTGTGAATGCCTAACTTCATGGCTGCATAAATAGTAGCACCTAAAGAAATATCAAGTGCTGGTCTTTCCGACACATATATTTTTGAATCATCATTGAAAATCTGATGCATTAATTCTTTGACCCAAGGCATCTGGGAAGAACCACCTTCAAGAAGTATCTTATCCACCTCTTCAGGCTTAATAGCTCCCTGATAGGCTTCTTGTAGAGTTCTTACAATCAAATTTTTTGTTTTTGCAATAAAGGCCTGCCCAATAGTCTCCAAATCTTTCCTTGTGAAAGGTAAAGCAAATGGCGGCATCAATGATGTGAAAGGGACACGGATTTTGCTTGCTCCTGATAGTCTTTCCTTTGTCTCTTTTGCCTTTGTTTTTAAATCTGCAACAACCTCATTAGACAGATTTTCAACATCGTATCCTTTGTCTTTCAAGATTTTTAAGAAGTGCATATAAATAAGATTATCTAGAAGATCTCCACCATGCCTTGCTTCTCCACCTTCGCTTAATACCTTTAAGGTTTGCTCTCTTTCTGATATTCCACTAACCTTGAATAAGGTTATATCCAATGTTCCTCCCCCAAAATCAAAAACCATAATGGTTTCATCTTTCTTAAAAGGATGATGGTAATTATAAGCAAGTGCAGCTGCCTTCGGTTCCTCAATAAGACAAATCAAGTCACTTCCAAGACCAGCCAATTGACAGGCCCTCATTGTAGCCTTCTTGGCTGCATCATCAAAATCATAAGGAACAGAAACAACCAGACCAAGGCACTGTGAATTTGGATTAATAGAATACAGTTGTTCCATAAGGGTTTTAAGAATTTTGGCAGAAATCTCTTCCGGTGTATAGTCAATATGGTTAACACTTAACTTTGTATCTGAACCCATTAAAGTCTTTACACTAAGAATAGTTGTATCTGGATATATGACTCTAGAATTATAAGCTTCTTCACCAATAACCCATTCTTCACTTAAATCATCTTTTCTAAACTGTACAGCACTTGGCATTGGTATCTTGCCAAAACCATTACTCATATCTATAGGATCAGCCATAGCCTTGTTGGTATTCCAATAGCTAATAACAGAATGAGTTGTCCCAAGATCGATACCTATAAGGTACTCATTTTCACCAAGACCGGATTCTTCAAGTTTTTTTCTATAATTTTCCAAATTCATGGTACACCTCTTTTACTTCTTTATTCTTGTTAAAGGTCAACTTAATTTTCAGTCGTCTAAATCCGTAGCTCAACTTTCCGAAAAATACGCTTTCTCTTTCTTTATCAATATCAAGTGTCAATATCTTAGACACATGACCAGCCTTCTCCTTGTATAGACTCAAAACTTTCAATTCATCTCCTACCATAAGATCCAAGGAAACACCTTGATGATAGGGTGTATCTTTGAATACAAGGGGTAGATACTCTTCCCTTATAATACCTATTGAGTACCCAAGGTAAGAAGCTTCTAATATATCATTCCCAGATTCTTTCTCCTTCAGGTAATAAAGTGCACCTTCACTTAAAAGACCATTAGTCCCTTGAATGTTTACAAAATCCTTATCCGGCATAACCCAGCAAAGTCTTTCCCATCTCCCTGTCAGACACAGCTTCCAATGACTTGAATACTCCTTGTTCCTCATTTCATAATACCCATCTAGCCATTTAATCAGGTCTGATTCGTAGTCATGAAATATGGCTTCTATAGTCTTCTTATCAATCTCTAATTTCATTGGTGGAAATAATATAGATGAGTATATCTGAATTTTATCTTCACCAATATGGAGTTTTCTAAAGGCGTTTCTTTGACTTAAGTATAGGCGTCTTAAACTGTGAATCAAGTTTGGCGATATATTTTCGCTCTCATCAGATAAGTCAATCTTATGTTGATTAGCCAGTAAATCTATATACTTCTTATCCAAGCTCAATATATCCAAAGGATACTCTAGCGACTTAAGATGACACCTTATCCGTCCCATTTCATCAGGATTCTTCTCTATAATATAAGTCCTGATTCGGTCCTCATCAACCAAATAGGTCCAATGGTCCGTTACACACCCATAGCCAGCCATTGCTTCATCGATGGTGACATATTTCAAAGGTATATTTTCAAAATCATCAGGATATTCACTTCTAAAGCATTCAATACCCAAATTTTGATCGTGAATAAAAATCATTTCATCAATTTGTTTAAAAGGTGAATAGTCTTTAACTTTATCTAACAAGGTCATCATATATACATTTAAGTATTTAGCCTCATCCTTTAAAACATTCGGTATATACACACTACTTTCATCTAAGTCAAACTGCAGACCATCCTGTCCTATAAAGCTCTCATCTTCAAGAACTAGTAAACTTAACCCAATATCTAAAGTTCCATAACCTCCTGAAAGATCAAGTGGATCAAGTTTATCTGTATCTGTATTTATATATAAAAGTATGCTTTCTTTATAGATTTCAAGAAATAGATATCTCTTCACAACTAACTCCTATGCTATTTAGCCACAATGACACTGGCACGTTGAAGAACTTTTTTACCATAAATAAAACCGGAATTCTGACTTCTTATGATTTCACCTTTTGCAAAATCTTCATTTTTTTCTGTTACTAAAACTTCATGAAGCTTGCCGTTAAAAACATCATGAGGTTTTGGATTTATTTTTAGTACATCAACCCTTTTCAATTGGGCAACAATACGGTTGTAAAGAGTATCAACAATATCCGCAAATTCATAACAAGATGTAAGATCAGATTCTTTCAGTTTCATGATGGAATGATGGATTAAATCCTCTAACGTTTTGATTTCAAATAAAACTTCAGTCTTCATATAGTTTAAGTCTTTGTCTTCGTTTTCACTAAAAGCCTGATCAACCAACCGATCAAATTTTGTTTGAGCATCTAAAAAACCATCAATTGATCCACTAATGGCTTGACTTAAATAGGATTCGCAATCTTTCTCAAACTGATTCTTAAAGGCAATAAAGCCTTCCGAGTAAATGAGGAAATCTTCTTTTTTTGACATATGATACTCTTCATCTTTATCTTTTAGAGAAGCATATTTTAAGTGAAGTGTATCTTCAACACCTTTCATGATTTTACCTTCAATTGAGTTCTCATCCACCTCAGATTGATGGTCCAGAATTTCCTGAATGGTTTCTTCAAATAATTCCAATACAATCAAACTCAAAAGCTCAAAACGATTAGATGCATTTTTTATCTTATTGAGCTGGACAGTAGTAATCTTGGTAAGTTCTCCGTTTATATGAAGCAAAACTCGATCCAATGTATTATTCTTATCATCTTCTATAACCTCAAACAGCTCTCTTAAACGTTTATCCTGACTAAGGTTTTTACTGATTACCTTTTCTACATTTGTGATACTAAGTTTAGTGACAAGCATTTCTTTTGTTTGGTCAGTCTTATATATAGATGCAAGTACTTTTAACTTCTTATCAAAAATCTGAATTGGCTCAATATATTTGGCTGTCAGGTCGACTTCGCCCTCCCCACCTGGTGCCTCAAATCTAAAATTGATAAAACTAGCCAGTATAAACTCTATTTTATCAATAAAATTACAATATTTATTCAAATCCTTACGATTATTAAAATCGTTAAGTTCTTCAATTACCGAATCAATTATAGGTTCTAGTTCCTTATAGGCATATAGGAAGGACTCAGATAGGTAATTGATTAAAACCACTTCCACATCAATTTTCAATTCTTCAGGCAAAGAGAATTGATATACCACTTCATCTAAAAGTTTTTGTAATTTTTCTTTTATCTTGAGAAGACCTGTAGAAACAATCAACATACGCTCATACTCGATTGGATTTTCTTCAAAAAAGGGAAAGTCGTTAAGAATTTCATTTACAGTCTTAAACATATCACCGAAAACGTCTTTTTCATATTCAGCTAAAGCATCACCAGAAAAATCAAGATTCACATATTCTTCAATTTGCTGGCGCAACTCATTCGTTGATTCATAGATGCCCTCACTTGTCTTAAAGCGATTATGACTCTCTATATGCTGCTTGATCTGTAATAATATGATAGATATCCCTTGTTCAAACCCATGGCGTATTAGCTCTTTTGAATTTTCTTCTACCTTCTTAGAATTAATTAGATGTTCTAGAACGATCCGTTCTATTTCCTTCTCTCTTATAAATGCGTACATATTACCCTCACTTCTCATACAAGTCATCAACAGATAAACTAGTTTTAATATCACGTTCATCTAGGGATTCTGCTTCAACTGTTAAGACATTATCCCTGGAAAGTGTAAAAAATACTTTCACCTTTTCTTCACCTTTGGCTTTAGGTGGAATTCCACGTAGTGTTGTTCCTGCCAGACGTTTTAAACCTTCCTGATAAACAAACTTTCTAGAAAATTCATCTGGCTCCACATCTTCGTAGACAACAATAGCCATAGATGTAATATCATCAAAATTTGTTTCCATTACATAAGGAGCTTCCCTTCTCAAGCCTTCTTCTGGAATGCTTTCTCCTTGCTTAATCACCTCTAAAAAACGTCGTCCTGCAATTTCAATTCCAAAAGAATGTATGCTAGTTTCATGAACCTTTGGTCCTCGAACTGTCGGCAGCATAATCTGATTACAATAATGAGCTGCACCTTGAGAAATACTAAGAGCAGGGCTAATCATTGACTTATAGGGTTCTTTTCCGAAAGCTTCCACAATCTGGTTATGAACTTCCACGATAGCAGAGCTGCCCCCAACTAAGAATATTTCATCAATATCTTCCCGACTAAGCGAGGCTCCCTGAAGACATTTATCCATACAGTCAATGGTTCTTGCTACCAGTTCAACCACTGACTTGCCTTTCATGCGTTCATAGACAGAATCACTGTCATCAAGCTTGTATATCCTGCTATGATTATAATAGGCTTCTCTTGTACACTCCATCTGTATATTCACAGGATATGGATGTTGGATAAATGGCGCAAGTATAATTTTAGTCCTAGCTGTTGCAGACAATTTTTCTTTTGCATTGTTGGCTACCTGTTTCATACGAACTATAGCCATCTTTTTTTCCCTAATACTAAGTCCATCATCCTTACTAAAATCAAATAGATCAATCTTAGACTCTGTCTGTCTCAAAAATTCATCGTAAATAATATCAACCATAATCTGGTCTAAATCATCTCCCCCCAAATAGTTATCTCCAAAAGTACTAAGGACAGATATTTCCGGTTCATCTTCCCGTCTTTCAACCTCTAAAAGACAAGCATCAAATGTTCCTCCACCAAAATCATAGACCAAAACTTTACGATCATCATTTATGGTCCTAGCATAGGCTATTGCCGCTGCCGCAGGTTCCAATCTTAAATAAACATGTTCTTCCAAGAAGCCAGCCATAATTGCAGCCTTTTTCATACGTCTTTTTTGTTTATCAGTGGAATTAGCAGGAACGGTAATCACACACCCAGAAAAGGTTCCCGATATATGAAGTTGCTCACGTATGTAGATATCCGCTTGGTCTTTTAAGTAACCTAGTATTTGAGCAACCAAGCTTTCCACTTCAAAAACATACTCCTCATCATCAACAAGAACTGTAATTGGCTCTTCTTGATCTAAACGCCTCTTTATGGAAGAGATAGTAGATTCAGGATATATAATTGCACCTTCTTTTGCTTCAATTCCGAAAACCTTTAGCAATTGTCCGTCATCATCCACATCAAACTGAAGTACCGTTGGAAAAACTGTAAGACCATCAATTTGTAAGGTGTGAACCTTGTCTTCATCATATTGATATATACTGACCACTGAATTGGTTGTACCAAAATCAATACCCAAATATAAACCTTTTTCTACCTCTAAACTTAATGTACCCATAAAGACTCCTATTCCTAAATATAAATATTTATATTAAAATCTTATAAGTTCCTTGCAGAGTTGATCATGTGCCAACTGTTCCTCAATTATAGAAACAGCACTGTCTTCATCATTCATCTGATAAGCTAGGAGTGCTGCATTTATCCGTTCTTCGGCTGAAGATTCATCCTGCAAATCATTCCTATACTCAAATTTAATTTTGTCTGAACTTGCTATATATGCCTTCTCTCCCTGCTTTTCCACCAAAATATAATATTCAAATGTATCATCAAGATATAGCTTAACCGGATATACATACATACCAAAAGCAAGATGTTCCATATAAGTTTCCCTATATGTTTCATCTTCATCATATCGATAAAAAAGGCTAATCTGACTATCGGGATGAGCATAAAACTCGATATAATCCATGCCACTTTTTCTATGGTTTAATAGTTTACTTGGCTCTATTATAGCATGTGCGTCCAACATATTATGAAAAAAATCAATGTTTTCTTGACTGGTTTTATGGAGCATATGATAGATTCCTGCATAAAGCCAGTCGTATTGGACCTTAACATAATAAGTAATCATTTCTCTAAGAATTCTGTTTCCTACCAATTTCTCATCCATGACAATGGATTTTGACAGGTGATAATACCAAGCCTCCTTAATTTGATTATCAGATAAGGGGTTGTCCTCTTCAGGCATCTGTTCAAAACATCTGATGATTTCCTCAAGTGGTCGGTCTATCAAAATCATGACTAAAGGATCCTCGGTCTCTGCTTGTCTTTGTCTATAATCTTCAGACTTCATAAACCTATGACATTCTTCTAGTGCATACACTTGAAAAAGTTCTAAACACTGGTCATAGGTCAAGTAACTGGAAAGGCCTTCATATCCCATAACTTCAACAAATTGTTTTAGCCATTTGGCACCATACTCATCTTTATTCAACAAGGCGTAACTAACTAGCTTATCCACTAATCCTTCATTCCCTGAAGTTTCAAGAATCAAATCAAGTCTATCAACTATATAATCAAAAAAAGTTTTACGTTTTTCAATCCATTCTGAAAAAACTGTCTCCAATACTTTACATGCACTTGCGCTAAATACTTGCCTAGACTTATATTCCTCAGCAATTTTGCCATATATCCGTCGATAAAATATAGGATACTTGGTCCTATTCTCAATAATCTGAATATACAAGTAATCTTTGACAAGAAGGGGCATTTCTTCAAGGCTTCCAAGTGATTTAATCAATCCTAAATCCACTTGTCTACCATTAAAATAGCCAGCTTCAATATAGTGTTTATCTAAATCTTTGATGTATATATCTTGTCTTAAGGCCATTTCAAAAAAAAGGTAGGACTCTTCACTTTTTTCTTCTTCTCTCATTAGCATGGTAACTAAAAGTCTAAGGAAACTTTTTGAAGGCTTGACTTCGTATAAAAGCCTTGCTATTTGACTGTTCATCGAGATATTTTTTTCTAATTGGTAATAATAACGTTCACATTTTGCCAACCAATTTGATGAAAGTATATTCTTACTGAGGGCCCATCTCAAAACAGTCATATACATCCTATCACTTACCCTAGGAGGCATTGGATGTTTATTAAGAAATCCAGCAACTTCAGCAAAGAGAAAACTTTTCCGAACTCCATTATTGAAAAGATCTTCATAATAATCATATTGATTACTTGCTAAACTAGTATATCTTGCTATAGCCATAGTCTGTAGCCAATTAGCGGGAACAAAATGGTTCATATCGAGATTCTTTTCATCACCTTGAAGGATTGCACTCATTAGGCTAATCAAATGAAAGTCATCATGTTCAAGAAAATATTCTTCATACCTTTTCATTTCATCCATCTCATGCTTGGCTTCTTTTCTTTGTCCGAATTCCAATAACAACCAAATATAAAAAAGACGGTTATTCGTATGCTGTTGATTAAAATTCAAACAGGCTTTCATTAATTCTAAATGATATTCCCAGTCTTTTTTTGACTGGGGATATAACAAGGTATTCAAATAAAACTTATAGACCTGCAAAAGAACTTTTCTTAGTTCTAACCTATTGGAAATAACCTGTGATGTAACATAAGGTTCTAGCTCACAAATTGATAATTTTATATGCTGACTGGCCTTGCTTCCACCATCAACATAGACAGTTAAGTTTATATCTTTAAAAGGTGTTTTCCCCAAGAAGTTGTCAATGAATTTTACAAAGGTATTTTTTCTTATAAACCATTCCTGGATCCATTCATCTTTCATAAAGATCTCAGTTTCCATTGGTGTAAGAAGGGGGTCATCACAAGTAATTAGAATCCGTATTGGTTCTTTGAACTCATTATGAAAGTGAATTTTGACCGGGTCATTGAAATAATAACAAGGTTTGTACTCATATGATATGGGTAGATGTGTTCTTTCTAACCCCTTATTGCTATTCCCCTCTTCACTATTCCTCTTATGTTCAAAGTCAATCTCCTCAGATTCTATCCCTTCTACAGAATTATTGTTTCCTGCTTCAAGGATCTGAAACGTAATTTTTATCTCATGAAAGCCTCCAGGATAATAACAAAAAAGAAGATCATCATAAACGTAACCTTCCTTAAGTCCTTTAGTTTCAATCCGATATTCAATATTAGGATGCGTGGATGAAATCATGGTTTGAAGAGGCACAACTAAACCTTTTAAGGTTGATAAATAGCATTCAAAAGGTTGATCTTGCTCCACCTGAATGGTAACAACACCAACATAAATCCCTTGACTATCCAATTGTATCACCTGTCTGATAGAGTCGAATTTAGGCATAGGATAAATCCAATGCTCTTTCTGCCTAATTAATTTTAGTAGAAATTCGTTTTTTGTCATAATATCACCCGACTGATACTAGTAATTTTCAGCTAATCACTATATAATCAATGTAGATTTATTTATAAAATCAATTGTTGGATTCTTACCTACACTGAAATTAAAGATACTAACCATTATAACATATAAAAAAAATGATGAATAGGTGATGAGATGAAAGAAACAGTAAATTTCCATGGAAGTGATATCGAAAAAGTAGCCAAATATTACGGACTTAAGCAGGAGGATATCCATAACTATAGCGGTAATGTCAACCCACTTGGCTTATCCCCAACTTTAGCGGACAAATTAAAAGCCAATATCCATCTGGTCACAAGTTATCCTGATCCTGATTATATAAGTCTCAAGGAAAGTATTGGTGCCTATACCAACACCTCTCCAAACCATGTCCTTTTAGGTAATGGTTCGACAGAATTAATCGCTCACTATATAGATTATGTCAATCCACAAAAAGCGATGATTGTAGGCCCAACCTATTCTGAATATGAAAAAAAAATCAGAACCCTTAATGCTGAGGTTCTCTACCATCCCCTAAATAAGGAGGATGATTTCAGGTTGAACATTGAAGACCTTGTCCATAATCTGACTCAGGAAATAGATTTACTTGTTCTTTGCAACCCTAATAACCCAACCGCATCTATGGTTACTGCGAATGAATTATATCCTCTTTTTGACCACTGTAAAGCCCTCGGTATTTATATTCTAATTGATGAAACATACATGGATTTTGTTGAAAACCAGAAAATCATTAGCGCTCTGCCCTTAACCAATATCTACAATAATTGTATTGTCCTAAGAGGTTTTTCAAAATTTTTCTCAGCTCCTGGCTTACGTCTTGGTTATGGTATCACTAGCGATATGAACTGTCACCGTTCTCTTGAAAAACAAAGACACCACTGGTCCATCAACTCTCTTTCTGCCTTTGCAGGAAAAGAACTTATCAGTGACCAGGACTTTATTAATACCTCTATGGCTTTCATTACTAAAGAGCGGATTAGGATTCTAAAAAGACTAGGCGAATTGGATAAAATCATAGCTTATCCTTCACATATAAATTTCTTTTTTGTTGAGCTTCTGGACGAGAACCACTCTGCCCATTCACTTTTTGACTTTATGATCCGAAAAGGGCTTATGATTCGAGATACATCAAGTTTTCCTTTTCTTCATAATGAGTTCTTTAGGTTTTGTATTTTAAGCGAAGAGGAAAACGATGAACTCTTGGATGCTATTGAAGAGTATTTATTACTGTAATAGTCAACAAATCATATGATAGTGGGACGTAGCTACAATTTCCACCATTACCACGAGCTTTCATTTTTTTAACATAGAAACTAAACCCAGGTAATACCTATATATCAAAAAAAGAGGCCTTGACGAGGCCTCTTCTTGTATGTCTTTCGGATAATTCCAACCTACTATTAGTTTGACACCTAAACAACTAGAAGATTCTAGTAATCACTATCCGAAACTTCATGATTCACTATTTTAACACCTGATGAAGCACCAATACGGTTGGCTCCTGCTTCTATAACAGCCATAGCCCCTTGGTAGTCTCTAATACCACCAGATGCCTTAACCAAGGCCTTGTCCCCTACCGTTTGCTTCATAAGAGCTACATCTTCTACACTTGCACCACCAGTTGAAAATCCTGTTGAAGTCTTAACAAAATGCGCACCTGCCTTAAGTGCAAGCTCACATGCTCTTACTTTTTCTTCATCAGTAAGAAGACAGGTTTCAATAATAACTTTGACAGTCTTTCCTTCTGCTGCTTGCACAACGGCTTTAATATCTTCAAATACAATTGTGTTATCTTTATCTTTTAAGGCTCCGATATTTATAACCATATCAATCTCATCAGCACCAGCTTTTACAGCAAGTCCTGTTTCAAAAGCCTTGACTTCTTTAGTTACAGCTCCCAATGGGAAACCGACAACAGTACAGACCATAACATCAGAACCTTCTAATTCTTCTTTTACCAGCCCTGTATAATATTGATTGACACATACTGATGCAAATCCATATTCCTTAGCCTCTTCACAGATATCTACCACCATTTTCCGACTAGCATCCGGTTTTAAAATAGTGTGATCAATATACTTTGCTAAATTCATTCCAAACCTCCATATACTTCTTCATTCATCAAAATCACGTTATCTTAATGATATACCTTAGACCCTCACTCTGCAATAAGCTTTCTGTCTAGTTTGTTATAACATCATAACATATTATGTGTAAGGTGCTAAAAAAAACGGACCTGAGGGGCCTCAGATCCTAGGGACTAAATATAGGTTATAGAATGGCTTAGGATCCCATAGTCACATGAATATGGTGTTCCTTACCATCCATTCGATAAGGAACAAGTCTTGTTTGGACAGACTCCCCATCCATTTCTATGGCTTGAATGCCTTTTGATATCCCCTGAGAGTTATCAACATAAATATGATATGTGTCTCCTTTGATTCGTTTAGTCACTTTAAATGTCTTCCAATCGCTTGGTATACATGGGTCAATAACCAATCCATCATAATCGGCCCTTATACCCATAATATGTTCGGTTGCCGCTTGATACATCCAAGAAGCCGTCCCTGAAAGCCAGGAGTTTCTACCTAACCCAAACTGAGGATGTTCGTCCCCTAATATATTCTGCGGAAATACATAGGGCTCTACTTCAAAGCTTTGGGCAGAATTATTTTTCGTCACCGGATTAATACGATGGTGATAACTATAAGCTCTATCACCGTTACCCATCATGGTTTCAGCGATAATCACCCAAGGATTGGCATGAAGGAAAATCCCTCCATTTTCTTTGGCTCCCGGTGGATAAGTTGATACTCCACCTTTTTCAGGATCAAATCCATTATAACCAGGACTAGAAAGTTTTATTCCATGTTTAGTTGCCAATATCTCATGAACACTCAATAGAGCTCTATTAGCTTGCTCATCATCGGCAAAGCCAGATATAATCGTCCAAGATTGAGCATTCGTAAATATCTTACCTTCAGTATTAACTTTTGACCCAATGGGATTACCCTTATGATCAAAATATCTTATAAACCACTGGCCATCCCAGCAAGTCTTACTCACCGCTTCTTTCATGTCCTGATAGTCAGCTTCTAGCTCACTCACCTTATCAACATTCTCTAATTTCTTCATTAATTGTATCATCTCTTGCAAGGATTTACCGTACAAGTTTGCATTAAAAATAGATTCACTTCCCGTAGGTAGGTTTACCGTATCATTCCAATCAGCAAAGCCAAGAAGGGGTAGTCCGTGGTTCCCTCTATGATTCTTGGTGAATTCTAGACTTCGGAAAAGGTGCTCCAAGACACTTTTCTCTTCCAAGGGCATACCATCCTTGTCCTTTTCATAAAAAGGAACAAGCTCCTTAAGAAAGGTCATGTCGCCTGTTTCTTTCAGATACTTACATACTGTTTGAACAATCCATAAATGATCATCACCGTAATAATCCGGCCGGTCTTCCATTTCTACTGAATCTCCCCGTGTAGCTTCCATACTTAATGGAAAGAATTGGTGCATGGCAGACCCATCTCTACTCTGTGTTGAAAGGAGTTTAATCATCATCTCCTTGGTTTCAGATGGGGCAATAATCATAGCTCCCATAAGGTCCTGACTCGTATCCCTAAAACCTATACCTCTAGCACCAAGACCAAGCTGATAAAGAGAGAGAAATCTAGACCAATTTTTGGTAATCATGCATTGCCTTGGATTAAAAATATTAACTAAGGTATTAAAATCCTCATCAGGTGTTTCTACAACAAATTGATTACTATATCCATGCCATTTTTTTACGAGTGATTCAAAGGAGGCTTCTACAGAGGCCACTTCTCTGAATTTTTCAATAAGCTCCTGATGCTTTCTTGCCTCTGATTTACCTTCAGAACTGGTTATATCAAAGTCAGTCTGTCCAAGTTGGGTAATCAAACGAGCGGTTCCTTGTGGTTCCACAGAATCGAAATCATAAATGGCAGCCACTATATTATTTCCTCTTAAGGCTTGATAATTACTTAAATGCTCTTCCTCAAGAGCCAGTGGTTTTTGAAAACTTCCGAATCCATGTTGACCCAAGAATTTTTCCCTGTCCGTTTCAAAAGAATCCAGCTCCTTATTCGCTGTAAAATAGTTTTCCTGTCTACCTTTTCTCATAAAGGCATATTGCTTAATAATGGATATACCTTGTCTGTCAACAAGCCTTTCAGACTGCATCGTTTGTGGGACCCAATCAGCATTATTAAACTGTTTAATTGCTTCAAAATGAGAATACTCAACTAAAGGAATAATCGATAATTCTACAGCTTGATCCCTTAAGTTGGTCACACGAATATCCCTAACTTCTCTTTGTCCTTCAAGTGGAACAAAAACAAGCATATCGGTTTTAATACCATCTATTATACTTATATATTGACTATAGCCTAAACCAACTCGACATTCATAAGACTCATATTCATCTAATCCGGGAGTAAAAAGAGGAGATATCAATTGATATCCATCCTCTTTTTTTAATCTGATATAAAGGCTCGTACCATTAAACTGTGACGCTGGTATTTGAGGAATATATTTGGTAATCCGATTGAGGGCAGGGTCTCCCTTGCAAAGCAGGGCACCCCCATTCTGATCAATAAAACCACCAAAATCCAAGCCGCCGATATAATTTATCCACTTTACCGGAGTTTTAGGAGTCGTAATGACATACTCTCTTTTTTCATTATCAAAATATCCGTAGTTCATAAAGCCCCCTTTAATCTAACCCATTAGGACAGTTACCTTAACTTTTTCCTTACTATCAGGAAGATAAACCACATTTCCTGAAATTACCTCTTCATTGACTTTAACCTCCTTTACACCTGAAGATACGTGGTCCGGATTCTTAATATCAATCTCATAAGTAACACCCCTGAAACGTCTGCTTACATGATATTCGTCCCAGTCAGCAGGTATAGCTGGCTCAATTAAAAGACCGTCATAATGGGGCTTTACACCTAGTATCCACTGGGTGATGGTAATATAGTTCCACGCTGCTGTACCAGTCAACCAAGAATTTTTTGCTTCACCATGGTTCTTAGCATCTTTTCCGGCAATCATTTGTGAATACACATATGGTTCAGTCCGGTGAATATCACTGATTGGCTCTAAGTATGCAGGACATATCTTCTTGTAGATTTCAAAGGCTTTATCCCCACGTCCAATCGTTGCTTCACCACAGGCTACCCACGGATTATTGTGGCAGAATATTCCCGCATTCTCTTTATATCCTGGTGGATAAGAAGAAATTTCACCAAGTTCAACATGGTATTTGGTATAGGCTGGTTGATTTAAAACCATACCATAATCTGAATCCAAGTATTTCCAGGCTGAATTCAAAGCTTTCTCTGCCTGACCGCTTTCAATACCGATTCGTCCCATAACGCACATTCCCTGCGGTTCAATAAAGATTTTTCCTTCCTCACAGTCATCAGAGCCTACCTTATTGCCCTTGGCATCATAAGCTCTCATAAACCAGTCACCATCAAAACCATGGGTAAGAACAACCTGCTTCATCATATCCACAGCTCCATCAGCTCGTTCTGCTTCTTCCATATCTCCTCTTCGTCTACATAATTCTCCATATTCAGGTCCGATAAAGGTAAACATACCTGCAATGAAAACAGATTCAGCTATAAGTCCATCTGTTCCGTTATTGGCCGTTTGAAAGGACTCGCCAGGAGTTGTTGAATAACAGTTTAAGTTAAGGCAATCGTTCCAATCAGCGCGACCTATAAGAGGTAAATTGTGTGGACCAACATTATTGATGACATGGTCAAAAGAGCGCTTTAAGTGTTCCATCATAGTTTCTGCCAGAGAATCATCATTTTCAAATGCTACCATTTCATCTAAAATGGTCATATCTCCAGTTTCTTTTACATATGTTGCAACTGCCAGTATCATCCAAAGAGGATCATCATTAAAGCCTGATCCAAGGTCATGATTTCCTTTTTTTGTTAATGGTTGATATTGGTGATAGGCACCACCGTCAACCAATTGAGTAGCCGCTAGGTCAATAAGACGTTCTCTTGCTCTTTCCGGTAATTGATGTACAAAACCCAGGATATCTTGGTTAGAATCCCTAAAGCCCATTCCCCTGCCTACACCAGACTCAAAGAAGGACGCAGATCTCGATAGGTTAAAGGTAATCATACATTGGTAGGCATTCCAAATATTTACCATTCGGTTAACTTCTGTTTCTTCAGTTTCAACCATATAGGCAGACAGAAGTTGGGTCCATTTATCCTTAAGGAATTTCATTTCCCTTTCAATATCAGCATCTGTAGATAAAGCCTCTATTAAAGTATTCGCTTTTGTTTTATTAATAACACCTGGTGCTTCCCATTTATCTTCACCGTTTTCTATATATCCAAGAATAAAAATCAGACTTTTTGATTGACCCGGTTGAAGACTAATATGCAAGTGGTGAGAAGCTATCGGTGACCATCCACTAGCCAAGGAATTCCTTGATTGATTTTCAAACACAGCAAGAGGCTCACTAACATCATTATACAAACCGATAAAAGATTCTCTATCAGTATCAAAACCATCAAGGGGAGCATTTACAGAATAAAAACTATAATGATCTCGACGTTCTCTATACTCTGTTTTATGGTAAAGAGTACTTTCAACAACTTCCACTTCACCGGTATTGAAATTTCTTTGGAAGTTAGTCATATCGTCCTGGGCATCCCATAAAGCAAACTCGACATATGAATAAAGATCAAATGTCTTGGTATCCTTACTGGCGTTAGATAAGGTTAACTGGTGTACTTCACAGGTCTTTCCAAGCGGTACAAAAGATAGTTGCTTGACTTTCAAATCGCTTTTACTGGAGCTTAGAACACTGTAGCCTAGTCCATGACGACATTCATAAGAATCAAGTTCAGCTTTAACCGGTTTGAAACCAGGTGACCAAATACTACCACCATCATTAATATAAAAATATCTTCCTTCATTATCCACAGGTACATTATTATAGCGATATCTGGTAATCCTACGGAGCCTGGCATCCTTATAAAAAGCGTAACCTCCTGAAGTGTTTGAAAATAAAGAAAAAAAGTCATCCATCCCAAAATAATTGATCCAAGGATAAGGTGTCTTAGGTGTGGTAATCACATACTCTCTGTTTTGATCGTCAAAATAACCGAATTTCATAATACCTCCATTTTGACCGTTTAGGAGCGGTCCCAAAAATTGATAATAACTCAGGTATGACTGATTACGATACTCTGTATATATATTACAGAACAGCGAAATCATTTCATACCTTTATTTAGAACTTACTGAATCACGCTTAATCAACTCTACTTTGTATTCAATAAGATCGGGTACATAAGTTTCTTCTTCAGTAGATTTCATATGTATAATCTCTACTGCCTTCCTTGCCATCCCCATAAAGTCCGGTGTTAGGCTTGTAAGTTTAGGTGTCATGAGCTGGCCTGTCCTTGTATTGTCAAAGCCTATAAAAGAAACCTCTTCAGGTACAAGAATCCCATGTTCTCTTAAACATTCCATAGCAACAATAGCCATGTAGTCATTGGCACAGATATAAGACTGGGCAAGTCTCTTTTCGAAAATAGCCTGTTTCATGGCATCATAGGTTGTATCCTGCTCAAATCGTCCGTCGATCACATAGTCTGCATTATAGGTAAGACCAAACTTCTCCATAGCCATTTTAAATCCCTTATGACGTTGTCTTGCTGATAGAGCTGTAGCATCACCTTTAATAAAGCCGATACTTGTATGGCCAAGCTCTTTGATATGCTTAACAGCTTGTTCCATAGCTCCTTCATCATCTGAGTTTAGAATCGTTATGTTATCCCTTAGATGAAGTTCCTTAATTTTTGACAGTTCATAATCAAAAATAACTAAGACGTCCTTAATCTTATCTACCTGAATTTTACTAAGCGTATCTTGTCTAGTGCCGATGATGATACCTCCGTCAATCCGTTTCTCACGAAAGGCCTTACTAACTCTTACATAATCTTCATCCCGACAAACCGTTTGAACTAAGACATAATATCCCCGTTCATTGGCAATATCAACAATGGCATCTAGATATGCTGTATAAAAGTCATTATAGATAAGATTGGAGGGTCCATCTTTCCCATCTTCTACAATAAAAAACACACCGATGGTCTCGCTTTTCTTTCCTGCTAGGGTTCTGGCAAAAGCGTTAGGATGATAATCATATGCTTGGATGATTTTCATAACTTTCAATCTGGTTTCTTCAGGTACGTTATCATAGTTGTTAATCACCCTTGACACTGTGGATCTGGAGACCCCTGCAAGTTTAGCTATATCTTCGCTTTTCATCTTTTATTCCCTCTGTTTCTTGGAAGTCTTTATAAGAAATGCCTATGGTCTAACATTTGCTGGTTTGAATTAGATATTCCAAGACATAAACGCGCGTTCATAAACACGCGTTTATTATATCAATTCAGGATTTAGGTGTCAAGCTATATCTTTCAAAAAGAGGCTGTCAGCTTCCCTGGATAAGGCACAAATACCCAGGTAATAAATTGCTAGACTTTAAAATAATTGGAACTTGCTTTAAAGTGAGTATAGAAAATAGACAGGTCTTTGGATTTGCAGTATCATTAAGACATAATAAAAAATATATTGAAACCTTATGTATAGTAAATAACGGATTCATGTCGCTAATAATATAAAAAAGTGATGTCTTGAATATAATCTAATGGAAAGGAATAAATGTGGTGATTGAAGTGTGGTTAAGACGTATGGGTCTTATAATACTATTAATGTTATCTATACTTGTCAACGTCGGTTGTAAAAAAACGGACGAAACAGTGATAGGAGGGAACAATCCGGTATTAGAACATGGTCGCTTGAAGTTGAAAGGTGTACAAATTGTTGATGAAAAAGGTGAACCAGTTCAATTAAGGGGTGTGAGTACCCATGGTATTCAATGGTTCCCTGAATATGTGTCTCTAGAAGCCTTTAGAACAATGCGCGATGATTGGCATATTAATATCGTTAGACTTGCTATGTATACAGACCCTGACGTAGGATATGACGAGACCTTACATGCACTTGTTGAAAAAGGTGTAGGATATGCCGTTGAACTGGGTTTATATGTCATCATTGACTGGCATATACTATCAGACGGCAACCCAAATCTCTCAAAAGATAGGGCTATTGAATTTTTTGATGCCATGTCAACAAAATATAAGGATACACCCAATGTAATTTATGAAATTTGTAATGAGCCAAATGGCGATGTCACATGGGCAAGAGATATTAAACCTTATGCTACCTCCCTTATTAATGTCATCCGTGAAAATGACAAAGAAGGGCTCATCATAGTGGGTACGCCTACATGGTCACAAGACGTGGACTTGGTTGCAAAGGACCCCATTAAGAACCAAGAAAATCTTCTATACACGCTACATTTTTATGCTGCATCTCATAAAGATGCCTTAAGGGAAAAAATGATCAAAGCATTGGAATTAGAACTTCCGATTTTCGTTAGTGAATTTGGTATCAGTGATTATTCAGGCAATGGAGAGATTAATGAGAAACAAGGAGAGATTTGGTTGGATTTATTAGAATCTAAGGGTATTGGATATGTTGCATGGAATTTATCGAATAAGGATGAATCATCAGCCTTAATCCGTTCAGATGTTGAAAATCTTTCAGACTGGAGCAAGTCAGACTTAAAAAAATGGGGCCAATGGTATGTCAATCGAATTCAATAGGAATAGCATCTCTTATCTTTACAGGTTTTGTGCTAATAATAGATAAAGCAGTCGGAAAATGTTATTTTCCGACTGCTTCCTTAACTTCATTATTCTAATTAAGATACTTTAACAAAGCCAATCTCAACAACTACATAATCTCACTTTCTGTTGCTGCTGCCCAAGTCTTATTCAATTCGCTTTGCATAATTCCCATAGAGATAAAACTAAAGCCGAAAATCGTAAGAACTAAACAGATAATTGCATTGTCACTAGCCACACCAGTTTGTGCCTTGATTTGAGCATCTGTAATTCTACTTGCATACTTATAGTACCAATAGATAATATAAGGTGAACAAAAGATACAGATAAGAAGCTCTACGGCAGGGTCCATATCAGAGATTTCTAAATAATCGTTAAGATCCCTCATCGTCACATATAGCCAGTAGAACATATAAATACCACAAGTTACAATAGATAAGATAATCACTGTTGCTACACTTCGTTGTTGATACATATTCTCTCTCCTAACACTATCATAATCTACTAACCGAAGTCGAACTTTTTTATACGACTTGATCAATTACTAATATTATACAGTTATGCCAGCTAGTATTCAAGATAATCATAGACAAAACCATAAATAAGTTAAATATATAACGAGATTAACCTAATGAAAGAACAACTTATCACTAAATTTGTATATTCGTGGCGCTATCCCCTGGTCATAAAACTTCAAGGGGTCTGTATCTGGAAAATAAAGGAACATCCTATAGATATAGACTCCAATGAAGACAACTACCATAATAATTAGAAAGGCGTTTGTTACCCGTCTAATTTTCCTGTTTTCATAAAAAAAGTAAGAAAGGACAATTGCTACAACAATAAAAGGAATGGTTATAAATAAGGGATGGTCGTAAAAAGCCTCTCCCCACTCTCCATGAAAAACATGGAGATAGGATCTAGTCATCCCGCAGGATGGACATGGAATACCTGTTACACTTTTAAAGAAGCATTTTGTTCCTGACTTGGTCAGAAAAATATAAGCATAAAAAATACCGAAAATTGTAACAAAAGCAAGGAGATTACTCCGAAACCGTTTCTTGGAATTTTTTGATACACTCAACGTAGTGGTCTCCTCTTTCTTCAAAGTTCTTATATTGATTATAAGAGGACGCTGCTGGTGACAAAAGACAACTTTTTCCCCTTCTCGTTACATCATAGGCTTTGGATACAGCTTCAACCATATCTTCGACCTTATAGGCCCTCTTCTTTTCCTTCAAAAGATCATATATCTGATAACCCGTATCAGGCAGACAAATAATCTTAAGTTCAGGTAAATCATCAAAATATGCCGCCAAATAATGATAACCAATTTTTCGATCAAAGCCACCAACGATTACTGTGTCCAAGTTATCAATGGCCTTAATAGCCATGACTGTTGCCTCAGGAACTGTGGAAATAGAATCATTATAAAATGTAATACCGTCGTATTTACCTACTTCTTCCAAACGATGTGGCAAGCCCCTAAATGTGCTTAAATGACTTACAATGACCTCAGGTGAAATCGATTCAATAAGGCCCTCTTCAGCAAGAACATCAATGACAATGAATGCTACTAAAGAGTTAAGAAGATTATGCTCACCTAATATCTTCCTAGAAAAATCCGTCCCTGAAACTTTTGTAATCCCCTGTAGATCATGACGAACAATAAATTCTTCATCTAGAAAATAACCATAGTCTGACATAGAATTTCTAAGCAACTGACCAAAGGCCATATACCGCCTGTCGTCATGAATCTTTCTAAGAGCTTTAATTTTTTTTGTCAAAAGATGATTATTACAACCATAAATCAAGGTTTGTTTGGAAGGATTTTTAACTTTTGCCTTAAAGAGCTGAAGTTTAGATTCCTGATAAGCTTCATAACCTTCATAATTGTTTAGGTGCTCTTCAAAAAGATTGAGAATGACTCCAATCCTAGGTCCCACCTGGAGGAACTCAGTTTGAAAGGATGACATCTCATATGCATAAAGGGTTTGACCATCATCTTCCACCAGACTTTCAAGCGCCGGTTGACCTATATTCCCAATTAGCTTTATCTCATTTCCCTCATTAGCCAGTATATGAGCTAAAATCGAAGAAGTCGTTGACTTACCCTTTGTTCCCGTAATCCCAATAGTACGATCGCCTAAGTATTCCATAAAGATTTGAGTCTGAGATGTAATTTTAGCCTTACCAATATGATTAAGTAAATATCCTGGCAAACCAGGTGTCTTAAAAATCACATCAAAAGCATCCAAATTCTTCATATATTCAGATGCGGTCATAACTACTGTATGTACATCTTTAGCCTCTTCTATAAAGTCACTTGCAACTTGATCATTTTGGTCCATGATAAAAAGATCAAAATTTCCATCTAGCTGACGAAAAAGATCATAGGTGGACCTGCCTTCTTTACCAAAGCCAAGAATCAGTATTTTTTTTCCTTCATAACGTTGTCTTAGACTGTCATAAATATTATCCTTCAATTCTTTTCATCTCCCTGTTTAAAATTGCTCTATGTTTTTCAGGCAACAAATCTCCTTCTTCATAATCTGTTGGTTCATCAGTCAATTCATTACCTTTAATTGATATATAATAATCCAGTAGACGTCCCTGTCGACCTTGCTCTAATGCTAAATTTAGAGCATGACGTACTTCCCAAATAGTTCCAACACATTCAAAGGGCTTAGTCTCAGCTGTTCCTATCAACTCATCAAAAATTGGTTTTAAAGCTATATCATCCAGAAGGTCTTTACCAAATTGTCTTACCAATTCATCCTTTTCAATATAAGGGCTTAATATAGTTTGAACAAAAAGACACTTAGGGCAGGACCCACACCATACATTTTCCTTTTTCCCCTTGTTACATGACCTGTATACCTGGTGATACTTCGAATAGGTAGCGAACATTTGGCCAATCTGAATTTCATAAAGGGGCCTCAATAAACTGAAATACTCTATGTCAGGAGTTAGATAAGTTCTCGAATAAGTGTTGAAATCTTCTTCAAATTCATAACTTTTCGAATATTGATGGTTAAAGGTGGTTCCTATAACACTTGGCTCATTAGCCGATCTTTCATTGGATAGAGGAATGTACCGTTTACCAAGAAAGGCTGCTCCTAAGCTAGCAATAAATGCTAAGATAGCTGAAAATGGCACATGTCCATTTAAGTATCCTTCCCCATTCATTTGAATCAAGGTCACATCAAAAATCCGTCTAGCCTGGAGATAGCCTTGATAACCTGCAACTTCAATACAATCATAGGCCGCATGTGGTGGACTCATGACAAAAGGTACATTATCCTCAGCACTGTCTCTTAAAATTTCAAGGGTAACAACCGAATCCTTTCCACCTCCAACGGGGATTAGATTGCCTTTTGCATGTGGGCATAATATGGTTTCAAGTTTCTTTTTACTAACTGCTGTATCAGGTTTTGATATGATTTCCACAAAATCATCTTCATTAACATAATCTTTCATATTATTTAGATATATAAACTCACCTAAACCATGATAGTAGAGTTTCTTCCACCATTTAACCTGATTATCGTCAAGACTTCCACAAAGAATGTTCAATTCCTTAGGGCAGGCTAATTTCCAATAGTTGATTGTTTCTACCAAACCAATATGAAAAACAAAGTTCTCCAGTTCTTGAACCCTACTTGGGTCAAAGTTCACATTTCCTTGTCCTCCATAGGTCACTTTATGGATAAAGGGAATGCTTTCATCACCAATTAAAGTGTAGTGAAAAGTTAAATTTAGTGTATTACCTTCTATATGATATTCATAGGATTCATAATTAAATTGTTGGTATTTTTGCTGTAGCTGTCTGTAATCCATAAGTCTCCTAAGCTAACCTGTTCTCGCAGGCATGTTGTTTTAAGTTCTTGTCTTATACTGTAATATAACATAAATGATGAAACCAGATTATATGTCATATATGGTTTCATTATAACGTAGAAATGGCATGACTGCAATTAGCAGCCATGCCATTAAATAAATACTTCTCATCATTACAGCTGTAGTTAAGCTTAACATTCTACTCATATAGAATCATAATTTAAAATCCGCTATGACTCCTAGTTTTTGCTCTTCATTACGCTGCCTTATCATCTGCATTTGCATCTTATATTGATCCAAAATTTGATTTTTCTTTAATTGTGATATTTCTTCAGCAATATTAGCATCTTTTATTTTGCTCATACTAGAGGTAATATTGTTAATCTTACCACTAATAGCATTGGATGCATATTCAAAAGCATTTTGAGTTGAACCAATTTGACTTCTGCTTTCATTCACCTTTTGAATAGCACTGTCAACCTTAGAAATATCAAAAGAACCAGTTACATCATATCCGTCAAGTCCAAGGGATGACAAAGTTGAATCTGCAACAGAAATCTGACTTCCATTACCATCTGAAGAATCACCAACCTGTATACCTTGGAAACTTCCATCCAACAGAGGCTTTGTGTTAAAGGATGTATCTTTAGCTACGTCCTGAATCCCTGATAACAACTGACCAATCTCATCTTGAATTTTATTCTTATCATCACCAGATAAAATACCATTACTGGCTTGAAGGGATAACTCACGAATTCTTCCTAAACTATCAGAAATAGAGTTAAGTGCACCTTCAGCTGTTGAAAGAGCATTGTTAGAATCAGCAATATTATCCAAGTTTTTTTGGGAGCCCACAATCTGACTGTTCATTCTTTCGGTTATGGATAAACCTGCTGGATCATCAGCTCCACTGTTAATTCTCTGTCCTGATGCAATATTCATGTAAGGATTTGAGCCTGATATTGCTCCTACGTCCATGTATCCACCAACTTTCTCATGACATGACACTATCATCCTAATTACTATTTTTATTATAACATTTATCTATGAACATAGTATGAATGGACTATTAAAAAAGGTACTATAAGAGGATTCCTCATATAGTACCTTTTTTTAAACATGATCATTTTTATGAACGAGATATACTTATTTCACACCATATTGATCATAATAAGCGTCAATGCGCTCCTTAATCTCATCATCAATGTAAATCTTTCCATCAACAGGACGATTATGTAGGTATTCAATAACCTCTTCCATCGTAACGATAGCCTCTGTCTTAATACTAAATTCATTTTCAAGCTCTTTAAGGGCAGAAATCTCGTTCTGACCTCTTTCCATACGGTCTACAGAAATTATTAGTCCAACCACTTCAACATTAGCAATAGACTTAAGTAACGGAATAGTTTCTCTTATAGATGTTCCTGCTGTTGTAACATCTTCTATAAGCAGAACTTTCAGTCCATCCTTAACCTTACCTCCTAGCAGAACACCTGTATCACCGTGATCTTTCACTTCCTTACGACTTGAACAGTACTCGATGTTGGCACCATAAGACGTAGACAGTGAGATCGCTGTAGCAACACTTAAAGGTATCCCCTTATAAGCAGGTCCAAAAAGCACGTCAAAATCAGTCCCAAAATTATCTTTGATTGCTTTTGCATAATAGTCGCCTAAACGGTTAAGTTGACGACCTGTGGTGTAATTACCTGTATTGATAAAAAACGGTGTTTTTCTACCACTCTTGGTTGTGAAATCTCCAAAAGTCAATACACCGGAGTCTACCATAAATTCAATAAAGTCCAATTTGTAAGAATCCATAACATCTTTCCCTTCAATGAGTCTTACTCTATTATACCAACAATTTCCTTGATGTCTAGTAAATTATTGTTTTTCATAAAACTTTTCATACCGTCAAGGATATCCATAGTTGCTCTAGGATTCAGTAAATTAGCGGTTCCCACAGATATTGCATCTGCTCCTGCCATCATAAATTCGATAGCGTCTTCACCTGTCATAATACCACCCATACCTATAATCGGTAGATCTGTAACCTGTCGTACTTGATAAACCATACGTATAGCTACGGGTTTTATAGCCGGTCCTGAAAAACCACCAATCTTCCTTGCAAGGACAGGCTTTCTCTTGTATATATCAATTTTCATTCCAATCAAGGTGTTAATTAGGGATATACCATCAGCCCCACCTTCCTCTACCGCTTTTGCTATAGCAGTAATATCGGTTACATTAGGGCTTAATTTTACAATTAACGGTTGCTTGGCAACTTTTTTAACCTCAGAAGTAACTAGCTTGGCCATATTCGGATCGATACCAAAAGCGACACCGCCTTCTTTAACATTCGGACATGAAATGTTAAGTTCCAACATATCCACATCTGCATCAGCTAGTTTCTTTGCTACCTGAACGTACTCATCCACAGTTCTTCCAGCCAAATTTACAATAATTTTTGTATCATACTGCCGTAAAAAAGGAATGTCATTTTTTATGAAATGATCAATGCCAGGATTCTGTAATCCCACTGCATTTAACATGCCACCATGAGTCTCCGCAATACGAGGAGCAGGATTACCTTTCCACGGTGTAATAGAAACACCTTTAACAACAACTGCCCCTACCTGATTCAAATCAACCATACCAGCATATTCTCTTCCTGAATTGAAAGTACCTGATGCAGTGAACACAGGGTTCTTAAAGCTTACTCCACAAAATTCTACTTGTGTATTCATTAGAAGATCACCTCCCTAAGATCAAACACAGGTCCATCTTTACATACTTTCAGATAGTCATAATCGCCATCAGTCATAGTTTCTTTATTTAATTTTAAAGTTTCATTGTTTATGTGACGACGAATGGGTACCACACAACCGACACATGCTCCAAAACCACATCCCATTCTTTCTTCCAAAGAGAACTCACCAGCAATTCCATACTTAAGAGCAAAATCTTGTAAACCTCTTAACATTGGTGTAGGCCCACAGGAATACATGTAATCAAAGGACTTATCATCCCTTAAAATATCTGCTAATTTCTCTTCCATCAACTCAATCACATTACCCTTAAATCCCAACTTGCCACTATCTGTAGCTAGGTGAACCTGACCGAATTTCTTAAAATCTTTAACAAGATAAGCATCATCTCTAAAACCAAGAACAATGGTCAGCTTTATCTTATCTCCATATGTTTTCTTTAAGTACTTTGATAATTCCAGCAGTGGTGGCGTTCCAACACCACCACCGACAATCAATAGATTCATAGGATCTGATGAGAATTTCATATCATCTAACTCAGTCTTAAATCCCTTCCCAAGAGGCCCTAAAACTTCAACAGAGTCCCTCTTTTGACGGGTTGTTAAAATCTTTGTCCCTTGACCAACCACTGCATAGACAAGGCGTAATACTTTTTCTTTCTTATTAACTTCACATATGCTGATAGGTCTAGGCAGAAGATGGACACCACCTTTTACATAGAGATTAACAAATTGTCCTGGTTGACAAATTTCAACCATATCTCCTACATCAATGGTCATATCATAAATACTTGGTACAATCTCACGATTGTGTACAACTCTGCATTTTATTCTATCTAAGGGATTATGACACATATCTTACCTCCTAAGACTCTTGGCCCATATTATAAATCTGCATAATATCTTCATTCAACTTTGCTGAAATAATGTCAAGCATTCCTTTTGCTGTATCCAATGACGTTAATACCGGTACGCTGGCTTCTATAGCTGCACGTCTCATTCTAAATCCATCTCTAGTTGAATCGTTGGCTTTTGTTGGTGTGTTGATAACCATTTGGACCATACCAGACCTTATGAGATCAATTACATTAGGTACGCCTTCACTGATTTTCTTAACACGTTGTACAGGTATCTCATGGGCCTCAAGAACCTTGGCAGTACCTTCTGTTGCGACAAAGTCAAAACCTAATTCTACATATCCTTTAGCCAATGCAAGGAACTCCTCCTGATCATAGGGCTTAATAGTTGCAAGTATGGTTCCTCTATTTTTAATAACCCCCATACCAGAACCTACAAATCCTTTATAAAGAGCTTCTTCAAAAGTCTTGCCTACACCAAGAACTTCACCTGTTGAACGCATTTCAGGACCTAAGGAAACTTCTACATCTGGTAACTTTTGAGTCGAAAATACGGGTACTTTAATGGCAACCAGATCCGCTGTCTTATAAAGGCCAGTGCCATATTCCAAATCTTTTAGTTTATCTCCTAACATGCATCTTGTAGCTAAGTCAATCATAGGAACTCCTGTTACCTTACTAATGTAAGGTACTGTTCTAGATGACCTTGGATTGACTTCAATGATATACAAGTGTCCTTTGAACTCAATATACTGAATATTAATCATACCAGATACTTTTAAAGCTATAGCGACTTTTTTGGTATCATCTACTATCTGGTCTATAATTTCCTGGCTAATGTTCTGAGGCGGATAAATGGAGATAGAATCTCCTGAATGAACACCGGCTTTTTCAAGATGCTCCATAATACCGGGAATAAGAATATCTTCACCATCACATATAGCATCAACTTCAATTTCTCTTCCGATTAGGTACCTATCTATGAGCACAGGATTCTTGACATCCCTTTCAAAAGCAGCAATAAGATATTTTCTCAGTTGGTTTTTTTCATATGTTATTTCCATTCCCTGACCACCAAGTACATAGGAAGGACGGACCAATACAGGATATTCAAGTCTGTCAGCCTCTTCAAGACCCTCCTCTACTGTCCACACAGCTTTACCTTTAGGACGGTTGATCTTCAATTCTTCCATAAGGGCATCAAACTTTTCTCGGTCTTCAGCTTCATCAATCTGTTTAGGACTGGTTCCAAGAATTGGAACTCGCATTTCATCAAGGAATGAAGCAAGCTTAATAGCTGTTTGTCCACCAAACTGAAGAATAACTCCATCTGGTTTTTCCTTTTCTATGATGTTAAGAACATCCTCTTCAGTCAATGGCTCAAAATATAACTTGTCCGCAGTATCAAAGTCTGTACTAACGGTCTCAGGATTATTATTGGCAATAATAGTTTCAATACCTGCTTTTTTTAGGGCAAGTATGGAGTGTACTGAACAATAATCAAATTCAATACCTTGGCCAATTCTAATAGGCCCTGAACCTATAACCAATACTTTTTTCCTATCACTTACTTCAACTTCATCATACTCATCATAGGTCGAGTAGTAGTATGGGCTTATAGCTTCAAACTCGCCTCCACAGGTATCAACCATCTTATAAACAGGTGTGATTTTGAAGGCTTTTCGAAGATTCATCACTTCCACAGGCTTACATCCTGTAAAGTCAGCAATGGCCTTATCTGAGAAACCTTTTTTCTTGAGTTGAACCATAAGGTCTCGATCAATTTCTTCTATCTTAAGATCACCTAATTGCTCTTCCAAATCAATAATTCCTTCTATCTTATCAACGAAGAAGGTGTCCATGCCTGTGATTCTACAAATTTTATCCTTACGATAACCTCTTCGAAGAAGTTCAGCTAAATCAAAAAGTCTCTCATCATCAGGTACCTGAACTCGTCTTTTTAATTCATCAAGACTTCTGGAAGCAGCCTTTTTGTGTTGAAGGCTGTACTGGCCGATTTCAAGAGAACGAACAGCCTTTAAAAGAGCTGATTCAAAGTTGTTGCCTATAGCCATTACTTCACCTGTTGCCATCATCTTTGTACCTAGAGTTTTCTTGGCACGTCTAAATTTATCAAAAGGCCACTTGGGTATCTTAATGACACAATAGTCAAGTGTTGGCTCAAAGCAGGCTTGAGTCTTCTTAGTAACTGCATTTTGTATTTCATCTAAACGGTAACCCAGAGCAAGTTTAGCACTTACTTTAGCTATAGGGTAGCCTGTAGCCTTAGATGCAAGGGCTGATGAACGGCTTACACGAGGATTAATCTCGATAATAGCATATTCAAAAGAATCAGGATTAAGAGCTAACTGAACATTGCATCCACCAATAATCCCAACCTCATTAATAATATCAAGTGATGCTTTTCTTAGTAACTGGTATTCAACGTCTGACAAAGTCTGGCTAGGTGCGATAACAATAGAGTCCCCTGTATGGACTCCAACTGGATCAATGTTTTCCATATTACATACTGTAATCGAATTACCGACAGAATCGCGCATAACTTCATACTCTACTTCTTTCCACCCCTTAATGGATTTTTCAAGAAGTACCTGACCAACACGACTTAGTTGAAGACCTGTTGCCAGAATTTGCTTTAATTCTTCTTTATCTTCTGCAATACCACCACCGGAGCCACCCAATGTATATGCAGGTCTTACAACAACCGGATATCCGATTTGTCCTGCAAACTCTACACCTTCCTCCATGGTCGTTACAATTTTACTCTCAATAACCGGTTGACCGATTCTTTCCATCAATTTTTTGAAATCTTCCCGATCTTCCCCTTCTTTAATGGCATCAATCTGGGTTCCGATAACTTTTACACCATATTTTTTTAATATTCCTGCGTCATGAAGTTCAACAGCCAGATTTAATCCAGTCTGCCCACCCATACCGGCAATGACACTATCAGGTTTTTCCGTCTGGATAACTTTTTCCAGAAACTCAATAGTTAATGGTTCTATATATACCTTATCTGCAACTTCTTTATCGGTCATGATGGTTGCCGGGTTGGAATTGACAAGTACAGTTTCTATCCCCTCTTCTCGTAGGGCCTGACATGCTTGAGTACCGGAATAATCAAATTCAGCAGCTTGGCCGATAACAATAGGACCCGATCCGATAACAAGTACTTTCTTAATAGACAAATCTTTAGGCATGACTTTCTCCTTTCATGAGAGCAACAAATTCATCAAAAATCGGATCTGTATCATGAGGACCCGGACATGCTTCTGGATGGAATTGAATAGAATATATCTCTCTTGTACTATCCTTCATCCCTTCAACCGTTTGATCATTTAAGTTAACATGTGTAATCTCAATATCCTGAGGTAAAGTGTCCTCTTCCACAACATATCCATGATTTTGCGATGTAATCATAACCCGGCCTGTTCCTTTATCAAGAACCGGGTGATTGGCACCTCTATGACCAAATTTAAGTTTTGTCGTATTTGCTCCCATAGCCAGTGCTAGAATCTGATGTCCAAGACAAATACCTGTAATCGGCTTTACTCCCATAAGTTTTTTCACTTCTTCAATGGCTCCTCCGACATCTTTAGGATCTCCAGGACCATTACTTAAGAAAATGCCGTCAGGCTTCACTGCAAGGATTTGATCGGCTGTTGCTGTCGCCGGGAAAATAGTCATCTTACATCCTCTTGCACCAAAAGACCTGATAATATTATTTTTCATTCCGAAGTCATACATAGCCAGATGTGGACCATTACCTTCCACTACTTCTACTTGATTTCGTGTTACTTCTGCCACTGCATTTTCATTATTAAAGGCATTCAATTTATTCTCAATCTGTGACTGAGTCAACTCACGAACAGTAATAATACCTTTCATAGTACCAGAATTACGGATCATTTTAGTCAGCGCTCTTGTATCGATACCTTCAAGTCCAATAATCTTATTTCTTTTCAGGTAGTCATTAAGTTCAAACTCACATCTCCAATTACTTGGCTTTAAACAGTTCTCCCTAACAATGAATCCTCTGACTTTTACAGATGAGGATTCTATATCATCAATATTGATACCGTAATTACCAATCATAGGGTATGTCATGGTAACAATCTGTCCATAGTAAGAAGGGTCTGTAAGAACTTCTTGGTATCCAGTCATACCCGTATTAAAGACAACTTCTCCTACTGTCTCTTTTATGTATCCAAATGCATTGCCGTTAAAAACAGTGCCATTTTCCAAAATTAGTTGGGCTTTCATAGACTCTCCTTTATTATAAAACTCTGTTTAAGTCGTTTTTCATATCAATGACAGCTTGGCGGCTAGCTTTAGCGAATTCTCTTTCACTAAAGTCTGCATATGCCTCTTTCTTATATGCTGCAATAATCCCTCTTGATGAATTGACAATGGAACCCAGTCCATCTTTATTAAAGGTTCCGGCTAAATCTTCAGCTTTAGCACCTTGAGCTCCGTAACCAGGTACTAAGAAGAAGGTATGTGGCATCTGTTCTCTTAACCGAATTCCCTGTTCTTTATAAGTTGCACCTACCACAGCTCCAACTTTAGAAAAACCTGACTCACCAATCATATCCTCGCCCCACTGACTAACAAGACCTCCAAGATACTCATAAAGGTATTGATCCTTAACCCGAAGATCTTGAAGCTGGCCACTGTTAGGATTTGAGGTTTTTACAAGGAGAAACAAGCCTTTATCTCTTGTTTTACAAGCTTCAAAGTATGGTTCAACAGAGTCAATGCCCAGGAAGGGATTAAGTGTGATAAAATCTTCTTTATATATTTCATATTTTATTCCTTCTACATCTATAAGTCCTAAGTGACCTTCAGCATATGACTGGGCTGTTGAAGCAATATCACTTCTCTTAATGTCACCAATAATAATTAATCCTTTTGACTTGGCATAAGCAATTGTATCAATATAGGCTTGGATTCCAACAGGTCCAAGTTGCTCATACATAGCAACCTGAGGCTTAACTGCTGGAACCAGGTCATGTACCTCATCTATAATGGCCTTATTAAATGCCAGATAAGCTTTTGCGACTGCTTCTGGAGTCTTTCCATATGCATCAAACATTTCTTCCTTAATATGACTTGGAACAAATGCAAATCTAGGATCGAGTCCTACAACTGTTGGGTTTTTGGTTTCTTGGATTTTACTAACTAATTGATCAATCATTTTTTCCTCCTTGAGAGCTTGACCTAGAAAACATGAAGCTTTCTTTGCCGGCTATCTTTATCTTTATCTATTTTAGTTGCTAGTTTTCAATTTTGTTTATGCTAAGGATTAGGTAAATCTATATTGAAGTTTATACTGAACTTCTGTTGTTTAGTAACGATATACAACTTTTCCACCTACGATTGTACAAACAACACGACCGGTTACTTCTTTGCCGATGAAAGGAGTATTAACGCTTTTACCGGCTAGCTCATCCTGTGTAATAGTATATGTGGCTCCAGGATCAATGATGGTAATATCAGCAGGTGCCCCTATGCCTAAATGGCCCTTATCAAGCCCTAAAATCTTGGCAGGATTTGTTGACAATTTTTCAACCATACTTGTTTTTGTCAAATATCCTTGTAAATAAAGCTCCGTAATTGTCAGTGGAATCAAGGTTTCTAGACCTACAATCCCATTAGGTGCAGTAGTGAAATCTACCTTTTTTTCATCTATTGAGTGAGGTGCATGGTCAGTCGCCAAAGTGTCGATTATACCATCTCGAATTGCTTCCTTTAGAAAATCTACATCTTCTTGTTCTCTTAAGGGTGGATTCATCTTGGCGTATGTATTGGTTCCGTCAACAATCTCTTCTGTCAGGCTAAAGTGATGGGGACAAACTTCAGCCGTCACTTGAACACCTCTATCCTTATAAAATTTTATTAGCTCTGCACTATGTTTAGTAGAAACATGGCATAAATGGATTTTTGAATGAGTTAATTTAGCTAGTTGCATATCCCTTGCAGCTATTATGTCTTCCGCTTCCTTAGGTATTCCTGGTAGACCTAATTTATTGGATACTTTTCCTTCATTCATACATCCATGGGCAATAGCTTCATCCTCGCAATGAGAAAAGACTGGAAGATCTAATTTTTTAGCAAGCTCCATGGCTCTTCTAAGTACTCCTGAATCCATAACAGTTCTTCCATCTTCACTTAGTCCACAAATTCCAGCTTTTTTCATACCCTCTATATCAGTCATTTGCTGACCTTTTTGGCCCTTAGTTATAGCTCCTATTTGTAGTATATTGACTACAGCCTCCTTTGCCGCTTTATCAACAATTAATTTCACTACTTCTGGGCAGTCGACTGTAGGATTTGTATTTGGCATGGCACAAACTGTTGTTACTCCACCTTTGGCCGCAGCCATTGAACCAGTAGCAATCGTTTCCTTATACTCGTAGCCTGGTTCCCTCAGATGAACATGAAGATCAATGGCTCCAGGCATCACCCACATCCCTTTGGAATCAATCACCTCTTCATTACCTACTTCAAGGTTATCTCCGATTTCAACAACCCTTCCATCTTTTATACAGAGGTCTTTTATCTCTTCTATACCATGTAGCGGATCAATAAGTAGCCCGTTTTTTATAATCATCGCTTTTCTCCTTATAACAAATCTAATTATCTTTTTTGCAAATTAAAAGAACAATAAACTATTGTTCTTCGTAGTTAGAAGACCGATTGCCCTCCCTTTCTGGAATTATAAAAAAGCAGTTTAAACCTTGAATCACAAGGGAAGACAATCCTGAAAATACATCTATGATTGTCCCTATGGTGATATAAGGTAAACTACTTATGGATTTTGTTATATAATGTTTTTTCCTATTGTCAAACCCACTTGGGGCATAACAAAAGCACGCACCGATGTCTCGCATCATCATTTCTCCTTTGCTGGTCTCTCGTACCAAATTAAAAGGTAGCTATGCATACTAGCTTATATCCATATGAAAAATGCTTCATATGAAATTATTTAATTCCGTTAAAGAATATCATAAGCGATTAGATTCGTCAAGCTATTATATGTTTTAAACTATGTGTAATTCCAATTATTCACTTGTCACAGGTCTTAAAGTCGTAAATCTTCACACAAATAGCTTTCCCATCTAAACTTAGGTTTTTATTTTTGATTTGACAAATTGATTGGCAACTCTCCCTGACATTCCTGCTTTTCTAAGGGAAAATCTTCTAGCTTCTATTTCAAGTTCCTCTTGCTTATACTTAATTCCCTTTCTATCCATCATCTTCATAATCATTCCAAAATATTCATGTTGGACAAGGGGTTCAAATGTAAGAGTAAGACCAAACCGCCTAGAGAGAGATGTCATTTCCTGAATAAAGTCTTCAAGGTGTATGTCACTTTCACGTTCAGTACGTACTTCTTTAATCAAGTGACGTCTATTAGTCGTTACATAAAAGACAATATTTCCGGATACATCTACAACTCCACCTTCTATATAGGTTTTTAAAAGCTTATACTCCTCATCATTCGCTTCAAAAGTAAGGTCATCTAAAAAAAGTACAAACTTAAAATTCACCCCACTAAGGCTGTCTAGTAATTTGGGTAGATGTTTTAGCTGACCCTTGTATAATTGAATCAACCTCAACTTCTTATGGGCTAGTTTCTGAACCACTGCTTTGACAGATGACGATTTTCCAGTTCCGCTGGCACCCACAAGGAGGCCATGATTAAAGGATTTGCCATCAACAAAATTAGATGTATTTTCTAATAAGGCCTTTTTTTGATTTTGGTATTCATATATAAACTCCCACTCCAAAGGACAGTAATTAGTTATAGGCACTAGATTTAAATCATCATCAAGATAAAAAGCTTCGTGGATAGCGTAAATACCACTTCCATAGGCTTTCAAAAGTTCAATAAATCCTTGAGCATCTTTTATCTCTATCTTATTAAACCTTATGTGATCAAAAAAATCCTTATAGGCTTTTAAGCTCTTAGTTTTTGGATTCTGCTTGAATAGTTCCTTGATAATCTCCTTACCATCTTCATTATATCCATCCATCAGTTCGTAAATATCATTCAAAAAACGCTTTAATATCTTAAGATCAAAAAGTAAACAGCTAATCCCAACTCTGTCATAATTTTCCATAATTAATGATTGTAAGATTGAAGACTTCTCTTTTATCATGGTCTGAAAGAACAAGTCTTCAAAAGTTTTCTTCTCCTCAATCAAAACTCTTATTCCGTCAAACATCTTTCTCTTTCTGATAGATTGATTTTCTGTATTTAAGCATTCCTGCAAATGCTTAAGGCCTGGTTCTTCTAATATCCCTGTATATATCAACAAGTTTTCCAAATTATTCCTCCTCCAAAACTATACGTTTACTAACAACACTCTATCACTATGGGTGACTAAACTCAAGAGTATATATCTATAATACAAGTATTTATTATTAAGAGAGTTATATTTTCTAAGCCCCTTGATTCTTCACCGATTCAAGGGGCTTTCTTTATTTGCTATATCTAGCAGAATGCATATCTAATTTTCCTACAGTTTACTCTTTTATTGTTTTATCAATTGGCTTTATTAAATTCATCAGATACAAAAATGGTGTATCTATCAGGGCTGCTAAATATTTCACAGTCAAAGTTGTAATGATCATGGAGCCCACCATATCCATTGGGAATATATTAACTAAGGCAAACCCAATTGTAACTAGAACCGTATCCACAAACTGGGATATAAAGGTTGACCCATTATTTCTAATCCACAAGGTCTTACTTGAAGAGTTCCAGTCTTTTATCTTAGCATATACAAAGACATCTAGGCTCTGACTAATAAAGTATACCAGATTTCCCACTAATACAGCCTTCACAGTTCCCCCATTAACTGCAAAAAATAAATCTAATGCATGATTATAGTCAGCACTGTAGTCAAGCCCTTGAAATAAGGTTGATATAAACATAATCAGAACAAAGGATAAGTTAGCAAAGATTGAGATATGAACGGCCCGTCTTGCTTCTTTATAGCCATATTTCTCATTTAATAAATCTGTTGCAAGAAAGATGCCGGCAAACATAACGTTACCAAGGGTTGCTTCAAGTTCAAATAAACCAAAGTCAAAAATAACCCCCTTATTTACCTGCATGTTAGCACCGATAACGCTTAGAATAATGTAGCCTAGAATGCCTCTTTTTCCGAAGAAACGATATGCAATAGTAATAAGTGCAAAGTTCACTACTGCAAAGATTAAAAAGATAGTTATATTACTCATAAAAAATCCTCCTAGTTTTGATTACCCAGGATGGTTACGAACTGGGGCTACAATCTTGAGATTTTTGCAGCATGAATCATTATAGAGGTATCTCCTTGTAATTGCAACATAACATACAAACTATATATCACATAAAGCTATATTTGTAGAAACGATCGTGGGGACCTATAATAGAAACAATAGCATTATTTCTAGGAGGAGATTATGGAAAGATATAGTCATATATTAAATAAAAACAAACGGGACTTGAAAGTTTTCATAGAGAGTTTCGTGAAGGTCATCTGAAAAAGGGCTTTGGATACGAAACGCTTGATGAACTAAAATCCTACTTTGACTCTGTCTGCCTTATGGTAGGCATTAAAGGACAAGCTAAAGAAATGATTGCAAGAGATATTCAAGAGGCAATGGATAACTTCAATCATTTCACAGTTAATGTCTACGTGGACAATACAAGCAAAATAAAAGCGGTTCCTGGGCTCATTCATTGGTTTGAGGTAGAATATCATTGGCTAAATGCTCTTCATAAATGTGATGTATTGTGGACCAACACGGATTTTGGAGTTGGTGGTTGACTTCTGTGTGTTGTAGTTTAACAGACGAAAATGAGAAACAAAGAAAACCATCTTGTGGCATCTGTCATGGAAAAATCAGATGTTACAAGATGGTTTTTGCTTATCTATTCACTATTTATTTAGTTTCTTCTAAGTGCTGGTGATATATGTATTTATCCCCAACTTCAACAGCTAGTCTATTAACAAAATTTTCTAGTGATAAAGAACCTTCATCACCTTTTTCACGGCTTCTAACTGAAACGGTTTTCTCTTCCTCTTCCTGTTGTCCAACAATGGCCATATATGGAGCTCGTTCTAATCTAGCTTCGCGAATCTTATAGCCGATTTTCTCTGCACGATTATCAATATCAACACGGATACCTTTTCTTCTAAGGGCTCTAGCTACATCTTCAGCATAGTCAATATGCTTTTCAGAAATTGGTAGAAGTTTTACCTGAACAGGTGCTAGCCAGAGTGGCATTGCTCCTGCATATTTTTCAATTAGCATAGCAAGCGTTCTTTCATAACATCCAATAGATGATCTATGAATAATATAGGGACGTTTCTTTTGGTTGTCTTTATCTATGTAAGACATATCAAAGCGCTCAGCAAGAGCAAAGTCAACCTGAATAGTAAAGAGAGTATCTTCTTTACCATGAACATTCTTGAATTGAACGTCAAGTTTAGGTCCATAGAACGCAGCCTCACCATCAGCTTCAGTAAACTGAAGACCAACTTCATTAAGAATATCTCTCATCAAATCTTGAGTCTCATTCCAAGCACTTGGATTATTAATATATTTTTCGGTTTTGTTTGGATCCCATTTTGAGAACCGATACCAAACATCATCATAAATACCAATGGCCTTCATCATATCCTGAATCAAGGTAATTACATCCTTAAATTCCTTACTTAACTGCTCAGGCGTACACATAATATGGGCATCTGCCAGGTGGAACTGTCGAACACGGATAAGACCATGCATTTCACCTGAAGCTTCATTTCTAAAGAGTGGCGAAGTCTCTGACAACCTTACTGGAAGATCTCTGTAGGACCTTTGCTTAGCCTTATAAATCAGATACTGAAAAGGACAAGTCATTGGACGAAGCGCATATACTTCTTCGTCAACTTCTTCATCACCAAGAACAAACATACCCTCTTTATAATGATCCCAATGACCAGAAACCTTAAAGAGATCACTTTTTGCCATAATAGGGGTACGGGTAAAGTCGTAGCCTCTAGCCTCTTCCTCATCTTCAACATAGCGCATTAAGGTTTGGATAACCTTTGCACCCTTTGGCATAATAAGTGGTAAGCCTTGACCAACCAATTCAGAGGTTGTAAAATACTCAAGTTCACGGCCAAGTCTGTTATGGTCACGCTTTTTCACATCTTCCAGATGGTCAAGGTGAGCTGTTAAATCTGCCTTCTTAGCAAATGCAGTCGCATAAATTCTTGAAAGCATTTTATTCTTCTCATCACCTCTCCAGTAAGCACCAGCAGTTGATAAAAGTTTATAAGCCTTAATGGCTTTTGTATTCATTAAATGAGGCCCCGCACATAAATCTACAAACTCACCCTGCTGATAGAAGGATAGTTTAGCGTCTTCAGGAAGGTCCTTAATAAGCTCAACCTTATAATCTTCCCCTTTTTCAGCCATTAATGCAAGGGCTTCTTCACGAGAAAGTTCAAATCTCTCTATTGGAAGAGCCTCCTTGATGATTTTTTTCATTTCCTTTTCAATTTTCAACAAATCTTCATTTGCTAATGTTTCTTCCGTATCAAAATCATAGTAAAAACCGTCTTTAATTGATGGTCCAATAGCCAACTTGGTAGTTGGAAAAAGACGTTTTACAGCCTGTGCCATAATATGTGCAGTTGTATGTCGATATGCGTCCTTACCTTTATCATCATTAAATGTCAAAATACTGAGTTCCACATCGGTATCAATGATAGTTCTTAAGTCGACAACCTCACCATTTACTTCCCCTGCACATGCCATTCTTGCAAGTCCTTCGCTAATTTCTTTAGCAATTTCCAATACTGATTTTGCTTCATCAAAACTCATCACTGAGCCATCTTTAAGAGTAATATTCATAACTTTTTCCTTCCTAATAGTTAAACTTCTGTGATATGCCAAGCACCTTAAACATATGGCATGACGCAAAAAATCCCTTGTCATGCCAAAACATAACAAGGGACGAAAAATCTGTTTCCGCGGTTCCACCCACCTTGCAGAATCAATAAAAATCTGCCTCTTTTTTAACTATAACGGCGTTACCGGACTGGATTAGAGCCACTCAGAGTTAGTCTTCAATTGCCAGTCATAAGAAGTCTCTCAGCATTCCAACTTCCTCTCTTTTATGAACCATGCAACATACTCGTCTCTTCAACGTATTCATGCAATGTATCTTTAATTGTTATGTTAATTATATCAAGTTAAACAATAATGTCAATAGTTCTTTCTAAATGCTTAAATAACCACTACGACGAAGAATTGGAATAATACTGCTTGCTGCCATAGCCGCAATAATAATGAGGATCAAGTCTTTAATCATAAAAGCTAGCATAAAACTAAATACAGATAAGAGCCCCATTGGCTTTCTAACTACTAGGTTCATAATCATGTAAAAATAAAGATTACCAATCACATATGTTGCTCCATAACCAATTACACCTATCACTACAAGATTAGTTAATGTAATTTCCTTAACTCTAGCGATAAGGACGGATATAATAAATGCAGTTACACAAAAACCGATAATATATCCAAAGGTAGGATGAAAAACATATGAAAAACCTCCACCTGCTGAGAATACTGGAATACCAATAAGTCCAATCAACATATAGATAAGCTGGGACAAAAGCGCTGAAAAAGGTTTAAGAAGTAGACCTGCAAATACAGCAAAGAAAAGTTGAAAAGTAATTGGAACGTAGGGAGTTGGTATCTTTATATATGCACCGACTGCCATAAGCGCAGCAAACATGCCAATTAAAATCATATTTACTAATTTTTTATTCAACATAAAAACCTCCATAATCAATATATGCATATTATACAGAGGCTTTTTCCAAATGTCAACCATCAAGCAAGTAATGGTTAACATTATATATTTATAACTTGCTTTCTTTTTCTATTATCTACTATACTAGACCATGTGCCTTAGACATCCTAAAAGGATCATAGTCTTAAGTGGCCACGCTAGCTGCAGAACTAGACGCAATAGCAGCAACAACAACTGCCGTTTGAGCCATAACTAGCTGTTCTACCGTTATGGAAATCAAAGTTTCAGATACCGTCTTACTTGAAAGCTCATTTTTAATATCCTCACTTACAAGATTTACGGCAAACATAAAAATCAAGTTTTTATCCAGCCATTTAAATTTTTTAAGTTTTTTTATTTCCTTGCTAGCATCAATAACATGCTTCATATATTCAGGATATTCAGAAACGATAGCCATTAATCCAATACCAGGATACATGGTCGGGCTTATTTTGAAGCCTTGGTCTTTGCAATACTTAATTGAATCCATGACTTTCTGAGTAATGATATAATCCTCATGTTCTGAAAGTGATGCTATGTTGGCCAAACTTTGAAGGTTGTTGCTTTTACTTAGACCTTCTAAATGTAGATTTTCGTATATCTTCTCAATGCGGTCAAGTGGAATTCCACTATGTGCTATTAAGACAGCAAGGGGATAGTCATCACCACCTGTCAGCCATGGGTGATTATGTTTCATTTCATCATAGACGACTTTTGCCTTTTTGATAAGTTCCCTTCTATAACTTTCTGTCTGTATTGCCATATCCTGAATTTTATCATCAAACATGATAGCATCAAGAGTATATGAGGTTATAGGCAGAAATTGGCTGCTCTTAAATCCTCCATTCTTCAAAAGATTATAATGGTCTTGCATCCTATCAAAGGCCCCTCTTGGATTCTTATAATTAGTCATTAGCATTGCACCAATAGCAAAAGAATTGCTACGAAATGGTGAAAAAAGACTGGTTGTCTGTCTGATGTACTTCATTAATTCTTTTAGTTGCTCTGTATCTAAAACCTTTCTATGCTTAAAGGCATTAACTGCTATAAAACGCTTATAATATTGATGTTGGGATAAAAAACCCCTATCAATGGAGTTCGCATATTCTTCAAGCCTTAGTAAATCATCTTCTTGAAAGTACATATTATTCCTCCATTTCTTCTAGATGATAAACTTCATTCTTAATACTAACTCCTGAAAGAGCTGTATCAAAACGAAGTATCACATTAGCTTTCTGATCCTCATATGTAGCAGTATAATTTTCAATACCAGCAAGAGCAAGTCTACCTTTCGATTCCACATACCATCCCTCTGGCACTACAATTTCAACACCTGAAAAGCGGTTATAAAGGTAAAGCTCATATGGTTCATCTTCTTCTTCGCAATTTCTAAAATCAATGGACACACTTGCAAACATAATACCCAAATCCAATGATGGTCCTACTTCAGCCATATCAATCGACTTCTCATCAAAAGTAATTGCCATATCATGTTCATCCCCTAAAGACTTAGCTTTAAGGGCAAGGAAGATACCAATAATACCGTTAATTAAACTTGTAACACCCAAGAAAATCCCAAAACCTTTTAAAACTCTTTTCATAAATACCTCCATTTCACATTGCCTGTATTGGAAACCTATTATGTTTACCAATTACAAGAGTTTAACCTCGTACCCTAACTGGCTAATGAATTTCATAACATCACTATATTTAAGAACCAAGGTTTCATCATTACAGCAAGGATGAAAACTGATTTTTTGATCCATTTGAAACTTGGGTGAAAAAACAACTTGTACCTGTCTACTGGTATCATATAACAAACCAAACACAGATACAGAACCAGGTTCGACACCAAGATACTTGAAAAGACTGTTTTTTGACGCGAATGAAGGTTTAGTCACCTGATGTTTTTTTGCAAAAGCTTTTATATCAAAAACGTCATCCTCAGGTATAATGACCAGATAATATTCATCACCTTTTCGATTGCGAAGAAAAAGATTCTTACAATGCTGAGCCTCAATATGCCCACAGTATTTTTTTGCTTCATCTACAGTAAAAACAGGGACATGACTATATGTCTCATACTCAAAACCGTGACTATCCAAGTAATCATGTACAATCAGCTTAGGAAAAAATACTTCCTCATCATTATAAACATGCATTCCAGCCTGTCTAAAGTGTTCGGCTGTAATACCTTCACCTTCAATATGTTTTCCATCAAAATCACCTGAATAAATCATCTTACTTCCACAAGAAGGGCTTCGGCTTTTAAGGACTGCAATATGGCAATTATTGGCTTTGGCAATATCTAAAGCCTTTATGGCCCCATTCTTAAAAGGTTCCGTCACATCAATACCCTTATTAGAATAAACCCTTCTGGATCCATCTGGAGAAATCTCAGAAGGATCTCTTGGTGTCGAAAGCCCTCCTAATTCTTCAGGACATACACTAATTAACTGCCCGGTCTCAAAAGCTTTAATACAAGCCTCATTTCCTAAAACAACTCCATTATATCTACAATTATCTCCTTTTAAACAGGAACTTACAACTATCATAATCTCTTCTTTCTCTTGTGAACAGGCTTACTCTTATCTCTCTCTTTATGCTTCTTTTTAGCAACTGAATATCCGAATTTACCCTTATATTCACCTAAACCAAAGTAAGATCCATGACTATAGACAATTGGATGACTTCTATCTAGATGAAATTTATCATTCTTATCCATATATTTTTCATCAATATGTACTTGAACAACTTCTGCCATAAACATATGATGAGAACCTAATTCCTTAATCTCTATCGTTTTGCATTCCAAACAAACGGGACTGTCCTTTAACAAAGGCGCCTTGATGATATGCCCAATGTCGTAATCCAAGTTCATCTTGGTTAGCTTATCTTCTTTGGCGCCAGTTCTTACACCACAATAATCAGTTGGGTAAGTCATTGCTTCTGTCGTTAAATTGATGACGAAGCCACCTTGTTTTTTTATTAAATCATAAGAATGTCGTGATGGACGAACAGAGATATAGGTCATTGGAGGATTCGTGCATATTGTTCCTGTCCAGGCAATTGTTATTGCATTGTATTCTTCCTTGTTCTCACCACAAGTGACAATAACTGCTGGTAATGGATACAACATATTTCCTGGTTTCCACTGTATCTTACCCATATAACTCCTAACTTTTTCAACTACAATTCTTCAAGTTCAGTAATGAAAGCTTTAGCCCTGTCCTCAAAAAGAAAAAACGCCAAGGCATCATCCGGTTCTGCTTTAAAGCCACCTTCTTTAGCCATTAACTGGGTCACCTGTAAAATATCCATACTTGCTACTTTTGCAAATGCACCTAAGGAAAGTCTAGTCCCATCCTCTATAGCATATATGATAAAACCTACAGGTTCTGCCACGATTTCATATTTGATCATATAGACCTCCTTGAATTAGATGCCGATTTTACTCTTCATCCTATTACATCTATCATACCATGAAAATATTCTTCTTAAAAGCAATAATATCCCTAATAAAGCTTGTAAAGCGATTCAAAGGCAGGTAGTGAATTAATTATGCGCTGATAAGAAATACAATATGATAAGCGAACATAACCTGAACACCCAAATGCAGATCCTGGGACTAACAATAGATTGAACTGTTTAGCATCGGCACAAAACTTCTTGTCATCTTCAATAGGTGATTTCATAAATAGATAAAAAGTGCCTTCAGGTTTTAGTACTTCAAATCCTGTTTTAATCAAATGTTCATATAAAGTATCCCTATTCTTTTGGTACACACTAACGTCTACACTTGCATTCAAGGTCTTAATAATAACACGTTGAAATAAGGATGGTGCATTAACAAAACCAAGAATACGATTTGCAACATTCAAAGAGGCCATTACATCTTCTACATCTTCAATTTCCGGATGAACAACCAAATAGCCTATACGCTCACCTGGCAGTGATAAAGACTTGGAATAGGAATAGCCTACAATTGTGTTGTGATAGTAGTTTAAGAGATAGGGCACAAAAACTTCATCATAAACAATCTCTCGATACGGTTCATCAGAAACAAGAAAAATACTATGGCCTACTTCCTCTTCCTTTTTTCTTAGAATATCAGCCATAGCCTTTATGGTTTCTTCACTGTAAACAACTCCTGAAGGATTATTTGGTGAGTTGACGATAACAATTTTAGTTTTATCAGTGATACATTCTTCCATTAAATCAAGATTAGGTTGAAAGGTCTGAGTATTCGGAGGAACGACTACTAGTCTTGCATTAAAATTACTTGCATAATTACGATACTCTCCAAAATAAGGAGCGAAAACAAGAACCTCATCTTCAGGATTAAGTAATGTCTTGAAAATAATATTAAGTCCTCCAGCGGCACCACATGTCATGACAATGTGTTCTTGACTAATGGATGTACCATACTTATTATTGGTGTGGTCAGCAATTGCTTTTCTAACATCTTCATAACCTGAATTATTCATATATCCATGAACCATATTAGGTGATTCATTTTCAAGTATCTCTCTAATGGCTTCTTTAATGGCCTTTGGTGGTTCAACATTTGGATTTCCCAAACTGTAGTCGTATACATTTTCAACACCATGTACCTGGGCTAGTTTCTTGCCTTCTTCAAACATAGAGCGAATCAATGATGAACCCGCCACTAAATCTTTCATTTTTTCAGAAATCATAAGATCCTCCTTATTCCTGTTTTCCAACTATTATAGCATATTCAATTCTTGATAGGTACAATTTTTCAGACAGTTTCAACTTCATCATTTTCTTCATAAAGTACTATTTCTTAACTACAGAAAGATTTTTCTTGCAATTAAACCCATATAGTCTTACAATTTATATAAACATATGATTATTATATAAACATATGTTTATATAAGGAGAAGTTAAAATGACTGAACGTGAATCACAGATTCTTGAATTAATCAAAAAAAATCCATTAATAACCCAGCAAGAACTTGCTGATTCTCTATGTATAGAGCGATCAAGCGTTGCTGTACATATATCCAATTTAACGAAAAAAGGAATTATAAAAGGGAGAGGTTACATCATGGAAACGACTAACTACATTGTGGTTATTGGCGGTTCCAATATGGATATATTGGGAACACCTGATTCCAGCTTAATACTTGAAGATTCTAATCCAGGTACAATAAGTCTGTCACCTGGTGGTGTTGGAAGAAATATTGCTGAAAATCTTGCCTATATGGAAATAGATGTCAAACTTCTTAGTGCAATAGGTAGTGATGTTTATGGTAATAAACTTATCTCCCACACTAATGAAGCAGGTGTCGATACTCACTATATAATGATCTCAGAACAGGATCCCACCTCCCTATATATGTCTATTCTTGATGAAACAGGTGATATGAAAGTTGCCATTTCACATATGGATATAACAGCAAATATTGATGCAGGGTATATTAAGAAGAATAAGTCACTTATAGAAAATGCAACTTTTCTTGTTATTGACCTAAATCTATCTCCATCTACCATTGAATACATCATGAAAACCTTTAAAAATCAACAGATCATCGTTGATACGGTCAGCGTTACCAAATCAACTAAGATTAAACCCTACTTGGAAAATGTATATGCTATTAAACCCAACAAAAAGGAAGCAGAAGCCATACTAAACGTAAAATTAACCACCGATAAAGAGATAGAGACTGCCCTATTAACTCTAATGGATAAAGGTGTCGTTATGCCTATGATTAGTCTTGGAAGCTCAGGTATCGCCTTTATTGACAAGGGTAATCTTCTTATCTCAAAACATCCTCAAGTTGAAGTAACCAATGCCAATGGCGCAGGTGATGCTTTCACAGCTGGAGTCTGCTATGGTTTTTATCATCATATGACACTAGGTGAAACAATTCAATTTGCTCAAAAAGCAGCTACTGCTGCCCTTCATTCAAAAGAAACTGTAGGTGGTCCCCACCTATTCAATCACTTAATAAGGAGTCAATCATGAAGCAAGAAATAATGAATCAATATGTCGATATTCACCCCGAAGTAAAAAAAGCGATTACAGAAGGTAAGCCTGTCGTTGCTTTAGAATCAACTATTATTTCACATGGAATGCCTTACCCCCAGAACGTAGAAACTGCTAAAAACGTTGAAGCAATCGTTCGTCAAAAAGGCGGGATTCCTGCTACTATCGGTATCATCAAAGGTAGATTTAAAATCGGTTTAACACCTGAGGAACTTGAATTTATGGGAAAAGAAGAAGATATTTTGAAAGTATCCAGACGGGACCTCCCCATTGTTATGTCAAAAAAACTTAACGGTGCTACAACTGTTGCCACAACTATGATTGGGGCATCACTTGCAGGTATTAGCGTTTTTGTCACAGGTGGTATAGGAGGTGTCCATAAGGGTGGTGAAAATACCTTTGATATATCAGCAGACCTTATGGAATTGGCCAATACAAATGTAACCGTAGTCTGTGCTGGTGCCAAATCAATCTTAGATATTGGCTTAACTCTTGAGTATCTTGAAACTCAAGGTGTTCCAGTTTTATCTTATCAGACTGATGAATTTCCAGCCTTCTATACGTCAAAGAGTGGCTTTGCAGCAGATTATAGAGTCGACACACCTCTTGATATAGCCAAGGCTATGAAAGCAAAATGGGACCTTGAACTAAAAGGTGGCTTTGTTATCGGTAATCCGGTTCCTGACGAACTTGGTATGGACACTGATGTCATTAATCAAGCAATCTCTCAAGCACTTCTTGAAGCAGAAAACCTAGGTATTAAAGGCAAAGAAACCACCCCTTTCCTTCTTGCTAAAATCAAGGAATTGACTGGTGGTGATAGTCTTGAATCCAATATAGAGTTAGTTTACAATAATGCTAGAGTTGGAACACAAATTGCCGTCGAGTACGCTAAACTCCTTAAGTAGTATCTCATTCGATTCACCTAAAGTTTATCTCTCTTATCTATTATATTAATGGCAAATTCGCACAAATAAAACCATAAATAAGGACCTGCATTTTTAATGCAAGGTCCTTATGATATTCTCAAACAATTCATTATTAATAAGATTTCCCTGTATATCTGTATTCCAGCCATTATGTGGTGACAGAACAACATTAGGAAAGTGTCCAATTGGTTCATCCGTTACCTGACATGGTTTACTATAATCTTTTGGGTAATTGTACCAAACATCGGACCCATAGCCTCCAATCATTTTATCCTTCAAGCTTTGGATCAGATCTTCTTGATTCACAATAGGTCCTCTAGCAACATTGACTATATAGCCATCCTTCATATGGGATAAAATCTTCCTATCCACTGAACCTCTTGTTTCTTTCGTTAAGGGTGCACCTATAAAAAGAAGATCTGATACTACTGCCAAGGATTCTAAATCGTTATGACTAGTCAGCATTTTTTCCTTTAGAAGAGATGCATCCATATGGCCTCTATCAATAATATGAATATGGTCAGTAAACGGGCGCACCATTTTTTCATAAGCTTTTCCTATGTGTCCATAACCATAGATACCAATATGTTTATCAAACAAAGAGGTCCACCGTCCCACTTCATCACCTCGATACCACATTCCTTCTTGCAAAGCATTATCGTGTTCCTTGATTCTACCAAGTAAGGTCATAGTAAGAGCCATACCACGCTCTGCAATAAATTTACTATGGGCATGAACATTAATAAGTTCTATCCCTCTCTCCTTCAAATAATCAAGGTTAAACTGATCCGTGCCGGTAAATGGGATATATATATACTTTAACCTAGTAAGTTTATCCATTTGATATTCATTTATCTTATGAAGAACCAGACCGTCAATGTCAAGATCTATTTCTTTTTCAAAATTATCTTTTGAAAACTTAACCCATTGAATTGCCTCTACATCAAGGATTTCTCTTGTTTCTTCATATCTATTCTTTAAATATTCAAAAAGCTCTACGTTGAAAACACCGATTTTCATTGTTTGTCCTCCCTGAAATGCTTTTCCATTTTACGGTGAAAAATTCCTACCTCTGTAAAAACATCACCTACTATATCATAACCTAACTTTTCATAAAAACCAAGGGTACTCTCCCTGGCATGAAGTTCAATGTAATGGCACCCAAGGGACTTTGCCTTTTCTTCAGCATGTTTGATTAAATTTCTTCCAATACCATATCCCTGAAATTCTGTCCTAATAGCAACCTGCCTCATTTTCAGACCATAACACTGTTCATCAAGGGGCTTTAAAACAAGCACACCTACTAGTGCGTCATCTTCAAAACATCCAAGATGAATTTCCTTATCCTCTAAATGGATGGGATCATCTTGAATTGATAAACCTAGAGGCTTTCTTAGCAAATCATCTCTTAAATTTAATTCTGCTTGAAATTCCTTTGATCCAAAAGTTATTTCTCTACATACCATTGGAATCACCTCTTTTTATCAGGTCCACCTCACCCCATAGACCAATTTTATCTTGAACGATAATCACCATTCCAGAAATATGCTGAATCTGTTTACCTAACTCCAGGACACTTGCAATATCATCTGAACTCCTAACTTGATTACAAAGGTAAGTAGCTGCTGCATCAGCTATATCTGCTTCTTTTGAAAGAACTACAAGGGCATCTGCCTGTCCAAAACTTAAAGAATGACCAAACGTTCCACTTGATGTACATATACTCATAGGCCCTGTCTTCTCCTTAAGCTGAATGGCCAAGCTGTCTGATAGAACTGATTTCCCAGCATAAATGGCAACGCTTGAAGACTCAACAATATTCATTGCAAGATCTCCTCCGTTTTCAACTATTATATGTACATTTCCATATTCTTTCATTAGGTCCTTTACAATCTTTTGAGCTGTAACGCCTGCAACAGTTGCCATAGGTCCGACCAAACAGTGATTAGAACCATGAAGCATACTCCGGATTACATCTGATTCTTTTATATAAGCCTTCTTACATAAAATGTCTACTTCAACATCTGATAGATATAAGGGCTCTAATCCTGTCAAAAACTCAGGAATCAGATTAGAAAAGTTCAAAATATCCTGGCGAACTCTTTTAATAATGGTATGCACTTTATCTTTGATTATTTCAATATCATCAACAGGATCTATCATTATATCGCAATCGCTTTCATCAATTGAAACGTTAAATGCAAGTTTTCCATCAGTATGATGCCAATGCCGGTAAAAACGCTCTTCATAAACACTTGTATTCATGCTTTTTCACTCTTTCTATAAGGGTTTTACAGGACAGCCCTTATGGCTCTTGCAGGACAAGCAGTTACACATAGCTTACAGTCCAGGCAAAGGTCCTTATCAAAAGTCAATTCTAAATCTTCATCAATTTTCAGTGCATCTACAGCGCATACAGCAGTACAAGCACCACAATTGACACATATCTCTTTATCAATCAAAATTGCTGATTCAATTTTGCTAACCATAACATGACAGGTCTTAGCATATTTAAGTCCTTCTTCAATAACCCCTTCATCCCCATCAACTTCAGCTAATAAAAATCCCCTTGCATTATAGTCTATAGAAGCTCTAAGTATATTAATACCTAAATCATAGGTCTTGATTAAGTCTTGGATAATTGGATGTCTTGTTTCTTCTCTTGGAAAATCAAAAAGTATAATTTGTTTCATTTAAGACCACCTTTCTTAATAATTTTAAGTCCCTTAAGTTGCTCTTCCATAGGAAAAGTTTCGATAGGCTCTTGAAGTAGAAAATCTCCTTTTCTTATCCAATCCTTCAATTCTTCCGCTATTTCTCTTGCCTTCTTTAAGCTGGATAAGGGTGCTGTACGAATCGTCTTACCGTCAATTTCAATTTTTCCACTTCTAAGCTCCTTGTAGGATACTTCTCCAAGGATTGGCTTTGCACCTTGACTAACACTATAATCAACAATGTTGGTCTTAATATCTTCATCTTTTACAGCTAGATGGGTCAATATTTCTTCATCAAGGACTGGTATAGGTATACCAACACCAACAAACATAGAAGTTCCATATTTTTCAAATACAGCTGGTTGTATGTATTTACTTTGCATCGTCTTAAGGTCACCAATAAGAGCTAGGGTTCCAGCAGGTGTTTTAGGTATATCATTAGCCCCTCTTGGAACAGCAGACTTAAACTGGGTTCCTCTCCATGATACATAACCGGGACCACCAGCTAAAAAAATCCTCGTTCCGAGACCGATTGTGCGATAGGTAGGATCATTAAGTAGGGGACTCAGCTGACCAGATGTTGAATAAGTAACTATACTGGAATTTGGATTCAATACACCCATATAAGTAAATATTCGTTTATTCGATGTATTGATTGCTGCTGCGTAATTTTGGTAGCAATTTCTTGGATTATATAGATAGGCTTCATTAATACTATCTTTGTTAATATAGGTAGAAATTTCCTTCCTTGGATAACAATCCGTTCCCTTAGCTGTTGCCTTTAAGTGTATATCCTTACCAGCTATTAAATCACATATAACATGGGCCCCTCCATATTCATATCCTTCACTTTCAGATTCCTGAGTCGCACCGATATAGGTGTCCACTGCAGCAAGCCCCCCATAAGCTTCCACATTATTCAGGTATATCTTTTCCATACGCATAGGAGGATCGGAATGACCAAAATTAAGAAAGGCACCACTTGAACACATAGGCCCAAAGGTAGCCGTTGTCACAACATCAACTTCTCTTGCAGCAACTTCAATACCTTTCTCCTCAACGATTGAAATAATTTCCTCTGCAGTCACCACAACTGCCTCACCTTTTTTTATCTTTTCATTAATTTCTTCATATGTTTTCTTTACTGCCATACTACTCCTTTCAACTCTGTCTCTTTATGCAATTATCTTAGGTTTATAAAACAAGTCACAATACAAAACAAAGAGGCTTCGCCTCGTTCGCTTTACGATTGTTGCGTTAGGAATGTTTCCTTGACATTTTATGAGATGCTTCTACTCATAAAATTCAAATAGAGAACTTCCCTATAGAAAAACAAATAGGACTTCCCGTCATAGAGAAGTCCTAAAAATCTCATCTGTCGGTAAACCGCTGGATGTAGCACCTTAGTTTTCACCGGTTGCCGGGCTTCGTAGGGCCAGTTCCCTCTGCCACTCTTGATAAGAATCATTTCTTTAATTGTATTGTATTATAAAGGAAGCAAGCCTTCATGTCAATCAACCTAGGTCAAAGTTACAACTTCATGAACAATTTATTTTCTCAAAATTGTAACCTCTTCACCCTTCAAGGTCTTATTAAGATTTCTAACGGCACACATTTTTCCACACATAGAACAGGTTTTTTCATCTTCTAAAACAGCTCCCTGTCTATAGTCTCTCGCCTTATCTGAATCTAAAGCCAAATCAAACATTTTTTCCCAATTCAGGTTAACTCTAGCATGACTCATTTCATTATCCCATGACCTGGCGCCCTTTATTTTTTTGCTGATATCGCCGGTATGAGCAGCGATCTTAGACGCAATAATACCCTCTCTCATGTCATCTAGACTAGGTAATCGTAAATGTTCAGCAGGTGTTACATAGCAAAGGAAATCTGCACCTACTGAAGCTGCTACAGCTCCTCCAATAGCCCCTGTAATATGGTCATAGCCAGGTGCTACATCCGTCACTAACGGACCTAAGACATAAAAAGGAGCTCCATGGCATAACTTCTTCTCCATAACAACATTAGCTTCAATTTCATCAATAGCCATGTGGCCCGGACCTTCAATAATAACCTGAACATCCTTATCCCAAGCTCGTTTGGTAAGTTCTCCCAGAATGATTAACTCTGAAATCTGACTGGCATCAGTAGAATCGGCTATGCCTCCTGGCCTAAGAGCATCACCAAGACTTAAGGTAATATCATATTCTGCACAAATATCTAAAAGCTCATCAAAATATTCAAAAAATGGATTCTCATGTCCTGTAATACGCATCCAGCTAAACATTAGAGATCCACCTCTAGATACAATGTTCATAAGTCTTGGATTATCCATAAAAACCTTAGAAGTGGTCCTGTTAATTCCTGCATGAATAGTTACAAAGTCAACACCATCCTCACCATGTTTACGGACCACATCTAGAAATTCCTTTGCTTCAATATCTTTAAGGTCTTTGTCATAAAAACCAAATGCATCATAAACAGGAACCGTACCAATCATAGCCTTTGATTCTTTAACTAGTCTACGTCTAAACTCTTCCGTTTTTCCAAAATTGCTTAAGTCCATTATAGACTCAGCTCCCATCTCCAAGGCCATCCTTACTTTTTCAAATTCCATATCAATGTTGTTACAGTCTTTACTGATTCCTAGATTGACATTTATTTTTGTTCGAAGACCCTGGCCTACTCCTTCCGGGTCAATATTTCTATGGTTTACATTAGCCGGGATAACAATTCTACCTTTAGCAATCAAATCCATTAACTGATTTGGATTCATACCTTCTTTTTCTGCTACTACTTTCATAGCTTGAGTGAGTATTCCTTTTTTTGCTGCGTTCATTTGAGTTGTATATTCTCTATTCATCTTCTTATCTAACCTCCAAATTAAATTGCATCACTTACATGATTGTTCTTTTGTGCTTTCTCAGCACCTGACTAATAGTGTCCTTTTCTTTTCATTACAAGCTGACATAAAGCTGTACCTTCAAAAAGCAAGATCGCAATCAAGCTACCGGCTAGTGAACTGATGAAAAAGGGAATGACGAAAAAGAAAAGCGCTACCTCCTTTCCCATAAAGGCAATTGCCAATGGGGCTGCTAGAATACCCCCAATAATTCCTGTTCCAACAAGTTCTCCTAGGGCAGCCAACCTGTAACTTCCCCTTGTCCTAAAAATCATTCCAGCAAGAAACGCGCCAATCATACTTCCTGGATAGGCAAGTAGAGAACCAAGCCCAGTTACATTTCTAATTGTAGATATGACAAAGGCATTCATAACACTATAAGCGGGTCCTAGAAGCACCGCTCCCAGCACATTAATCAAATGTTGAAAGGGAAATACCTTGGCTGCACCAAATGGAATATAAAAGGTACTCAAAATAACACCAAGAGCGATCATTACACCGGATAGAGCCATCTTATAAGTCATCTTGTTTCTAAAATCATTCATCCTGTCCTCCATTTTGCTAGAAGCTGACACAAAAGATAATATGCAATTGTAGGTTATAATTTCTTGGAATATTTTATGATTGGCAAAAATAAGACAAATTTATATGTTATTCAAGCAATAAAAAAGGCCACTTATAATAAATGGCCGTCATATCAATCATATTGTGATGTGGTGAAAAAGAAGTTCAAACCTCATCGACTGATTCGCTTTCCTACGACGGCATTATCCGTATCAGGTCAAGGGTCAAAGTTGTAAACTTTATCTCAGCCAATTCATTGGCCCCCCTAGCACTATTATATTTTCTATATAAATGTATCAGATTATAAACAATAAGTCAATCCTAACCTATAAGACTTTAATTCCCTGAACAAAATCAATATTTATCAGGTCCATCTTACCCTTTTTCTCAACTTTTATCCAATTCTCAACAACTTCAACTACTACAACCTTGTTATAACTTGAACCTAATGATCCAGTCGTAATTAAAACTTCTTTACCTACTAGACGATCAATTAACTCATTGCTCATAACCTTCACTCCTCTTTTCTTTTTTATTAATCTAACTAATTTTATCTTTTTCATGTCACTAGGATAAACAATAAATATTATGATTATTATCGGCAAGTATATTGCTATCCATACCCCAGTATCCATATCTTCACCTCACTAAACATAAGCTACTTCTTATTGCTATAAATTAACTTCTTCCATTTCCCTGATAAAGCCATGATATCTGCTTCCTTGAAAATCCAGTTTACCTACATCACCTTCAACTAACATCCCGAACTCTTGTCCAGTGAGCGTAAATTCGATTCGATCACCACTATCTACTTGGAAAGTCACATAATAATAAGTCGTATGATGATGGTGGCGATGATTACCATTCATTGATGAATGAGATGAAGTTTCTGTTCTTTTACTAACAACAATAGCATTCACTTTTAACCTTGGTGAATGGTTATTCTTGTTCCAAGTCGAAATCCTCTTGACCAATGTAAAAATAAACCCACTGATAACTATAGCAAAAATCAGAAAAAAAGCAATTCGAAACATACTAAAAAATACAGGTTCTGTCATGATGTCACCCTCCTTATACATGTCTTATATACCTATCATAAATCATATTTTAAAAAAAGAAAGCGCTTTTGTCTATTCACTACAATTCTTTGTCTCAACGATACATTTTAAATACAAAGCTTTTGAAATCTTTTAGTCAGCCAGTCTTGCACCTCAAAAGAATCTAATGGATTCATTGTAAAAAGACAACTACAGGAATGATAGGCATCAGGTAAAAGACCACTCGTCCATACCAATTCTTTTTGAAACAAATCCTTATAAATATCCGATACTAGAAAACCTAATGCCTCTAGAGAATATCTTAAATCCTCTTCATGAGGGCAGGCCTTATCATATTTCTTGTAACAGACATCGCATTTACTACAAGCTCCCGGTGGACATGAATAGGCGTTAAATTGATTCTCAGCATCCAACAAAAGCCTACTTATTTTGTCCTTAACATGATTAAACATATACATGGCAATCTGGGAGAGAAGGTCATTATCTTTAGGGTTTTGTTGTTCTGATACTCTTGAAGAGAAGTCTTCAATTCGCAAAGTATCCAACTTACTGCGTAGAGGTTCCGACGATATTTCCGTCAATATTACAGTTACATAATTATACCTTTCTAGAAGACTTTCCACTTCAAAAGTAAAATCTGGGCATGAGTAATTTTTACCGTAATTATTGCATGCCTGGCAAAAGCCTAGAACCTCCTGATATGACCAAGCTTTCATAAGCTCTTCCTTTGAAACTGTTTTTATATGGTACCCAATTGGTAATGTTATCATAGTGCTACCTCAATATATTTATCCTTTGGCTTATTATATCAGAACAAAGAGGCTTCGCCTCCTTCGCTTGCGATTGTTGTGCTAGGAAGGTTTCCTTGACATTTTATGAGATGTTTCTACTCATAAAATTCATATAGAGAACTTTCTAGAAGAACAAAAAGCCACTCCATCATATTAGATAGGAGTGGCTTTTAAGAACTTAATTTAATCTACCTTGATTAGCTCCTCTAACTTACTAAGAGGTTCATCATTCATATAGGCCTCGATGATTTCACGTCCAAGATCACTTAATTCATCAACCAAGAATTTAGATAGTTCTTTTTTGAAGAAATCTGTAAGAATCTTAGCACCTGCATCGTAAGCCTCATCACCAATAGATAATTGGTAATTGGTTCGAAGCAGACCTTTCGGAATATCCGTACCATCAACCCTTAAGCTTTTCAACGAATAACCAAGAGTTGAACATTTAGATTCAACCAACTGGTCTGGTCTAAATTTAGCATTACCTTTTCTAGCAAGGAACTCTCTATCTAACCATTCAGCTACAAAACCTACCTTATAGGAACCGATATGTTGATTAGGTATCAATACATATCTAGTATCAGGTGTACTTACGATTTGGTCTAATAAAAGATTAGCTTGAGTAACCATTTTGCCTGTAGCAAATGGCCAGTATGAACCAACACCCTCACTTGACATTCCGCCTGTATCTACGATACTTGGATTAGCAAACCCTCTTGGTGAAACCAATCTCCAAATCCATGCAAGAGCTGGTGGTAAAACATGTAATAAACCAACAATACCGTAGGTAGGATTCTCTTTTGTACAAAGAGGCATACGTACACCAAAGGAACGGATGTCAACTTCAACAGGCTCATCAATCACACGGTCAACAAAATTTCTTGGCATGATAACACGAGGATTTGGACAAGGTTTACCGGGTGCATCCATTGTATGTTCCCAAATAAGAATGCTTGAATTTGGTGATGCATCCATATTAAAGAAAATCAATGGCTCCGGTGGATGAATAGTTAAACGCTCGTGTTCCGGTGATGTACCATAACTCTTAATATGGTCAAATCTTAAGAACCACCCTGCCTCTGCATCAGCAACATTTAGCTTTCTTCCTTTTTGGAAAGATGGATGACAAAGTGCCATATCATCAGTTACAGGATACATTTCACACGTATCACCAACTTCAATCAATAGTTTTTCATCCTGTACTTCATCATGGGCAAGAACAACTCGGCCATCTGGCTGACGTTGAATCTCTTCAATCATTTCTGATTTACCACCGCCTGAAGCACCTTCGTGCATGATAACAACTGAATTATCGTAAGGTGTTACAACTCTTACTGTTGATGCATGAGCTGTAATCCAATCTTCTCCTTCACCTATATTAAGAAGAACACCATAAATACCTTTTTTAGCACTAGGTCCCGGATATAGGTTAAAGGAATATACTTCATGTATTTCTTTTAAACGGTTATGGACAACCACTTGTTTACCATCATAATGTGTATGTCTAAATGTCGGAGCAAGATAGATAACTGCTTTCGGTTTAAAGCCCTGTCTAATTTCTTCTTTTGGAATGAAACCTTGAAGGTCACCTAAACCACCTACAAAGAATGCCGTATTTCTAGGAGCAATGATAATGGACTCATATCCACCATGTCTTGCATCACCTGAAATAAAAGGCATGACAATTAGTTCTTGACCTTTTAGCCATTCAAAAGTCTCTTGGCGTACACTTTCAAAGCTAGCACCAAATCTTTCTTTATATGTTGTTTTATCCGTAGGAAGATCATCTCCTATACACATACAATGAGGATCTCTACGTCTCATATATGGTTCATTATAATTAACAGACAAACCATTCTTACAATTAGTTACAACAACTTCTTCCACAATTCCTTTACCCGGAACATCGAAGCTCACCTTAAACTCTTCTTGACCACCACCAGTAGCCATTCTCAAGATATGATTGCGGTCTTCAGGGATTGTAACAGATGGCGCATTGGATACGATATCTACAATCTCTGGTGTAAAATCAAATAATTCTAAAATGTTCACTTTCTGACCTCCTATAAGCAATTCTTTCTATTTACATCTCCTACACCTTTAAGCAACAGGTCAAACATACAATTATATAATACAGAAAAATTGCAAGTTTTTCAATACAAAATTTCATATGTGGTCTATAATAACCAGTTTTGTATGTGATAACTAATATTTTTTGAAAGTTTACGTCATCCACAATGCATCCACAGAATCGTTTAATCGTTATTTTTTTATCATGTAGTATTCTTTCTACATATCTGCAAAAAAATATTTTTTAAAGAATTTCCTATTCATTTGTAGAATAATTGTGAATTTTCATCAATAAAAAAACATTTTCCCATCGTACTTTACTTTACAAATTCTACCCTGTTTCAGCAGTCATGTCAACTAAAAGCCCTTGTTTTTATAGCATTTTAATGAATATCTCATATTCTTTTGGTTATATTTGCCAAAACATCTACCTTAGTCTTAGGCAATACATATGGTAAACAAGTCATCTTGTATTGCGTTTTTCACAAAGACATTTCTCTTAAGTTCTATATATATCTTATAAAAAAGGTCATATTGAAACTTTTGTCGAAAAATCTTTGTCTTTTTTTTATCAATTCTTTTCACTAAACTTCTATATCAATTTGAGGCTTGCAGTCTATCATTCAGTCTTAGTGCTTTTTTATTTTACCCTTGGCATTCCATAGAAATATCGCACTCTTCATGTGGATCACAATCCTAGACAGGAATGTCTTTAATATAATTTTTTCACTTACATTACTTAGAAAAACAAGGAAATAGGAAAATCTATGATATAATAATGGCGGTACTTATCCAAATCAATCCTACAATTAATGGATTTATTCCGATATATCAAATAATAGAATAGAGGTTTATATGAATAAAGAAAACTTATTTAGACTTAAAGACCAACTAAACACTCTATGCAAGGAAGTTGGCGCATACCAATTAGAAAATTTGGGCAGAGAAGATTTAATTGTCGAATCCAAAACATCTTCTGTTGATTTAGTTACAGAAATTGATAAGGGTTCAGAAGAGAAAATTATTAATTTTATCAAGAAACACTATCCATCTCATGGCATCCTTGCAGAAGAAAGTGGAATGTCAACTACAGATAGCGAGTATTTATGGATTATTGACCCTGTAGATGGTACAACTAATTATGCTCACGGCTATCCCCTTTTTGCCATATCCATCGGACTTCAGTTCAAGGGTCATACCATCCTAGGTGTTATCTACCTTCCATACCTTAAAGACTTCTTCTGGGCTATAGATGGTTGTGGTGCTTACCTTCATGACAAACCTATCCATGTAAGCAAGAAGAAAAGCTTAGAAAGTTCGATTATTACAACTGGTTTTCCCTATAATAAAAAAACTTCAAAGAATAATAATTTGGACTATTTTGGAAAAATCATGCCTCAGGTCTGCGGCATTCGCCGTTCAGGTTCAGCTTGTGTTGATTTAGTAAATATAGCATGTGGAAGAATGGAAGGTTATTTTGAAATGTACCTAAATCCTTGGGATTTTGTTCCCGGCCAATTAATAATTCATGAAGCCGGTGGGATATGTACTAGTAAGGAACTTGATGGAAGATACTCAGTATTAGCTACAAACCCTTACATTAGAGAAGAACTAATTAGTCAACTCAAACTCATTTCATGTGACCATTATCCAATGTCATAAACTTGAACTCAGACAAGTAGGTCAACATATTCTTAATACTTCAAATAAATATATACTTCAAATAGACATGACTGGAAATTCCTAATAATTCCAGTCATTCTTTTGTAGTTTTTCAATGACTTCTGACACATCTATAGGCTTTGAAAAATAATAACCTTGAATATAATCGCAGTGGTATTGACTTAATATATTCAACTGTTCTTTAGTTTCAACACCTTCTGCAACTGTATCCAAATTAAGATCATGGGCAATATCAATCATTTGCCTTACCAAATCATTATCTCTTTTAGATGTGGCTATATTATCAATAAAAGATTTGTCAATTTTCAATGTTGTTAGCGGCATATAACTCAAATAACTAAAAGATGAGTAGCCTGTACCAAAATCATCAAGGGCAATCTTAAAACCTAAATCCTTAAGTGTTGACAAATGATCATTGCCATTTTCATAATTGTTAACTAAAACACTTTCAGTCACTTCAAGTTCTATGTCGCTTGGTGAAATCCCATATTTTTCTATAATAGTCTCGACTCGATCTATAAAGTCCGGTTGCTTAAGCTGAACACCAGATACGTTAACACTTATATGACCAAAAACCAGCTCTTGCTCACGCCATTTTGCTACCAACTCTGCAGTCTTATCCAGTATCCAATATCCTAGTTCTATGATTTGTCCCGTTTCCTCAGCAATGGGGATAAAAATCAATGGTGTAATCATTTCACCTTTAGAATTAGTCATTCTCATTAAAGCCTCAAAACTAATTACTTCGTCAGCTGATGTTGGATACTGGGGTTGGAGCTGAAAATAGACGAACTGGCACTCCACGGCCTTTCTTAATACTTCTTCAACTTCTATTCTCGTTTGAACCGCTTCTGACATAATTTTTCTATAGAATACATAACTCCCTTTTCCATTTGCCTTTGCTTCAAACATAGCTGTATCAGCATTCTGTAAAATAGTTTCTGCCTCCACACCATCATTAGGATAAGTGGAAACTCCTGTACTAATAGATAAATAGAGGGTCCTACTCTTAACTTTAAAAGGTTGGTAAAAGACTGAATATAAATCATCCAATCTATTTTTAATACTAACTTCATCATGATTGTACTGATCGATAAAAGCAAATTCATCAGCCGACAAATGATAAAATTTCAAGCCATGTTCCGTTAAGTCATTAAGTCTTCTACCAATCTCAACTAATATCTGATCACCAAACCGATGACCCAGACTATCGTTAATCCGCATAAAATTGTCAACATCCATTTCATATACACTAAAAGGCTCCTTATGACCAGGATCAGCCTCAATAAGCTCTTTTATATCAATACTTAAAGCCAGACGGTTTGGTAATTTGGATAGGGGATGCCTAAAGGCAACTTTTTCTATCTCATCTTGACTTCTTTCAAGCTGATTATTATTGTGCCTAAGCTCTTCTTCAACAGCCAAAAGCTCCTCATTCTTATCCTCTAGTTCTTCATATGCTCCAACTAGTTCATCAAGCATGTGATTAAGATTTTGCGACAAAAGTCCCAGTTCATTTTTTCCCATATATTGAGGTCTAGCTCTCAAATCTCCTTTTGATGTTTTTTCCATAATATGCCCAAGTTCAGAGATAGGTCCTGTAATTGATCTGGCAAATCGGATACTTATAAAACTAACCACTAGCATCAAAAACAGAAAAACCACACCATTAAACTTAAGTACTTGAGCCGACTGGGCCAATAGGATCGATTTCTTCTGCTCCACAACTAAGTACCAAGGTGTATCAATTAATTTTCTTATAGCGATAATATATTCCTCTCCTTCATGCTTATGGTTAAGGATGAGGGGCTTATTATCAACTTCAGAAAAGAAAGGCTTAAGTTCATCTATTTCATGGCGACTACCGATTAAGTCTTGGTCCACGTGAAAAATAATAGTACTATCACTATTTATTAAGTAAGCCACACCATATGATGGGTCAATAAGCTGAATTATATTTCTAGATGCATCTTCACTGTCAATAATATTAGCGATCACACCTAAAAGCAATCCACTTTCATTATCATAAACAGGAGCTGCTCCAAAAAGAACAGTACGTCCTTCTACCCTGTCTTGTAACAGACTGTTAACTGTCGTTCTACCATAAAGTGCATTTTGAAAATACTCTCTGTCAGAAAGATCCAAATAAAGGCTATCTGGGTGACTACTGGCAATTACCTTTCCATCAAGGCCAAGAATAAATGCATGGGTGATATCATGGTTAATATTCTTTAGGTCTACAAAAATGCTATTCATTTGTTCATATACTGGTTCTTGTCCTGGAGATTGATTCTGAACCTTCAAATAATCATGTAAGGTTTCCTGAACTGTTCCATTTTTTGCAAGATAAGACAACTCAATCTTCCTCGAGTTAAAGAAACTTTCTAAAGCAATACTACCCATTTCAGTAATCTGTTTCATCTGCCTTTCACTATTCTCCTCTAGTAAGCCATACATATAGACATAATACACAATGCCTGATAGTAACATAGCGAAAAAAACGATTAAGATAGATATTATTGGTAGTTTTTTTTTGATTAACATGGATGTACTCCTTTCGGATTAAAGACCACCTATACACTTATCATACCAAATATCACTCACGATTGAAACTATTTATTTTTGTCATCCTTATCAAATTCTATACGATTAATGATCTTCTCATTCTTCATTATTTTTTCTTCAATATGCCGGTCCTTACTGGCTACTTCCAAGTAGAGATTTTCTGCCGATAACTGACGGGCTCCCCCTGCCATAATAATAACTTGTTCAACCCTGTCAGAGGTTGCTACAGTAACCTCATAGTCAGGATGAATACGATGGACCAGGCGTTCTATATACTGGTCGGCAGTCTCTGCCTCTTTAGTATATACAACATAAATATTATGATACCGTTCCAATGATCCAATGTTGCCTTTAACCTTATAAGCATCAAAAACCACTAAAATGGTTTCTTCTGTTTGACTTTGATAATTACTCATGATATCCAGTAATTTTTGTCTGGCTAAATCCATATTTGAATCTGTCAGCTCCTTTAAACCATGCCATGAAAAAATAATATTATATGCATCAACAAGAAGATACCGTTCTTTAGCTTTCTTTCTCTTCTTCTCCTTATTTTGATAGTAGGAAGAGTCATAGCTTTCATCTTTTTTTCTTTGTCCAATTACCCTTGCTGAAGATATATTTTTCTTCTTAATAGGTCCATAAGTCTTCTCGAAAATCGCTTCTACCTCGTCCTGACTAATTCCAGTTACGGTTTTGACAGTAGAATTTTTGACTTTTCTATTCAAATCAATAGATATTCCCATATACTTAGATGTATCCACATGCTGAAAACTTTTCACCTGGTCCCATGCAACTGTATAACCAGCTCCCTTAGAGCAAAAAATAGAAGCGCTGGGATTCTGATTGTCCAGATTTGCCTCATACTGATAAGCATCAACTACTTCCATCTCATTATGACATGGTTCATAACCGGAAAAAGTCAATAAAATCTTCCCCTGTCCCTTTGTATAACTAGTGACTTCTCTAGGGTAGTCCATCATGGTTTTAACCGGTCCGTATCCAGTTAAAAAGGCTCTCTCCTCTTTGATAAGAGGAAGATCATGACGTCCAAACATTCTCTGAATATCTGCCATCGCCCTACCAATAGACTCACTCGGTATTTCAAGTCTAAACTTGTACATAGGTTCCAAGAGGATTGATTTTGCCTCCATAAGTCCCTGCCTTACAGCTCTATAAGTAGCTTCCCTGAAGTCTCCACCTTCTGTATGCTTAAGATGAGCTTTACCTGCAATAAGAGTTATATGTATATCTGTAATATCAGATCCTGTCAAAACACCTTTATGATGCCTTTCCTTAAGATGGCTAAGAATCAATCTTTGCCAGTTTTTAGATAGAATATCTTCACTGCACTTCAAATCATAGGTCACTCCGGAACCTCTTCTGCCTGGCTCTAGCAAAAGGTGTACTTCCGCATAATGTCTTAGGGGTTCAAAATGACCAACACCAAGAACCTTATCTACAATAGTTTCTTTATAAACAAGGCTTCCCTCATCAAAATCAACTTGGATTCCATACCGTTCCTTAATCAAGCTTTTTAATATTTCCAGTTCCACCTCACCCATAACCTGAACATGAATTTCATCAAATTTCTTATTCCATACGACATTCAAGTGAGGTTCCTCTTCTTCAAGTTCATATAAATAGTTAAGTAATTCATAGATATTTACTGTCTCAGGTAATATTATTTTATAGTTCAATACCGGGCTTAACACTTGTTCTGTAATAAAGTCCTCAAAACCTAGTCCTTGCCCAATTTTAGCTCTTGATAATCCTGTTAATGCGCATATCGTACCAGGGCCCGCTTCTTGAACCAATTTATACTGACTTCCTGAGTATATTCGGATCTCATTGACTTTATCTTCCCATTTTTCTCCAATTTTACAAGTAATAACCTCTTTCACCTTCAAATATCCACCAGTTATTTTTACATGGGTAAGTCGGTTTCCTTTTTCATCCCGACTAACATTAAAGATTCTTGCACCAAATTGTTTAGGATACTCCTTATTTGAAGTCAAGGTGGTCAAGCCACTTAAGAATTCACTTATACCAATATCTTTTAAGGCAGATCCAAAATATACTGGAAAAAACTTCCTACTTTCAAATACAGGCCTTATTTCCTGCCAAGTCAAATAATCTTCAGATAGAAACTTGTCCATGAGGTCTTCATCAGTAGAAGCAATATCCTCTTGGATTATACTATTAGACCTATCTTGTGAAAAATCAATACAATCTCTATGGAGTTCTTTCTGAAGGTTAGCTAAAAGGTGGTCTCTATCAGTTCCGGCTTGGTCCATTTTATTAACAAAAATAAAAGTTGGAATATGATAGTAATCCAATAAATTCCACAGTGTACTTGTATGCCCTTGAACGCCATCAGCTCCATTAATTAGCAATACAGCATAATCTAAGACCTGCAAAGTTCTTTCCATTTCTGATGAAAAATCTACATGTCCCGGTGTATCAAGAAGAGTTACCGTAGCTCCATCTAGTTCAAAGATTGCCTGTTTAGAGAAAATAGTAATGCCTCTATCTTTTTCAAGTTTATAAGTATCCAAATATGTATCTTTGTGATCGACTCTACCCATTTTTCGTATACTACCTGTTTTGTAGAGAATGGTTTCTGATAAAGTCGTTTTTCCAGCATCGACATGGGCTAGAATTCCAATGGTAAATTTCTTGTTCATATCTATATCCAATCTATTGAAGTTATTCTATTATAACACAGTCCTAGTACTTTCGCCTTAAGCCATATATTCTTACAGCTATTTATACTTATTTTAGTACAAATAGTGAGACTTTTTTATATTTCAAGATTATGTTTTGAAATAATTATAACTTTTGCACAAAATCTAGGACATATTTTTATGCACATCATCGAATCAGTAGAAGATTATCAAACCCAAGATCATCTATTGACCAATAGTATTACATAGAGTATGATAAAGATGGAAACAAAAGATATGACCTGTAAAGGAGAATAGCTTATGATTATTAAAAACATTAAAGATATTGATGGATTTTTTAAGACAGTAGATAAGTGTAAAGGACGTGTTGAGCTTCTTACAAAGCAAGGCGACCGCTTAAATCTAAAATCCAAATTATCGCAGTATGTGTCTTTAACCGGGATGTTTAGCGACCCAACAATTGAAGAAATTGAATTGATAGTATCTGAACCAGAAGACACAGTTTTACTTCTTGAATACCTTGTAAGAGGTTAATTCAACAGCAGATTCTTGCTGTTCAGAGAAAAATGATGAATTTTATATATCAAAGAGCATCTGTAGATCTTAATTACAAATGCTCTTTTTAAATGCACTGATTTCTTCTTCGTCTGGTAAAGAACTTTGAGCCCCTTTACGACTTACTGTTACCGCCCCAACCATCATACCATATTGAATAGCTTCTTCTATAGAGGCATCCAAGACCAATCTAGATAAAACCCCTCCAATAAAACTATCACCTGCTGCTGTTGTGTCTACTGCTTTGACCTTGTAGGCCTTCCTTACTATTTCTTTTCCATCTCTATGTCTGTAAATAGCGCCTTTATCACCTAGCGTTACAATAACTTCTTCCACTCCATGTTCAAAAAAATAGGTCATCCCTGTATCCAAACTATCTGTGTCAAAGGGATTCTGACCAGTAATTATTTGGAACTCATTCTCATTTGGTATAATCAAATCAAGATAATTCAAAAGCTGACTACTAATAGGGCTCCCAGGTGCAGGATTTAAAATAGTTTTAAGTCCCAAGTTCTTAGATCTTATTATAATTTCCGTAACAGTATCTATAGGAATTTCCATCTGACAAAGTATCATATCAAACGCCGTCAGCTCAACATCAGAAATTAAAGAACCAGTCACTCCGGAATTGGCACCAGGCACAACAACAATAGAATTATTCCCATCATCTGCAACCATAATGAAGGCTGTACCTGTTGGCTGGTCCTCAAGCATTTCTATCCCCTCAATATCTACCCCATAAGTCTTAAGGTTTTTAATAAGAATTTCACCATAAGAATCCTTACCAACCCTGCCTATCATACCCACATGACCACCCAGCTTGCTTATTGCAAGAGCCTGATTGGCACCTTTTCCACCTGGAATTTGCTCAAATTCCTGTCCTAATATTGTTTCACCTGGACAGGGTATATGACTAACTCTTGTAACCAAATCCATGTTCATACTTCCAACTACTAAAATTTTTTTCATGCTTGTCTCCAATACCTTTCTTATTTTGTTGGGTACCGATACTGAATCTCTGCTTCTAAGAGCCTTTGAAAATGCTTCTTCTTATGGCGAATGTGCTTAATATCGAAAATCCAGGCAGAAAACATTTCCCACAGCATGACCCATCCCCCTATAAATAGCCCCTCTATCAGCACGCCTGTTATCAAAGACTTCTCTATATGATCACCAAAATAAGCCCCTACCATTAAGAGGCCACTTCCAAGAATAAAAAAACTTAACATTTGCTTTAAAACTTCGTTCCTTTGGAAATTCAACTTTCTAATCTGATAGTGAAAGAAATTATATATACCAGTCATAGACCTGTTTTCTCTTGATTCATTCACCTTTTGATTAAGTATATAGAACTTGATCACCACCCTATTCTTCAAGGGTATTTCAAAAGAACACTGTAAAAGATACTCCATTAAATCTTCATCCAGATCCCTGTTGACAAAAGGTGAAAAATCCCATTCACTATATGCATCCCGATAATCTTCCAACTGCACGTCCAAGATAAATTTTCCACTTTTTTCGTCAAATTGATAGAGTTTTTTTAGCTCCTTAAGTTTCATATACTTTCTACACCTCAATACTAGGTATTATTACATAAGTCGATACTCCTGCTTTAATCAGGATGTGATTTGGCTCTATTATACTCCTTACACTGATGAAGTCAAGATAATTGTCATGAACAAAATAAGATAGCTATTTACTTATATAGAATAAGAAAAGTAGCATTGACACGTTATGAGATCTTTCTACTCATAAAATTTAAATAGAGAACTTTCCTATAGCACAAAAAAAGAACCCAAACAGGTTCTAAATAAGCTCCCAACCGGATTTGAACCGGTGACCTCATCCTTACCATGGATGCGCTCTACCTACTGAGCCATGGGAGCAATATATGTAAAAGCGGGAAGTGATAACCACTGCCGCCTTTACTATTTTACACGATTATACTTGTTTGTCAAGAAGAATTTTCTCAACTTTTTTCTTGATACGTTGCAAGGCATTGTCAATGGATTTGACAGGCTTTTCCAGAATACCTGCCACTTCAACATAACCGGTTCCATCTATATAAAGCTGAAGCACTTCTTTTTCAAACTTAGACAACTTATCAGCTAGTTCATGTTCTATAATATGGAGATTCTCTCTGCCGATAAATAGGTCTTCCGGATTTGATATACGTCCAGAAGGAACAGAATCAATAAGTTCTGGTCGATCATCTTCGTCCTGATAAGCCGGCTTATTCAAAGAGACATATGAATTTAAGGGCATATGCTTCTGCCTAGTTGATGCCTTAACAGCTGTGATCATCTGCCTCGTCACACATAGGTCTGCAAAAGAATAAAAACTAGCTTCTTTGTTGGGGTTATAATCCCGAATTGCTTTAAAAAGACCAATCATACCTTCCTGAACAATATCATCTTTACCAGCTCCCATCAAAAAATAGGATTGGGACTTTTTCTCAACCAAAAGCTTATACTTTCTCATTAAAAAATCAAGAGCATAGTCGTTTTTTTCATGGATGAGCTCAAGAAGTTGCTCATCCGCTAACAAGTGGAATTCATCAAAATTCACTTTATTTTTCAAAGGCATTCTCCTCATCTATAGTCAAGGTTAATCTTTTTGTAAAATATAGTATATCAAATATAGGTGACGAAGTAAATGCTGAGACCATAAATCTCAGCATTTTAAATACATGTTAATGAGGTTAATTGAACTCTCTTTGACGAAGCGCTTCATACATAAGAACACCACAAGCAACAGATGCATTTAGGGAGCTAATCTCACCTTTCATAGGAATTTTAGCAATAAAATCACACTTTTCTTTAACAAGTTTAGACAAGCCACTACCCTCACCACCAATAACTAAACCAAGGGCACCTTTAAGGTCTACCTTATACATGACATCGCCATCCATATCAGCTCCTGCAATCCAAAGACCTTCTTTCTTAAGGTCTTCAATCGTTTGCGAAATGTTGGTCACCTTAGCTACAGGTGTGTATTCCAAAGCTCCTGAGCTAGTTTTAACTACTGTCTCTGTCAATCCACAAGCTCTTCTTTTAGGTATTATTATACCGTGGACACCGCTAATATTGGCAGTTCGAATGATTGCTCCAAGATTATGGGGATCTTCGATACCATCAAGTATAACTACAAATGGGGGTTCATTCTTATCTTTTGCCTTTTGTAATATGTCTTCTACGCTAACATAATCATATGCAGCTACATATCCTATAACACCTTGATAATGGCCTCCCTGAGACCTCTTTTCCATATTTTCTTTTGATTCAAATCGTACAACAATACCTTTTTTACGTGCTTTAGCGACAATTGCTTTCATTGGGCCTTCATTACCCAGATTATCCTGTATAAATAACTTATCGAAACTTCTGTCTGCTTTTAACGCTTCATTAACTGCGTTTCTTCCTTCAATAATAAGGGAGTTTTCATTATTATCCATATACATCCTTTCCCTGTTCCTAAACAGTTTGAGCATCCATTTATATTAACTTTCTTTTTTCTAGCCATGATAAAATCCGTTCATGTTTAGGTAATATGGCAATTTCATCCTTGGTAAAGGCCTTAAGACATATCATAGCGATACCATAGGCTATGATACCAATGATGACACTAATCCCAATTCCCAGAATATTGCTATTTTGTGACTTATGCACAAATTCATATGTAAAATATACAATTATCCCCATAATTCCTGAAGCAATCACAGGTTTAAGGTAGGCGTGTACAAAGGATTGCGTAAAATGAGTCAGCTTTCTGATTATAACATAACATGTCAAGGCAATGAACATATAATAACCCAGGGTGCCAATAATAGCACCAAATGCACCTAAAGAAGACCTTATGATAATAATGTTAAGCAATACTTTTGTCACTGCTCCTCCTACAACTACAATTAAAGCAATGTAATATTTTCCTAGACCTTGTAGTATACCAATCAAGGATTGGCTAAGAATCATAAACACTAGACACAGAGTATAGCCTTGAAGATAAATCGTTCCCTCTTGATCTCCAAATATTAATTGGAGCAAAGGACCAGCAAGAACATAAATCCCCATAGCTGCGGGTATAGACAATTTTGCCCCTATTTCTGTAGCTTCTCTGATTTTGGCCTTAAGTTCTTCACCATTTTTCTTAGCATTAGCCGCTGAGATAGAAGGGACAATACTTATAATCAAGGACAAGCTAATAACAAGTGGTACATTTACTATTGCCTGAACCTGCCCCAAAACACCAATTGTATACGTTCCCACACTGATTACTTTTGAGTCAATCACCATCTTTAATCCGTCAATAAACATTGGCTTTGATAAAATCAAGGACAAGGTAGAACTATCAATAAAAGTCATAATAGAATATGATGCACTAGCAATGGTTACAGGTACTGCCAAATAAGCTATTTTTTTAGCAATCTTTTTTCTTGAGTACTTTACTTGTTTGTCATTTGCTTTAATATGGGCCTTAATATCTTTTCTTTTAGACAAATAGACTAAGCTTAAGTAAAGAGCTGACAGGAAAAGACCACCGGTCACACCTAAGGCAGCTCCACCTATTTGTTGTGGCAAACTATAACCCATCTTTTGAAAATATACAACTAAAGAAATCCCAATAAGCACTTTAAAAGTATTTTCAATTATTTGTGAAATTCCTGATGGCACCATATCCTGCATGCCTTGAAGATAACCACGTATTGCCCCTGCAATACCGATAAACAACGGAGCGAGTCCCAATCCAGCAATGGCGTAAACAGAACCATCCCATTTAAAAAGGTCTACAATTTCATTTCTAAAAATCAGGAATAAGGCTGATACAATCAAGCCCATAGTAACCGTTATTATAAAAGATATTCTGAAGGTCTGGTGGGCCTTATTATACTCTTTATTAGCTAGTTCTTCTGCAACCAGCTTTGCTACAGAATTAGGAATTCCCATTAAGGCTGCTGCCGTCAAAATACTGTAAATCGGGTAAACAGCATTATAATAACCAACTCCAGCAGTACCAGTTAAGATCTTTAAAGGTATCTTATAAAAAGCGCTGATTACTTTAGCAATAATCCCTGCCAACGATAGAATCAAGGCACTTCGAATAAAAGTCTGTGTTTGTTTAGTCATGTTTTATCCCCTCAGTTACACATTCTAGCAAACGTTCATATTGTTGATCCATAAGAAGATAACCTAGAAGACATTCAAATGCAGTAGCCATTTGATAATCTTTTTTAGTGGCATGTTTAGGCACTGATAGGCTCTTGGCATTTCTTCCCCATTTGACAATACGAAGTTCCTCATCATTAAGGATTGGAGTGATTCTCTCTAGTATAGCTGCCTGTTCGGAAGCCTTGACAAAAGACTTTGTTTCCCGATGAAACTGATTCACCGATCGATTACCTTTACTTACTAAATAGAATTTGACCAGAAAGTCATAAACTGAATCACCAACATAAGCAAGAGAAAGTGGACTGTATCTACGAATATCCACTTTCTCCATATGCATTTTTTTTCTAAATTCATCAAAAAACTTTTCCATATATTTGATGTGAATTAAACTCTACTATAGAGAACGCCTTCTCTAGTGTCTTTAAGAACAATTCCCCTTGCCAACAAGTCATCCCGGATCTTGTCTGAAGTAGCAAAATCCTTTCGTTTCCTAGCTTCTTGCCGCTTAGCAATTAGTTCTTCAATCTCAGAGTCCAACAACACTTCCTCTTTCTTATAGACTACTCCAAGTATATCACAAAGTTCAATAAACAAGTCATTAAAATTCTTTAAAAAGACAATATTTGACTCAGTGTCAAAATTCAAGTTGATGTATTTAACCATATCAAAAATTGTTGCTATTCCGGCAGATGTATTAAAGTCATCATCCATTCCCTCTTCAAAGGCCTGTCTAAATCCCTCTATAACCATGGTTTCATCTTTTGTCAACATCTTTTCAGTAAGGTCTTCCTCTTGTCTTTCTTCTCCATCCAGTAGACCGGTTAGTTTTTCATATCCCGTCTTGATACGCTCCAGGCTCTTACTTGCCGACTCCATCAAGTTTCTGGAAAAATTAATCGGACTTCTATAGTGGGCATTCAATAGGAAAAAACGAATGACTTCATAAGGAATCTCATCCGCAATTTCTCTCACTGTAAAGAAATTACCAAGGGACTTGCTCATCTTCTGATTATCCACATTAATGAAACCATTATGCATCCAATAGTTAGCAAAATCAACGCCATTAGAACACTCACTCTGAGCAATCTCATTTTCATGATGTGGAAAAATAAGGTCCGTACCACCAGCATGGATATCTATCTGAGGTCCTAGGTATTTTTTAGCCATAACAGAACACTCTATATGCCAGCCAGGTCTTCCTTGACTCCATGGTGATTCCCAAGCTGGTTCGCCTTCTTTTTTGGGTTTCCATAAGACAAAATCAGAAGGATTACGTTTTCCCTCCTCAACAGCAATACGCTTACCAGCTTCCAAATCATCTATATTTTTACCAGATAATTTGCCATAGTCTCCAAAGGTCTTTGATTCAAAATAAACCGTTCCATCAACCTCGTAAGCATGTCCCTTGTCAATCAGATCACTAATCATGGTTATAATTGCTTCTACTTCTTCAGTTGCTTTTGGATTGAAACTAGCTTGGCCTACACCTAATCCTTTGGCATCAACTTCCACTTCCCCTATATACTTACTGGCAACTTCATCTGTTGAGATACCTTCTTCAATAGCACGTTTGATAATCTTATCATCAATATCTGTATAATTCTGAACATAGGTTACATCATAACCACGATACTCAAAATATCGTCTTACTACATCAAAAATAACAAAAGGTCTAGCATTACCAATATGCATAAAATTGTAAACAGTTGGACCACATACATACATTTTTACTCTCCCAGGTTCAAGAGCAACAAATTCTTCCTTCTGTCTCGTCATGGTATTATATATTCTAATCATCTAACACATTCCTCTCTTCCATTTGGCAGCCGTGATCTTTATCAGGATTATCAGGACATAAGCCACATCTCTCCATGCTTCTTTTCATCAATTTTTCTTTTGTTAAGGCCCCTTCGTTATTTTCAAGAGCTTCTAGTCGAAGGGTTAATTTACACAGTTCCATACGAACTGGATCAGGCAAGTGCGTTTGATCCAAGAGTGACTGCGGATGAATTTTTTCATTCTTTCGCTTAACAATCCGACCGGGAATACCTACAACGGTTGAATAAGGTGGTATTTCCCGAAGTACAACTGAGCCTGCTCCTATTTTGCAGTCATCACCAACAGAAAAAGATCCCAGCACCTTGGCACCTGCACTAATCATAACATTATCCCCAATGGTTGGATGACGTTTCCCATGCTCTTTACCTGTTCCTCCAAGGGTAACACCTTGATAAATGGTACAATTATCACCAATTTCAGCCGTTTCACCAATAACTACTCCATGACCGTGATCGATAAAGAGCCCTTTACCAATAACAGCTCCAGGATGTATCTCAATCCCTGTTTTTTTCACTGCTCTTTGAGATATATACCTAGCCATAAAATATCGCTTCTTCACAAAGAACCAGTGGGCCAGTCTGTACCTCAATATTGCATGAAAACTTGGATACAAAAAAACTTCCATAGTTGTCTTAATTGCAGGATCTCTTTCTCTTATTACATCAATTTCCTCTTTTATAAAACTGATAAGATTCATCATATAATCTTCCTTCCTATGAATGATCACTTTTTAGCTTTTAAAAACGAAGAACAAAGAGGCTTCGCCTCGTTCGCTTTGCGATTGTTACGTTAAGAAAGTTTCCTTGATATTTTATGAGATGTTTCTACTCATAAAATTCAAATAGAGAACTTTCCTATAAAAGAACAAAGAAGATGTTTTACATCCTCGGTTTTGCCGAAGGCAAATTGTTCCAATTGCCGACGGAAAGTCCTATGGAGGACTTTCCGAGTAAATAAAAAACGCCTCTGTCTAAGAGACGTATCTACGCGGTTCCACTCTAATTGAAGACAATTTGTCTTCCACTCAATCTATGATAACGGATAGGATTCCGGCTATGGCTACTCTATTCACCACAGCAGCTCATGGATGCACTTCAGTCTTTCATTCGTTAGGTAACTTCCAGCCTTTCATCACCTTCTCTGTAACTTCAAAAATACTTACTCTTCCAATCAAAGCTATTTAATATTAACATTACTATATAATAAGTGAATAAAAATGTCAACAGACATAAACATCTGATTTTAATGACTACTTAATGATTATAATTCATCAACAATTCCATTAATAACTTGATAAACTTCTTATTATCCGCCTTTACAGCCACACTTACATTAGGCTTCTTTCCTGAAAGTCTATACTTATCCACTAAGGTCATACCTCTTGCTTTACCATTGTCACAAACAACATCGATATAATAATTCTCCATTTCAAAAATCGACGGTTCAAGCAAATATGACAACGCAAGTGGATCATGCATAATTGCCCCATTCTTATTAAAGGGACTTTCCTTGTCCATCAAATATGTATTTAGATTAGACAAAAGGTCTGCAACTGGATTTCCTATAGACTTAAAGGCTTCATTTTGTTCTCTTGTTACTACGGTTTGCACAGTTACGTCCAGTCCTATCAATATGACAGGTATGCCACTGTCAAATGTTATCTTGGCGGCCTCTGGATCTGCATAGATATTATATTCTGCGGCTGGCGTCACATTTCCAACTCCCATAGCCCCACCCATAGCAATGATAGAATGAAGCTTGCTGGTTACATCAGGATACTTCTTTATAAGCATACCTGCATCTGTCATAGGTCCAATGGTTACCAGTCTCAATTCTCCCGGATTTTCACATGCTGTCCTATAAATAAAATCCACACCGGATTCATTAACAAAAGGTAGGTCCGACAGGGGTAACTTAAGACTACCCATTCCATTTTCTCCATGAATATGGGATGCTGTTACTAACTCTCTCGTCATTGGTTTTTCTTCACCCAAAACAATTGGAACGTCCTGTCGACCACAACATTGTACAATATTCCTTACATTGTCACCAGTATAACGTCTTTCAACATTTCCGGCTACCGCCACAATACCTTTCACATCCAGTTTTTCACTGGCGAGACTCATAACGATAGCTGTTGTATCATCTACTCCTGGATCTGTATCCAGGATAATTGGTATTCTTTCCATGCTAAACCTCTACTCACAATCACTATAGTAATAATGTTTCATCAAGTCCTAAATTAATGATAAATATATAGAACCCATATCTAAGACTAGTCATTCCAAAGGAAAGAGTCACCAAATATCTTTTCCAAATATTGTTTAATCTTAGTTCCAGAAGAATATTTAAGAATAATGTCTAATTGGTCTTCCCAAAACTTCTTCTCCATTGTGTTAACTTCCCAACGTACTTTGGGAATATTTTTATAGTGCACAATTAACTCATCAATACCCATTGCAACAAAAATAGGTATCAATAACTCATTGCTACACAAACGTCCGCTAAACATGATCCGAGTTCCCTCCCGATGAGACGCGCGAACCATAGACCTTAAAATACGTAAAAACCCAGGATGTAAAAAATCATAGTATTCAAAAACATCATCATTTCTTCTATCTGTTGCTGTAACATATTGAAGCATATCATCAATATCAACATAGACAAAGTCTACTTCCTGGGCAAAGAAATTTGTAATAATTGCAACTGATGGCATCTCTAAAATCACACCATATTGAATATCTTTGTTAAATGCAAGTCCTTTATCAGTAAGCTCCAACATCGCTTCTTCAATCAAAACTTTAATATCTAAGGTCTCGTCAATAGATGAAACCATAGGTATTACAAAGCTCACATTATAATCAGCTGATACACGAAGAATAGCTTTTATTTGAGTCAATAGAATCTCTCGATTGGCTAGAGCAATCCGGGTAGAAAAAAAGCCCAACTCAGGATTATTCTGGTCTGGAATATGAATATAAGGAATATCACTCTGACCATGACAGTCAAATGTTCGAAAACATAAAGTTTTTCCCTTAGCATTTTCAGCAGCCTGTAAGTATGTATTGTATTGAGATTCTTCTGTCGGCATATTCTTCATACCAATAAACATTTGCTCTGTTCTATACATTCCAACTTGGTCACATCCTAAGTTAATACTTCCTGCCACTTCATCTACTTTAGATACTATGGCGTTAATATTGATAACATGATCATCCTTCGTTACAGTACGTTCACTAATATAAGTATCATAAATTTTATCCAGTTCTTCTTCTTTACTCTGCTTGTTTTTAAAGGCTTCCAACATCTCAGCATCTGGATTAACAGTAATTTCACCTTTATATCCGTCAACCATCAGAAGATCACCGTCTGCAACCTCATTAAGAATACCTTTTACGCCAATAACACAAGGAATCTTCCAGCTCTTGGCTAACATGACACTATGATTTAACTTTGATGTATCTCCAATAATGATAGCAGCAACTTTATCTTTTTCCAATTCCATCGTATCTGAACTATGAATTTCATCAGCAACCAACACAACCGGTTCATGACCTAGCTCAAAAGGCTTAACATCTGCATTCATTAATTGTTTAATAATGCCTTCAGTAATATTTTTTATGTATTCAGCTTTTTTCCTAAGGAAAGCGTCATCCATACGCTTAAATATTGACTCATATTTTCCTTTAACTTCATCAAGAACAAATTCAGCATTAATACCCTTGTCTCTGATTTGTTTTTTTACACCACCAATAACCACTGAATCCTTTAGGATATTTAAGTGGTTTTTGTGGATTTCAGCCTCTTCTTCTCCAAGAATGTTCAGGGCTTTTTTATAGGTCTTCTCCAGTTGTTCAGTATACTGATATACTGCATCGGTTAATCTGGTGATTTCATCTTCTACATTGACAATTTCACGTCTTGTAACCTCGATTTTTTTTTCTTTTTTGAGTATGGCCTTAGCCACGATCAATCCTTCTGATACGCCTATACCACGAATCATTAGAACACCTCATATTCTATGCTAATCAAGAGTTCCACCTAAATATATGTAGAAGTCTCTCGCATAACCTCTTAAATTTGAATCCGGATAGTTATCTAAAACATACTTAAATTGCTCAAGGGCTTCATTAATCCTATCCGAAAATTGATAACAACGGCCTAAATAGTAATGTGCATTGTCCGCCAATGTATCATCAGCTATAAATTTTGCAGCAATTTCAAGCTTATCAATTCCCGTTTCATAATCTCCTCTATCATAAGCAGATTTTCCATCATTATAGGCCAAGGCACCTGCCTCTACATAGACAATATCAATTAACTGCTCATAAAGACCGTTAAGTATACCATCTGTCGAGTCAGTAATATCAACAGCTTCCAGATATGAAGCAGCATCATATATACTTCCATCTAAATATGATGTCATCGTTAGCATCAGCTTTTGTACTTTTGAATCTTTAGATGACAACTGTTCATTTTCAGTAACAGCATTTTTTAGATCAAGTTCTAGTTTTCTTATTGCTGCTTGATTCTCATCATCTAAAAGTTCAAGTTCTTCAACTTTATCATTAATCGTTTCAATCTGTTCATTTCTAGCCTCTATTTCCGCATCTTTCGTATCAATACGGTCAGGTACATAAAGAAAATAAATCAAAGCGGCTCCTACTGCAAGTCCAAAGACAACGCCAAGAAACTGTTGAACTGATTGATTGATAACAACTTGTCTTCTGGCCCTGTGCCGCTCCTTTTTCACCTCTTCCTCAGGTGATATCATAACACTCTCTTCTCCCGAGTCAATAACTTCTTCAAAATACTTGTTGGCAATATAATTGCTCTTGTCAATAGCCAAGGCCTTTACCAGTTCCTTTTTAGCTTTTATAAGGTCTCCCTCCTTAATGTAAACCAAGGCTAGAAGACAATATGCCTTAACAAAATTAGGCGTTATAGACAATATTTTTTTTAGTTGTATAACTGCCAAATCACCAGAGTCCTGTTCTATATAAGACAGGGCTTGATTGTACTTCTTAATGGAAGAATTAAGCTTTTCTAGGTTATGTGTATTTTCCTGAATCTTTGACAAATAATCATTTGCTAAATTATTGCTCGGTTGTATATTCTGACTGACAACCCATTGTTTCAGAGCCAAGACAGCCTCGCCTATCTCAAAATATACCAATCCTAAAAGATTTCTGGCTTCAATATTTTCTTTGTCATATTTAATACTCCGTGTCAAAATCTCAATAGCACCGGATAAATCCCTGGCCTTAGCTTTTTGTAAACCTTCATTGTAAAAAAGTTTAGACATAGCTTTAACCTTATCCAAGGCATTTGCAGTAATGTTGCAATGAGAACAAAAATTATGCCTATCAAGTTCGTTATTGCATCTTGCGCAAGTTCCAGCCATATTAAATCCCCTCTACTCTTCTTCTTTTCTTTCTTTCATCATATCACCTAAAATATCCACGATATCTTTAGTTTCATATGCGTAAATAGCTTCTTCGGCTTCTTCAATCTCTAGGCATGGTTTAAATTTTTTTAGTTCATCTTCAAAATTAATCATTATAATCCTCCTAAGGCAATTTGTCTGATTTCACTTATAAGATATAAGGATCCGGTGCAAATCAAAGTCCGGTCATCATATTCATAATTATTAATAAAATGCTCTAAATCTTCTACTATATAAACTTCTTCAGCATAATTTCTCAATTCACTTGCGATAAGTTCTTTGGATACAGATTTCTGTATAGTCATACCAACAACGAAATATCTGGAAAAGCGCTTAGCTTGTCCAATCATTCGGATGACTTTGACTATGTCTTTACCCTCTTTCATACCAATCAACAAATCCGCTTCCTCATGGATCATAACCTGATCAATGCTTTTTAACAAATTTGAGATTCCTAATTCGTTATGGGCCCCATCAATAATCAAATGCTCTTTAATCCGCTCAAATCTTCCCGGCCAATGGAACTTCTTCAAACCAAGACGAATACTTGCTTCTTCAACGGGAAGTAAATCCTTCATTGCCTCTATAACAGTTAGAACCGTAGCCGCATTATGCATTTGATAACCAGCGGCTACATCCAATCGCAACTTCTCATAATAATAATACTTGTTATGGACCGAAAAATCAATCCCACTTAGACTCTGTTTATGGATTTTTAAAACATTTGGCAAAACTTTGTAATATTTATTCTTTTTTTGTAGAACGATTTTATCCACTACTTCTTCAACTTCTTCATTGTCATTATATAGGACAACCTTTGACCCATCAGTAATAATCCCAGCCTTTTCCACCGCAATATCTTTAATTGTATTTCCAAGGATATCTTGGTGGTCCAAACCTATAGGTGTCAAGACACATATATCTTTTACCGGCAGTGCATTAGTCGTATCTAATCTACCTCCAATACCAACCTCAATAATCATAATATCTGGTTTTTCTATTGCAAAGCAGTATAAGGCGATAGCAAATAACCATTCAAAAAATGTAGGTTCAACACACCTAACTTTAAGTTTGTCAGCAATTTTTTTGACCACTTCATATCCTTTAGCAAAGAGGGCTTCACTAACATTCTCATTATTTATTTGTACTCTCTCATTCACTTGATGAATATGAGGTGAGGTAAACAGACCAACCTTGTAACCCTGTGTTTTGTACACCTGCGAAAGCATTGAACTAACAGAACCCTTTCCGTTAGTTCCCGTAACATGAATAACCTTCGTCTTATCAAAAAGATTAACTAAGTTAACATAATCTTTCAATTCATCCATCATTTGTTGAATGTTATATAATCCAACCTTTTTTCCAAATAAGGGAATAGAGTAAATCTCTGTTTCAATATGAGTAATTTTTTCTGACTTCATCTGTAACGTCCTATTTTCCTAGTAAAGTATGGTACTAGACCAAAATGACTATAGCCATATTAAATATACTATTAATACTAATTTTTGACAAGGAAAGTCCTTCTTATTTAGGCTTATTCACAATTTGTTAACATTTGTAACGACTTCCTGCCAAAGAAATCATCTATGATATATTTAGAAGAAAGCTTACACTTAGAAAGGAGCTTAAACTATATGGATGATAAATATAATAATATTGATCCTATATACGAACCTGATGATCTATCAGAGACTAATGCAACGAATGATTTAACTGGTGAATTATATAACTCACCTTATACAGAAACTGATTCTGATGATAATGAAAGCAAGAACTCCAGCAGTTATAGAAAATATAGACCTTACCACACATCAAATAAGGAGGAAACTTATGGTCAATATAGAGAAAACTTCCCCGCTAACCCCCCCTCTAATCTCAGTCAAGTCGAGTCAAAACCTATCAAGCAAAAGAAAAGATTTAAGTTCTTTCGTTTTGTTGCTGTCTTTCTTGTACTTATATTCCTTAGTGGTATCATTTTTGGCGCCGGATACACAACTGCAATTTATCTTGGAAACCGATTAACACCAGACCTAATTAAAGAAGACAATAAAACCCTATCCTTTGATGTTAATCAAATTGAAAATGTTCTTTCTACTTCAACGAGCCAAGAAACAGAAAACTCAATCGTAGCCATTGCTGAGACAGCAGGTCCCTCTGTTGTCACCGTCACTTCAACAATCCAATATAATTATAATTCCTTTTTTGGTAACCAAATACAGGAGACCCAGGCAACTGGATCTGGTGTCATCTATAAGACTACAGATGATAAGTTACTTATTATCACCAACCATCACGTTATCGCAAACGCTAGCAATGTTGAAGTCACCATGCACGATGGGGTCAGTGTCTTAGCTTCCATCTTGGGTTTTGATTCAAGAATGGACTTAGCTGTATTATCTATTCCTTTAGTTAATTTAGAAAAAGCAGGTTCTGGCAATATTACACTTGCTACCTTTGGTGATTCTGAAAACCTAAAAGTTGGTGAAACTGCTGTCGCTATTGGTAACCCTTTAGGAAAAGAGTATAGCTCTACTGTTACAGCAGGTGTTATAAGTGCAATTAACCGCCAATTAAACATTGATGGTGCAGACTTGACACTATTACAAACTGATGCTGCTATCAATCCCGGTAACAGCGGTGGTGCATTAGTTGATAGTAAGGGAGAAGTCATTGGTATTAATACAGCAAAATACGTTGATGAAAGTGTAGAAGGAATGGGTTTTTCAATACCGATTCACTTGGCATTACCCGTTATTGAAAATATTATAGACTCTGGTAGTGGATCAGATATAGCTTATGAAATCAAAGGAGATAAACCCTTTTTAGGTGTTCGAATATCTGATATCGATGATGATATCTATAGTGAAACCCAAATGCCCTTTGGTGTGTATATCGTTGAAGTTTATGAAAATAGCGCCGCTGAAGAAGCAGGTATTCAAGCTGGTGATGTCCTCTATTCATTAGATGGTCACAGGCTGATGAACTCTGAAGACTTATTTGATGCTCTCTCAACCAACTCTGTCGGTGACAGTATTAAGATTAGTCTTTCAAGAGGTAATGAAAATATACATATAACAGCAGTTCTGACCAAATACAGTGATGTTGTGACCGACTAAATTTTACTTCAGTCATTTTCCTATATCCTTTGTAATTTTCAAACATTTGCTTTCAAGTAGTGAAATGTATATAGAATCGGATAGGAGGTAGCTGATTAGTTCAGCTACCGTCCTTCCACACCACCGTACGTACGGTTCCGTATACGGCGGTTCTCTAGTTTACTGTTACTTTAAGATAATAATCATAGAAAAAGATGTAACCTATCTCTTTTAAGAATCGGTTACTAAGACTTTGACTTAAGACCGGGCTGTTGGCGATTCGCCAATAGCCCTTTCTAGTGTTTGCAAACTCCCAAGCTTTGTGCTTACTTATTCCAAGTTTCCTCAGATATTTGAACTTAGTCCTAGTTTTCTTCCACTGTTTCCAGTAGACCATTCGTATCCTCCTACGGAAGGTCGTATCGAACGCCTTCAGGAACGTCTTCATATCTGCAAGCTTGAAGTAGTTCACCCATCCTCTTATGTACTCATTCAGCTTTCTCCTTCGATATTCGTTTCCCCATCCATTGCTTCGATTCGTCAGCTCTTTTATGCGCTTCTTCATCTTAGCTATAGATTTCGGGTGCCCTCGCAGTCGACCTTCTCCTTTATAGATATAAAAGGTATAGCCAAGAAACTTGACTCCTTTTATGCCACTGACCACTGTCTTTTCTTCATTCATTCTCAAGAACAGTTTCGCCTCTATGAATGGTCGAAGGTTTTTCAGTGTCCTCCCGGCCGATTTCCTGCTTTTGCAGAAAATCATCAGGTCATCTGCATACCTGACAAAACGGTGACCTCGTTTCCGAAGTTCCTTGTCGAGTTCATTTAGATAGATGTTACTCAGCAACGGACTTAATGGTCCTCCTTGGGGTGTTCCCACTCTTGTCTCCTCGAACTTGTGCCCTACTACCACACCGGCATTTAGGTATTTATGGATTAAAGATATGACTCGTCCATCCTTGATACTTTCTCCCAGTATCTGTATTAGCTTACTGTGGTTCACTGTATCGAAGTACTTCTCCAAGTCCATATCCACCACATACCTGTATCCTTCTGTGATGTTCTTCTGGCACACTTTCAAGGCGTCATGGGCACTTCGCTTCGGTCTGAATCCAAAGCTGTTGTCGTCGAACTGTTTCTCGAACACCGGACTAAGCAACTGCGCTATCGCTTGTTGGATAACACGGTCTATTACTGTCGGTATTCCCAGTTTTCTGACCTTGCCTTTCTCTTCCTTAGGTATCTCTACCCGTCTGACTACTTGTGGCTTATACTTGCCACTCAGAATCTGCTCGCTTAAGGTAACCCAGTTCTTTTCGATATAGTCGTCAATCTCTGAGACTCCCATGTCGTCAATTCCTGATGCTCCTTTGTTTCTCTTGACCCGTTTCACCGCTCTTGCAATGTTTTCTTTAGCCAGGATACTTTCAAGCAGATCCTGCTTCTTAGAGTAACTGTTGATGAGGTTGTTTTCAATTATCCTCTGTGAATCATGCGCCATCACTTGTTCTCCCTGTTCCGCAGGTACCCTCTGTGATTGACCTTCCTTATGAAGTTGTCTGCATTTCTTTTCAGTTTCGGTAACGTTCATTGACTCTCATCTCCTAAAGTTCGACCCTTCCCCTGCATTCATGACTGCAGGTCTGCCTTTCAGCAGACCTATAGGTACTATGGCCTCGGCTGACTTCTCATGACAAGCTTTACTCCGCGCTTCATACTCTGTTTCCACACGTCCATGAGACCTCCCCGGGTAAGAACGCAATCTTTCCTTCCATCAATCCGCCACATCTACACCACCTGCTCTGAACAGTTTTGGACTTCGGTTTGTTGTGCAACCTTATCCAGCAGGCATATGCCTTCTATGAGGTTTCTGTTCGTCGGACCAGAAGTTTGCCGCCGGCTTCCTTCAGATTCCCCGTCACCGAGGACACCTTTGCCTTAAGCTATGTGCTTGGCACTGTTAACCCGCACTGGGGACTTTCACCCGTTAGATTGCGCCCATGCCGGGCGCACACAAAAAGGCTATCTCGAAATTCACTTCGAGATAGCCTTTTATTAGCTATTATATTCATTTAGAAGGAGAACTATTAAGGTTCTAAATTTCTGGCTCTATAAGACCAAAAGCTCCATTCTTTCTTTTATAAACAACATTGACTTCGTCAGTTTCAGCATTTCTAAAAACAAAAAAGTCATGCCCCAGAAGTTCAAGCTCCATACAGGCTTCCTCAGCATCCATAGGCTTCATAGCAAAACGTTTACTCCTAACAATTCTCAAACGTTCTGAATCTTCATCATCAAACTCAAGATAATCATTTTGAAAATGGCCTGAGTGACGATGTCTATCAATAATTTTCTTACGATGCTTAAGCAGCTGTCTCTCTAACTTGTCGACCACTAAATCTATTGCGGCATACATGGTCTGATCGTGTTCCTCGGCACGAATAACACCGCCTTTAATTGGAATCGTAACTTCGATTTTGTGAATCTTTTTCTCAACGCTCATAGTTATATTAGCAGATGTTTCCGGAGTGAAAAACTTCTCTAACTTATTAATTTTCTGTACAGCTACATCCTTCATAGCTTCTGTTACCTCAATGTTCTTACCTGTTACTGTAAAACGCATAATAACAACTCCTTTCGGATTCATAACCTAAATGTTAGATTTTGTGTCTTGTTATGAATCTTTTGTTTATGATTATTAATTCGATATTTCCTTTCAATTTCCTTTTATTCTTGGGATTTATTCAGAAATTATCGAAATGTTAACCTTTTATTCACAATACTTTTCACCAAGGATTAAGTTAATTATAACATAAGCTCAAATCAATAGATATATTCAGCCGATTATAAACCTTCTTCTCGATGCCATTATTATTCCCGTAAATCCGGCATTATATCTTCAGATAGATTATGACTGTTAATCCTTATGATTCTACCACCTGGGACTAGAATTAAAAGCCCACTGTTTGGCAAGGAATCACAAATATGTTCCTCACACATCAAATATTTAAAACAAAGAGGCTTCACCTCGTTCGCTTTACGATTGTTGCACTAGGAAAGTTTCCTTACATTTTATGTGATCTTTCTACTCATAAAATTCAAATAGAGAACTTTCCTATTGAACAAAAAAAGTGTTCCTCACACCAGATGGATTTAGATTCACTGGTACGAGGAAACACTACTTTGTATCTTATAACAAATCTATGTCATTTATTATTGCCTATTAGTCTTGTACTATTTTTGAATCAATATCATCAATCCACTTTAAATACTGATATTTGCTGACTTAGTTCTTGAGATAGATGATTAAGTTTTTCTGCACTTGTAGCAACCTCTTCAATTGCTCTGGTTTGTTCTAACATGGATGCATTTACTTCCTCAGTAGCTGCTGCTGTCTCTTGAGATACAGCCGAAATATTACTTGTAGACGATAGCAACTCATCTTTTGAAGCATAGAGGGCATCCAATTCCATTGTAACACTTTCCACTTCTTTAGTAATTGAATCTACAGAACTGAAAATTGATTGGAAAGCATCATTAACATCACCGACAGCACTATTTTGCTCATTAGTTATTTCATTCAAATCATTCATAACCGCAACTGTTTCTTGGCTCTCATTTTGAATGGCCAAAACAATATCTCGAATTTCATCCGTAGCGCGACCGGAATCCTCCGCCAATTTCCTTATTTCTTCGGCAACAACTGCAAAACCCTTACCTGCTTCACCAGCTCTTGCAGCCTCTATTGATGCATTTAATGCCAAAAGGTTCGTTTGACTGGCTATTGATGTAATTGTAGCAACAATCTCACTAATTGCCGATGTTCTTTTTTCAAGACTGGCAACAGCTTCTGAAACCTTAGTATTGGATTCCTTCACTACTTCTGACTTCTCTTTTAAGGTTCCCAATGCTGATAGCCCTGACTTATTAACCTCAATAGCTGATGTCGCCGATTCTTGCATATTATCACTTTTACTTCTAAGTACTTCAAATTCTTCATTGATCACTTGAGCAATTCGTGCTCCATTTTCAGCTTCCAAAGAAGTTTCTTGGGTTCCCTTGGAAATTTCATCAACTGTTGCAGCCACTTGTTCAACTGTTGCATTAGTTTCTTCTGACATCGCTGCAAGATCAGACGCTGTTTGTACCATATCTAATGATGCAGTCTTAGCACCTAATATCAACTCACTAACATTACTAACCATTTCATTTAGGCCTTCTGCCAATATACGAGTCTCATCATTTGTATTCACCTGAACTCTGACAGTCAAATCTCCTTTGCTAATTTCCCTTGTAGCAGCAGCGACTTGTACAATAGGTTTACTGATAGTTTTACCAACAAATATAGCAATAACAGCAGCAACAGCAAAAGCAATCAAAGCAATTATTACCATAAAGGTCAAAATAACCCTGAAAACTTGAGATAGTTCACTCTCGGGAATATTAGAACCAAGTATCCATCCATTGCTTAAGTGACCATATGCCGAAAAAACGGTTTGTCCATTCTCATCTACATAGGTAGTAAGACCGCTTTCTTTACTATTCATTTCATTTAGTAAATCTTGATTATCTCCAACATCCAATATATTCTGAGCTACACCATCAACCCAACCTAATTTCTGGTGAACGATAAAATCACCATTATCCAACATTAAGTACATATGTCCTGAATCAAAAAGTACTAGATTGTTAATATCTTCCTGCATATCACCCATATAAAGATCCATACCACAAACACCGATGATTTCTCCATCGACAGTTATTGAGGTTACGTAGGAAGTAATTGGATCGCCTGTTGTCGACAAATAAGGAACAGTCCATACAGAATTACCTTTAAGCGGCTCACTATACCATTCGTGATAAGTACCATAATATCCATCCACATCAAGAGAATCTTGTTGAACGAATCCTTTTCCATCATTATCATCATACCACCAGTAATCTAACTCTTTTCCAAATCGGTCATAATCAAAATAAACATAAATACTTCTTGTTAAATCTAAATGCCTATCAAAATTCTGCACTGCTTTCTCAAAATATGCCTCAAAATCCTTTTCATAGTCTTCATCACCCAACTGATCCAAATCAATATATGTTTCAATTTGGGCAGCAAAAGTATTTGTTGTTGCTTCTACCCGTTTAAAAGACATATCAATTTTATTGACATTCGACTCAACCTGTTCAACCGCAAACTTTTCTGTCTGTTCTCCAACATTAGTATTCACGATAATACCTACCAAAATACCAATACCAAGTGCTACAATGATGTTAGCACTTATAATTGAAATTATAATCTTACGTGAAATACCGAATTTCATTTTTTTTTCTTTTACTTTATTAGCTATCTCTTTTCTTCGACCCATAATGACCTCCATCTTTCTATATTCCCTCATCTATGGAACCTAAGCTTTAAGGATACGGGTACAACCATCCTTATATTCATTATATCATATCAAAATAAGTTAAATAACATATGGAATGTTAATGATTTATGAACAAAGCTTTTTTTTATATGAATTATATCAAAATATTCCAATATTTTTTCTCACCCTTTCAGTCCCTTTCACACCCCTTCCCATGATCTTTATCCCGTCACTACAGCAAAAAAAATCTAGCTAAACACTTATTGTTTCACCGAAAAATCCCCCCTAGGCTATCCCAGGGGGGCAAAATGATGTTAAATATTATTAAGTCGTTTAAAAACTTCTTTACTATATGTTTAAAATTATATGATATAATCTCAAACCTTTTCTTTTACTGTATATTCTGTATGAAGTAATTCATGTGAAAGGTGTCCACAAGGCTTACCTAAGTATTTCTCATAAAGCTCAATAATAGCTGGATTCTCATGAGATTTTCTAATTGGTAGATTCCTATCTATTTCATAGAGAGCTTTCTGACGAGCTTTAAGGATTGAAGCATCACCATGGTGATATGGTTGACCAGCGCCACCAATACAACCGCCTGGACAAGCCATAACTTCTACTGCATGGATATTTCTTGGATTACCATCTCTCATTTCTTCAAGTAATGCTTTTGCATTACCAAGTCCATGAGCGATACCAATATTGATTGGAAGACCATCCATATCTACAGTTGCAACACGGATACCGTCAAAACCACGAAGTTCTTCAAAGTCAAGTTTTGGAAGATCTTTTCCAGTTCTAATTTCATAAGCCGTACGAACAGCAGCTTCAATAACACCACCAGTAGTACCAAAGATAACACCCGCACCGGTAGCAACACCCAAAGGTTTATCATACTCAGTTTCTTCAAGATCATCTGGATCTATGTTAAGCTTTTTGATTAAGTCTGCAAGCTCTCGAGTTGAAATAACTAGATTAACATCTGGATCTCCGTCAACTTTAAACTCTTCTCTATTTGCTTCATATTTCTTAGCTAGACAAGGCATAACTGAAACAACAACTAAGTCTTTTCTATCAATTTTCAATTGGTCTGCAAAGTATGACTTAGCAATTGCCCCAAACATCTGCTGTGGAGATTTAGCAGTAGATGGAATATCAATAAGTTCTGGGAACTGGCTCTCTACAAAATTCACCCACGCTGGACAACATGAAGTAAGAATAGGAAGTGTTGCACCTTCACCACCATCAAGGAAGTTTTGAAGACGGGCAAGTAATTCAGTACCTTCTTCCATAATTGTAAGGTCAGCAGCAAAATCTGTATCAAATACATAGTCAAAACCTACTTGACGCAAGGCAGAAACCATCTTATTCGTAAAGATAGTACCAGGTTCATGACCAAATTCTTCACCGATTGCAACTCTAGTTGCTGGTGCAGTTTGAACAATAACAGTTTTGGATGGATCAGCAAGAGCTTCAACTACTTTCCAAGTTGCATCATTTTCAGTAAGAGCACCAGTAGGACATACCGCTACACATTGTCCACAGTGGGTACATACAGTTTCTTCCATAGGAAGTTCAAATGCAGCAGATACAACGGCATCAAATCCACGATTAATTCCAGAAAGAGCTCCTACTTTTTGTACATTGTTACACATCGTTTCACAACGACGGCACATAACACATTTATCCATATCACGAATAAGTGATGGAGTAATATCTTTCTTATATGTAGACATTGCCTGACCTGATACAGAATCACCTCGAAGTCCACAACGCTCTGATAAATCTTGAAGTTCACAGTCACCGGCTTTTGCGCAAGCTAGACAATCTTTGGGATGGTCTGATACTAAAAGCTCAAGAACTGTTTTACGTGCTTCCATTACACGAATTGTATTAGTTCTAACAACCATACCGTCTACAGCTGGTGTAGCACAAGATGGTGCAAGATTTCTTCTACCTTCTACTTCTACTACACAAACTCGGCAGGAAGCAGCTTGGTTAACCATTTTTGTATCATGTAAATCTAAATGACATAAAGTAGGAACGTCGATGCCTAAGGCCTTCGCACCATCAAGTACGGTACTGCCAGCAGGAACAACAACCTCTTTACCGTCAATATTCATTCTAATATCTGACATTGGGTACACTCCTTATCTTAACTACATTTTGTCAATAGCGCCAAATTTACATTTATCGAAACATGCACCACATTTAATACATTGATCTTGATCAATGGTGTGCATTTGTTTTCTTTCACCTGAAATACATTCAGCAGGACAAACTCTTGCACATGCAGTACATCCGATACAATTATCGTTAATAACGTACTTAACAAGGTTTGAACATTGTCCTGATGGACAAGAATGATCTTGAACATGAGCAATATACTCATCCCAGAAAGCTTCCATAGTAGAGAGCACAGGGTTTGGAGCCGTTTGACCAAGACCACAAAGAGCAGTGTCTTTAATTACACGACTGAGTCTTTTAAGCTCGTCAAGATGTTTCATTTCCGCTTTTCCTTCACATACCATTTCAAGTAATTCTGATAAACGCTTAGTACCTACACGACATGGAGTACATTTTCCGCATGACTCTTCTTCTGTAAACTCTAGGTAGAACTTAGCTACAGCAGGCATACAGTCATCTTCATCCATAACGATCATACCACCAGATCCCATCATAGAACCTTTAGCGATAAGGTTGTCGAAGTCGATTGGAGTATCTAAATCTTTTTCTGTCAAACATCCACCAGATGGTCCACCAGTTTGAACTGATTTAAATTTCTTACCATCCTTGATACCACCACCGATATCATAGATAACTTCACGAAGAGTCGTTCCCATTGGAACTTCAATAAGACCAACGTTATTAATCTTACCTGCAAGTGCAAACACTTTTGTACCAGCTGATTTTTCAGTACCAATTGCAGAGAACCATTCAGCTCCCTTAAGAAGGATAACAGGTATATTAGCAAAAGTCTCAACGTTATTTACATTGGTAGGCTTGCCCCAGTAACCGGATTCTGCTGGAAAAGGTGGTTTAGTTGTTGGCTCGCCACGCTCACCTTCCATCGAGTGAATAAGAGCTGTCTCTTCACCACATACGAAAGCACCAGCACCAAGGGTTAATTCAATATCAAAAGAGAATTCAGAGCCTAAAATATTTTCACCAAGAAGTCCATATTCTCTTGCTTGGTTAATAGCATGTTGAAGTCTCTTAATTGCAAGTGGGTACTCCGCACGAATATACACACGACCTTTTGATGCACCGATTGCATATCCACAAATAGCCATTGCTTCAATTACCGTGTTAGGATCACCTTCTAATATAGAACGGTCCATAAATGCTCCTGGGTCCCCTTCATCAGCATTACAAATGACATATTTTTGATCTGCATCATAACCTTTGGCAAATTGCCACTTAAGGCCTGTAGGGAATCCTCCTCCACCACGGCCACGAAGACCAGAATCTTTAATCACTTTTATAACATCATCTGGAGTCATATCAGTTAATGCTTTACCAAGGGCCATATAACCCTCTCTTGCAATATATTCATCAATACTAGCTGGATCGATGAAACCACAGTTACGAAGTGCAATACGCATTTGTTTTTTATAGAAATCCATATTCTTTGAATCGGATACTGCTTCTTTTTTATCTGGGTCTACATATAATAATCTTTCAACTTTACGACCCTTTACAAGATGCTCATTTACAATTTCTTGTGTATCTGCTGGTGTTACTTGTACATAAAATGTATTGTCTGGAAGAATCTTTACGATAGGACCTTTTTCACAGAAACCAAAACATCCTGTCTTAAGTACAACTACATCTGTCTCAAGACCGGCTTCAGCGATCTGGCTTTTCAAATTCGTAACGATTTGCTCACCTTCAGCTGAGAGACATCCTGTTCCTCCACAGACTAATACGTGCATTTTTTCCTTAGCCATTTTTACGCCTCCTAACCTTTCCTATTCAACTGTCTTGTGTGTTACAGGAATAATACCATCTACAAGATCACCGTTTTTCAAATACTTATCGATAATCTCTTTAGCTTTTTCTTCTGTAACATCTCCGAAAACTACAGGCTCTTTGCCTGGAAGTGTTACTTCGATCGTAGGTTCTGCATAGCAGTAACCCATACAACCGGTTTGCGTAACAACTACATTCTCAATGCCCTCTTTATTAGTGTCTTCGATGATAAAATCCATGATTTCACGAGCTCCAGCTGCAATTCCGCATGTTGCCATTGCAACACGAACTTGGATAAGGTTTTCAATATTGTCGCCTTTTTCACGAAGGCCAACCTTGTTTTCTACATCAGCTTTGATTTTCATCAGTTCTTCTAAAGATTTAATCTTTGCCATGATAATTCCTCCTCGATTATTTGTACTCTGCTACGATGTCTTTAACCATATCAGCAGTAAGACGACCGTAAGTTTTTTCACCAATAGTTACAACTGGTGCAAGACCACAAGCTCCAATACAACGAAGTCCTGTGATGGAGAATTTACCATCTGCAGTTGTTTCACCAACACCAATGCCTAATTCTTTTTTAAATGCTTCAGCGATTTTTTCAGCACCACGTACATAGCATGCTGTTCCTAGACAGATACATACATCGTGTTCACCTTTTGGTTCCATAGTAAAGAATGAGTAGAATGTAACCACGCCATATACTTTAGCAGTAGATACCTTCAATTTCCTTGCTACGTGAGTTTGAACTTCTTCAGGTAAGTATCCGAAGATACTTTGTGCCTTATGTAGCACTTTAATAAGTTCACCTTTCGTTTCTGGCAATGCATCAATAAAAGCGTCAAGTTCCTGGAACTTGTCTTTGGTTAATTCGAGAGCTGCCATTGTTTACCTCCTTAATAATATTTAATAGTCATTTTTTTGTATATGAAGAGACTATAGCCTCTTTCTATCATTCTATTTATACTGCCTTAAGTAATTGATAAATCTATATGCGTCCAATTTAGCATTGTTATCAATGGGAATCTCTAAGTATCGCTTACATATACCTATAAATCCTAATTCATGAGCGTCTGACGATTGAGTCAATAAATACTCGGGATACTTTTTCTTATAAGCTTCAAAATCAGCATACTGGGAAATCTCAAGGACCTTAACCTTTTCATTAATAGGTAATATACCTAAGTTAGAGATGACACTGTAGCTAGGTCTATCAATATGGGCTGGTATTGCAATACCACCTAGTTCCCAAGTTTTACTAATAACCTCTTCATAGGTCAAGTCAGTGGCAAATGAAAGAAGTTTTTCTTCTTCACCTATACATTCATCTTCACAGTCAAAGAGTAATTGATGACCTAAAACCTTAGGTTTATTTTTCAGAGCTGGTAAATGTTCAAATACAAGGCTTTGCATTTTGTATACACTGTCAAAAGCCGCAAATAAACATACAACATGTATCTCTTCTCTAGTCTCAACTTCCATACCTGGAATGACCGTCAAATCCTTATCTTGTGCCAGCTCCATAATCGGTCTGGAATTTCCACAGGAATTATGGTCTACAATTGCTATAACATCTAACTCATTAATTAGTGACATATTAACTATGTTATTAGGTGTCATTTCTTCAAGGGCACAAGGAGATAATGCTGTATGTATATGTAAATCGTATTTAACTTTCATTCACATCTCCATTGATGATAATCGTTAAATCTTTATCAAAACTGTTCCTGTACTGATTTATTATAACAGACACATAGAGCCTTGTAAATAGGCTGAAACAATGATTTTACAAGGCTTGACGGTATTGAAATCAGTTCTTATTTAAGTTTGCTTTTTTATGTATTATTCCATAATTTTATACTATTAAACACATTAGTATTAAGAAAAAAAGTCTCAATCAAGTGCCTGAGACTTTTTTCCTATATTAAACCTTACTATCTATTACAATTTTCTACAATATTCCTCAAATACTTGACTGGATTGTAAAAAATATGTCAAGTTATTGTCATTCACCAAAAACTCTAATAGCTTAATGGATTTTCAGCCCATATCTTATTGTTCTAATATACGGTTCAAGAAATGTCCTGTATAAGACCCTTTAATCCTAGCAACTTCTTCAGGTGTTCCTTTTGCAATAACCGTTCCTCCACGGTGACCACCTTCAGGTCCCATATCAATAATATAATCAGCGGTCTTAATAACTTCCAAATTATGTTCAATAACAAGGACTGAATTGCCTTGATCTACCAAAGTTTGAATAATTTTTATTAATTTACTTACATCCTCAAAATGTAATCCTGTTGTTGGTTCATCGAGTATGTACATAGTTTTTCCTGTACTCCTCTTAGATAGTTCTGTGGCTAATTTAATCCTTTGAGCCTCACCACCTGATAAAGTTGTAGATGGCTGTCCAAGCTTTATATATGATAAGCCGACGTCATAGAGGGTCTGCATCTTGCGCTTTATCTTGGGTATATTTTCAAAAAACTTCAATGCCTCCTCTACCGTCATGTTTAGGACATCGCTGATATTTTTACCCTTATATTTAATTTCAAGAGTATCTCTATTATATCGTTCACCATGGCAAACTTCACAAGGAACATATATATCCGGTAAAAAGTGCATTTCAATCTTAATGATTCCATCACCTCTACAAGCCTCACACCGGCCTCCTTTAACGTTGAAGCTAAAACGGCCCTTTTTATAACCTCTTACTTTTGCATCTTGAGTTGATGCAAATATATCACGAATATTATCAAAAACACCAGTATAAGTTGCAGGGTTAGATCTTGGTGTCCGACCTATAGGCGACTGATCGATATCAATAACTTTATCTAAATGTTCCAAGCCTTCAATATTAACATGCTTACCTGGTTTGATTTTGGCCCTATTCAAATCTCTTGCTAACCGCTTGTATAGGATTTCATTAACAAAAGAACTCTTGCCTGAACCTGAAACACCTGTGACACACGTCAAAATACCAAGTGGAATATGGATATCAATATCCTTAAGATTATTCTCATGGGCACCAATAATTTTTAACCACCGATCATTCGTTTCTCTTCGAGTTTTTGGTACTGGAATTTGCAGTTTACCCGATAAATATTTGCCTGTTATAGATTTAGAAGCTTTTAATATTTCTTTTGGCGTTCCTGCAAAAACAACTTCTCCACCATGAACACCTGCACCTGGACCAATATCAACAATGTAATCGGCCGCATGCATGGTATCTTCATCGTGCTCAACAACGATCAATGTATTGCCTAAATCTCTCAAATGCTTCAAAGTAGCAAGAAGACGCTCATTATCTCTTTGGTGAAGTCCAATTGAAGGTTCATCAAGTATATAAACAACACCAACTAAGCCTGAACCAATTTGAGTAGCCAATCGTATTCTCTGAGCTTCTCCACCAGAAAGGGTACCAGCTGATCTAGATAAAGACAGATAATCCAGCCCAACGTCAACCAGAAAGTCTATACGTGCCTTTATTTCTTTTAGTACCTGTTCTCCAATCATCATTTGACGATCTGACAGCTTAAGATTGTCCATATATGTCTTGATATCAATAATAGCCATATCAGTTACTTGTGCAATGTTCTTATCTCCTATGGTCACACCGAGAGATTCTTTCTTGAGTCTTGCACCATGACAACTTGGACATTCATTATTTGTCATCAGACTTTCATATTCTCCACGCATATACTCACTGGAGGTTTCCTTATACCGTCTTTTTAGGGAATTTATAACCCCTTCAAAGGATGTTTCATACTCACCACTCATATGTTCATTTACGTATTTGACTTTTAACTTTTCACCCTTATTTCCATACATGATAATATCCTTGATTTTATCAGGATAATCCTTGTAGGGTGTATGAATATCAAACTTATATCGTTCTCCAAGAGTCTTGAATATATTAATAGCCCAGCTATTTTCTTTGCCGACAGACCCCCATCCAGGCGCCTGTATAGCTCCTTCTGAAATGGTCAGATTCTGGTTGGGTATAATCAGGTCCGGATCAAATTTCATAGTAAATCCAAGACCATGACAATCAGGACAAGCCCCAAAAGGGTTGTTGAAGGAAAACATTCTTGGTTCAATATCTTCAAGGCTAATCTCTTCATGATCAGGACAGGAAAAATTCTGTGAATACGTGTGGATTCGATCACCTGCAACGTCTACTTCCAGAATTCCACCTGTAAGTTTCATAACCGTTTCAATCGAATCACTTAAGCGTTTCTGAATTCCGTCTTTAATAATCAGACGGTCCACAACTATAGCAATACTATGTTTCTTATTTTTCTCTAAATCAATGGTCTCCGACAAATCATAAATAATTCCATCAATTAAAGCTCTTACATATCCACTTTTTTTTGCTTGATCCAAAAGTTTTGTATGTTGACCTTTTCTTCCCCTAACAAGGGGGGCAAGAACCTGAATCTTGGATCCTTCTTCCATACCCATTACATGATCCACAATCTGATCTATGGTTTGACGTTGAATAGGCTTACCGCAAATAGGGCAGTGCGGAATACCAATTCTAGCATATAGCAGTCGAAAGTAGTCATAGATTTCAGTAACTGTTCCTACAGTAGATCGTGGGTTTCGACTAGTGGTTTTCTGATCTATGGAAATAGCAGGTGAAAGTCCTTCGATGGTTTCAACGTCTGGTTTCTCCATTTGACCGAGAAATTGACGGGCATATGCAGATAATGATTCAACATACCTCCGTTGCCCCTCTGCATATAAGGTATCGAAAGCCAGTGACGACTTTCCTGATCCGCTTAAGCCAGTCATAACAATAAACTTATCCCGCGGAAGGGTCAGGTCTATATTTTTAAGGTTATGTTCTTTAGCTCCTTTAATGACAATCTTATCTCTTGACATGGTTTACTCCTTCTACATGTCTTGTAGCTGTTTTTTTAATTTAAACAACTCATCCCGAAGCATAGCCGCTCTCTCAAAATCAAGATCGAGCGCAGCTTTTTTCATGGTATCAGAAAGTTTTTTAGCCAAAGTCTCTAGCTCTTTTCTATCCATGGATTCAGGATCCTTATCCAACATGTATTTACCTTTTTTCTCTGCTGCCTTAGAAATTTTGATGATATCTCTGACAGCTTTTTTTATTGTTTCAGGCGTTATGCCATTTTTTATATTATACTCTTCCTGGATTTTACGTCGGCGATTTGTTTCACTAATAGCACGTTCCATAGATCCAGTCATATTATCAGCATACATGATAACACGTCCTTCTGCATTCCTTGCAGCACGTCCAACAGTCTGTATCAAAGCAGTTTCTGAACGAAGGAAACCTTCTTTATCTGCGTCAATGATTGCTACTAGGGATACCTCTGGTAAATCCAACCCTTCTCTAAGAAGGTTAATACCTACCAGAACATCAAAAACATCCATACGTAGATCTCTGACTATTTCTATTCTTTCCAATGTATCAATATCTGAATGAAGGTATCGAACCCTGATATCAAGTTCCTTCATATAATCTGTCAAATCTTCTGACATACGCTTGGTAAGTGTTGTTACCAAGATCTTATTTCCCTTTGCTTTTTCCTTGTATATTTCTGATATTAAATCATCTATCTGCCCCTTGACAGGACGAACCTCTACATTAGGGTCAAGAAGTCCAGTTGGTCGAATAATTTGCTCTGCAAATATATCTTCATTTTCTTTTTCATACGGTCCAGGGGTAGCAGATACATATAACATCTTATCTCGTTTCCCTTCAAACTCCAAGAAATTCAAGGGTCTGTTATCCTTGGCAGATGGCAAACGGAAACCATAGTCGACTAATGTCTGTTTTCTAGACTGGTCGCCAGCATACATACCTCGGATTTGGGGAATTGTCATATGTGACTCATCTATAATCATCAAAAAATCATCGGGAAAGTAATCTAAGAGGGTATGGGGTGGAGCACCTGCAGGTAAGCCTGTCAAATGTCTTGAATAATTTTCTATACCACTACAGAACCCTGTTTCTCTTACCATTTCAATATCAAAACTAGTCCGTTCACGAATCCTTTGAGCTTCAATCAACTTATCTTCTGACTTGAATTCCTTGACCCGTTCAATCATTTCTTCTTCAATATTCAAAAGAGCCTCCTCAATTCTATCTGGTGAAATCACATAATGAGAGGCTGGAAATATTGCTATATGCTCTAGCTCATATAGGACTTCACCGGTCAAGGTATTGATTTCTGTAATACGCTCAACTTCATCACCAAAAAACTCAATTCGAACGGCATTTTCATGTGATCCTGAGGGGAAAACTTCAACTACATCTCCTCGAACCCTAAATGTTGATCTAGCAAACTCTAAATCGTTTCGTTTATATTGGATATCAACTAACTTGCGAAGCATGGCGTCTCTATCGATTTCCATTCCCGGTCTTAGGCTTACAACCATGTTTTGATAATCAATAGGAGAACCCAAACCATAAATACAGGAAACTGATGAGATTATAATGACATCCTCTCTCTCAGCCAAGGCTGCAGTTGCAGAGTGTCTTAATTTATCAATTTCTTCGTTTATTGAGGAATCCTTTTCTATATAGGTATCTGAATGTGGTACATATGCTTCTGGTTGATAATAGTCATAGTAACTTACAAAATATTCTACCCTGTTTTCCGGAAAGAACTCTTTAAACTCTGAATACAGCTGTGCTGCCAAAGTCTTATTATGAGCCATAATCAATGTAGGCCTTTGAAGCTCCTGAATAACATTAGCCATAGTAAAGGTCTTACCAGATCCGGTTACTCCCAACAAGGTCTCCTGTTTATTCCCTTTTCTAAACCCCTCAACTAAGAGCCTAATTGCTTCTGGTTGATCTCCAGTAGGAGCAAACTCAGATTTCAATTTAAAAGCAGCCATCTCACACCTCTTCTTTCCCTATATTTCAATTCTTCTCATAAATGATACTGATAAAAATTCTCATCATCTCAATTTGAACAGTACTATTATAGCACAAAAAAACACTTTTGCAAACATATGTTCGCAAGAGTGTTCGTGTTTATCTTTTTCCCTAAATGGATTGTGTGTCGTAAAGTAAAAAAGTTATCTAGTCAAGTTTTGTATCTGATTATGTATAGGACCTAATTCCTTATCCTTAAGCATATATGCTATAAATCCAGGATGGAGTCGAACAGCTTCCTCAACATCAGTCATCGCCTTTTCAAGAAGGCCTAAACCTACATAGAAACATGCTCTGTGATAAAAAAGGTAAGACACATCTATTGCTAGCTTGATACCCGTACTAAGAACCTTAATACCTTGTAAATACTGTTCCATTGCTTTATAAACCAAAGATAGATTCAGATATGAATATCCATACTCAGAATTCAGTTCAAGAGATTTCTCATACATGGAAATGGCTTCTTGGAAATCTTTTCTTTTAGAAGCAACAACTCCTAGATTAAAATAAGCCATATAGTGTTCTTCAATAGCCAAGGCTCTCTCAAAACAATCCTTTGCTTTCTTGTTCTTATCCTGTCCTTCGTAAATAGAGCCTAAGTTTAACCATGCAAAAAAATGGTCATCTTCCAAGTCAATCGTTTTCATATACATTTCTTCAGCTTTTTCTTCAAGGCAGAGATCGTCATAGACACCTGCAAGAAAAAAATATGCTTCCACAAAATCATCTTTTAATTCTATCGCCTTTAGATACGCTGCCTCAGCTCCCTCTAAATCTTCCAACTCCTCATACACGACACCCAAAGCATAGTATCCACGATAACTTTGGGGGAATTCCTCGATTAGCTTTTGGTATACCCTTTTTGCAACTTGAAAATCTTCTTCGTCCTCACAGGTGAATCCATAGGCAATGAAATCCTCTTCTGTCATCAAATAAGAAGCTGCTGCCATAACTTTTCTAAAACATACCCTTGCTTTAGAAGAATCCGTTTCACTGAGTTGTCTTCCCAGTATCAATTGATTTTCCATTAAATATTTTTTCATTTACAATTAAATGTTTCACCTCCTGGCAAATCATTTTCTACCTCTTCAAAAATTCGAACATACCTACATAGCTAAGTTTATCATAAGGATAAAGAAACATTGGTTTCTCAGGTACAACACGTATTCCTAAATGCTCCAAGTGATTTCCCTCCTGAATCTGATACTCCTTTATAACTCCATTTAGCCTTCTGATGGTAATGACAGCCTCAGTTTTCTTTTCTTTGGCAATACGCATATATTCAGTAATGTTTTCAATACTACGTCCATCAATGCCTTCAATGATGTCACCTTTTTCCAATCCTATATATTCTCCATAACCACCTTCAAGCACATCCATGACTCGAATTCCTAGGTCAGGTTGTGCGTAAAGAGGGTCCTTGATTTTTTCTCTTTGCTTCTCTAATATATAGACAATTTCATGAATCATAAGCATCAAAATTATGCCCAAAAACTGGAGAAAAATAGAGTCCATCGCATATTTTGCAACTATAACAATAACAGCCCCAAAAATAATTAAGCTAATCCCTGAAAACCGTGTCCTTTCTCTAGGTGTTTCTCCATAAAAAATGGATGTATACGATGAAAATGCTATCAATGGAAGAAGGGAATAGAAAAAGCCCTCCCCACTTCCTGTATACTTGATTATAGGCCACCATTCAGGCATTTCAACACCCCCGGCTGAAGCCATTCCTATTTGGAGAACTATCACGGCTAAAGGGATAACCCATGTTTTTTGAATAATATGCCCCATGATGATTTTATCATTTTTTTTACTGATTATCGGCACAGCCCTTTGATGACCAAATAGGTAAACATAAACCCCTTCAATCAGATGCAGAATTCCAACCAAGATAATCAAACTTGGAACATGTACTTCAACCTCCGGTAAATAGAATCCCATCATAACCTGACCGTTAAGGATCAAAGAAAAGAAGGAAATGAGAAACGCACCGTAAGTTATACACAAAAATCTTAAGCGGAAGGTACTCAATAAAATAGACACCGGCACCAGAAGAAGTAACATATCATTGTAGAAGAGCGGCACCCCAATAAATACCAAGACCATACTGATGATAACACCACCAATAATACTTTGTAATATAATATCAGAGATCAAATAAAGATATGGCTTCTTCACTACCGACCTGTAAAAATCCAATAGATTCAGTTTTCTGTTCATCACATATAACAACCATACCCCTACAAAAAAGGTTAGATTAAAGACTGCATATCCAACCCCTTGAAGGGTATAGCTCATGGCCTCTACCATAAAAGTCCCCTAACTAATAGCACTACTTAATCCACAAGTTCATTCACTTATAGTTAACAAGCAATAATTATTTATCAATACTTTCTTTAAGCACATTGATCGCTTCATTTAACTGATTATCTTCTTCGCTTTCAGGGTCATACTCTACAGTGATATCAGGTTCAATACCAACACCATGAATATAATGTCCATTAGGCGTATAATATCTAGACACTGTAATCTTTACTGCAGAGCCATCATCCAAGTCAAAAGTTCTCTGAACTAGGCCTTTACCGAAAGTGGTTTCTCCAACAATCAAGCCTTTTTCATGGTCCTGAATAGCACCAGCCAAAATTTCTGAAGCACTGGCTGAATTACCATTGACCAGAATAACTAAAGGTTTATTAAAGGCCTCTTTTGTTTTAGTAACCAACTCTTCACGTTTGCCATTTTTATCTTCTGTATAAACCACTAAATCTCCTTTACCAAGAAGTTCATCAACAATAGCATAGACAATATGAAGGTAGCCTCCTGGATTATTCCTAAGGTCGATTATTAACCCGTCTTGACCTTGATTGTTCAGTTGGTCCAAAGCATCACTAAATTGTTCCTCAGTTATCAAATCAAAGCCTGACATATGAATATATCCAATATTGTCTTCCAGCATTTCATATTCTATCGTAGGGATTTCAATTACATTTCTAGTTATAGAAATATCAAGTTCTTGAATATCCTCTTCTCCACGAAGAACCGTAATAATAACTTCTGTTCCTTTTTTACCCTTGATTCTTTCCACAACCTTATCAAGGTCCATTCCAACAACATCCACACCATCGACTGCAATTATTCTATCACCTGATTTCATTCCTGCAACTTCACCCGGAGAATTCTTAAAGGGTGCAACAACAACAATCTCATCCTCAGACTTGCCATAGGACACAACAACACCTATTCCTTCATAACTTCCTTCCATTTTTTCAAGAAAAGTATCATATTCAGTATCTGTAAAATAGGAGGTGTAAGGATCACCAACAGAATCCACAAGACCACGTATTGCTTCATCGTACATATTATCCGAATCAATATCCTCATAATAATATGTATCCAGCTGGTCAAGAACATCTTTAACTTTATCTTCGAAATCATCATAATCCTTACTGTCAAAAAGAGGATGAGCATCATTAACTTCTTTTTCTTCAGCTGTAAGGTTTTCTGAACTAACGCTTCCCATACCTATAATACTTATACCGAAAACTCCTAATATAACTGCTCCAAGTATAAGAATACCTACCACACCAGTAAATATACCGGCAATAAAATAACGTGTTTTTTTCATAATATCAAGCCTTCCTTATTTGTCTGTTTTATTCAATGGATCTATCCAAGTTCCGCCAATCTGTACACCATAATGAAGGTGATTTCCAGTTGACCAACCAGTAGAGCCTACCTTACCTATGACATCGCCTCGTAGAATAACGTCACCCTCTACAACAAGCAATCTGGAACAGTGAGCATACTGAGTTACAATATGCCGATTTTGACTATCCCTTCCATGATCAATGAGTATATAGTTGCCATATGCATTACCCCATCCAGCAAAAATAACTTTTCCCGATCCAGCCGCTAATATATCTTGTCCATAAGGCGCCGGAATATCTATGCCTGTATGGGTAGATTTATATCCGTAAACAGGATGTATCCTTGGACCGAATTTTGAAGTCACTCTTGTATATCCTGAAATCGGCCAAGATAACTTACCATCACCAAACAAAAGATTCTGGTCTGAATATAGGCGAATAAGTTCTTGGATTTTAGCATCCAATTCTTCTTGCTCCTTCTCCCATTGCTGTATATTTTCAAAAAGAAGCTCCTTGTCATTTTCAATTTTACTTAACTCATCCTTTTTTTGTTCCAGCAGCAGCTCAATTTCATTAAGCTGTTTAGTATTTTCTATCCTTAATTCCTCTAAATCCTGACGCTCACCTAAAAGCTCATTCTCATAAGAAATAATTGTCGCCTTTAATGTATCCATTTCATCTAAAATACTTTGATCATATTCAATCAATTTATTTAGGTACTCCAGACGATTGAAAAAGTCGCTGGTATCTTTGGACTCCAATAAGACTTCTAAATAGTCCGTATTACCATGCTCATACATGACCTTAATACGTTCCTTGGTCTGTTCGTAGTAGGCTTCTTGCTCTGTAGTAGTCTGTTCCAAATTAATTTCAGTCAAAGTAATTTCATCTTCCTTAACATTAATTTCCTGCTCTAATTCAAGAAGCTTCATACTGTATCTCTCAAAAGAAAGATCAGCTTTAGAAATCTCTGACTGTATAAAAGACAGCTCTGTATTCCTTGCAAGAATTTCTTTTTGAGCCTTTTCAATTTCGTCCTGAATATCCTCCATCTGATTTTCCAAGTCACTGACTGATGTTTTTCCATAGCTAAGAAATCCACTTGAACCCGATTCCATGGATAAGACCAAGGCAATGATTATAACGAACGGAATTAACTTTATATGTTTCCTCATAGCATCACCTACTCACTAAACTTTCAAATAACGTCCAACAGTAAATCGACTACCTAAAAAGCCAAGAAATCCACCCACAATCAAAGATATTGGTAAAAGTCTTGTAATAATATCTTCAACTGGTAAAAAGACCAAGAAATCCCTCAGTAGAAAGAATTGGACAGAAATATTATAAACCACATCATCATAAAAATAATAGATAATACCTGTGGGTATTGCCGCACCAACCAATCCAATAATTATACCCTCAACTAAAAAAGGTCCTCTAATCATAGAATTTTTTGCACCAATATATCTCATTATGGAGATTTCCCGTTTTCTAATTGCAATAGCCAATCGAATGGTATTGGATATAATAAAAAGAGAAATCAGACTCAAAATAACAATTAAACCTATGCTTGCATAGGTAATCAAACGATTAACATCCTGAATTATATCCGTAACCTCTTGCGCTTCACGGACATATCTAACATTCTCTTCTTCCTTTAATAAAGCTACAAGATCTTCCTGCTTACTAATATCATTAAACAAAACCTGTAATGAGGCTGAGCCTTTTAAAGGATTATCACCGGAAAACCCTTCCAACAGTTCTTCCCTACCTGCGAAATAATCACTTTTAAAGGTGTCCCATGCCTTGTCTTCACTAATATAGTTGACCTGAAAAACTTCACCTCTAGCTTCCAGTTGATTTTTCAAGGTAAGTATTTCATTTTCACTGACATTTTCCTGAAAAAATATAGCAATACCAATATTTTGCTCAAACCGATCAATAATATAATCTACATTAACAGCCATGCAATAAAAAATACTAACTACAAAAAGACTAGCTGTTATGGTGGTAATAGATGCCATAGTCATTAAACGGTTCTTAAAAAAATTCTTAATACCCTGACCTAAGCAATAAGACAGAATTCTAATGCTCATGAACATAGTCTCCCTTCATCTCATCTTTGACAACCCGACCATTTCTAAGAGCTATAACTCTTTTTTTCATGGCATCAACGATTTCTCTATCGTGAGTAACAACCAAGACTGTCGTCCCCTTCATATTAATTTCCTGCAAAAGCTTCATAATATCCCAGGATTTTTGAGGGTCTAGATTTCCTGTAGGTTCGTCAGCGATTATAATAGGTGGATTATTGGCCAAGGCTCTTGCTAGGGCAATCCTCTGTTGTTCGCCACCTGATAGTTCAAGCGGTTTCATTTCTGCCTTTTTAAGAAGGCCAACCATAGATAAGAGGGTAGGAACTTGTTTGCGGATAATTCGATTAGGTGTTTCTGTCATCTTAAGTGCAAAAGCAACATTTTGATAAACAGTCAAATTGGTAAGCAATCTAAAATCCTGAAAAACCACTCCTAAGTTTCTTCTTAGCTTTGGTATTTTACGGCGACTAATACGTGTTATGTCAACTCCCTCCACATATACATGACCGGAAGTAACATCAATTTCTCTCATTAGGGTCTTAATAATACTGGTTTTACCGGAACCACTTCCACCGACAATAAATACAAATTCACCCTTATTTATATTAAACGATACATCATCTAAAGCTTTAACACTTCCTGGATATAACTTCGTAACATTTTCTAACCTAATCATGGTGAGCTCACCCTCCACTACATACATTTTCTTGTCCAAGTATGACTCAAGCTGTATAAGCCAAGGCCTAACATGTCCTGGTCCATTATACAGCTTAAATATGTCAACTCTATGTCTATTTATCTCTCAATTTCTGAACAATTTATTTTTTTGTTCTTCCCTTACTTTCTATACACACAAATCAAAAGAAGATATCCTTAATATGCAACAAGGTAATTGCTTGCACAATTACCTTATCATACATCTATTAGTAAACGTCAGACCTACTCATATATTTCATATATTTAACAACCATTAAGGCAATCTTAAAGGTAATTGCATCTTCAAAAATTCGAAGGTCGAGACCTGTATTCTTTTGGAGTTTATCCAACCTGTACACCAAGGTATTTCTGTGAATGTACAGCTGTCTTGATGTCTCAGAGACATTTAAGCTGTTCTCAAAAAACTTATTGATAGTAATCAAAGTTTCTTCATCAAATTCATCTGGTGATTGACCTTGGAATATTTCACTAATAAACATCTTGCACAAAGGAATAGGCAATTGATAGATTAACCTACCTATACCTAGATTTTCATAAGCTATTACATGGTTTTCTGTATAGAAAATCTTTCCTACTTCAAGAGCCATTTTCGCTTCTTTGTAGGATCTGGATACATCCTTGATATCATTAACAACAGTACCGATAGACACATATACAGAGCTCATGGCTTCTGCATTCAATGTGTCGACAATCATCTTAGCTAATTTTTCAGTATCCTCAATCGTATCCGTTGATTTCAGTTCCTTAACAAGTATTATATTTTTCTCGTCAACCGCTGTAATAAAATCCTTTGTCTTTGATGGGAAAATACTACGAACAATTTCAAGGGCATTATTGTCTTTCTCAAATTTTGTTTCAACAATAATAGTAACCCTTCTTACATCTGTTTCTATGTGGAGTTTTTTAGAACGGTTATAGATATCTACTAAGAGTAAGTTGTCAAGTAGAAGGTTCTTGACAAAATTGTCTTTATCAAACCTCTCCTTATAGGCTACTAATAAGTTCTGAATCTGAAATGAAGCAATCTTACCGATCTTATAAACATCCTCTGCTTCACCTCTAGCTGAAATTACATATTCAACATTATGGTCATCAAAAACTTTAAAAAATTGATAGCCTTGTACCAATTGACTTTCTGCTTGTGAATTCACAAAGTCAGGTACAGCAAAATTATATTCTTCAAGTTTGCTCTCTTCTGTGGTTGCAAGTATCTTTCCGTCAGGATCCATGACACTGAGTTCAATCCGGGTAATCGTTTTTAAGCCGTCTATGGTATTCTGAATTATTTGGTTTGATATCATACCGTCTCTCCTTATTTATTATTTAAGCCATATATTATATGAACTTTTAAAGTCAGGGTAATCTCTATACTATTTTATAGCATATTTAACAAAATTGAAAGAGGGAATGCACAACTTTGTGCATTCCCCCTAATTTCTACTTGAATATTAGCTTTTTCTTATAACTTTTTCAGTTTCTTTATCGAAAATGTGAAGTCTTCTAAGATCGAATGCTAGCTTAACGGTGTCACCTGGCTTAACAGGGAATCTTGGATCTGTTTTTGCAGTTACATCAAATGCATCAACACTACCGATAATGTTAAGTTCTGCACCTAGCATCTCAACTACGTTACATGTAAAATCAACAACTGCATCTGGGTATTTCTCAAGATTAGCTTGATCTTCATGAATATCCTCAGGACGGATACCGAAAACCACTTCTTTGCCTTCATATCCACCATCGATAACAGCTTTTGCAAGAGCATCATGAAGTTTGATTTTATTTGAACCAAATAGTAAATCTACATCATCACCATTCTTTACAACCTTTGCATCAAGGAAGTTCATTTGTGGTGAGCCAATAAATCCAGCAACGAAAAGGTTACCTGGTCTATCATAAAGATTTGAAGGAGTATCAACTTGTTGGATGATACCATCTTTCATAACTACGATTCTAGTACCAAGTGTCATTGCTTCAACTTGGTCATGTGTTACATAAATAATTGTTGTTTGAAGTCTTTGATGAAGTTTAGAAATTTCGATTCTCATCTGAACTCTAAGCTTAGCATCAAGGTTTGATAAAGGCTCATCCATAAGGAATACTTTTGGTTCACGTACAATCGCACGTCCCATAGCAACCCTTTGTCTTTGTCCACCTGACAAAGCTTTTGGACGACGGTCAAGAAGTGCTTCAATACCAAGAATCTTAGCTGCTTCAGTAACTCGTTTTTCAATCTCAGCTTTTGGAGTTTTTCTAAGTTTAAGACCAAATGCCATATTATCATATACTGTCATGTGTGGGTACAATGCATAGTTTTGGAATACCATCGCGATATCACGGTCTTTTGGTTCTACATCGTTAACTAATCTGTCACCGATGTAAAGCTCTCCGCCAGTGATTTCTTCAAGACCTGCAATCATACGAAGAGTTGTAGACTTACCACAACCTGATGGTCCAACGAAAATAATGAATTCCTTGTCAGCAATTTCAAGATTGAAATCTTGTACTGCTGTTACATTTCCTGAATAAACTTTCTTAATGTTTCTAAGTGATAAACTTGCCATAGTTTAATATGCCCCCTTATGCGAACTTATTATAATTAATCATCATGTTTCCATATACGTATCTTACACTATTACTATGTATAAAAACTATTGCTTAATTAGACAAAAGCCTTGAATACCTTTTGTTTATATTGTCTAGCTATGTATTTTATATATACGATTCGCTAGTTTTAGCGTGCGTTTATATAAGATTTAACCAAATAGTAGCATTTCTTACACTCTTATCTCAAAGCTTTCTGTTACTTTTTGCCTATTTTTTGACTTTAATTTTAGATGCTTCATATTCAATAAAACCTTCACCCACAACCTCTCTAACATCAGCAACGATAACAAATGCATTTAAATCAATATCTCGCACAATTTCTTTCAATTTTACAATCTCTCTTTTGGATACAACGCACAAGAGAACTTCTCTATCATTTCCAGTAAACTTACCTTGTCCTTCCAAACCTGTCACACCACGCTCCAAATTTTCAAGGATTGCTCTTGCAATGACATCATTTTGCTTGGAGATGATAAAGGCCGCTTTTGAAAAGTGGATACCTTCTAGCATCGTATCAATAACCCTAACGCTAATATAAATAGATACAATAGCATACATTGCATACTCCACACCAAAGATATACATACCCAATAAAATGATTAAGCCATCAAGAACAAACATAATACTTGCTACCGTAAAATGCTTGAAAAAATGTTGAATCAAGCTTGCCATTAGGTCTGTACCTCCAGTTGTCGAAAATGCTGAAAATACAAGTCCAAGACCTATTCCAGACAGAACTCCGCCAAATAAAGAGCCCAACAAAACATCACCAGTTAGGGGGTCAATGTTACTCGTATAAAACAGGGCAAAAGACAAGTAAACGGTTGCAAAAAGACTTCTTGCTCCAAAATTCTTGCCTTTAATCAATAACGCCAATATGAAGAGCGGAATATTAATAACAAGGTTCGTCAAATAAATAGGTATCCCCCCTTCAATCCACTCGGAAGTCATACTCTTTAGTACGATGGCAAAGCCTGTTACCCCACCTGTTACTAAATCCAGGGGATCAAGGAAGACGTTAATACTTATAGCTAAAATAGTCGTTCCTAACATAATATATAAATAATCCAAGACAGGATGTCTACGACTTTTGATTTCCATGGTTTATGCCTCTAAACTTTCTATATAATACCTAATAACAAATACTTATTCAAGAGATCTATATGATATCTATACTAAGGTTTACCTTGTTTACTTATACTTTCTGCCTGTAATCAATATCTTAATCATAAACAAAGGCAACTGCAGCATTCTTCTCCACCTACTTGGCTGAGTTAAAAGCCTATGGAACCATTCAAGGTTAAGCTTTATGAAGATTTCCGGTGATCGCTTGACTACTCCAGAGAAACCATCAAAGGATCCTCCAACACCAATAAAAACTTTAGCATCTACTTTACTCATGTTACTGGCAATCCATTCCTCTTGACGTGGAGCACCTAGTCCTACAAGCAAGAGATCAGGTTTCTTATCATTAATATCATTAATAATTTTCTCTTGATCCTTTTCATATCCATGACAAGTCCCAACAATATTAATTCCTGGAAATTCTTTTCTAATCATTTTTGCAGCAAGGTCTGCAATCCCTGGTTTTGAGCCATAAAAATATACTTTTTTATCCGTACGGCTTAAGATTGCGAACAAGTTTTTGGTAAAATCAAAGCCAGCCACTCTTTCTTTAAGTGGTCTACCAATAACTTTCGATCCAATAACTACGCCTATACCATCGGGTATACATAGAGCTCCTTCATTAAGTCTTCTCTGCAAATTTATATCTTTATATGCTGCCATCACAATTTCCGGATTCGGTGTATAAATAGAATACTTAGCCTCTTTTTCAAAGAGGCTAAGTCCAATTTCCACGGCTTCATCCATGGTTACATTATCAAATTTAACACCAAGAATATTTACTGTATTTCTCATATTCTTATCTGTACCTTTCAAAAAATATAATTACTGATCTGAATCATCTGTACCAACGGCAATGATTACTTGTACATCAGCATCCTTTAAACTTAAATCAACATAAACATCCGGATTATCAAAATAATTGGCAAGAAGTTCGCCTATTTCTCGATCTGGAGCCTTAATGATCGTCCTTTCAATAGGTCCCACGTCATAGTTACCTATTTCCACTACATTAAATCCAGCTTCTGTCAAACGGTCACTGGTACGACTTGCTAATTTACTGACTTTAGCAGCATTCTGAACGGAAATTGCATAATCAGCAGGATCAACCGGTTCTATGGGTTCCACTTCTATTATAGACGTATCTTCCGTAACATCATCACCTGAACCAGTCTGACCAGAGTTATCATTAACACCCTCAGAGGTACTTCCATCAGGCCCTTCTGCTACATCGACATCTTTCGTATCATCATAATTCTTGTTAATAATAGCCTCGAACATAAGCTTAGTTGCTGCTACATCATACTCGTAGGATCCATCATGAGGACTACCACCACCTGGTAAGGTCTGCATACTAATCTTATCAACCGAAATATCATCTAAATAAATCAAGTAATCCACTGCATCCTTAAAATCAGTTGTTACATTAAAGAAGACTGTATCTAAAATACCAACCATATTAAAACGATTTTCTGGTTTAAGGAGTTCTTCCATGAAAGCCTTCATAAACTCATGTTGCATTTCAATACGACCAATATCTGCATTGGCATATCCTTTTCTATATCTGATCAACATTTCCGCTTGTGCCCCATTAATCTCCTGAAGCCCTGCCTTTAAGTTGATATGTAAGTCTTGAACAGGGTCATCATATCGCATATCCCTAGGAATATCAATCTCAATTGGTCCTATTTCATCTACAATATACTTAAACCCATCCAAGTCCATGTTTACATAATAGTCTACATCAACTCCAAATACATTTTCAAGAACACTGACTGATACTTCATTTCTCCTACTGGCACTGACATAGGCAGGAATAGCATTAATTCTCTCATTCTGCTTGACACCTGATCGAATTTCATTGATTTCCTTAAATATATCGTCTGGAATCTTGACTTTTGTGTCTCTAGGTATGGAAACAATATCAATTTCACCGGTTTTATGGTGAAAAAACACTAACATATTAACGTCAGTCCTATAGCCATCCCTGTCAACACCAAATACGGCTACTGTCGTAATCTCTCTGGAAAGAAGAGCACTGGCACTTTTGGCATCAAGAACATCATCAATCTCTTCTCCTCCTGCCCTAGTAGTCACCTGATTATCTTTTAATTTTTTAAGATTATTACTACTAGCTACCTGAATGTATCCAATAGTTCCTATAGCAGCCATAACAATAAATACAGCAAAGGAAATAAAAAATATTCTAATAAATCGGTTTAACAACCTGATCTGTCTAGATTTCTTTTTAGCCATGTTTACACCTCACACTTTACTTGTTCATTAATTCTTCAACAACCTCATGAGCCTGTTCTATATCCCAGTACTGATGCCATCTGCCAACAGTTTTTCCATTTATCTCTTCTTGAATCAATTCTCCCCAAGAAGGAATGGTTACCATATTATCAGGGTCTAGCAAAGAGGTCATATCCAATTCAACTGCGTACTGAATATAATCCAATATTAACCCAAAACCAAAATCGGCATCAAATTTCTTGTACATAGCTTCTGCAACACTCATCATCTGGTCAACATCAGAATCTTTTATTATCTGATTGAACATAGCAGCAACAAACTCCTGCTGGACCTGAATTCTCTGAATATCTCCCGTTTTATACTTTTTCCGGTATCTAACCAAACCCATAGCCTCTTCACCATTGAGGACCTGGATACCCGGTTGGAGGTCAATATGAAGAGGAGGATCTTGATAGGGATCATTATAATACATTCTCTGTGGTACATCAAATTCCACTCCACCTACTATATCGACAATATCCATGAATCCATAAACATCAATAAAAGCTATATAGTCAATTTCCAATCCTGTAATTTCCTCAACTACATCTCTAGTATAATAAAGACCTGCCTTAGTTTCACCTGTATCCAAGTATATAGAATTAACTTTACTGTATGATCTTTGATGTAAATTGGCATCAATTTCATCATTCTTCACCTTTTCATTAAAACTATTACGCATTGATTTAAAAGGCTCTTCTGACCAATTAATTTCTAAATCCCTAGGAACACTGACTATCTTAAACTCATTCTCTTCCGCATCGAAGTGTCCAACCATAAGTACATCTGTATTACCACTTGAGGCATCAACACCTATGAGTAGACCAGTAACTGAATCCACATTTAAAGGTTCTGGTATATCCTCATCTTCCGTATCCCCCTCTTGTGAGAGATTATCTTCCTCTTTATCTACATTTTCTGTCTCTTTCTCGTTGTCATTTAGCTCAATGTCGCTTTCAACCATTATGTCCTTATTATTGTCCATTATAAAATAGCTAGCCAGCAAAATAATCACTATCACTCCGGCTAATACACCCAGCCTCTTAAACTCTTTGTTAATCATCTTATAACCTCTTTTATTTAGCCTCTCTTAATATAAGTCTTTGACTTCATGTCACTATAGGTCTATTCAACCGTGGCCAAGCTTACAGCCAATATACCACCACAGCATCACCCATGAACTCTATCCACTATATTAACATATTTCACTTAAAAAAGTAGCCTAAAAATAATATTGTAATAAATTTATTATATATTAGTCATAGATCTTTACCCTTTTAAACAATAAAACCGCCTCACCAACAAATGTTAGGAGACGGATTATAAAATCAGACTATTTTACTGTTTCAGCTACCGCTGTTTTACCTGCAATACGCCCAAAGGTAAAAATATCAGTCAAGGCATTACCTCCAAGACGATTACCTGCATGTATACCACCTGCGACTTCACCTGCAGCATACAAGTTCTTGATAGGTTGGTCTTTTTCATCCAGTACACGAGCTGCTGTATCAATCTTAAGGCCACCCATAGTATGATGAACAGCTGGCTTTCTAGGTGTAGCATAAAAAGGTGGCTTTTCTACTTTTAGGCTAAAAGTATCCTTGTGAAACTCAGGGTCATAACCTGCTTCTACATAAGAATTATATTTATTCACTGTATCCACAAGAACTTCCGGGTCCATTTTTACTTTTATAGCCAATTCTTCTAAAGTGTCTGCCCTAAACAACCTACCATTTTCTACCTGGAGATCAATCTTTTCTTGGCTGGTATTCGCTGCCGTTTTCTTGATTTCATCATCGGCAATCAAATAGAACAGACCACCTTGCTCAAGAGCCGCTTTGGTTAGGACGTCTCTACCGGAGAACTCGTTAATAAAACGTCTACCTTCTGTATTAACAATAACGAAATTCTCAGGCGGAACTTGAAGCCCACTAAATAATTCCCCTGTTTCAGGATCAGATACTGGCATCATTTGCGTAAAACCCATTCCCGTTAATTTGGCACCGACTGATTGACCGAGTAAAATACCATCTCCAGTCATAGCATAGGAATTAGTTGTTTTTATATTATCATCAATATGACTCCAGTATGTATTGTAGGCTTTAAGCATCTGAGTATTTGCGCCAAAACCACCACTAGCAATGACAACTGCATCTGCATGAATAGTTATTTTTTGGCCATTTACTCCACTTGCTATAATACCTTTGATTTCGCCATCCTCAAGGATAAATTCTTTAGCAGCACTATCAGTTATGATTTGGCCATTCATCTCATCAATATATTTTGATAAGGCTAAAATAAAGGCTGTTCCATATGTCTTGACTGGTTTATGACCACGGCGCCACAAGGCACCAACAGGAGCAAAAACAACACTTTTATCATATTCAACACCTATTTCTTCCAGCCAATGAACACTTTCCAAAGCATGATCGGTCAGAATTTTTACTAGATCATATTGACCATAGATACTATCACCATGAAGATCTATACGCTTACCTCCAAAGTAAGTTTGCATTCTATGAAGCAAGGTAGAATCAAACAAATGCCCCTTATCACTACCAAATTCTGCTTTGTAGGCTTCAAATTCTGTTTTTAATGTCCTAAAATCTGATATATATTCTTGGTGAATTTCACTTTCATCTATTGCAAGTAAGCTTTCTATTGTAGTTCTTTCACCCGGGTTTTCACTAAATTCTTTTTGCCATTCTGGATCAGCTGCATTAATTGGTCCACCGGAACGAATTGTATTACCACCCACTGCAGGATATTTTTCTACAACAATAGCCTTTTTCCCCTCTTGTAAAACAGTTGCAGCTGCACTCAGCCCAGCACCACCACCACCAATAATGACTACATCACAAGTATATTCTTCATCTTCTCTATTTAGGCTACTGGCTGGTTTAGGTCGTCTTTTAAGGATATCAGGATTTACACCAGCTAGTTTAACCGCTTTTGCAACACCATCAATGACGGCATTACTGGTTTCAGACGCACCTGATAAAGCATCCACATTAAGGGTTTGTCCTTCAAGAATCTTATCTGGAATCCTAACGAATACAACATCCGCTAAACCTTCTGTCTCTCCTTCTCTATTGATATCAATAGATTCTATCTTCTTTTCACTAAATTCAACTTTCATGGGTAAGGCACCACCATGCCCTAGAGTACTTACTTCATAGATACCAGGGATAAATGAAAATTCTTCCTCTTCATTTAATTGGTTAGATATCTCTGCAAAACGAATAAATCTTAAAAAACAGATTTCTAAAAAGTCGATAGTTCTCTCACTTCTTAGGTCTCCATTTTCATCAAAAGCCTTATGGGCATTTCCTAATAAAAACTCATAACCCGGCATAACACTAGCATCTACTCCAGGTGCATCAAGAATTTGACGCAAGTGCAATTGAGCCCTTGAAGACCCTTGTTCATCGATAGAAGCACCTAAGATCATAACGGGCTTACCGACAAATGGGTGAAGGTCAAAACTCAACCATTCAATTAGACTTTTTAAACTAGACGGAATGGAGTGGTTGTATTCCGGTGTTGCAATAATAACCCCATCACTTTCCATAATCTTATCATTGAATAGTCGAATAATATCACTATTAGATTGATTATCTGACTGATTGAACATTGGCACGTCTTTTATTTCCATTAGCTCAATATCAGATTGACTTTCAAATTGCTTTTGCATAAATTGAAGCAATTTTCGATTATATGATTTCTTGGAACTAGTCCCAACAATTGCTATAAATTTCATAACATTAAGCCTCCTGGATTTCCCATATGTATTTCTTGTCTTTTTTTATTATCGCTTTTTCTGCTAATAACTTTCTAACAATTTCTGTGAATAATAAGAACTCTCTAAAGATCTCATTAAGCTCTTTTAGCTTGTTATCATATATCAGATTACCTCCGCCATCAAAGGCTTCCTGGGATCTACCTAATAGGAACTCACTACTTGGCATAATTCTAGCAGCTAGCTCAGGTGAATCGAGTATTTGTCTCAAATGAGCCTGGGCACGTGAAGAACCTAGAGTTCCATGTGATGCACCGACAATTAAAACAGGTTTGTCAATGAGTGCTTGGCTGGTGTAACTGATCCACTCTAATGCACTTTTTAAGACAGCAGGTATAGCATGGTCATATTCAGGTGTGGCAATGATTACCCCATCTGCCCGACGGATTTTCGCTGATAAGGCGGACACTGATTCTGGTATTTCATCATCATCTACTTCATAAAAAGCAGGTAAGTCTTTAATTTCATACAATTCAATTTCAGCTTCTTCCTTGAAATGTCTTTTCATAAATTGAAGCAGCATACGGTTTGTTGACACATCTGAATTGGTGCCTACAATTGCTAAATAGTTCATATCAATCACCTTTCTATAGTAAATCTATTTTTCATATTATTTGATATAAGTTTAACATACTTTCCACTTCCCTTCTAATTACTACTTATTGATGTTTCATAACAAATTTGTTATAATCCCTACATCAGTTACTTGACATTAAGCAAAAAGGAATGATATATGTCTAAATACCAAAATGAAAACATCTTGTATTATATTGATGCCCTATTAAAATACAGCAATTACAGCAAAGCCGCCCAGTCTTTGTATATTTCTCAACCCTATTTAACTCAAGTAATAATTCGTATTGAAAAACAATTGAACTGTGAGCTCATCAATCGTAATGAACTACCCTATCGTTTGACTGAGCAAGGTAAAGTCTATTATCAGTACTTGACCGCTATAGAAAACAGCTATTCAAAATTATTAAGAGAAATTGACACCATCAATGATATTGATAAGCAAACTATCAAAATTGGAGTTTTACCTAGCCTAGGTACTTATCTATTACCCTTGTTTATACCGAAATTCGTAAAGCTATACCCCAGTTGCCAAATAGAGCTTATAGAAGACTTACCTGAAATCAACGAAAAAAGATTATTAAATGGAGACCTAGATTTTTGGCTAAGTCAAAATTCAAGTAATATAGGACCAAACCTGGAAGCTAAAACTTGGGGAAGGCATCGTTACTATTCCATTATCCCAATGACCAGCAGCTTATATCAAAAGGATTTGTCCTTTATTCCAGAAGCTACCATACCGGTTCAAGACTTGCTTAAGCAAAATTTAGTCCTGACCGCTAAGGGATCAGCTATTCGAATGCAGGTAGACCATCTATTGAGTATATATAAGATAAAACCTAAAATAGTTATAGAAAGTAGTGAAATCTATACCGTTCAACAACTTGCTATGGCCAATATGGGAATAACCTTTGTGCCAGAAAGCTTGAATACAATACCTAATCCAAGTCAATATAATATTTATTCCTTACCTATAGATGAAATGAACTTAGATTATTTTATTGCCTATGACCGACAAAGAAAACTAAGCAAAATAGATCACGACTTGATAAATACTTTTCTGCTGCATCATGAAAATGATCAAACTATAGGAGATACCAGTGAATATATGTAAAGAAGTCATCCATTTAATGGGAACGAAAATTTCCTTGTATGTAAAGGCAGATAAAGCAGAAATTTTGGTAAGAGAAGCTTGTAACCGCTTAAGTTACTATAACCAAATTTTTAGCGCTAATAGTCCTGATTCACAACTGGCAAGGCTTAAGAAGTCAGCTGCTAAATCACCACAAAAAGTAGACTCAGACCTTTATGACCTTATTAAAATAGGTATAAACCATAGCCTTGAAGCAGACAGCTTTTTAAATATTGCTATAGGTCCTTTGATTAAACTGTGGCGAATCGGCTTTGCTGACGCTAGACTCCCTGATTCTAAGGAAATACAGAGCACACTAGCTTTATTAGATCCAAAAAACATTCACTTAAACGATAAAGATAGAACCATATTTTTTTCAAGAGAGGGTACTGAGATTGACCTTGGCGCCATTGCTAAGGGTTACTTTTCCGATCAAATCATGGCCTATTTTATAGCAAATGGTGCGATTTCTGCTATGATTGATATTGGAGGTAATGTTTTAGTTCATGGACCCTCACCAAAAAATATGCCCTACTGGCAAATAGGAATACAAAATCCCTTTCTAGAAAGAGGCCACTTAGTTGCAAGCATTCAGGTTCATAATCAATCGGTCGTAACTTCAGGGATTTATGAGCGAACTTATGAAAGGGATGGAAAGAATTATCACCACATTTTTGACACTAACACCGGCTATCCTCTTAAGAATAATCTTGCCTCTCTTACTATTGTAGCTGATCGTTCTATTGATTGCGACCTTTATACAACCAAGCTTTTTGGGCTAGATGCAAAAACGATCCTTTCTAAAGTGAATGCCATGGAAAATATGGGAGCAATTGTCATTACCCTTGACGGGCAAATGGCTTATAGTGAAAATCTCAAAGATAGGATTACTTTAGCATAAAAGGAATCCTATAAGATAGAAAGGAATAACCCAGTGAAATCAAAATATATAACCATCGTAACCGGTGCTTCCAAGGGCATTGGAAAAGCAATTGCACTAGAACTTGCTTCACCTAACACCCTCCTTGTCTGTATTTCCAAACAAGACCAGTTAGGACTTATGGACACAATTACCACTATCAAGGGTATGGGATTTGAAGCTTATCCTATTCTGTGTGACCTTAGTGACTACCAGGCAGTATCAGCAGCCTTTCAAGAAATTCAAGAGCTGGGCTTACCTCTTCAACGAGTCATCAATAATGCAGGTGTTAGTCAAATCAAGCTCTTTACAGATACAAAGCCTGAAGATTGGCAATATATCATATCAAACAACTTAACTTCGGTCTACAATGTCTGCCACCATGTCGTTCCTGAGATGATTAAAAATCAAGAAGGTCAAATTCTCAACATCAGCAGCATTTGGGGTAATGATGGTGCATCTATGGAGGTCGCCTACTCAGCTTCAAAAGGTGGACTCAATGCCTTCACAAAGGCTCTTGCAAAAGAACTTGGCCCAAGCCATATTTCCGTAAACGCTTTAGCCTGTGGTCTTATTGATACATCCATGAACAATTTCTTAAGTGATGAAGAAATCACCAATCTTAAAGATGCCATCTCTTTTGGAAGATCTGGTACGGTCCAGGAGGTAGCCATCTTTGTAAGAAGTATACTAGATACAGCCACCTATCTTAATGGTCAGATAATCACCTATGACGGTGGTATGTATTAAATCTTCTCTATTGTTCCAGACATATAGCCAGATTAAATCAAGGGATATCAAAACAAAGAGGCTTCGCCTCCTTCGCTTTGCGTTTCTTGCCCTAGAAAAGTTTCCTATATAATAAAAAAGACGGTGGAGCTATATATCCACCGTCTTTTTTATTATATTTTGTAAAGTAACGTAGATCCACTTATATAGATATATACACCTAAAGTGAATTGCATAAATTCCGTAAAAATCATCAAAGCATATCCACTGACTTTCGTTGAAGGGTAGTCAATATTTCTTTTGACATACAAATAAGTTATAAAATAAGCAATTCCAGATGATACTACCATAAAAGCATATAATCCTGGAATATTACCAATAATTGGTCTATCGATAAGGAATAAACCAGTTGTATGCACAAATAGATAATGGAGGAAGATAAATTTCAAAATCAGAATAATCAGAGAACCTATGCTAATAATTCCATATATGACCTTGTCTTTTAGTCGATCCTTCCATAGATTAAGAATCCGATATAGGACTACAATCAAGGCCGTAGAGCCCAGGATAACATAGAGTCCAAAAGAAGCAAAACTCATGAAGGCTCCTACAATAATAATGGCAATAGTTACAATTAATACCCTTAAAGGGTCAACCTTTAAAAGTCTTGTCGTTTCATTAACTAATTCCTCATCAGTGGAAGCAAACTGAATGACTTTTTCACCACTTTTGATATCCGAGAAAACGATACATTCATCTTCACCTAAAGTATAGTATCCACTATACATGGATAGACCCATAGTCTTAGTCAAATAGTCACTTTCAAATGAATCACTACTTATCCATGCCTTCATTAAATTGATCTGTCCCTCAAAATCCCCCATTAAAACCATGAGTATCTTACCATGCTTTATATCTAGTATTTTGAAATTACTGTTATGGACATTCAATTCATGGTGATATTCCTCAAGCAATTCTCCTGTATGACCATCATAATTATGGATGGTAATATAATCCAAACCAAATCGCCGATCAGTCCATTGGTATAAGACGGTGACAAGTTCATTTGATTGACTATCTTTAAACTTACCCTCCCAAGCAGTAGGAGAAGTAACCATAATGTCTTCAATATTTCTCATGTAAGTGTCTTTAGTAAATTCTTTCAGCATCTTATCGCTGACTAATTGATACTTATCATCAAACCTTAGCAATCGATAATCGAACTTATAATCATGTATAAAAGCACCAATTAAGTAAACTCCATTTTCACTATAGGTAGCGCTATATGTGCTTAAGGCCTCATCTGTCAAAAGATAACTCTCGCCATCATAGCCAAAGATACCTTGATCTGTTTCATAGACCAATCGACCCTCTTCCTGAATAAATCCACGACAGTTTTCCACCACCATATTCTCGCTAAAACTACCATCACTCAGATTAATGTCCAAACGAAACAAGTCATAAATGGAATAGTAGATAGTCAATACATCTTCATTAACAAGAAAAGAGCTCATTTCCCTAGCTTCAGAAAGATTAATAGCAAGTAGCCTATCATCCAAGACCTGTCCAACTCGATCAAGAGTAATCAAACGGAGGTTATCACCATCAACTGCAATAATCAAGGCCTTATCTTCACTAAGTTTTTGCGTATGTATATGACCATGAATCTGGTTAATATAACCACTGGTTACACTAGCAATTACTTTTTCTCTACTAAATCCCTCAGAAGGTGACTTAACCAAATGACTTGTTACAGCATATACAAAAAGTAAAATCAAAGCCAACGCTACAAGACCTAACTGGAAACCGGTCCTATTCAACACTTGCTTTTTAATATCTCTCATCCCCCACCCCTTCTATAATCTTCTATTATATTATTCGTCCTCTTCCAGTTCTTCCAGTTGCTTTTGATGTCTTTCAAAGAAATCAAATTTTGGTGGAATCTCTTTGATTGTATGTTCCTCTTCTTCCTTCATATGACTTTCAATTGAAGCAAAAGGATTATCCCATGACCACAAGGACTCATCAAGCCTTAAATAATCTCTTACCTTCTCAGCACTCGTTGGGGTAATCGGATGGAGCAAGGTCAAAACACTTTTGACTCCATAGAACATATCTCCAAGGACTTGTCTCCGATAACCATCATCATCTTTGGTATCAGCAACTTTCATTTCTTTTGCCCAGTATTTACTTAACTCACGAATAAAAGAATCCAATGTATAAATAACTCTATGGAACTCGTGCTTTGCCATCATATCCTCATACTGAAGCATATATTTTTTTACCATTTCTTTAATTGGTTCTGAAACTTCTACCTTTGGAATCTTGGAGTCATAATACTTTTGTGCTGTGTAGAAACAAGACCTAAGGAGACGATTATAAACATGGGTCAAAAGATTTCCATCCTTAAGCACCACATCTTTCTCATTTGGATCTGCATCTGGATCATATGGTTTAGGGTCAAAGCTGACACTTTTTTTATTAAGACCAAGACTCAAGAAATGCATTCTTAGTTGATCTTTTGTATAATAGTCTAATAATTCACCTGCCATAGGCGGTTTAATCTTTCCAGAACTTGATGCCTTAGTATTCAGAAAGAGTAGATGACAGTTGGCAACTAAATGTGGAAAGTTAATCCCTGTCAAAGCTTCTTCTAAATCCCCTTTATGGTCTAAATAGGCCATTAGCATAGCCATCTCAGCTATACCGTAAAAATAAATATTATCCTCACCGATAAATTGATATACTTTAGCATCTTCACTTAACCAATAATCTTTCCAATCACTTGTATCTTTACCTATAGACTCTAGATAAGCCTTTGTAAAAGATACAGGTGCCCAAAGAGATTCTGGCCAAACCCAAAAAGTCAGATCATCAAGTCCCTCTTTATCAGGAACAGGTACTCCCCACGGCGAATTTCCAGATAATCTAAAAGGAACTAAAGTCTTACCAGTTCTATAACGAATTGTATGGCTATCAAAAAGTTCACGTCCTCTGTCTCTAGCATCAAGATCATCAAACTCAAAAGTAACTGATGGTTTTTTTTCTTCGTCAATAATGCTACAGTTATTAACTGTCAGATTAAGTTCCCGAAATTTCTCATATTCCTTTCTAGTAACATAAATGGCTGGATTCTTGAGAAATTCCTTAATCGCATTGATAATAATTTTTCTAGTTACACGGTCTTTATTGTTTTCATCAACCTTTTTCTCTACTTGTGCTGTATAATTCTCAAGATCAAAATACCAGTTATATACTTCTTTCAATTCTGGTTTTTCTCCGGTTAAAGTAGAAATCGGATTGATTAACTCGCTGGGCATATATTGATGACCTAGTGAACACTCATCAGCATAAGCATGTTCAGATTTACATCCTTCAAAGGGACATGACCCAATCACTTGTCTTCCGTTTAAGAAAGTTTCTTCTTCTTTGTCATAAAACTGTAGGGTAGACATTTTACTTAAATGTCCTTTTTCATACAGGACATTAAAGAGCTTTGCTGATACCTCTTTATGAATTTCACCACTTCTGCCAAAGGCTGACGTTGCAAATAAACTAGGCTCTACATCATAATTGGCCAAGGTAGCTTTTTGGTCCTCATAAAACTTATACACATAGTCAGCAATACTAATGTCATCGCCCTTTTCATCGACATATTTCTTATGGCTGGCTAAAATCGGTGAACCATAACAATCGGTTCCTGACACAAATATAACATTATCCTCACCAATTCTGTCTTTTAAAAACCTTGCATAAGTATCCGCATGTACAAAGACTCCACCAATATGCCCAAAATGAAGAGACTTATTACCATATGGCATTCCACCAGTTACCACAGCCTTCTTTGGAAAGTTTGGTCTTGGTTTTACAAATGCTTTTTTATCCTTATTCTTGCTTCTGTTTCTACCCATTTTAATAACTCCTTATCTTTAAATCATAAAAAGCCTCTACAGTCTAACTGTAGAGGCGAATCATCGCGGTGCCACTCTATCTTATCACTTTTTGAATACTACATATCCTAGTTCTGTAACGTGAACATACGTCATTGTATCAGTTCCCATCCACAATGCTGCTCCAAGTCTTGTTTCACACAGGCCGTACTATTCCTTCACACCAAACGGAACTCTCTTTAAGCCTTACCTGTACTACTCTTCTCTTCATAGCATTTCCTATATATCTTATGGTCAATTGTAACCGACTTGTTTTTATTAGTCAAGGATTTTCAAATATCTGTTTCCAGGTTCGAATATCCGTTTATCAAGACACAGTATCTAGTTATTGAATTACTACAAGTTCTTACTATTATTTACCAGTTCGTGGAACAAAAATCTCTTGCTTGACATCATGTTCAAAATCACTGACAATTTTGACTGCTCGATTTTCATAATAAACCTGTGAGTTTATAACTTCCTTACCACGACGGTCTATCCGCTTATAGTCCTTATGAACATCTTTAATCTTAGCCTTTACAACATCCCTGAACTGAACCTCCATAATCTTCATAACTTCCTTACGTACATGTTCCTCTTCAATAGGGAAAAGAAGCTCAACTCGACGGTCTAGGTTTCTCGGCATCCAATCCGCACTGGAAAGGTATATTTTGCTATCTCCTTCATTATGAAAAGTATAAATTCTTGAATGCTCTAAGTATTTACCAACAATTGAACGAACAGTAATATTTTCACTTACACCTTGGATACCAGGAATCAAACAACAGATGCCTCGAACCACTAAATCTATTTGTACACCTGCTATAGAAGCCTTGTATAACTCCTTGATTATTTCAAAATCGCACAGAGAGTTCATTTTACATTGTATCTTTGCCTCTTTGCCTTTTTCAGCATTCTCTGCTTCCTTCTCAATCATTTTCACGAATTGTTCACGTAAATGTGTGGGTGCCATAATTATTTTTTTTAGTTTTGGAGGATCCGAATATCCGGATAAAGCATTAAAAACACTGGATACATCGCTGCCAAGTATCTCATTGGCCGTTAATAGTCCAAGGTCAGTATAAAATCTAGCTGTAATATCATTGTAATTACCGGTACCAAGATGGACATAACGTTTAATTCCATCATCTTCCTTGCGAACAATCAAAGTGACTTTTGAATGCGTCTTCAAGCCGACAAGCCCATAGATAACATGGCAACCGGCTTTCTCCAAACGTCTCGCCCACTGAATGTTATTTTCTTCATCAAACCTTGCCTTAAGTTCAACTAATACCGTAACTTGTTTCCCTGCATCAGCCGCTTCGGCAAGGGCCTTAATAATCGGTGAAGAACCTGATACCCGATATAAAGTTTGTTTGATAGCTAGAACGTTTCTGTCCTTGGCCGCTCTTTTAATAAGGTCCACAACAGGCTGAAAACTTTCAAAAGGATGGTGAAGAAAAATATCCTTTTCTTTAATGGCCTCAAAAAGATTAGTTTTGCCTAATAGGTCTTGGGGTGTCTGGGGTGTGAACTCTGGATATTTAAGATTCTCAATCTCAAAGGCTCCATGCATTTTCATAAGGAAGGTATAATCTAGAGGTCCATCAACTAGGTAAATTTCTCTACTATGGAGCTTCAATTCATTTTGTAAGTAATCTAATAACTCCTTATTAACCTTGGCATCAATGGCCAAGCGAATGGCATCACCAAATTTACGTTTCTTTATTGATTTCTCGATTTCAAGAAGAAGGTCTTCAGCCTCTTCTTCGTCAATAGTTAGGTCTGAATTTCTTGTAATTCTGTATGGATGGGCACAAAGGACCTCTTTTCCCACAAAAAGCCTATCAATAAAAAGCATAATAATGTCTTCCAATAAAATATATTCCCGTAAGTCTTCTTCATCAGAAGGAATTTCTATATATCTAGAAAGCATAGATGGAACCTGTACAGTGGCAAAAAGCTTTTCCTTATCCTTTTTAATAAGGAGGCCAATATTCAGAGATTTATTTAGAATTAAGGGAAAGGGTCTTGATGAATCCACAGCCAAGGGGGTTAGCACAGGAAATATATCTTGTTCAAAATAGGTTTCCAAAAACTCCATCTGTTTTTCTGTTAAATTTTTTGTGTCTAGAATCATCTTTAGGTTATTCTTTCTCATAGCCGGAACTAGACTTCGCTTAAAGCATTGCGTCTGTTCCTCAACCATCCTATGAGTTCTTTCAGCAATTGCTTTCACTTGGTCCTTTGGTGTCATACCTGAAAAATCTTCCTTAACATACCCTGCTCTGATTTGCTCATTCAAAGAGGCTACTCGTACCATGAAGAATTCATCCAGATTGCTACTGACTATAGACAAGAACTTAATTCTCTCCAACAAGGGATTCTCAACATTTTCTGCTTCCCAGAGAACTCTCTGATTAAACTCAAGCCAACTTAACTCCCTGTTTTCGTAATATTCAGTTGAACTCAAATCCATAATTTGTTTTGATTCTTTCTTCATTCTATAACTCCCTCTTTATTTTCAATATAGGCGTTACACCAAATACTTCTGTAAAAAATTCCGACTTTTTCTTGAATGTCCATTCTTCCAAGCTCGTATCTGTAGTCATATCTGCCCTTGCCGTTATAATAAGCTTTTTCTCTCGTATTTTAGCTGAATCCACTTTCAATTTGCCTTTATGGGACCGATCAAGTGCATCTGCCATTCTAAGGATGGCCGCCAGTTTAGATACAGTTGTTCTTTGATCCCTTGATAACACACTGTAATTGGTATGTCGTTTGTCAGGTTTAATCGTCGAATGATAATAGGCAATATTAGAAATCATATCCATATGCTCTGATGACATACCAAAAATCTCCAAGGATCTTATCAAATTATAGGAATGAAGATTATGACGGTCCAATGATATAAACTTTCCTATATCATGAAGAACGGCTGAAACCCTCAATAAGGTTTTTTCATTGTTCAGTCCATGAAGTCTTTTTAGCTTATCAAAAAGAAAGTTAGATATACTTTCCACTCTTTCGCAGTGTTCTCTATTGTAGTTGAATTTTTCTGCAATTTTCTTGGCATTCCCTACCACATCAGCAATATTCTCTTCAGACATAGTTTTTCCGGACATATCCTCATAGATGCTACGTATGACACCGTCGCTTAGGGTAATCTGAGGTACAATGATTCGATTACTGTTGACTTTTTCAAGAAATGTACTAAAGAGCATCATACTAGGCAAAAGGATTTTGGCCCGTTCTTTTTTTACATTGTATTTATCGGAGATATCATCAATAGACATGTCGGAAATCTTATCGTAGAGCTTATAAAATCTTTTCTTTGTCAACTCGTGAATCTCTTCTCCGTATTTTTCTTCAATCAAGCGGCTAATGACTCCAATTTCTCCACCAACTGCAATCAAATGCTCATACTCGTTATTATTACTAAAAAAGTCGATGCCTTCCAAGTTAGTCATAATATATTCATTTAGTATACCATTATAATTATTCAGTTTTCCCTCAAGATCTCCAAAGGCTTCCTTAACCCTTAAGGCCCCCATTTTTACATTTTGAGAGGACTGCAAGAGTCCATCCTTATAAGTAGTTATCTGTATACTTCCAGCACCAACAACAACAATAACTGCTCCTTCATGAATAAATTTATCATAATCTTCCAAATTATCCCTTATGGCTTTATGTGTTAAAAACTGTTCTTCTGAATTACTGATAACATTTATATTAAAACCTGTTTTCAACATAATCTGATCAACGATATAGTCCTTGTTAGAAGCTTCTCGAATAGCACTAGTCGCCACCGCTTTATATGCTTCCACACCATAGTCAGAAAAAGACTGGCTAAAAAGCTTAAGCAAATCACAAATCATATCTACTGATTTAAAGCTTAACTTTCCATTGGTAAAGGTATCATGTCCTAAAACAGCTATTTTTCTGACAGTCTCTAATTCTGTAAATTTACCGGATTTCGTAATCTGTCCAATTTTCATCCTTACTGCATGGGAACCAACATCAATAGCTCCAATCACTTTCTTGCTCATATAATCCTCCTGTGTCCTAATTCTATAACTCAGCTAATCTATTATAGAACCTAGTACTAATTATACCCCCATCCAAGTTGCCAATTCAACTAATTCGTCATTTCTTAACATATCCTTAGCACTTTCCTTATCCATACTTAAGAAATCATTTTTTATAAGTTCTATAAAAGACTTCAATTCGTAGACCTTAAATCGATCTATACCAATCAATTCGGCTTTATGCTCCAAAAGTAATTGATATATTTCTTTATAGGTGGCTCCTTGATCAAGTTTTAACCTTTTAACCACCATCGGGATTAATATCTCACAAACTAGTCTTTCCTTGGAACGGTAATCTACAATACCAGCCTTTCCTCCAAGAGAAATAATCATATGCTCTACTTTTGTTCTTGGTAATTTGAGAAATTCCTCAAGATAGGCCGCTTCACTCTGATCATCATCCAAGTAATACTTAAACCCTGAATATCCCTTAAAAATCCGCAGTGCATCAAAATATCCCAACTGTATACCACGCTTAGCTTTCTCTGCGTTGAACTCCAAAAGTCCACCTAAGTTCTCCTGAGCTTCAACTCTTATAATATTTATTTGATTCTCGTCAACACTCTGTTCTAGTCCTATTCCTTGAATACGAACTTCTATAATGTCTTTATATCCACGCTCAGCCAACATATGGGTCGGTACAACACTATGAAAGCCCCCATCTAAAAATCTTTTTCCGAATATTTTTTCAGATTTAAAACTTGGTAAATAAGCACTAGCCAATAGGTAACCTGACACCTGACCCTCAGGTATGTCACCAACCATCAGTTCCAAAGGTTTGAGATCAGATACATTAAAAGTAACCAAACCAAAATCGACATCTGACTTTCTTAATCCATCTTCATCCACAACTTCCGCCAGCAGATTTTTCAAAGGAGTAATGTCAAGCCCTCTATTTCTTACAAGGTCTAGAAAACGCTGTCCTGATTCTTGAAGAGACACTTCTCTCCACTTAAATCCTGCCAACTTTTCAGCCAATTCATCTTCAATATTAATTACTGATGAATAACGGATATTCTCCCAGATTTCAATTGCTTTTTCTAAATCTCCTTGGGCAAAAAGAGCACCGTTAAGAGCACCGACTGATGTCCCAACGACTGCACCAACTTTGATACCCAATTCGTCAATCGCTTTCCACACACCTATCTCATATGCACCTCTAGCACCGCCACCTTCAAAAGCTAAGCCAAAAACTTTGTTTTTATACTCCATTCTAACACCTTCCATCCATAAGATATTTTCAGCCATTTCTAAGCACTAATCCATGCAGTGCCAAAAATAGAATCTTTTCTCTATCATACCATATTTATCCCATTATACTAACCTAAGTGCTTGTACAAATCAATGAAATAATAAAAGTTTATATTAAAAAGTCTAAAGGAGATTGTCTACACAGTCCTACCATGATAAAATAGTGACTGATACCACGATATTAAGTTCATGATGAAGCACCAATGCTTGATCTATAACTTTTTGGAGGTAGAAAATCACCTAGGGAGGTTACACATGAATTGGATTAGAAAAAAATGGTTGCCCATAACCATCATATACTTTGCCACCTGTTACATCTATTTTGCCTTTATTCTTGATCAACGGAAGGATTTATTTTTACCAGCACTTAATATTTATTTAATTATTACAGGAATCGTCTTTCTATCACTCATAGTCGGAGCACCAGGTATTATTATTCATAGTTTTTTTAAGAAGGAAGGACCTGCTATTCCCTTCTACAAGGCTGCCATAAAACTTGGAACAACTAACACCAATATCTTGGCTGCTTATGGCCTTATCCTACTGAGAGATTATAAACCCAAAGAAGCAAAAGAGCTTTTCGTAAAAGCCAATGAACACGCTAGGCATTATTTTTACACCAAGGCCTTAACCGCTAATATTTCCCTATGCGATTGGAAGCTTAACAATATAGAAGAGGCTTCCAAAAATTATGAAAACCTATATTACTTTCCAGATACTGAACCAATTGAAAACCTAGGAGATGACAATCTTCAAGAGGGAATCGATAAAAATTATAACTTTAATGCTCAGGATTTTACCACTATGGCCTTCATGATGTATTTAAACGGCGAATTGGATAAGGCCGAATACTTTTCTAAGGTCTCTATAGAGAAACTTGATAACTATGGTCCAGCCTATGATAATCTAGGACAAATCGAATATTCTCGTGGTAACAAAGATAAAGCAAAAGAATACTTCAAAAAGGGGTTAAGTTTTAAAGAGGATATGAGCGATTCTAAATATTTCCTAAGCAAAATCGCCTATGAAGAAGGTGATACAGAAAAAGCTCTTGAATATATTAATTCTATAGACATAAATCGAATTAATGGTCTAAGCACTGTAACTCTTGATATGGTAAAAACCATAAAGGATCAAATCAAAAAATGACCTTAATAACAAAGATTCATCAAGTGCGAAATTTCAAAAATATGATAAGATATAGCAACTATGGGTTAAAAGATTTAAAGATTCTGGAGGAGATTGAAGAGCTACTTCAGGACTAGCTTCCAGAATATAAATGAGCTAGCCTGAGGTTTCAGAGTAGTCTTGATATCTGATAAATAGGAATGAAGTTTCCACAAAGGATTATCAAGGCAATCTCTGCCTTACTGCTTCATAAAGCAAAACTGATGCTGCAATAGAAGCATTTAAAGATTCTGCCTGTCCAAGCATAGGAATTTTAACTCGTTGATCACAAATCTGAATAATTTCATCGGAAATACCATTTCCTTCATTTCCTATAACAAAGCAAGTTGGGCCTGTGTAATCATTATGGAAATGAAACTTAGAGTTATCCAAATACGCTCCAAAACAAGTCACGCCTCTATCTTTCAGATAGACAAGGCCATCTACTAAAGATTCAAGTTCAAAAAGCATAATGTGCTTCATGGATCCCATGGTGCTTTTAACAACCTTAGGGTTATATAGGTCAACAGTATCCTTACTTAGGAGAATCCCCTTAGCCCCCGCTGCATCAGCAACCCTAATCATAGTTCCTAAATTTCCAGGGTCCTGGATACCATCTAAAGCCAAATACAGATCATTCTTGTCAACACTGTGGCTAAAGAGATCATCTTTTTTCATGGTAACAACAGCCAAAACCCCTTGAGGAGAAGGATCCGTACTTATGTCTTTAAAAAGACCTGACGGAACAAATACTTGCACACATTCCTTATAAGTATCAAATTTTTCTATATCTGACTCCTTGGAATAAACAAGGGTATGAATATGACTTTTGGCAAGTTCCTCTACTTGCTTATAACCTTCAACAATATATAAGCCTTCTTCCCGCCTAAACTTAGCCTTGGTCTGAAGCTTCTTAATCCATTTGACTAATTGATTCTTATTAGAATCTATTCGTTTAACCATAGGGTTATTCATCACCAATTTTCTTTAAGTTAGAATTGCTTCCAATAACAATCAATATTTCACCTAGTTCTAATAATTTATCTGGGCCTGGTGTGATAGTCATGGTATCGCCTTGGCGCATACCAATAACGTTAATACCAAATGCATTCCGCATATCTAGTTCTCTAAGGGTTCTTCCTCTCCACTGTTCATTCACCTCAAGCTCGACAATTGAAAAATCTTCAGACAACTCAATAAAGTCTACAAAACTATCTGAAGTTAAATTGTTGGCAATGCGAACACCAATCTCTCGTTCAGGAAAAATAACCCTATCTGCCCCTACTTTTTCAAGTACACGCTTGTGAATATCATTCTGAGCTTTTGCAATGACATAATCAACACCCATTTCTTTTGCCAGAATTGTTGACATAATAGATGATTGCATATCATTTGAAATAGCTACGACTGCAACATCAAAATTTCTAATACCTAGTGCTGATAAAGCATCAGCATCTGTTACATCTGCCTGCACAGCATGAGTAACAAAGTCTGAAACATCCTGAATAGTTTCCTCGCTCTGATCAATTGCCAATACGTCACAACCATTTTCCGTTAAGGTCTGAGCCACGCTCCGACCAAACTTTCCTAAACCAAACACGACAAAATCTTTTCTGCTAGCCATTTGAATCCTCCTATCCTACCATAACCTTTTCCTCAGGTTTTTTTATTTTAATTTGTTTTCTGTTAGACCTCATGGCAAAAGCCACAGCCATGGTCATAGGTCCTAATCTTCCAATAAACATGGTTACACAAACAACCAGTTTACCAACAGTGGTTAATCCACCAGTAATCCCTAGAGTCAATCCAACTGTAGCAAAGGCTGATACCGCTTCAAAAAACGTATCTAAAAAACTAAATTCCTCAGTTATTGTTAATGTAATCGTAACACCAATAACTACAAACAAACTGATCATAATAACTGCTAAAGCACGCTTGACAATATCTTCAGGAACCCGTTTATCAAAAATCTCTGTGTCCTGTTTAGACCGCACCACAGAGATAACAGCAAACAGAAGAACACCAATAGTAACAGTTTTCACACCACCAGCTGTACCTGCAGGTGATCCACCAATAAACATAAAAATAATGGTTAAAAACTTGGATCCATCAGTCATCTGATCTAAAGGAATAGTATTAAATCCAGCAGTTCTTGGAGTTACAGACTGGAAAAGAGAAGCTAAAATTTTTTGAGACAGGCTATAATCCCCCATTGTATTTGGATTATTCATCTCCAGTAGGAAAAATAGAATGAAGCCACCACCTAGAAGAATACCTGTAAGAACCAAAACCAATTTAGTATGAAGACTAAGCTTTGTAAACCAATGCTTCATGTCAAACTTTTTTTCTATTTTAAGTTTTGTGGTTTTCATTAAATCAATCCATACAGTAAAACCTAAACCACCAAGAATAATTATGGCCATTATGGTTAGGTTGACTCCCCAATCATGAACATAGGGTGACAAACTTGAGGTACTCAATATATCAAAACCCGCATTACAAAAGGCAGAAATCGAATGAAAAACACCAAGTCCTATAGCCTCAGGCAAGGGATAATCCTTGAGAAAATTAATTGAAAGGAATAAGGCTCCTAGACCTTCAATTATAAAGGTACCCATCAATATATAACGGACCAAACGAACCATACCGCTAATAGCATTCTGATTAAGAGCTTCTTGGATAAGCAAACGTTCCTTAAGTCCAATTTTACGTCCTAAAACCATAAATAAAGTTGTAGCCATGGTCATAAAACCAAGTCCACCAATCTGTATTAATATGATAATAACAACTTTTCCAAACACACTCCAGTGTTCCAAAGTATTAACAACAACAAGACCAGTAACACAAACTGCTGAAGTTGAAGTAAACAGGGCATCAATAATACCTATTGAATGCCTAACTCCTGACAAGTCAGGTTTTGAAGCAATTGGCAAAGATAATAAGATAGTTCCAAGTAGGATTAATCCGAGAAACCCCAGAACTAAAACCTGGGTAGGATTCAAGTTAATTTTTTTTAGTTTCTTCAACACGGTGCCCCCTCCAAAATGCTGATTAATTCTTCAGTCAAAACAAATACAAAACTCATTATAGAACAATGCATTTAATAATACAAGCCTACCAAGAAGAATTGTCTAATTGGTAGGCTTAAATGTCTGATTCTCGATCTTAAGCGTATTCTTTATCCTTTTTCATCTCTACCAAAACTGTTGTCAGAATGAACCATAAGACACAAGCTCCAACAGCTATAAAGAATCCAGTCGTTTCCATAAGTTTATACGGATAAAATTCATTATTCATATTAATGCCATTAAAATTCATAGTTACTGAACTTAGCTGGTTTTCAAGCCTTAGTATACTTCTAGCCTTAATAGCAAACATACTCAAGAAAGGTATCTTCATAGAAGCCCAGTTCATACCTATGATGACAATACTTAACACAGAAAGACCTCTTGACCATTCTACCGTCTTAAGTTTTTTATCCAAAATCAGAAATACAACAGCCAATAAAGCCGCTCCAAGTATGACCAAAAAACCACGAATATAAATCATTTGAACTGTTGCCCCCCATGATAAACGGTCTTCACCATCCTTGTTAGGCATATATTTATATTCTTTTTCATAAAGGTTAACATAATCAATTAAATCTTTAGGTGAGTATTTAAGGATAATAGTATCTTGGTCTAAAGCTTCAATATCTTCTGTACTTAATGTCATGACTTCTTTTGTCATAAAACTTCCACTGTTTTGGTCCAGAACAAATCCTTTAAAGGCTCCTCTTCCACCAAATGCAAACCAGTCAAATAACATGGTTAATAAGAAAAAGAGTACAATGGCAGCTGTCACATATCTAGTGATCTGAACCCCTTTACCAAAATTTAAAGGTGCCTTAGGTTCATCACCAGGCAAAACTTTGCTTCCTGTCTTTGATTTAGTTTGGTCCTTAGATATGGACTTGTCTTTAGGTATAGACTTATCTTTGCTGGTTTTACTAGTATCTTTCTTTCGCGGTATTCCAAATTTTTTCTTCTTGGATCCCTCATCTTTAGTTGATGCTTCAGTATTTTTTTCATTCTTAGCAGCTTCATCTTCTTTGATCATGGAATCAACTAAATCCTCAAAGTGTGTGTCCTGTACTTTCTCTCCACAGGAAAAACATACCTTTGCATCATCTTTAAGGGTTTCCCCACAATTTGGACATTTCATCAGGTTACCTCCGGGTTTATCTGGTTTCTAAAGCTCTGCTCACTTCCATTTGGAAATTATCAATGTCTTTTTCCATTTTTAAAGCTTCGTTAATATCATAATCCACATATTTTCCATCTCTATATGCAACAACTCGATTAGTTTTACCTTCTGCCAATAATTCAACAGCTTGAGCGCCCATCATTGAAGCATGCATTCTATCAACAGCAGTTGGACTTCCGCCACGTTGAAGATGACCAAGAATTGTTGCTCTAGTTGCAATGCCAGTTACCTTTTCAATCTTAGCTGCAAGCTCTGCAGATCCACCAACGCCTTCTGCAACAATAATCAAATTGTGTTTTTTACCTTTTTGGCGATTTTGAAGGATTCGACGAATAAGTTCATCCTCTGAAATGTTCTCTTTCTCTGGAAGAAAAATATCTTCAGCACCATTAATAATACCGCACCATAAGGCAATATATCCTGCGTCACGTCCCATTACTTCAACGATTGAGCATCTTTCATGTGAAGTTGATGTATCGCGAATCTTGTCGATAGCTTCCATAGCTGTATTAACAGCTGTATCAAAACCAATTGTATAGTCAGTACAAGCAATATCAAGGTCAATAGTACCGGGAATAGCAATTGTATTGATTCCAAGACCAGCTAATTTTTCGGCACCTTTAAAGGAACCGTCACCACCAATAACAACCAAACCATCGATACCAAATACTTTACACATATCCGCACCACGTTGTTGTCCCTCTGGCTCAATAAATTCTAAACACCTTGCCGTATAGAGAATAGTTCCACCTCTTTGAATTGTATCTGAAACACTTTTTGCATCCATTTCAAAAATGTCACCATTGATTAATCCATTGTATCCTTTTCGAATACCCATTACACGCAGACCTTTGGCAAGAGCTGTTCTTACAACTGCTCTAGTAGCCGCGTTCATTCCCGGTGCATCTCCACCACTTGTCAACACACCTATTGTTTTGATTTCTTTAGACATTACAAACCTCCTGAAACTTTCATGTAATCACACTTTTCGGTAAATACGATTCATTAATCAGCTTACTATTCTCACTCATCGAATCTTCTTACCCTTATAATTTTGGGTTACCCCTTTTATGTTTAGTACATCCTATATCTGTAGCTAATATTACCATCATTAGAAAATTCAAGACAAAACCCCAATTTATCATAGTACATTGTAGTACAAATCTTGACTTTTTTCAACTTTTTTTAACAACCTTTACAGAATTTGAACCTAGGATGCCTTTAGTGTCCTCAAGAACTTTGTCGGTTAAGGTCAGTAATTGTCGATACTTCTTACGTTTTTTCCCTTCTTCAATGTAAAGAATAACTTCATGATTTCCTTGTTTACATCCTTTAAGTTTTTCTTCAACAAGGCTAAAAGAATCCATATATTGATCCATATCCCTAAACTTTATCCACACCGTAGAACCATTCTCTAAAGGTATACCAACAGGACGAATCTCCTCTTCAAACTCATAAAGTCTATCAAGAATGACTTTTGCATCCTGATCTTCCTGAACACTAATTCTTCCTTCCATAATAAGCTTTGTATCATTTTCTAAAAGATGTTTATACCGTTCATAATGTTTAGGAAAGACAATAACTTCAACTGAACCATACATATCCTCTATCTCAACAAAAGCCATTTGGGCATTGTTTCTGGTTGTCTTTCTCGTCACAGAATGAATCATGCCAGCAACAATCGTCTTTTGACCATCAAAAATGCCTAAGTCATCAATGATATTGTCAGTCAATACCGCCTCTCCATCTACTGCTGTCTTATCCATGGTCCTAAAATCAAAAGACCGATGGGTTACCTTAGACTTAATATAATCCTCATATTTTTCAAGTGGATGACCGCTTATATAGAGACCAAGAACCTCTTTTTCATTAGCCAAAACCTGTTCTTCTGTAAACTCCCCAACATCAGGAAGCCTGTCCTCAATGGACGTTTCACTTTCTTGGTCCATTCCAAAAAGATCCATTTGTCCATCAAAGGTATTCTTCTTCCCTAAAAGGACTGAGTCAAGTATGGTCTTATATCCCTGCATATACTGCATTCTCGTATTGCCAAAGACATCAAAAGCTCCTGCCTTAATCAAACTTTCAATAACCCTTTTATTCAGATCTTTTGGTTCCATTCGCATGCAGTAATCTGACATGGACTCAAAAGGACCATTCTGGTCCCTTTCTTTAACCATATTGGCTACAATGTTCTTACCTACATTCTTAATAGCCGCCAATCCAAACCTTATCTTGCCCTTATGTACACTAAAATGTGGATAACCATGATTAAGATCAGGTGGTAAAAGTTCTATCTTCATTTCACGTAGGTGCATAATATATTCAGCAGCCTTACTAGGGTGTCCAAGGACACTGGTAATAAGAGCAGCCATAAATTCAACGGGATAATAATACTTTAACCAAGCTGTCTGATAGGCAACAATTGCATAAGCTGCTGCATGAGACTTATTAAAGGCATACTTGGCAAAGTCCTCCATATCATCAAAAATTTGCTTGGCAGCCTCTTCACTGATACCAGCAGCAAGACAACCCCGAATGTCCTCTTCCTTATTTCCGTATATAAAATTTCTACGTTCCCTATCCATGACATCCAACTTCTTCTTAGACATGGCACGTCTTACTAAGTCAGACCGACCTAAAGTATAGCCTGCTAAATCCCTGACTATCTGCATAACCTGTTCCTGGTAAACAATACAACCATAAGTAGGCTTAAGTATAGGCTCTAGCTCTTTAGTTACATATTTCACCTCATCAGCATTATGCCGCCCTTCCACATAAGCAGGAATAGAAGACATAGGCCCCGGTCTGTAAAGAGAGATACCTGCAATAATATCTTCCAGATTCTGGGGCTTAAGTTCCTTCATGAAATTTTTCATGCCTTCACTTTCCAACTGAAAAATACCTTCAGTCTTTCCAGATGCAATCAAATCAAAGACTTTTGGGTCAGCATAATCAAGGTCTTCCATATTGATAGGCTCACTGATAGTTTTATTAGCCTCCTTTACAGCATTTTGAATCACTGTTAAGGTTCTTAGTCCAAGGAAGTCCATTTTTAGCAATCCTAGCTCTTCCAAAGTTCCCATGGTAAACTGGGTGGTTACCGAATCATCACTAGCATTAAGTGGAACATAATCATAAACAGGTCGATCACAGATAACCACTCCAGCTGCATGAATAGATGAATGTCTGGTTAGTCCCTCCAAGCGCTTAGATGTATCTATTAATTTTTTTATCTGTGCATCTTCTGTATAAAGCTGAGCCAACTCCTTATTCATAGTAAGAGCCTTATCAATAGTCATTTTAAGCTCGCTAGGAATCATTTTGGCGATTTTATCTACATCTCCATAAGGAATATCCATAGCCCGTCCAACGTCTCTAATAACAGCTCTTGCGGCCATTGTACCAAAGGTAATAATTTGGGCAACTTTATCAGCTCCATACTTTCTAATAACATAATCAATAACTTCCTGCCTTCGTTCATAGCAAAAGTCAATATCAATATCCGGCATAGATACACGCTCCGGATTCAAAAAACGTTCAAAGATCAAGCTATACTTTATAGGATCGATATCTGTTATCCTGAGGCAATACGATACTAAACTTCCAGCAGCTGACCCTCTACCTGGTCCAACTATAATATCCTCGTCTCTGGCATAACGGATAAAATCCCATACAATAAGAAAATAATCTACATAACCCATACTTTCTATGGTTGACAACTCGTAGTCCAGTCTTTCTTGATGAAGATACTTATCTTCACCATATCTATCAACAAGTCCATCCTCACAAAGTTTTCTCAAATAAGAAACGGCACTATAGCCCTCAGGGACATCAAAAATAGGCAACTTGGTTACGCCAAATTCAAATTCTACTTGGCACCTCTTTGCAATCATATGGCTATTAATTAGCGCTTCTTTTTCTTCTTCAAACAATTCATACATCTGATCTGGGCTCTTTATATAAAACTGTCCTCCTAAATATCGCATACGATCTGTATCCGATACCTTCTTGTTAGTTTGTATACAAAGGAGAACATCATGTGACTGAACATCATCTTCATATGTATAATGAGAGTCATTGGTAGCAACTAAAGGAATATCAAGTTCTTTTGACATCTTTATCAGAGTCTCATTAACCTTTGCTTCCTCTTCATAACCATGTTTCTGTAGTTCCAAAAAATAATTTCCAGAACCAAAAATTTGCTTATACCTATTGGCAATGGCATAAGCCTCTTCTAAATCATTTTGAATAATCAGTTGGGAAACATGACCACCTAAACAGGCACTGAGAGCAATAATACCTTCTGAATACGCTTCCATCAATTCAAAATCTATTCTTGGTTTATAATAAAATCCTTCAGTGAAACCAAAGGAAACCAGCTTCATTAGATTTTCATAGCCGGTTTGATTTTCTGCAAGCAAGACAAGATGATAATTACTTGCATCATATTTATTCTCCTTATAGGTTCTGCCTCGCGGTGCCACATAGACTTCACACCCGATAACAGGGTGGATGCCTTCACGCTTGCAGGCTTTATAAAAATCAATAACACCATACATGACGCCATGGTCTGTAATGGCAACGGAATCCATGCCCAATTCCTTCACTCTTCTAACTAATTCATCTATCTTGCTAGAGCCATCTAACATGCTGTATTCTGTATGTAAATGAAGGTGGGTAAATTGCTTATTCAATGTAGACACTCCTTAAACTTTGATACCCTACATTGTAACATACTCCCTCCTTTAAATCCATTCGCTAATTTTCCAAATAAAAAGCAATCTTCTAGCACTTCTCTATATCATAATCTTTAATATTTTTGTCATCTTGTTATCAAAAAAAAGATAGCTCCAGAACTTCCAACTATAGGGGAAGCTGTAGCTACCTAAAATTTATTCTATACTAACCACTTAAAGCTTAATTAACTTTAAATTGTTTAACATTTTCAGATAATGTATCTATAATCTTAGAAAGACTTTCTGCCATTTCTGATAAATGATCTGCACTTGCAGTCTGCTCTTCACCTGTTGCCAGGACTTCTTCTATAGCAGAAGCTGACTCTTGTGCAATAGCTGCTATGGAAGTGATGGAATCTGTTGCATCATTTTGGATAGTATCCAAACCTGACAGTAACTCATATACGACATCTACTTCCTGAATGATATTATCCATATCTTCAACGATGACTTTAAAGGTCTGCTCAGTATTCTTAGCTGCTTTTTCTTGCCTTTCATAAATGATTGCACCATTTTCAATCATTACTTCAGTCTTCTGAGTTTCTTTATAAATATTATTAACGATGTCGCTAATGGACTGTGCCGCTTCACTTGATTGACTAGCTAATTTTCGTACTTCATCAGCAACAACAGCAAACCCTTTGCCTGCATCACCTGCTCTGGCTGCTTCAATAGCTGCATTAAGAGCAAGAAGATTCGTTTGTGAACTAATAGCATTAATCATGTCAATAATACCTAAAATCTCCTTGAATCTATCAGTAAGTTGTGCCATATCAGTTTTTATATTATCTGATAGTTGAATAGATTCTGTCGTTGCATTACTTAGTTCATCAATAGTTCCTGCCGCTTCAACACTTGCCTTCTTGGTTCTATTAGTCACATTAACAACAGCCTTGAAACTTTCTTCCGTCTTGTTCATTTGATCAACTAGGTCTTTAACAATACCCGCCGCCTTATCTGCATCATTTGCTTGCTCTGTTGCTCCTTCTGTTAATGATTCTACAGCCTGAATAACTTCTTTTGATGCCAGCGCTGATTGACCTGCAATCTTCTGAAGTTCAATGGCATCTGCCGTCACTTCATCGGATATCTCACCTGTTTCTTCTATTAACTGGGCCATGTTCTCAGTCATTTTATTAAAGCTGGTTGACAATTGTGCCAACTCATTCTTACCTTTCATACTAGAACGAACGGTTAAGTCACCTTGTTCTACTTGACGCATTTTTCCTTTGATATAATCAATAGGTCGTGAAATATTAACAGCAAGTATGAACCCGACAGCAAGTGCCGCAATTGCAGCCATACTACCTAGAGCAATTGATAGGCCTCTAATTGTCTCAATACCACCTAGAATTGACTCTGTTGGAATTTCCGCAACATAATACCATCCATTGGATAGCTCTTGAAAAACAACTAAACTCTCAAGAGACCCTCCTTTATCAGAAATATAACTTCCTCTTGCCTTTGGATTCTTCTCTTCACTAGCATTAATACTTACTTGAATATTTTCGAGAAGTAATTCAGCTCCTTCTCCTTCAATTTGAAAGCCCATAGGAACGCTTTCGTCAGAGGATACGATTACTTTCCCCTCACTATCAACCAAGCTCATCCTTGCACCTTGACCTAATTCTTCTGCATTCAAGTCTTTACCTAGATAATCTTTATCCAAAGACATAAGGAGGACAGTGCTTGTATCTGCCGAATATATATTACGTACACTTCTCATAAAATAAAGGTCATCGGTATCATAGAGTCCATAAAACCAAGTCGGTTTAGCCTTAGCATCTAATGTTATTGAGAATTCTTCACTTTTAAAGAAATTATCTATAAAGTCCTCTTTAGCAAAAGCATCACTTTTATCTGGGTCTATAACTTCCTTATCATTGATAAAATTGACAACATTCAAATCTCTAGTTGAAGACTTCAAGGATTGAATCAGCGAAAACAAATTATCGTCCCTATCCTTATACATGTAATAAAGATTTTCATAATCGTCTTCAGTCTTACTAATAACCTCAAGAACATCTTGATCAGAAATCAAGAGAATTGAAGTATCATCAATTTCTGATAGTTGTAAATCCATCAACTTAGTTACTTGGTCTGAAAGAGCCATATTAGCATTGGTCACTTCTTCAGTCAAAGAATTCTTAGCATTGATAAATAATAAAAACGTTATCAGTAAAATTGGAATTAAAGCAATCAGAAAATGTGATACAATCAAACTTAATTTAACAGAAATTCTGCCATGGTAAGTCTTTTCTTTCTTATGTTTATTGGACTTAGAAACCACCTGCGGCCCCTTGTCAGTTACGTTTACTTTACTCGTATGCTTTGAAGCGGAACGCTTCGTGAACAGTTTCTTGAATGTAAATCGCTTGCCTTTCTTCATATAAATCACCCCAAACTTTAGCGTTACTTCAATTATACATATCAAATATGAACGATTCAATCAAGTTAGGCTTATTTTAGAGGATTTATTAAGTTTCGTGATATAGTCTATTTATTTTATTTGTTTTTATGCACTATTTAATAATTTCTTTATACTTTTTATGCTTATATACTATATTATCTATTCATTTTTGTTGGTTTTAACATATCCACCTGATTTTTTTCTTTAATTTGATTCAATTATAAATATACCATTCCTTTAATTGTGAACATTTTATTAACTCCTGTATAAAGTTAGAAGCAATTTATTTGATAGCTATAATGCTTGATGACCTTTCCATATGCTTTCGGTGAAATTAAGTCTAAAAATAGATGTTAGTTCTACTTTAGCAGTATCCATTTTATAGCTTAATAACCTAAAAGCTCAAATAAAAACCGCCCCAGAATGTAAACATTCTTAGGCGGTTTGATATGTACATTATATTCGTAATCCTGACAATTATCTCTTTGAGAATTGAGGAGCACGTCTTGCTGCTTTAAGACCGTATTTCTTACGTTCTTTCATACGTGGGTCACGAGTTAAGTAACCTGCTTTTTTAAGTGCTGGACGAAGTTCAATATCGGCTTCAAGAAGAGCTCTTGAAATACCATGTCGAATTGCGCCTGCTTGACCTGTATACCCGCCACCTTTAACGGTAACGATTACATCAAATTTTGAAAGTGTATCTGTAAGTACAAGTGGTTGTCTTACAATAACTTTAAGTGTTTCTAAACCAAAAAAATCTTCTATATCTCTTTTATTTACTGTAATTTTACCAGTACCTGGTACTAAGTAAACTCTTGCTATACTACTTTTTCTACGGCCTGTACCGTAATATTTAACTGATTGTGCCACTAGTCTTCCTCCTTTCGAATCTTAATTAAAATGTAAGTACTTCTGGCTTCTGAGCTTCATGCTTATGATCAGCGCCTCTGTAAACGCGAAGTTTAGTAAGCATTTTACGACCAAGCTTATTCTTTGGAAGCATACCTTTAACAGCGTGCATTACAACCTCTTCAGGTTTATTTTGCATCATGTCACGGTATTTAACTTCTTTAAGACCACCTGGATGACCTGTATGCCATCTGTAAAGCTTTTGGTCAAGTTTTTTACCAGTTAATACTACCTTATCTGCATTAATTATGACTACGAAATCACCTGTATCAACATGTGGTGTATAAATAGGCTTTGTTTTTCCGCTAAGTACTTTAGCAACTTCTGAAGCAAGACGACCAAGTGTTTGACCTTCTGCATCAACTACATACCATTTTCTTTCAACTGTTTCAGCGTTAGGCATGAAAGTTTTCATTGGATTTCCTCCTTGTTAATCGAATTATTCTCTATTACGAAAATCCGGGGCATTGGATTTTTGTTAGTGAACTCACATCTAGATATTATAGTACATAGCCCCTAGTGTGTCAATCACTTTTTCCACAAATTTCCTGGTATTTACGGTATTTATCCCCATGATCAGATTTCCTTCATTTATATACGTAAAATTACTACATAATTAGTATCCTATGCTCTTTTTTTCTAAGTATGCAGATATTATTGCTGTAATTGGAATTGCGCATATTAAGCCTATCGTACCAGTCAAGGCACGCACAACTTCAGTCGCTACCAAATCCATATTCAAAATGTCAATAAAGGGTATATCATTAACCATAAATATCATAATCATAAAGACAGAAGTTCCAACGTAGGCAAGAATCAGTGTATTGACCATAGTACCCATAACATCTTTACCAATATTCATTCCCGACTTGAAAAGCTCAATAGTCGAAAGAAGAGGATTTGCTTGTGTAATTTCATTAATAGCTGAAGCAATCGACATGCAGACATCCATGACAGCTCCTAATGTCCCCAAGAGTATACTTGCAAAAAGTATACCATTAATATCGAAGTCAACAGTATGGCTGGAATACATTAACATCTGTGCTTCATTCGTTCCTAATCCTGTCAGTTTTGAACTCTGGCTAACAATAAGGGCCAATATACCTGCAATAATAACTCCACTAAAAGTACCACCAATAGCAGACACAGCCTTCAAATCAAAGCCTGCAACCAGAAACATAGTGACAATAGTAATGACAAAAGAAATAACAACTGACAGGAATATAGGATTTCCGCCATTTACAATCCCAATGAGCATATAATACACACCAACAATAGTCAGTCCTAGTGTCACCAAACTCTTAATTCCCTGCACACCTCCAAGAATTAGCATGAGAACAACAAAGACTCCAATTAATATATAGATATCCTTATCTCTTCTGAACTCATGAATATGGGGGGTAATTTCATTACCATTTTCGTCTGTTTCAAAGAAGATATATACATCGTCACCAGCTTTAATTTCTATTGTATAAGCCATCACTTCATCAATATAATTCTTCACTTCAATAATTTCGCCTTTACGGCCTTTATCCAATAACTCTACTTTAGCCGTTTGTACCCTTTGGCCGTAAGTTCCTCCAGATGTTTCTATAGAATTATTTTCCTCAGAGACAATTTCAATTATTTTTCCCTTATAAAGCTCAGGTAACTGATACCCTTCATCTTCTGTCGCTTGAATCTTGGTTACAAATATAATCAGCACTATAACTACTAAAACACCTTGTATCACTATCTTATTCCACTTCTTCATCAAAAAAACCTCATCTTCCTTACTATTCTACAGTCTGATGCTCATGATCTATTCTCGTTCTTTTCCAGATACTTTTTAATAATTAACGTCTACAAGCGTCAAACCATTAGCTGGTGCTGTTCGCTTTGCTTTCATTCTGTCTTTTGATACTAAAATACTCTGGATCGCTTGAGGCGGCAACTTACCTCTTCCAACGTCTATCAAAGTTCCCGCCATAATTCTTACCATATTATATAAAAAACCATTTCCTATCACATCAATATAAATATGGTCATCCTGTCTTGTCACCTTACAGGTCTCTATATGACGCACCGTGTTTTCCACAGTAGTCTTAATAGACGAAAAAGCAATAAAATCATGAGTCCCTACAAAGGCTTTAGCCGCAAAATCCATTGCCTGGTGGTCTAAAGGCCCTTGATAAAAGTATGTGTAATGCATATATTGTGGAATAGGATAAGGTCCATTATAAATAATATATCTATAATGCTTTGTTTTGGAACTGTATCTAGGATGGAATTCCTTATCCGACACCCTACAGCCCCTTATAACAATATCCTTAGGCAAATGCGCATTAAAAGCCCTAATTATCCTATCAGCTTCCATCTGAAAGTCTCCCGCTAAAACCGCAACAAACTTTAGGGCATGAACTCCAGAATCTGTTCTAGAACATCCTGTAATGGTAAAAGATGTACGGATAAACTTCTTGCCTGCTTCCATAAGGCTTCCTTGGATGGTTGGTCCATTAACTTGTACTTGCCATCCGCAATAATTCGTACCATCGTAAGCAATAGTCAGTCGATAATAATTCATTTTCTTTCCTACCTTGTACGCTGTTTATAATAAATCAAATATTACTTATTCTCCTAAAACAAAAGGTCCATTCCCTGAAAAAACTGACTCAATAAGATGACTAAGGCCAAGTAAGAAAGCATAAGACCATACCATACAAAATCGACTCTTTTATAACTAAGTTTTTTCATCTTAGTTCTACCAAGACCACCTCGATAACATCTTGCCTCCATGGCAAGAGCTAAATCATCAGCTCTTCTAAAGGCTGAAATAAAAAGGGGTACTAAAAGCGGTACAAGACTCTTGGCTTTTTTTACCAATCCACCACTTTCGAAATCTGCGCCTCTTGCCATCTGTGCTTTCATTATCTTATCAGTCTCTTCCAACAAAATCGGTATAAATCTTAATGCAATGGTCATCATCATTGCAATTTCATGAGCTGGTACTTTAATTTTCTCAAGAGGTTTTAAAAGCCTTTCAATAGCATCAGTTAAATCAATAGGCGAAGTCGTCAGTGTCAAAAGCGATGATCCAATAATTAACATAATAAGTCGAAAAGCCATCGATGCAGCTGCAATTAATCCTTCAACGGTAATCTTAGCAAAACCTAAATTCAAAATAACCATCTGACCTGGTTCTAAAAATATATTAATTACTACCGTGAACATAATAAGAACCACAATAGACTTAAGTCCCTTAATCATATAAGAAAAAGGCACCTGACTAATTCTTACCACTGAAAAAAGAATCAGTCCTACCACACCATAAACAACAAGACTTGTGCTAAGAAATAATGAAATTATAAAAACAAAAGTCATGGCAATCTTGGTCCTAGGATCCAATCTGTGTATAAGGGACTCGGCGGGATAATATTGACCAATGGTAATGTCTCTAAGCATGATTATCACCGCCTTCCAATAATTTTGTAAGGATTTCAACTGCTTCATCAACTGTTGTAACAGTCTTACCCATAGGCATCCCTTTATCTTTTAGTAAGTCACATATCTTTGTAATTTGTGGTACACCCAAACCAATATTCTCAAGGAATTTAACCTCTTCAAAAACCCTGTACTTATCTCCTTCAAGAACAACCAAACCCTTATCCATCACAATGATTCGGCTAACATAATTAGCAATATCTTCCATACTATGGGATACTAAAATTATAGTAATTCCCATCTGTTTATGTAATTTCATTATCTCATCTAAAATCTCGTCCCTACCTTCGGGATCAAGCCCAGCTGTTGGTTCATCAAGTATAAGAACATCCGGTTTCATAGCTAAAACACCTGCAATAGCCACTCGCCTTTTCTGTCCACCTGAAAGTTCAAAAGGAGAAGTTTCATAAATTTCCTTAGATAGTCCAACTCTCTCAAGAGCGTCTCTAACCCTAAGATCAATCTCTTCACTGGACAGCCCCAAGTTCTGAGGTCCAAAAGCCACATCTTTATAAACTGTCATTTCAAACAACTGATGCTCTGGATATTGAAAAACTAATCCTACCTTCTGTCGGATATCTCTTTTCTTGGTATCTTCATGAAAAATATCTACATCATCAATATAGACCTTTCCACTTTCAGGTTCAAGAAGTGCATTCAAATGTTGGATTAAGGTTGATTTACCAGATCCTGTATGACCGATTAATCCAATAAATTCGCCATCTTCTATTGTTAAGTCAATCCCTTTAAGAGCTTGTTTCTCATAAGGTGTACCCTTTGAATAAGTATGTATTAATTGTTGGATTTTAATCGCCATATGACTTCCACCATTTCTTCTACTTTTAAAATATCCGGCTTTATATCAAAGCCTTTCTCTCGAAGTTTTGCCGCAAGTTCTACAGTTTGAGGAACATCCAGTCCTGCCTCTTTCATTTCTTGCCCTTTAACAAAGACCTCTTCTGGCTTCCCTTCAAAAGCAACTTTACCCTCTGTCATAACATAAATATAATCCGCATCAACAGCTTCTTCCATATAGTGGGTAATAAGAATAATCGTAATATTCTCTTGCTTATTCAAATAGTGTATTGTATCAAGGACTTCTTTTCGTCCAGAAGGGTCCAACATAGCCGTTGGTTCATCTAAAATAATACATTCGGGATGCATAGCCAGAACACCTGCAATAGCTATTCTCTGCTTCTGTCCACCTGATAGTTTATTCGGTGAATGCTTTGCATACTCACTCATCTCAACCGTAGAAAGTGCCTTATCTACTTGAAATTGAATAGATTCTGACGGAACACCAAGATTTTCAGGACCAAAAGCCACATCCTCTTCAACAATAGTAGCGATAATCTGGTTATCAGGATTCTGGAAAACCATTCCAGCGCTAGATCTTATATCCCATAGATAGTCATCATCCTTAGTATCCATTTCTTTAACGTAAAGCGTTCCCTCACTTGGAAGGAGTAATGCATTGATATGCTTGGCAAAAGTAGACTTCCCTGAACCGTTATGTCCAAGAATAGCCACAAAATCACCCTTCTTTATATTCAATTCTACACCATCTAAAGCTCTGTGGGTGTGTTCAATCTCACCCAATTCATTCTGCATATGATAGTCAAAAACAACCTTTTCTGATTTAATAAACATGAAAACCTCTTTCACTTGGACCTGTAAATCCATCTAAACATCATCCTTTACTATACACATTTTAAAAGAATAAATCAAGCTTTGAAGCCTTCATTTCCATAATAAAATGAGTCGACTTATTCCAAAGGAATAAGAACCGACTCATTAATATTGATAAGTCCAAAGGAAACAATCTATTCTCCATCGTATTTTATACACTCTAGAACATAAAAGCCTTTTTTCTTATACAAAGTATTTATTTCTTCAAATATGGTTTCCAGCTTTTCTATAGAGGTCTTCGCACCATGTTTTTTTTGAATGATCAAATAGAAGCTACCACCATTACTTAGATGCCTATAACAATCTTCATACATATTATATATAACTTGTTTACCAGCATGTATAGGTGGATTTAGGATGATATTGTCAAAAACTTCCTGAATCTCTTTAAGTCCATCAGAAAGAACAATATCTGCCTTAACTCCGTTGGTTTGACAGTTCATTCTAGAAAACTCAACAGCTTTAGAATTAATGTCAACCATCGTTAAATCTATGTGGTAGGCTTTTGCCAAAGCAATACCAATAGGACCATATCCACATCCCAAATCCAAAACCTTACCATACATGTCTGGAAGCTCATTGATTAGAATATTAGAAGCATAATCAACATGTTCTTTAGAAAAAAGTCCATTGTCAGTCTTAAAAGACATCTTATGCCCCTTATATTCATATTCAATCGTTCTTATATCACTTTTGACACTCTTATCATCTATAAAATAATGACTCACTTGACACCTCTACTTGATTGCCTGTTTTTTTACTATTGTATAATCGTCTCCAGGACGAAAGTAAGGGCAACCCTTTTGACGGCTATAGATTAACCGCTCCATATCATCCTGATCCATATACATAGTACAATAATTCTCTCCTGTCTCTAGGTCTTCACCCAGATATAGACATTCATAACATTGTTTGGTCATCTTGCACCTCTTGAATAAACTTATACTTCTACTATCATATCACCCATAAGCAGGAAGTCAAGCAGACTTAGTCATTTATTCAACAATGCTACCAACAACAGGCAACTTTTCAAGAACTTTTTTACCATGGGGTGATAAATTCTCTATCTCATCAGAAAGATCATTACCAGCCAACTGTCCATTATGGCTACCTTTGTTCCATTGTGGGACATCAGTTACATCGTAGATAACACCATCAACCGCTACATAAGCTGGATTACCATCTTTACCATTGTACTGAGCCAAATCCTCTACAGTCAATGTCAAGCCCTCTGATACGCTTGTTGCATCTGTTGAGTCATTAGACTCATCGCTATCTTCACCATCAGATTCCGTATCCATATTTTCTGAATTTTCATTTTCTTTTCCACTGTCATTATCTATAGTTGTTTCTCCGTTACCGGGCTCCGATACCTCTTTATCATCAAGATTATCCTTCCCAGTTCCACATCCAACCAAAGTTAATATCAAAACTAAAGACATACTTAAAAGTATTTTTTTCATTATGTACCTCCAATTCTTAACTAAATAGTACACCTAGTATACCTTAATCGATAATAATTATCAATACATATAATTATTCTTAAAATAAGTGTAAGAAAAAAATTAAAAACGACCCGTTATATAACGGGTCGCTTAGCCAATCTAAATAATCAAAAGATGATTAAACAAGTTCAAGAATAACTTCCATTGATGCATCACCCTTACGAGGACCTATCTTAACGATACGAGTGTAACCACCCTTACGGTCAGCATATTGTGGTGCAATATCATCAAACAACTTGTCAACCAAGTTTACTTCTTTAGTGTTACGTTTTTTACCAGCATTAGCTTCTGGTGTTTCAGTAACAGGGTAAAGTACAGACAACATTTTTCTTCTAGCGTTTAATCTTGAATTGTCATCCTTTTTGATTGTCTTTTCGATTTCTTCGAATTGTGTTACTTTTTTTCCATCAACAACATCTTTAACTCTTTTACCATCTGCAGTCTTTTTAGGTACTTTTTGAGTTACTGTCATTTCTGTATAATTATCTTTTTCATTAATAGCTAAAGTGATTAACTTTTCAGCCATTTTGCGAACTTCTTTCGCTCTAGCTTCAGTAGTTCTAATCTTACCATTGTAGATAAGGTTAGTTACTTGGTTACGAAGCAAGGCTTTTCTTTGAGAAGAAGTTCTGCCAAGTTTTCTATATCCAGGCATCTCTAGACCTCCTTACCAGTATACTATTCGTCATTTGGCTTAAGTTCCAAGCCAAGTTCATTAAGCTTGAGCAATACTTCATCAAGTGACTTACGGCCCAGGTTACGCACCTTCATCATATCATCAGGTGTTCTGTTTGTAAGCTCTTCAACTGTATTGATACCAGCTCTTTTCAAACAGTTATATGAACGTACTGACAGTTCTAATTCGTCAATACTCATTTCAAGAACTTTTTCTTTTTCATCGTCTTCTTTTTCAACCATGATTTCAGCATTCTTAGCATTTTCAGATAGATCAATGAACAGGTTAAGGTGTTCATTGAGTACCTTAGCTGCTAATGATACGGCTTCATCAGGAGATAACGATCCATTGGTCCATACTTCAAGTGTTAACTTATCGAAGTCTGTAATCTGTCCAACACGTGTATTTTCAACAACTAAGTTTACTCTCTCTACAGGTGTGAAAATAGAGTCTACAGGAATGACTCCAATAGGTTGATCTTCAGTTTTATTTTTGTCTGCACCAACATAACCTCTACCTTTAGAAATCGTCAATTCCATAAAAAGTTTGCTGTCAGACCCGCCAGAAAGCGTCGCAATCACTACATCCTTATTGACAATTTCAATATCAGGATCAGCTTGAATATCAGCTCCGGTAACAACACCTTCACCTTCAAATTCAATATAAGCAACTTTTGGCTCAGGACTGTCTGAATTATTCTTAATAGACAAGTTCTTGATATTAAGAATCACTTCAGTAACATCTTCCTTAACACCAGGAATTGTAGAAAATTCATGAAGAACCCCTTCTATCTTAACGCTGCTTACAGATGCGCCAGGAAGTGATGACAACATAATTCTTCTAAGAGAATTTCCTAGAGTTGTACCGAAACCTCTTTCTAATGGTTCAATGACGAAACGGCCATAACGATTATCATCTGACATTTCAACAATATCAATTTTTGGTTTCTCAAATTCAAACACTGTATAGGACCCTCCTTTGATCTTATCTTGTTAAGGGCACTTATTACTTAGAGTACAACTCGACAATAAGTGTCTCATTTACTGGAACATCAATAGCTTCTCTTGTTGGAATTGCATTGATTTTGATTTGTTTATTCTCAAGATCTGCTTCTATCCACTCAGGAATAATTCTAGATCCAGTAGTTTCAAGGATATCTTTAAATCTTTGAAGGCTCTGTGATTTTTCTTTAATTGTAATAACATCACCAGCTTTTACTAAGTATGAAGGGATGTTAACTTTTTTGCCGTTAACGAGTACGTGGTTATGACGTACAACTTGACGGGCTTCAGTTCTTGAACGTCCAAGTCCTGCTCTATATACAATGTTATCAAGACGAGTTTCAAGGATAATCATTAAGTTATCACCAGTGATTCCTTTTTTACTGTCTGCCATTTCATAATAGTTAAAGAATTGAGTCTCAAGAATACCATAGATTCTTTTTGCTTTTTGCTTTTCTCTTAATTGTCTACCATATTCAGACATTTTGGATCTTCTTTTACCATGTTGCCCTGGAGCATATGGTCTTCTGTCCATTGCGCACTTACCTGTATAACATCTTTCGCCTTTAAGGAATAATTTTTCACCTTCACGACGACACAGTCTACATACTGCACCTCTATATCTTGCCATTAATCTAACACCTCCTACTACTAAACTCTTCTACGTTTTGGTGGACGACATCCGTTATGTGGAACTGGAGTAACGTCTTTAATGCTTGTCACATTAAGACCAGCTGCTGATAAAGCTCTGATTGCAGCTTCTCTACCTGAACCAGGACCTTTAACCATAACTTCTACAGTTTTAAGGCCATGGATCATAGCCGCTTTGGCTGCAGCTTCAGCTGCTTGTTGTGCAGCATAAGGAGTAGATTTTCTGGAACCTTTAAAGCCTAAACCACCTGCACTGGCCCATGATAATGCATTACCTTCGGCATCAGTTAATGTAACGATTGTATTATTAAATGTTGATTGAATGTGGGCTTGACCACGTTCAACATGCTTTTTAACGCGTTTTTTAGTACTTCTTCTGGCTGTCTTTGCCATAATCGTCAAACCTCCTTATTTATTTCTTCTTGTTAGCAACTGTACGACGAGGACCTTTACGAGTTCTCGCATTCGTTTTAGTCTTTTGTCCTCTAACAGGAAGACCTTTTCTATGACGGATTCCTCTATAGCATCCGATTTCCATTAGACGCTTAATGTTAAGTGCAATCTCTCTTCTAAGATCACCTTCAACTTGTTGACTTGCATCGATGATTTCACGGATTTTACCGACTTCATCATCTGTCAAATCTCTAATTCTTGTATCAGGATTGATTCCTGCTTCGCTTAAAATACGTTGTGAGCTTGCTTTACCGATACCATAGATATAAGTAAGACCAATCTCAACACGTTTCTCTCTTGGTAAGTCTACACCAGCAATACGTGCCATGTACTTTTGCACCTCCATATCAAAATTACGTGATAATCAAATTATCAATTACTAATATGATCTTCATCATTTGTGTAATCCAGTAAGATTACACTCACTATCATGTTAAAACTTGATGTCAAAATGCTAAATCAACACCTGCAGACCTTCAAAGCCTTAATCTGTCAGATACGTATAAGTGAATGCGTTTCACGCATTCGATTCCGTTTTAAGCGGATATACTTTTTATCATTGGAAAGTTCCAAGGTAAAGAACTTATCAAGTGACTAGGTTGATTCAAGAGAAATACTCCCTTTACGCACAAATAGATGATTCATCGCTTTCTATCAACGCGGCAGACATAACTGGGGCTAAACCAATTACTTGAGATTGAACTCTGTCCCCCGTTAACTATCCATAAAAGGAGAAAACGTGGATCACTAGTTAGTCATTGATATGCCAATGCTTCATTCAAGGCGGTGAGACTTGAATAAATCGGTTGACACACCAATGCGATGTTCTCGATCAAAACCCAATCTGTGACAAATCGGTAGATACTGCTTTAATCTAAACACTTAATTGTATATATAGGCGTCACAAATACAAATTATAGTATAATTACAACAAATTTGCAAGCTTTTTTTTAATTATTCTTCACAGTTAATTCAAATCATGAAAATATGCAAAAACTTCTTCCATCCAAGACCCTTAACTAGACATTTATATACCCAGAAAGGGAAAATTTTCACTTTCTGGGTTAGTAATCATAAGAATAGTCGTAGTTTATACTAACCTTGACGTTGTTTATGCTTTTTATTTTCACAGATGATACGAACTTGACCGTTTCTCTTAATTACTTTACATTTTTCGCAAATTGGTTTTACAGATGCTCTAACTTTCATCTCGTTCGCTCCTTTCTTAATGAACCTTACTTATCTCTCCAGATGATACGACCTTTAGTCAAATCATAGGGTGACATTTCAACTGTTACTTTGTCACCAGGCAGAATTCTTATATAGTGCATTCTTAGCTTACCACTAATGTGAGCTAAAATTTTATGACCATTTTCCAATTCGACTTGAAACATAGCATTAGGCAACTTCTCTATAACTTTACCTTCAACTTCGATAACATCTTTTTTCGACATATAAACCTCCTTAAGGCTACTGACTTGTTTCCTTGAAATATTGACTTAAGCTTTTTCTAATATCAGCGTTATTGATTCGACTATGATTTTCCATAATAACTTTTAAATCCTTATCGACATAATTCGTTATTTGGATATGTTTTTCTTTCTTTCTCTTGGGGTTCTCCAAGCGACGTAATTTACCGTCACAAATAAAAACATAAGGCTCTATGTAATCAATGACAACGAAGTAATTCCCTTTATCTCTTCCAGATTTGGAAAAAACAATTTGTCCTACCGAAACATCAATCATATACTACCTCTAATCAATCAGGGTTAAAAGTTCATAACCCTTCTCTGTTACCAGTACTGTATTCTCATAATGAGCTGACAGCGAACCGTCTCTCGTAACAATTGTCCAATCATCATCTAAGATTACCACATCATATTTTCCTTCATTTACCATTGGCTCAATAGCAAGAACCATACCGGCCTGTAATTTAGGCCCTCTACCAATAGGTTTATAATTAGGAACCTGTGGTTCTTCATGAAGATCACGACCAATGCCGTGTCCCACTAAATCTCGAACGACTGAATACCCGTTTTTTTCAACAAACTTCTGAATAGCTGCTGAAATCTCATGTAAATGATTACCGGGTTTGATCACTTTAAGTCCTTCAAAGAAACTTTGCTTAGTAATCTCCACCAAATGCTTGGCTTCTGGATTACCTTGGCCAACAACGTAGCTTCTTGCTGCGTCGCCGTGATAACCATCAAGATAAGCTCCAATATCAAGACTTACCAAGTCACCTTCTTTAATAACACGATCACCTGGTATTCCGTGAACAACTTCATCATTGATGGAGATGCACACTGAAGCCGGGTACCCGTTGTAACCCTTAAAAGAAGGATCTGCTCCATGTTCCACTATGAACTTTTCTGCTATCTGATCGAGTTCCGAAGTTTTGATACCTACCTCAATGTGCTTACGAAGAAGCTCATGAGTTTCGTATACCAAGGCTCCGGCTTTTCTCATCTTTTCAATTTCAGATGGATTTTTAATACTTATTGACATATGCTATTCACCTACGATGCCAACAATTTCTTCAAAAATCTCTTCGATACCTTTAGTACCATCAACGCTTCTAAGGGTACCACGACCGCTATAGTATTCAATAAGTGGTTGTGTTTGCTCATGGTAAACCTTCAGTCTCTTAAGAACTGTTTCTGGTTCATCATCTTTACGAAGAACCAATTCACTTCCACAAGTATCACAAACACCATCAGCCTTTGGCTTTAAGTATTCCAGGTGATATGTACCACCACAGTTTACACAAGCTCTTCTACCGGACATACGGCGAACGATATTTTCGTCTGGAACATCAACATCAATTGCAAAATTAATTGCAGAATCCATTTCTTCAAGTGTTTCGGTCAAACTTTCCGCTTGTGGAATCGTTCTTGGGAAACCATCAAGGACAAAACCTTTTTTGGCATCCTCTTGACTCAAACGGTCAGCGACTAATTCAAGGACCAGTTCATCTGGTACAAGTAAACCTTGATCCATAAAGGCCTTAGCCTTGTTACCAAGTTCAGTACCGCCTTTAATATTGGATCTAAAAATATCCCCAGTCGAAATATGAGGAATCTCATACTTTTCTGCTAGTTTTTTTGCTTGAGTTCCTTTTCCAGCACCAGGTGCTCCTAACATGATTAATTTCATTCTTTTCCCTCCTGACCTGTTAACGTATGTGTGGGATGCCCCACTTAGAAGCATCCACACACTATATAGTATCACTAACTATTATACACGAATTATGAATTAAGAAAACCTTTATAATGTCTCACAACAAGTTGTGACTCGATTTGCTTAAATGTATCGATCGTAACACCAACAACGATAATCAGTGATGTACCACCGAAATTGATTCGTACACCTGTAATGAAAGATGCAAGGATTGGTGCCAAGGCCAAAAGACCAAGGATTGAACCACCTATGAACACCATTCTATTAAGGATACTAGTCAAGTAATCTACAGTAGGTCTACCTGGACGAATACCAAGAATGAAACCACCATTTTTCTTAAGGTTATTAGCTACTTCAAAAGGATTAAAGATAATCGCTGTATAGAAGTAAGCAAAGCCAATTACAAATATGAAATAAAGGAAGGCACCAAAGCCATAATTACCTCTGATATTGTAATAGTTCAACCAGTTAAGAACAGTCCCCCACCAACCTGTAGGATTTGCATCAAAGAAGCTGGTGATAATTGAAGGGAATTGAAGGATAGATGATGCGAAGATTACCGGAATAACCCCTGCCATATTAACCTTCAAAGGAATATGAGTGGATTGTCCACCATAAACCTTTCTTCCTTGTACTCTTTTAGCATATTGTACATTGATTCTTCTTTCACCTAATTGGATCATAACAACCAAGACAACCATAGCTAGGAATAGAAGCAAAATAAGGGCAACTTGCCAGTAATTATTTTGTTTCAAGTTATCTAAGATCAACGTTACACCACCTGGGAGTCTGGATAAAATGTTGATAACGATGATAAGTGAAATACCGTTTCCGATACCATTTTCTGTAATTCTTTCGCCGATCCACATAAGAAATGCAGTACCGGTTACCATAGCAAGTATTGCAATAATTACTGAGAAGAAGTCATAGCTAACAAACATAGACTTCAAGCTAATTGAAATTGCAATCGCTTGGATAAGCGCAAGAATAATGGTTAAGTAACGTGTGTACTTAGCAATCTTCTTACGACCGTCTTGACCTTCTTTTTGCATTTCCTCTAATGCAGGAATAGCAATAGTCAAAAGATTCATAATGATGCTTGAGTTAATATAAGGTACGATACCTAGGGCAAATAGTGTCATTTGTGAAAATGAACCACCTGAGAATGCATTTAGCATGCCAAGGGCATCTAGATCAGTAGTTGCAAAAAACTCCATAAGTTTCGCACTGTCAATACCTGGAATCGGTACTGCAGCCACAACACGGATAACAGCAAACATCAATAATGTAAAAAATATTTTGTTTCTTAAATCCTCTACTTTAAATGCGTCTCTAAGTGTGCCTAGCACCTAAATCACCTCAGCCTTCCCACCAGCTTCTTCGATTTTTTCAACCGCTGATTTACTAAAAGCATTCGCTTTTACTGTAAGTTTCTTAGTTAATTCACCGTTACCAAGGATTTTAACTCCATCCTTAGGATTGCTTACTAAACCACTTGCGATCATTTTCTCTACGTCAACTGTTGTTCCAGCTCTAAATCTATTTAATGCATCTACATTGATACCAACGATTTCTTTACTGTTTCTATTTGTAAAACCACGCTTAGGTAAACGTCTGTACAAAGGCATTTGTCCACCTTCGAAACCTGGTCTAGTACCTCCGCCTGAACGAGACTTTTGACCGTCTTGTCCACGCCCCGCTGTTTTACCGTTTCCAGAACCGGCTCCACGGCCTTTTCTCCACTTTTTACCTGTTGAACCTTCAGCAGGCTTTAATTGTGATAAATTCACGACTCTTGCACCTCCTTAGGATTAAACTTCTTCTACTTTTACAAGATGGTTGATTTGGTGGATCATACCTCTGATAGCAGCATTATCTTTTTGAATAACTGTCTTGTGAAGCTTGGAAAGACCAAGAGCTTCAGCAGTTTTGATATGCTTAGGTTTCGCACCAATAGTTGATTTAATTAGTGTAATCTTTAATTCTGCCATTGTGCTACCTCCTATCCTAAAATATCGCTAACAGATTTTCCACGCTTAGCAGCAACTGCTTCTGGTGTAGTAAGAGCTGCCAATCCAGCTACAGTAGCAGTTACAACATTGTTCTTATTATTAGAACCTAAAGATTTAGTTCTGATATTTCTGATACCTGCAAGTTCAAGAACTGCACGGGCAGGACCACCAGCAATAACACCTGTACCTTCAGGAGCTCTTTTAAGAAGTACTTGAGCGCTTCCGAATTTACCTAAGAAGTCATGAGGAATTGAACCATTCTCATCCATTGGTACTTCAATTAATTTTTTCTGTGCGTCTTGGATACCTTTGCGGATAGCATCTGGAATTTCAGTTGCCTTACCAACGCCAGCACCTACGTGACCATTTTTATCACCAACAACAACTAAAGCTGCAAATCTGAAGTTACGACCACCTTTAACAACCTTTGTTACTCGACGGATCGTTACTACGTGTTCTTCAAGCTCTAAATTGTTGGCATCTATCATTGTTCTTCTCATCGATTTTGCCTCCTTTAGAATTTCAATCCTGCTTCTCTTGCAGCATCAGCTAATGCTTTTACTTTACCATGGTATACATAACCACCACGGTCAAATACGATAGTTTCAATTCCTGCATCTAATGCCTTTTTAGCGATTGCTTCACCAACAGCTGTTGCTGCTGCAACATCATCAGTCTTATCAAGGCCTAGTGCTTTTGAGGAAGCTGCACAAAGTGTGTGACCTTTTAAATCGTCAATCACTTGAGCATAGATGTGTTTATTACTTCTGTACACTGCAAGACGTGGTCTTTCAGCTGTACCTGAAAATTTATTACGAAGCTTTTTGTGTTTTTTTACACGTACGCTTGTTCTTGAAGCCTTTTTGATCATATCGGTTTCACTCCCTTTCTATTATTTACCAGTTTTACCTTCTTTACGACGGATGATCTCATCAATATACTTAACACCTTTACCTTTATATGGTTCTGGTGGTCTTTTGAATCTAATCTCAGCTGCATATTGACCTACTTTTTCTTTGTTGATACCAGAAACGATAACTTTATTTCCGTCAACTTTAGATTCAATACCATCTGGATCTTCCATCTCAACAGGGTGTGAATAACCTAAGTTAAGAACAAGTTTATTACCTTGTTTATTTGCCTTGTAACCAACACCGTTGATTTCAAGAGTCTTTTCATAGCCTTTAGTAACACCCTCAACCATGTTGAAAATAAGTGTTCTTGTAAGACCATGTAAAGCTTTCATTTTTTTAAGATCTGAAGGACGGGTAACAAGAACTTGATTACCTTCAACTTCAACCTTCATTTCCGGAACTAAAGTTCTCTCAAGACTTCCTTTAGGACCTTTAACAGTGATATGATTATTCTCTGCTAATTTAATTTCTACACCTGCTGGTATTTCAACAGGTAAACGTCCGATTCTAGACATTTGCTTTCCTCCTATCGGTTTGATTACGACTACATCCCGGTCAGCCTTCCCATCCAAGCGGCTTTTACCTCGCCACTTAAGAAGCTTCTGCCTTTCTCGGTGTAATCTTTTCACCTTTAAAAATAGATACTAATTACCAAACAAATGCGATTACTTCGCCACCAACTTGAAGCTCACGAGCCTCTTTATCAGTGATGATGCCTTTGTTTGTTGAAATGATTGCCGTTCCAAGACCACCTAATACCTTAGGAAGTTCATCTTTACCAGCATAAACACGAAGACCAGGTTTAGAGATTCTCTTAATACCTGCAATAACCTTATCGTTCTTAGTTTCTCCATATTTAAGTTGTACTCGGATATTTTCAAAATTACCGTCTTTCAAAATCTTGTATCCTTTAATGTATCCTTCTTTTTCAAGGATAGCAACGATAGCAAGTTTAACTTTTGAAGTAGGTACTTCTATATAATCATGCTTAGCTACATTACCATTTCTGATTCTAGTAAGTAAATCTGCAATTGGATCGCTATACATACTGTGTTTCCTCCTTCCTAAATTTTACCAGCTAGCTTTTTTAACGCCAGGGATTTGACCTTTATATGCTAATTCACGGAAACATACTCTACAGATTCCGTATTTTCTAAGTACTGAATGTGGACGTCCACATATTCTACAACGTGTATAAGCTCTTGAAGAGAACTTAGGTTTACGTTGTTGCTTAACCTTCATGGATGTTTTTGCCATGTCTTCCTCCTATTACTTCGTGAAAGGCATACCGAATTGTGTTAACAATTCACGGCCTTCTTCATCAGTGTTTGCAGTAGTTACAAAAATAATGTCCATACCACGGATCTTGTCGATCTTATCATACTCGATCTCTGGGAAGATAATCTGCTCTTTAATACCAAGAGCGTAGTTTCCTCTACCGTCGAATGAATTAGGATTAACACCTCTGAAGTCACGTACACGAGGCAGGGCAAGGTTAACTAATCTGTCAAGGAATTCGTACATTCTTTTTCCTCTAAGAGTTACTTTACAACCGATGTTCATGCCTTCACGAACTTTAAACACGGCTACAGATTTCTTAGCTTTAGTGATAATTGGTTTTTGACCAGCAATCTTAGTAAGATCTGAAACTGCATTGTCAAGAACCTTAGCATTTTCCTTCGCTTCACCAACACCCATGTTGATTACGATTTTTTCAAGCTTTGGAACTTGCATAACGCTTGTATATTCAAACTTTTTCATCATTGCATCTTTGATTTCGTTATTATATGTTTCAATAAGTCTGCTCACTTAGGAAACCTCCTTTCTCTAATTAATCGATTACGTCGCCAGTCACTTTAGCAACACGCTTACGAACGTTTTTAGTTTTACCGTTACGCTCTACTTGCTCAACTTTAATGCCAAGTCTAGTTGGTTTACCTTTGTGAACGTACATAACGTTTGAAGCATCGATGTATGCTTCCTGATGCATGATGCCACCTTGTTGATTAGCTGCGCTTGGTTTTGCGTGCTTTGTTACCATGTTAGCACCTTGAACCAAAACTTTATTATTTTTACGATCGACATCTACGATCTTGCCTTCTTTACCTTTATCTTTACCAGTGGTAAGGATAACTGTATCGCCTTTTTTTAATTTAGTCGTCATCTTGTCACCTCCTATAATACTTCCGGAGCAAGTGAAAGAATTTTCATGTATTTCTTCTCACGAAGCTCTCTAGCAACAGGGCCAAAGATACGAGTTCCACGAGGAGTCATATCTTCTTTCAAGATAACTGCTGCGTTTTGATCGAATTTGATATATGAACCGTCTTTACGGCGTATCTCTTTAACTGTTCTTACGACAACGGCTCTAACTACTTCACCTTTTTTAACAACGCCACCTGGTGTTGCCTGCTTAACAGAAGCAACAATGACATCGCCAACAGCCGCGTATCTTCTTGTTGAGCCACCTAAAACACGAATACAAAGAAGCTCTTTCGCACCAGTGTTATCGGCAACTTTAAGTCTTGACTCTTGTTGAATCATACTTAATACCTCCTTATGATTCTATTTAGCTTTCTCAACGACTTCAACTAAACGCCATCTCTTATCTTTAGAGATCGGTCTACATTCCATAACTTTAACTGTATCACCGATTTGGCACTCGTTATTCTCATCATGAGCTTTAAGTTTATAGGTTCTTTTTATGATTTTCCCGTATAATGGGTGCTTAACGTTGTTAATGATTTCAACAACGATCGTTTTGTCCATTTTATCGCTAGAAACTCGTCCTTGACGAACTTTTCTAAGATTTCTTTCTGACATTTCCTTGCCTCCTTCTTCGATTATTACTTAGCAGCTTTCAATTGTTCAGTGATAACCGTTTGAATTCGAGCAATATTTTTACGAACGTCTGTAATACGAGCAGTATTGTCTAATTGGTTCGTAGCATTCTGAAATCTAAGGTTGAACAATTCTTTCTTAGCTGACACTAATTCTTCTTGTAACTCAACTGCTGATTTATTTCTTAATTCTTCTAACATTTTTGTTGATTTCACTATTGTTCACCGCCTTCTAAATCTGCTTTAGAAACGACTTTACATTTAACTGGCAACTTGTGCATTGCAAGTCTAAGCGCTTCTTTAGCTACTTCTTCAGGTACTCCAGCAACTTCAAACATTACGCGGCCTGGTTTTACAACAGCTACCCAGTACTCTGGATTACCCTTACCTTTACCCATTCGAGTTTCGGCAGGATGTGCTGTAACAGGCTTATCTGGGAAAATTTTAATCCAAACTTTACCACCACGTTTCATGTAACGAGTCATTGCGATACGGGCAGCTTCGATTTGGTTTGACTTAATCCAAGCTGGCTCAGTAGCCACGATACCGTATTCACCTAATACTAATTTATTACCACGAGTCGCTTTACCCTTCATGCGACCACGGAATTGTTTACGTCTTTTAACTCTTTTTGGCATTAACATAATTATTTTCTCCCTTCTTGCTTCTTAACTGGAAGAACTTCACCATGATAGATCCATACTTTTACACCGATCTTACCATAAGTTGTATCTGCTTCTGCGAAACCATAATCAATGTCAGCTCTAAGTGTTTGAAGTGGAATTGTTCCTTCTGAATATGACTCAGTTCTAGCCATCTCAGCGCCACCTAAACGTCCTGAACATGTAACTTTAATACCTTTAGCACCAGATTTAAGCGCTCTACCCATAACTTGTTTCATCGCACGTCTAAATGACACACGGTTTTCAAGTTGAAGAGCTACGTTTTCAGATACTAATTGTGAATCTTTCTCTGGTCTCTTAACTTCCTTAATATTGATGATTACTTTTGAAGTAGTCATTGCTTGTACTTCTTTACGAAGCGCTTCAATAGCTGCTCCACCTTTACCGATTACGATACCTGGTTTTGCAGTTGTTATATCAATTTTAACTCTCTCAGAAGCTCTTTCGATTTCAATCTTAGAAACGCCTGCTTGATAAAGCTTCTTCTTCAAGAATGTTCTTAAGTTGTAGTCTTCAACTAAGTAATCTGCATAGTCTTTCTCAGCATACCACTTGGAGTCCCAGTCTTTAATAACACCGACTCTCAAGCCGTGAGGATTAACTTTTTGACCCATGCTTAACCTCCTTTTTTATCTTTCGTCTAAGATAACTGTAATGTGACTTGTTTTCTTTTCGATTCTAAACGCTCTACCTTGAGCTCTAGGCTTGATTCTTTTCATTGTAGGCCCTTTGTTTGCAAAAGCCTCAGCAATGTAAAGACTAGCTGGATCCAAGTTGTTGTTATTCTCCGCGTTAGCAACTGCTGATTTTAAAACCTTTTCTATGATTCTAGCACCTTTTCTTGGAGTATAAGCCAAGATACCAAGTGCTGTAGCAACATCTTTACCTCTAATTGTTTCCAAAACGATTTGCGCCTTAGTTGTAGACACACGTGCGAAGGAAACTTTAGCTTTAGGTCTTGTATCTTTATTGCTGTTTCTTTCTGCTTTTATCTGACTTCTATGTCCTTTAGCCATTGGTTAATTCCTCCTTCCGATTATCGTCTTGATTTCTTCTCGTCTTTACCGTGACCTCTATAAGTACGTGTTAAAAACGAATTCACCTAATTTATGTCCAACCATATCTTCACTAATATATACAGGAACATGTTTTCTACCGTCATGAACAGCGATAGTATGTCCAACCATGCTAGGGAAGATCGTAGAACGTCTTGACCAAGTTTTGATTACTGACTTATCACCACTTTCGTTAAGCGCATCAACTTTTTTAAGTAAGTGAGCATCAGCGAAAGGTCCTTTTTTCAATGAACGTGCCATTTATCGATTCCTCCTATCTATTTCTTTCCACCGCGTTTACGAACGATGTACTTGTCAGAATGCTTATTCTTCTTACGTGTCTTAAGACCAAGAGCAGGTTTACCCCATGGAGTCATTGGACTTGGACGACCGATTGAAGTTCTACCTTCACCACCACCATGTGGGTGATCATTAGGGTTCATTACAGAACCACGTACTGTTGGGCGAATACCCATGTGACGTTTACGTCCTGCTTTACCAATTGTTATAAGTTCGTTGTCAATATTACCAACTTGACCAAGTGTTGCTCTACACTCAAGTGGAATCATTCTCATCTCACCAGATGGAAGACGAAGTGTAGCCATTTTTCCTTCTTTAGCCATAAGCTGCGCAACATTACCAGCTGCACGAACCAACTGTCCACCTTTACCAGGTTTCATTTCAATGTTATGTACATTAGAACCAACTGGAATATTAGCTAGTGGCAACGCATTACCAAGCTTAACCTCAGCCTCAGTTCCATTCATCAATTTATCACCAACTTTTAATCCGTTTGGTGAAAGAATATAACTCTTAGTACCATCAGCGTATACAATCAATGCGATGTTAGCTGATCTATTTGGATCATACTCGATAGCAGTAACTTTAGCTGGAATACCATCTTTGTTACGTTTAAAATCGATGATTCTGTATTTTATCTTATGTCCACCACCACGGTGTCTTACTGTAATTTTACCTTGATTATTTCTACCAGAATTTTTCTTAAGACTTACTGTCAAAGATTTCTCAGGAGTTTTTTTAGTAACTTCTTCGAAAGTTGATGAAGTCATGTGTCTTCTGGAAGGTGTATAAGGGTTGTATTTTCTAATACCCATTATGTACTCCTTTCATTTCTTAAAAGTTTACCACACTGCCTAGTGTGTCATTTATTTTCCGCAAATGCACGATAAATGAGTTTTCGCAAGGAAAACTCTTACAGGTCACGGGAAGAAGTTTGATAAAACTTCAATAAGTGACCTTTCCTTTTTTTACATACCTTCGAAGAATTCGATATCTTTACTTTCTTCTGTTAATGTAACAATAGCTTTTTTAACTTTAGCAGTTTTACCGAAAGTCACGCCACGACGCTTTGTCTTTCCTGCTTGGTTCATTGTATTTACTTTTTTAACTTTTGTTCCTGCGAACATTTTTTCAACAGCTTCTTTTATTTGAACTTTAGTAGCTTCTGGGTGAACTTTGAAAGTATATTTCTTTTCGCCCATAACTTCCATACTTTTTTCGGTAATTACCGGTTTAAGTAATACGTCGTAATAAGAAAGGTTTGCCATTATGCGTATACCTCCTCTATTGTTGCAACTGCAGCTTTTGTCACTACACAAGCGTCGTATTTGAGAAGATCATATACGTTAATTGTGTTAGTGTAAGCCATCTTAACACCTTGAATATTTCTTGCTGAAAGTTCAACATTTTTATTTGCATCGTTAATCACGATTAATGCTTTTTCAACTTTAAGGTTATTAAGAACGTTAACCATATCTTTTGTTTTGATTGCATCTAATGAAAGATCATCAACAACAACGAATTTTGAGTCTGCAACTTTTGCAGTTAAAGCTGACTTAAGAGCAACTCTCTTTTCTTTCTTGTTCATTTTCTTTGAATAGTCACGTGGTTTTGGAGCGAAAGCAACACCACCACCTGTCCAATGTGGAACACGACTTGATCCGACACGAGCACGTCCTGTACCTTTTTGTCTCCATGGCTTAGCTCCACCACCTCTAACTTCTCCACGTGAAAGCGTACTTTGTGTACCTTGACGTTTGTTAGCGAGTTGTGCAACTACAGCTCTATGTAATAAATGCTCATTGACTTCTACGCCAAATATAGCATCATTAAGTTCAAGTTCTTCAACTTGTTGTCCTTGCATATTTAAAACAGCAACTTTAGCCATTAGTATTCCTCCTTCCCGTAAGCTTAGGCCTTAACGGCATCTCTCACTGTTACGATAGATTTCTTAGGTCCTGGAACCGCACCTTTTACCAAGATTAGGTTCTGCTCAGCATCAACTTTTACAATCTCAAGATTTTGGATTGTTACAGCTTCAGCACCCATGTGTCCTGGAAGTTTGTTTCCTTTGAATACTTTACCTGGGAATGATGCCATACCCATTGATCCGGCATGTCTGTGATACTTGGAACCATGAGCCATAGGTCCTCTAGAGAAATTATGTCTCTTGATTGCGCCTTGGTAACCTTTACCTTTTGAAGTACCAGATACATCGATCTTTTCTCCAGCTTCGAATACGTCAGCAGTGATCTCTTGACCAACCACAAATTCTTCAGCATTTTCTAATCTGAACTCTTTTACGAAACGCTTAAAGCTTACGCTTGCTTTCTCAAAGTGACCTTGTTCAGGTTTAGTTGTGTGTTTTTCTTTTTTGTCTTCAAATCCGACTTGGATTGCAGAGTAACCATCGTTATCAACTGTCTTAACTTGTGTTACTGTGCATGGGCCAGCTTGTAATACTGTAACTGGCACTAATGAACCGTCTTCCACAAAAATTTGTGTCATACCGATTTTTCTAGCAATTAATGCTTTCTTCATTCTTGCACCTCCTGAATTTCTACAGCGGAATGCTATGCATTCATTCTAGACGGGTGTAAGTAACCTTCGTCTATTTTTACTGTGTTCATTACTTTACATCAACTTTAATATCTACACCAGCTGGTAACTCTAATCTCATAAGAGCATCTACTGTCTTAGCTGTTGGCATGTTGATATCAATTAATCTTTTGTGAGTTCTTCTTTCGAATTGCTCTCTTGAATCTTTGTACTTATGTACCGCTCTAAGGATAGTAACTACTTCCTTCTTAGTAGGTAGTGGAATTGGTCCAGACACCTTCGCACCAGTCTTCTTTGCTGTTTCAATAATCTTAGCTGAAGATTGGTCAATTAACTTGTGGTCATAAGCTTTTAAACTGATTCTCATTTTTTGTGTTGCCATAAAAAAAGCCGCCTCCTTTTCGTACTATTGTACGACAAGTGGTGACTGTACATCTTGCCTGGTGTGTCGCATGTCACTCCTAAGCATCATAATCCTAATCTTAAGATAATTGTTGTACAGTGATCTTGTCGTCTTGTTTCGTGAACTTGACTCGCTCTGTTGGAAAACCTGCTAAAATACCGATATAGCAGCAACCTCCAACTTCAACGCTCTCTGGTCACAGCTCATCAATAATATCATAAATTCTTCTTGAATGCAAGGGATTTTGAAAAGTTTTTTATCAGATATAAAAAAAAATCTTAATGTTATTTTCATACATCTTACAATTTACGAAAAAGCAAATATCTGCAGTTTATATTGTCATCCTATAGTTAAAAACCCCATCTACTAGGTAAGCGCATCATGGATGTTATAACAAGCACTACAAGAGAACTGTCAACAAACCACTCATAACTCAAAAACCTAAAAAATAGGGCTTTTATTTATACTATACACTTATGCTCTCATGCTAAAAACTTATATATCCTAATTGCCTGTGGGGCGTCCTCCCAATCAATAGCTTGTAACAACTGCACCAATCCAGAAAAAAGTACTACCACTCCATAAAAGTAATACCCTCAGGCTTTTCAAACATGGAAGCTTCGATATCAGGATCAAAATCATAATCAACAACTTGGGAACTGCCTAAAAGAGCATCTCCCATATACATTTCTAACTTCATTACTATACCATGCTCCACAGAGTACCAAGTATGAATATCCATATTTCCACCCATGCCATCATCAGAACTAACTATTAAGTGAACTACTTGCATTCCATTCAGATCCTCCACACTAGCTTCCAAATCTCCCATTGCCGGATCAACAAAAACATCCGCCATAGTATAGTCTCCCTCCGGAAGTTCTTCCATAGAACCATCCATGTTCATATCCATTCCCATTGAAAAATCACTCTCTTCTTCATTATCTAATGACATAATACCGCTAGCTTCTTCCACATTATAGGAATACATAATACCTTCTTCGGAGTTGTAAATCATTATTTGAGTTCCTCCATCTTCTGAAAAAGATTCAGTTCTCGTATTAAACCCATCTTGATACATGGTTGATGTAGAAGTGGTTCCGTCTGCTGCAACAGACTCTGTAACCGTCATCACTTTATCGGGGGTCTTGTAGGGAATCGTAGCCAACAATTCAAGTCCCTTTAAACTTGCGTCTAGTGCAAAAGCTTCATCGCTTTCTTCATTTTTATCATCATCCTGCTCAACTTCTTCTGCTACTTCATCAGAATTTTCCTTATCACTTGTTTCACTTACACTTGCTTCGTCACCATTATCTTCGTCAATATCGGAACTTGCATCTGAAGAATCTGCTTTTTCAGATACTTCACTTTTTATTGATTCCTTATCAACTTCCTCCTCCTTCTTCTCTGAACAAGCAACCATTCCAAGTAATAAAATAAGTATCATCAACAAACTTAAACTTTTTTTCATACTATCTCTCCTTATTATCTACAATCATCTTACATAACTATTTTACTAAAGAGTATCTTTTTATCCAACCCCCATAAGTCATCACATGAATGACAATTGTCATTCATGAGCTTCTATTCATACATAAACGCCTCTATATAAACCACTTATTATTGGGCTAATTCAAGGTTCTGACAAAGAGCCAGTGTATTTTAGGGCTAGTCCCTGCATTTAATAAGGAGGCTTGGCCTCGTTCGCTTGCGATTGTTGTGCTAGGAAAGTCTCCTTAACATTTTATGAGATGTTTCTACTCATAAAATTCATATAGAGAACATTCCTATAGAACAAAAAGAGACGCACAAAACGTGCGCCTCTTTAGAAACCTAAACTTAAATTATTTAATAATCTCAGTTACTGATCCTGAACCAACAGTACGGCCACCTTCACGAATCGCGAATTTTTGACCAACTTCCATAGCGATAGGAGCAATAAGTTCGATATCCATTACTACGTTGTCGCCAGGCATACACATTTCAGTACCTTCTGGAAGGTTGATAACACCAGTAACATCTGTAGTAGTGAAATAAAATTGAGGTCTATAGTTTGAGAAGAATGGAGTATGACGACCACCTTCATCTTTTTTTAGTACATATACTTGAGCTTTGAATTGAGTATGAGGAGTGATAGTACCTGGCTTAGCAAGAACTTGTCCTCTCTCGATTTCATCTCTTTGAACACCTCTAAGAAGCGCACCAATGTTGTCACCAGCTTGAGCTTCATCAAGAAGTTTTCTGAACATCTCAACACCAGTACAAACAACTTTTCTTGATTCTTCGTGAAGACCAACGATTTCAATCTCATCTTGAACATGAAGAACACCACGATCAACTTTACCAGTCGCAACTGTACCACGACCAGTGATTGAGAATACGTCTTCAATAGCCATAAGGAATGGTTTGTCAACATCACGCTCTGGTTCTGGAATATAGTCATCACAAGCATCCATAAGTTCAAGAATCTTGTCACCCCACTCGCCTGATGGATCTTCAAGAGCTTTAAGAGCTGAACCTTGAATTACAGGAGTATCATCACCTGGGAATTCATATTCATCAAGAAGTTCTCTGATTTCCATTTCAACAAGTTCAAGTAATTCTTCATCATCAACCATATCACATTTGTTCATGAATACAACGATGTAAGGTACACCAACTTGACGTGAAAGAAGGATATGCTCTCTAGTTTGAGCCATAACACCATCAGTAGCAGCAACAACAAGGATTGAACCATCCATTTGTGCAGCACCAGTGATCATATTCTTAACGTAGTCGGCATGACCTGGGCAGTCAACGTGAGCGTAGTGACGAGCATTTGACTCGTACTCAACGTGAGCTGTAGAGATAGTGATACCACGTTCTCTCTCTTCAGGAGCTTTATCGATGTTATCGAAAGCAACAGCTTCACCTGTACCTAATCTTTCGTGAAGAGTCTTAGTGATTGCAGCTGTTAATGTAGTTTTACCGTGGTCAACGTGTCCGATAGTACCAATGTTAACATGTGGTTTACTTCTTTCAAATTTAGCCTTTGCCATTTGAATTTCCTCCTTTATTTTCGGGGGTCTCTTCCCCAAACTTTACTTTGAATTCTAATAAGCACTTAGTGCCATTAATAAAATTATATTATTAAGCCCTGCTCTTGGCAAGTCCTAATTATTCATCATCCTTGCCGCTAATGATCTTCTCTTGAAGAGCCTTTGGCAATGGGTCGTAATGATGGAACTCCATAGAGTAGTTACCACGACCTTGTGACTTAGAACGAAGGTCTGTTGCATAACCAAACATATTAGAAAGGGGAACATATGCCTTTATAACCTGAGCACCTGCCTGAGCTTCCATACCTTCCATTTGACCACGACGTGCGTTGATATCACCGATAACATCACCCATGTAATCTTCTGGAACAGTTACAACAACTTTCATGATAGGTTCCATAAGTTGCGCGCCACCTTTTTTCATAGCATCTTTCATTGCCATTGAACCAGCAATTTTAAAAGCCATCTCAGAGGAGTCGACATCATGATAAGAACCATCATAACATTCTGCTCTAACACCAACAACTGGATAACCCGCAAGAGCACCAGCTTCCATTGATGATTTAATACCTGCATCTACAGCTGGAATATATTCTTTAGGAATAGATCCACCAACGATGGAGTTAACAAATTCATATTCTTCTTCACCATTAACATCCATAGGTGAGAAACGAACTTTACAGTGTCCGTATTGTCCACGTCCACCTGATTGTCTAGCAAACTTAGAATCAATCTCAACTTCTTGAGTAATCGTTTCCTTATAAGCAACCTGAGGAGCACCAACATTTGCTTCTACTTTAAACTCTCTCATCAAACGATCAACGATGATTTCGAGGTGAAGCTCACCCATACCAGCAATGATTGTTTGTCCAGTTTCCTGGTTTGTGAAAGTTCTAAAAGTTGGATCCTCTTCAGCAAGTTTTGACAATGCAATACCCATTTTTTCTTGTCCAGCCTTAGTTTTAGGCTCAATCGCAACAGAAATAACAGGATCAGGGAATACCATTGATTCAAGAATAACTTGGTTTTTATCATCACATAGTGTGTCACCAGTTGTAGTAAACTTAAGACCAACTGCTGCAGCGATATCACCAGCATAAACTTTTTCAATTTCTTCTCTTTTGTTTGCATGCATTTGAAGAATACGACCCATACGCTCTTTTTTACCCTTAGTAGAGTTAAACACATAAGAACCTGCATTACATCCACCAGAATATACTCTGAAGAAAGCAAGTCTACCCACAAATGGGTCAGTCATAATCTTAAACGCTAATGCAGCGAAAGGTTCTTCATCAGATGAAGGTCTTTCAACCACTTCATCACTATCTGGTACTGTACCCTTAATAGCTGGTACATCAAGAGGTGATGGAGCAAATTCAACAACGGCGTCAAGAAGTAATTGAGCACCTTTGTTCTTGTATGCAGAGCCACACATAACAGGAATGATTTGCACGTTTGCTACCGCTAAACGAAGGGCTTCTTTAAGATCTTCAACTGAAGGCTCTTCACCTTCAAGATATTCCATCATAAGATCTTCGTTAGTTTCACAAATGGCTTCAACCATTTGTTCTCTGTACATATCTGCATCATCTTTAAGTTCTGCAGGAATTTCTTCGCGGGAAATTTCCTGTCCTAAATCATCTTTGTAAATAATCGCTTCCATTGTGAATAAATCCACAACACCAACGAAGTTTTCTTCAGAACCAATTGGAATCTGAATTGGAATAGCGTTAGCTCCAAGACGTTCCTTCATCATGTCGACAACATTGAAGAAGTCAGCGCCTGAACGGTCCATCTTATTAACGAAAGCCATTCGTGGAACACCATACTTATCCGCTTGTCTCCAAACTGTTTCTGATTGTGGCTCAACACCACCCTTTGCACAGAATACACCAACAGCACTGTCAAGTACACGTAGTGAACGCTCTACCTCAACGGTAAAGTCAACGTGACCTGGTGTGTCAATAATATTAATCCTGCGATCTAACCAAGAACAAGTAGTTGCAGCAGAAGTGATTGTGATACCTCTTTCCTGCTCTTGCTCCATCCAGTCCATTTGAGACGCACCATCATGAGTTTCCCCAATTTTATGAGTACGACCAGAATAGAAAAGGATACGTTCAGTTAGAGTAGTTTTCCCGGCATCTATATGAGCCATGATACCAATGTTTCTGGTATTTGCTAATGAAAATTCTCTTCCTGCCAAAGTTACATCCTCCTTGGGATCGGATTGTTGATAGGTTTATATTAAATCGTGGTAATGAATTACCATCTATAGCTTGCAAATGCTTTATTAGCGTCTGCCATTTTATGCGTATCTTCTTTCTTCTTAACAGAAGCTCCAGTATTATTTGCAGCATCCATTAACTCATTAGCAAGACGATCTACCATAGTTTTCTCGCCTCTTTTACGAGTGTAAAGTGTTAACCAACGAAGACCTAAGGCTTGTTTCCTGTCTGGTCTAACTTCGATTGGCACTTGATAGGTTGCACCACCGATACGACGAGCTTTTACTTCAAGAACAGGCATAATGTTATTCAAAGCTTCATAGAAGACTTCAATAGCATCCTTACCAGTTTTTTCAGCAACTTTTTCAAAAGCTCCGTATACGATTTTTTGTGCAGTACCTCTTTTACCGTCTAACATGATGTTGTTAATCAACTTAGTAACAACCTTATCATGATAGATAGGATCTGCTAAAACTTCTCTTTTCGCAATATGACCTTTACGTGGCACGGTTCTTCCCTCCTTAATAAAAATTAATTCATAGGTACTCAGTCTTTAAGATCTGTTCGCGCACGGTTAATTATTTCTTTCCTACGAAGAACTTGTTCTTCTTCAGTGGGAAATAAGTTCGTATATTAATGTGGAATAAACACCAACTATCAGTTATACTTACTCAATTTCACTTCGAGGTTCTTGATTTAACTATCCGGCACTAATTCTTAAAATTAATGATTAGTTCTTTGGTCTCTTCGCTCCGTATTTAGAACGAGATTGTCTACGGTTAGCAACACCAGCTGTATCAAGAGTTCCTCTTACGATATGGTATCTAGTACCTGGTAAGTCTTTAACTCTACCACCTCTTAAAAGAACAACACTATGCTCTTGTAAGTTGTGACCTTCACCTGGGATATAACCAGTAACTTCGATTCCATTAGTTAAACGAACTCTGGCAATTTTACGAAGTGCTGAGTTAGGTTTTTTAGGAGTCGCTGTCTTTACTGCTGTACATACACCTCTTTTTTGTGGAGCAGAGTTGTTAGTAAGCTTTTTCTTCATTGAGTTGTAACCCTTTTGAAGAGCAGGAGCAGTTGACTTCTTAGTAGAAGTAGCTCTACCTTTTCTAACTAATTGGTTAAAAGTTGGCATTCATTTCACCTCCGTCTTTAAAATTTATGGTTTGCATTCACTTTATCACACTAAAATATGCAAAAGAGCATGATAAAAGCATGTACAAGAAAATGCACACTGATGAATTATAAACCCTAGGTCACTTAATGTCAAGGCTTTCTTTGTTAATCTTTTGTTGAATATTGTTTTCTCTTGGGGGACGGATGGTGTGAAACATGGCAGGGCGAGGGGCAAGTAAGGCTTCTCTTAACGTCTTCAACTAAGTCGTTCAGCCCTAATTGCCCCTCGCCCTGCCACGTCTCCCACCATCCTGCCACCATGAGACACAAGACATTAAAAGATTAACAGTAGACGACGCTTCTTTGAGCAGGTAGACGCTTTCGTACATGATCAAAGCCTATGAAATGAAGGACTGTGCACCTTATCTCGTGAACCTCTTTACTGTCTCTTTTATAGTGAGCAACTTGTGGAGATAGACTGGGGTGGCTGGCGCAAGTGATGCTGAACGACTTAGTTGAAGACGTTAAGAGAAGCATTACTTGCGCCAGCCACCCCAGTCTATCTCCACAAGTGTCCCATTACTCATAAATCATGACACTAAAAAAGGGCCGTGCACAATGTGCACAGCCCAAATTCATTTTTATTCATCAAACAGTATATCACTGTCCATATCGTATTTCACTTTCTTTTCGATATCAACATCTCTATATCGTCTCATACCTGTTCCGGCTGGAATAAGTTTACCAAGAATAACATTTTCCTTCAGACCAATCAATGGGTCTACTTTACCGTGAATAGCTGCTTCGGTAAGTACTTTAGTTGTCTCTTGGAAAGATGCAGCTGAAAGGAATGAATTTGTCGCAAGTGATGCCTTGGTAATACCAAGAAGTACTTGGGTACCTTCAGCAGGTACAAAACCATCTGCTTCCATCTGTTTATTAACTTTATCAAATTCAAGTTTATCAACTAAGCTACCAGGTAAGAAATCAGTATCTCCGCTTTCTTCGATTCTGATTTTCTTCAACATTTGACGACAAATAACCTCGATATGCTTATCGTTAATTTCAACCCCTTGAAGGCGATATACATTCTGTACTTCCTGAAGCATGTAGTCTTGAACCGCACGACGACCTTTAATCTTAAGGATATCATGGGGATTAACACTACCTTCTGTAAGCTCATCACCAGCTTCAAGCACTTGACCATCGTCAATCTTAAGTCTTGATCCATATGGAATCAAATAAGACTTGGTAGACATACCATCTTCACTAGTAAGTATAACCTCACGCTTCTTCTTGGTCTCATTGATTCTTCCAATACCAGCGAAGTCAGCTATAATTGCAAGACCTTTTGGTTTACGGGCTTCGAAAAGCTCCTCAACCCTTGGAAGACCTTGTGTAATATCGTCAGCAGTAGCAATACCACCGGTATGGAAGGTACGCATGGTAAGCTGTGTACCTGGCTCACCAATTGATTGGGCAGCAATAATACCTGCTGACTCACCAACTTGAACAGGAATACCTGTTGCCATATCAGCTCCATAGCACTTAGCACATACTCCAATATCAGATTTACATGTAAGAGCCGTCCTAATTTTAACAGCTGTAATACCAGCTGCAACAACCTTTCGAGCTTGTCGTGGGTTGATCATAGTATCAGCTTTCACAATCACCTGACCTGTTTCAGGATGAGTAATTTCATCTATAGACCAACGGCCAGTGATACGCTCTTCAAGGCTTTCTATAACTTCTTTACCATCCATGAAAGCTTTAACAACTTGACCTACAGTTTCTTCCTCACCTGCACAGCAATCAGGCTCACGAATAATTAAGTCTTGAGACACATCAACAAGTCTTCTTGTTAAATAACCAGAGTCAGCCGTACGAAGGGCTGTATCAGCAAGACCTTTTCTTGCACCATGAGCGGAGATGAAGTACTCAAGTACATCAAGACCTTCACGGAAGTTCGATTTGATAGGAAGTTCAACAGTACGACCTTGTGTATCGGCCATCAAACCACGCATACCAGCAAGTTGCTTAATCTGGTTATTAGAACCACGGGCACCAGAGTCAGCCATCATATAGATATTATTATATTGATCAAGGTTATCAAGAAGTTCATGTGTGATTACCTCATCGGCTTGTCTCCATGTCTGAATAACATTTTGATAACGCTCGTCTTCAGTCATCATACCACGTTTAAATTGCTTCATAATAGTTTCAACTGTTCGTTCAGCTTCTTCAATGATACCTTTTTTGGTTTCAGGTACTTCCATATCAGAGATTGATACCGTAATTGCACCTTTTGTAGAATATTTAAAACCTAATTTCTTAATGGCATCAAGAACTTCTGAAGTCTTGGTTGAACCATGTATATCAATACATCTATGCAAAATTTTCTGTAATTGTTTCTTACCTACCAAGAAATCAATCTCATATAGGAATTCATTATCTTCAACTTCACGATCAACAAAACCTAAATCTTGTGGAATCGCTTCATTAAATACGATACGTCCTACGCTAGTTTCAACTAAACGCCTCTCAAGAACTCCATTAATCTCCATAGCTCTTAAAAGTTTGATTCTGGCATGAAGAGTAACTTCATCATTCTCATAAGCTAAAATCGCTTCATTAGTACTCTTGAAGGCCATACCTTCACCTTTTTCATTCTCTTTTTCCAGAGTCAAGTAGTATGTACCAAGAACCATATCCTGAGAAGGAACAGTTACTGGACCACCATCAGATGGCTTCAAAAGGTTGTTCGGTGATAAAAGAAGGAATCTACATTCAGCTTGAGCTTCAACTGACAAAGGTAAATGGACAGCCATCTGGTCACCATCAAAGTCAGCATTATAAGCAGTACATACAAGTGGATGAAGACGAATCGCCTTACCTTCAACAAGTACAGGTTCAAAAGCTTGAATACCCAATCTATGAAGAGTAGGAGCACGGTTAAGCATAACCGGATGTTGTCTGATTACTTCTTCAAGCACATCAAAGACTCCATCTTCTAGTCTTTCTACCATTTTTTTCGCAGATTTAATGTTATGGGCAACACCATCTTCAACTAATCGCTTCATAATGAATGGTTTAAAAAGTTCAATCGCCATTTTTTTAGGAAGACCGCATTGATAAATCTTAAGTTCAGGACCTACAACAATAACAGAACGTCCTGAATAGTCAACACGTTTACCTAGTAAGTTTTGACGGAAACGCCCTTGCTTACCTTTCAACATATCTGACAGAGACTTAAGTGGTCTATTACCAGGTTCCTGTTACCGGACGCCCACGACGTCCATTATCAATCAGTGAGTCAAACCGCTTCCTGATAGCATACGCTTTTCATTACGAACAATAATCTCAGGAGCTCCAAGGTCAAGAAGACGTTGAAGTCTATTATTACGGTTAATAACCCTTCTGTATAAATCATTCAGGTCTGAAGTCGCAAAACGTCCACCATCCAACTGAACCATAGGACGAAGATCTGGCGGAATAACTGGTATAACACTGAGAATCATCCACTCAGGAAGGTTTCCAGACGTTCTAAAAGCTTCTACAACTTCCAGACGCTTGATAATTCTTGCTTTTTTCTGGCCCGTAGCGTCTTTAAGGGCTTTTTTTAGTTCAACAGATTCTTTTTCCAGGTCTATATTTGAAAGGATTTCACGAACTGCATCAGCACCCATTGCTGCTCGGAAAGTATTTCCGAATTTATCATAGGCATCACGAAACTCTTTCTCTGTCAAAACTTGTTTATATTGAAGATTTGTATCACCTTTATCAATAACGATATAAGATGCAAAATACAAAACTTTTTCTAAAGTTCTAGGTGACATATCAAGAATAAGACCCATACGTGATGGGATACCTTTGAAATACCAAATGTGTGACACAGGGGCAGCTAATTCAATATGCCCCATTCTCTCACGACGAACTTTGGATTTTGTGATTTCAACACCACAACGGTCACAGACAACACCTTTATAACGAATCTTTTTATACTTACCACAGTGACACTCCCAGTCCTTGCTCGGACCAAAAATTTTCTCACAGAATAAGCCGTCTCTCTCTGGCTTAAGAGTTCTATAGTTAATTGTCTCTGGCTTCTTAACTTCTCCACGAGACCAATTCACGAATTCGCTCAGGTGATGCTAAACCAATCTTAATGGCATCAAAACTGATTGATTGATCAATTATTGTTTGAGTTGGCATTAATCACACACTCCTTTAAGATTATTTTACAGGTCATCATCATCTTCTGATTCAATAATAAAACTTGAGCTGATTAATAAGTCATCGCTGTCTTCAAAATCATCAAGAAGGTCATCGCTATCATCGATGTAATCCCCACTCTTATCTTTTGCAGCGTTTTCATTTCTAGCTATAAATTCTTCTTCAGTCAAGTGAAGTTCCATATCACCTTCGTCATCAATATCTTCTCTAAATCGTACTTCACCATTCTCTGAAAGAATTTTAATATCCAAGGACAATGATTGAAGTTCTTTAAGAAGTACCTTGAAGGACTCAGGAATACCAGGTTCAGGAATGTTGTCGCCCTTAATAATGGCTTCGTAGGTCTTAACTCGTCCTACAACGTCATCAGACTTAACAGTCAAAATCTCCTGAAGTGTATAAGCAGCACCGTAAGCCTCAAGAGCCCAAACCTCCTATCTCACTCGAAACGCTGTCCACCGAACTGGGCTTTACCACCAAGTGGTTGTTGCGTAACAAGAGAGTAAGGACCTGTTGAACGAGCGTGAATCTTATCATCAACAAGGTGGTGAAGCTTCAAGTAGTGCATGTATCCAACGGTAACAGGATTGTCAAAATACTCACCTGTACGTCCGTCTCTTAAGTATATCTTACCATCTTCACTAATTGGAACGTTTTTCCATTCATCTCTGTGATCCATATTATTGCGAAGGAAATCGATAACTTCATCATTGAGTTGATCTTTCCATTTCTCTTCAAAATCTTCCCATGGCGTGTTGACATAGTCATTAGCCATAGTCAATGTTTCAATAATATCATTTTCATGAGCACCATCAAATACTGGAGTTGCAATCTTAAAACCAAGCGCTTTCGCTGCAAGACCCAGATGGACTTCAAGTACCTGACCAATGTTCATACGTGATGGTACGCCAAGCGGGTTAAGTACAATATCAAGCGGACGTCCGTTCGGAAGGAATGGCATATCTTCTTGAGGTAAAATACGGGAAATAACACCCTTGTTACCATGACGGCCAGCCATCTTATCACCAACAGAGATCTTTCTCTTTTGTGCAATATAAACTCTTACAGATTGGTTGACGCCTGGTGACAACTCATCACCATTCTCTCTTGTAAAGACATGTACATCAACAATAATACCTTCCTCACCGTGGGGAACACGAAGAGAAGAATCACGTACTTCTCTTGCTTTTTCACCAAAGATAGCTCTAAGTAATCTTTCCTCAGCAGTAAGTTCTGTTTCACCTTTTGGCGTAACTTTACCAACCAAGATATCACCAGGTCTAACTTCAGCTCCTATACGGATAATTCCTCTTTCATCAAGATCCTTAAGGGCATCTTCACCGACACCAGGAACGTCCCTTGTAATCTCTTCCGGTCCAAGTTTAGTATCCCTAGCTTCTGCCTCATACTCTTCAATATGTACAGACGTATAAACATCGTTTTTGACTAAGTTTTCAGAAAGTAAAATCGCATCCTCGAAGTTATAACCTTCCCAAGTCATAAATCCAATCAACGGATTCTTACCAAGAGCTAATTCACCATCTTGAGTTGAAGGACCATCAGCAATAACATCGCCCGCTTCAACTTTCTGACCCTTTGCGACAAGAGGTCTTTGGTTAATACAAGTACCTTGGTTAGATCTTGCAAATTTTTGAAGTTTATAAGAATCTCTAGCACCTTCAGTGGTTCTAATTACAATTTCAGACGCCGACACACGGTCAACGATACCATCTCTTCTAGCAACAGCAACAATACCAGAGTCAACTGCAGCCTTACCCTCCATACCAGTACCAACAATTGAGGAATCAGTCATCAATAGAGGAACAGCTTGACGTTGCATGTTAGAACCCATAAGAGCACGGTTAGCATCGTCATTTTCAAGGAAAGGAATCAGTGATGTCGCAACTGAGAACACCTGTTTAGGCGACACGTCCATGAGGTCAATAGTAGAAGCCTCCATCTCAATGATAAACTCTCTATCACGACCTGTAACATATCTATGTACAAAAGTTCCGTCTTCATTAAGAGGTTCATTAGCCTGAGCTACACGAAACTTTTCTTCTTCATCTGCTGTTACATAAACAATATCTTCTGTAACAATAGGTGTCTTACCGGTTTTATCAATAACACGATATGGCGCTTCAATAAAACCGTACTCGTTAATTCTTGCATAAGTTGCAAGGGAGTTAATTAGACCGATGTTAGGACCCTCAGGAGTTTCAATCGGACACATTCTACCATAATGAGAATAATGGACGTCACGAACCTCGAAACCTGCTCTTTCTCTTGAAAGACCACCAGGACCTAAGGCAGATAAACGTCGTTTATGCGTAAGTTCTGCAAGAGGGTTGTTCTGGTCCATAAATTGTGACAACTGAGAAGAACCAAAGAATTCTTTGATTGAAGCTGTCACAGGACGGATATTTATCAAGGATTGAGGTGTTATACCTTCAGGATCTTGAATTGTCATTCTTTCACGAACAACTCTTTCCATTCTAGAAAGACCTATTCTGAATTGGTTTTGAAGAAGCTCACCAACAGCACGAATACGACGATTACCTAAGTGATCTATATCATCTTTGGTTCCGACCTCATACTCAAGATGCATATTATAGTTAATAGAAGCCATAATATCTTCTTTTGTAATATGCTTAGGGACAAGACGGTGAATATTTTTATTCAGCTGATCCTTAAGTTCTTCTTCATCTGTATATGTATCTATCAGCTCTTTAAGAACTGGATAAAACACTTTTTCATGAATGCCTAAATCGTCAATATCAAAACCAATATACTTGTTAATATCAACAACCATATTACTTAAGACTTTGGCTTTTCTATCCTCAACCGTAACGTAAACATATGGTACTGCCGCGTCTTGAATAGCATCAGCAACTTCTAAGGAAACAACTGATCCTGCTTCTGCAAGTACTTCTCCTGTTGACACATCAATAACATCTTCTGAAAGAACATGTCCAGTGATCCGGTTTCTAAAGGATAACTTCTTATTAAATTTATATCTACCAACTTTAGCTAAATCATAACGTCTTGGGTCAAAAAACATGGAGTTAAGCAGCGATTCGGCACTTTCAACTGTAGGTGGTTCACCTGGTCTGATACGTTTGTAAATCTCAATCAAACCTTCTTCATAATTGGTAGAGCTATCTTTTTCAAGTGATGCTAAAATCTTAGGCTCTTCACCAAACAACTCTAGGATTTCAGCATTAGTGCCGACACCTAAAGATCTGATTAGAACAGTTACAGGAACCTTTCTAGTTCTGTCAACTCTTACGCTAAACACATCATTAGAATCTGTTTCATACTCTAACCATGCACCGCGATTCGGGATTACTGTTGCTGAATATAGTTTTTTACCTATCTTATCAAAGTCAACAGCATAATAAATACCTGGTGATCTTACAAGCTGACTTACAATAACACGTTCAGCACCGTTAATAATAAAAGTACCGGTATCTGACATCATTGGCAAGTCGCCCATAAAAATCTCATGCTCACTGATTTCGTCCTTTTCCTTATTGATTAAACGCACACGAACTTTAAGAGGTACTGCATAAGTAGCATCTCTTTCTTTGCATTCATCAATAGTGTACTTTGCTTCATCGCTAAGCGCAAAGCTAGTAAATTCCAATATTAAGTTCCCAGTGTAATCCGTAATTGGGGAAATGTCGCGGAATACTTCTTTAAGACCGTCGTTTAGGAACCAGTTATAAGAATTTTTTTGAACCTCAATCAGATTTGGCATGTCAAGGACTTCTTTTTGCTTGGAGAAGGACATTCTTTCCTTAACTCCAGTTTTCATAGGCTTTATCCTATTCTTTTCCATAGTTATGATTCACCCCTTGGCTATATTATAATCTTCATCAAGTAATGCTCAAAACACATCTTTGTGACGATGCGGATACCATAAAAAAGCCTACTAGCGACTTTTTCTAGACATCATAAAAATGAGCGTACAATTCCATACTGACGCATTTTCATATAATATCATATTGCAGTTAGGCTGTCAATAAGGAATTGAAATTTTGTGGTTTTGTGTGGGGACGGCAGGCGGCCACAATATCCTATCTCCCGGGCAAGCGTCCCCCAAACGCCCCGACCCATGACTCAATGGGAAGCCTCTTAAGCGTTCGTGACCCGAAAGCCCAGGAGGCAGGACATGATGCCCACCCGCCTGTCGCCATACAAGACCACAAAAGCTCAAACGCCTTTAGAAAACAGAACTCATACTAGCTGGGGCGTAGGACGATGGCGCTATGAAGCGCATAGCAAGATGGTAGTCTTTGAGCTTATCGTCTTGGCCAACACCCCTCACTATCAATTCGAAACAACTTACTCATAACCTGGTAAACCTATTACTAGGTTATCTTCCCCTTCGGCAGCGCAGCGCCCCGAACCGTCTCCCACACACTCCGTCCTAATCCCAGACTTAACCGCAAGTATTTCGATTACATCCCCCATCACAATTGTCCTCTATTTTAGATACCCAATTATAGTAAACAGGGTGTGGGTATATAGTCATCCTTGTCTGGGCTTTGATTCACGAATGCGTCTATCAGTTCCCAACTCCAACACATTTCCTCGCATTTGGGTATCACTCGCCCGGACAGGGAGATTATATACCCGCACCCGTCCCCACCTATATTTGAGCAACACCTTCCTGCTTCGCAGCAGTCGTATAATTCGTCGAATGACCATGCAAGCATGGTCGCTCTCCTCATTTTATACAGAACAAAGAGGCTTCGCCTCGTTCGCTTCGCGATTGTTTTCGGTGGGAAAGTTTCCTTGACATTTTATGAGATGTTCTTCTCATAAAATTCATATAGAGAACTTTCCTATAGAACAAAAAAGAGACCGACAAATGTCGATCTCCTTGAGTAATCGAAATTACTTAAGAGTAGCTTTCGCTCCAACTTCTTCAAGTTGTTTAACCATAGCTTCTGCTTCTGCTTTTTCAACTGCTTCTTTGATAATTTTAGGAGCATCATCAACAAGTGCTTTTGCTTCCTTAAGACCAAGACCAGTAATACCACGTACTTCTTTGATAACTTTAACTTTAGAAGCACCAACTTCAGTCAACTCAACGTCAAACTCAGTTTTTTCTTCTGCTGCTGCACCACCGTCAGCTGCTGGGCCTGCTACCATAACGCCTGCTGCTGCAGATACACCGAACTCTTCTTCACAAGCTGATACTAAATCGTTTAATTCTAATACAGATAATTCTTTGATTGCATCGATTAATTCTTGAGCTGTTAATTTAGCCATTATATTTTACCTCCGAAAATAATATTATTCTTCTGTTGCAGGAGCTTCTGTTGCTTCTGCCTCTGTAGTTTCCTCTGCTGGAGCTTCTTCTGTAGCTGTGCTTGCACCAGTTGCAAGATCACCTGCTATAGCTTTACCTTCTTCTTCAACTTTGTCAGCAAGAGCCTTCATCGTACGAGCGAATGAAGAAACTGGAGACTTGAAGCTACCAAGCAACTTAGCGATAAGTTCATCTCTTGATGGTACGGAAGCAACTTTAATAACTCCCTCAGCATCAAACAATGTACCTTCAACAACACCGGCTTTGAATTCCAAAGCTTTCATGTCCTTAGCCATTTGCTTAAGAACACGTGGGCCTGCTGTTGCATCATCATAACTGATAGCAATGGCACTAGGACCAGCTAACGCATCATTCAACTGTGCAAAATCAGTTCCGTCAAAAGCAAATTTCATCATAGAGTTTTTGAAAACTTTATAAGTTACATTTGCTTCTCTTAAACTTTTTCTAAGTACAGTGTCTTGTTCAACTGTCAAGCCTCTGTAATCAACAACAACGATTGAGCTTGCGCCTTCCATTGTGCTTTTGATTCCATCGATAACCGTTTGTTTTTGTTCAATCTTTGGCACTGTTACACCTCCTTGATTATTTTTGAAAAACTACCTCCGATGAATCGGATTCAAGAAGTATTTATATGTAAACTGTCTAATCTTATTAGTCAAAATTCTTTACAAATAAAAAACTCTTTTCATGCACACGCAGAAAGAGTTCGATTTTCATCTTATATCTCCTCGGTAGGTTGTCTACGTTACGCTTTATTAAGCACCTACTGTCTGCGGTAGTTATTTTCCGTTGGTTAGTATAACACCTCACCTAGGTAGGTGTCAACTATTTTGTTTCAATTTTTTTAATCACGGAGTGGTAATGCTTGATCACCACTCCGAATACTGCAATTTTAAATCTTATCAACAAGTAGCAACTCTGAACAAGTACTTATTCACAATTTCTATCTAGTCAACTCAATTTCTGTGGAAAGTGATTAGTCTTCTACCTTAGCTGGATTAACCTTGATACCAGGACCCATTGTAGCAGATACGGCTACGCTCTTAAGGTATTGACCTTTAGCGGCAGAAGGTTTTGCTTTTATGATTGCTGTCATTAAAGTGTGGAAGTTGTCAACTAATTTTTCAGCACCAAAGGATACTTTACCTACTGGTACGTGAATAATGTTTTGTTTATCAAGACGGTATTCAATTTTACCGGCTTTAATGTCGTTGATAGCCTTAGCAACATCCATAGTAACTGTTCCGGCTTTAGGATTTGGCATTAAACCTTTTGGACCAAGGATACGACCTAAACGACCTACAACACCCATCATATTAGGAGTAGCAACAACTACGTCGAAGTCTAACCAACCATCGTTTTGGATCTTTGGAATTAATTCCTCAGCTCCTACAAAGTCAGCTCCTGCTTCTTCAGCTTGAGTTGCCTGCTCGCCTTTAGCAAATACTAAAACACGAACTTTTTTACCAGTACCGTGTGGTAATACAACCGCACCACGTACTTGTTGGTCAGCGTGACGTGAGTCAACACCTAATCTAATGTGAGCTTCTACAGTCTCGTCGAATTTTGCCTTACCAGTTTCAACGACTAATTCTAATGCTTCTTTCGTATCGTAAAGTTTAGTTCTGTCAACTAACTTGGCAAGTTCTAAATACTTTTTACCTTTTTTCATTAAAAATTCCTCCTTGTGGTATTATCGGGAGTTGTCCCTCCCACAGTGTGTTGCGTGAATTAGTCTACTACAACTACACCCATACTTCTGCAAGTTCCGGCGATCATTGATTTTGCAGACTCAATATTTGCTGCATTAAGGTCTGGCATTTTAATCTCAGCAATCTTTTGAAGTTGCTCTTGAGTAATCTTACCAACTTTATCCTTCTGTGGTACACCTGAACCAGATTGAAGACCAAGTTCTTTCTTAATAAGAACAGCAGCTGGTGGTGTTTTTGTGATAAAAGTAAAACTTCTATCTTGATATACTGTAATAACTACTGGGATAATAAGACCAGCGTCTTTTGCAGTACGCGCATTAAAATCTTTTGTAAATTGCACAATGTTAACACCGTGTTGTCCTAGCGCTGGACCAACTGGTGGTGCTGGTGTTGCTTTACCAGCAGGAATTTGCAATTTAATAATTCCTGTAACTTTCTTTGCCATGTTAGTGCCTCCTTAGTTTCTCTCGAAAAAAGCTTACATTTTTTGAATTTTTGAGTAATCCAATTCTACCGGTGTTTCTCGTCCAAAGATAGAAAGGTTTACTATAACAGTTCTTTTGTGATCGTGGACTTCTTTGATAACTCCGACAGAACCTTCAAATGGTCCGTCAACAACGGTAACTGTATCTCCAAGCTCAACAAACAATTCAACAACTGTTAAATCGATACCCATTGCACGGATTTCAGCTTCAGATAAAGGAACCGGTTTAGAACCTGGACCAACAAAGCCTGTTACACCACGAGTATTACGAACTACATACCAAGTTTCATCATTCATGAACATCTTGAGTAGAACATAACCTGGGAACAACTTCTTTTCAACTTCTTTTCTGGCACCATTCTTCTCTTCATAAACTTTATGAATCGGAACGACGACTTCTTCGATTTGATCATGAAGTTTACGATTCTCAACAAGCTTCTCAATGCTTCCTTTTACTTTGTTCTCATACCCTGAATAGGTATGAACTACGTACCATTTTGCTTCTTCTGCCATAGTAACCACCTTTTACAGATTTCCTAATAATAAATCCAAAATCAAGAACTTGAGTCCTGCATCAAGACCAGCAATGACTGCGCCAAGAATAAGGACCAAAAGCACTACTACATAAGTGTTCTTTGCAATAGTGTTTGTGTTAGGCCAAATGATTTTTTTGAATTCATTTCTAACACCTTTGAAAAAACTAACTTTTTTAGCGTTTGCTTCTGCCACTTTTTCCACTTCCTTTTCTTCTGTTAGCCTGCCGCCTAAGCAGCTTCACTTAAACTAATTACTTAGTTTCTTTGTGATTCGTATGCTTTTTACAGAATTTGCAGTATTTTTTTGTTTCTAAGCGTTCCGGATGAGCTTTCTTATCTTTGGTCATGTTGTAATTTCTGTTCTTGCATTCCGTACACTCTAAAGTAATTTTTACACGCACAACTTCCACCTCCACATTTGTCATTTAAGGATGTTTTTTGGGCAAAAAAATAATGCCCTCTAAACGTGCAACTAACATTATATTATGTAGGACATTATTTGTCAACTGATTTTTGTTTGTACCAAGCCCACTGTATAATCATCATCTATTTCTTTGAATCATATAAGTTCTTTCGAATAGACTCCTGCTGTTTATTATAGTTCTTATAGTATCCGGTAACGGTTTTCTTGTTCTTTCTAAAAGACTTTACTTCATTCTTCTTACCTGCCGTAACAAGCTTAAATCTAGTATGATTTTTTTCTTCCAAAACCTGAATACTAATATTCAGGTCTCCAATTTCTTTAATCAAGCCTTGCATTTGACTAATGTAGTTTCTATATAATTCCGGGTTTTTCTCCATATGAACTCGAATCCGTTCATATCCAGGTCGAAAGCCGTCATCAATCTGCTTAACCGCATCAATACGAAATTGTTTATTTTTCATTATATTATTGAAGGTCTTCATATCGAAGTCATCATTCTTTAGTAACTTCTCCTGACCTAATGTATATTCATATATTTCTAAAAGGGACTTTTTCTTTTTTTGAAGTCCATCAATTAGCAAGTTAATTGTAGTTATAACATCTGACATAATTTGCTCTATGCATCAAACTTGAATGCAAACTCCTTTCAAATTATTTTTTTTCATTTTCATCTAACTGATTATCATAAACTTCTTCAAGGTTTTCCCTAAGAAATAGTTTTTCAATCATAGCATACAAATCCAAATACTCCTTATTGGAAGTTTTAAAATTAAAAGATGACAATCGCTTGTCTATTTCTCTGATTGCAGACTTATTAGCAAAACTTTTTATATCGATTAAAGGTGCAAGAACAAATTTCTCTATCTCCTCTTGTGTTATAGAAAATTCTAATAAATCATCAATAATGAGACGGACTTTTCTTTTTAAAACCTCTACAAAAACATGTTCTTCAAGATCATGCATTAAAATCAAGGTGATAATATTATAATACATTTTTTTCAGCTTAATCTCTATCTCTTTATTAAGACCTTCAATGGTCTTTTTTCTAAACATGCCACCTTCAACCCGTTCTAATTGAACTTCCATTTGATTGCGATAGATAGACTTTGCAGCCCTGTTAAAGACGCCATAAACAAAGATATCAAAATTTTTATTATCAACATCAGCAGTCATAATCAAAACCTCATCTTTGTTTAGGTCTCTAGCATCAATTTTACTAATCTGTGCATCATAATTCTGTAACTCACCTAAGGGTTCAAAAACAAATCCTCTTATTTCATTATACTTAAGATAAAATTTGTGAATATGGTTGACATGATGGTCTTTAATAAATTTATTCAGCTCGTACCAAAAATCTGATGCTGCCATACCATATACTACCGAAGAATCATTAGTCTCATAAAGATTATTCCGTTCGCTAAGATAGTTATGAATTCGCATCCTCTGAAGTTCTTTTAGCTTACGAATCAATATTTGATCTGTTTTGTATAGATTATTCCGAACCATATATTCATAAATTATTTTTATATATGAAAATATATTCTCAACAGTCAAAATATCTTCATCATGTTTTTCTATAAATATAAAGGAGTCAATCACAAAAGACAAACTCTCTTTGGTCCCTTGTGTCAGGTCATCTTCTTTCAACTGATTCATTAGCTGATTAAGAAAATTTTTGAACTCATTTGTCGCTTTACTTTTAATAAAAGACTCATAGGATTTATTAAAATCAAAATCCCTCTTTAACTCTTTAAAAATAATACCCATCTCAGCTTCCGTCTTTTCCATCAACTGCATATAACGCTGGATAATCGTCTGATTAACAGGGTATCTTGCACTCACAAACATTTTGCGAAGGGCATAAAACTCACCAATCGTTGAGGAATTTGTCTTAAACATAGAAGTCATAATGATATTTTCACGCAAGACTTTATTAATTAACTTCTTATTGTTATTCTTTCGAAGTATCTTACAAAATGCGTCAAAGGCTTGATGGTCTGATATATTACTCCTACTTTTGATAGCTAAATTATCAATATCTGTGAGCACAGAAATATCAACTAAGTTTTGATAGGATTCTCTCTCCTCATCACTGGGTTCATTTATCTCAAAATAATCTTCAATAATTTTCAAGATTTTCTTCTGAACCATTACCGCTGTATTAGAAAAGGTCTGCTCGAAGTAATAGCCATTCTTATGATATAATTCTCTAATCTTGGTCCTATAGGAAAGAGTCTTAAGATTTTTCTCTGCCTCAGCCATTTCTTCTGGATTTTCCACTGCATATTTAGCCATATTGTTCAAAAAAACAAGATCTTCCTGGTCAATAGGAGCTTTCGAATCCGCTATGATTAAGTCTTCTTCAAAAATCGCATTAACATTCTTGGTTATATGATTTATTTCTAACTGATGGTCCAGTGTCTTATAATTTTCAGTCATGGTTTGATAGAAATTCACCGGATCTTTCAGCATAATCATATTTACATACTTAACCAGCTTAATTAGGCGATCACTTACAGCTACTTCATTTATTCTTTCAAGAAGATTTTCCACCGAGGAGCCATTATCCATGATATCAGCTACATAGGAATACATTTTTTTTACTTTCCCAAGTTCTGATTCACTATTGCTTTTAATCATGGCCTTCACAGTATTATTTAATTTATTGAAATCAATAACAAATGCACAGAATATTTCCAGTTGGGTTTCTGTTATTTCATGCATAACCATCGCTCCTTTGGGGAAATTATACCCTTGCATCAACTGTATTCAGCTCAATCCAAAAGTCACAATTAACGGTTGCCCCATAAGAAACAACCGTTATATGTGTTATTATAATTTTACATCAATACTCTTACCAATATGGGGGTTAACACTTTGCTCCATCATTTTTACAAGATTTGCACCGTTTTGTTCTACCATATCTTTAACTTTTGAAGCAACTGCTATCGAAGCTTGTCCACGCACATTTCCCATCTGTTGAACAGTTGCTAATGCTGCAATATCCATCTTATCAACTCCTTAAATGTTACAGGGCTTGTTTTTGCATGTCTGGTACTTCCATACCATTACTATTTTTTGCTAAACTAATTGCTTCCTTCCATGTATCACGAAATTCTCTTAATAGTCCTATAACCTCTAAAAGAATATCTTTGTCTTTATTTATATTCGCCTCAATCAACCTTCTATGCATATAATCATACAGAAGTTCCATTGATTCTGAGACATCATACTCATGATTTAATGATGCCATAAATTCCAAAATAATATCATCCACCCGTATAATTTTATTATGTGCAGTTTGAATATCACCCATTTCTATAGCTTCAAATGCTTGATTTGCGAACTTAATTGCTCCATTATATAGCATTAATGTCAATTCTTGAGGCGAAGCCGTCAATATTGAGTTTTGTTTAATCTTAGCATACGGATTATTAGTCATGTCCATTTCCTCCTGTTTTATAACGCTGATAGCTGTTGGGCTAGCCAATCTCCCGTAGAATTACTTTGCTGTATCGCCTGTTCCATAGCTGTGAATTGTTTATAGTATCGTTCTTCAACAGCTGCAAGCCTTTCTTCTAGTCTAGCGATATCATCATCATAATCATCCATTTTACTATCCATCATTTTATCATTGTAAAAGGTCATAGAACTACTCAAGGTAGTTGACTTCATTCTTTCATACATCGTATTATAAAGGTGCTGACCCAGATTAGCGAAAAACTCTGAAACACCCTCAATATCATTTTCAAGAGCTTCCTTCAATTTGTTCTCGCTAGTAGCATATAAGGGATCCTCTTGATCTCCTTCGATATGGAGCATACCTTTTTCTGTATAATTACCTGTAACAATTCCTAATTCTGATAGAAAGTCATAGCTTAAACCACTAGTATCCAAGCCATTGGATACAGTGAGTATACTTCTCATTTCATTTCTGATACTACTTAGTGTAGAGTCATTTTTTAAAAGAGAGTCTTTGATTTTTGTTTCCCAAGTCTTGATTTCGTCATCTGTCATTGCAGATTTTTCCTCACTTGTCAGAGGATCATAACCTCTTGCTGACTCAGCGCCAAGTTTAGCTCCCATTTCAAAAATGAGTTCATTGTAACTGTTGATAAAAGTTTTTATAGACTCATATACGGCTTCAGTATCTGTGTTAACTACAACATTAGAAGAACCCGTTTCTGCCAAAATATCAAAATTTAAGCCATTGATTGTCACTTCATTAGATGAACTTGTAAAAGTTGTTCCATTATAATCAAAACTTGCATCTTCTCCAGCTGATCCAACCACATCATTTCCAGTCAAAGTAAAACCCAAGGCCGTCAAGACTGCATTTGCATTGGAATCACCATTACCTGTCATCGAGACCTGAACGTCTTGTCCCGTTTTTGACGAAGATAAGAACATCGTTTTGAAGGTATCATCAAAACTTGCACTTAAATCTAAGTCTAAATCACTAATTTTCGTAAGTACATCACTAATTGTATCTGTATCCGAAATAGTAATTTCATTACTGGCATCAAACGCATCTGATGTACTGGTTTTTATATTAAGGGTTACACTTCCTGAAATACCGGCAAGTTCCCCTATAGTCGTATCAGCCGTTACAGTATCAGCTAATTTATCACCAGTAAGAAACGAGCCTTTAGCCATAGCATTGACATCAATAGTATGTACTCCGTTAGTCGCATTTGAGCCATCATTAATTCTTATAGCTGATTCATTTGAACTTGTAATGTTTTTCTTGCTATAGCTTCCGTATGATTTAAAAGCAAATAGCTCCTTTTTATAAAAGGAATACATTTTTGTATTTAGTTCTGACCAGGCATCCTTTGTCCACTCAACCCTCGTTTTGTCTTTCTCAATATTATCAACTTTTGCTCGCTCAACTTTCATCAAGTCAGCAACAATACTTTGTGTATCAAGACCGGATGCTAATCCAGTAAATTGAATACCCATAAGTTCACCACCATTCTATCTTTTCTCATCAACTAAAATGCCTGCCACTTCCCACATGTGACCTACCATATCAAGGACTTTCTCACTTGGTATTTCCCTGATAACGGAATCATTACTGGTATCAATAACCTTAACCATTATCTGTTTTGTTAATTCATGTATAGAAAATTCTAACTTTCTGTCGTATGTACGTATATGTTTGTTTGCCTGTTCAATAGCTTGAATAACTTCCTTTTCACTTTTCTGACTTCTTACTTCTGCTGCCACTTCTGCTTCCTGATTGTTTGCTTTAGTCATTTGAACAGTATCACTTTTTTGTGTAACCGAGTTGTCATGTCTGGATTCCATTCCTGCTGGTTTTGATTGGGGTTGATAAGAAGTATCAGCGCCAACACTATCAATTCGCATACATTTACCTCCTTGTAATAGTTTCTATCTTATATATCGGCTAAAGCAAGTGTTAATTTAGGTTGTTAATAAAAAGTTAACAAGTTCAATGCTTATTTCACATCTTCCCATCTTATTATAGATTCTTTTTCCAAGGATTTTAGAAGACTTCTTCCAATTAACTTCTTTTTCTCATTGACAGGTATACCGCTTCCAGGCCGTTTAGCAATTATATCCTTTTCACTTAAAATGCTTCCTTCTTTAAGGCATTCTTTTGTAACAAGACTTCTTCTCATCTTTTTTTGTTGTTCAAGTTCTTCTGTAGATAATTGTCGCGCCTTGCTTCCCATTGCCGACCATAAAAGATTACATTTGTCGACAAGTTTTTTCATGGTATCTGGTTCAGTTGCCATATTATTATCCATACCCATTTTTGTGTTGTCTAAGGTAAAGTGCTTCTCAATAATACCCGCACCCAAGGCCACAGCTCCTATGGCAACCTCATAGCCCTGAGTATGATCTGAATATCCAATAGTATAGTCCGGATACTGTTCTATTAAAGTCACAATATTATTAAGATTAACATGTTCTGGCTCAACTGGATACACTGATACGCAATGCAAAATAGCCAATTGGTGGTTTCCACTTTTCCTTATAGTATCGACAGCACTTGCAACCTCATCAAAAGTTGCCATGCCGGTGGACATAATCATAGGCTTGCCTTTACTAGCAATGTATGCTAAATAATCGATATTATTAATTTCCATAGATGAAATTTTAATAAAGGGAACATGACATTGTTCAATGAGAAAATCGACTTCTTCCCTAGAATATGGCGTTGAGGCAAAATCTATTTTTTGACTATCACAAAACTCCTTAATTTCAATCAATTGGGCTTTAGATAAAGAAAATTTCTTTATGATTCTCTTTGCAATTGGATTTTCTTTATAATAGGTTTTGGCATACAGAGACTCTTCAGTCCACGATTGAAATTTTACACAAGAACAACCGCAGGCTTTTGCTTCAAGAATCATACGCTTTGCCAGTTCAAGATCACCATTATGACTTGAATTCACCTCAGCAATTATATACGGTTTTTTTTGATTTCCAATAACAGTTCCATTATCTAACACAATTTCTGCCATACTCACTCCTATACGTCCATCTCAATCAGCATTTCCCTTTTTATCAATTCCAGTTCAAGAAATGGTGACTGATCTTCCAAATACGTTTTTATCAACCTTTTCCTTTCATTCATCCTGAATGAATTATGTAGATACTTTTGTTCTTCTTTACCAATAATCTCACATAACACTGGACCTTGTGTTTCAAGAACACATTTAACACCAGAGCTTAATTCTGAAGTGACTGTAATCGACGTGTACAATAAATCAAAACAATCTCCTATCCTTTTGAACTCAACAGATCCAACACCATTTACTGAATCTGTTCCAATCGTTCTATTTCTAAATAGTTGTTTTTGTCTTTGCCTGATGATATCATACATATTGTTATTATTAACAAATATTTTGATTGGTATATTATATTGCTTTATGGTAGCTAACTCTTGAAGGTTCATCATCAAAGATCCATCTCCAATAATGACAACAATACTCTTTTGTGATGAAAAATAGCTTCCTATTGCCAATCCCAATGCGGTTCCCATTGAACCTTGTGCTGCTGGATGAATGCACCGTTGACCTTCTTTAAGCTTAAGTGCTGTTGGTATAATAAGTTCTTCCAATCCCGCATCAGTAATAAAAACAGATTCTCTTTGCCCATGAACCGAGAGAACCTCAGCCAAATCATATAGGTCAATTGGATCTGATTCCTGAGAATGACAAACTGTTCTAGGAAAGAGATCTCTCCAATAAGCGCATTTCTTCACCCATTCTTCACCTATGGTTTTCGCAGGCAACTCCAAAGCCTTATTAAAAAAAGATGAAATATTCACAGTCAAAACCTTATTAATCTCCACCGTCTCCATCTTCAAGGATAAGTCATACTCATGAACAGCTGTGATATAAGCCTCTCTTGCAAAACGATGGTATTCGTCACCAGTTGTTACAGGATTCAATCCCGCACCGACAGCGAGTATATAATCCGAATTTTGGATGGCGAAATTAGCAGACCGATTTCCACCAAGCGCTGCAACAGAACCTAGCACAAGATGATTTTCATACGGAAACAAATCTGAAGCATTCTGTTCGGTAACAATTGGCATATTCATTCTTTTTGCAAACTCTATACATTGTTTTTCTAAATTCAATGTTCTTATGTGGCTTCCAATGAGCATAATAGGTCTTTTAGCCTTGTGTATATCCTTATGAATTTCAAGAAGTTCATCTTCTTTTGGTTCAATTAAGTCTTTGTATCCTTGGTATCGTTCCAATTCTTTCGGGTCAACTCTCATATTTTGAACATCAACAGGAACATCAATCCATACCGGACCCCTGATACCAGATTTTGCTTCATAAAGAGCCTTATCCATGATATATCCAATCTTCTGGGGATCAGTTACCATGACAGAATATTTAGTAATACTATCCACAATTGGAATAATATTGGCTTCCTGATTACCAAAGGTTCGCGTCTCTGCTCCTGTATAATATGTTGTTTCCTTCAATACATTCTGTCCCGATACATAAACTACTGGAATGTGGTCTTGCCAGGCATTTAAGACCCCGGTTATCGCATTTGTACTACCACATCCTGTAGAAACAAAACACGCCCCTAGATGGTTATTATACTGGGCATATCCATTTGCTGCATAAGCTGCCGTCTGTTCATGATGAACAGCTACCGCCATTAAATCGTCATGTTTTGCTACTGCATCAGAAAGATATAATATACCTCTTCCGGTTATCATGAATATATGTCTGATTTTTTCTTCATACAAACGACCAGCTATATAGTCTGCCACTCTAATCATACTACACCTCTAACTTTTAGGTCTAAACTTCAGCATAACTTCAGGTATAGTAATAGTTAATTCCAGCTCACATGCCACTGTTTGGTCAACAAATCCTTTTACTACCCCTTTTGCCAGTCCCCGTTTAAAAGATTTTAGCTCTGCTTCAACGTCTAAACGGTCACCTGGAATAATTTTCTTTCTAAATTTAGCATCCTTAATATTAACAAATCCAGTTTTCATGCCTTTATACTCAGGCAGAGTAAGAAAGGTCATCAAAAAAACCTGAGTTAAGCATTCAATTTGAATAAATCCAGGTACATTAGGTTCATCAGCAAAGTGAGCAGGAAAGAACCACTCGTTATATGTAAAATTCTTATACCCAAAGGCCGAAACTCCAGGTATTGCCTTCGATATGCCATCAAGAAAAAAACATGGATATCTATTTTGCTGATACTGCTGGATTTCAATTGCAGATAAGTTCTCTATAACATTGGACATCATTACCTCCCAAAGTCTAAATCGTATTTTGCTAGAATCTCCATACCTATTTCATAGCTTGAGAAATCAACAATATCATCCGTGTCCAACTCAAGGTCAAACTCATCTTCCAACATAGCTATAAGGCTCATATGCCCAACGCTATCCCATTCAGGAACATCCTGATACTTTAGTCCTTCCAGTTGTTTCTCCTCTACTAAAAGGGCTTCCATAAATATGGTGTTATATTTTTTTAAAGTGTCCATTTTATTCTCCTTTTCTATATACAATATAGTATTGTCGATGCATTGATACATGCTTGATGTCTTAAATAGAATTTATATTCAGGATTCATTTCATGAATTAATTGTGGCAAAAGCCAAATGTCACTATTTTTATGGTAGGCACTTATTGCCAACTTTGGTTTTTGCGTCTTAATAATATTTCTGGAACCTTTTAGCACTTCAGTCTCCATACCTTCAACATCCATCTTAATCAAGGTTACACTCTTTTCAGCTAGTAATTCATCAAGAACTTTTACCTGTCCTTCTTCGACCGAAACATTGCTTTCAGTTACCACTTTTGTTAAAGATCTACACGGAAGGTATTTGACTATACCATTCTTGTCACTAAGACCAAAATTATATAGGTTAACTTTAGTTTTTACCCCTTCATCCATTTTATCAATTTCTTTCAGGAGAGTCTTGTAGTTGATTATATCAAGTTCAAAGCAATCCGCTCTATGAAATTCACCCCTTACTTTTTCAATAAAGGCAAACAGCGAGTCTCCATCATAAGCACCTACATCAATATATGATTCATTGCTACTTATCATAGGTCCAATGGGTGTGTCAAAAAAATAATCATCACCTTTTGTTACCATTATATCTGAATAATCTTCATACTCAGGGTAAACCGAATAACGGGTTTTTAAGACTTTGAAAAAGGTTTCTAGAGAAAACTCGTCCTCAAATAATTCTGCCGTCTTAAGAAGCTCTTCTTCTAAGGAATCTAACCAACTTCTATCTTCAAATACATTGGGTTCATAATTCTGATTACGCCATGGGTTTATAATGTTCATGTGGCGTATACCCATTTCTTGTAATTGAGAGAAGATAGGTTTTGGGTCTTTTATTGCAACAAAAACAAAAACATCATCACCTAATTCCTTTAGTTCATCTGGTGATAAGCATTTTGCTCCATCAAATGTAGTACCCCATTTATCCGGATTATTATCGCAAACAAAATCTAATCGACCGCTTATAAATGGTTCATAGTTATGGACAGCCCAATTATACCAATCACCCGTTCCAAATACACAGATATATTTTGCAGATTTGATTTCCTCATCAATTTGCATCTTCCTAAGCGTTTCCCAATTTCTATGAAGTTTTTCTACTATTTCACTTATTTCACTTTGAATATTCATATTAACCTCCTAATCGGATACCATTATCCTGCAAAAGCTCTTATACTCTTTTTCAAGTTTTACGAGCCCCTCTTCCCTCATCATCGATGCTATTTCATCAGATACCCTCGAAAGATCTATCAAGCCATCATTAAGGATTTCAGTCGCCTTATCTATATCTAAATCTCGATTATGATGGGTCCTCGTTTCCCAAATAATGGTTTTCAACTCTAGAAAACGATTAGAAATCATAACCTTATTCATCAATTTATCTAGGTAGTCCTTCAAAGTTATAACAGTAGCAAAGCCTCCTCCCAAATCGTAAGCAGGCTCATGAAATGTTCTGTAAAAAATATCATATCGTTTCGTAAAGTCTAATTCTTTTCTTTTTCGTTGAATAAAAATGTTTAAACCTAATTGATTCATTTCTATAAACCGAACACATGCTTCCACCGGCTCATAGTATTGATTTATCTTAAATTGTTTACTCTGAACTATTGTTTGATAATCTCCCGTTTGTTCAAGTGGTACCATAACAATACCCAAACGCTCGTCTTTTGAGTATCTATACAAGACCTCTTTAACAAAATCTGGTTTAATATACATGTTTGGGGCTAATAGGCTTACAAACTTTCCTTTCGCGTACTTTTCTCCAAGTAAAAAACATTTATCAAAATTCGGATATCTATACTCTATAGTATTCTTTTCCTCTTTTGTGAAAATCCGATTCAGGAATTTAATTTTAAACTCATACCTATTAAAGTCAATATTTGTATGGTAGAGTTTTTCAACCAACTTTCTAGGAATCCTTCTAGGATAAGTAAAACTATTTTTCCTATCTATTATAATATAATCAATACCATGAGTTCTTTTCAATTCTTGTCCTAATGCTTTTTTCGTCCCATCATGGTCATCTTCACAAACAAAAATGACTTCAAATCTTTGATCACTCTGTCTTATTAAACTTTGGATAAAACCTTCTACAAAACTAATATCATTTTTAAGAGCTACGATAAGGCTAATAATATATTTATCTTTCTTTCTTTTTATTAATTTCATGAGCAATTACCTCAATAATTCTATCCTGTTCTTGTTCAGACATAATCGTTGCGCTTGGGAGACATAGACAATGTTCAAATAAATCTTGGCAAAAATCATCATCATGTTTAAAATATCTGTTTTTTGAAAAAACAGGTTGCGTATGAAGCGGTTTCCAAGACAGTCTTGATTCCACATTATGTTCTTCTAATATTTTTACAATCTCTAACGGATCTTCTTTTTCAAAATATACCAAGGATAACCAAGCACAAGACCCTTCAAGTAATGGCATCATATGAACCGGTAGGTTTGAAAATCCTTTTTTATATCGATTATAAATCTTAATCTTCTGTTCAACCCGGTCATCAATCAACTCTGCTTGAACAGATCCAATTGCTGCATTTACATTGGATAGTCTATAGTTATATCCAATATCATGGTGTAGGTAATAGGGTAAAGGCTCTTTTGCCTGACTGCCCAAATACTTCATTTGTTTATAGAAGTCCTCATTGTCTGTTATTACCATACCACCACCTGAAGCAGTAATCAACTTATTGCTGGCAAAGCTCAACGCACTAACCCTACCGAAAGAGCCACATTTCTTGCCCTTATATGATGCTCCTAAAGCCTCTGTTGCATCTTCAAAAATAGGTACATCATATTTTCGACATATGTCAGTGATCTTATCATAGTCCGCCCCCTGTCCATACAGGTCTACAACAATCACTGCCTTTGGCATAGAATTTTGATCAACCGCCCACTTAAAGGCTTTTTCCAAGGCTACTGGTGACATATTCCAAGTCATAGGTTCACTATCAATAAAAACAAGGTCTGCACCTAAATAAATTGCAGGGTTTGCACTGGCGATAAAAGTAAATGATGAACAAAATACCAAGTCACCTGGTCCAACCCCTAGTGCACGAAGTCCAAGATGAATAGCACTTGTTCCTGAATTGGTAGCTAAGGCCTTTAATCCACCAAAATAATTGGAAATTCGCCTTTCAAACAGGTCATTGTACTCGCCAAAATAAGTTAGATAGTTGGATTCTACCGCCTTATTAACACTATCTATTTCTTGACCACACAAGTGAGGCTGTGATAAAAAAATCCTTTCCATACATACCTCCTACTTTAACTCCAATGAATAGAAGAAAAGGCTCCGTTCTCTATCGTCTCTACTCAGACCAATACCCAATGGAGATTTAGGATTTAAATACTCAAAAGTCAATTGAATCTCTCCATCAATATATTCTTTCACTGGTATAGACATTGTTTTAACCTTATCATCATTAAAAGACCAGTGGTCGACAAACTCTTTATTGACGTAAACATGAATATCTTGTTTGTCAACCATACCTGGAATAACAAAAGCTTCAAGCGTTACATCAATGAATTCTATCCTTTCATCTTCCTTGACGGGTATATGAAAGTCACTCTTACGAAGATTATTCCATGCCCCATATCTTTGAATTCGGCTAACTCCAGTATAATCCACTTCTCTCAATGCATCCGTATTGTTCAAATTAAATTCCAAAACATCACCTGATTGGAAATATACTTTCTTTCTCGGTATTCTCTTTACAGCATCACCATATTCACAGCCAGAGCAGTAATAGCAATCCCAGCTTAAATCCCTCTCCAAAAGACCCTTTCTTATATTTATAGCATTTCTACTGTTATGTATATCATAATATGAACTGAAATTTATATTTGCCTGAGGCTGATTCATACGATTACAGTGCATCATATTTCCATTTAAAAAAATCATGGCCATAGACCAAGGATTATTACAAAGTTCGCAATAATCAATATCCTTAATATTTAAAGTATTAGAAGCCTCTATCTGCTTCACCTGCTTTACAGCTTCAATAGCAGTTATCTTATCTATAAACTCACTGACATTCATTGGGTACTCAAGATCTTGACCTTGATAGGTGTATGTTTCAAACCTTGGGGATATCTTGTATGTAAGTTTTGTTCCTTCAGCAATTTCTTCCGATTCTTTCAAGACTTTTTGAAGAAGGTGTGGATAATATTCTACATTTTGTTGTGGATAATAATACTGGAAAGAATCATCAACATCAATAAGCCAACTTTCTTTTCCTGCAATATTATCATAGAGAGGATGCACCTCCATATAGTCAATACCCAAATCAACAGCTATTTGGACAGCTTGTGGTATCTCAGAAAGATTTTCACGTTGTACCGTATACAGTAATCGAATCTCTAAATCTTTTCTTCCTGACTCATTCCGCAATTCAACAAATCTTCCCACATTTTTAATCCAAGTTTTAAAGTCCCCTCCTCTACGGAGTCTGGAATATGTAATTTCAGTCGCAGCATCCATAGAAACGGTTATCATTTTAAATTTCGAATGAACAATTCTCCTTGCGTTTTTCTCATTAAGGAGCAAGCCATTGGTTATAGTAAATAAATACGGTTCATTATCTGACTCATCTATCTGGTCCAAGACGTCAAAAAATTTAGGGGTCATCAATGGCTCTCCTGAAATATTCAAATATATTGACTCAAGGTAGTCGAATAGAAAACTATACCTATCAAAATTCAAGTAATTTTCCGCTTGATTTCTATACTTTGAAACCTCTTTATTATGATGATCTGTACAGTGAACACAATTCAGATTACATTTAGTTGTTAAATCTAGAATCAATTGAGATGGTAGACTTTTTAACTCTATTTCCTTGAAATGTTCCTTATCTCTTAAAACCTTATTATCTTCTCTACTTAAATCTTGATAACGTTCCTTATCTTTTGACAGAAAAAAGTCATGAAAATAATCGATTACTTGAGGATAGAAGCGTAGAACGCTTGCTTCAGATATTCCAATTTTCATCAGATTATCATGCTCACGATTAGCAATCGTAGTAGAAGCTATAATGACTTGTACGTCTTCATCAAGTTCCTCCGGATGTGTAACCGGAATTCCATAAATAGTTTTACCCTTAAATCGTTGACTAAAATCAGAAAAACCCTTTATCTCAATATTTCTTTCAGTAAAAAGCTCATATAGATATATCCCCATCTCACATATTGAATGAAGGTATATCTTCTTATTTTGAAAAAGGTTGATATTCTCATCAATAAATTTTTCTATATATTCTCTTGCAAATGTTTCAGTAATAAACATAAACGTCCTCACTTTCCTTGGTATAAAACGTATCCTGAAGGCGGATCATATGACTGATTCCTTTTCCCCGCCAGCCCTAGCCTATTTAGATAGACATCAATGGATTCATTCTCATGAATTTCAGGAGTATCAATATATGACTTTAAACCTTTATACAATTGACTTGATTCAATCGAAATTGATTGAAACATAGCAATATGCAGATATTGCCTGGCGACCTCTAGCATGTCAATTCTTAAAAGGTCGACAGCTAATTTCAGAGTAAGATCAGCCTGCTTTAGCATAGATGCCTCTTCTCTTTCAATGACCATAATCTCATTCCTTAACTTTGCAACATCAATAATTGCCTGTCGAATAAGATAACCGCTAAAAGGCATCAGAAGGTTACGAACCATGTAGCCTGTTTCAGTACTGGCCCATATTCTGTATTTCATCAAAGGCTTATGGATGCAACCTACATCACCATAGTTCGTTGCCAAAAAAAGCATCCACCAGTCCATGAAAAAATGAATGTCATATTGCCCTGCCTTTCGAAAAACTTCAGTTCGAAAGACTGTTTGAGAAGGTACATAATATGACGCCATTGCTAGCACTGCCTTTTGGGCAATTCCAGGTATAATACACGAACAATTATAAAAAGGTAAGAATTCACCTATTTGTTGGCTATTTCCATCTATCTCACTCCGTTCTGTTACTGTAACAGCAACGTTCTCGTTTTCTTCCATCAACTCAATACATTCTTCAACAAAAGTGGGTTCAACCACATCATCAGAATGTAGTATATGAATGTATTCTCCTTTTGCCAGACTCGCGATTTTATTATGAGACCTGACACCAATATTATATTTATTCTTAAATACCTTTACGCCCTTTTTTCTATATGATTTCGCAATTTTCATTGAATCATCATTTGATCCATTGTCAATAAACAGAATTTCTATATTACTATAGGTTTGATTCACTGCTGAATCCAGACATTCTCTTAATGTTAATCCATAATTATAATTCGGAATCACAATGCTTACTAGTGGTTTTCTTTTCATAAGTCACCTACTTAAATACTCTTTTTTCGTCATTTTTTCGAATAGGTCTTGCTGGGTTTCCCATTACTACCATTCCGGATTCAACATTTCTATAAATAACTGAACCCATACTCACTACAACATCATCTCCTATAGTAAGACCATCTATAGTACATACATTTAAACCAACAAAAACTCTTTTACCTATCCTAATATTCCCACTAGGCATAAAGCCCGAAGAAAGAACACTATGATCCCCAACCATGACATCATGTCCAATAACACAGTGACTTTGAATAACAACATTATTTCCTATCCTAGCACCTGAATTAACCATTGTATAACCGATAACAATTGCTCCATTACCTATATGCGCATGAGGTGATATTTGAGCTAATGGATCAACAAGGCTTATAAGTGTATATTTTTCATCCATTAGTTCCTTATATATCTTGTCCCTTTCAGAAGGTTCTCCATTGGCAACAACCACTTCTATATCTTGTGGAGAATAGGGTAAATTCCTCATCTTATATATTGCTATATCTCCATAAGGACTATCATTTTTGTAATTGTCAATAAAAAAAATCTCGTCCCATCGTTCTTCTTCTAAATTTAATCTATGTGCTATATCAAAAATTTCTCTACCAAATCCACCAGCACAATATATAGCTAACTTCATAAATTCACCCCTATTTACTTAATTACATTTTCTCTCGAAAGTCTCTATCTGATTCAAAGAAAAGGCTAACATATCAACATTATCTTTTTCATAATAGGCTTTATACCAACTTATTGTAGCTTCAATTCCTTCTTCCAACTTCATAGTGGGATGCCAATTCAATTTTGAGGAGGCTTTACTAATATCCAACTTCAGTAGATTTGCTTCATGAGGTTGTTCAGATTTATCCATAGTAACCTCAGCCTTTTTCCATAAACTTGATGCATAGTTTATAACATACTCAACACTCGCATTTCCTTGATCATATGGTCCAAAATTCCAAGCTTCTCCTACTTGTAGCTTTTTCATAAGGGATCGGCCTAGCAATAAATAACCATATAAGGGTTCTAAGACGTGCTGCCATGGCCTAGTAGCATATGGACTTCGAATAGCAAGTTGGCCATTTTCTACTGATGCCCTAACAAAATCCGGAATTAACCGATCCTTGGACCAGTCGCCTCCACCAATAACATTTCCTGCTCTTGCTGTTGCTATTGGTATATCTAATTCTTGAAAATAACTTTTACGAAAAGAGTTCACAATCAACTCCACACAGGCTTTACTAGCACTATAGGGATCATGACCTCCCAAGGGATCAATTTCCCTGTAACCATATTCCCATTCTTGATTTTCATAGCATTTATCTGTAGTTATAACAAGAATCCCCTTTAACTCAGGTAAAGATTTTGCTGCTTCTAATATGTTCGCTGTTCCCATCATATTAGTTGAAAAAGTTTCCAGAGGATCTACATATGACTGGCGAACAAGAGGTTGAGCTGCCAAATGAAAAATAAACTGGGGATTTATTTTATCTACTACTGCCTTTACTTTTTCATAATTTCTTATATCAATCATATATGGTTCTATTGTCATTTCCATTTGAAGCACATGATATAGGGCAGGTTCAGTAGCAGGTGGTAAGGAGATACCATATACAATTGCACCCAACTTAGTCAACCATAGAGACAGCCAGCTACCCTTAAAACCTGAGTTTCCTGTTATTAATATTCGTTTACCCTTATAGTCATCTGATAGATTCATTATCTTCTCACTTTCCTACTCTAGAGCTGTAAAAGTTTCACAACGAACTCAACCGCCGAATTAACATCACTCACACCAAAATCAGACACATCAAGATGTAATGACCCATGTTGATCAATACCTTTAAAATAATCTTTCTCTGAATTCTGAACATTTTTCAAAAAACTAACATCTCCATTATTAAATTCATTAATTAACCATTGATAGGTATCTTCTGAAATAAATCTAGCAAGGTTAAGGTAACTGATGAACACTCTTTCCAGATGTATATCGTCATACTGAAGTTGCTCAATAATATTCTTGATTGTCATCTTCCAGTCGATATTATCTATCAACGAATCTGGCAGACAATTCATGTCAATCAACCGAAAAAGCGAAGTATAAACAACGGATATATCCCCATCTGTTCTAATAATCATAGATTCAAGACCACGCTCAACATTGATTCCTATATTCGTATCCAGATATTCCTTATCTCTGGCTTTTGTAGTTTCTTCATCTGTCACCCCTTTCAGAGACACTGCTCCACTACTGTTACTGCTTAATGCAGCCATAGTGATAGGATACTGGAGATAAAGTATCTTTTCTTGTATGGCTAGATTAGCCAAACCAGTATATATATCTTGAGCTATTCCATCAATCATTGCACCTGTCTCATCTAACATCTTCTTTAGATAAGCTCTTTTAAAGCCAGAATTAATATATAATAGAGGAATAGCATATTGCGACCTTCTAAAGTTAAGAACATCATAGAGCATATCTTGACTATCTAGATATAAGGTCCTCAATACCTTAGGTTCATACATGCGTTTAATGATCATTTGATCACTTTGATTTGAAAACATAAATTCAGGCCATACATAGTGAATCGTATCCCACATGATTATGTCTTCATTTGGATATTTATTATAGACTTGATTAATATTAATTAAGGCATCTGGCATTAATGCGTCATCAGCCCCTAGTGAAATAATAAACTCCCCAGATGCATTTAAATATGCATACTCAAAGCTCTTTGCGATAGGAAGATTTCTAGGTGTTCTAATATATTTAATTCTATGATTATCATAGGTCCTAATCATATTTTCTATTGCATAATTATCCCTGTCTGAATTATCTGAGATGATTATTTCATAATTATCATATGACTGGTTTAAACAAGACTCAATGGTATTAGCTAAAGTAGCTGAATTGTTTCTAACTGGTATAACAATACTATAATCATATATGCTTTTCTTATTAAGAGCATCATCTATATTCATATGATACAACTCTGACAAATACTTCTCGTAACCTAATACATATCCAAAGCATGTCGACCATTCACTATTGATATGTTCAAATGCATTAAACTGATAGTGAATATGTTTTCTCTGAATTTCACTATCACTAAGCTGATCTAAGGTACTTCTCTCAGCAAATAGGGGCAAATGCCCCATCTCTCTCTCAGCTAGTAAGTAAAGAAGTCTATATCTTGTACTTTCAAGATATTCTCCCTTGCTTAAAATTGAGACTGGAACATAATAGGTTATTTGTCCTATCGTTTCAGCATTGTTAAAACTGTGTTGTATAAAATACTCAAGGTCATATTCTTCATCTTGAATATCAAAGTCTATTTCCGGAAGTATCACTATGACTTTTTTGCCAAGTTTAACAAGTAAACTCGCTAGCATATTATAATGATATGTATCTTCCTCATTATCAACGACTAGACAGATTGTATAATCCGTCTCCTCTTGAAGATATAAATATATATCAGAGATATTGGGAAAATAAGAGTTCACCTTTCCACTTTCCACATCAATGATCTCTAGATTTTCAGTTGATATTTTCTTATATGCCTTAAGGTAAACAGCTGAAAAAGCTACATTGTTGCAAGCAGTATAGAGCCAGCTTGTATCAAGCAATAATTCAGGACTAAACTCTCCACCTTCAAGTCTCCCAAGATTCTCCATTAAACGTGACTGGATTTCAGTGCTAATCTTGGAGCCAGTGCTTCCATTCATCCGATCCATAATATAATTTAAACGGTAATTAATCAAAGTCCAGTCCTTCGCCTTAGCAGCTTCAGCAGTTAAGCGGATCATTTCTAAATCATCTTCATTCGGTGCCTTCCAATTAATTTTGTGCCAAAAATCTTCGGAACAATAGGCTACTTGACCAAGAGATTCTAATAACTGTCCTCTCAATATAAAAGCGTCGTTTGTTGTCTCACCGCTTTCAATCAATCTATTAACCATATTCAAGGCCTGCTGATAATTTCCCTTATCTCTCATATCTTTTACATCAAAAAGATTCTCTTTATTTATCATCAATCCACCTTCCTAAACTATTCAAAGCCTTCAACCGTTCTACTCATGGCTAGGATCAGATCATAACCATCCCACCTAAGAGAAAAATCACCTGATGTGCCAATGTATTTAATTCTATCAATTCCTTTTGGTTTCTTTTCTCTAACAAATGAGGTGATTTTATCTAATATATCTCCGTAGTAGACTAATGTTTGACATTTCTCAGAAGCCACAGGAACAATTTCATCTAATTCTTTGATGTCAACTTCAAAAAAGTATCCGCTATTATAAAAAAACAATTCAGTTTCTTTTGTCAAATATGGCAACTGAATCCTGGTTATGTAATTATTTAAGACTACTTGTCCCATATTATTTGATTCAATTGCCATTTTACACACCTGATAATATTTATTAATCACCTGAATGTCCTGAAGATCGTAATGCATACGCGCATAACAATCAAACGCTTCCCAAAATAACTCCTTAGCCTCAGCTTTCTGATTTCCTAACCAACAGACAAGCCTAGGTGACGAACAAGCATTTTGATCAAATAAGAATGTATCATTAAAAAATTTTTGGGCAATTTCTTTCTTATTATTCGCTAACATATAATCATCAGCATCAATGATAAATATGGAATATCTGTCAGCCAGAGGAATCTCTGTCGCCCTTGCTTTCAAAGGTGATTGTCTAAGAACTGATATAGTATCATCTCCACCCCAAATAACCCTTACATCACAATGAGCTGACAAGATATCATTAATATCTTTGTCATGACCGTATGAAAGTAGATGTATATAGGGTTCCATTTCATTCCATTGGTCGGAAAGCATGTCGTCAATCACATCGACAATAAGCTTAACTTGGGGAAAAGGACGAGAAGGAATTCGGATTACATTTATGTTACCTGCTAGTAATCCAGCCACCATTGAATATGCAAAATTGACAGGTACATTAGAAGGAGCGATATGAAACACACACCCCTTCCCTATTCTAAATGATGCCTTTTCTCTATAATTCTCTGCCATTTTTTTTAGGGAACTTTTTCTACACCAATATGCAAAGGAAATAACATCATTGTATTCCCTTCCTATTTTCATCAAACGTGCAGATAAACTACTTAAAAACTCTATAACTCTATAATCAAAAACTGTATTCGGAGCTGTTCCTTCGATTCGCTCTATTAGGTTATTATTGAACACCATAGGTATCACTACATCCTCTTATCTCAGCATTTTTTATTCGTCCTGTAATCACGAAATACTTCCCTTTTTTCCCACATTTGCAATTATCTTCTCCAAGAATAATTCCAGTATCCTCGGTGAGCAGGGAATGTCCAGGATATGACTTAGCTAATATACTTACAACTTGGACAATACCTTCTTCACCTATTTCACATGGTGAAAAATCTTCTTTTCTTCTCATGATAACATCGGAAAAAGTACTTGCGTGCAAATGCCCTTCTTCACACTCCATATATATACTTCCAGTCTGTTCAACCATACCATAATAATCATGTATATGCTTTATACCACAAACCTGAAAAAGTTCCTCTTTAAAGCTTTCCTTAGATACGCTTTCTTGAATCAGCTTTTTCCAACCTCCACCATGAATCAATATTCCCTTAGGAATAACCAATTTCTTGTCAGCTTCAATTAACGCCCGATAAAAATGTTGCCATATCATATAAGTAAAGCCAAAGAGGAGAATCTTTTTATTATGATGTTTGTCTAAAAAGTTCTGAACGACTTCAATGTTTAAGCTCATATCTTCCTTCAATGCATACGTTATGTCTTTTCCAAATATAGAAAAGCCTAGTATACCTGCTCCTCTTGCAGAAAACATCTTTCTATCACGTATAACAGAGGGGCTGTCAATAACAAGCATCGGCAGCCTTGATTCTCCAGTAAAACCAGATACAATTCTAACTAAAACTTTCCTCTGAATATCGGACGTTTCTTTATCCAAAAAGATTTTGGAAACCCTCTGTCCACTAGTTCCTGAGGATGTCATCGTTTTAACAACATCTTCATCTTTGATACTCTTTAAATCATAATCTTTGAATAATCGAACTGGAATAAAAGGTATGTCTTCAAGTTTATCTATCGACTCTTTACCGATAGCATTTATTATTTTTTGATAATTTAGGCATTTTAACTGATGCTGTTCTGTTAATATTCTCAATTCATCAGTCAAAAATTCTCTTTTTTCTTGTCTTCCAACAAAAAAAGGATCAATTTTTTTTATATCTTCAGTTCTCATTGGCAAGCCTCACATAATCAGTTTTACCTGATGAATTCTTGGGAATTTCCGATAGTTGAATGATTTGAAAGCCTTTTGAATTCAGCCCCGTCTTTCTAGATATATAAGCAAGTACTAGATCTGGATGGGTATCTTCTAATATGGCAATTTTCATTAAGTCATCCACTCCGAAACATGCGCATTCAATATCTAATTCTGTCTTAATCAAGTTTTCGCTCTCATCAAGACTAACACGATTACCAAATAATTTCAAAAAGCGCTTCTTTCTGCCTACAATATAATAAAATCCGTCCCGATCTTTCTTAGCCATGTCGCCAGTATAGTATACACCTTTAAAAGAGTCCTCCAAAGAAAGCTCCTCTCCTCTAGTGGCATATCCCATGGTTACATTCTCTCCATAATAGACCAACTCACCTACTCTTTCTGCCTCATCCTTGGAATTTCCGTCTTCATCAACTATTGAAAAGCTTCCTCCTGGTATTGGAATTCCAATACTACCACACTTTTCTATTGATTTTTCCCAGGGCAAATATCCCATCCTTGCAGTTGCTTCGGTAGCTCCATACATAATGAAAAACTTTATTCCCCTCCTTTGGCATTCACTGGCAAATTTTTCATGAAGTTTAGAAGATAATTTGCCACCTGCCTGTGTCATGGTCTTCAGCGATGGTAGACTCATACGAGTAAATCTCAGTTTATCCAATATTTCATATGTATATGGCACGCCTGCCAGAGAAGTCGCTTTTTCTTCTCTAAAAAAATCCCAAAACTCTTTGTTAACAATAGAATAGCTGGTTAATAAAATACTTGCCCCAACTAAAAGGTGGCTATTGATAATAGAAAGACCATATGTATAATTAAGTGGCAAAGTCGTAATCGGTCTTTCATCTCCATCCAATTCAAGATAGGATGCAATAGAAGCTGCATTAACAAATATATTCTTATATGATTGGCGAACAAGCTTTGGGCTGCCTGTACTACCTGATGTAGTGAGAAGCAAGGCTAAATCCTTATGCATAGGAAAATTAGTCATATTAGTTTCATACAAAGTGTAGTCAAGATATTCATAAATTCCTTTGGTTTCCTCACTACAAAAGTCTTTTGGTGCCCATATATGACTAGGATGATAATCATGCATCAATTGATCAAAAAGTTTTTTATCAATGCTATCACTAAGAAGTAAAGGTACAATTTTATTTTCTATGCAGTACAGATATCCAAAGAGTGCCTCTATAGAATTTTTACATATGATAAAAATCAAACTTCGCTCTAATCCAAAACCGAATTTATTAAAGTCACTATATGTATAAATTCTAGACTGGTCATCTACCGCTAATATTTGATTTCTAGAAAATTTCTCAAAAAATGTATACAAAATATCCCTCCAAATCTAATCCCATGATTTCCAAGGCGGGTTTTGTTCATGCCATAATATCTCCAACTTTTCTTTATCCCTTTGTGTATCCATACACTGCCAAAAACTTGTATGTTTATAGGCTCCCAACTGGCCATCAAAGGCTAATTTACTCAAAGGTTCCTTCTCAAGCATACAATCTTCACTATCACCTATGTAGTCAAAGACTTGTGGTTCAAGAACCATGAAACCACCATTAATCCAGCCACCATCTTCTTTAGCTTTTTCAGTAAATTTCTTGATTCCATTACACTCATCTATATCAAGAACACCAAAACGCCCACCTGGTTGTATAGCTGTAATTGTAGCCAGTTTATTATTGTTTTCATGAAATTTTATTAATTGATCTATGTTAATATCAGCAACTCCATCACCATATGTTAACATAAATCGCTCACTTCCTATGTATTTTTGAATCCTTTTAACCCGGGCTCCAGTTTGAGCATAGAGCCCCGTATCAACAAGGGTCACTTTCCAAGGCTCAGCAACGTTCTGATGGATTTGCATACTGTTGGAATTCCTGAAGTCAAAAGTCACGTCAGACATATGAAGATAATAGTCAGCAAAAAACTCTTTTATTTGATACCCTTTGTAGCCAAGACAAATAACAAAATCGTTGTAACCAAATGAACTAAATATTTTCATGACGTGCCATAGAATAGGTTTATCTCCAATCTCAATCATCGGTTTGGGCCTCAAATGACTCTCTTCACTGATTCTACTACCCAATCCACCTGCTAAAATAACAACTTTCATAGATTTACCTCTTTCTGGACTATTGGTTGCATCTTAAATATTATCGACAAGTTTCACTATTCTCTTAATAAGTCAGTGGCATTTGATAGTCCACTCATGTATAATTATAATATAAAATAACAAGGAGTACATATGAAAATTTCTGCAGTAATGATTGTTAAAAACGAAGAAGCCAAACTAAATCGGTGTCTTGCCAGTATTCATCATATAGTTGAGGAGATTATTATTGTCGATACAGGTTCCACTGATAGAACAAGAGACATTGCAGCTCAATACACTGATAAGATTTATCATTTTGACTGGATCAATGACTTTAGCGCAGCAAGAAACTATGCTTTAGCAATGTCCACAGGAGATTATAACCTTATCATCGACGCTGATGAATACCTTACCCACTGGGCTCCTGATACTATAAACACATTTATGAGAAAACATAATCAAATTGGTGTTGTTACCCTAAAAAATAAGATTGAACAAAACGGGCAAACCCTGTATAACTCTGACTACATTTCAAGATTTCTTCCCAAAGGAGTAAAATATACCGGGAAAATCCATGAACAACCAGACTCTAATTTTAGTCGACTTCTGATTCCATTAGAATTAACTCACGATGGTTATTTTCACCGTAGTAATGACAAATTTTCAAGAAATATTACCTTGCTGGAAGATTCCTTAAAAGAAGATCCAAGTAATTCCTACTATCTACATCAAATAGCAAATGAATATTTAGGTTTGGACCGATTAAAGGAAGCGGGCGTCTATTTCCCTCGTGCCTATTCCTCTATCTCTTCATCAGATTCTTTTTTTCCTCAATTTATTGTCAATTACATCACCTATTTGCGAAAAACACAATCTTATTCAAAGGGTTTAGAAATCATCAAGGATAATGAAAAGTTCTTGGAATTTTATCCTGACTTCTACTTTGAAAGTGCAGGCTTCTATCTAGACTATGTTATGTCAAATCCTCAAAAAAACATAAACTATTTGCCATTAATTGAGGTTTGCTATAAAGCTTGCATAGAAATTGGTGATATTAGTACCCATGCATCAATGGCTGGCACAGGCAGTTTTCTTGCTCACTATAATCTTGGTGTTTTTTACGAAACAACCGGACAAGTAGACAAGGCCATGAAGTGCTACCATCAAGCTGAAAAAAAAGGTTATCAACCGGCCAAATCAGGTATCGAACGTTTATCTAAATAAATAGAGAGCTTTCTTATAAAATAAAAAATAGGGCGTTATAAAACGCCCTATATTCTTCACTAGTGATTATCTTAATAGCTGTAATACACCTTGTGGATTTTGATTAGCTTGAGCCAACATAGACTGAGCTGCTTGAGAAAGAATGTTTTGTTTTGTGAACTCCATCATTTCTTTCGCCATATCAACGTCACGAATACGAGATTCGGATGCTTGAAGGTTCTCAGTAGTTGTGTTCAAGTTGTTGATGATATGCTCTAATCTGTTTTGTTGCGCACCATAAGTGGATCTAGCAGTGTTGATTGTATCAATAGCAGTTTCAACATTAGCTGTAGTTGAACTTGAAGTTAAGCTCGGATTGGTTACTGCACTACCTACTGTGAAAGAAGTAGCTGCATCATCATCAGTAATCTGGATATCAGCAGTAGCAGTTAAAGCTTTGATACCGTTGAATTCTGTAGTAGTGATGATATTTCCAATTTCAGTACCTAACTGAGTCAACTCAAGATTTAGGTTTGTAACATCTGCAGTAGCATAAGTTCCGTTGTCTTTTTGAACAGTAAGTTCTTTCATACGAGTCAACATTGAACTCACTTCGTTTAATGCACCCTCAGCAGTTTGGATAAATGAAATACCATCTTGAGCATTTCTTGCTGCTTGAGACAAACCACGAATTTGACCTCTCATCTTTTCAGAAATTGAAAGACCAGCCGCATCATCAGCAGCACGGTTAATTCTATAACCTGATGAAAGTTTTTCCATTGATTTTGATTGTGCCAACGCGGTTACACCCATTTGTCTGTGTGTATTCATTGCCATTAGATTGTTATTAATTCTCATAATATTTCCTCCTTGAAATTTAAATTGAGATTTTTGTCCCCTAGCATCCATGCTAGGAAGTTCAGTTGGCCAACTGAAGTTCGCCTATAACTGAATCACTTGTCAGTTACAGGTATTATTTCGGTAAGGAATTCATCTTCCTTAACCTTATTTTACCCTTTTTTTGTAAACAATTCATGAACAAATCATAAACAAATCACTTTTTCATTAAATCTTTAAGGGCTTTCGCACCAGCATCACTGGTTTTAGCTGCATTCTTATTTTCTTCCTGTATTTGTAAAAATATTTCCTTACGGTAAATATTAACACTTCTTGGAGCATCAATTCCTAACTTGATTTGGTCACCTGTAACAGCAATCACTGTCAACTCAATGTCATCCCCGATTATAATTGACTCACCAACTTTTCTAGTTAAAGCTAGCATGGTTATTCACCTGCCTTCTTCAAAAGTTGTATTTGTTCATAAAGGTTATGACGAACATCATAATCGTCATTAACAATCACCTGTATTCCTTTTTTCGTGTTATGGTTGATTAAAATAGGTGCTTTAAGATTAGTTGTCATCTGAGTTATATCTTCTGGTATAACCACGACCGAAAAAATCTCCAATAACTTCTGGTCAAGTTCGCCTATTTCTCCTATCAAATCGTCATCAACATCTGGAGAATAAGTGGGGTACCACAACATAGGGTTAACCATAGGTAAACATACATTTTTGTCTTTAAGGGCTTGAAGCCATGCAAAAGGCGCACCCTGATCACCCTCATATAGAACGACGAACTCATGTATATGGTCGAAACCAAATATTCCTTTTTTAAATACAACTATCTTGTCATCATTAATTTCAACTTCACCGAAATGTCTTGTATCAATTTTCAATTTACGTCACTCCTTAATCCTTTTTTTACGCCTAATGATATTCTATTACATAAAATATCAAATGACAAACAACTTATTGATTTATTAATGCCTATCTCATAAAGTCCAATAAAGTAGGTTGAATAATCTTACTGCTTGAACTAAGCGCAATATTATACACAACTTCCTGAGCTGAAAATTTAATTAAAGTCTCAGCCATATCCACATCTTCGTTCTCAGATAATAAATCATTAAAATTCAGTTTATTCTCTGACAATCGGTTTAATGTTAATTCCAAACGGTTGACCTTACCACCAATAAGCGAAGTAACGTTTAAGTTGTTTTGAATATGTTTATCCATCTTTCCAATGAGAGAACTAAATTGTTCAGTGAGTAAATCTTGTTTCAATTCATCAGATAAGGATTCATCATATGAAATAGATGTTGTGGCACTAATAATCTCATCTAAATCACGAACTAAATCTGTCGTTATAAAATCATAACCCATAACATTTACCTGCATATCTTGACTATAGGACACTTGATAAGTCATAGCCTCTTCTGTCACAGTAAAAACATCTCCAGTAGTTAAATTTGTAGAGTCAAAATAATGATCAGGTCTGACATCTCCTTTTTTAAAGGAGTCTTTTTCATAGTCAAAATCAAATGTTGTTGGAATCAACTCAGGATCACCTGGTAATACTGGTGGTGATGTTGCATTGACGTTTTCCTGATTAAAAATCAGTTCACCCGTATCTGTCAAAAAATGTACTTCATTAAGTCCAGGTGCATATGCTTCATTAGCAGCTGGTGGAACCGAGGACAAAGTATCTGTACTTGACATAGCAATTACTGTGTAACCTGGAATTGTTGCTGGTACTGTGGCCTCGTTAATCGTACCATATCCAAGACGAATTCTTGATGCCTCATGTATCTCGTCACCGTATACTCTTTTCACTGTTTCCATTTGTGAACCTTCTAGATGTTCCGTAATCAAGAAATTTTCTGTATTATCTGCTGATTCATAAACTAATGATTTGTTTGTTTGATAACCTGTGAAAACGTGACGACCAGCATAAGAAACATTACCTTCATTAACGAGTTGTTGTCTCAACTGCTTGATCTCTTCAATCATACTTTCTCTATTTTTTGTTGTGAGGCCTCCTGAAGAACCTTGAACGGACAACTCACTGATACGTTTTGTAATCTCTGTACTATTTTTTATTGCTTGTTCTGTTACACTTAACCAACTTAGTGCATCATTTGTATTAGTTTCATACTGCTTAATTTCACTAATATTAGTCCTAAACTTAAGAGCTCTAGCAGCTACAATCGGATTATCAGAAGGTCGTTGAATTTTCTTACCAGTAGCCTTCTGTTCCTCTAACGAAGCTAATGAAGCTCTATTCTTATTTAGACTTGTTAAGATATTATTTATCATCATGGAATTGGTAATTCTCATATCATCGCCTCCTTGGTTTTATCCTACACTTGCTAACTTAAAAAGTTATCTAGCTCCCATTTGATTAATAGTTACATCATATATTTCATCAAAAACGGATATGATTTTTGCCGACATATTATAGGCCTGTTGAAATTTCACAAGATTCATTGCCTCTTCATCCAAGTCCACATCAGAAACAGATAATCTCTGATTGATAATAAGACTACTTAATTGTTCCTGCCCCTCTTTAAAGGATGTAATCTGTTTCACATCTATTCCCATTTCACTAATAACGGATTGAATATAATTATCCGGAACACCTTTAGCAAACATTTCAGTATCATGTCGTAATTCAATAAAGTCCAAAACTAAATCGTTAGCACTTTCACCATCACCAGCATTATACTTAGTCTTAAGCAAATCGATATCATCAACGATTTCCTTATTCACCCTAAAATTTTCTATGGTAAAGACATCGTAGGAACTCGGATTTAGAACATCCAATGGTGGAACTCCGGTATACCCTTCATAAGTAAAGAGTGGGAGGCCTGAACCTGAATCACCTTGCTCATGAATAGCATTAAACTCTCTAGCAATAGTTCTTACAAATTCATTTAATTGCTGAACATAATACGGAATCCCTTTAAAATCCGTCTCAACCCCCATAGAAGCCTGAGTTGCCGTTGCAGGTGCAGGTGTACCAGGATCTAGAGTAAAAACCATATCTCCGGTCGTATCATTATAGGTATATGAAGTATACTCAATGGTTAATCCCTCCATGGTTATAGCACCTGCTGGTGGAAGATCATGTCGACTAACCGGATTCATAGTTACAGTTGTTGTTCCTGCACCTCCTGTAATCGTACCTTTAAAATTGTCCTTATTATTACCATCTCTTACCTCCAAATATCCCTTCAATTGACCTGAAAGATTTGGATTTTCGATATAAAACCGCTTGCCGGATTTCCAGTAAACATCATACATGTCCACATTATCTTCTGGATTTGAGATATACGATTTTGGGCGAACTTCCAGTTCATTTGAAACCGGCCCATGAACAAGTTGCTGTCCATTTATTGTTATATCAAGTGTTTCCATACCGTTGACATCTTGGGTAACATCCACATCTATATTGACAATTTTAGATAAATCATCAATTAAGCGCATACGTTCATCTCTTAAATCATTTGCACGGTCTCCCGTGAGCTCAAGATTCCCAATTTGTTGATTAATAATTGCTATTTGATTGGAAATGAAATTCATTTGATCCACGCTTGTTTTGACTCCAAAATTCGCTTCATTTTGGAGCTCTTCAAACCGATTGTCCATATCATTAATATAGGTTGTAAAGCTTTCTAAGGAGTTGACGAAATTCACTCTTGTTGCTGTATCACTTGGATTCTTAGCTACATCCTGAAGGCTTTGGAAAACTTTATCAAAATATGCTGTAAAACCAACATCCGTCGGTTCATTAAATATCATTTCCATTTGGCTAAGAGCTTCATATTTCACTTCATAGGAACCTAAATCTCGATTAATATTCCAGAACTTATAGTCAAGATACTCATCTCTGTATTGACCGACACTTGATATTTCCGCTCCTGTTCCAACCATCCCTCTAAAATTATTACTAAGGGGACGAAGCGCTCTCTGAACACCATATTGTCTGGAGTAGCCTTCTGTTTCCGAATTACTTATGTTATGATTTGTAATGTCCATAGCTGTTCTTGCTGTATACAAACCTTGTTGTGCAACATTAAAACCAAAAAATGATGAACGCATTGATTACTCCTTTCTATCTTCCAACCAATCCAGTTTGATCGATAACTCTACCAATCATCTGATCCAAGACAGTAACAACTCTAGCAGAAGCGTTATATGCATGTTGATATTTCATCATATTACCTAATTCTTCATCTGTAGAGACTCCCATTAACTGAGACCTTTGATTGTCAATTTGTTTCGTTAAAACATCTTGATTTTCCATTTGATTATTAATGGAACTTCCCATATTTCCCACATTTGCGATGAAGCCATTATAATAATCACTAAAATTATAGACACTAGATGTACCCGGCTCCAAAACCGAGAAAGGCTCTTGCCATTTGGTTAATATATCTTGGATAACTGAACTATCACCGTTAACACCAAGATCAGTGCTTAAACTGATTTTATTATAATCCACTAAGATTTCAGGATTCACTTGAATATTTCCAGCTGAATATAGACTATACTCATTAGAAGAATCTTCTGGGTTATAATTACCTACTCCATCATATCTGTCCATATATTTTCTAGTAAAAAACTCAACACCTTGTGTCCCATTTAACCCATAAGGTGCATTTGGATCCATGGTTCCCGGAGGACCACCAACAACTGGTGACATCACGTCATTAATCATAGTGACAATCCCATGAACAAGATTATCAAATTGCGCCTGAACGGTCATAATTGTTGATGTTTCAACCTCATCCTCATAGGTAGCTTGATTTTGCAAATCAGTGTAATTAGCAACTCTTGTTCCCCTGCTAATCATCAAACCTTTTAGTTCACCTTTATTATTGTCATATTGAGGTCCTACTGGATTGTCAAAATCAAACAATTTCTGTGTAACAGCCGGAGGGCCTACTTTACTTAAATGTGGCCAGTATGGATCAATCAATTGACTAAAATCCTCTGCTTGAATTGTTTCCAACTTCCAAGCCTCTCCTGCTGTAACAAAGGGTACATTCTCAACACTTATCAACACATTACCTTGCTTATCTTCTTTAGTGGATATATCGACAAGATAAGACAATTCATCAATCAATGAATTCCTTCGATCCCTATAGTCATTTGCATTTCCACCATTTACTTCTTCTGCTACAATAATCTTATTGAGTTCAAATATTTCATCACCGATTTCATTTATTCTATTAACTTTCTTAGAAATTTTATTATTGATATTTGTTTGATACTCATTTAATTGCTTCATAATCAAATTAGATTTTTCAACAAATAAAACAGCATTCTGTACAAAAGACCCTCTTGTTTCCAATCCTTCTGGATGTTTGGATAGTTCATTCATAGATTCCCATAAATCATTAATAATCTGTGAAAAGGCTTCCCCTTCTGTTTCACCTAGAATATTCTCAATTTCTTCAATAGATTGAGCCTGTGAAGAGTAGAAACCAAACCGTCCATTTTCATCTCTAAATGCCAAATCAAGAAACTGATCTCTGACTTGTCTTATAGTTTGTACATCTGTTCCTAAACCAACCTGATTATATGAAGTTGCACTTTGTCCAATTTTTAAATAACTGGAATCGCGCATTAAAACCTGTTGTCTTACATATCCTGGAGTATTTACATTGGTCAAGTTGTGTGCCGTTGTATTCAATGCTGCTTGATTTGCCATTAATCCTGATACGGCTCTAGATAATGCTGCTATACTACTCATAAATACTCCTTTCTATACTCATTCAATTCTTCCAAAATCATTGACCCCACTATTGCTTAGCATCAAAGAAATTTCTACCATTCTGTTGGTCGTATAAACCACCTTTTTTCTGATACGCATTTCCCTGGGGCATCGAAGATGCGCTTTGTAAAGCATTCATGGTAAAACTTACATAATCCAAAGATTCTTTAATTAAGGTCTTATTGATATCATTAATCTTCTTGACCTCATCAACAACTTCAATCATATGCTGACTGACCTTTTTGAGCCTTGTCTGTTCGTCCTTTTGACCTTGTAGTAAGTCTATTAAGGAAGATACGGTCATGGTTTTAGGGTCTTTATTAGTAACAAGACAGACATCTTCAATCAGCTCTTGTCTTTTTTTCTCTAGACGCAATAAGCGCCCAGCTACACCTTGCTCTTCATCAGTAAGTGTTTGTAGGCTGGGCACATCTCCCTTAATAATAACTTCCTTTTTATTATTTGCCACTATTCGGAGGGATTCATAACATCCTGTTGTTTCCTCCAAAACGCTAATCAGTTCTTCAATTAAACTTGCCACGCGTGTCACCTTCCATCTTCAAAATCATCTTGTCTTGATACGCGAGTTATCGGTTACAAAAAACACCAGATGTAAGGGAAGGACGAAAGAGAAACTACCCTGTAGTTCCTCAGTCATTCTAGACTTCCCTACTTTGTGCTAATAATTTTTCTGCGATTTGGTTGGCGCTGATATTATATTGACCCGCTTGAATCTGAGCTTTAATATCATTAACCTTTTCCATCCGCACATCTGGTGTGTTATCCACTGCCTTCTTAGCAACAGCTAAGTCTTTGGCTATGGTAGAAAATGAAACTTCGTCTTTGGCAGGAACGGACGTATTACTTCCATACGCTTTATTAGCACGCTTAGATTTGTATACATTTCCTACATTTCCGATTCCATTTATTTTCATCTTTTTCACCACCTTTGCTTATTTTCATTATATGTATCGGACTAGCTAGGCTCATAGTTTAGCTCGAAATGAAAAAAACACCAAAAACTTTCGTTCTTGGTGTTACAATTTTCTATCTACCTGTCTTTATTTAAGAAACGCATTTGACTTTTACGTCCAGTATTTTCTTGTTCATTAGTTATTGCATCTGAATTGTGTTCCCTTTGTACACTTTGGAGTTCATTAAGCGTTTCTTTCTTACATTCTTCACAAAATCTTCCTGTTTTAATTGATTTACCGCACCGTTCACACTCAATACCAACAGCACTATCACTGGTAAAACTTAAACGTTCTTCACGAATCCACTGTTTAATCTGTTTAGAATCTACTTTACACTCATCAGCCACTTCTTGAATAGATGCTTGAGGATTTCTCCTAATGAAAGACCTTACATCCTTGAATAAAATTTCCAATTCTTTTTTACATGATGCACAAACCGGCTGTCCTGTTACATAATTAAAAATCTTCTTACATCTCTGACATGTTCTTACGTCCATTATAAACCTCCTATGCTTACCTTTGTATTCTTGAAATATGAGTACTATTTCCTAAACAACTCATCTTAGTATCCTCTCCCAATAGCAAGCGTTAAGAAATAAATCTCACTAGCTCCTTCATCTAACAAAGCTTTGGCACAAGAATCAATCGTTGCACCAGTTGTATAAATATCATCAATAAGCAAGATCTTCTTACCGACAATTCGATCCCTCTTCTTTACCTTAAATGCAGAATCAAGATTATGAATCCTTTCATCATCCTTTAAATTTTTCTGTGGTTTAGTCATCTTTTTCCTATATAAAACCTGACTGTCACAGGGTAAATCAAGATCCAGCCCCAAAGTCCTAGCAATAATCTCAGCCTGATTATAACCTCTCTCCAGATATCGAAACAAGTGTAGCGGAACAGGAATAATCAAATCTACATCCCATAAACCTTCGTGTCTATAATAATCGGCAAGAATTCTTCCAAACCGTTCTCCTAACCACGTTTGTTTAAAAAACTTAAGGCCAAAAAGACTTTTCTTAATTATTCCTTCGTAAACAAAGACACCTCTGCCCATCTGGAAACTGTGTGAAACCTTGCTACAATCAAAACATATAGGAGCTTTCGATTCATGGACCTTACCACATTTTTCACAGTAATCCTTGGTTATCATTTTAAGTTCATTATAGCACAATTGGCAACAATCCGCTTTAAGATCTTCAAGAAGTTCATAGCATCCAATACATCTGTTAGGGTATAACCATTCTCCAAATATTCTAAAAAGACCAGTTATATAAGGAAATAGACTTTCACCATCACTCTGTCCTGACTTATGAGCTTTCATATTCATATTTAACTTCATCAACTCCAACTAATTCTTTAGACTCTTCAATCATTTCCAACAAGGTTGAATTCCGGTGGATCTCACGATTATTGGCAATCATATGATTAAGTATAGCCTCATCTCCAACAAGAACAACCATCTGTCTGGCTCTTGTAACCGCTGTATAGAGAAGATTCCTGCTTAACAGCATGGAAGGTCCTTTAAATAGGGGTATTATAACTACCGGATACTCACTCCCTTGAGATTTATGTATAGTAACACTATAAGCCAACTCCAATTCATCCAGCTGGCTAAATTCATATACCACCTGTTTCAGATCATCAAACTCAACCTTTATTGTTTCCGAATAATGATTAATATCGATAATTCTACCCATATCACCGTTAAATATTCCAACCCCTTCATCAACTCGAACATTATAGTCACTCATAATTTTCCAACTAATATTGTAGTTGTTTCGAATCTGCATGACCTTATCGCCTTCTCGAAAAACAGTATTACGATATGCTTTTTCGGCCTTGTCTTTTTCAGGTGGATTAATTGCTTTTTGGAGAGATATATTTAATTGGTCTACACCTAACATACCTTTTCGCATAGGTGTTAAAACTTGAATACCTTCGAAAAAATTAACCTTAGTATATTTGGGTAATCTATCCTTCGACAAAGTAATAACTTCCTTTAGTATGTCCTTACTGGACCTTCTTTTTATAAAAAAGAAATCCTTCTTATTCTTATATTCTATAGAATAGCCCTGATGAATCTTATGAGCATTGACGATAATAGCGGAAGACTCATCCTGACGATATATCTTGTCCAATATCACTGTTGGAATCAGATGCTTAGCATGAATTAAATCTCTAAGAACATTACCTGCTCCAACTGAAGGCAGTTGGTCCTTGTCACCGACAATAATCACTCGACATCCTAAAGGTACAGCTTTCATCACATGATAGAATAGAGAAATATCTACCATAGAAGCCTCATCTAAAATCAGAACATCACATTCTAGAGGATAATCTTCATTCCTCTCGAAAGATTGTCTGGATTCATCTCCAGAGAAATTAATCTCTAATAATCGATGAATCGTCTTAGCCTCATATCCTGTTGTTTCTGTCATTCTCTTAGCCGCCCTACCCGTTGGTGCTGCAAGATTAATGGATAATCTTGCTTCTTCAAAAACCTGAATCAAGGTATTGATTGTTGTTGTCTTTCCTGTACCTGGTCCACCGGTTAAAACAAAAAACGGGTATCTGGCCCCAAATCTAACAGCTTCTTTCTGAGTGAAGTCAAGGCTAATCTTATCTCTTTTCTCCACTTGTTCTATCTTTTTATCAACTTTATTAATTGTTTCCACTTCAGATGTCAGCAAAGCACAAACCTTATGCGCACAATATTCCTCCATCTGATAATAATAGGCAAGATAGATGATTTCCTCTCCATCGTTGCCCCTTACCACAATTGTTTGCTTCATCTGTAATTCCAATAGTATGTGATCAATAAACTCAATCTCAATCCCCAGAAGCTCAACAGTCCTATTCATCAAGTCCTGCTTGGTGAGATATACATGTCCATCAACTGCTCCCTGATTCAACACATAAGTTACAGCTGACATAATCCGATGGGGATGATCTCTCTCAATACCAGTCTTTGCTGCAATAGAATCCGCTAGCTTAAAACCTATACCATATATATCTTCTGCCAAACGATAAGGGTTTTCTCTAACAATCTGATAGGTCTTGTCTTTATAGTACTCGTATATCTTCATACCATAAGTTAGGGATATATTATATTCCTGCAAGAAAATAATAGCCTGTCTCATTGTTCTCTGATTATAGAATATTTCCGCAATGCTTTGAGCCTTAGCCATACTTATCCCTTTGACTTCTTCCAGTCGCTCAGGTTGTTCCTCAATAATCTTAAAAGTATCATCACCAAAAGCCTCTACTATCTTAGAGGCAAGAACAGGTCCGATTCCCTTAATAGCTCCGGATCCCAAATAACGCTCAAATGCATTTTTTTCATGGGGTATATTACTTGTAAAAGACTCTACATTAAACTGTAGGCCATAAATGGAATGTGTTGTATAATGGCCTTCCATAGATATTTCTTCACCGACTGAAAGTTGAAACATGGTTCCCACACAGGTTTTCTCCCCTTGGTCCGTTGAAACTGCAAGAATGGTATATCCGTTATTCTCGTTTCTGTAAATGATATCTTCAACGATACCGACCATTTTTTCCATGGGACTCTCCTTAAACTTTCTTGTACTTTTGCTATTATAGCATAGTTTTGTATATAATCGTATTAAAAAAGTGCTATCTGCTCAATGAGCAAATAGCACCATCCTTATGTTATTACAAATTCAAACTACTTAAGTTTTGCTTTTAACTCATCAACTTTATCCGTCCTCTCCCAAGGAAGATCCAGGTCAATTCTACCAAAGTGACCATAAGCTGCTGTCTGTTTATAAATAGGACGTCTAAGATCAAGAATATCGATAATTGCAGCTGGTCGAAGGTCAAAAACTTCATTCACAAGGTCTGTAATCTTATCATCTCCAACAATACCAGTTCCGTGAGTATCCACAAATACAGAAACAGGTCGTGCAACACCTATAGCATAGGCAAGTTCAATTTCACATGATTTAGCAAGCCCTGCTGCAACTATGTTCTTAGCCACATAGCGAGCTGCATAGGCTGCTGAACGGTCTACTTTTGTAGGGTCTTTACCAGAAAAAGCTCCACCGCCATGACTTGCATATCCACCATAGGTATCAACAATAATTTTACGGCCAGTAAGTCCTGCATCTCCATGTGGTCCACCAATAACAAAACGGCCAGTCGGATTAATAAAGAACTTCGTTTCATCATCAAGAAATTCTTCAGGAATCTCAGGTTTTATGACAAGCTCTATCAAATCTTTACGTATCTGTTCTTGGCTAACTAGCTCATCATGCTGAGTTGAAATAACAACAGTATCAACACGTACTGGTTTATTTCCATCATATTCCACTGTAACCTGGGATTTACCATCAGGTCTTAGATAGTCAACAGTTCCTGCTTTACGAACCGCAGACAAACGCTTTGTTAAGCGATGGGATAAGGCAATTGGTAAAGGCATTAATTCTTCTGTATCATTGCAGGCAAAACCAATCATCATTCCCTGATCACCGGCTCCTGTATCATGAGCATCGGATTCCCTGGATTCAAGCGATGCATCGACACCCATAGCAATATCCGCTGATTGTTCATCAAGGGTAACCAAAACTGCACAGGTCTCTGAATCAAATCCATATTTTGCTCTATCATATCCAATTTCTTTTATTGTCGAGCGAACAACCTTTGGTATATCCACATAACATGATGTAGATATTTCTCCCATAACCATAACCATACCAGTAGTTACGGCTGTCTCGCAAGCAACACGAGCATTAGGGTCCTGCGCAATAATCGCATCTAATACCGCATCAGATATTTGGTCACATACTTTGTCTGGATGTCCTTCAGTAACAGATTCTGATGTAAAAAGTCTTTTTGCCATTTTTTTCCTCCTTAGACGCTACACAAACGCCTCTCCTAAACACTTATAGCTATACATGCTATCTTGATAATCATTATTATTATACTGTATATAAAATTAATTGCAAGGCTTAAATCAAAACTCATATCACTTCAATATATGACGTCGAAAAAAAATACCATGAGCAACAGGTTTTTCATCACCTAAACTAGGTCTATTTAAAACACTTCCATCAACTACCATAGTTGAAGAAGCCCCACCATCCAAAAAGGCAGCCTGAATACAACCTTCATCAAAAAATATCTTAGCTAACTGATATCCTGTTACACCATGACTTACTCCTGGGTTTCTTCCGTCAACAACTTTAACGATGATCTGGCCATCTCCTGTTATGCCTATTGCCGTCCTAGGTTGAAGGGATGTAGTCGGACCAATATAGCCTTCAAAATCCTTAACAACTATTTCCCCATCCTCAATTAGCCAACCACCAGTTTGAAAAGCTTGACTTACCTCATCCATTTCAAAATTAGCTTCAACAACATATTCCAATCGATCTCCCACTTTTATATCTAAGTCATAAGGAAGGCTTCTATAAGCTAACATAAAATCTCCGTTTAATGGATTCGTATACTCTTCAGGTATAAGATCACTACCCTCACCTACTTTTGTCTTGACCACTTTATTATCTTCAATCCAAAAATTTCTATGATTATTATTCCGCCTATTATGTTGTCCATAATAAGAAGTAAAGACCGCTAAGAGAGTATCAGTCATCCCCTCATTAAGCTCGTAAGTTGGATAAGATATTCCTTCATGTAATATAAAAGCTTTGAGCTCAGGTATCATCAATTCCGTTCGCCCATCCTTGTATAAAATAAACAAGGGCGTATTAATAGATTGTATTTTTACCAAATTCCCATCTGCAATCATTAGACCTGCCGGTTTTCCTATGTCATTATAAAACATACCATTAATACCTAATTCACCTGGTCCAGACATATCTGATACATTTTCAAAACCAAACATTTCATCAAAAGACAGACTTTGCCTTATCTGCACATCCATAGGATTTGCCCTTATAGTATATATTTCCTGCCTAAACCCATCCACTTCAAGACTCTCTACTGATAAACCAAGACTTGTAATCAAATGCAAGAGTGTCATAAGTATACGTAGTGCCTCATTTAATCTAAACATATATTACATATCCTTTATTGCAGCTTTAATCTCATCAACTCCGTACTTTTTCCCATGAGACAGATAAAACTCCTTTACGCCTAGTGTTATTAGTTCTTCCATATGCATTTTGATATCTGATAAGCTATAGGCAACAAAAGGTTTATGAGGTTTGCTGTTTTTACTAAAGGCCATTAAAGAATCACCAACAATCGCCTTATCACCAATAATCACTGACAAAGAACCTTTAGAGTGTCCACAAGTTAAAAGCAATCTTCCATTGACACCATAGGCATTTAAGTCAAAATCAGTTTCCATTAAAATATCTATGTTGAGATAAATGGGTTTTGTTTTTTTAGGAATCCACCCAAACAAAAAAGCTAATACTTTCATCCATTTTGCTACCGGCTTAATTTCATGGTCTTTCTCACAGGTTAAAGTTCTAAATTCTGTTTCGCTCATTAAGACTTCTGCGCCAGTTTCACGTCTAAGAAACTTAAGAGATCCAATATGGTCATCATGACCATGAGTCAAAACAATAAGTTTAATAGATTTTGGATCAATAGCATAGTCATATAAATTATTAAGTATTTTTTTGCCAGAGGATTTAACTCCAGTATCTACCAAAATATAGGGATCTTCACCAATAAGGAAAACATTGACAAAACCGGTTTTAATCACTCGTATCATGCTCCCACCTCCGGGTATGCAGCTACAAACTATTAATACTTACTTAAGATAAAAAGCACTTTAAAAGAAAGATAATATGGTCTCATGCCTATAAGGCCAACCTTCCAATAGAAAAATAAAGACCGGTATACCCGGTCTACATACGTTTATTTTTCTTCTTGAATTTTCGGTGACAACTGTTTATAGAGAATTTTAGCAATTCCTGTTCCGCTATTTTCAGAAACAACATTTGAGTATTCCGTATCAAGCATCTCTGTATAGATATTCTTCTCATTAGATTGTTCAAACAAGCCACCATCAGGTATGGTTTTTCTCATTTCCTTAAAAAGCCGCTGTACATAATAAGCTTCAAAATCTTCACAGGCCTTTTTGAGTTCCTTATCGTCCTTTTCAGATATAGCTTGGTCAATAATTTTCTTAAAATCAGTAACTGTGCTTTCTGACTCTGTAATCTGAGAGTATGCACTTGTTATATCATTTCCAATACCGCGAATTTCCATACTATCACCTTTCAAAGTAAACCTAATATAAGCATATATAAAAACAAGACAGAAGTCAATTATCGTTTCAAGCTGTTAGCAAGACCAAGCATATCATCTGAAGTCTGAATGGCCTTAGATGATAGTTCATAGGCTCTTTGGGCAATAATCATTTTAACCATTTCTTCAACAGCTTGAACATTAGATGATTCCAATGTCCCTTGGCTAACTATACTTGCTTCAAAATCTGGGTTATCAAGCTCATTAAGTGGAGGCCCTGATGCAATGGTCTGCTCCATCATACCGTTACCAACTGCTTTAAGTCCTGAAATATTCCTAAACTGAACAAGTTGAAACTGAATTCCCAAATCAATAGTAACCCCTCCTTTTGTGTAAGAAAAATTACCTTGGGAATCACATGTTAAGTTCTGTGGTAAAGTATTTTCTTCAAAGGTAATTGGACCACCATCTGTCCCGATGACCGGATTACCATTAACATCAGTAAGCATTAGCTGTCCGTTACTTACCGACATTTTAAACGAACCATCTTTAGTAAACCTTAATTGATCATCGCTGTCTTGTACTGCGAAGAAACCACCGCCTGATAATGAGAAATCCAATGGATTCTCTGTCCTTTCAACATTACCTTGTGTATAAGTCTTCACCGATCCCGCAGCACGTACACCATGTCCGACCTGAAGGTTAATCGGTTGACCTCCATTGTCTATCTGTCCAGCAGACTCCAATGTTTCATAAAGCAAAGACTTAAATTCCATTCTTTCTTTTTTATAACCGATAGTATTAACATTAGCCAAGTTATTAGCAATGGTATCTACAACCAATTGTTGAGTTTTCATTCCGGACGCTGCCGTCCATAGTGATCGCATCATAAGCTTAACCTCCTATTATATCCGTCCAATATTGTTCACAGCTTTGTCTAAGGTTTCATCGTAAGTTGTGATCACTTTTTGATTGGATTCGTAAGTTCTTTGTAAATTAATCATTTCAATCATTTCTTTGACCGAATTTACATTAGATGACTCTTCATAACCATGGCGAACAGAGGCTTTAAAGTCTGTCTTAGTTGAGTAATCAGTCATAACATAATTACTGTCTCCCATCTTTTGTAAGGCTCTGTAGTCCTCAAATCCAGTAAACTGAATCTTGTCTAGTCTTTCACCATCAACAAAGATTGTCCCGTCACCGGTAATTGCAAATTTACCTTCTGGTACAGTAATACTACCTTGTTCTCCTAGGACATAATAGCCATTTTTTGTTACTAGGTGTCTATTATTGTCTACGACCAATGCACCGTCTCTTGTAAACACTTCATCAAACGTACCATTATCATTTAGGGTCCCTATGGTCATCATACCTGGCCCTTCAATAGCCAATGAATATGGACTGTCAACATAATTCAAGGCACCTTGTCCAAAATTCGTATATATATTATCTAGCTGAACACCAAGTGTCATGCCACCAATCTTCTGATTGCCAGGCACTTCCGGATCATTTATCTTAACAGCTAAGACATCACTAAAAGACTTCATCACAGCATTATCCTGCTTAAAGCCGGCTGTACTTGCATTAGCCAAATTATTAGCTACTACGTCCATTCTTTGCTGTTGCACCCTCATTCCGGTGTATGCCGTGTAAAGACCTCTTAACATATCCTGCTCCTTTTCAAACGATTTCTACATTATCTATCGCCTTATATTACTCAAAACTTAACCTTATTGTTCAAAAAACTTTATTTTTTCATCATAGTCACTGAGTCTCTATTACTAAATGTTAACTCCAAAAGTAATAGCACGCCTTTTCCTAATCAACATTTAATTTTGTTTGCAAATAAACAAACTTTATGGTAATATGTTTTTAAATATGCAAACACTCTCAAAAAGGAGCAATATATGGACATACAAACATTATTTTGGAATGCAGAACTAAAAGATATGCAAAGAGGCTTTTTCTTTGATAAAGATACAAAGTCCTATACCTGTCTTATTTGTGGTGAATCCACAGAAAAGGGCCAAGTTTATCCTTATAGTAATAATTTTTACACCGCCTACAAACGAATGGAACTTCACATTGAAGAAGCACACACAAGTGTTTTTGATTATATGATGTCCCTCAACAAGTCTTACACCTCACTGAGCGACAGTCAAAAAAATGTTCTGATTCTTATGCACCAGGGTTTAAATGACCAAGAAATTGCAAAAGAGCTTGGTATAACAAAATCAACAATCAGAAATTATCGGTTTAAATTTAAGGAAAAAGAAAAGCAGGCAAAGGTTTTATTAAGCATTTTTGCTAATCTTACTAACGAAACTTCTAAAGATCCAAACCCTGTTGTTACACCTCATTTAGGTGCTACCCAGATAGATGATCGATATAATATTACTGAAAAAGACACCATAAAAACACTAGAAAACTATTTTGATTCCAATGGTGGCCTAATAAATTTTCCTTCCAAGGAGAAAAAGAAGATTATTGTACTTCGAGAAATTGCCAAAAACTTTAAGCCTAATTTGCAATATTCCGAAAAAGAAATCAACAGAATTCTTCAGCGCATCTTCGATGACTATGTTCTCATCAGACGATACCTAATTCAATATGGATTTCTAGACAGAAAAAATGATGGTCAATTATATTGGGTGAAATAATAACAGATGTAGATTCTAAGCCTAACAACCTAAACAAAAACAGCTACTTAACCTCGATGGTCTAGTAGCTGTTTTTCTTATTACTTTTTATTAATATGCATTATCATACCCTTACTTGTAATACAAAAACAAATCTATTCTTAGAAATTATATTTTGCCAAAGTTTCTACATATTGCCCCGTTCCTACGGCAACACAGGTCAAAGGATCATCTGCACTAATTACATTAATACCTGTTTTAGATTCGATTAAATGGTCAAGACCTTGGAGCATACTTCCCCCACCTGTTAGTACAATACCTCGGTCAGCAATATCTGATGCCAACTCTGGTGGAGTCTTCTCAAGAACACTGTGAACTGCATCAACAATAGCTGATGTTGTTTCCCTAAGGGCCTCTTCCGTTTCCTCAGAAGTAACTGTAATCGTCTTAGGAAGTCCAGTAATCAAGTTACGCCCACGAACATCCATCTGAAGAACCTCAGGACGCTTATATGCAGTACCAATCTTAACCTTGATTTCTTCTGCTGTTCTTTCACCTATTAAAAGATTATGCTTCTTACGCATATAACGTACAATGGCCTCATCAAAGTTATCACCAGCTATCTTGATGGAAGTACTGACTACCGTACCTCCTAATGAAATGACCGCTATATCAGATGTACCACCGCCAATGTCAACAACCATAGAACCGCAGGCTTTACCAATATCAATACCTGCTCCAATAGCTGCTGCGATAGGTTCCTCAATGATTTCCACCTTACGGGCACCAGCTTCGTATGTCGCATCCTCAACGGCACGCTTTTCTACTTCAGTTACGCCACTAGGCACACATACAGTGATTCTAGGTTTTCTAAGTTTACGGCCTACGGCCTTGGCAATAAAATATTTCAACATTTTCTCAGTTACTGTGTAGTCTGAAATAACTCCTTGACGAAGTGGTCTTACAGCTATAATATTGCCCGGTGTCCTACCAAGCATCTTTCTGGCTTCACTTCCCACTGCTAAAATCTTATTTGTGTTTCGGTCAAAAGCCACAACACTTGGCTCACGAAGGACAACACCTTTCCCTTTCGTATATACAAGAACATTCGCTGTTCCTAAATCAATTCCAATATCAGCTGAAAAAAATGGCATGTGTTTCCCCTTTCCAAAGGCTCTATTTAGCCTGTAACGTACTCCTTAATATTATATACGAAAATGACAAAAAAACAAATACTAAATTACAGTTTTACAAAAATTGTAAAAAACCTGTCATAGCCCTGTATAAAAGGACTTTAGTCTGTCAAGACAAGCGTTCAATCAGGCGATCTAAATACTTAGACTTAAACTGGTCTGATGCCATAGCCTCACAGCAGCAGCCACAACAATTGCAAATAAAAGCTACTTCATTTCTAACATTTTCACCACACTGAACCAGCAATGTCAAAGATGCATTTTCACTTCTATTTGCCCATTATTGTAACTGTAGTTAATATAAAATATTCTGCCGATTTATTAACCTATATCTGATTAATCATACTAGCACTATAAGCAGCCCCAAAACCATTATCAATATTAACAACACTCACCCCACTAGCACAAGAATTCAACATAGCAAGTAGGGTGGTGACTCCACCTAAATTGGCACCGTATCCAACACTTGTAGGAACAGCAATCACTGGTTTATCCACCAATCCTCCAACTACAGATACGAGAGCACCTTCCATACCCGCAACTACAATAACCACTCTAGCCCTTCTAATAGCCTCTAAGCGGTTGAAAAGACGATGTATTCCAGCAACACCCACATCAACATATTTTTCAACACGATTACCAAAAATCCTAGCAGTTTCAAAAGCTTCCTCCACTACAGGTAAATCTGATGTACCAGCTGATACAATTGCTATTGTATGTTCACTAACTTTCAACTCTTTATTTATAATAGTAATGGTTCTACCAATCCGATTATACTCAGCATGAGAGCAGTCTGCTTGAACAGCCTCATACATTTCACTGGATGCTCTTGTAACCAATACATTCTGACCGTTTCCGGTCATATACTTTGCAATAGTAGCAACCTGCTCACAGGTCTTGCCTTCACCATAAATAACTTCCGGATATCCCACTCTGGCTTCCCTAAAATTATCAATAGTCGCAAAACCAAGCTCCCCAAATTCTTTTAATAATTCATCATTAAGAGCTTGCTCTGGTGATAATTTACCAGACTCAACTGCATGTAAAATTCTTAAGACTTCTTGCTTATTCATTACTCGTCCTCAATCTATTTTCCAATCTGCTTATTCAGACTACCCATTGCATAACCACTAGCTTCTATGGCTACATATCGATAGCCATAGGACTTAACCGTTTCTGATATCTTATCCAAAAGATCAGTGTCAAATAGTTTTTCTCGCATATCAGGGGCTACCTCAATTCTTGCAATATCTCCGTGAGACCTAACCCTTACAGCGCGAAATCCTAGATTCATCATATACACTTCTGATTTTTCTATCTTTATGAGTTCCTGAAGATCAATATTTGTATCGTAAGGAATTCTTGTTAATAAACAGGCATAAGCTGGTTTATCATAAGTCTTAAGTTCTGCTTTTTCAGACGCTTCACGAATCATTCCCTTTGTCCATTTACACTTAAGAAGAGGACTATCAACTTTTAATTCTTTTAAGGCTTTCATTCCCGGTCTGTAGTCTTTTGTATCATCAAAATTCGAACCATCAACAACCATATCAATCCCTATACTTTTTGCTCTTTTTATAATTTGGTCAAATACGACCTTCTTACAACGATAACATCTGTCACTAGGATTATTTTGGACCGATTCATGAATAGGTAATGGTATGATTTCATGCCTTATGCCTATTTCCTTAGCTAGTTCTTTGGCTTCCTCAAGTTCCCACTTAGGTATATATGGAGATGCCACCGTAATTGCCACTGCGTCTTTTCCTAAAGCTTTCTGACACATATAAGCCAAAAAAGTTGAATCGACACCACCAGAAAAGGCCACCGCAACCTTCTTCAGTCCTTTTATATAATCCATCAATTCATGGTTTGAACTCATATTTCTTCCTTCCTCACAGCGTCATAAATATCTTGTATAGCCACTTGATGTTCACTTGCAAGTCTTCTACACTCTTCAAATTCCGGCTTGGATTTAATAACTTTACCAGCTAAAATTAGATCTTTAATCTTAATCAAACCATATTTAGTCTTAACTTCACGAAACTTACGTTTCATCATATATTTATTAACTTCATATTCCCTAACTCCACCAGCTGTCGTTTGACTCAAAACAAATTTAATGATATCTTGTCGATCACCCTCCTTATAGAGAATGCTAAGCTTTATTCCGGGCCTTCCTTTTTTCATGATCATTGGTGTTTTACTTACATCAAGAGCTCCTAATTCAAAAAGTTTTTCTTCAACGTATCCATATAGTTCAGGATTCATATCATCAATATTGGTTTCCATCATCCACTGACTAACGATTTCAAGGTCCAAAAGAGAGAAATCTTCCTTTTCCTCTGCCAAATACATTCGAATCATGTTTGGAACTTCAAAGTCCTTACTGCCCGAACCATAGCCAACTCCTAAAATTTCAAACTCTTGACGATTGGTATACTCATCAACAAGGGCTTTCAGTATAGCTGCCCCTGTGGGCGTTGTTGTCTCGTAAGGAACAATATTATAGGCAAGAGGAACCCCTTTAAGTATTTCAGCCGTTGCAGGTGCCGGAACCGGCATTTTGCCATGAGCACAAGAAACAAAGCCACCTCCAACCTGAACAGTAGATGACATAACTTTATCCACTCCAAGAGCATCAAGACAAATAGCACTTCCCACAATATCAACAATAGAATCGGTAGCACCTACCTCATGGAAATGAACATCTTCAAGAGTTTTACCATGAACTTTTCCTTCTGCCTCTGCAATAGTTCTAAAAATCCTAATCGCAATTTCCTTAACGTGATCATTCAAGTCTGAACCTTCTATCATTTCTTTGATGATTTTAAAAGTTCTGTGTTCATGGTCATGGTGGTGGTGATGATGGTCGTTGTCATCATGGTGGTGGTGGTGATGGTCGCTGTCATCATGGTGGTGGTGCTCCTCCTTACCTCCAGCTACTTGATCCCAGTATCCTTGATTATACTTATCATCCGGCTGATTCAACAAAATCACATCTACCTTACTACCAGTAATGCCGTGCTTCTGAACTTTTTTCAAAGACAAGTCAAATTCGTCTTCAATATTTAGCTTTTTTAATTCCATCTTTAAGTATTCAAAATCAACACCCAGGTCAATCATACCACCTAAATTCATATCACCGCTAAGACCACAAAATACATCATAATATAAAATTCTCATAGCTACTCCTTTAACTTAAACTTTGGATTACAAACTGGACAAGCTTGCAATCTTAATGGTTGTTCCAAATGATTCTGTATCAACAAATCTTTATCCTTAAAGATCTCATCCGGTTTTCCACTTCCATAAATGGCCCCTTGTCGCATAACGACTACCTGATCACATAAGTCTAAAGCCATGTCCATATCATGAGTTGCAATTATTATTGTTTCTTTACGTTTCTTCAGCAAGTCAATCAAATGCCTTCGCGCCCAAGGATCAAGCCCAAGAGTAGGTTCATCCATGATGAGAATATCAGGTTTTGAAGCTAGGGCAACAGCAAGGGAAACAAGCCGCTTCTCTCCACCGGACATTTGATTGGTAGCTTTATCAATAAGATGAATAGCTTCAACAGCTTCAAGGGCTTGTCTTACTATTCCAGTAATCCTGTCCTCTTTCATACCTAACTGCCTGGATTCAAAAGCAATTTCATCATATACCGTTGGCATAAAAAGCTGGTGATCAACCTCTTGAAAGGTATAGCCAATATGGCTTCTAATTTTTTGAAGATTCTGTTTATTTAGAACTATTCCCTGAACATTTATTGAGCCTACATCAAATTTTTCTAGGCCTAGAATTAGCTTAAGCAAGGTAGATTTTCCAGCTCCATTAGCACCGACAAGACATACGATACTAGCTTGACCAATCTTCAGAGAAAGGTTTTTGATAACTGCCTCTTCACCGTAGGAAAAGTGCAGGTTATCAATCTTTATTATATGTTTAGTCATTTAGTTTACCTTATAACCCCTTAGTTCCATTGCATGATGTATATCTAGTGCCCTTCTGTAGGAACGTATAATAATATTACCTACAAAGGGTCCCCATAAAGTTGGTGGTAATCCTTTTCTCTCTCCAGCTCTAAGCCGAAAAGCATCCCATCCATTTGTGACTTCCTCACCCAGTACAATAATATACCGATAAGTCATAACAAAAAGCAGGACAAAAACTCTTGGAATCCTTAGCCATCGAAGGGCTTTGCTAATCTGATCTAAAGGTGTTGTAGCAACTAATAACATAGTAGCTAAAAAGGACAATAAGGATTTAGTCATAACTACACTAAAAGAAATCATCCCACCTGTAATTGATAGTCCCATAACCACATCCCAAACTTGTCTGTCAAAAAAGGGATTCCAAATAGCAATCCCCAAACTAAAGCTCATGGGTATTAGTAATTTGCTGAAAAATACAGAACCACGAATCTCCAGAAATATTACCATAAGGATAGGATAGACAAAAAACAAAAGAAGTGTTTCTAGATTATATTTTCCAACACTGGCAAGACCCAAAATATACCCTAATGTAAAAACCACCTTAATTTCTGGAGCCAAAGAATTGATCTTAAAATTTCTTCTTGCTAATCGTTCAATTTCTCTGAGATCCAGAAGCTTTTTAATATTATCCATTATCCGTTTGAGACCTCTTAACTTTTCTTATTACAATAGCAACAAAGGCCGTAATCAAGAGAACAATTAAACTCCCTGCTATACCTGCCATAGAACCACCATCTTCAGAATCTTTAAAAGCATAGTCAGGCATGATGGCGAAATTTACTTGAAGTTTCTCAATCCATGAAGTTAACGATGAACTATGGTCAACCACATCACTTCCACTTGTATTTTCGATTGCCCATTCCAGACCGTCAGGAGAACCTGATGCAAAAGCAGACAAAATTCCACCTGTAACAATAGCAACTAGTAAGATAGTAACCAATAGAACCTTGTTTCTTGATTTGCCCACCTCATTTTTATAAAGAATATTTTTGGAATGATTAGCTATATATACAACTATCCCAGCGGTTACAAAACCCTCTACAAGTCCAATAGCCAAATGAATAGGTTGCATGAATAAAACAAATGTTTCAAAGGGTAAGTCTGTACGACCAGACAAGAGAGTTTCAATAACAACACCAAAAGCTCCTAACTGCAAGCCTATGACAGAACTAGTTATCGCTCCTAATATCATACCCTTATCAGACTGAAACTTAGCTACGATTGGCTTATATATAAGGGGATAGGCTATATAACAGGTAAAAAACCCTAAATTAATAACATTACACCCATAGGCTAGCAAACCACCATCAGCAAAAAATAAAGCCTGTATCAAGAGTACCACCGAGAGAGTCAAAAAACCAGCTGATGGCCCCAATATAATAGCCAATAACATACCACCGCCAATATGACCACTAGAACCAGTTCCTGGTATAGCAAAATTTATCATTTGAGCTGCAAATAGGAAGGCTCCCATAACCCCCATTAGAGGAATTTTTTCTTCAAGAAAATCACTTTTCAACTTTCTAATTGAATAACCAATCGTGCCGATTCCTACAGCAAACATTGTGCCACCAACTAAGGGTGTTAATAAAGCATCACTCATATGCATATTACGTACGTACCTTCCTTCTTAAATCTTATTACTTTTTTTCCCACCTATTAGATCATAAGCAAATATAGTTATATGAATTAGTAGGTTTACGGAATCTTACTTAGGTAAAACAAGTCTTCAACCAGATTTTTTATCCCAACATTCAGGTTACAACTCAACTTTTTTTCTTTTTACCCAAACGTTTGGCTAAAGTTTAAAAGAAAAAACAGCCTACGCTGTTTTCTTATCTATATCATAATACCATGAATCCTTCAACACTTCTAGAGCTTTTTGCCAAATATTAATGAATAAGTCCTCTAAACCATTTAGAATATCTGTTTTTTTCTATGATGGATACTTCTTTTCTCTATATTTTTGATTATTCTCCACTCTTATCTCATCACCACTCATGTCTTAATTTTTCTCCTATGGGGAAACTAAGTAAACTTGTCACCAGCACTTTAACTCTCATATTTTGTCCGAATCATACATATTAATAAAAAAGAACTACCAAAACTTCATTCTCGGTAGTTCCTTTTTGTTAAACGAAGAGAAAGGGATTCGAACCCCCGGTCCCTTGCGGGACAATGCTTTTCGAGAGTTTATGCTGGAAGTATTCATGGGTTTGTTACAACATAAGTTTTGGTTAGGTCTTCCATAGGGAAATCTAAGTAGTTCACTTTTCTGTTTATAGGCTTATACATAAATCCCGACGGTTCATCGACGTTCTAATTGAGTCCAATTATAAATTGCTCTATCCTAACAACTCAAGAAAAATTTCATTAATTTCTCTCCCATTACAATTATATCTCATAAAATTAATCAAAGCATATAGCTTTAATCCACTAAATGCTTTGTAATCCATATAACCACATCTTCATATTTATAGCTGCCATCTGCAAGTGAAAGACCTAAAACAATTAGCTCTTCTTGGGTATAACTCAAGTAAATCTTATTTAGCTTAAGTAACAAAATCATCACTGCAGCACCTATCCTCTTATTGCCATCAAGAAATCCATGATTACAAACTAAAGAGTGAGTTATTGCTGAAATTTTCTCAATATCAGTTTTATACAGATCAATACCTTCAAAGCTACTAAGACCTCTATTTATAGCACTATCAACTAATGATTTACTTCTTATTCCATGCTTTCCACCTGTCTTATTAATAATTTTCTCTTGAAATAATATGACATCCTTCAAACTGAGCATCTCCACTACTTTGCCAACTCCTCAAGAGCTACTTTGTTTTCTTCAATGACATCATCCATTAACATCTCTACTGAACTATTTTCTTTTTTTTTCAAAAATTCTACAAAATCTATAACTTCCCTTTTTTTTTCTTCAGGTAATTCATTAAAGTCATTTACTAATTTTTCTGCCAAAGACATATCATCACCTCTTTTCACTTATATTATACATTAGAACTAACTTTTTTGAAACTTTCTCTTTATAATTGCTTCCTTTAACTAATAGTAATTTTATACTTAATTCTGACACCCATCGACGACTGTGCCAACCACCACCTAAAATAAAGGGAACTACATCATCAGATGTAGTTCCACTTTTCCCATGAAAACCTTCTTATAAAAGCCTCCATAGGCTATAAATCTAAACGGAGAGAAAGGGATTCCCACCGTGAGAGTGCCACCGGCACTCTTACTTTCAGGCCATGTTCGAATTCCTATCTACATCAAAAGAACCACCAGGATTATCCTGATGGTTCCTTTGAGTACGGAGAGAAAGGGATTCGAACCCCCGGTCCCTTGCGGGACAATGCTTTTCGAGAGCACCACCTTCAGCCACTCGGTCATCTCTCCATAAGGGCTCATTCATCCCTACATCAAAATAGAGATACTTTGCCGCATCTCTATTCTACTTATAATTTTCATAAAATTCAACACTTACTTTAAAATTAATAAGAATTAGAATTATATGTTCGTCTTGCTTTAATAATTTTACCACTATAGGCATCCATGTCAACCATAATCTTACCCCTGACTACATCATATTTAAAATCATCCGTTGAATGTCTATCTTGCCTTGTTTCAAAGACCTGTTGACAGATATCACTATTACTAATACCAATTTCCCATACTGGAATCCAGACGGTTTTAGGCTGATCATTATTATTAATGACTACAACGACCCTGTCCTGATGATCCCAACGTCCATAAGATATAATATTATATTCACCGTGAAGAAACTTAAGTGACCCTGTTCTAAGTGCAGGAATTGCTTTTCTCAAACTAATTAGGGATTTATGGACCCCTATCATTTCCTTGTCTTCATTTCCCCATGGATAAGTTCTGCGATTATCCGGATCAGTCCAACCACATACGCCAGCTTCATCTCCATAATAAATAGTAGGAGCACCTATCCAAGTCATTTGAATCACTACAGCTTCCTTCATGACTCCCTTATTTACACCTTCATCAGCCTTTTCAGCCCCAACAGTATGGGTTCTCCCAATTTGTCTATTGGTACGTGTCAAGAATCTAGAATGGTCATGATTTGACAACTCGTTCATTGCTATCTGAAGACTGGAGGCATGAAATCTAGCCATATTATATCTCATAGCGTCGAAAAAAGAACGATGATTACCCAATAGGTCTTGACGATATTCTTCACTATGCTTCTCCATCCCTGTCAAAAACCAGCTAACAGGTTCCATAAACGCATCATAGTTCATAACAGTATCCCACTGATCTCCTTCAATAAGCCAATCAGTAGGATCACCATAATGTTCAGCTAAAATAATAGCTTCAGGATTAGCTGTTTTAACGCTTTTATTGAAATCACGCCAAAATTTGTGATTAAATTCTTTGGTATAACCCAAATCAGCAGCTACATCCAACCTCCATCCATCTATATTATAGGGCTTAGACACCCATTTTTTTGCTATATCCAATACGTAGTTGTAAAGTTTTGGAGAACCTTCGTAGTTAAGCTTGGGCAAGGTTTCGTGACCCCACCATCCATCATAATGCGGATTATCCGGCCAAGCATCTTTATTGCTGAAGTGAAAAAAGGAAAAATAGGGACTTGCACTAGATGTATAGGCTCCAGGTGGATAATTATGGGAGTTAGCATAGAACTTCTCCTTATCCATCCACTTATTAAAAGATCCGCAATGATTAAACACACCATCTAGAATAACCTTTATGTTTCTCTCATGAGCCTCTTCCACAAGATTCGCCAGCATATCATTACTAGCCTCTAAATTCAAGGTTTCAGTTGTACGCTGAATATATTTTGATGCATATTTATTATCAAGTTTATTTTTTGTTAAAGCTTTGCCGCCATCTGAAACAATCGCACCATAATGTGGATCTACATAATCATAATCTTGAGTATCATATTTATGGTTAGACGGCGATACGAAAATCGGATTAAAATAAATAGCATCAATACCAAGTTCCTTTAAATAATCCAACTTATCAATAACACCCTGAAGGTCTCCACCATAAAATTCCCGGATTCCGTCTGCATCAGGTAGCTTATTCCAATCCGTTACTTTCTTGGCTGGCTTATTCAAGTACATATACTCGTTGTCCACCACGTCATTTGATGGATCTCCATTATGAAATCGATCCACAAAAATCTGATACATAACTGCACCTTTTGCCCAATCAGGTAGTTTATATCCCGGCACGACCTTAAAGTCAAAGTAATGGTCAGGTTCCCTAGTTACACCTTTTTTATTATAGTAAACCTTTAATTTTCCGGTTCGTAGTTCAAAATAATAGTGAAGTCGTTTTTTACCTAACTTAATGACGCCTTCATAATAATCAAAAAGTTCATCGGATTCAGCAACCTCCAATGATACCCTTTGTTCGCCATAACACAAAAAGACTTCATCTACATTTGCTTTTGCTGTACGAAGTCGAAGGGTCATTTCTGTATCTTTATCCGGTTCTGGCGGAATACGGTAATTAGACGTACCATCAGAGTGAATGGCACGTTCTTCAAGTATGGTTTGCCTTGTTTGTATATATGTAAATAACTTTTGAGAATGACTCATCTGATCAAATGGTATCTGAATGCTCATATCTTCCTTAGGCGTATGCCATGCCTCCTTTTTGTCCAACTTATAATGCGGATATTCATATTATATCTTGTTTTTTTATAAATAACAAATAAAGAAATATGTCACTTGTATCACCATAAACAAGTCACCACCTACATGCCTTTCTTATTTCTGGGTAAATAAAGAGGACAGCTTCCGTAGCTGTCCAATTTAAGGAGAAGGTATTTGTTCTTATGGGGTGTAGCAAAAACTTAATATATATATTGTATTGGGGGGGGTTTTTACAATAATAATTATAGCAGTCTACAAGAGATAAGTGTGCATAAACATTAAGTTTATTCGTTTTCTTTCTTGTAAATTCTGACGAAGACCTTAATACTCTTGTAATATTTACTTAAATTTTTAACAATTAATACCTACAAAAACTTATACTTTCTTGTAAAGGTCCTTTTCAAAGAGTTTTTTGACCCTGTTCACATCCATTGTCATCCCTAAAATAATCATCAGTTTAAGTCTAGCTTTGGGACCAGTTAGATTATCTCCCAGAATAACACCTAGAGATCTTAATCCTTTTCCTCCACCTTCATATCCGTATGAGTCAAGGACTCTTCCTTTTGGACATCTTGATACAATTACAATAGGTACATTAATCTCAATAGCCTTGGCAATACCTGCAACCATTCGCGGGGGAACATTTCCTCTTCCCATGGCTTCAATGACAATCCCCTTATATCCTTCTTTTAAATAATGATAGATTAGGTCAGAATCCATACCTGCAACAGATTTTATTAAAGCTACCTTGGACTCAATTTTATCTGCCACTATTGGCTGAATGTCTCTTTTCCCCCTGTAGTAGATAACTTCATCCTGGTCTACGATACCCAAAGGACCAAAATCCATACTCTGAAATGTATCAAGACTTAAAGTATGGGTCTTTTGAACTTCATCTGCCCCATAAACCGAATTATTGAACACCACTAGGACACCACGGCCAATTGATTGGGTGGAAACAACTGTACAAATAGCCGCTGAAAGATTAGCCGGACCATCATATCCAAGTTCAGAACCATTTCTCATAGCTCCTGTTACAACTACCGGTTTCTTACAATCCAGAATCACATCTAGAAAATAAGCTGTTTCCTCTAAGGTATCCGTCCCATGGGTTAGCACGACTCCGTCTATATCATCCCTATCTAAGTATTTCTTAATAGTTTTAGATAAGTCCAGCATGATTTCCGGAGATATATGAGGTCCCGGCAAGGAACCATAGTGAAAAGCTTCAGTTTCTGCTATCTTCTCAATACCGCTGACTTTTTCTAAAATCTCCTGGTCGCTAAGGGCAGGAATAGCTGCCTTTAAACGATCATCGATTTTCATGGAGATAGTACCACCTGTAAAAATAATAGCTACTTTTTTCATCTTTCCTCCTAGTTTACATATTTATTCCAAGACTCCCAGAATCTTTCCAAAGAGTCACTTAAGTCTATATTACTATGGATTTTCTTAGAATGGAACCACTCCGCTGGGAATATTTCTTCGTACCGCCTACTTCCAAACCGCCTGTCAATAAGAAGAACGCTTCCCACATCTTCCCTAGTTCTTATAACCCGTCCTGCAGCCTGTATAACCTTATTCATTCCCGGAAAGGTATAAGCGTAATCAAAACCCGTCCCCATAAGCTCTTCAAAGTAATCTTTAATGATATTCTGTTCAAAACAAATTTGAGGCAACCCCACACCGACTATAACAGCTCCTGACAACTTTTCTCCTACCAAGTCAATCCCTTCGCTAAACATACCTCCAAGAACAGCAAAAGCAAGTAGCGACTTATCAGGGTCTTCATGAGAAAAAGCTCCAATGAACTTTTCCTTGTCTTCTTCTGATAAGTTACGCTCCTGTATCATGACCTCTATCCTTCCGAAATTACCATTATCTGAAGTATCAACTAAATCATTAAAAGCCTCTATTCCCATTTGTAAGTACTTGTAGGATGGAAAAAAAATCAAATAATTCCCTTGTTTCATTGAAACAAAAGTCTCTATACGTCTGGCAATCTCCTTGATACTCGCCTCTCGATCAATATACTTAGTAGATAGTTTATCATCAATCATCAGGTTGAGTTTCTCCTTTTCAAAAGGAGATGGTAAATTCAAACCATAACTTTTATCATCTCCACCAAGCAATTGCTTATAATAGTTCATTGGTAACAAGGTGGCACTGAAATAGATAACCCCTTGTTTTTCAATAATTTCTTCTCGAAGATTAGGTCTTGGATCAACACAAAAAAGTTTAATGATCAAATCACTTTTTCTTTTCTCATAATAAGTCACATAATTATCACCATATATTTCAAACTTTTTAAGAAAATCATAGGCAGCAAAATAAAAATCTAAAAGTTCATCCATAAATTCCCATTGTTTGTGGAGTTTAAAAATCTTTTCCAATCGATAAATTATACCTCTAAGATGCATTTCCACTTCAAGGGGTGCTTCCTTATTTACTTCTTCCATGGAATCCTTTTCTTTCATTTCCTTTCGCATCTCAATCATGACCTTATTAAGTTTAGTGAAGTATGCATGTAATCGACCGTCTAGATCTTTAACTTTTTTCTTTAAGTCAAGAACAGATTCCTTGCTAATCTCAGATGAAAACATATTCCTTGCCCGGTCAATAAGGTTATGTGCCTCATCCACAAGCAAAGTATATTTACCTCCTCCTTCTACAAAGAAACGTCTTAACTTGGCACTAGGGTCAAAAGCATAGTTATAATCACAGATAACAACTTGAGAAAATAAGGCTAAATCCAAGGACAGCTCATAAGGACATAGACGATGGATAATGGCATATTTCGTAATAATATCTCTTGTATACCCTGTTTCTTCCTCATACATCACTTTCAAAGCTTCATTGATCCTGTCGTAATGCCCCTTTGCATAGGGACAGACCTCTGGGTTGCAATTCGTTTCACTATGAAGGCAAATCTTATCTTTTGCTGTGATTACGACATATTTTATAGAAAGACCTTTGTTTATAAGAAGCTGAATGGTTTTAACCGCTACTTCCTTTCCGATAGTTTTCGGTGTCAAATAAAAAAGTTTTTCTGTAATCCCCTCACCTATAGCCTTTATTCCTGGAAACAATGTAGCGATTGTTTTACCTGTTCCTGTCGGAGCACGGCTGAAAAGAATCTCCCCATCACGAATGGTTCGGTATACACCTTTCATTAGCTTATTTTGTCCATCACGAACGGTATCAAAAGGAAAACTCATTTCCCTGCATCCACTAATCATTTTATGCTCAAAACGGTCAATCATTTTTGCAAAACTAATATATAGATCCATGATGTGATAAAAAAAGTCTTCCAATTCTTCATAGGTTTGACTTTCCACAAAATGCTTCACCTCAAAGGTATCAAGATCTACATAGGTTAATCGACATCTGGCCTCCTTAAGCCCACCACGAATAAGATACATATAGGCATACATCTTACATTGGGCCCAGTGCATGGTGTTCTCACCTGTAACTCTAGCAAAATCACCACTAACAGATTTAATCTCGTCAATTAAAGGAATCAATGAACCTTCATAAGAGGGAATAACTCCATCAATCCTTCCAGTAATCATAAAGGTAATATCTTCTCTCTCAAAAGAATAGTGAATAGGCACCTCTGCATCATAAGTCTCATCCTGTTCCCGTTGAAACCTTTGATGTGCTCTTGTACCATCCACCATTCGTTTATCGCTTAGACTAACTGTAGTTATATCACCTGAACGGAGAATAAAATCAACAATTTCTCTAACAGATATCTTATGCAGTTTGACTTGGTCCTTCTTCACTTGTTCCATTTCCCACCTACTCGTACATATGTTCTGCTATCATTATACAATTTCTTAACCTAAACTACAACCATATAAGCCATCTTATATGGTTGTAGTTACTCCTGTTAGTATTTTTCAACAATTTATGAATTTCTATGAATAATCCATTAATATTTTTCAGACTTAAAGACAAGCCCTCAGGAATATGCTACAATATTTGTAGTAACATGCAATAACTAATTGATCATATAATTTCGACTTGGAGGTCAAATAATGTTAACAATGACTGAAATTATTGGTTTACTACTGCTTATCCTTGTCGGTCTTAATTTAACTGCTAATAACGCCTTAATCAGTATCATGGTTTCTTATATTTTCCACAAAGAAAAAGCCGCTGGAAATATTCTTCGACTTCTTGGAGCTGTTATGGCTCTTAGTTCGATTTTGGTCATTATTGGCTATACTGAATATGCTATTTATGCCAATATAATAATCGTTTTACTATTAGCCTTCGTAGCCATTCGCTCTCGCAACCGTGCATTTACAGAAAAAATGAATGCCAGGGATAGACTCCTTAAAGAATATGAGGCAGAAATTAAACGAAAGCGTGAAAAAGTTCAAGAACTTCGTCAGAAGCAGCGAAATGATGAAGAAACACCTTTTGGTACTGAAGGTCAAAGTGTTGCCGATATGAAGAAAAAAGCATGGAATGATGGTTCCATGACTAATAAGGAAATAATTAGCGGTTTAAAAAAAGATCAATAATCATTTGTAATCCTATAAATAAGATAATAAAAAAGGCCCTGTATTGGCAAATAAATATTGCTCCTACAAGGCCCTTTTTATATGTAAATATACCTTATTTATCGTACAATTTATAAAGCATAGCTGCACCGATAATACCGGCATCATTTCCTAATTCGCAAACCAACAGATCCGTTACTAGTGCTTCCTCACCACCATAGATTTCATGTTTCATCTTATCAAGTAGTGGCACAATCAAGTTATCCTTCTGTGCTGATACACCACCGCCAAGGGCAATAGCTTGAGGTTGGAAAATGTTAATCACGTTCACTAAACCAACAGCTAAATAGTCGATATACCAATCAATCAAGGCCTGTGCCTGATAGTCTCCAGCTTGTGCTGCATCGAAAACAATTTTAGCGTTCATCTTATCTATATCACTACCAATCAACTCATTTAACTTAGATTCAGGATGGGCCATAGCTGCCTTTTTACCCTCCCGAATCAAGGCTGTTGCTGATGAATATTCTTCCCAACAACCTTTACGTCCACAGGTGCATGTGGAGCCGCCTACTTGTATTACCATATGCCCAAGTTCAGCTCCGCCTTGGAAAGATCCAGCAATTATCTTGTTATCAATAATGACACCTGCTCCAACCCCCGTACCAAGGGTAATGGCTATAAAATCAGTATACTTGCTTCCCACTCCAGAAATAAATTCACCATAAGCTGCTGCGTTAGCATCATTTTCAATATAAACAGGTACATTAAAATACTTATTGAACTCATCACGAATTGGAGTATTCTTAAACTGAAGGTTATTTGCATATACAATGAGTCCTTTTTCAGCATCACATGTTCCAGGACTTCCAATACCAACAGAATGAATATCTTTAACATCAAGCCCCTGATCTTTTACTAAATTGAGGGCAAGCGTTGCCATGTCCTTAACAATCAGCGTGTAATCTCTTTCACGCAAAGTAGGTACTGAGCCTTTTCTGATAATCTTACCTGACTCATCAATAATTGCAGCCGCAATGTTGGTTCCACCTAAATCAATACCAATATTATACATGTTTCCTCCACTAGTTAACAAAATTTATTGTTCTTCTTTCATTTTACGCTCTCTTGAACGTTTTTCCAAATTATTTGTAACCCTGTTATTCAATTCAATGGCAGCATTATAGCCCATGGCTTTTTGCCTATGATTGATAGCTGCTGATTCAACAATAATAGCAAGGTTACGTCCTGGACGTATGGGAATACTATGACAGATAATGTCATTGCCAAGTATATCCATATAGTTCTCACTAAGACCTAAACGCTCATATTCCTTATCTGGGTCCCAGTCTTCTAATTGTATGACAAGGTCGATTGTTTGTCGCTCCTTAACGGATTCAACACCAAAGAGAGTCTTACAATCAACAATACCAATACCACGTACCTCAATAAAGTGCCTGATGATATCAGGACTTGAGCCGATTAGAGTATCATCAGATACCTTTTTAATCTCAACCACATCATCAGCCACTAAACGATGGCCTCTTTTGATTAGTTCAAGAGCAGTCTCTGACTTACCTATACCACTTTCACCTGTAATAAAAACACCTTCACCATACACGTCGACCAGAACACCATGAATAGAAATTCTTGGGGCAAGTTCTGACTTTAAGTATCTATTAAGTTCAGATTGGAAGTAAGAAGTTGCCATATCCGTCTGTAAGATTGGGATGCCTGTTTCTTTTGCAATTTCAAGCATATCATCCAATGGTTCCAAGCTCCTTGACAGAATCAGACAGGGGATTTGACTATTAAATAGTCTAGCAAATACCGCTTTTCTTTCAGAAGAAAACAAATTCTGAATATAGGTAAATTCCACTTTCCCAATAATCTGAACACGTTCTGAATCAAAATAATCAAAGAAACCCGCAAGCTGCAATGCAGGACGATTCAAATCACTTTGCCAGATTTTAATACCTTTAGTTTCAATATCTGGTGTTAGGTTTTTAAGATTCATACGCTCAACAATTTCATTTAGACAGACATAATATAATTCCTGTTCCAAGGTACACCTCCGTTTGGCTCTATTAGCCACCTTGTATCTCATCTATAGTAACATAAGTTCCCTTTGTTAGAAAGAAAAACTTTCTTAATACGATGGGTCTTTTCTAAAATACTTAAAGACATTCTCACTAACGGCTTGGCTCATACCATGAACTTCCATTAGATTCTTAACTTCAGCTTTTTTTATTTCTTCAATAGTTCCAAATGCCTTCATAAGATTTTTCCGTCTAGTTGGACCAATACCCTCAATATCATCAAGAACCGAATGTATAGCTTCCTTTTTGTGAGATTTACGGTGATAATCAATGGCAAATCGGTGGGCTTCATCTTGAATTCTTGCAACCAACTTAAAAGCCTCAGATCTAACAGACAATGGAATTTCTACATTATTATAGAAAAGGCCTCTTGTCTGGTGCTTATCGTCTTTAACCATGCCACAAACCGGTATATTCAGTCCAACCTCAGTAAGAACTTGTAAGGCAATGTTAACCTGACCTTTGCCACCGTCCATGAGGATTAAGTCAGGCAACCTTGAAAACTTACCTTCTGAAGCATCTAAGCCCTTCCTTAATAGGTCTTTTTGCTCTTCAAGGGCATGATTAAACCTCCTTGTCAGAACCTCATTCATTGATGCATAGTCATCTGGTCCCATACCATACTTGATCTTAAACTTACGGTAGTCGCTTTTCTTAGGCTTTCCTTCTTCAAAAACGACCATAGAGCCAACTGTAGCAACACCTTGATGGGTCGAGATATCATAGGCCTCAACACGGTTAATATGTTCTTCCATACCGATAGCTTCTGCCAGCTCCTTCATAGCTCCAATTGTTCTCTGTTCTTCCTTTTTAATGGACTCTCCAAATTGCTCTAAGGTGATACTGGCATTCTTGGCAGCTAGCTCAACCAACTTGTTTTTCTCACCTTTTTGGGGAACCTTAATATAAACTTTTTGCCCTCTTCTTTCAGACAACCAATTCTCAATAATCTTGGCCTCTGTTAAATGGTTCTGTAAAATCAATTCTTTAGGGATAAAAGGTGTTCCCGAATAGAACTGTTTAACAAACGCAGTCATGATCTCTTCTGAATTTTGCTCTTCAATATGTTCCATCCTAAAATGTTCACGACCTATAAGCTTGCCATTACGAACAAAGAATACCTGTATGAGGGCTTCTTTGTCATTGGCAGCAAAAGCTATAATATCTTGGTCTTCATTGGCAGCCTTGACAATCTTCTGTCTTTCCATAATTGTCTCAACTGCCTTCATATAATCCCTGTATTCAGCCGCTTTTTCAAAATCCAAACTTTCAGAAGCTTCAATCATTAACTCCTTGAGTTCCTTTATAACTGGATCATAGTTTCCATTAAGAAAAATCACAATCTCAGCTATTTTTTTCCTGTAATCTTCTTTGCTAATATAACCCATACAGGGAGCATCACATTGCTTAATGTGATAGTTAAGACAAGGACGTTCCTTACCTATATCTCTAGGAAGAACCCTATGACAGGTCCTTATCTTATACATCTTACGACAAAGATCAATAGTTTCCTTTGCCGAATAAGCACTTGCATAAGGGCCAAAATATTTAGCCTTATCCTTCTTAACCTCTCTTACCAGCATGATTCTTGGAAAATCTTCATTGACCGTAATCTTAATATATGGATAAGTCTTGTCATCCTTAAGCATGGTATTATATTTAGGCCAATATTTCTTTATCAGATTACATTCCAGAATCAAAGCTTCCAATTCCGAATCTGTAACAATATATTCAAAAGAACGAATAAGAAAAACCATACGCTTAATCTTATTGGTATGATTAGCTGACTGATGAAAATACTGACGGACACGATTTTTTAAAATCTTGGCCTTGCCAACATAGATTACATGTCCATTTTCATCCTTCATTAAATATACACCCGGTTTATCCGGTAAGTTTTTCAAGGCTTCTTTTATATCAAAACTCATACAAATCTCTACTTCCTTTGATTTCTTCGTCGCTTGCCTATATTATCTATCTTATTTTTTAGCCAACATCCTTATACTGAAGTTGATAAAGGTTGTAATAAAGTCCACCTTCTGCCAAGAGCTCCTGATGATTTCCGATTTCCCTAACGACTCCCTTATGTAGAACAATAATCTTATCAGCATGTTGGATAGTCGATAAACGATGGGCAACAACCAGGGTTGTCCTCCCTTTCATTAACTTATCTAAAGCATCCTGTATAAGCATTTCTGTTTCAGTGTCAATGTTAGCTGTTGCCTCGTCCAATACCAAAACCGATGGCTTATAGGCTAATGTTCTAGCAAAAGACAATAGTTGGCGTTGGCCTGTTGAATAGGTTGCTCCTCTTTCATATGTATGCTCTTCATAAGCCTTTGGCAATTTGGAAATAAAATGATGGGCATTGACATACTTAGAAGCTTCCACGATCTCAGTTCCTGTAATAGATGGATTCTTCAACCGTATATTGGAATTTATATCACCAGTAAAAACAAATACATCCTGAAGCATCTGGCCTATATATTTACGTAGCGATTGCTTCTTAATCCTATAAATTGGAATATCGTCAATAAGAATCTGTCCCTTTTGTATCTCATAATATCTACTGATCAGGTTTAAGATAGAAGTTTTACCAGCACCAGTAGCTCCTACAAAGGCCGCAGTTTCCCCTGGTTCAACAAGAAAACTCACGTCCTTAAGAACCCAGTTTTCCTTTTCATAGGCAAACCATACATTCTTAAACTCAATTTTACCAACAATTCCATCAATATCTATAGCTTCTTCTCTATCATGGATAATAGACTCATCATCAAGAAGGGTAAATATTTTTTCAGCTGATGCCATAGCTGACTGCAATATATTAAACTGCTCTGCTAATTGCTGAATTGGATCAAAGAATTGAGATACATATTGAAGGAACATAACTAAAACGCCAATGGACATCATGCCTTCAATTACCATATTGCCCCCAAAATAGAGTGTAATAGCCATGGCTAAAATATAAAGAAAATACATAGATGGTCTAAATATTGAGAATATCAATAGTTGCTTCAAATTGGCTTTTTTTAGTAGATTATTGTCATTCCTAAATTTCTCATAAACCTCTTTCTCTCTGGCAAAAATCTGAACAATTCTCATACCGGATATATGTTCAGATAAAAAGGCATTAATAGCAGCTACCCTTGTTCGTACATCACGGTAGACCTTTCTAGAAAATTTTCTGAAAAGAAATGCACTTAAAAGAATCAAGGGTATAACACTAAAAACAAACATAGCCATTTTAAAATTCAAGACTATCATCATTCCAGCAATACCGATAATCATTAAACCATTCTTAACAGAATTCACAATAACACTGGTATACATTTCATTTAAGACTTCTGTGTCATTAGTTACCCGTGTGACTATTTTACCCACTGGTTGATTATTAAAAAACTGTACGGATAGGCTTTGAATATGCTCAAAAATCTCGTTCCTTATCTTATATATGATTTTCTGACCTGTATATTGCAATAGCAACATCTGACCGTAATTGACAAGCAAACTTAGAGCAGTTAATCCAATAAAAATAAGTGTGATCCAACCCAATTTAGTAAAATCCTGTGAACGAAAAACCTTTATCTCTTCTTGACCAATCTGCTTAAATACATATTCTTTACCAGAAATCTCAACCTGTATAGATTGACCATCAGCTTCTAGAATCTTTTTTGTTTCAAAACCGGTATCATATACCTCTTTATCCAGATGATCCACTAAATAATAGTGTCGACCATCCTCATCTAAAATTAAAGTAGATATGTAAGCCTTACCATCAATATCTTCCTCAATAACCTTATCATAATTAGATATAACTTCATCTACAGCAGATCCAACCAAAAAAGGTCTTGCAAGATCAATCCCGATAACAAAGATCAAAAGAATCAATGAAATAGCAATATATCTTTTATATCCATCTGTATAGCCTAAAAGTCTTCGGATCAATTGGCGATCCTGACCCTCTTGTTTTATCTCTTCCATATTCCCCTCCTACTCTGTCTCTGAAATAGACGCTTCCAATTGCTGTTTTTCAACCATAGACTGATAGATACCTCCTAAGGCAACCAGTTCATCATGGGTTCCTTGTTCAACCAATTTGCCATCATCAAGGACTAAAATCATATCAGAATCCTTAACAGTTGATATTCTGTGGGCGATCGTTATTGTAGTCTTACCTTCTCTAACCTCTTTAAGATGTCCAAGAATACGTTCTTCTGTCTTGGTATCAACTGCTGAAACAGCATCATCTAAAATAAGAACCTTTGGATCTTTTATTAAGGCTCTAGAAATGGATACTCTCTGCTTTTGTCCACCGGATAAGGTAACTCCGCGTTCTCCAACAATCGTTTCATAGCCCTCTTCAAACTCGATAATATTATCATGTACATCCACATTAATCGCTGCTGCTTCAATAGAGGCTATACTAGGTTCATCTATACCAAATCCAATATTATGACTAATAGTATCAGAAAAAAGAAAAGAATCCTGAGGCACATAACCTATACTGGATCTGAGCTTTTTCAGGGGCCAGTCTTTAATCATAACATCATCTACCATAAGACTTCCCTCTTCTACATCAAAGAGACGCATAATTAGGCTCACCAAGCTAGTCTTTCCACTTCCTGTCCTGCCAACAATACCGATGTGTTGACCTTCTTCAATAGTTAGGGAAATATCAGAAAGAGCGTAAGCTTCTGTTTCAGGATATTGAAAGTTCATATGGTCCATAACAATCTTTCCCTTTAATTCACCATCATAAAGTTCTTCTTTGTCCTGAATTTCAGGTACAACATTCAATATATCATTAAATCTATTTACTGATGCCATTCCTTGTGAAAAAATATTAATAAACCATCCAAGAGCTATCATGGGCCATACTAACATCATAATATACTGAATAAACGCAACTAATTCACCAAGAGTTATTTGTCCAATCATAGCCATTCGCCCACCTACATAAAGGGCAATAGTAATCGATATCCCACTAATCATCATAGCTAGTGGGAAAATTAAGGCTTGAATCTTGACAACTCGCATATTTTTACCGTAATTATCCTGGTTAACCTCTTTAAACCGTAAAATTTCAAAACTTTCCTGGACGAAGGCCTTTATAACACGAATACCTGATATAGATTCCTGAACAATATCAGACATATAAGCAAAGGCTTCTTGTTTTTCCTTAAACCGACGCCTCATGACTTCACCTAACAAAAGACTTCCAATAGCAATGATCGGCATTGGAAGCACTGCCAATATGGTCAATGATAAATTAGTTGAACGAATCATTTTTGTAATAACGATACCTGTCATAGTCACCGTATCCAGCATCATAAGAACCCCTGGGCCTACTAACATGCGTATGGCATTCAGATCATTAGTTGCATATGCCATCAAATCACCAGTTTTCTGTTTATTATAAAAGCTTGGGCTCAAGGTTTCCAAGTGACTAAAAAAATCATTTCTCAAATGGTATTCTATATGTCTAGCAGTTCCGAAAACATGCATTCTCCATATAAAACGAAAAACCACAACTCCACCTCCAATGAGAAGAAGCCACAGCATCATAGACATTAGGTCTGTATTAGTAATTGTTTCTTGCTGCAGGCCATCAGTGACCTGGCCCGTCAACTCAGGTATTTTTAATTGGAGAATATCAACCATGATAACTGCAGAAAGTCCAATCAAATATCTCCAATAGTACTTTTTAAAGTATTTTTTTAGCATAGTTACTCCCTTCCACATCCCATTTTACGTAAACTCTATTATATCATAAGTTGCATCCCTATAAAACAATTCTATAAGACCAATTAGTCTTGACATGAATATTGTAAATATAAAAGAGCATTACACTAGCTATTAATGCTAATGTAATGCTCCTATTAAACTCATATCAATTTTCTTAAAAATAATAATGTCTTAAGGTAGTACATAGGTTAGAGTATTTGACGGAGCATAATATGATTGTCCGTTCAACTTATATACAGCAGTTATTGAAATATAGTAGGTTTCACCTGAATTCAGACTTCCTCCAACATCTCCTCCAACATAACTCTGTCCTTCCTTAATAAAGTAATCTGAATCCTGTCGGTCAGATATAAAGGTCAGATATCCATCACCTGGATAAATAGGTGTTGAATCAGTCTTAGATAGAACAACCTTATAGTATACAAATCCATCAGCAGGAGTCTCTGTCCAGTCCAATTTAACTCCACCATCATCAACATATCCTGATAGTGTAGGTTTCAAACTATCCAGCTCAGGAACAGTTTCCTCTTCTACTTCAGGCACTGTAATTGTAGCAACGTTACTGGTGTAATAAAGAGAACCTTCATATACAGCTGTAATAGCCACATAATAGCTTTCACCTGGTTCCAGTTTGCTTACATCTCCTCCATAGAGTCCTTGCCATGGTTGCAGATAAGTCGATGTCGTTGTCACACTATTAATAACTTGAGCATAACCATTGCTTGGATAGGAAGGTGTAGAATCAGTCTTGGAAACTACCACTTTATAATATTTGAAGTCTTGATGATAAACTTCAGTCCAATCCAGTTTAATTTTCTTATCCAACTGTTCTACAGTCAGCACGGGTGTCATTTCATAATCAACAGGATCCTCTTCTGAATCAATAATGACTTTTTCCTCATCAAAAACAACTTTTTCACCATCAATTAAACGAAACAAAAGAGTAGCCGCCTCTGCCCTTTTCAAGGTATTTCTCGCTCCAAAATTACCCTGACCATCACCAATCATAATACCTTCTTCAACAGCTTTAGCTACATAAGGTCTCAGCTTCTGCGAAATAGTATCTTCATCCTTAAACTGGTCAAGAATAGTCAAATCAACTCCATCAATACTAATTCCCAATCCTCTTACAATAGCAACAGCCATATCTTCTCTCTCTGCGTCGGCTGTTGGTCTAAAATTATATTTATCACCTGTTTGATAACCTGTTAAATAAAATTTTCCTGTTTCCACATACTTATAGGCCCAATCATTTCGTCCCACATCTTGAAAATAAGGAGATGAAGGACTAATCGTATCTAATTGAAGAGTCATCACCATCATCTTGGCAAATTCCTGTCGAGAAACCTTATCACTTGGACCAAAACGACCATCACCATAACCGTTAATAATGTTATAATCAGACATCACTTTAATATAGTCATATGCCCAATGATCCTCATCCACATCTGTGAAACGACCACCATTGTCTCCTGTATACATACTACGCGCATGAACTGTTACCGTTGACAGTGCTAATACTAAGACCAGCACAATACTAAAAATTTTCCTCTTATGCTTCATAATTACCTCCTAAAAAATCATTTTCATATTTTTGAAGGCCCCTTTAGTAATATTTTCTCACAGGTCTAGGTTATGACAAATAGGACTTTGCTACTAAAAGGACCATTTTAAGTCATAATTAACTTTTTATTCATATGTGAGTTACATTTTAGTCATCTTAGTGCAAGAAATAAGAGCAATATTTGTCATTAGATAGAACTTTTCTATATAATAAGAAAAAACCGTCCACATGAGTAAACGGTTTAAATATAGTATCATCGTCAATATTCTTTTAAAGAGGATTAAAAATCGTCTCTAATATTTTAGCTTTCTCCTTCGTTAAAAGAGCGTCTTTCTTAGTACCTTTCAGCTTAACTACATATGTCCAGCGTCCATAGATACTCATCTTTTCAATTCTATCCAGGCGGATGATATAAGATTTATGGGTTCTGAGAAATTCATCTTCTGGTAATAAAGCTTCTAATTCACCTAAAGGCTTATTGATTGCAAAATGATCTCTTTCTGTAATGATAACAGAAGAACGATTTTCTCTTTCAATCATAATAATATCTTCTGGTTTAACTACTACCAAACCATCTTTCACCTTAAGAAGCAGGTCATTACTGACAGCCTCAACCTTCTCCTGAACTTCATTAACAGAGTCTTCCTGGGCTTGCCTAAACTCACACATTCTCTTAATGGTCTGTTTCAACCGATCCAGTTTAAATGGTTTCACCATGTAATCAAAAGCATAAAGTTCAAATGCTTCCTGCATATATTCTTCATGTGCAGTAACAAAAACCACCATACACTTAGGATTGATGTCTAATATCAACTTAGCAGCCTCAATCCCATCAAGGGTTGGCATATCCACATCCAAAAAAGCTGCATCAAAGGTATTATCCTCAAAGGCTGCCACGGCTTCAGCTCCGTCAATAACTTCAGCACCAATCTCAATTTCATCTATCTTTTCCAAAGCTTTTTTAAGAACAAAACGCATGCTCTTGTCATCATCTGCAATTAAAACTCTCATGAAATCTTCCTTTACTGTAATGATTTTGGTTTTCCTAAAACCTCACTAAATATTATACCACGTTTCAGCTCACTTTTGGAAACTCCATTAAAAATCGGATGCCTAACTTTCTTCTTTGGTTTTTGAACTCCAAAAGCGTCCAGATGCTTACGATTATAAGCGCCTCCTTTGAGGTCCTTATACTTCTCAACGCCTTTTTTGTCCCTGTCTTGATAAGCCGTATCATTGGAAGCCTCAACCTGATTATACATATCAGCCTTATGGATATGCCTTGGTTCATCTTGACTTGATCTTTGTCTCTGATTTGGTCTATTCCGTCGAACTGACGGAATAGACTTATCAACACTTCTGTCAACCTCTTGTCTACTAGCTTTTATTTGGTTATCAGGCATAGGCCTATTCATCTTCTTCATACCAGGTGGCAATTGACTGACACCAGACATGGTATTAATACTCTTAGAAATGCCTTTAACAAGACTGTTTGCTATACTTTTATATTGATTCATGAAATCGCCTCTTTCATGGTTCTACATCTAAGTCTTTAATGACTAAGAATTTGTCAATGATCTTTATCTTAGTCTTAGCTATCAGAACCTTCGCTGATTGATTCTCTCATATCAGTATCTGCTTTGATATTTTCAATTTTATAATAATCCATAACACCAAGTTGACCTTTTCTAAAAGCTTCCGCAATAGCCATAGGGATTTCAGCCTCCGCTTCAACCACCTTAGCTCGCATTTCTTCAACTCTTGCTTTCATTTCTTGTTCTTGTGCTATTGCAATGGCTCGTCTTTCTTCCGCTTTTGCCTGAGCGATTTCTTTATCAGCTTCTGCCTGTTCAATTTGAAGTCTTGCACCAATATTTTTACCGAGGTCAATATCTGCAATATCAATTGATAAAATTTCGAAAGCTGTTCCTGAGTCTAAACCTTTTGATAAAACTCGTTCAGAAATCATATCAGGATTTTCAAGGACTTCTTTATGACTTTCTGCACTACCTACAGTTGTTACAATACCTTCACCAACTCTTGCAATGACTGTTTCCTCACCAGCACCACCAACAAGTCTATCAAGATTGGCTCTTACTGTAACTCTTGCAAGGGCCTTAACTTCAATACCATTTTTGGCAACTGCAATAACAAGTGGGGTTTCAATAATTTTGGGTTTTACACTCATTTTAACAGCTTCAAGTACATCTCTACCTGCAAGATCTATTGCCGTAGCATTCTCAAAACTTAACTCCAATTTTGCCTTATGCGCTGCAATTAAAGCATCGACAACTCGGCCTGGACGCCCACCTGCAAGAAGATGAGCTTCAAGTTCCTTAATAGGAATAAGAATGCCTGCTTTTGTTGATCGAATCAAGGGATGCACCACCTTGGCAGGTTTAACATTACGAAGTCTCATACCGATCAAGTCAATGAGACCTACCTTGGCATTTGAGGTGATCGCTGCCACCCACAAACGGACGGGAATAAAACTAAAAAATACAGCAACCAGTAATACAATAAGTCCAACAATCAATAATGAACCAATCTCAGCGATAAATCCGCTGCTAAGTAACGATAAACTTTGAATCATAGTAACCCTCCTCTTAAATTATAATTGTTTAACAAGAATTTTCTTGCCATTAATTTCCTGTACTGTAACTTTACTTCCTTTTTCAATAAAATCGCCCCTTGTCAAAACATCTAAGCGAACACCATCAAAATCAGCCGTCCCCGATGGCCGTAAGGGTGTCAAAGCAACCCCTTCCTTCCCAAGGAAAAATTCCAACTTCTCATTCGGCTTCTCGTCTTCAATGGCCTCTTTAAGTATTAGAGGACTTTTTACGGATGATACAATCCTGTAAGCAATATACATAAGGATTACTGCTACAATCAATATTATCGTAAAGAGCAACAGTCCGCCAACAAATGTATCCGCTGTAAAAATAACGCCTGCCAATATAGATACAATACCAATAAGACCAGTTATTCCAAAGCTAGGAATAAAAATCTCAGCAACAAGTAATATCACTCCAATCACGATTAAAATTAAAGCTATAGAATCCATATAATGCCTCCTTTCGCAAAATATACTGTTGTCTATAATACTATACTAACTGAAAAAAGCTTTTTATCAATGAAGTTTGTATGTAACCATCACTTTCATGTCTCAAATGTCGTAAGTACAGGAAATACAACGTACTAGTCATAAACTAGGCTTCTTTATCATCAGGTGACTGTAGCTCCCTATAAGAAAAAAAGTCTCCAAGTATAACCTGGTGACTTCTTCGCAAATACGCTATTTTTTTAAGGTAATATGGAAACAAACATCTCCCTCTTGTTCTAAAACTATGGTGTGTCCATCATCTTCAAGAAGTTTTCTTACAATATATAAACCCATACCATGATCCTTTTTATCTGCCTTACTGGAAACACCAGCTTCAAATATCTTATTAACCATCTTTTCAGGTATAAAGGGACCATTGTTTCTAACCCTGACTTCAATGGTCTTTATAGCTTCATAGATTTGAACTGTCAAAACCTTCTTTGGAATATCCACTTCACCAAGGGCTTCAAATCCATTGTCAATGAGATTACCCAGTATCCGGCAGAACTCCCATTCGCCAATAGGTATATCTGTTAACTGAGACTTGAGTATCAAGTCAAAATGAATCCCTTTCTTCTCAGCTTCATTGGCCTTGGCCTGAAGTAAAGCATTGGTAGAAACAGATTTCGTTTTAATTCGATTTCCAACCTTAATAATATCTCCATATAAATGATTCAAGTAAGTCCTTGTTTCTTCATATTCTTCTAGCTCCATTAATGAATAGAGAACCTGAATGTGATTGAGAAAATCATGTCTTTGCGCTCTTAAGTCCCTATTAAGTTTCTCAATGTTCTTAATAGAGTCCTCCCGTCCATATGACTCCTCTTGGATTTTACGGTAGTATTTCCTGTCTTTTCGAATCATGGTTAGGCTAACCAGAGTCACTATTAAAATCAAACCAAGAACTACCGGCGGATCAACATAAAGGTCATCACCAAGTATACCTTGTCTAAAAGCTGCATAATATAATAATGCCACTAATATAACTAAAAATTGCAGTACATAAAAAAAACCGGTACTACTTGTAATTCTATCAATTTTTCTGTTAACTCTATTTGCCATTTCTGTCACCACTCTCCATTAGGACTATCTATCTTAATGTTTATATTTTACCATTTGTTTAGCCTTTTTATCTATAGTATAATGAAAAAAAACAAGATTTTTTTGGAGGGTATATGAAAAATCCACTATTACTCATTTCTATTGACCAATTAAACGCTAACGACTTCGATATGATAAAGGACCTACCTGTCTTTAAGGACTTTATAGAAAATGGTAGCTTTGTAAAAAGCGTAAACTCTGTTTACCCTTCTCTTACCTATTGTTGTCATACAAGTATTGCAACGGGTTCCTATCCTGACAAGCATGGTATTTATCATAACGAAAAATATAATCCTGATATGTATCAAGAACAAGATTGGTTTTGGTACAGTAATGCCATCAAGCTACCAAGTATTTTTGATTTGGTTGCTGCTGATAAAAGAAAAGTTGCCACGCTTTTATGGCCGGTAACCGGTAAGTCTCCTTCCATCCATTATAACGTGCCAGAAATCTGGTCTAATAGCGGTGAAAGCTCATTAAGCCTTTTTCTTAAGGCAGGGTCATTGAAACTTCTTCCTTTGGTTGCTAAACACCAACATTTGTTAGATGGTAAAAAACAACCCAACGTTGACAATTTTACACAAGCCCTTGCTAAAGACTTACTCCATAAGAAAACTCTGGATTTAACTGCCATTCATTTTACAGAATTAGATGATGCAAGACATAAGTATGGAGTTGAATCAGACCAAGCTAGGCTAGCTCTTCTAAAATCAGAAGAAAGAGTCGCTGACCTTCTAGACGTTCTTAAAGAAAAAGAACGATTAAAAACAACAAATATAGTTCTTTTTGGTGATCATGGTGGCAATGATTTTGATCAAGCCATCCTCATGAATCAATACTTTAAAGACCACAATCTCTTAAGCTTAGATAAAGATAAACGCATCACAGATTATATTTGTTATGCAAACAGCGGAGGGGGTTCCTGTCATATTCACTTAAAGGAACCCGAAAATAGTGACCACTACAACAAGGTCAAAAACCTGCTTACGAAGCTTACTCTAATACCAGGCACCTCAATTAAAAGCTTTATAAGTAGACAGACGGCTCATGAAAAACACCATCTCTTCGGTGATTTTTCATTTGTTCTAGAGGCTAAAGATGGTTATGTCTTCAAGAATATGATTCGTGATGAATGGATTGTACCTGGTCAAGAACTGAATAAACTCTATGTTAGTGATCACGGATATTTGCCAAGTCATCCTAATATGAAAACCCTCCTGTTTGCTAAAGGGCCTGACATAAAAGCAGGAATCCAAATTGACCAATGTAACTTAGTGGACCTAGGAACAACTTTTGCTAAACTTCTAGGTGTCAGCCTAACCAATCCGGATGGTATCACATTAGATCAGTTAATTAAATAGCCCAAAACATAAAAAGCACCAAGCTTCTGTTGTAGAAAGTCGTAACAGATACTTGGTTCTCTTTATGTTTATATAGGTTAATCCAGAACTAACTCACACATTAATAATTAAACTTTAAAGGTTTGTAGTTCATCACTAAAGTCTTTGGTTAAGACCTTGAACTCCTTGATACTGTCAGATAGGTTCTTAATCTGCTCTGTATAGGTACTGACATTAGCTGAAACCTGCTCAGCAGACGCTGAGTTTTCCTCCGCAATTGCTGCAAGTGACTCAATATTCGTAAATACTTTTGTAATTGCTTCTGTTTCATCGTCCAATTTTTTAGATGTAGTTGCCATATTTTTCGCCACACCTTGAATCGTTGTATTAGCAACACTTGACTCTTCAACAGCTACAGACAACTGAACATTCTCTTTTTCAAGAACCGTATATTGTGAATCTATATCATCAACCAAGAGGTTGATTTCTCCAATAAACTCACCCAAACTTGAATTGATTTTTTCTACAGCATCATTAGTTTCTTCTGAAAGTTTACGAACTTCATCTGCTACAACAGCAAAGCCTTTTCCTGCCTCGCCAGCCCTAGCCGCTTCAATCGATGCATTTAAGGCCAAAAGATTAGTTTGTTGGCTGATTGCAGAAACCAAGGATACAATTTCTGTAATATCTTTTGCACTAACCATTAATTTTAGGCCATTTTCCTTAACGAGCTCGAACTTCTTAAGGATAGCATTGAGTTCACTTGCTGTTTTAGATACATTTGTAAAACTTGATTCGATCTGAACTACAGACTCCTCTAATTCTACCTTGTTAGCCGTTTCCTCTTGAGCGATCTTTTTTACTTCCTGAATATTGTCATTCAAAAGATATATTGAAGTCTCAGTTTCTTCAGCCTGATTGGTAGCTGCAAATGCCAATTGTTCAACGACGTCTGAGATTTCATCAGAAGTAAAAGACATTTCTTTGGCTATCTCATTTAAATTGTCAGAAAAGGCACTCATTTCATCTGACATGCTATTGAAACCAACAAAATCTTCTGCAAGCATATCCTTGAACTCAATCATCTTACTAAAAATATCATCGTATCTGTCATTGGATACGATTTTCTTACGAGACTGAAAATTATGCTGTTTAAAATTATCCAATTCTTCATACATATAATACAAGGGTCTGGAAATAATTCTTGACGAAATAAAGGTTGATACACCAGCGACAAGGACTCCTACAGCTTCTGCCACCAATGAACCTCCAATGTATTCATGAGGTAGAAATATAGCTATAACCATAAAAATCAAAGCCATAATAATTGCTGACATAATTGCAATTTTAGCACTTGTACTTTTGATGAAGCCAAAGGACAACAAGCGATTAAATGTATATTTCCTTACGGATTGAACTTGGTATTCAAACATTAATTCAACTTCTAATTCATCATTTGTTCGTCTAACTTCCTTAACTTGAATCTTCTCACCATAATGTGCAGCCACACCCTGAACAAGTCCTAGCAGATATGGAAACATACCTCTTTTAGACCGATAGATGAAACTTGCCTTGTTTCCTCCCAAAGGAAGCAAATCAAGTATTGGTGGTTTAGATCCTGCAAATTTCTTTCGCACTATAACGTGTACATCATTCATTCTACTTAAGAATTTATACGCATTTTTTTGCCTAAAGAAAGCAGGATAATTGCTACTAAAAGTAGCAATATTATCGAAGCCGATTTTGCCCCAGATAGAATCTGTATCGTCTCCAGTTTTAGAGCTAATTTCTTGAATAAAATCTGTTACTTTTAAGTCTTCTACATCCACAAGTGGAGAAAAAGCAACTTTTGTATCCCATCCGATTTTTTCAAGACTTGTATTCACTATTAAATCCCCATATAGTTTTCTACATGTCTTAATCCAAGTATTTACTACGGTTCCTTTCATGTCATCACCTCATTATTGTTTAATAAAAAACATCCCTAGCATACAGTTTAGCATAGGGATGTTATATCATCAATTAAATATATCTACTATTAATAAAAACATATAAAGCTTAACACTCTGTTCATCATTTCTTCATTCACTATTCATGTACTCTCTTGAATTATAGAAAAAGCTTTTTATCCATCCACAGATATTTTTATGGTTAACCCTATGAAGCTTATGACTTTAAAAGATCATTCAAATAATCTCTGTTCCTTTTTGCCTCACCTTTTAATTCGTCAACCCTAATCTTCATTTTGCCTATAATAACCTCTCTGTTTTCTTCAATATCCTTAATCATATCCATCATCTTATCCACATGAATATGACGCATGTCTTCAACAAAGGGAATATCCAATTCCTTGGCATAATATTCTACTTTAGGATCATAGTTAAATCCAATGACTGGAACCTGCTTCAAGGCTCCATAGATAAGACCATGTAACCTCATGCTGAGCAGCATATCTAGGCCCCCCAAGAAACCAATAAGCTTCTTCTCATTGTACCTATGTTCAATTACATAGGCCTTATGATGCATTTTCTTTACAATTTCAAAAGAAACAATTAAATCTGCAGGATGTTTCATTGGGACAAAGACAATATTATAATTATAGGTTTCAATAATCTGGTCACATACTTTTGCCATCTTTCTAGTATAAGAATCTTCATGATTCCAAGATCTAAAAAGAAGACCAATCATGGATTTATTCTGTGGGATTTTTTCTAAATCATATATATCAGACAAATCAATTTCATCATCTAATTGGAGATTAAAAACAGGATCGGCAGTAACTTCAACTATTGGTTTAAAAACCTTTAACCCCTTTAGTAATTCCTTGGACAAATGCTCACGAAGTGTAATTACGTCAACTCCATTCAAAGTCCACTTTACTAATGGACGATTATACCATTTTTTTATCGGGCCTATTCCGTTGCCATATAGCATAATTTTTTTTCTATGAAACTTGGCCATCCATAACAAGGCTAAATAATAAAAAAGGGATCGTGTTGATGTCAGGTCTTGAATCAGACTTCCCCCTCCCATGACAAGTACATCCGTATTCTTAATGGCTGTAAGAACCTCACCCATATTAAAACGATTGATGCTTTTGACATCATATTCCCTTTTAGTCACTTTAGGCTGATTTGATAGAACAGTAATATCAGCCTCTATATCTAACTGCCTTATATCATGACATATAGAGTGTAGGATTGCATCATCACCTGAATTTTGATATCCATAATAGCCGGCAACAAGAATTCTTTTCATTAGACTTTTGACCTTTCTATCCTATAAATAGCAACCAACAGACCTACATAGGTCCAAAAATAAACCACCGAAAAAGGAGATTCAAAAATATTCTCAACGCCATTGTGAATAAGGAGACCAATTGCACCAGAAAAAATAGAAATCATAATTATTCTATATCTTTGATTCAAAGTCCCTCGAATATATAAAAACATATTCCAAACCGTAGATAAAAGTAAAAGCACAAAGACTGTTAATCCCATTATACCAGATTCAGTTAAAGTCTTTAAATAATAATTATCCATATAAAAAGGAGTCAAATTATGATTAGTAGCCACTGCACCACCAAAACGACCTACTCCCAAACCAAACAAAGGTCTTTCCTGCCACTCTTCAAGAGCATATTGCCAGCGATAAAGCCGTCCCCCTGTAGATGCCTTGGAAATATATTCTTTGGTGAACATATAATAAATCCTATTCCAAATAGTATCAATAGACATAACTGCTACCATTAGCAAGGTAGTAATGCTAACAATCATCCTCTTAGCTAAGAAAAGAAACATTATAACAATGCCAATAAAAGCAGCTAACCAAGCTCCTCTTGAAAAGGTAAATATCAAACCAAGTCCCATAAAAAGAGTACTAAGAATATACAATATCTTTTTAATGATATCTTTCTCAACAATAAACATTCCAAAGGCTATTGGAATATTAATAACCATTAAACTTCCTAAGGTGTTTGGACCTCCTACAATGGAATAGGCTCTGGTTTGAATAGACTCCGAGCTATCTACCCAATTTCCTAACATTTCGGCTCCAGTAAAATACTGCCATGTTCCATGAGCACCTAACAAACCTACACTAAAAACCATAAGCATTAAAACTCTTTCCAGAATAGTTTCACTATCAACCATTTGGACGACAACAAAATACCACAACATATATTGAACAACAGCCCGAAGCCCTTCAATACCAATACCTAAATCCGGTGAATAAATAAAGGTAATACTTGTATAGGCAAGGATAAATGCGATTAGGGGGATATCCATCCGTGTAAAATAGTATTTTTTTTGAAAAAGTATCCTTCGAAGAATTATCCATCCTACACATCCTAAAAGAAGGAGTTCATCCCATATACTTGATAAAGGGATGAGAAAGGTCCTAACGCCTCTATCTACATATACGTAAAGAATAACTAGATAAACTAAGTTAAACTGACAAATCCAATTATAAACAATCGAATGGGCCAACCAAGCATGAACTTTCTTAAATAAAGAAATAAAAAAACTTTCCTCAATACTTCGTCGAATCCAACGATAAAAACCTTCCAGTTTCTGATCAAAAGTATTGAGCCACCTTACAAAAAGTGATTTTTCGCTTACATCACATAAGCTACCATACCCACTGTAAACTTGGGGGGTAAAAAAATAAGCTTTCGATGCCCAGGCAACTATATTTGTTATAAAATTATAGATTAAACTTTCTAGGATAGACCTACGTATCCAATTCATTATTTTTTTCATAACTCCCTACTCCTGATCATCTATAACTTCCATCTTGCTGATTGTACCCGATAAATTGGTTTTCTCCGTCAAAATAAAATGTGAATAACCTTCTCGAATTTCTTGCTGGCCAATGGTATAAATTGGACTTTTATACTCTGCATCAGCTTCAATAGTCACTAACGCCCTTTTCTTACTAGGATGTACTCCTGTAACCACTTGTCCATTATTATCAACCTTAGTCACTTCTGCATCAATAATCTCCACATGGGTTATTTCACTATTAGTCAAATATTTCTTGTTATCAGCTAAAGCCATCCCTTTTTCTAAGTTATAAAAATAAGCTTCATCATAAAGGGCAGTTATTACTTCAATTCTTACCCTGCTTCTTGTTCCACTTCCAAAATCAATAATCTCACCACCAGAAAAACGGCCGATACCAGTCATAACAACGCCAATTAATGCTAGAAGAATAATCAAATCCAACAAATGAATTTTTCCAAATAATTTACCTTTTTTCATTATATCCACCTACTCTCCAATGTCCTGTATATTGACCACATTACCATAGGCTTCAAACTGGTCTGTCTTAATGTAATAAGGACTTCCTGCCTTGATTTCCTGCCCACCAAGATCTATATAAGGCCCATATTTATTAACCTGTCCTTGTATGGTTACAACTAGACGTCTCGTTTCCTCCAACTCATAGGATACTATCTCACCGTCTACAGCTGATATATCTGTACTTTTATATATTTCTATATCTTTGATTTTTGCATCCTGAAATCTTCCTGATGCCACCAATTGATCTCCAATCTCAAGTTGCCTTAGCATAGCCTCAGGTATATTATCAGCTTCAGCAACAAAAACAATATTCACCTTTCCTGACCCTGTTTGATTAATATTTCCTTGGTCTCTTCCTGTAAAATATATAACACCACCAGCAATAATGGCAAGAGCGACAAGAGCTATAAAACCATCCAATACACTAAATTTCTTTTTCATACTATATCATCACCAAAAACCGTCACAAGCTACTGGTTTATCTCAGGTGATTCCTCCTTTTCATTATCGATGCTGGTTGAGCCAGCCTCTTATATCATAAACTTTACATAATAAAATACTAATTCCATAAATCCCAATAGCTCCAAAAACTTTTAAGGCAAGCATGACTACCAATCCTAAATCCAATAATCCAATAGCATATACCCCTATGACCACTAAAAGATTTGAGACAATTATACCTATTACTTCTCTAGCTACTAGGTTAATCGGAATTGTGCCAGGTCTTCGGATAAAGCTGATCAAAAAATATAGGATAAAGGATGCTGCTGTAGTTTTTGCTGCAGCAGTAAAACCATAAATAGGAACATAAATCAAATTCAGAATTACATTAAAAATTGCTGCTATTAAGGAGTGATAAAAGATAGGTTTAGTATTACCTGTCAACTCCCATTCCTTGTTAATATATTCAGTCAGTCCTAGGAAAAACATACCCACAGCAACAAAACCGATTACTGAATAACCTTCCTTAAACTTGGAATCAATAAAAAGATATCCCATTTCCTTGCTGACAAGGGCCATGCCAGTAGCTGCCGGCAAGGCAATAAAGAGAAAATTCTTAATACCCCCAGATAAAATTTGTGATGACATTTCCTTGTCACCATCTTTCCATGCTTCTAAAAGTCTGGGATAGAAACCTCTGGTCAGCCCATACGATATCATAGGAAAGGCTGCTGATACTAAAGAATATGAGGGCATATACAGGCCTACTTCTCGATCAGAGTAGAAGTTTCTAATAATATACCTATCCGACATATTAAGAACAAACATTGTCATGGTAAGTCCAATGAGAGGAAATCCATAGGCAAAAAATTCTTTAAACTTCCCAACATCAATATAGGACCAATCAAAATATCTATAGGGTCTAACTGTAACAAAGGCAATGGTTCCCATAAGCAGGTCCACCAAACCATGTCCCAAAAACAAGATATAAATGGTGTCCATTCCGGCCTTGTAAAGGCCATAGACAAGTATGGGTTTAAGAACTGCCGAACCTACTACCAACCATACATTAAGTGCTCTCCTGTCAATATAAAGGAGCAAATGTGTATAGAACTGAGTCGTTCCATAACCAATAAAAAAGAGAACAAATATCCAGATAAGCATTGAACTGAATCCATACCTTGTAGTAAGAAGACCTGACAAAAACACATACAAGATAAAAACAATCACCAAGATTATCATCTGAAGTAAAAGTTGATTTGTAAAAAAACTCTTCTTCTCTTCTTCTGTCTTCTGTTCTTTCACATACCGTATAGCAACAAACATAAACCAGCCAAAGGTCAGAAGATATACAACCATCATGGTAATATTGACAGTTCCATAAATTCCATAGTCTGCAGTTGTAATTAAATACGTATATAAGCGAATACTTATAATTCCAAAGATACCCTCAATAAGTTTGAAAGGAAGATAACCCATACTGGAGTTCAGTATTCCTTTTATGATTTTTTTCATATATTCATACTTTCAAATATCTCTGCCAATTGTGAAGTAAGGTTTTTTCTGTGATAACGATTTACCCTCTCCATGTTTACCTCTCTAATAAGCCTCTTGTTTTTCCAATCTTCATACAAGCTAAGAAGACCCTTTTCAATCGCTTCAACACTTGAGGTTTCACATACAATACCCGACTCAGTTTCCCTAATAATATCAGCCGCTGCTCCTTCTTCAGGTACGATACCCAGAATCGGCCGTCTGCAATTAATATATTCAAAAATCTTGCCTGAAGCAAAATTCTTAGCCCCTTTCCCTTCACCAATAATCAAAAGTAGGACATCAGATTCTGTCAGTGCTTCAATGGCCTGCTTATGCGGAAGGTAATCTTCTATAGTTACAATATCACCTAACTTGCTAGCATCGATGTATCCTTTGATTCGTGACACGTCCATAGCTCCGATTAGTCTAATATGCAAATCATGTATATCAACCTTACCCTGATCAACCAAACGTTTTACAGCTTCAAAAAGTTTGGTCGGTTTCCTTCGTCCATACATAGCTCCTGCATAAGTCAACCTAAATGTATCCCTATAAAAATAGCTAGTGTCAAAAGATGAGAAATCACTATCATCAAAGCCATTAGGAATAACATAGCTTTTCTTGTCCAGTTCAGGATAGTCTTCCAAAAAATTATCCAGCATATATCTGGTGTTTGTTATAAATGCATCACATAACTCAATAACCTTTTTTTCCATTGATTTTTCTTTATTCATCCTATACTTAGATAGATTCATATCAATGATATAAGGATTCTTGGTCCATTCATCTCTAAAATCAACTACCCATGGCAAGTGAGGAAACCGCTTTTTTAACCTCATTCCTAGAAGATGTCCACTGTATGGGTAGGAAGTTGAATATATAATATCAATTTTCTCTTCTTCAATAATCTTCACTGCTTTATCGAAAGAAAAGACACTCCAAAAATAGTCCCCGTCTGGAATCAGTATTTTTCTTGCAACCGCCTTACCTGCTAATGCCAAAAAACCTGGCCATTGAGTAAAATCGTAGGCTTTTGTCCTATAGATCTCATGGTCAGGTAAATCGTCAAAAAGAGACTGGTCTAATAATCCCTTGGACATCTCTCTTGTAAGGACTAGAGGCTGATACTGAAAATCCGGCAAATATTTAACAAATTTGGCACTCCGCTGAACGCCTGATCCTCCCATAGGAGGATATTGGTTAGCTATAATCAGAACTTTTTTCATTACTCACCTTTTCCGATTAAATAGTAGTTAGAGCCAAGGCTTTCTTTTTGATCAGGCTTAAGAAAATTTCTCGTATCTAACAATAACCCTTTCATTCTCGAAAAGTCTATTTCCTTAAAGTCACTGTGATTCACACCAAGAACAACTAAATCAGCTTCTTCTATGGCTTCCTGATACGCTCTTACCAAACCCTTATACTCACTTACATATGGATCAACAAGTTTTAGCCCAATACCTTCAATCTCATCCAATAAACTGACTAGGTGTAGAACCGGACTTTCTCTTAAATCATCTATATCCGGTTTATAGGTAATACCAAGAATCGTTATCTTCTTGCCCTTTAGACTACCCAAAAGTTCTTTTATTCGTCTAAAGACATGCATAGGCATAAAGTCGTTAGTTTCTCTTGCCAACCGAATGATTTTAGCATCTTCTGGATATTTTTCAACTATAAACCAAGGATCAACTGCCAAGCAGTGACCACCAACACCAGGACCAGGTTGATGTATATTAACCCTAGGATGTTTATTAGCAAACTCAATAACCTCCCAAGCATTGATACCCATTTTCTCACAAATAATTGCCAATTCATTGGCAAGACTGATATTAACATCACGGAAAGTATTCTCCATAAGTTTGCACATTTCAGCAGTTGTAGCGTCAGTTACAAAAATATCACCTTTTACAAAACTCTTGTAAAGTTTTCTTACTTTTTCCGAAGATACCTGATTAATACCACCTACAATTCGATTGTTCTCTACCAGCTCAATAAGAATCTTACCAGGAATAACCCGTTCTGGCGAATGGGCAATATAGAGGTCCTCATAAAGGTTTAAGCCGGTTTCAGCAAGAATGGGAAGCATAAGTTTCTCAACTGTTCCTGGTGGTGACGTTGACTCAAGTATAACCATGTCATTTCTTTTTAAATAAGGAACAATCATCCTAGTTGCACTTTCAACATAGGACATATCAGCTGTTTTGTTAGGACGTATTGGTGTTGGTACAGCTATAATAAATACGTCAGCTGTTTCCGGCTTAATTGAAGCCTTTAGACGTCCTTCAGATACAACTTGCTTCACCAAATCACCCAGATAGGGCTCTTCAATAATAATCTCACCTTTATTTAACTGATTAACAACCACTTCGTTAACATCAACACCTACAATATCAAAACCATTACTTGCAAACATTGCTGCTGTAGGCATACCAATATACCCCAACCCCATAATACAGATTTTCTTACTCATAATAACCCTTTCTTACGGACTTCAAAGCCCTATCTAAAATTCTACAGCCGGAAATAATGGTTCAAACATGTACTGTAGCTGACCCTTATTGACATAAAATCGTAATATATAGAAAGTCTCATTCAGGTCAACGTACCTATCTTCTACCTGATACCACAAACCACTAAGATCAAAATATCTAATTCCATCTTTAATGGTCACGTCCGTCTTATACCCACCTCCGTGAATATATACAATCGTTTTTCCGGTCTGTTCATAATGCTCTTTCAGTATTTTGTGGAGAAGTTGACCTTCTCTTAAATCGCTGAAGGATGTTAATGGATTTTTACTACCAACCAATATAATAATATTTTCAGAGGTAGTTTTCAAGGTATTTGAGAGACTTTCATATTGACTGCTGTCAGTTTTTCTAAGTCCACCTTCACCTGTAGCCAAATTAATGATCTTTACACCACTGACACTAAGGGCCTCAAATTTATCAGCCCATGATGCAAATGATACATTTATCTTATCCTCATTAATATCTGTATAACCTGCAAAAATACTGTAATCCCCTTCATTCATAGTCTCATAGATTTTTTTTAGAAGCAGATTATCTAGCAAACGGTTCCTAAAGGCTGTAGGTCCAAATATAGAAATCTCTGTCCCTCCTTCTACCGGCATGTCAACTTTGATTTCATCATCTATAAAGCCTTCATCATCAAAACTCAAATCGGAAGCCTTTTTTTTGCTAAGAACTGATAGCTGGTCAATATTTATTTTACCTTTATAATCATCAAATGATTGAAGAGCAACCAAATACAATCTATCAAGCTTTATAGGATAGACCAAATCACTGGAAAGCTCAGCACTAACTTTCTGCCAACCCTGAAAATCTATTTCATGCACAAAGGTAAAGATTTGACTTTTACCCTCAGCATCAATCACCTTTCCTTTAAACTGATGACCGCTATTATTACCATAAAGCTGGAGTGATATAGAATCTGACTTATCCTTTATATAATAATCATTAAACATCATATAAATTGCCTGTGGATCTGGAGATGAGGTTAATTCATAGTCAAATCTATAACTTCTATCCGTGTCGTAAAAAAGGCTTAGATCAAGACTAGTTTTGCCAACGACAGTTTCCGGATAGGTCCGCTGTTCATATGACGCTGATTCAAAGTCTTCCAAAACCTGACTTTCATTTCCTACGACTATATAGGCAGTAGTCCATCTTTCACCCATTTGCATTTTAACTTTTGTTATCCCTGCTTTAGTTCCACTATAAAACTCTCCATCAATAAAGGCTCCAATAGCAGGATCTTCAATGATATAGGTAATATCACCAGGATTTATCCTTCCTTCATATCCAGAATTATCTTTACCAAATATCTCAAAACTACCTTGATCATTATAGTCCAATTGCATTACCCTAGGAGACACACTGATATCAATTGGCCTATCAAGACTCCGTATTCCGTATTCAGCCTTAATTCCATCATAATGACACGTCAATGTACCTTTACCAGCAGAATTAGGTGTAAAGGTACCAGCACCAAAAGTACCTGAAACCTCACCACTAACACTCCAAAAAACCCGTCCCATATCAACCGGTACCGGATTATAATTAGCGTCATAACCTATCAAATCCAAATCTATAGGATTATTCTTAAAAACAACATCTGTCGAGGGAATAATCTCAACAGTTTCAACAGGACCTATCTTAGCTGTTGAGACAAAAGCAAGACCATTAATTACAGACCTTTGATATCCTCCTGAAGGCGTATTGAAAGTAGACAAATCCTCACTTCCAAGTTGTCTGGACATAAGCGTAGAACTTCCACCTCCATCCATATGAATAGCATCAGTAACACCATATGCTTGCAGATACCTGCCTACTTCATCATGAGTAGCACCTATGCTGGCACCACGCCCATCAACAACCATTGCAACAAGGGTCTTTCCATCACCAGTCACACCAATTGCGGTTCTTGGATGTCTCTTAGTGGGTTCAACAACCAAACCCTCTTCAACAATGAGCCCATTCTCAAGAATCTTACCTCCACCACTGATAGCAAAATCAAGATTGCTTGTTTCAATCGTTGAATTAATTGTTAAACTCACACCCGTTCCTTCGGTGAAATAGGGAAGGTGAAAATCGCTATCTATAGCTGGAATAGTAATAATATAGCCGTTTTCTGGGATTTCCGTTATAATTCCAGGACCGACCACTTTCGTTACTACATCATTCTCAACAACAAGCTTATAAACCTGCTGATTATCATCTATGTGGCTAGTATCCTCAGCATAAAGACGGTTATAAAGAATTGGACTTACCCTGTCGTTAAACTTGTTAATCCCACCAAGATACAGGCTCCTGCCATCATCATTCTCAAATCCAATAGAAATTCCGAAAAAATCCATCATAAATTGATCGTCAACTGTTTTTAGTAGAGATGCCGCACCACTACCTCCCACATTATAGTTATGAATGGCATATTCATAATCGCCGTCATATTGTGTTCCTATTGGCTCAGACTTATCACTACTCATATTAAAGAAAGATCCATTAACAGCTCCGACAACAGATCCTTCATAATTCTCATCGAAATCATTGGCAAAAGTTTTAATAGTCTCCTTTAAGCCAAATTCATCCGTCGATCTTAAAACTTTCAAAGTCAAATCCTCAGCCTTGACATCCCACAAAAGGACATGGACATCCACCCATCCATCTTCTGTAAAGATTTCCTTGTGCTCATAGGTCAAGCCCCTTGTAACATGACTACTTTCCTTAGTCTCATATATAATCCAGTCTTCACCATCAACTGGAATAACCATCATACCTATCAATAAACTTGTTAATATAGTCCACGACAATATTTTTTTCATTTTATATCCTCCAAAGCCCATCATCTCGTCCGTTCTCCCCCTAGTAAAACTAGGCTCTTTTGCTATTCTATATAGTCATACAATTTAGATTATAACCCAACACTGTTAAATTGCAAGAAACAGGACCTTACAATTTCCTTACATATATTCCTTTTGTGTAACAAAAATCTTAGGTGTGTGTTGACATCTCTTGACTCTCCTTGTATAATCATACCATAATAAAATATGAAGAATACTTCGGGGCAGGGTGAAATTCCCGACCGGCGGTTATAGTCCGCGAGCCTATATGGTTGACTTGGTGTGATTCCAAGACCGACAGTAAAGTCTGGATGAAAGAAGTTATTGTGATTGTAATGGTGAGTTTTTCCGTTAATTCTTTCACTATAAATCTAAGCAAAAAGCCTCGATTCTGTCGAGGTTTTTTTATTGATTAGGTTTACTAATCTTTAAATCCGCTAAGTATTCTCAAAAAGGAGAATGATTATGAATCAAAAAAACAAAATGAGAACATCACTATTAACACGTATCGGAGTATTAGGTAGCTTGTCCTTTGTCATAATGATGGCAGAGTTCTATATTGGATTTGCAGAATTCCTAAAACTAGACTTAAGTGACATTATTGCTATGATTGGAGGGATAACAATGGGTCCTATTGCAGCCATTGGTATCCAAGTAATCAAAAACCTCTTAAAGGTAATTATTGTCACTCGTACTGCTGGGATTGGCGAACTAGCTAATCTTATCGTGGGTATCGCCTATGTCCTTCCTGCAGTTTTGATTTATCAAAAAATAAAAACTAACAAGGGTCTTCTTCTAGGACTTACTATCGGTGGATTTTCTATGATTATCATTGCCTGCCTTGCCAACTTTTTCCTATTACTTCCTGCTTATTGGTCTTTCCTAAGCCAAGAATCGATGACGGCTATGGCGAGGTGGTCTTATATCACAATTGTTATACTTCCCTTTAATCTGGTTAAGGCCATTGCTGTTTCAATCTTAACTTACCTAGCTCATTTATCACTGAAACCTTTATATAAACATTTGGTTCTCCAAAAATAAACCAAATGCTTCAAATCTCTAAATAATCTGCTAGCATTTCTATACTAGAGTTAAGTTCATCTTTGTATATATTACTTGGGTAACAAGACCCTTTTATCCACAGATGGTCAGGGGGGGATTATGTTTATCCACAATCAATCTCCTTCTAGACCAATTATACAGATTGGTGATAGAAGGCTAGAGCTTTCCTATAGAATAAAAAATGTTATAAATGCATTATTTCTTTATATAGTTCAATATGTCGCTTTGCCATAGATTCCGCTGAAAACTCAGCTACTATCCTTTGACGAAAGTTCTTTCCATACACTTGAATTAAATTCTGATTATTTATTAGTTTTTTCATCAGCTCTGCTAAAGCATGACTATCTCCTACATCAAAAAGGAGGCCACTCTTACCATCTTCAATCATTTCAACAATGCCTCCAGCTTTTGAAGCAATCGTTCCCTTTTGACGTATGCCACCTTCCAATAAGGCATATGGAAAGCTCTCAGTCGATGAAGGCAAGATATTAACATCAATAGAATCATAGAACGCATCCATATCTTTTACATAACCTTTAAAGGTAACGAAGTCGACTAAGTTATTTTTTTTAACATAGGCATACAGCTCTTCTACATATTTACCACTTCCGCCACCAGCAATACTGATATGAAAGTCCACACCCTCTTCTTTTAGCAGTCTAGCAGCTTCCAATAGGTAATGAGTACCTTTTATTGGACGCAAGGTAGTCACACATCCAAAACGTAGCTTAGATGACTCCTTATGGACCTCAGCGCTTCCTTCATAATCATCAACTTTTATACCATTATAAATAACCCTAATCTTTTCACGACTAAACCCTTGTTCAACCAGCATTTGTCCAAACACATGGGTTACAGAAAAATAATAATCCATACGATGGAGACTGAACTTGTTAAGCGGCATAAAAACCAGTTGTTTTATTAAAGAGTGGGCAAAATCTTGCCTATAATCACTGTGCATGGTCGTAACTAAAGGTATGTCAATACTCTTTTTAACTAAGGCACCTAAAAAATTTGCCCTAGCACCGTGACAATGCAAAATATCTATGTTCTCACTCTTGAGTTTATGAATCAGTGTTTTAAGAACTGACAAATCAAATCTTCCCGACTGCTGAAGCAAGACTGTATCGATTCCTAAAGCCTTAGCTTCACGTAAAAAAGGCCCGTCAGTCAGGCACACTAATTGAATATGTATTTTTTCACGCAGGGTATCTAATAAATTAAACACATGGGTTTTGGCCCCACCGGAATCTCCGCCACTAATTAGATGTATAATCTTCATATGTTACTCCTAGCTAACCTAGTCAACCAACAAATCCTAATATTTGTCTTTGTCCTCTGAGCTGATTCCAATTATAACCTCCACAACTTCTTTAGTCAACCTAGTCTATTCATCCTAGCTTTATACCCAATCAAGAAGTAAAGACTGGTATTATTTATACCAGCCTTAAGTTAATCCACCTATTCGTCATCTTCTTCATCTTCCCAAGCAAGAGCTCTTTTCACAGCTTTTGTCCAACCTTTATACATTTTAGTCCTTTTTTCTTCTGTCATGGATGAAAAGAAGGTTTTACCGGTATCCATCTGACCTATTATTGCTTCTTTACTGTCCCAAAAACCTACAGCTAAACCTGCAAGATAAGCAGCTCCTAGAGCAGTCGTTTCCACAACTTTTGGTCGATCAACTTCCACACCCAATATATCCGCTTGAAACTGCATGAGGAAATTATTCGCACTTGCTCCACCGTCAACTTTCAATCGTTCAAGAGAAATACCTGAATCCTTTACCATAAGATCAATAACATCCCTGGACTGATAGGCAATAGACTCTAATGTTGCCCTTATGATATGATTTTTGTTAGCACCTCTTGTTAAGCCCAGAATAGCACCTCTGGCATACATATCCCAATAAGGAGCACCTAAACCGGAAAAGGCTGGAACGACATAAACACCATTACTGTCTTCTACCTTTGACGCAAAATACTCGCTTTCATCAGCAGAATAAATAAGACGCATTTCATCCCTAAGCCATTGAATAGAAGCGCCTGCAATGAATATAGAGCCTTCTATGGCATATTCAATCTTACCATCAATCCCCCATGCAATCGTTGTCAATAATCCATTATCTGACTTAACAATTTCATCACCTGTAGTCATAAGAATAAAGCTACCTGTACCATATGTATTCTTGGCCATTCCAGGTGAAAAACAACCTTGGCCAAAAAGCGCTGCCTGTTGATCCCCTGCTGCACCGGAAATTGGGATGGCTGCACCCCCAAATGTTTTCTCATGAGTATATCCATAGATTTCAGAGGAATTTTTAACCTCAGGCATCATAGACATAGGTATATCTAGAATTTCCATCAGCTTCTCATCCCAAGTCAGCGTATTTATGTTAAATAACATGGTTCTGGATGCATTAGAATATTCTGTAACATGTATACCTCTTGTCAAATTCCATATCAACCATGTATCCATCGTTCCAAATAAAAGATCTCCTCTAGCCGCTTTCTCCCTAGCACCTTCAACATGATCTAGTATCCATTTGATCTTACTACCGCTGAAATAAGCATCAATCACTAAGCCTGTCGTATCATGTATATAAGTTTCAAGGCCTTTTGCCTTCAATTCTTCACATATAGAAGCCGTTTGCCTGGACTGCCAAACAATAGCATTATAAATCGGTTTACCTGTTGTTTTATCCCATACTACAGCAGTTTCCCTTTGATTAGTAATCCCAATTGCAGCAATTTCCTCTGCATGAACATCTGCTCTTCCCAGAACTTCACGCATAACACCGCTTTGAATCCCCCAAATCTCCATAGCATCATGTTCAACCCAGCCCGGTTTTGGATATATTTGTGTAAATTCTTTTTGAGCAACTTCAACTATCTGACCATTTTTATCAAAAATTATAGCTCGACAACTAGTTGTTCCCTGATCTAATGACATAATATATTTTTTCACTTTTACACCCCTTTTCATTTTCTTACTACTCCATCTATGATAACATCTTTTAATTTGATTATAAATCCCTGTCATAATAATTGGTTAATGTGTTTAATATTCCTTTCAACCTTTATTAACTATCCCCATAATCAAATCTTTTTCTCATCAAAATAACAATAATTCCCCATGACATTTATGCAGATTTCTGATAAAATATAAAAATCTGGAAGGGGATGGTGTATAATGGAAAATATGTTCAAGGATAAACAGTATCCTTATTATACCCTCAATAACTATTACCAAGATAAATACGGAGAAAAAGTATATAAAATCGCTATTGATGGTGGTTTCACCTGCCCTAATCGAGATGGAAGTCTAGATTATAGGGGTTGCATTTTCTGCTCAACTTCAGGTTCAGGAGACTATGCTTCTAAAAAGGCATCCTCCATCAAAGGCAGAGTTCTTGAAGCAAAAACATCAATCACAAAGAGAAATAAAGCTCATAAATTCATCGTATATTTTCAATCCTATACCAATACATATGCTTCAGTCAGTCTACTAGAGGAACTCTACACTGCAGCTATTGTTGATGATCAGATTGTTGGTCTGTCTATTGCAACCCGTCCTGATTGTCTTTCACCTGAAATTATTGAACTACTTACTAATCTTCAAAAAAAAATTGATATATATATTGAACTTGGCTTACAAACCATCCTCAAGGCAAGTGCCGACTTTATAAGACGGGCTTATCCACTAGCCACCTATGATCAAGCTATTAATTTGTTAAAACAAGCTGGAATCCCTATAGTAACCCATCTTATCTTAGGTTTACCTGGTGAAAGCAAGTCTATGATTATGGAATCCATCGATTACGTTGCTGCAACACAAACCCATGGAATAAAACTCCAACTGCTTCACATACTAAAGAACACCGACCTATATACTTACTATCAAAAAACACCTTTTGTCCTGCCTGATATGGACACATATATTGATTGGATTATCTCCTCAATCCAAAGACTACCACCAGACATGGTTGTACATCGAATCACCGGAGATGGACCCAAAAACTTACTCATTGAACCAAAATGGTCATTAAATAAACGACTGGTTCTAGGTTCTTTTGCCAAAGCTATGAAAAAGTCTAAGGCCTACCAGAGTCAGAATTATAAGAGTTCTAAGGAGATCACATATGGTTAATCACGATTTAAGTATTAACAAACTCATCATACTTTATATGCTTCGTGAAGTGGAACTGCCCCTGACAAATACCCAGTTAAGTCAGTTTATTATAGACCGGGGCTATACGGATTACTTTTCATTTCAAGAAATCATTCATCAACTTATAGAAAACGATTTAATTCGAACAATATCCACTTCCAAGTCTACATCCTATGATATTACTAAGGAAGGGATTAAAACCCTAGATTTTTTTGAAAATAGAATTTCTAATACAATCATGGCTGAAATCCATGATTATCTCGAACTAAATAAATATGATATTAAAGAAAAGCTGGAAATAGCTTCTGATTATGTTCCCGAAAAAGATGGTGACTATCTTGTCCATTTGGTGGCAAAAGAGAATAAAAAAACATTGATAGACTTAACTCTCAATGTTTTTGATAAAGACTATGCCATTGCTATCTGCGATCAGTGGAAGGATAAAAGTCATGTTTTATACAAGATCATTCTCAGTACCTTATTAGCAGACATGCATAAAGACGACCCATCTTAAGGGTCGTCTTTGACATTTTAATATATCTATTTAATCGCTCTAAGATCAAGATCTTTAGTCATTGTATACTTCTTTGAAAACTTCCCTACTAAAGACCTTTCATAGACTACTCAAGAATTAGTTCATAAGGCTCTTTTAGCCAAATATCCTTGTCTTTAAAAATCTTAACCATAGGATTAAATGGCTTGCCAACATAGTTTTTATTGACAACTCCCACGTTACCATCTGCTAGCTTAATGGTATATCCAATTGGATATGGCGATACTATATTAAAGAAAGTCCTTACAAACTTTGGATCAAAATGGCTACCTGAACCTTCAACTATGGCTTTAAAAGCTTGAGCTGGATTCAAAGCCTTCCTTTGTCTTCTTCTACTACTTAAGGCATCATAAACATCTGCAATAGCAATGACCCTTGCATATCGGTTGATATCCTTGCCTATTTTTTTATAAGGATAACCACTTCCATCAAAACGTTCATGATGCTGACCAATAGCTAAATATGTCTTCATAGGAAGCATAAGCTTTTCTTTGGCAAACTTGTAGCCCAACTCAGCATGCTTTTTGATCATCTCATATTCCTGTTCACTTAACTTCTCAAACTTATTCAAGATTTCTTCATCAATGAACAGGTTGCCAATATCATGAAAATATGCTGCCAATCCCATTTCATAAAGCTCCATATAAGAAAATCCTAAGTTCTTTCCAATAATGGTTGAAATAAGCATAACATTAACAGGCTGCTGATAGCGATAATTCTCGATTAATTTAATATCAAAAACATCATATAAATCAATTTTTTCTGATATAACATCATCAATTATCGCCTCAACTGATTTTTTGCATTTATCCAAATATTTGCTATAGCTGGAAGATGCATTTGACTGAATGTTTTCATAAAACATTTTAAGATTCTGGGTCGCCTCATTTCTTGCTCCTGATGTAATACTACACTTGACTTCGATTCCTTCTCCCTGTTCATCAAAAATATATAGGAAGGGTATCTCATACTTGGCTAAACTTTCAATATATCGTTCAGTAATGGCTGTATCTCTCTTTGCCAATATTTCTCCGCGAACACCATAAAAATCATCTGCTATTATCATATTTGGTTTTAAGTCTTCAAAAGCAACTAATCTCATAATAACTCCTTATTTTGCTAATTCCTCATTATGAAAACGAATGATATCATCTAGAACTTTCCATATCTCTTCTTTACCTTCTTTTGTTTCAGCAGAAAATGGATACAAGTTAAAACTTTTCATGTTCAGTTTCTTTCTAATGACACTTAAAGCTTTCTGCCTTTGGGAGCGTTTAAGTTTATCCATCTTTGTTGCTATAACAATTGGTTCAAAACCGAAAGTCTTTATCCAATCATACATCATAATATCATTATTATTCGGTTCATGTCTTCCGTCAACCAATAAAATGACTTGTCTTAATGTCTGTCTTTGAAAAAGATAATCTTCTATGATTTTCCCCCATCGTTTACGCTCAGATTTAGAAACTTTCGCGTAGCCATATCCTGGAAGGTCCACCAGATACATCTGATCTTCAACGTTGTAAAAATTAATGGTCTGGGTCTTTCCTGGAGCTGATGAGGTTCTAGCCAGTTTTTTTCGATTAATCAGTCCATTAATCAAGCTTGATTTACCAACATTGGATTTACCTGCAAAGGCTACTTCTGGAAGACCAGACGTTGGATACTGTTCCTCTTTAACGCCAACAGCCTCCAAAAAAACATTTTGTACATTCATTTAACTTACTAACATCAAGCGACTCATTGAATGCACTTAATGCTTCTTCCTTTCATTACTGTTATAAATATTTATAACTATCTTACCAACAAGCTCAACGCTTATCTTACTACTTATCTAAAAGGGCATACTTAATCACTTCATCCATGGAATCAACAAAATGAATGGTAACCCCATCTAGAATCTCCGAATCTAGTTCAGATACTGTTCTCTTATTCTGATTAGGTACGATAATCTCAAAAATACCAGCTCTTTTGGCTGCAAGAATCTTCTCTTTTAAGCCTCCTATAGGTAGGACACGTCCTCGTAGAGTTATTTCTCCCGTCATGGCTACATCATGACGAACAGGCCTTTCAGTTACCGCTGAAATCATTGCTGTAGCTAGGGTTATACCTGCTGAAGGCCCATCTTTTGGTACTGCACCTTCCGGTATATGTATATGTATATCTCTTGTTTCATAGCAATCTGGTTCAATACCAAGAATCTCTGTCTTTGATCGAATGTAAGACATTGCTGCTGACGCTGATTCTTGCATCACTTCACCAATACGTCCAGTTACTTGAAACTTACCTTTACCTGGCATAACTGTTACTTCAATAGAAAGGGTATCTCCACCCATTTCTGTCCAAGCCAAGCCCCTAGTAATACCAACCTGTGGTTCACCGAACATTTTCTGATATTGATATTTGGGAATACCCAAGTACTTCTCAATGTTATTTTTGGAAACTTTCAAACTTTTCTTGCCTTCTACAATGACTGCCTTAACCACTTTACGACAGATTTCTCCTAATCGTCGTTCCAATTGTCTGACGCCAGCTTCTTTCGTATACTCATTGATAATACAGTCAAAACCATCATCTGTTAATTTCACTTTAGACTTTGTCAAACCATGCTTCTGCATCTGTTTAGGCCATAAATATTCTTTAGCAATATGAAATTTTTCATTTACAGTATAGGAAGCTACTTCAATAATTTCTAACCGATCAAGAAGAGGTCTTGGTATTGTTCTTAAACTGTTAGCTGTTGCAACAAAAAGAACTCTGGAGAGGTCCACCGGAAGTTCAACATAGTGGTCTCTAAATTGATGATTCTGCTCACTATCAAGAACTTCCAACATGGCAGCACTTGGATCACCTTTAAAGTCACTGGACATTTTGTCTACTTCATCTAAAAGAATAAGAGGATTACTTGCACCTGCTTGTCTAAGGCCACTAACAATCCTTCCAGGCATTGCACCGATATAAGTTCTTCGATGGCCTCTAATTTCTGCTTCATCCCTTACTCCGCCTAAGGAAATTCTAACATATTCCCTTTCCATGGCACTTGCAATTGATTTTGCTATAGAGGTCTTACCTGTACCCGGCGGGCCTACAAGACAGATAATAGGAGCGCTGGAATCCTTTGTCATACTTCTAACTGCCAAATGTTCCAGTACCCGCTCTTTAACTTTATCCAAACCATAATGGTCATTAACCAAAACTTCATGAGCCTTTTTCAGATCTTCATTTTCATCATTAACCTTATTCCAAGGCATGTCCAAAAGACAGTCAATATAGTTGCGAATAACAGCTCCTTCTGACGAGGACATATTCATCTTCTTTAGACGTTTAATCTCTTTGTAAAGCTTATCCTTTACCTTTTCTGAAGCATCAAGTTCTTCTACCTGTTTAAGGTATTCTTCAATCTCTTCACCACTATCAATTTGATCCCCAAGTTCATTTTGAATTACCTTAAGCTGCTCTCGTAGATAGTACTCCTTTTGGTTTTTATCTATATTAGATTTAACTTTCTTGTGAAGGTTTTTTTGGATTTTAGCTACTTCAATTTCATTGTTTAAAATTTTGATCACTAGTTGAAGTCTAATTTCTTCATCTGTTTCTTCTAGAATTCGCTGCTTATTCTCTAAGGGTTTAATGAAATGAGTTGTTAAAGCATCTGCTAGTTGGCCCATATCTTTAATCCTAGAAAGATTCTCTAGTGTTTCTTTGGAAATCTTAGTATTTATAGCTTTAAATTCACCAATAATATCTTCAAGCGTTCTATCGATTGCAGTCAGTTCATTAGCTGTATAGTTAGCTTCAATAGAATCCAATATCTGGACCTGTCCTGTATAATAAGTAGCTCCATCAATGACCTTTAAGAGTTCACCACGGGTTATCCCCTCGACAAGAACTCGTGATATATTACCTGATAGCTTAACAACCTGCTTCACTCTGACAATGGTACCTATATCATAAATATCCCTATGAATATCAATTTCTTCCTTAATAGCTTCTTTTTGTGCTACAACAAAAATAAGTTGATTGGTTTTCATCGCCTTATCCAAGGCCTTCACAGATTTAGGACGTTTGGCATCAAAATGCAAAAACATCTTTGGAAATACATTCACTCCTCTAAGCGCTAATACTGGCAATACTTTTAAATTATCTAGTGACTGCTCACTCATCTAACTACCTCAATTCTATTAAAGCCCTTGCTTAGCAAGGGCTCAGTTTTACAATCTAATCCTAGGCTGTTTCATCTTCGCTAGGTTTAAGGTGACGTTTCTTGACGCCACTGTTTTGTTTAATGCTTTTTAAGTTTTCATTGGTGATAATCGTTGGCTGAAGGCCCTTATCGACTGTATCTTTCGTGATAATACATTTTTCAATGGTCTCATCAGAAGGAATAACAAACATAATATCTAACATAATGTCTTCAATAATGGCTCGAAGACCTCTTGCTCCAGTCTTTCTTGCGAGGGATTTCCTTGCAATAGCCCGAAGTGCATCTTCTTCAAATTCAAGTTCAACACCGTCCAACTTAAAAATAGCTTGATATTGTTTCTCTAAAGAGTTTTTAGGTTCTTTTAAAATCTTTATCAATGCATCTTCATCAAGATTCTCAAGTCCAACAGATACCGGAACACGCCCAACAAACTCAGGTATTAATCCAAACTTAATTAAGTCTTCCGGTGAAAGATTTGCTAAAATCTCACCAATTTCTTTTTCTTCCTTACTCTCGATTTCTGCACCAAATCCCATAGCGGATTTATTGGTTCTGGACTCAATAATTTTTTCCAAACCATTAAATGCTCCTGCACAGATAAAAAGAATATTAGTTGTATCAATCTGAATAAACTCCTGGTGTGGATGTTTGCGTCCACCTTGCGGAGGAACACTGGCAACTGTACCTTCCAAAATCTTAAGAAGAGCCTGTTGAACACCTTCACCACTTACATCACGAGTAATAGATGGATTTTCTGACTTTCGTGCAATCTTATCAATTTCGTCAATGTAAATAATTCCACGTTCAGCTTTTTCAACATCATATTCAGCTGCCTGTATGATTTTCAGGAGAATGTTCTCAACATCTTCTCCAACATACCCTGCTTCTGTCAAACTAGTTGCATCTGCAATAGCAAAAGGAACATTAAGCATTCTTGCCAAAGTTTGAGCCAATAACGTTTTACCAGAACCTGTCGGTCCGACAAATAAGATGTTACTCTTATGAATCTCTACGTTATCAGGAATTTCTTCTGCACTAATTCTCTTGTAATGGTTGTAAACAGCAACTGATAAGGCCTTTTTAGCATTGTCCTGACCAATCACATATTCATCAAGGAATGATTTAATCTCATGCGGTTTAGGAAGTTCTGTAAGATCAGACACAAGTTCAGTCTGTGCAAATTCCTCTTCAATAATTTCTGAACATAGTTCTATACACTCATCACAAATATATACATTAGGTCCTGCAATAAGTTTTCGAACTTGGTCCTGAGGCTTATGGCAGAAGGAACATCTTAGTTGCTTCTTGTCTTCAAATTTATTTGGCATATTTTCACCACTTTCAATTAACGCTTAATAATCACTTCATCAATCAAGCCGTAGGCAACAGCCTGTTCAGCAGAAAGGAAGTTATCTCTTTCTGTATCTTTTTCAATAGTTTCGAGATCTTTGCCCGTATTCTGTGCCAAAAGTTCATTCAACGTTTTTTTCATTTGAATGATACGATCTGCATGAATCTTAATATCTGTAGCCTGACCTTGATAACCACCAAGTGGCTGATGAATCATGACTTCTGAATGTGGAAGAGCAAAACGCTTGCCTTTTTGACCACCAGCCAAAAGAAATGATCCCATACTTGCTGCCATACCAACACAAATCGTTGATACATCAGGTTTAATATGTTGCATAGTATCATAAATAGCCATACCAGCAGTAATGGAACCACCTGGACTATTAATATACAAATGTATATCTTTATCTGGATCATCAGCCTCAAGGAAAAGTAGCTGAGCTACAATTAGACTTGCTGTAGTATCATTAACTTCTTCTCCTAGGAAGATGATTCTTTCTTTTAATAATCTTGAGTATATGTCATAGGATCTCTCTCCACGACTAGTTTGCTCAATGACATAAGGGACTAAAGCCATTCTTAACCTCCTCTTCTCAAAAGCTACCCAATTTAATTATATCAGCAAAGGTTAATTACTTAATCTTTGCATTCTCAACAATAAAATCGTAAGCTTTTTGATTTAAAATGTCTTGTTTAATGGATTCATTCTCATCAGTTCCGATGGTCTCTTTAATCTTTTCAATTTCCATATTATAGGTTTCAGCCATTTTTGAGATTTCCGCTTCAACGTCTTCATCTGAAACTTCGAAGTTTTCTGCTTTGGCAATAGCTTCAAGTACTAATCTAGCTTCAATTTTCTTCTTAGCTTCTTCTTTCATACTGTCTTTTAATGTTTCCATGTTTTGACCAGTATATTGGAAATATTGTTCCAAAGACAGACCTTGATATTGAAGACGATTTGCCATATCGTAAACCATATTCTCTGCTTCAAGATCAACCATTGGTTCCGGTAATACAATTGTTGCATTTTCTACTGCTTTTTGCAAGAGTTCATCTTTAAGTTTATTGTCTGCAGCTGTCTGAGCGGTTTCTGCTAACCCAGCCTTAATACTTTCTTTGTACTCATCTAAGGTATCAAATTCAGATACATCCTTAGCTAGTTCATCGTCAAGTTCTGGAAGTTCCTTGAACTTAATACCGTTAATCTTAACTTTAAACATAGCAGGCTTACCTGCTAATTCAGCTTGTTGATATTCTTCTGGGAATGAAACATTCACTTCAAGTTCATCACCTATATTCTTACCAACTAACTGATCTTCAAAAGTATCAATAAATGAATGTGACCCAATAACCAAATCATGACCGTCAGCCTGACCACCTGGGAAAGCTTCTCCATCCATAAAGCCTTCAAAATCAATATTAACTGTGTCACCCTCTTGTATAGATCTATCAGTTACTTCAACTAATCTTGAGTTTTGTTCAAGTACTTTGTCAAGTTCAGCCTGAATTTGTTCATCACTAACTTCTACTGAATCTTTTTCACCTTCAAGGCCTTTATACTCGCCTAGTTCAGGTTCTGGCTTAACAGCTACCTGAGCAGTAAAGATAAAAGATTTACCTTCTTCAATCTGCTCAACATCAATATCAGGTCTTGATACAACTTCTAAACCTTCTTCTTCAACTGCTTTATCATAAGCATCTGGAATACAGATGTTAGCTGCATCTTCATAAAAAATCCCTGCACCATATGTTTTCTCGATTAACTTTCTTGGTGCTTTACCTTTTCTAAAACCAGGAATTTGGATATTCTTTTTTTCCTTGTTATACGCTTGATTCAGGGCCTTTTTAAAGGTATCTGTCTCAACTTCGATTGTCAATTTTACCATACTGTTTTCCAGTGTTTCAACTTTTGTACTCATTGTACTGTGTTTCCTCCTTAGTTAAGCTCTATATTCAAGGCATACGAGCCCATAATAAACCATTACCATATTATAACATAAGTCTTTTTTCATGTGAACCCCAAATATGTACTTTTCTTTCCATATGAAAACGCCTTTTCCTCTAGCTTTGATTGTCTTACAATTAATGCAAAGATCTCAAATAAAAAAGACGTTGCATCAAAATCACATTGATGCAACATCTTTTTTTACTTAAGCCAAATGTGAATACAAAACAGAATAAACAGGTAACCTCCACCAACAAATATCATTGCAATGGTGAGACCAGCTAAAACAGCTGAGAGTATAAGGCTGCGTCTTTCCTTCTTAGTCAGTTCCTGAGTATTCTCAGACGACGGGTAATCCTCTGTGGCTCTAAGCTTTTCATTTCTTCTAGACAATGCAGAAAAGCTAAAATACCATGGAGTCTGTTTTGTTTCACTCATATCGACAATGGTTCGACCATCATCATGGAAATCATTCTTTCCCATTGTTAACACCTACTTCTGTATACTGGCAATTACTTGTTATACAAATGACAAGATACCATATGTCCCGGATCAACTTCAATTTCCTCTGGCACTTGAGTTTTACAGATGTCCATGCAATATTGACACCTAGTATGAAATTTACAACCACTTGGAGGATTAGCCGGTGATGGAGGTGTTCCTTCCATTACTATACGGTTAATCTTAGCTGTTGGATCCGGCACAGGAATTGCTGAAAACAAAGCTTTTGTGTAAGGATGAGACGGATTCTTGAAAATATCTTCTTTCTTTCCATACTCAACAATATTTCCTAAGTACATAACACCAATGGTATCTGATATATGTTCAACTACAGACAAGTCATGAGAGATGAAAAGGAATGTTAAGTTATATTTTTCTTGCAAATCCATAAGTAAGTTAATGATTTGTGCTTGAACAGAAACATCAAGAGCGGAAACCGCCTCGTCACACACAACAAACTCTGGATTAAGCGCTAAGGCTCTTGCAATACATATTCTTTGTCTTTGTCCGCCAGAAAACTCATGAGGATAACGGTCTTTATGGTAGGGTTGCAAACCACAAGCTTCCATAATCTCATCAATATATGCATTCAGCCTTTCTTTTGGTACAATTCCATGTTCCACAACAGCCTCACCTATAATTTCCTTAACAGGAAGTCTTGGTGAAAGACTTGAATATGGATCTTGGAAAATAATCTGAAATCTAGGTCTTACTGACCTAAGTTCTTTCTTGTTATAATCAAAAATTTCCTCACCATCAAATAGGACTTGACCAGCACTTTTATCGATAAGTCGAAGAAGGGTACGGCCAACAGTGGTCTTACCACAACCCGACTCACCAACGAGTCCCATGGTTGTACCTCTTTCAACTTTAAAACTTACGCCATCAACGGCTTTAACATAACCTACAGTTCTTTGTAATAAACCATCTTCTATAGGGAAGTACTTACGTAACTTGTTGACTTCCAAAATGTATTTATCAGTATCAGGGACTATAGGCGTATAATCTGTGTCAATATAGACACGTGCTTTACGTTCTTCTTTTATCTTTTTATCAGCCATGATTCAATCCCCTTTTCTATTCATACAAGTAGCAAGATACACTGTGAGTCTCAGTAAGCTTAATCTCTGGAGGATATTTCCCTTGGCACTTACCGAATGCTTTTTCACAACGGTCTCTAAAGTAGCAATAATCAGGCATATCAACAGGATTTGGAACCTTACCCGGAATTGAGTAAAGTCTATCAGCTCCCTTATTAACACCTGGCAAGGAAGCCATCAAACCAAGAGTATATGGATGACTTGGGTTCTTGAATATCTCATGAACCGTACCTTTTTCGATGACACGTCCCGCATACATGACAACTACATAATCTGCCATACCTGCTATAACACCTAGGTCATGGGTAATCATCATGATACTTGAATTAATCTTGTCTTTCAGTTCATGAAGAATATCTAATATTTGAGCTTGAATAGTCACATCTAAAGCTGTCGTAGGCTCATCAGCAACAATTAGTACTGGGTTGCAGGCAAGAGCCATGGCAATCATAACCCTTTGTCTCATTCCACCTGAAAGTTCATGGGGATACATCTCGTATACACCTTCTGCATTAGCAATACCAACAATATCCAGCATTTCAATAGTTCTCTTTTTCATCTTCTCAGCTAAAGCTTTTTTATACTGCCTAGCAGATGAATAATCGTCACGATTAATTGGGTCATTTTGAAGTGCATATTCAAGGTGAAGCTCAATAACTTCTTCTATTTGGGAACCGATTTTAAAAACCGGATTCAATGACGTCATTGGCTCTTGGAAGATCATCGACATTTTATTACCACGAAGAGAATACATTTCACTTTGGGGAGTCTTGGTTATATCGTAAACCTTGTCTCCTGTATTGAAACGAATCTCACCTTCAACCATTTGACCCGTTGGTCTTTGCACCAATTGCATCATTGACAAACTTGTTACAGACTTACCGCAACCTGATTCACCTACGATACCAACAGTCTTACCTCTTGGGACTTCAAATGATACACCATTTACAGCCTTGACTGTTCCTACATCAGTGAAGAAATAAGTGTGCAGATTATCAAACTCAACAACATTTTCTGGATTCTTCATTTCAGTTAAATATTCGGATTCCGGTACGTTTTGTCGCTTATGTCGCTTTTCGTACTCTGAAATAATCTTTCTGTTGCTTTTAGAAATAGCTCTTGACTCTTTAGCAGAAAGAAAATTGGAATTTTTAGCTTTCTTATTATTATTAGCCATCGTTATCCTCCTTATCTCTTAGCTTTCGGGTCAAATGCATCACGTAATCCATCACCGATGAAGTTAAATCCTAGTACAGTAATCAGAATACAGATACCGGCTGGGATCCAAGCAAAGGTATAGTTTGATAGAACGTGAACATTGTTAACTGCATTAATAATATTACCCCAAGAAGCAAATGGGAACTTAACCCCAACTCCTAAGAAAGACAGAACTGATTCAGTAAGGATAACGCTACCAAGACTAAGTGTACATATTACAATCAACTGTGGAATAACATTGGGAATCAAGTGCTTAAAAATTCTTTTTGAAACACGAATTCCTGTTGCTTCTGTAGCTGTCATAAATTCTTGCTCACGAAGAGAAAGAATCTGGCCCCGAACCATTCTAGCTATACTAGGCCAACTCAAGACTGCAAGTATCATCATTAACATATTCAGCCGTACTTGTGGATCTATCCTTAATTGGTCTAAAACAGCTCCAATAATAATAAACAAAGGTAATGACGGAATACAGTTAAATGTATCAACAACACGCATAATCAGCATATCGACCCACTTACCAAAATATCCTGCCACACCACCAAGAATAATACCAATGGTAGTAGAAATGGCAACAACTAAAAATCCAATACGAAGGGAAATACGACCACCATACATAAGTCTAGTTAGGATATCCATACCATGACCATCTGTTCCAAGTAAATGTTCTTTACTTGGAGAAGCATATTCATCAACAAGATAAGTTGACTCTTCATGCTCCAAAGTCCATTGAAGGTTTTGTCTGTAAAGACGAAAAGTTTCTTCGCCAGCTCCTTTTTCATCATACAGGAAGGTTTCTTCTTCCTTCTGAACCGCTTCACGAATTCTAGCCTTGAAATCAAGTGAAAAAAACGAATCTTCGTAAAAGGGTTCTATTGAATATCTAGAAATATTGGCATAAAGCTCTCCATCAAGAGAAACTTCTGTCATCCCATCTTTGTCCGCAAGCATATAGGTCACACCGTCAAGGTCAATAGTTTTAGCACCCTCACGAATTCCATTTTCTACTGCAACAGCAAAATCAAAGGAATGTTTACTTTCTTTATTTGCATAATCATATACATTTTTTGATGCAACTACTATAGGTTTTGCTCTGTATAGAACATTGTTCTTATTATCATAAGCAATCATATAAGTTTCTCCATCAAAGTCAAAGACGCTTTCTTCATCCTTAATTGATGCAATTACAACTTGGTTGAAGTCATCACCTAAACCATCAACACTTGTATTTACAGATATATCGCCGCGAAGAGAAAGGGTTAAACCGATTTCATCAACACTATAGATCATATAGAAATCATCATCAAATTTACGTTGAGCAAATAAACGATCACCAGATTCAAAAATCGGTGACTCTTCAGAAGTTGCTAACACAAATTGGCTGACATCAAGAGTGGTGAAATCAACACCTTCATCAATGACATACCTTAAATTCTCATTTTCAGTAATGCCGGCATAAACCTTATACATACTTTCGTACTTTTTGAATACTTCTGTCTCACTATAAGACATTAAAAAACCGCCAATAAATGAAAATATAAACATACCTACGATAAAAATCATTCCCGTTATAGCCAAACGGTTACGAACAAATCGCTTTAGCACTAGCATTGTAGGAGAAAGAGTTTTGACCCGAGATTCATCCCCAAGATCAAGTTCCTCTTGATCTTCTACATTATTTTCGTAATCTTTGTTTTCAATTGACATGTTAAAACCTCCCTATCGTATTCTGACACGGGGGTCAACTACAGCATAAAGAATATCTGCAATTAACGTTCCCAGCAAAGTCAAAATTGCCAAAAATGTCATATAAAACATAGAGAATGGTATATCTCCTGATATCATTGCTTCATATGACGTACGTCCGATACCTGTGATACCGAATAAGGTCTCAGTGATCATAGCGCCTGCAAAAAGTCCAGGTAATGACCCACCAAGAATAGTAACGATAGGAATCAATGTATTTCTAAAAGCATGGTAGTTGATAACTTTGTTTTCCGACAAACCTTTAGCTCTTGCTGTACGTATATAATCGGAATTCAGAACTTCCAGCATATTAGTTCTTGTATAACGCATCAAACCACCAATACTAGCAATAACAATAGTAATGGTTGGTAGAATAAAGTGTTTCCCTATATCAAGTATCTGTCCGAAAGGAGATAACTGTTCATGGAATCTACCAACGGTTCCATAAAGATCCAGCCAACCCAAATTAATAGAGAACACTAGTTTAAGGATTGTTGCAAAGAAAAACAAGGGTAAGGATATACCTAGAAGCGCAATAACTGTAACCGCATAATCCAATCGGCTGTACTGCCGCCTTGCCGCCATAATACCTAAAGGCACTGCAATGATAATCTGCAGGATAAACGTTATGCTTCCCAAGGCAAAGGAATACCATATAGTATCTTTAAATTTTTGTATAACAGGTACATTGTATTTCCAACTGTCACCAAAGTTTCCGACAACGGCTTTCTTTGCCCACACAAAATACCCTTCTATGATACCTTTATCCATACCATAGACAACATTTAACTGATCCATCCATTCCTCAAAACTTTTTGAACCTGGTAGGTTGGATCTCTCACGTGCAATTTGTTCAACATAAGAAGTTGGAATACTCCTTAGTATGGTGTATACAATCAGCGTAACAAAAAAGAGAATAATGACGCTGATAAATAGTCTCTTAATAATATAATTTCGCAATTTAATAACCCTTCCTAAGCCAATTAGCACCCGTCAGCCAATCGCCTACTAAATTTTTGTCCGGAAAGTGTGCATACTTTCCATTTTTTAAAGCATCAAAGCTTCTAAGTCAAAAACTCTTAGCCATTAGACATTTCACATTTCATACTTCTTTGCGATGAAGTAATAAAACACATTTGTACAGACGGAAATTTGAGCCCAAAATTTGGGCTCAAATTCCAGTCATTGTATTATGAAATTAAAATATCTAATTAGTTCATTTCCAACAATTCAATATCATGCATCCAGTCCCAGAAAGTAGTAATATCTGGAGTTACTGTATCAAGATTAACTCTCTCAGTTGAGAAAATTATACAATTCTGACGTTGGTAAATAGGAACTTCAACAGCCCAATCGATAATTAAGTCAAGAGCAGCTTTATAAGCAGCTTTTCTGTAAGCTTGATCATCAGATTTACGAGCATCCATAATCAACTTGTCAAGGTCAGGGTCAGCTATATGATAATGGTTTGAATGAGTTGAGTTATCTGAATGATAAATTTGGTACATATCTGGGTCAATTGTAGCTCCCCAAGCAGCACACCAAAACTCTTGTGTCTCAGCATCTAACTTATCCCAAAGGACATTTGTATCAGATGGGTCATCAAGAATAATTGAGAAGCCAATACCTTCAAGCGCTTCCTTAAACATTGTTGCAATCGTAAAGGATGGGTGATCTCCTGATCCACCACCTGGAACGATAATTTCGTACTCAAGTTTAGCACCTTCTGGAGCTGCAGTGAACTCACCTGCTGCTTCGTCATAAGTATAGCCTGCTGCAATAAAGTAATCAATGGCTGTTGCAATAGCTGCATCGTACTTAGCTTCAGCATCCATATCTGATGTATAAATTGGATTACCATCTTTATCTTCAGAAAATGCAACTTTATATCCTTCATCAGACTTTTGTGGTGCAGCCCATGAAGTGTTAGACATTGGATAGTTAATAACTGATGCTCTCTCGCCGTAATATGAATCGATTGAGAAATCTCTATAAACTGAAAGTATAGTTGCAAAACCTTTACGAAGAGCTTTTGACTCATCACTGGCAGGTTGTCCACCTACATTTACTGTATTAGCATTAATACCAATATATCCATAGCCGAGATTATCAACAGTATTCGTTGTGATAACATCACCAGTAACTTCACCATTGGAATTATAAGTCTTGATTTCTTCAACTGCAGCCGTACCAAATGAAGGGTCTGTAACATCAATAGTTCCAGTACCTATACCTGAAATCTTATCATTGTCAGCACTTTCTTTAAGTTGAAGGTAATTAGTCTTAGGCATTCCTTTATAGTAATTTTCATTTGCTTCGTAATAGATAACTTTGTTTTCATACTTGATAAATTTATATGGACCAGCACCCACTGGAGCATTAGTCTTAGCTTTCACCGCAGAAAGATCACCATATGGAAAACCAAATTGATTGTTTTCATAGTCATACATGCTTACATCACCGTAGTAATGAAGAGGTGCAACTTGAACACCTAATTTATAGATGGCTGCTGCATCAAATCCGTCAAGCGTCACTTCAACAGTCACGTCATCGAGTTTCTTAATACCTGCTATATTAGGAACTCCACCTTCGCCCATTGACTCATCTTTTGAACCAATTTCAGCGATAAATCTATCTTTTGCCACTATGTCAGGAGTTACATCATTAGGTGACTCATTAGCTGCTACATATGCAGCAATTGTGCCATATGCTGCAACGACTTCATTAAAGTAGTCTTCAACAGTTGGTGTTTGACCATTAGCAATATCAAATTGTGTCTCTGTAATTGCTGTTGTCAAGACTAATGTGTCAGGATCCACAGTACCAAATCCCCATAAAGCCATACCTGCTGCAACTTTCTTACCTTCGTCATCAGCAGCCTCTTCAGCTGGGTAACCTGCATAATCTGGATATAAGGAAGCATAATTAGCATAACAATAATCTACAATAGATTGAACGTCTTTCATCCATTCTTCGTTTGTGATATTCCACATAGCCTCTTGAATTTCAGGAGTAAATGAATCAGCATCAGTAGGAACATAATCAGGACCTGCTGTAGCGATTTCATCATACATAGCTTTATACTTGTCATAAACTTCTGAAGAAGTTTGTGTACGGTAGTCTTGCATACCTACAATCGGCGCTGAATAAAGTGTTGACGAACCATCATAAGAAGGATCAGAAAGTGCATAGTAAGAAAAGATAATGTCATCTGCATCCATAACTTCACCGTCACTGAACTTTACATCATCTCTGATTGTCCAAGTATAAACTGTTTGGTCAGCTGCTTCATCATAATTTACATCAATGTTAGCAATACCGGTGTATAGGTAGTCATTCCCGTTGTATGGAACTGTTTCCCCTTCAATAGCGTTGTAAACGATACCACCAGCTCTGTCAGTTGTTAATAACGCAACTTGTGTTAAGGACACAGCATCTTGGTCATAACCAGTATCAGCAAAAAATGGGCTGAACTTAGAAGAAAATGCTGAATAACCAGCTACGAGTGGTGTCGAGCCCGCCTCTTCAGTAGGTTCTTCAACAACAGGATCATCTGTCGCCTCTTCAGCTGTTTCATCAGTAGCTTCTTCACTTGTTTCTTGAGTATCAGTTGCTTCTTCTTTTTTTTCTTCATCTTTACCGCAAGCGGAAAATAACCCGAGAGCCATTGTCAAGATAAGAACCAAACTAAGATACTTGAATAAATTTGTTTTCCTCATATCACCTTTTGTATGAACTTGGAAGTTTTATACATACTTTCCTTTCTCTTTTTTATACTTGTTTCCTTTTTCAAAACACCAATTAGTATCTCAGAAAAAAGATAACTCTATGATGACTTCCGCGAGCTCTATATAGTGCTCCATCACAGTACCTATCCCCATAATGATATGGAAAAGCCTTGTCTCTCCCTAGCAAGTCTATCAAAGACAAGGGCTTACATACGTATTATTATATCATTACATAGGTGACATTTCCATAACTTTTTATTTAAAGCTATATAACTTAAGGCCTCCTATGTTTGATACTGATAGATAATAAATTAACTAGCCTATATATTTTGATTATCAAAATATATGATAAAAAGGAGACTGTTGCCAAGCAACAATCTCCCCTTTGAGATCTTCTAATACTATTCAACTATATCAGCTGTTGAAAAGTCAACTGTACCAAGTACTGATCTATCCCAACCAACAATCTTATCAGATGCAAGCATTGTATCTGTATAATGGTATACAGGGACGATAGGCATGTCATTCATTAACATTTCTTGAGCTTCATATAAGTAATCAAAATGTTCTTGGCCACGTGCTTGAATAGCATTTGCTAAAAGAGCATCATACTCATCATTAGCATAGTTAGCGTCATTTGATGTATTTTCTGTAGTAAAGATACTTAATAGACCCATTGGATCCATAAAGTCTGTTAACCAACCACCACGGGAAACTTCAAAGTCTCCAACTTTACGAGTGTCTTGGAATACGGCCCACTCTTGGTTTTCAAGTTTAGCATTGATACCAAGGTTGTTTTTCCACATTTCTTGAACAAGTTCAGCTACCTTTTGGTGACCTTCTGATGTATTATAAAGAAGTGTGAACTCAGGGAAACCTTCTCCACCTGGGTATCCAGCTGCAGCCAACAATTCTTGTGCTTCAGCTACTTTAGAGTCATCTGTTGCAACTCCATAAGTACCTGGCCATCAAAGAACCCAAGCCGAAATCGGTACCGAACCGAAGATGGTTGAATGCGTTGATCCCAAGATCGAGAATGGTCTGAATTTCCCAATCCAGAATTTTCTTGGGCAGACGATATTCAGGAATACCGTACCGCAGCATACCACCCAATTTGGGCATGGCTTCAAAAATGCTGACCTTGTAACCGATGCGGCGCAGAAAATATGCGGCAGACAGACCACCTGGGCCACCACCGATAACCGCCACCTTCATGCCGTTTTCAGGTGCGCAGGGGATTGGGATTTTATTTCCGGAATTCATCTCGTAATCGGCCACAAAACGTTTGAGCTGATTGATGGAGACCGGTTCATCTTCTACACCTCTTCTGCACTCGTTTTCACAAGGATGGGGGCAAACACGGCCACAGGCAAGGGGCAAGGGATTGCGCATGCGAATGGTCTGAACCGCTTCGGCATATTTGCCTGCTTTAAGCTGGCTGATATACTGGGGAATATTAATTTCAGCAGGGCATGTCTGGGCACACGGTGCCAAGGGATCATGCTTCTGGTTGAATTTCATCAATTTTTCAGTCAGGGTTTTAACTTCAATAATATCTTTGGGGCAGGCTTTCTGGCAGGCACCGCAACCAACGCATTTATCGTCATCCACAACGGGATGACCATTGGCACCCATTTCAAGGGCGCCGAACGCGCACGCTTTGACACAGTCACCAAGACCGATGCAGCCAACCGTACAAACCCTGTGTCCGCCATAAATAACATCCATGGCCTTACAGGAGGATACGCCCATATAGTGGTATTTATCAGCAGCCCGGTTTCCGCCCTCACACATATTGTAAGACAGGGGAGCCTCAGCCGCGCCCGCATCAACGCCCATGATTATGGAGACGGCTTCAACGCCTTCCTTGGAGTTGACGATGCAAAGGCTCGGGGACTCTTTGCCTGATACGATGGCTTCAGCCGCAGCAGAACAACCCGCATATCCGCAGCCGCCGCAGTTGGCACCTGCAAGATTGTTCTCTACCTGTGCGATTCTGGGGTCTTCATACACATAAAAGACTTTGGAAGCAAGACTGAGCACTATGCCGCATGTTGCGCCAATGCCCAGCATTAGCAGTATAGCTGGAATCATAGAATCACCTTATATTATATTTTGTGTTAAACTAAACCATGCCTCTGAAAACGGTGAAGATCAGTGCGATCATACCCGCAGTCATAAGACCAATGGAGGTATCCTGTAAAGGTTTGGGTACCCGTGCAAGGATAACCCGTTCCCTGACGCCGGCGAACAAAATCAGCGCAAGGCCGAAACCTGCGGCGTAGGAAAAAGAGGATACCAGTGCCTCAATAAAGGTGTACTCTTCCTTAATGTTGATCAAACACACGCCCATAACCGCGCAGTTGGTTGTGATCAGTGGAAGAAAGATACCAAGACCCGCATAGAGTCCGGGGATACTCTTTTTTAAGAACATTTCCACAAACTGGACCAGAGACGCAATAACCAGAATAAAGGAAACAGTCTGCAAAAATTCCACATGAAGGGCTTTGAGCAGGTATGTATTGACAAGCCAGGTTATCATGCCTGCCATGACCAGTACAAAGATAACGGCCATGCCCATACCGGCCGCAGTCTCCATTTTCTTGGAGGTGCCGAGGAAAGGACAGTTACCTAAGAATTGAGCAAGAAGAATATTGTTAATAAAAATACAGCTGATTGCCAGGACAAATAGATCACCCATGTTAATATCTCCTTACCTTATTTTTTCCCGATGATGTTCATCAGGCAGAGCATCATGCCCAAGCCGATAAACGCACCGGGTGCTTCAACCATGAAATGAAAAGGAATATATCCATGCCCGATTTCAAAAAGCGGTGTGCCGCCCCAAACCGTCAGTGTTCCGGCGCCGATAAGCTCGCGGACCGCACCAAGGGAGGCCAGTGCCATCGTAAATCCCAGTCCCATGCCAAGGCCGTCAGCGGCCGAAGGCAACACGGTGTTTTTACCGGCAAAGGCTTCCGCCCGGCCAAGTACGACACAGTTTACAACGATTAGAGGAATGAAAATACCCAGTTTCAGGAACAGTTCATACATATATGCCTGCATCATGAATTCCACGATGGTTACAAAGGTGGCAATGATGACGATGTAACAGGCAATTCTAACCTTTGAGGGGATTATATTTCTAAGCAGGGAAACCAAAATGTTCGAGAACAAAAGGACAAAGGTGGTTGCTATACCCATGCCGATACCGTTTTCACATGTCTTTGTGACGGCAAGCGCCGGGCAAAGCCCAAGGACCAGGCGGAACAGAGGAATCTCAGCCCAGAGTCCTTTTGAAAATTCTTTTACCAGGGATTGTGCCATAATTATCTCTCCTGAATGACCTTATTAATTCATCTGTTTAACGATTTCAGGTTTCAGCTTCTTATATAGCGCCTGGGCTGCGACTGCGGCCTGGCTGACGCCGATTGAAGTTACCGTGGCCCCGGACATTGCATCAATAGCACCGCCCTGGGCCTTTATTCCGAAGTTGGATGTCATGGACATCCCGCCAAACTGATCAACAAAGGAAAGGTCCTCTTTGGCCCTGGAGCCGATGCCCGGTGTCTCGGAATGTGTCGTTACACGGACAGCAATGATTTCATCCGACTCAAGGTCAACCCCGAGCATCAAACCAATCGGACCGCCGAATCCTGTGCCCTTGGCTTCAAAGGCAACAGCTTTCTGGGAATCCCCCAGAATTGCGGGAAAGATTTGAAGCTCTGCATCGTCGGCTTTAACGTTAAACCGTTCCTTGATGGGGTCATTGGTGGCATCGGCAAAAATTGCCTTGATGGCAGGCGCCTTCTGAAATTTCAATACCTGCTCTTCAATCTGGGGTGCCGTTTTTACCTTAACAGCTGCAAGAAGGCCGCCGGACACTGCCGTAAGAACGGTCAGTACCACAACCATACTAATCATCTCACGCATGGGTTACCCCCTTTCCAAGGGCTTTAGGTTTAATAAGATCAATCAGCGGATTAACAAGGTTGATCAGCAGAATGGCCAGAACCGTACCGTCGGGGTAGATGCCGATGTTACGGACCAGGATGACCATGAAACCGCCCAAAAGTCATAAATCAGCATGGGAATACGATTTACCGGAGATGATGAATTTTCCACAGCCAGGAAAAAGGCGCCGATCAGCGTATATCCTGAAAACAGATGGAACAGGGCAGGTGCAAAGGTATCCGGATGCAGCAGGTGGAAAATGGTCGCAGTTATTATAATGCCTGCGAGGAACGACACCACGATTTCCCACCGGGTATAACCCCTGAGCATCAGATAGATGCCGCCGACGATGATCCCAAGCCCGAAGGTGGAACCGATACCGCCAACTTCTTTACCCATGAGCAGGTCGCTGATGGGGAATGACGCCAGAGCGGATGTACCCTGGGATTTCAAGGCAACCAGGGGCGCAAGGGCCGTAAAGTCAAACTGGTAAGATACATACGCAGTGTCAAAATCCATGAAGGCCGGCCAGGACATCGTGAGAATGGCGATACCGATAAGGGTCGGGTTGAATGGATTGCCGCCGGTGCCGCCGAATACGAATTTACCTAGGACTACGGCAAGAAAGGTGCCGATGATCACAACCCACCAGGGCATCGTCGCCGGAACCATCATGCCGAAAAGAAGTCCGATAACGGCTGATTCCATATTGCCGATGGCGATTTTCTGTTTGGAGATGACCGACAGGAGCACTTCCCAGAGCATGGCTGAGGACGCGGCAAGTGTCAGTACCCCCAGGGCGGGTGCGCCAAAATGCAAAATCCCGAAAAGCGCAGCCGGAATAAGAGCGATAATATAATTCAGATTCTGTTGAAACAGGCTGTCTCCGTTATGCCAGAAAGGGGCATGGGAAACGATCAATTTAGTATTTGTCATTGGCTTTCTCCCATCTTCAAGCATTTTCACGGAGGGTCAACAGTTCATGCTTACCCAGGCGGATATACTGATACAAAGGAATCCTGGCTCTGCATACATACGCGCAGAGTCCGCATTCAATGCAGGATTCCAGATCGAATCTGTCCGCAGCCTCTTCATAAAGGTTTGCTTCAAGAAACCTTACCAGCAGGTTCACGGGGACATTGGCCGGACAGATGCGAACACATTCACCGCAGTTGACGCAGGCATTGTCCGAAAGTTCCGCGACAACATCCCTGTCCTGTACAATGATTGTATCCATATCCGGACCCACCGGGTGATGAACCGTATAGGTCGCTGAACCGCGCATGGGGCCGCCGATGATGATCCGGTCCCGGTCATTGATCTGAACATTATAACAGGCGAAAAGTTTGCTGATGGGTGTGCCGATGGTGGCTTTGACCCGGTATTTTTGTCCGCCTTTGTCAATCAATGTAATGACCTTGTCAAACACCGGAGCACCTGCTTCAAACGTGCGGGCAAGGGAGACAAGGGCCTCGGGGCGTATAAAACAAACCCCCAGATCTTCAGGCGTCTGGCCTGCAAGCAGCACTTTGCCGAAATGATCTTTCATGACCATGGCCGGCAGATTGGATGGGTATGTATTAGATGTTCTGAATACATTAAACCCATCAAGATCCACCTGGGCCGAAAGATTTTCAGGCATGGTGATGCAGAACCGGTCGACCCGGGTCATGCTCTTGAGGATTTTGGCGCCTTGAACCATCAGGCCTGCATATGCGTTGCAGACAAATTGACAGGTATCACACAGGATGTCTGTATCCGCGCCTGTCACAACAATGGTTCTGATATCATACTTGGGGTCTGTCAGGGTTGAAACGGGCAGTGCCCCGGGAAGTTGTTCCAGATAATCAGCAGCAGACTCAATCGTTTCTTGCAGATCAATCTGAGCCAGTTGATCATCGCCTTTGAGCGATGGGTCAGACTTGATCGTGATATAGGTTGCTGTGTTGCCGAAATCATCGGAGTAGGAATCAAATCCCTTGATCGTACCTGCGACAGGAGATAAAACATAAGAGATGCTGTCATCGTAAAGTGTTAATTTTTGCCCTTTTTTGACAGCATCGCCCGGGCTGATCAAAGCCTTTTTTGCCGAGTCGATTTCTTCGGGCAAAAGAAGGATAAGACTGCCAGGAATTGCAATCTCATCAGTGGATTGCAGAGACGTATCGAGCAGATCATACGTCAGCCTGGGTTTGGATAGAGCGAAAAGAGATCGTTTAATCATAATTAGTCCTTAAGTGTTGTAAAAATCTTAAGCCAAGCCTTAAACTTAATCAGGGCATTGTCCGTCATCCTGAAAAAATTAATTCGCATGACATGCATTACATTCTACCGGACCCGCACCATAATCTTCATGGCATCCCTTGCACTGGGCGTGGAATGCGTCAGCCCTTGAAGGCATGTCTTCGTCACCGGTTTCCTCATGGCACTCGCTGCAGTTGTAGGTCTCGTCGCCATCTGCTAAATTGTGATGGCAGTCCAGACAATCTAAAGAATAATCGTCTGTGTGCATGAGGTGGGTGAATAAAACTTTGCCTGCTTTGTTCTGAAACATCAGTCTGACTGGATTGTCAGGAACAGGTGGGGAAAAGGACGCGTAACATACAATCCCTGTGACTAAAAGAACGATCATGATCCATACAGCTATTTTCAGGTCGCGTTGTGATGTCATAATTCTTCTCTCAATGTTTTAGGGGTTAGAGGTTATCGACGAACCCACAACTGGAAGCGTATATAGTATATTGACTTTAGATTTACAAGGAAAAAGTGGGGGATTTTTATTTATTACAATGGTGCAATTTTTAGGAGCTGAGAGGGGCTTTTTTTCTGACGAGGAAGGGTTTGTATTTATCTTTTTTCGACATGCCGGCCTGCTTTTTTCTGATGATAAAAAAAGCGACGGCAAACAGTAAAAAACCAACGCCCATGGACATGGCTGAGTTGCTTATTCCCAGGGTCGGGGCAAGGGCATCCCCGATCAGTGCGCCGATGATGAGCAATATAATAGGGAATACATAAAGAAAGAAACTTAAAAAAAGCATGGGACCGGAATCAATGCCCACAATAACCCGGTCTCCTTCTACGACACGAATGGTGTTGGGGACAACGATGGTCATCTCTTCGGAAGGATGGTGACTGACACCGCAGGAGTCTTTTGAGGAGCAGCTTTCGCAAGCGGCCGAGCGTGTGGTTTTAATCCAGGCTTTTTCAGGTGTGGCGTGTGTGACAATTCCGTCTTCAGTAATCATGATCTGCTCTTTTTCAATGGGGGGTTAGTGTCGGCACCTTAGGGCTGCTTACAAAAAATTGCTCCGGTCCTTGGTGTGTAACGGTTCAGGTTAACGGGTCTCTATAATTAATGTCAGGCAATGATATTAACCTGACCGCCTCGCAGGACCTGGGGTTGATTCATCGATTGATCCATCTGGTCATCTTTAAAACTTTTCAGGGTCGACTGTTGATTTTGCTCTTCTTGGGCCAGGTCCAGTTGCTTTTGCGCCTGAAGTGTTAATGCCTGCGGTGTGATTTCAACTTGAAAGGCTTCCTGACGGGTCCGGGGGTTCTCCTTATTAATATCGGTTGCCGGGGTTGCTTCCCTATTGTTGTTCCGTACAGGTGCCGTGTCTGCCATTTGTGCATTGGCTGTGTAGGCGTTCAGTCCCTGAATACCGGCGATATTCATTTGGTGTCCTTTCTATGCTGAATTTTTTAATACAAGTTAAGAATAATCCCAAGAAAAGGGGATGTCAAATTTTTTATTGAAAGTGCTTGACATGAAATTGGGGTTGGTATATAACCCTCAGGTCTTTGATTGAGAGACGCTGTTCCCCAGTAGCTCAGTTGGCAGAGCGAGTGGCTGTTAACCACTAAGTCCGCGGTTCAAGTCCGTGCTGGGGAGCCACCTAAAAGATAACATCCCGACAACCCCAAGGTTGCCGGGATTTTTGTTTTTAGGCCCTATGGTCAAATACTCAGGGTTAAATAGCCCTTTTGTAGATAAAAAATTGGTTGTTGATATTCCAAGACGTGTTTTTTTATTTGTATGTATATTAGTGCCGTCTAACTTAATCGAAATTTCTTGACATAGAATTGGGGGTGGTATATAAACCACGAAGTCTTGATTGAGAGACGCTGTTCCCCAGTAGCTCAGTTGGCAGAGCGAGTGGCTGTTAACCACTAAGTCCGCGGTTCAAGTCCGTGCTGGGGAGCCACCTTAAAAGATAACATCCCGACAACCCCAGGGTTGCCGGGATTTTTGTTTTTGAGCCCTGTAATAAATATGATGGGCTTGACCATAAGATCGCCCATCTTTTGTAGGGTCAATCCTCCTGTGGTTGCCCCCGTTAGTGGCGGCACGGAGGCCTGCCTTTTAAATCTTTCTTTTGCAAATACAAAATTAATCATTGACACAATATAAAGTGTTTTGTATTTATTTAATTATTAGTTAAGTCTAACTTAATTCAAATTCTGTGATTTTATGATTCCAGATAGTGAACGGTCTGCCCGAAGGGCGCTAATTTATTAAAATCAGGAGGGGTATTGATGGATGTGATGAGGTGTTTTGCAAATGTATGGGATATTGAGCGTAATTTTAAATGCCCCGTCATCGGTGCGATGTTATCTGTGAACAAACACAGGGATATTCTTAAAAAATGCGGTTGGGATGTCAACGGCCTTAAACCCTATGAATATCACTCCTATTTGATGGGATGTATGGGGGATGAAAATGCGGTGTCCATCAAAACAAATAACTTTATCCGGCATCAGGCCGGAAAATATATGAAGCAGATTGCGGCCCTTTATAAGAAAAAGGACGCAAAAGGGGTCAGAAGCCTGTGGAACGACTATTCGGCCCGGGGGATCATCGGCCCAGTAATGTATGCCATTGTGGCCCACAAGGATACAGATATTGATTTGCTCAAGGATATTCATGGTGAAGTGCATATGCTTTCCCATGCCAATATGACCGAAGTTTTCAGCGTCCGCAAAAAACTTGAAGCGGCGGATCAGAGTCTGGCCCGGGAAAAAAATAAGGTAAGTGAAAAAAATAAAAAAATCCGGGAACTGGTCAGCCAGTTAAAGCAAACCGGTAAAGAAAAAGAGTGTCTTGCCACAGAAAAAAATCGGCTTAAAAATCAACTTGCACAACTTGAAACCCAAACGGTTTTTACGCAACCGTCAGGCCCTGACCTGAATCAGGATGTTGAACGCCTTGAACAGGAATTAAGCCGTCAAAAAGAAGAGGTCCTGAACCTGGAACGGGCGAGAAAACAACTTGAAATTCAATTGTTCAGCGCCGAAAATGAAAACTCCATGCTTAAAGCTGAGTTTGAGCAGCTTTCGTCGGTTTTTGCCGCAGGAACCGATGATGTCTGCAATTGCCGGGAGCCTGAAACCTGTCCGGTAACAGGAGAATGCCCCGATCAGGATTGTCCGAGACGCCGCCTGTGTGCCCGGCGGATTTTTATGATCGGCGGTATTACCAAAATGAAATCCTACTACCGGCAGATTGTTGAAAAGGCCGGCGGAGAGTTTGATTACCATGACGGCTATCTTAGAAGCAGCAATGACGATCTTGCCGCCAAAGTCAGACGCTGTGATGTGGTGGTCTGTCCTGTGAGCTGCAACAGCCATAATGCCTGCCTAAAGGTGAAACACCTGTGCACCCGGTATAACAAGGAATTAAAAATTTTAAACAGCGCCAGCCTGTCCGCTGTTACCCAGGCGTTGATTGTTCCCGAAGATTCAGCAAGTCTCAACTAACGGCCATGCCCTATCGGGCACAACAAAACATGAAAGTAACTTAACAACTTATCGGCACTTTCATATAAACGGCCATGGGCCGAGCCAGGTCTATCATGACCCAGGCTTCGACCCACAACGAAGAATGAAAGAACTCAATAAGTTATCCAGCTCTTTCATATAAAAAATATCTTGACATTTTTTCAATTGGAGAAATAATGACGTGTTAACCATATAAATTTTAGCCGTTTTGCGCGCAAAAGGCACATCCCTTATTAAACAAAGATTGATCCATGCAGATTTTGAACCCCTCCCGGTGGTATCTTCACCCGGTATTTATTTTTGCCTGTTCCCTGTTTGCCCTGGCCACATTTTTGGTTCTTACGGTCAGTTTGTACATGGAGATCCGTTCGGCCCTTGAGGTGGTGATGCTCAAGTTCAACATCGCGCCCCAGGCCATTTTCCCGTCCAAAACCGGGATGACCATACTGGTGTTGAGCCTGTTGATCTTCGTGGTGCTGGCCGGTATTTTCCTCGCCTTTATCTACTACCAGAAGACCGTGAATCTGTTCCGGCTCCAGCACAATTTTATCTATAATTTCACCCATGAGCTCAAAACCCCCGTGACCTCCCTTCGCCTCTATCTTGAAACCTTTATCCGCCACCCCATGGATCCCGGGGATGTAAAAAAATACAGTACGGATATGCTCAAGGATATTGACCGGCTCACCGAGAATATTGACCGGATTCTTAATCTGGCACGCATTGAGAGTCAGAATTTTGGATCAAAGGTGACCCGGGAAAGCCTTGTGGTGGTTTTAAAGGACTTTTGCCGGAAAAATGCCTCTTTGTTCAGGGATCTTGAGGTAAAAATTAAAAATCCGTCGGGGGGTAAATTTGAGTATCCGGTCAATGTCTTTTTACTGGATATTCTGCTGACCAACATTTTTTCAAATGCCATCCGATACAATGAAAGCCGCACACCCTGTCTGACCATTTTATTTAAAAGTTACTTGCAGAAAGTGACCATTGAATTTATTGATAACGGCATTGGTGTGGAAAAGCAGGATGCAAAAAAGATTTTTCGAAAATTTTACCAGGGGGACAGGAACAGTAACCAGGCAAATACAGGATCCGGCCTCGGGTTGTATCTTGTCTCAAGTATTGCCGCCATTCACGGCTGGCGGGCATCGGTGTCCAGTGACGGCAAGGGCAACGGCGCCAAATTTACCATTACCATTCCCCGGGCAAGCATTGCCAGCGTCAGAGATAAGGAGTTATGGAAACGGCTGAAAAAAAACGTATTCTGATCATAGAGGATGAATCCCATATTGCCGAAGGGATCAAACTGAATCTCACCCTCCAGGGCTATGCGGCCAAAGTGGCGGCCGACGGTATTGAAGGGCTTGAAACATGGCGCGCCTGGCAACCGGATCTGATTGTGCTGGATATTATGCTGCCCATGGTGGACGGGTTTTCCATTCTCCAGACCATTCGCAGGGAGGATGAAAAGATCCCTGTGCTGATTTTATCGGCCCGGGGGGATACCCGGGATAAGGTCCGGGGGTTGAAATACGGGGTGGATGATTACCTGTCAAAGCCATTTGATCTGGAAGAATTTTTGTTGCGTGTGGCCCGGCTGGTGCAACGCAAGGAGTGGTACGAGACGCCTGAAAAAGAGGAGAAAACTTCAGATTGCCCTTTGTTTGAAGGTTTGGCATATTCCTTTGGCGCAAATCACATTGATTTTGTGACATCCACGGCCCGGTGTGTGGCAGGCGACGTGGTCCTGACCGAGCAGGAGATCACCCTGCTGCGTATTTTCATCGCCCAGCAGGGGAAGCCCTTGTCCCGGAAAATGCTTCTCAAGGCCGGATGGGGGTATGCCAGGGACACCTCCACCCGGACGGTGGACAACTTTATTGTCAGGTTCAGAAAATATTTTGAAACCAACCCCAAGTCGCCGGTCTATTTTAAAAGCCGCAGGTCTGTGGGCTATATCTTTGAACCCGGGGAGTAAATTATTGGGCTTGATCATAAGATCGGCCATATTTTGTAGGGGCAATCCCCCTGTGGTTGCCCTCGTTAGGGCAGGCACAGGGGCCTGCCCCTACAATGACCGACGCTCGAATCAATCCCAAATTATTCCTGGCCTGCCAGGAGGAACATGGGCATAAAGCGCGGGTCCAGGTCTTCTCGTTGAACATGGCCGTATTCCGACTCAAGTTCCCGCAGCAGTCCGTACAAAATACCCTGGAGTGCTGTGGGCAGATCTGTTTCCTCCACCCCGGATGCCTGGGCAGCCCATAACGCCAGATCCTTGGCCTGGGTATCTCCGATAGACTCCGTTTCAAAAAGCTGGGCAAAGAAATCTTTGAATTCAGCGAGCTCAATGGGCGCAAGGCTAAATGGTTTTGACGGGTTCAGGCCCATACGGTCCCGGGCCCACAAGGTCAGGATCATGCTTTTGTATGTGAGCACCCCAAAGGTAAAGGTGGATATGTCCACATCCAGGCTGTTGAGAAAATCATCCAGACCGATGATTTCATCCAGCTGTCGTTGGGTGGCCCGGATGTCGGACATGCTTGCAAAGTTGCGGTATAACATCTTGTCGGCATAGTCGGCAAAGAACATGGGCCGCTGTATCATCAGGCCGCCGAGGATGCCCAGGTACGCTTCCCCTAGAAAACTTAAGGGCAGGTTCTTTGTTCCGATAAAACTTGTCTCATACCATTTGTTTGCCGTGGCCTGAATCTTTGCGCCTTCCCGGGCCCCGGTTCTGAAAATATCTTCAAGGAAATATTTTTTGATCAGATTTGCTGCGGTCTCCACACTGATGTTGGCGCCGTCCATGAGCACCTCAAGACCCAAGCTCAGGGTGGACATGGTTTTTTCAAGGGGCTTTTCAATGGATTCCCGGCTCCTGATTTTGATGCGGTCTGCGCTGATCACCTTGTTGATCAGGGCGGCAAGCTCGCTGTCAAGGCCCGGTATACCCCCTTGGGCATCAAGATGCGCCAGGGTTTTGGCAAACAGGTTGTCACCCTTTAAAAACTGGGTGAAGTACATGGGCGGCATGGGCATATCCGGATCAGGTGCCTGGGATGCATTGGCACTTGCAGGCCGCTGTTTCAAGCCCTTTAGGGGCACCGGCTGGTAAATGCCAACTGCTTCATGGGCCGGCAGGAATCCTTTTTCCGCAAGCCTGATATTTTTTTGCCGGAACTGTTCTTCCTCGGCTTCGGCGGGCAGAAGGCTTGCGGTTTCAAGGAGCAGGCCGTGGAGCACCGAAAGATCCATGGCGGCAAGGCTTTTGAGCATCTGTTCGATCAATTCCGGCGCGTCATCGGGCAGCCCGTCTTCCTGGGGGGCGTCCTGGGGCAAAATATCGGCGTCTTCGTTTTCATCCGTGCCGGATTTGTTGCCCGGAAACCTGAAATAAAATTTGTCATCCAGGGTGATGTAGTCATCAAAATCTTCCGGCGGCACTTCATCGTGTTCCCGGACGACAATTTGCATTTTCTGCGCCAGATAATATTCCAGAAAATCAGGCTTTTCCATGATGACCCAGCGCAAAAGCCGCTGGGGATCGGCTTTGAACAAAAATGAAAAGACCTGGGTCATCATATGGGGATCGAGCCGGTCATCGTCCCAGACCTCCACATCCAGGATATATTCCCATTGGCTGGATGCAGCCAGGGCCAGCACCGGAATGAAATCATGGACCCCCACCTTGTGCATCAGGTAGTAGAGATCCTGATCCGGAAAGGACTGGATCAATGTGGCAGGGGAGGGCGCTTCAAGGATCATATCCAGGGCTTTGGCCCCGTCGCTGACAAGGATGTCCCGGCGCATATTTTGTAGTTTTAGTTCTCTTCTGGTTTTATTGGCCAGTTGATAATCATTATTCATAGGTAAATACTGTTCCAGATTTAAACCATGAAGAACATGAAGTTCATGAAGAGTGGGTTTTCCAGGTATATATTCTTCATGCGCTTCATGTCCTTCATGGTAAGATAATATATGAATTGCTTGTTGTTTACGATAGCGTTGTTTTTTGTTTACATATACGGATGTACTGCCCCAAAGCCGGGTCATCGGCAAACGGGGTGAAATATCGTAATGCGTTGTCAAAATTACCCGTGTTCATCAGGCATACCCCCATGCACACGCATAGATCTTTGTTTTTTGGAAAATGGGACAGGCCTTTGTCAAGAACGGCAATGGCCCGGGTAAAATTTTTATGCTTCTGGCACATCATGGCAAGTCCCTGGTAGGCCCTGGCGCAAGGGTGGATGCCCAACGCCTTGTCAAACAGGTTCACGGCTATTTGATCGGCATTTTTGACCCGGGGATCCTGGGCATATTCGCCGTGGGAGAAGGTCATGGCAAGCCGTGATAGAAAATCGGCGTGCAGGGGGGCGGATGCCTCGTCCGGGTCCAGGGGAATCCGGTTGATAAAATCTTCTAAATGATCAAAAAAAGCCTGCCTGAGCCGGTCCCCCCATCCTTTGACCCCGGCAAAATCCATATCCGGGTCTAGTTCCCACCAGGGCAGATCCTCAATGTTTTTTTGCCAGACATTATCATGGGTCCAGCCTTTTTGTACGGCACGATTGTACAAGGCGGTTCCCGGGAAGGTGACCAGCATATAGAATACCGTACTCAACGGCCCCAGTTGGATCATTAGGTCAATCGTCTGCTGGATGGTGGCATCGGTCTCTCCCGGCGATCCATAGATAAAATAGGCCCGGGGCAGGATGCCTGCGGCTTTTACCTTGTCAAAGGCCGCCACACAGGTGTCGTTGTCTATGGGCTTGCCAAGGATTTTTTTAATGGGCGTGGCCCCGGATTCAACGCCGAAGCTGATCTGGATGCACCCGGCCCGGCGCATAAGGGCCAGTATGCGTTCGTCGATATAATCCACCCGGGAGATGGCATTCCAGGTGATGTCCAGATCTGCCTGGATTATTTTTTCGCACAGCGCCCGAACTGCATCATAATCCATGGTAAAGGTGTCGTCACTGATGAAAAAATGGATGACCCCCTTTTGGGCAAGGGCTTTGATTTCGTCAAAGAACCATTGGGCTGAATGGCGGCGGACAACGGAGGTTCCCCAGAATTTGGGTGATCCGCAAAAGGTGCATTTGCCCGGGCACCCCCTGGACATGGCCAGGTGCTGGTAGGTGAAATACCGGGACGGGTGGGGCAGGGTATCCAAATCCTGCACCAGTTCCCCTTGGCCTGTGTCATGCAGGTTTACCCCATTACGGAAAACAAGGCCGGGAATTTTTTCAAGTGCATCCATCAGTTCGGTCCTGACGGCTTGGGACCGGCGGCGGGTGCCGGAGTTTGTTTTTGCTTTCTTTGCGGCATGGGCCAGTTTGGCCGTGCTGATCTCTCCTTCGCCTTTGATGATTACATCCAGGGCAGGGCAGGCACCAAACAGAAAATCGGCCATAAAGGTGGCCCCGGGGCCGCCGAATACAACGAGGCTGTCCGGCAGAATCTGCCGGGCTCTGGCCGCACAGGCCATGGCATTCATCCGGGTGGGGCTGGTGACCGAAAAGCCGATGATATCAGGCTTTTCCGCCATGATCGATTGGGTGAACAACGCCATTGCTTTTTGTTCAGACCCTTGGGCCGACGCATTGGCCGGCCCCGCCGGTGCAAGATTTAAAATACCCGATATATATCCCTGGTCCAACAGTCCGGATGCCAGATAATAGAGCCCGATGGGCACCTGGAGTGCGTCCGGGTCCGTAACCCTGGGGTCCTGGCAGGAAGGATTTACAAATAAAACTTTCACGGTTAAAAGGTCTTGAGAATCAACTCGTCAAGCGTGCGCTTGGGTACATGGTGAACCTGGTTTTCATCCCGGAAATACCGGATGTCCCCGCCGGGCTCCACATCATCAACGCATGCCTCTTCCACAGGCTTGCCCAAAGCGATGACCAGCTTGACCTCCAGATGATCGCCGATCTCCAGCAGTTCTTTGAGCTTTTTGATGTTGATGGCCGCAAACATACACCCGGCAAGCCCCATGGCACGGGCACCGAGCAGCATGGTCTGGGCGGCGATGCCGTGGTCGCACCAGAAATTATTGGCAATGGTGGTGTCCCCCAAAATCACGATGTATCCGGTGGGCTGTTCGGCAGGCTCAGGCCCTTTCCAATCTTTAAGGTACGCGGCCCAGGTCAGACAGGAAAAAATCTTGTCATTTTGCTCCCGGCTGCTGGAGATAATATATTTCAGGGGCTGGTTGTTGGCCCCCGACGCTGTATACCGGGCCAGTTCCACAAGATCGGTCAGGGTCCGGGTATCCAGGGCAAAACTGTTGTCAAAGCGCCTGCACGACCGGTTGGCTTTTACAAGGTCTTTGAAATTATCCATTATTATTTCCTTTGGGGGCAAGGCAACTGCTGGGCTGGGCCATCCGGGACATTTGAATGTCTATCCAGTCCAGAATTTTGTCCATCTCCTGGGTGATCTCCTTGAGCGCCTTTCCCCGGTGGCTGACCGTTGCCTTCTCAGCCATGGACAACTGGGCAAAGGTTTTATTAAATTCAGGAAAAAAGAAGAGCGGGTCATACCCGAACCCGTTGTCTCCGGCCGGTTCCCGGGTCAGAATCCCCTCGCAGCGGCCTTCGTAGGTCAATGCGGCACCTGTGGGCACGGCAATGGAGATCACACATTCAAAAGCGGCCTTGCGGTTCTCTTCATTTTTCATGGCTTCCAGCAGTTTGTCCACATTGTCCTGATCCGTTGCATCCTCTCCGGCATAACGGGCCGAATAAACGCCCGGCGCACCGCCCAGTGCTTCTACACAAAGCCCTGAATCGTCTGCCAGCGCCGGGTATCCCAAGACCCTGGCCGTAAACGACGCCTTTTTGTATGCATTATCGTCAAAGGTTTCTCCGTCTTCGATGACCTCGGGGATGGGGCCGAAATCAGATAAATTTTTTATGTCAACGGGATAGCCTTGCAATCTTTCCTGTAATTCCCTTGTTTTGCCTTTATTGGTCGAGGCCAGCACTAAGATCTGTTTCACTTAAAAGCTCCTTGTGAAGTAGTATATTTTTTTGAAATTTAACGGTTAATATAAGTGTTGGTCTATGGTTTGTAAAGGTAAGGCCGTGGGGACAATTGGGCAGATAAGTGCAAATATTAAAATTAAAAACGGTCTTGACATCCCGGATTAGTTACAATACAGATTTACCTTTCGATTTTGCCCTTTGAAAATTTAACCTGAATTAGATTGGAATGGAACAGTGCTTTATAACTGGAGTTTTACTATTGCAGCAGCAGTATTCCTTCTCGGAATCATTTACAGGACCATGGGATTTTTCCGGTTGATCATCGGACCGGAAGATACCGAAATTACTACGGCAGACCGAGTAAAAACTTTTTTATCCGGCCTGGCAGGCATGTTGTTTTCGCCTGCCCGGATCTTTTATTTTCTTAAAACGGCGATCATGGATGTGGTGCTCCAATTACCGCTCATGCGCCAGGATTCCCAGAAGTGGGTGATGCATGTATGCATTTTCTGGGGCTTTGCAGGGCTGTTCTTTTTCCATGCCCTGGATGATTATGTCAGCCAGGCGCTTTTCCCAGGTTATATGCCCACCTTGAACCCATACATGTTCCTTCGAAATATTGCCGGTGTCATGGTGATCGTGGGACTGGGCATTGCCATATATCGCAGGAAAACCCATTTCCGTTTAAAACAGATTACTACGAAACCCGATTACCTGGCAATTGTCCTGCTTGCCGTCATCATGATATCCGGTTTTGGCCTGGAAGCCGCCAAGATTATCTCTTCGGGTGTGTTTGACGACATGGTCGAAGAATACAGTTCCGTGGATTACGATGAGGAACTGCCGATGCTTAAGGCCGTCTGGCAGGAAGATTATAATGTCTCTTTCCCCGGGGAGACCATTGAGGTCACACCCGAAATTTTGGAAGAGGGCCGAATCCTCAATGAAGACAATTGTATGGCCTGCCATGCCAACCCAAAGTGGGCCGTGGTCTCTTATCCCATCTCCATTTTCATGAAACCTTTTGCCGGATTTTTAAACGGTAATCGACTGGATTCACTGATTCTTGCCATTCATTATTTAAGCTGCTTTTTTGCTTTGGCTTACCTGCCTTTCAGCAAGTTTTTACATATTCTGACAACCCCCATAAGCCTTTTGATTTCAGGTATCTCGGGGCAGCAAGTAAAACGAGACGAAAATAAGGCTACCCGCCGGGCGCTTGATCTTTCCGCCTGCACCCAGTGCGGCACCTGCACAAGCCATTGTGCGGTGGGCCCGCTGTATGAGATTTTCGGCAACCAATGGGTGTTTCCTTCCGAACGTGTGACCCAGATCCGGGAATCAGCATGGGGCAAGTCCATGGATGCGGCGTCAAAAGAGGCTTTTTTCCAGGGCAGTTTTATCTGTACCATGTGCAACAAATGCTCCCAGCTTTGTCCCGCCGGTCTGAACCTGCAAGATATCTGGATGGCAGCCAGAGACCGGATGAAGGAAAAATTCCTGGCTGATCCCGTTGTCCGGGTCAGGGAAATTTGCAGGGAAAACGAAGCGAAGAAAGCTGACGCCGAAGGCCCGGTGGTGCTGAAATCCGATAAGAAATCCATTGTCAAGTCCTTAAAGGAATCTTTCAAGGCAACGACGTTTTCACACTGTTATACCTGTCTGACATGTACCAATTCATGCCCGGTAACAGGTGTGACAGGCGATCTTGGACAGTTTGGATCCGCACCTCACCAGGTGATTCATGCCCTGGTTCTCGGGCAAACCGATTTGGCAAAGGATGCCTCAATTGTCTGGGACTGTTTGACCTGTTACAAATGCCAGGAAAATTGTCCCCAGGGGGTCAAGATTACGGATATTTTTTATCAACTTAAAAACATGGTATATCATCAGGAATTTGGAATATGAAATGCGCACTATTCTCCGGATGCAGAACCGGATTTGACATTCCCCAGCACCCAACCTCGGCCAAAGCGGTTTTATCAAGACTCAATGTCGGCGTTGAAGAACTTGACTTCGGCTGTTGCGGGTACCCGATCAAGGAAAAGAACCTGGATGCTTATCTTTTACTGGCCATACGGAATCTGGCCATCGCCCAGGCCCGTCACCTGCCGATATTGACGCTTTGCAAGTGCTGTTTCGGCGCCCTGAAACAGGCAGAACATTATCTTAACAATGATCGCGAAAAACTGGTCAAGATCAATGGGATGCTGGAAAAGGAAGGGTTGCATTACAGGAGCGGCGGTGTCAAAATTTATCATATGCTGACCTTGCTGGACCGGGAAATTGACAAAGGTGTTATCCGGCGAAGCATCGTTCATCCCCTGGACGGCATAAAAGTGGCCGCAAGTTACGGCTGTCACGCCCTTCGCCCCTCAGCCATCACAGGTTTGGATGACCATCCCAATGCCCCGACGATATTTGAACGGATTATCGAACTGACTGGTGCAGAGCCCGTAAAATGGTCCAAAGGCCTGGATTGCTGCGGCAATCCTTTGCTGGAAAAAAACAGCGACCTGGCCCGGGAATTTGTTCAGGGAAAATATGAAACGGCAAAACAGGAAGGGGCGGATATCATCTGTACGGCCTGTAATTATTGTCATATTCAATTTGAATACGGCCGGGAGCTTATCCTGAAATCGGGCTCAACAAAACCCATACCTGCCATACTTCTTAGCCAGTTGCTGGGTCAGGCCATGGGGCTTGAAAAAAGTTTGGCAGGCGTCGATTCGGCAGCCTGATTATCGGGCCTGGCTCTAACGCCGGCCATTGTAGGGGCAGGTCTCAGTGCCTGCCCTAACGGGGAAAGCCACAGGGGGATTGCCCTGCAAAAGATGGCCGATCTAATGATCAAGCCCCAAAAATGTAAAACCTCCCCAGTTTTGAAAAAGTGCGGGGAGGCTTTTTTTCAAGGTTTTGAACCCCATGATCATCATTACCCCCCCCCCTTGTTTTTTCAGCAACCGGTACGTTCTATATATAATGATATAATTGCTTTTTTTTTATCAGTTGTGTACCATTTAAATCGTCGGCAGAAAAAAACAGCGCGTCTTGATCCGTGTTCTTAAGTTGCCGCATTGTTCAATATACTCGCTGAACCTTACGTTCCCTGATCCACCTTTTGAATACGAGTGAAAATTCGGCATAAAATCCCTGATATTTGTTTTTCCCCAAGTTCCTCAAGACTTAGGACTCTCAGAGGCAAATAATGCAAATGAATCTTTTTAAACTTTTTTTTTTAACAGGATTATGTCTGTTAGCCTTTTTTTATCCGGCAAAGGCAATCGCCGGCACCGATTCAATTAAGATTGGGGTGCTCGCAAAACGCAGCACAGACAATTGCTTAAAAAAATGGTCCCCCACCGCTGACTATTTGTCCCGGGTTATCCAAAACTACTCTTTTAAGATCGTTCCCATTGAATTTAAAAATATTAATCAAGCGGTAAAAAATGGGGATATCGATTTTATACTCACAAATTCAGCTATTTATGTTGAGCTGGAAGTGCTGCACGGAGTGAATCGAATCGCGACGTTGAAAAATAAACGACTCAACGGTACGTATACAACATTTGGCGGTGTTGTGTTCTGCTTGAAACAAAGATCTGATATTCGAACCTATAAAGACCTTAAAAAAAAACGTTTTGCAGCGGTGAGCGAAAATTCCTTTGGCGGATGGCTGATGGCCCGGCGTGAATTACAGGAGGCGGGTATTAATCCCCACAAGGATTTTTCAAAACTCTTTTTCAAGGGCACCCATGACGCGGTTGTGATGTCAATTTTAAACAAAGAGGCCGGCGCAGGAACCGTGCGAACGGACACCTTGGAGCGGATGCAGCTGGAAGGCAAAATCAATCTGGACGATTTTTTCGTGATCCATGAACACGGCGGCGGACGGGTTCATCTGCCTTTCCTGCATTCCACACGAGCATATCCCGAGTGGCCCATGGCCCAGGTCGCTCATACGTCCGATACACTTGCTGAAACAGTGGCACATCGGTTAATAGAGATCCAGCCTGATTCAACGCCGGCCATTGCCGCATCATGCTCCGGCTGGACCATCCCTAAAAATTATCAATCGGTTCATGATTGTTTAAGGGTCTTAAACGCGCCGCCTTACAAGGATTATGGGATATTTACACCCAAACAGGTTTTTTCCAAGTACTGGTACATCATTCTCGGTATATTTATCTTTCTTGCGGTTATGGGAATCACCACATTTATCTTTGCCCGGTTGAACCGGCGCAATCGGACAACGGCCGAACTGTTAAAAAAATCAAAAGCCGAAACGGATCAATTACACGTCGACACCCGGAAAATGCTTAAGGCCATGCCCTTTGGGGTGATCCTTGTGGGTAGAGATAAAATTATCCGCAGTGCAAATAACGCCGCCCTTTCAATGATGGGGTACGACAACGACGCGGATTTGATCGGAAAGGTGTGCCACAATTTTATTTGTCCTGCCGAGGAGAGCAATTGTCCGGTTCTTGATAATGGGCAGATGGTGGATTCATCGGAAAGAATCCTCATTGATAAAGATGGTAAAAAAATTACGGTAATGAAAAGTATGATTCAAATCACCTTGAATCATGAAGATGTGCTGCTCGAAGCATTTACGGATATTTCTCAGATCAAAAAGGTTGAACGGGATCTGGCCCGCAGTGAAAAGAAGCTCACTACGGTCATGGAAACCAGTGCCGAGCCCATGGTTGTGTTCGGCAAAAACGGAAACGCCGAGTATATTAACCCCGCCTTCGAAAAAATCTTTGGATGGTCACCCCGGGAAGTGATTGGAACAAAAATTGATTTTATTCCCCGGGAGGCGGCTGAAAGTACCAGGCAGGCCTTTGATAGGGTCATGCAGGGGGAGATCTGTTATGGGCTGGAAACAGTAAGGAATACCAAAGGGGGAAAGAAAAAAGAGATCCGCATCACGGCATCCCCCATTATGGATGATTCAAAACAATACAACGGAATGGTCGTCAATCTCCAGGATATCAGTGAGCTTGTTTTGTCCCGCAGAATCGCCGAAGAGGCAAGTCTTGCCAAGAGTTCTTTTCTTGCCAACATGAGTCACGAGATCCGCACCCCCATGAATGCCATTATCGGCATGTCCCACCTTTGCCTGGGCACCGACTTGACCGCGCGCCAGCGCAATTACGTTCAGATGGTCCATCAGTCGGCTCAGTTATTGCTCGGTATTACCAATGATATTCTGGATTTTTCCAAAATTGAAGCCGGTAAAATGGAACTGGAATCCATCCCGTTTAACTTTGAAGAGGTCCTGACGAATCTCAGCAATATGGTGGCCGTCAAGGCCCAGGAAAAAGGCCTTGAAATTTTATTTGACATTGCACCGGGCACCCCGGTTCAATTGATCGGAGATCCCCTGCGACTGGGTCAGATCCTGCTCAACCTGACCGGTAACGCGCTGAAATTTACCCAGTCCGGTGAAATCGTCGTCAAGGTACGGTCAATGAAAACACAAGGGGGGACGGTGGAACTGGAGGTGATGGTAAAGGACACCGGGGTCGGCATGACCTTGGATCAACAATCAAGACTGTTTCAGGCCTTCAGCCAGGCCGACGGCAGTACCACCAGAAAATATGGCGGCACCGGGTTGGGATTGACCATTTGCAAACATTTGGTTGAGTTGATGAACGGCCGGATATGGGTTGAAAGTGTGGCCGGTCAAGGGAGTCGTTTTTATTTCACCGTTATTCTGGGTAGGGATATGGATAGAGACAAGGACGGTAAATCAATCGTTCCTGTGAACCTGGAGCAGCTTAAGGTACTTGTGGTGGATGATGTGGCCAGTGCCAGGCAGATGTTTGCCCAGACCCTGGGATCGTTTTCTTTTCGGGTAACCTGTGTGGACACGGGCCGGGCCGCCTTGGATGCCCTAGCAAATGCGCCGGCAGATGACCCTTTCCGACTGGTGTTCATGGATTACATGATGCCGGAAATGAACGGCATCCAGGCGGCAAATGAGATCAAAAAATTGTCACAAGACCAACATCCGGCCATCATTCTGGTGACGGCCATGGCCCGGGACGACGTCATTGAAGAGGCGCGTAAAGCCGGTCTGGATGGCTGTTTAACAAAACCTGTGGTGCCGTCTGATCTGCTGGATGCCGTTATGAATACCCTGGGTGGCAAAGGTGGGGTAAGAATAACCCAAAATCTCTCTGATACCTGGAAGATTAAACCTTTGGCCGGCATAAACGGTGGAAAAATACTGGTTGCCGAGGATAACACCATCAATCAGATCCTGGCCGAGGATCTGCTCACCCAGGCGGGCTTTGAGGTCGTTATTGCCGAGAATGGGAAAAAGGCGGTTGAGCTGGTGGAAAACGTTGGATTTGACCTGATATTGATGGATCTTCAGATGCCTGAAATGGATGGGTTTGAAGCCACCCGCGTCATTTTGGAAAAACACGCCGGCAATCATCCGCCCATCATTGCCATGACCGCCAATGCCCTGGCCGGGGACCGGGAACGTTGTCTTGGGGCGGGAATGGTTGACCATGTTGCCAAACCCATTGAGCCCGATGTTTTGTTTGAAACCCTGCTTAAATGGATACCGACCATTGACGGCAAACGGCCGCCGATCGAACCCCAAAAGAGTGATGCTGAATTTGTATCCCTGGCCGGTATCGATATCGATGTGGGCCTGGCAAGAATGAACGGCAGCCGGGATCTTTATATGACGGTTCTCAAGCAATTCTTTCAAGACCACGGCACCGATGATCAAATTATTTCCCGGGCAATGGATCAAAATGATATTGCCCTGGCAAAACGAACTGCCCATACCCTTAAGGGGGTTTCAGGCGGCATCGGGGCCCAGGCGTTGTATGACAGTGTCCTGAACGTTGAAACCGCCATCAAAGAAAAACAGTTCGACCGGTTTGAACCGCTCATGAAAGAGCTTAACCGGGAGCTCTCTTTGGTGGTTGACGATCTGGAAAAAAAGATCATGGCCCCGTCATTGGAAGGGACAAAGAAAGTCAAAGCGCCCCCCATTGATATGGAAGAATTAAACCTCCTTCTGGATGAGTTTCAACGGCTTGCCCGGGAGATGGACCCGGGCATGGACGGCACAGCCACACAGATACACCGGTTGCTCGATGACCATGACAGTCCCTTGAAAACCATCAGTGGTATGCTTTTGGCGTATGCAGAAGATTTTGATTTTACAGAAGCCCTTGAGACACTGGCAGAACTTAGACGTAAATTGGATTGTGAAGGTTTCTCATCTGTTGCTGAACATCCGCGTGCAAATTAATAAACGGAGAAGAAATGGATAAAAAAAGCTGTATTTTAATCGTAGATGATGAGCGGCAAAACATTAAAATGCTCAGCGAATTCCTGCGTGGCACCTATAAGATCATGGCCGCCAAAAATGGGGCGCAGGCCCTTAAGGCAGCCCAGGGCAATATTGTACCTGATTTGATTTTGCTTGACATTATGATGCCCGGTATTGACGGCTATGAAGTTTGCAAGCGGCTTAAAGCAGATAAAAAAACAAAGCATATTCCCGTCATTTTCGTAACGGCGGTGACTGAAACACAGGATGCGGCCAGAGGGTTCCAGGCCGGTGCCGTGGATTTTATACAAAAACCGCTGGATCCGGTCATCGTGAAAGCCAGGGTTGATCTGCATATTAAACTGCACAAAACCATGGCGGACCTCAAAGACGCGTTATCCCAGGTTAAAAAATTGAGTGGACTTTTGCCCATATGCATGTACTGCAAAAAAATTCGTGATGATACCGGGTATTGGAATCAGATAGAGGCATATATCGACAACCATTCCGAAGCACAGTTCAGCCACAGTATCTGCAATGAATGCGCAGAAAAACATTATCCCGGTATGGACGTTTACGATGAGGATAACGGTTGACAACTATTTCATCCGCCATGGGACAATGAGGGACATACTGTTATGATTATTGATCCGGAGTTTAAAAAACAGATCGCGTACATGGATTTGGCGTCCATTAAAAACAGTAATGATGTGATCTGTATTGTAGATGCCGATATGAAGCTCAGGGCCTATAACAGAGCCTGGCAGGCGTTTGCCATGAATAATGGCGGAGAAGACATAGTACAAAAATATCCGTTGGGCATCAGCATTGCCGACGTTGGCGAAGAGCCGGTAAAAAGTTTCATAAAAAGAAAATACAGAGAGGCGATGGCTTTAAACAAAATGTTTGGTTTTGATTATGAGTGTTCATCCAAACAGGTATTCAGATTATTCAGGCTGACGGCGTATCCGCTTTTAAACAAACAAGGCCTGATCATATCTCATCATCTGGTAAAACAATGCCCTCACACCGACAAAAGCATGGATTTCAACAAACAATTTGTGAACCGTGAGGGCATGATTGTTCAATGTATAAATTGCAGGAAAGTCAGGGACCCGAATAACATGGACAGATGGCTGTGGGTACCTTCCCTTTTGGAACAGGGGTGTGCCCCAATTTCCCACGGCATCTGCGATCGGTGCCTGGATCATTATTATCCGGATATCGGGTGATCAATAAAAGGCCGCTTGTATGTGCGAATATAACAAAAGAAACTCCCATGAAGCCTAAACGCTATATGCTTTGGCCATTCTATGGGCCATTTTATTGATCATTTATGGATTTAGGCAATAGGTGTGCCATCAATAACAAAGGCCTGTTACCTTTTGACCCATCGGGTGGGGTGGTCGGGTCAACCTGCTACACTTTTTTAAAGAATTTTACGCTCTGAAACATAAGAATCTCCTGCAAAATAAAAAAAATAAAAAATTAACGGTTTGAAATAAAAGAGGTTCTAATCGGAATGCAAATTTAATTGAATTGTCTTTGTCCTGGTGGTCCCGGAATTGCTCTATACACATGGCAGTTGTTGTTGAGATTGTGCATTTTAACATGAACTTTTTTGAAACAAACCTAATAAAGGAGATTCAAATGTCACACGCAGAAGCAGTTTTCGGATTTTACATTCCCACAGTTACTCTCATGGGTGTTGGTTCCCACAAACAAATTAGCGCTCAGATGAAAAGCCTTGGGGTAAGCAAACCTTTCATCGTTGCTGATAAGGGTATTACCGCAGCAGGCATCACCGCTCAGATCTGCGATTTGCTCAAATCAGATATGGGAGCAGAAGCTGTAGTCTACGATGATACAGTGCCCAATCCTACCGATAAGAACGTTGAAGAAGGCCTGGCTCTCTATCAGAAGAGCGGTTGCGACATGATCATCACCCTGGGTGGCGGCAGCTCCCATGACTGTGGTAAAGGTATCGGCCTTGTTGCTACCAACGGCGGAACCATCCACGACTACGAAGGCGTTGATCAGTCGACCAAAGCAATGCCTCCCTTCATCGCCATCAACACCACTGCAGGTACTGCCTCTGAGATGACCCGTTTCTGCATCATCACAGACACCAGCAGAAAAGTAAAAATGGCCATCGTTGACTGGCGTGTAACACCTGCCATCGCCATCAATGACCCGCTGCTGATGATGGGTATGCCCAGCTTCCTGACCGCTGCTACCGGTATGGACGCATTGACTCACTCCGTAGAAGCCTATGTTTCTACCATCGCTACCCCCATCACCGACGCTTGCGCCATCAAGTCCATTGAGCTGATCGCTCAATACCTGAGACCTGCTGTTGCCAATGGTGAAGATATTGTTGCCAGAGACAAAATGGCCTATGCTGAGTACCTTGCCGGTATGGCATTCAACAATGCAAGCCTTGGTCATGTTCATGCCATGGCTCACCAGTTGGGTGGATTCTACGATCTTCCCCATGGTGTTTGCAACGCCATCCTGCTGCCCCATGTTTCCCGCTTCAACTTGATTTCCAAGCTTGACCGCTATGCAGACATTGCTGTAGCCCTTGGGGAAAACATCGAAGGTCTTTCCGCCAGAGAAGCTGCTGAACGCGCATTGACAGCTATCCAGACTCTGTCTGAAGATGTTGGCATTCCTTCTGACCTGACCCAGCTGGGTGTTAAGAAAGAAGATCTGAAGATCATGGCTGAAAATGCCCAGAAAGATGCTTGCGGTGCGACCAACCCAAGACGTCCGACCCTGGACGACGTAATTCAGATCTATACCAACGCACTCTAATTAATAGATGCACTTATATCCTAAGCCTAGATTGCACCATTGTTGATGTTTTAAATTGACAATGCCCCGGCCGTTATCATGAAATTGATAACGGCCGGGTTGTTTCTAGATGGCGTGATTCTAACATCGGTCTCGTTGTAGGGGCAGGTCCCCGTGCCTGCCCCAGCAAGGGCAACCACAGGGGATTGCCCCTACAAAAAATGCCTGAAAATAGAATCACGCCCTTTTTAGAAAAAAGTAAGGGGGAGCCTTGTGGCTCCCCCTTACTTTTTTGGCGTTCCCTTTTTTAGCCTTTAGGCGTCAATCTGTGCGTATTCGGGGATGTCCGCTAATTTTCGATACAGGGTTTTTCTGCTGATGCCCAAGAGTTCCGCCGCTTTGGACCGGTTGTTGTCCACATGGTCCATCACCGCCAGGATATGTTTTTTTTCAACCTCTTTTAAAGAGGCAAACAAGGGCGCATCTTCATCATCGTCCCGGCTTGTGGTGTCCAGAAGCTCCAGGGGCAGGCAGCGCTCGGTGATTACCATGTTGTCCGAAAGAATAATTCCTCGCTCAATGACATTGTGCAGCTCCCTGACATTGCCCGGCCAGTCATAGCCCATGAGCAGGGTCATGGCGTTTTTTGAGATTTTGCAGTTGGGTTTCAGTTTTCCGATAAAATGCTCCACCAGCACGGGAATCTCTTCCTTTCGTTTGCGCAGGGGCAAGGTGTTGATGGTAAATACGTTAAGCCGGTGGAACAGTGCCTGGTTGAATTCCCCTTCGGCAACCGCTTTTTTAAGTTCCCGGTTGGTGGCAAAGATAAACCGGATATCCACCCGGGTTTCATTTTTATCTCCCACAGGACGGAAGGTCTGGTTTTCCATCACCCTCAGCAGGGATGCCTGGACCCCCACGGAAAGATCTCCGATTTCGTCCAGGAAAAGGGTCCCGCCATGGGCCATGCTCAGCAGGCCTTCCCTGGAAGCCTCCGCCCCGGTAAAGGCGCCTTTGCAATAGCCGAAAAGTTCGCTTCGCATCAGCTCTTCCTGGAGGGTTGCGCAGTTTTTGGTGAGCATGGGAATATGGCTTCTCTGGCTCTGGGCGTGAAGTTGTCGTGCAATGACATTTTTTCCGGTGCCGCTCTCTCCGGTGATCAAAATCGGAACATTGGTGGGGGCGGCCTTGCGGATCAGAAAACGAATCTCTTCCATGGCCTTGGAATGCCCGATCATGTGATCCGCATAACCGGCGTTCGTGGTCAGGGACCCCTGGTGCCGGAGCAGCTCTCTTTTATATCCCAGGCCCCTTTGAAATGCCGTTTCCACAACCTGTTCCAGCCGGTCCAGGTCAAAGGGCTTGGTAATATAATCGCAGGCCCCTGCCTTCATGGACATCACCGCATCATCCACATCGGCGTAACCGGTGATCAATATGATCTGGACCGCCAGGATCTCTTCCTGGAAACGGGCCATTAATTCAATGCCGTTACCATCCGGCAGCATGATGTCCAGGATAATGACGTCAAATCGCTCCTTTTGGACGGCGCCGAGGGCGGCCAGGACATTGCCGGCCGTGGTGATGTTACGCCGGGGCGAAGACAATTCCTTTTCCAGAAGTCTGCGGATGTGTTTTTCATCATCCACCACAAGCACATTAATTTGGTCTTCGGATTTATTCATCTGTATCTTTTTCCTCAAGGGGAAAGCAGATATGAAATATGCTTCCCTTGTCGGGGTCACTTTCAACTAAAATTTTTCCCTGGTGCTGCTGGATAATGTTATAGCAGGTGGATAGACCGATGCCGGTGCCTTTCCCAGGTGGTTTGGTGGTGAAAAAAGGGTCAAACAGCCGTTTCATATCCTCTTCACCAATCCCATAGCCGTTGTCTTCCACAGAAAGCACAATCCATCTTCTTCTCGCTTTGACATAGATGTCCAGGCGGCCTTTGCCTTCAACGGCATCAATGGCATTACAGACAATATTGAGCAGCACCTGTTTGAGCTCCGGGGCATTGCCTCTGATCTTCGGAATATCTGAGGGCAGATCCAGCTCAATGGTTACGCCGGCTTCCTGCCTGAGGCGGAAATGAAGCAGTTTGATCACATCGGTTACCAGGTCCTTGAGATCCACCCGGGAAAAATCAATGCGTTTTCTCGGGCTGAAGGTCAAAAGATTTTTTACGATGTCCCGGCACCGGTTGCATTCGGCAATAATGGTATCGATGTATTCGTCAAAATCTGCGGCCAGGTCATCGGCATCAGCCCCGGGTTTGTGTTCAAAGTACTCCTTAAGTCTGGGCAGACGCCGTTTCAGGCCTTCGGAAAACCCGTGAATGGAGGTTAAGGGATTGTTGATCTCATGGGCCACACCGGCTGCCAGCAACCCGACAGTGGCCATTTTCGTGGAGTAGTAGTAGCTTTCCTGATACTCTTTTTCCCGGGTCACATCCCGCATCAGAAGAATAAATCTAAAGATCTTTCCATGGATATCCGTCATGGGCGAGACCGATACTTCAAACTGCCGTTTTTTATCCTTGATCATATAGATCCGGGTTTTACGGCACACCTGCCCGTTTGCCAGGGACTCTTTCACCGGACAGTCCGGGCAGGGGGAAGTTCGGTTCATGAACAGTTCATAGCAAGTCTTTCGTTCGGGCCGGTCACACTCAAACACCTCCGAGAAAAGCCGGTTCACCGTAATGATCGTAAAATTCAGGGACATGATGACCATGACATCGGAGATGCCGTCTAAAATGGCCTGAAGTTTTTGACTTTTACGCTCAAGCCTGATGTTGGCGGCCTTCAGCTGGGTCATTTTGTGCTTGGCCTCGGGGAAAAACCCCAGCTTGGTATATTTCAGGCCGATAATATCATCAAGGGTCGTTTTTCTCATCACCACACCTTTTCACATATTTCAAGCAAATCCTGAACACTTGCGCTTCTTGGATTGCTCAGCAGACAGGTATCCAGAGCCGCCATCTCACAGACGCTTTGCAGTTTGGACCGGTCCGGTACAATATCCCTTAATCTTGTTGAAACCTTAAGACTTTTAAAATATTCTTCCAGTCTTTCTATACCTGCCAGGGCGGTCTCTTCCGGGGTTGAAAGGGACTTGCCTAAAATCACCTGGCCGATCTGGGCGATCTTGTCGGTACTGGATTCAAGGTTGAACCGCATGACCTGGGGCAAGAGGATCGGGTGGATGATACCGTGGATCGTGTCCAATACCCCGCCCAGGGAGTGGGCCAGCGCATGGTCCATGCCTAAGCTGGCGTTGCTGAATGCCATGGCTGCAGAGGTCCCGGCCATGCTCAGTTTTTCAAGGTGGTGGATGGAACGGGTTTCAAGGGCTTTGGGCAGATGATGGTGTATCAGTTCAATGGCTTTAAGGGAGTGGACCTCGGTCATGGGCGAAGCAATCCGTGAGACATGGGCCTCAACGGCATGGGACAGGGCATCCAGGGCCGCGGCAATGATAAGCCCCCTGGATTTGGTGGTTAACAGTTCCGGATCAATGATGGATATATTGGGCACAAGGGTCCGGCTGATAATGGACATTTTTACCCGGCGCTCCATATCCGTGATAATGGCAAACTGGGAAATGTCCGATCCGCTGCTGGCGGTTGACGGGATAAATATCATGGGCGGCAGGGGATCATGGATCTGGTTGGCCCCTTCATAATCGTTCACCCGGCCGCCGTTGCTGGCCACCAGGGCAATGCCTTTAGCAGCATCCATGGGGCTGCCGCCGCCTATGGCCATGACAACGTCGCAATTTTGTTCCTTGTACAGCTCTGCGCCCTTCTGGATCTGCCAGTCCCGGGGATTGCTGTCAATATCGGAATAATAGACCCAGTTGATTTTTTCCCGGGCAAGAATATCAAGTAATTTTTCCACCCATCCGGATTTTTCAAGCCCTGCATCAGAGACCAGAAATATTTTTTCCGCTCCCATTCGCTTGGCGCTCATCCCGGCGTATCCAAGGCTTTTTCTGCCAAAAAAAATTTCGGGGACAGAAAATTTTAAAATGTCCCCGCAACGATCTTTTTTTAAAACGGACTGCATATTACTATTGTTTCCCAACTCACCTATAGATCCATGTATGTTCCTGCTAAACATGTGGCCTTTAGTTTTCCTTTAGGCCCACATCATTAAACAGGCTAAAAATACAATTTCATATAGAAGAGTAACTTGCTTACCTTTGCATTTCAAGCTTGATTTATTCAAAATAATGCAGATGGCCGCAAAATTAATTATGTTGGTAAACATAAGGGTTCTGTGAAAATAGACAATAAGTGCTGAGCGTATTTTCAGGTTTTGTGGTATGATACCCTCTTTTTTAGACACCAATGATATGCACGATAAAGAAAACAGCAGATCACAATTATGATAAAACCAACCATGCCGGATGCCGGCCAGGTTCACGTCTACTACACCCGGGCAGACCGGATATCCGATCCCAGGCTTTTAAAAGAGTACAGGTGCTGTCTTTGCACGGCTGAGACCAAAAAGGCGGACCGGTACATGAAGCCGGCAGACCGGCACCTGAGCCTTGTGTCAAAAGCGTTGGTGCGGTATGTGATCGGCGAGGTGACCCAACAGGACCCCGGAGCCCTTCGCTTTTCAACCAATGAACACGGCAAACCCTTTCCTGTTGGATTGCCCGATATCCATTTTAACCTATCCCACAGCCATGGCGTTGCGGTTTGCGCGGTGTGCCGTGATACGGATGTGGGGGTGGATGTGGAGGATGTTGGGCGGCGGACGGATCTGTCCATTGCCCGACGATTTTTTTCTTCTGCCGAAGCTGACCTTGTCTCAAAAGCACCGGAGGCAGAGAAACGCGCACTGTTTTTTGACGTCTGGACCTTGAAAGAGGCCTATATCAAGGCGGTGGGCAGGGGACTGTCCATCCCTTTGAACAGTTTCTCATTTAACGCAAATGAACCCGACATTCAAATCAGGTTCAGTGATACAGGCCGTGTTGATCCCGCATGGCGGTTTTCCCAGTGGCGGCCTGAAACCGGCAAGATTGTTGCTGCTGCGGTTCGATCCAGGTCTGCCGTTGTATTTAAACACTTTTGGTGTGTGCCGTTTGCGGGGGTTGGCCCCACCCCCTTGGTTTTTTAAATTTGATTTCCGAAATAATCATTCCCGAAAGAATCAGCCCCGCACCGATCAGGCCGTTTACACCAATATTTTCGTCAATCAAAAAATAGGCACAGACCGCTGCAAAAACAGGCTCAAGGCAGAATATCAGCGCGGTGGAAGAGGGGCTGATAAACCGCTGCATACCTGTTTGAACCGAAAATGCAAATATCGTTGCAAACAACACACAGACGATGAGGGCATCCCGGATTTCAGGATACCAGGCAAGGGCATCATGCCCTGTCACATATGCAATGATCAGGCTCAGCAGACCAATCACACCCAGTTGAATGGTTGTCAGCCAGTAGACATCATAGGACCGGGCATATTTCCCGGTATAGATAATATGCACCGCGATGCAGATCGAACAGATAAAGCTGAGCATATCTCCCTTATTGAAGGACCAGCTTGAGCCTGTGCCGCATAATAGATAGAGCCCGATAAATGCGAGCACGGCCCCGGCAAGGGATTTTGCCGCAATGGTTTTTCTGAACATAACGGCGGATAAAATGGGAACAAAAACAACATTCAGCCCGGTTAAAAAGGCGGTATTGGATGCCGACGTGTATTGCAGCGCCATGGTTTGAAACGCAAAACCGCCAAAAAGCATGACCCCTAAAACGCTGCCCTTTAAAAGGGTCTTGCCGTTTATGGGCCGTTTTAAAAACGGGCACAATAGCAACAGTATACATGCGGCTGCAATAAATCGCTGGGCAAGGAAAATAAACACGTCCACCTGACTGACGGCATCTTTGACAACAACAAATGTAATTCCCCAGAAAAATGTTGTTAAAACCAGAAGAATATATGCACCGACAGCGCTTAATTTTGAATTTTGAAACACCATAATACCATTCTCTGATCGTTATTATTTATCACATAGCTCAAAAGGCATTGAATATAATATAAATGTTTTCTTTTTTTAAGAAAATGTCCCGACAACAACTAAAATCAGGCTGGTTTATTAACCACATTTCAAAAATAAAGGCAAACAAAAAAGCGATGCCTCTTTTTTCGTTTGACTTCAAAAAGCCGAATGCGTATTTTTCGGACTTATATTAAATTTAAACGTAACTTATACAGGAGAGTATTATGAAACTATTTAAATCAATTACAGTGCTGTGCGCGTTCTGTGCTTTGTTTGCCCTCGCGATGCTCGGAAGCGTTTTTGCATCTGACGCCCAGAGGGTGGTTACCGTTGCATCGGACGCCACCTGGCCGCCAATGGAAATGATTGACGAAAACAAAAATCTTGTGGGCTTTAATATTGACTATATGCATGCGGTTGCCAAAGAAGCCGGATTCAAGGTCGTCATTAAAAATACCGCATGGGACGGCATCTTTGCAGGTATCGCAACCGGCAAATACGATGCCATCATCTCTTCGGTAACCATCACCGACAAACGTAAAAAAGCCATGGACTTTTCTCTGCCCTATGTAAACGCCGGCCAGGTGCTGGTTGTGCCTGTTGCCTCTTCTGCAAAAGTCATTGCCGATCTTAAGGGTAAAACATTGGGTGCCCAGATCGGTACAACCGGCGCAATGGAGATCAAGAAAGTGGACGGCGTAACCCTTAAATCCTATGATGAAATCGGCCTTACCTTTGAAGACATGGCTGCCGGCAGAATTGACGGCGTTGTTTGTGATACGCCCATTGCCGCCAATTATGCACTTCAAAAAGAGAGCTACAAAGGCAAATTTAAAATTGCCGGTGAACCGTTTACCCAGGAAAACTACGGCATCGTTGTTAAAAAGGGAAACACCGAGCTGGTTGAGCTGATCAACAAAGGTATCCGGGCGGTCCAGGCCAAAGGTATCGACAAAGCGCTTGAAAAAAAGTGGCTGCAATAATTCAAAGTTGACTCAAAGCCTGATCCTTTTTGGGTCAGGCTTTTTTTAATGGCGACATAAAAAGTGCCATGGCCATGGTGTGGCCATCAATTTAGACAAGGAAAAAAAGTAAAAATGCCAATGTCTGGTAGTGCTGAAAAATCAAAAAAAATAGAGATTTCCGACGGTGGGGCAATTCCCAACAGAGATGATGCGGGATTGTTCACTGCGTGGCGGGTGACCTTTGTCGCTGCCGTATCAACTATTGCTGCACTCGTCTATTTTAAACCGGATCCGTATCTTGACATAATAAAATTTCTGCCGGATGGGATCTATGTCACGTTCAAAGTAACCATTGCCTCAATTTTTTTATCATTGATATTCGGCCTGATTGCCGGACTCGGCAGAATTTCCAAAAATCCATTGATCAACGGCATTGCCTCCCTGTATGTTGAAGTGATCCGAGGCATTCCCCTTCTGGTTCAGCTCTTTTACATCTACTTCGCATTGGGGAAGTTTGTTCAGCTGCCGGCCCAGGTCTGCGCCATCATTGCCATGTCCATCTGCTACGGTGCCTATATGGCGGAAATTTTCAGAGCCGGTATCGATGCCATTCCAAAGGGCCAGACGGAAGCCGCAAGATCCCTTGGGATGACATCGTCCCAGACCACCAAGCACGTTATCCTTCCCCAGGCAATCAAAACCATACTGCCGCCTGTGGGGAATGAATTTATCGCCCTTTTAAAGGATTCCTCTCTTGTTTCAATCCTTGCCGTTTCCGATCTTTTAAGGCGGGGAAGAGAATTTGCATCCGAATCATTCGATTATTTTGAAACCTATACAATGGTAGCCCTGATCTACCTTGTAATCACATTGATTCTGTCAAAACTTGTGGGCATTATGGAGGATAAGATAAGTGACGATGAATAGCAAAACCCTTGTACACATAGAAGGTGTCAGTAAATTTTACGGCGAATTAAAGGCCTTGGACAATGTCTCACTGGACGTTCATGACGGTGAAAAAGTTGTTATTTTGGGGCCCAGCGGTTCCGGGAAAAGTACGCTGTTAAGATCCATCAACCAGCTGGAAACCATCGATGCCGGTAGAATCATCATTGACGGCATCGATATTTACGATAAATCAACCGATATCAACAAAGTGCGTGAAGAGGTCGGGATGGTCTTCCAGTCCTTTAACGTCTTCCCCCATAAAACGGTCATGGACAACCTGAACCTTGCCCAGCTGGTCGTCAGAAAACGAAGCCGCAAGGAAGCCACCGGGATTTCAACGAAACTGCTTGAAAAAGTGGGGATTTTACAAAAGGCAGATGAATATCCGGGCAAACTTTCCGGCGGTCAGCAGCAGCGGGTGGCCATTGCAAGGGCCCTTGCCATGACCCCGAAAATCATGCTCTTTGATGAACCCACCTCCGCCCTTGACCCGGAAATGATCGGTGAGGTGCTCGATGTTATGACCACACTTGCCAAAGAGGGGATGACCATGGTTGTGGTGACCCATGAAATGGGATTTGCACGGGAAGTGGCCGACAGAATCATCTTCATGGATCACGGTGCCATTGTCGAACAGGGAACGCCGGATGAATTTTTTAATCACACGGAAAATGACCGCGCCAAGCTGTTCCTAAGCCAGATATTATAAAAGTCATAGGTTGAAAAAAATTATGAAAAACAGCGTTAAACAGTGCATTGAACAACGGCACAGTGTTCGGTCATTTACCGATGAACCCATCAGCGAGGCAGAAATCCGGGAACTTTTGGAGGCCGCACGTCTGGCGCCGTCGAGTCTGAATTCACAACCCTGGCGTTTTGCCGTGATCACTGATCCGGCCACGCGGGAGTGGATTGCCACCAAGGAGGTGTCCCGCAAGCAGGCCTGGCTTTCCACAGCCCCGGCCATTATCGTCTGTTGCGCCGACCTGGACGGGTATGTGCGCGATTCCCAGGCGGCAGCCTTTTTCTACAAGGAAAACAACCTGTTTGATCCCGAACCCATGAAGGGGGTTGAAGATTATGTGGCCCGGGAAAAGGTCAATTCCGAGGCCGCAAGGTTTGGTGCCGGCGCAATGAATGTCGGTATCGCAGTATCTTTTATGATGCTGAGGGCCACGGAGATGGGCCTGGGAACCTGCTGGATCGGCATGTTTGATGAAGCCCAATTGAAAAGTAAGCTCGGTCTGGGCAAGGAAACCAGAGTCGTCTGTCTGCTTGCCGTGGGTCATCCCGACGAGGCGCAAGCACCCGTTCGGAACCGCAAGTCCCTGGCAGAAATCCGCCTTTCTTAACCGTATTTGATCATGGGCCTTATACCCCGACGGATGGACGGCAAAGGATGTCGTGGTCTCCAATGGGCAGGTTATCTGTTTGGAAATATATTAAAAATATTTGCCGGCTATTTTGTTTTTATTAATTCTCCGTACCGGAATTGACACCCGGTGCCCTTTTTTTTAAAGATTCAAGCGGTGGTTTACATTTTGTCGCAGTTTTTAGCTAATTCAACGCAGGAGGGCAAAGAGGTGAAACGGTTTTTAGTGTTATGCAGCATGGTGTTTATTCTTTTAGTTGGAGGAACTTCGGTATGGGCTCACGACGTATCTGAGTCATTTGAACTCGAACTGGGCGATATGGTGGATATTCGCCACGATGACCAAAATCCATATAAGGGGACGTTATCCCTAACGGTCACCAACATCGGGACCGTTGCATGGGGAGATTTTCATTTTTCAATCGATAGTGATTTGTATGCCGGTCTCTTCTTCACGGATGAAGTGACCCCCACAATGTCCAAAGATATTGACAATTACTATTACGTCATTTCAGATGACGGCTATTCGCTTGATTTTTTCTATGATGAAGACCCGGTGGGAACTGGAGAAAGTGTAACATTTAATATATTTACGGACAACACAACGGACAACAATGGTTTGTTTTATGTTAGTATGTGGCCATCCCCGGTTGATTCCTCACAGGGCAGTACTGTTCCCGTACCGAGTACCGTATGCCTTTTGGGCATAGGTCTGCTCGTTATGACAAGGACGCTAAGAGACGATCAGATATAGCTTGGAACATACATGATTTAAAAGAGCGGGGTTCGTTTTAACCCCGCTCTTTTTGTTTACCCGGCGCGATAATGGGAGCTTAACCGCTATATTTCTTTAATTTTTTTCACGACTCGAACTACCGGATGGCATGGGAGGGCTTTGCAATTATTGCATTCCAAATTTCTCCGGAGAGCGTATACTATAATCCGTGATAGCCTTCCTGGTTCCTTTAATGCAATAATAATCCGAAGCATAAAGGTTGAAACTGCAGAGATCAATCGGTGTTACTTCAGAGGCGTTGATACTCCCGATGACTCCTCCTGCTTATAGCGCAGCAGCAGCAAGTTCGGAGCAGAAGAATGCCTTTGATTCATAAACGACACCAACATGAGATACTTCTGATTTTGTAGCCCATTTAATTATTTCAGAAAAGTTCCCTTTTCCCGAAAAGGCTATTATGTCTCCAGGCTTTATCTGTGCGCGGATGTCTTGGTAATTCGCTTCCATCAGTGCCATCTTTTTTCTCCTTTTCTTTGTTTTGTTGATCAATGCATTCACCTGCATCGCCGAACATTTAAGCCGGCAGAATTGGGCAGATATGGTTTTAGGCCGAACCGGTCTATCCGTTTTCAGATGAAATAGTTTATGGCAAAAAATAAATTCGGTTGGAGATCAAAATTTTCTTTAATCTCGTATCATTGAAATAAACAGATGTCCATCAGGGAATCCCTTAATTTTTGTTGTTTTTACAAAAGTTATGGTCTGGACATATTATTTTACACCGAAACTTACGGTATGAGTCAAGAGCAGACCCCTTTCCCAAATCCACCGCCAGTTTTTTACAAGGCATTCCGGGGCTGGATATTTCACTTTTTTTGGGGAATTTCCCCAGCCGCGTGCGTGGCTTTGGCCATAACCGGCTACGCGCGCTACAATTCGGGCAGAATTTAGACGCACCTCAGCCTTACATTTCCATTCCTTTCAAAATTCCAACAAATTATCCAGTTCATCTCCTGAGATCACCTTACCCTGACGGCCCCCCTTCCAGCAAGGCGATCCGCTCTCGGGCACCTACCAATACGTTAAAGCAAGGATGACCTTTGGATAACCGGAGAACCAACTCTCTGGACCGTTTTACTATTCGACCGGGGATATTGATAATTGAAAACCGTATGGCCTTCATCCTTTTGCACACCATTTGAGGCTCAAAAGCCAGACGCTTCAACATCTGATTCAGATTAAGCGCCAGGATCATCATCCACCACCAGGCTGCGTTTTCTCCAAAGTTGCCCGAAGGCAATGTCCCCACCGGCCAGATCCTTTTTCATTATGGCGTGAACCTCTTCGCTTTTGCCACATCTTTTGTGTAGCCAGTGGATAAGGTCCTCACCATACATCTCCTGTTCCGGAATATTGGAGACAACACCAAATACTTTATACCGGGTGTCATTCATCTCCATGGCCGGAAACGGCAACTGCATTTGTTTGTCTTCCATGCCGGGCAAAGCCGGTTCAAGTACCTGGCGTTTGGCAAGATACCGGTACTCAAGCCCCTCTTTGCTCTTTCCTATTCTTGAGGGGACAAAGCAAACTTCTGCCCATTCACTGCCGGTCTTCATCTTTTTACCGTTCTTTTCTTTATAGATTGGCTCCCATTCTGAGGAAGGGACCTGAGCTACGGCAATTTTGAAGGAGTGAGTGACATCGCACCCAACAGCAAACTCAATTTTCCCAAATCGCTTGTTGTCTACTGAATCACAATACTTTAAGAGGTCATGTTGGTAACCGGCAGTATCTGATCGGAGCCGGACTTTCTCGACCCCCTGGGGCAAACAGGCCAGGGCTTCTTTGAAAACTCTTAATTGCTCGTACCCTGCCGGAACATTCCCATCCCGAAATTCAGTGTGCAGGATCATATTCTGCTCGGCCCACCATGTATTGAACGGCTGATAGGCCTTGAACCCTTTATAACAGAAACTTGCTTCCTGTTTGCCTGTCTCAACCAGGGTCGCATCCTGATCCAGTGTGGCTGTTTTACATGGACGTGCCTCATTCATGGCTTCGCACATGTCCTCTATTGATATGTGCGAAACCTTTAAGGTGGCGGTTTGGGGCCGGAATGAAAGCTTTAATTGAGGAAACTCGGCGTAACTGCTCTTGGGCGACATCATGGAAGCCCTTCAGGTATCTGAACATGGCTGAAGGAGACGGGACAAACCGTTGTTTCTCTTTGCGCCATCTTCGTTCCATCTCACGCCTTTCTTTGCGTGGCAGCTTATAGTTTTCAGCTGATTGTAATATCCTGCAAAATCCATGATCTGCATTTAAAATATTCAGGTCGTCAACGCAGTTGCCGCCTGCAAGGTTCAACAGGATACCAGACAATACGAACTGGGAGTCTGTCCAGCCCCTGTGAGCCCTTTTTCACGGTTAAATGCTTTTGAATCGATTTGGTCAGTCCAATCACTTTTGCCAAATCAAGGTAAAGCGGCAGCCCACCCAATGCAGTTGTGCCTTCGTCAGTTTTTTCCTGTTCGTACTTGAATGGTAAGATCCCCTGTGTCATAGTTTGTTGCACCCCGTTGATGATAGTTTTTTGTTCGCACAAAGACTCTATCTGCTTGAAGCATCAAGCACAACGGGGTTTTTCTTTTTTTTGATGGTGGATCAGGGCCTTTATTGCTCACCAGGATGCTATGATTTGCGGCAATGCCCGCAAAAAGTACTGGCACATGAGCAAAATCAAATGGGTGGCCATTGCCATGCCTGAAAGATATTTTATTGATAAAGGATTATATCTGCCCGGGAACTGATTCCTATAATCAGCCGAACCGCCTTGGTACGAGATCCGTATGCCGGGTGGTGTGGGAGGGCTCATCAGTAATGGGGCGTTCTATCCCGATTTATATGCGCCCTTTATTATGGTTTAATCAGTATTTGACAAAAAACAGACCTTTTGTTACATTATGTACAAAATGAACATTTTGTAAACATTAAGCTGTAGAGGTACATTATGTTAAATAAAATCACAACCGCGGATGCAAGAAAAAAATTTGCCAATATTATTAACCGGGTAGCGTATTCTGACGAATCTTTTGTATTGACTAGGCGGGGAGAACCTATTGCCGCAATTGTGTCAATCAAAGAGCTGAAGATGCTCCAGGAATTCGAAGACCAAATGGATATTGAAGATGCGTGGAAAGCTAAAAATGAACCGGGGGAGCCAATTGCCTGGGAGGAGCTGAAAAAGGAACTTGAACTTTGAAATACAGGATAGAGGTCAAGCGATCTGCCGCAAAGGCGCTTAAAAAGATACCGAAACCTGATAGAAAGCGCATCAGCGAAAAAATTGACAGTCTTGCGGATAATCTCCCAAATCCTGAAATCACAAAGATGAAAGGGGACAATCCGTTTCATAGAATTCGTAGTTGGCGATTACCGGATAATCTATGAAGTTCAAGATGAAGTCCTTGTAATTCTTATTGTCAAGGTTGGCCACAGAAAAGACATTTACAGAAATCTCTCATAGATTTTTCTTCTTCACCATCAGCTTATAACGTATAGATAACCCGCCGGGCTTTTTAAACCACAAAAGCTCCAGTGATAGTTTAAATTTTCGTCAACCAAACTCCTTCGAAACCGCCCGCGCAGACGAGCCTGCACAACAAGGTGAAGTCCTCTATCCATTACAAGGTATGTCCGTAAATCCGGCATTCACGTACCGAAAGACATGTGTTTACCCCGGGAGATCTCCCATGTGCCGGATTGGCTGAGGGCCGGGTAACTGGTCCTGACCGCATGGGAGAAGTCAGCAGGAAGGCATAGTAGCCGGTGGAAACGAGCCCCGCAAAGGCGGGGAGGTCTCATCCCGGTAAAGGCCTGAACGGTGCCCGGGCCGAATGGTCCGGGTAAATGATAACGACAAATAGGAGGTGTGTACTTGTGAACAGACGGCCACAGCAGATGGAACTGTTCCCAGCGTCACAGATTGCCGAAAGTCTGGGAAACAACGACCGGTTAATGGAGATAATCCTTGAACGCAACAACATTATCCGGGCATGGAAACAGGTTTGTGCGAACAAAGGCGCCCCCGGCGTAGACGGTATGAAAACCGGTCAACTTGGGAGCAACCTGGCAAAGCATTGGCCTGAAATTGAACAAGACCTCCTTAACTGCAGGCACAAACCGCTGCCGGTGAAACGCAAGGAAATTCCCAAACCGGATGGCGGTGTCCGTTTACTTGGAATACCCACGGTGCTTGACCGGTTTATACAGCAGGCCATATCCCAAATCCTGGAACAGGTATGGGAACCTTTTTTCTCTGAATACAGCTATGGGTTCAGGCCCGGTAAATCCGCACACGATGCGGTGATGCAGGGTAAAAGGTATATGGTCGAAGGTTATACCTATGTCGTAGACATGGACCTGTCCAAATTCTTCGACCGGGTCTCGCATGACCGCCTGATGAGTCGACTCGCCGGCAAAATCAAGGATAAGCGCGTATTAAAGGTAATACGGCAATATCTAAGATCCGGTGTAATGATTTCAGGCGTTATGGTGCCTACGGAAGAAGGAACTCCCCAAGGAGGCCCGCTCTCTCCTTTGCTGTCCAACATCGTCCTTGATGAGCTGGATAAGGAACTGGAGAAACGAGGACACCGATATGTCCGTTATGCCGATGACTTTATGATCTTCTGCAAAAGCCGGAAAGCGGCTGAAAGGGTTATGCAGAGTATCACAAGGTTTCTGACCGTGAAACTCAAACTCAAAGTAAACCAGGACAAAAGTGCTGTCAGCAGACCGTGGCTGCGCAAATTCCTTGGCTTCACATATTTTCAAATGTGTGGACAGTCCAAGATTCGGATTCATGCCAAGAGTATGAAACGATTCAAGGACAAAGTGCGGGAATTAACCAGCCGCAAGCGGGGTAAGAGTCTGTGGCAGGTCATCCAGGAATTGAACCAATATTTTCGGGGATGGTGGAATTATTTCCGGCTTACAGAGGCCAAATCATTCCTCAAAGGGCTCAAGATCTGGATAATGCGACGACTGCGAAGTCTTGTCTGGAAACAATGGAAAAACCCCAAAACCAGGGTTGCTGGCACATGGTGATCGGTGTGCATTCGGGTTCAGCGGCCATAAGACATGAACTGGCCCACCGGAATATCAACATTGATACCGATATCGCCCGAAGACTGCTGCCCCGGGTCCGGGCCGCGGCCGCCGCAGCAAACTAACCTGTGACCCCGGAGCAGCTTGAGACCCTCTATCACCTGACACTGTGTGATAAACAATAAGTTAATCGATAGCGGCCGTCGATTCCGGGCGTTGTTGTTCATTAATTGAATTCTTTTTACATTTTGTTCTGATCATGGGCCTTATTATTTTTGAGTCTATTTGATTTCCGTTCAGGCACAATATGTTATACTGATTTTAAACAGTTGAATTTTGAATGTTCTTTTATTTCAATATAATACATACAATCAAGAAGTTGTTGGCACTACCCGCGGCGGTTTTTTACAATCAGCTCAAGGCTTTGATCGTAGGCGGAAGAGCGACACCTACCGATTGAAAAATTTTACCGCAGACACCTTTGCATTCGCTCCTGATGGCAAAGCGCTGGCCACTTTCTTCAATCTCAACCCGTTTCAAGGCCTTCAAGTCCTGTTTGATGTCATTCCATTCAAATTGATGTTTATTTTCAGCCAAACATCGGTCAAGATCCTTTCGCAGCACAAGGGCAAGAAAGCTGCAAAATACATGACCGGCAATATTTTCATCTTTCTGATGATATACCGGCCTGGTGTCCAAAAGAGATTTCACATCCCGGAACACCCTTTCCACTCGCCAGAGCTCCTTATACTTGAGGGCCACCTGTTCAGGAGACAAATTGGTGTTTGTCGTCAGAACCCACTTCCCATCGAAACGGGATTCGCCCTCAACTTTGGCTGTATCAATCTGAGCACTGCCTTTCTGCACCTTCAGATATTTGCGATAGCCCTTGTTTCCGACCAATACTTTCGGGCCTTTCTTCAATTGTTTTTTCAACGACTCTATGATCGCCTGGCGATCAGCGGCATCCTTCCGTGCCTGGCGCTCATTCAGGCAAATGATATACCGGGTGTCATTATGGATGACTTCCTTAACCTTCAACGGGGAGGGTTTGCTCCGGTCTGCATTTTCAGGATAGACCTCTTTGTATCGTCCGGCCCGGCTAAGAATTTTTGTTTTGATTTCCTTGACTCGCCTCATCCGTGCCCCAAGGATATACGGCATCTGCTGCGCGTCAAGCCTGGAAATTGTATCTGTACTGATCATCCCACGATCGGCTACAATGCAAAACTGACCGATGCCAAAGCGGTGGCGCAGCCGATCAACTACCGGCATCATGGTCTTGACGTCCGTTGTATTTCCCGGCCACATTTCACAACAGATCGGTCGCCCATTGTCATCAAGCACTGCACCCACGACCATCTGATGAAGATCCGGACGATGGTCTTTGCTAAATCCCCTGTTACCAAAAAACTCTCCGCCCTGACCCTCAAAATAGATGGATGTGGTATCAAAAAAGACCAGATCAAGCTCCGAGAAAAGATCCCTATTCCGCTGGAACATCATTTCTTCCATAAGATCTTTATTGCGTCGGGGACCAAGAGCGGATGCCTCATCTGTTATACATTCACCCAGAAATGTCATGGCCCGATACAGATGGTGCAAATCCAGATCTTCTGTGCCAGGGATCAGATAATCCCTTTTCCATCTGTCGCAGTGTCTGTCAGACCCGGATGTCATGAGTCGATGCAAGACCGTCAGGAAAATAGCTCGTTCCACATCGAATTCAAATTTCCGTTCTGCAAGCAGGTGCCGGATGACATCTTGAATGCCGCTTTCTTCCCACAACCTCTGGAAAATCAATGTGGGACCAATGGTAAGGCTGTCGGCTTTGATATCACTTTTTCCGGAAAGGATCAGCAGGGCTTTTTCAGAAAATCTGGCAAGGGAGCGGATGAGGGTTTCAACCCTGCTTTTATAATGAAGCTGATCCATGCGTCCAACTGTGGCAATCACACGCTGCTTTACCTTACCCTGCTCTTTTTTGTTTTCGACTATCTGCAGATATTGGTACTTACCGGACTTTTTTATGCGTGCAAACATTTGGGAGCCTCCTTGATTTTGAAGACACCCTTATTTTACACCTTAAAGCCCATCATTACAACAGTTATATCATGATTATGTGGCACTACCGTTTGGCCATTTCCTACATATCGACCCCGAATTTACAGGGGCTTCCACCGTTTTGAGTAATTTTACTG
>CAXXSW010000005.1:0-124997 GCA_963677625.2 Vallitaleaceae bacterium
TATTGTTTTCGAGTGAAGTCAACTTCTTCTACTGCCTGATAAGCAATTAATCTCGCTTCTTCTATATCCTTACCAAAAGCGGTGATACCTAAAACTCGACCTCCCGTGGTAAGGATTTTTTCTTGATCTCTTTTTGTTCCCGCGTGAAAAACAATAATATCCTTTTTAGGTTTTTGAATTTCAAGTCCGGTAATTTCAAACCCCTTGTCATAAGCCACTGGATATCCACCTGATGCAAGAACAACGCAAACAGTCGCCCTATCATCCCATTCTAAGGCCACCTTAGAAAGTTTCCCATCAATAGCAGCTTCCACAACATCAATAAGGTCCGTCTTCAGCCTTGGTAGAACCACCTGAGCTTCTGGATCACCAAATCTGGCATTGTATTCAAGAACCTTTGGTCCATTTGGTGTAAGCATCAAGCCGAAGAAAATAATCCCTGTAAAAGGTCTCCCTTCAGCTTTCATGGCATCAAGGGTCTTCTGATAAATATTGTCCACACAAAAACGATGAACCTCTTCAGTATAATATTCGCTTGGACTAAAGGTTCCCATACCACCGGTATTCAGACCCTGGTCATTATCAAATGCCCTTTTATGATCTTGAGCTGAAACCATTGGAATAACCGTGTTCCCGTCACAAAAAGACAGGACAGAAACTTCAGGACCGGTCATAAATTCTTCAACAACCAAGATATTTCCTGCAGGTCCAAACTTCTTGTCTATCATAATATCCTTAAGTCCCTGTAAAGCTTCTCCTTTATCCTGGCAAATCAGTACTCCTTTTCCCAAGGCAAGACCATCTGCTTTTAAGACAATCGGGTAGGACGTTTCCATCAGATATTTTTCCGCCTTAATGGGATCATCAAAAACTTCATATCCTGCTGTAGGAATATCATACTTTTTCATTAGGTCTTTAGCAAAGACCTTAGAGCCTTCGAGAATAGCTGCATTCTTTCTTGGTCCAAACACACGTAATCCTGATCTTTCAAATGCATCAACAACACCTAGCATCAAAGGATCATCCATCCCAATAATCGTTAAGTCTATGGATTCTTTTTTAGCAAAATCGACTAAACCTTCAACGTCTCTTGCTTCAATGTCTACTAGAGTAGCTACTTCCTCAATACCACCATTGCCTGGTGCACAAAAAATCTGATCAACTTTATCGCTCTTGGCGATTTTCCAACATATGGCATGCTCTCTGCCACCACTGCCGACTACAAGTACTTTCATCCATTTTCCTTTCTATCTTGGGTATAGCTTAGACCATCTTTCATATTCACCAATGGCCTTTGGGAGCAAAACCCATTCTGCCTCTTCCATAATACGTTTCTGCAGGCTTTCCGGAGTATCATCTTCCAACACATCAACAGCTTTTTGATACAGGATGGGCCCGTGGTCTGTAATCTCATCGACTATATGGACCGTTGCCCCAGATAACTTAACTCCCCTTTTCAAAGCTTCTTCATGAACTTTCAGTCCATAAAAGCCATCTCCAGCAAAAGAGGGAATTAACGAAGGATGAATGTTAATAATCCGGTTCCTATAATGGTTAATAAAACCTATATCCAAAATCACTAGAAAACCAGCCAAGACAATCAGGTCAACCTCAAATTTTTCAAGATGGCTAATAAGAGCCTGAGTAAAAGCATCTTTGGTCTTATAATCTCTTGGTCTAATACAGGTTCCATCTATTCCCTTTAGCTTAGCACGTTCCAAAGCATATGCCTGCTTACGATTACTAACAACGGTTGCAATCTCCGTATCTTTTAAGTCACCTTTTTCAATACTATCTATAATAGCTTGCAGATTAGTTCCACCACCCGAAACCAATACGGCTATTTTTGGCATAGGTTCAATCCTTTCTCACCTTTAGTGATAGAGCCAATGATATATGCCTTCTCACCAATAGCTTCAAGAGCTTCAAGGGCTTTATCTCCATCATCCTTATTTATAGCTACTATCATACCAATTCCCATGTTAAAGGTATTATACATTTCTTCATGACTCATGCCACCAAGTTCCTGCATCAAATTAAAGATTGGAAGTACTGGCCAAGTTCCAAGATCTATATTGGCTACAGTTCCATCCTTAAGCATTCTAGGTATATTTTCAATAAAACCACCGCCTGTTATATGGCTGATTGCTTTCACATCACAAGCACTAATAAGGGCATCAATAGCCTTAACGTAAATCTTTGTCGGTTCTATTAAGGCATCACCTAAAGTCATACCAAGGGCATCAATTTCCACACCTAGTTTCTCAGGTGTAGGTTTGAAGAGCTTACGGACCAAGGAATATCCATTGGAATGTATACCAGACGAAGGCAGGCCAACGAGGACATCACCAGCTGTCAGTCTAGACCCATCAATAATCTTCTTCTTATCGACGATACCCACTGCGAAACGGCCATATCATAATCATCTTCAGGATAAAATCCAGGCATTTCAGCAGTTTCTCCACCAATAAGTGCAGCACCAGACTGTCTACATCCATCAGCTATCCCAGAAACTATAGTTGCAATTTTCTCTGGAAAGTTCTTTCCACAGGCAATATAATCGAGAAAAAACAAAGGTTTAGCACCACAACAGATAATGTCATTAACACACATAGCTACACAGTCAATACCGATTGTATCATGTTTATCAAGGTCAATAGCAATCTTAAGTTTGGTTCCAACACCGTCAGTTCCTGAAACTAAGACAGGTTCTTCCATAGAGTGGCCTGCAAGAGAAAACAAGCCTCCAAATCCGCCTATATCATCAACTACTCCAGACGTATGAGTAGTTTTCACATGCCTTTTCATCAGTTCAACAGCTTTATAACCTGCTTCTACATCAACACCAGCTTCTTTGTAATTCATTACTTTATCTCCTCGTCTTCCAACTTAGTTGGGTAGTTCCCATTAAAACATGCAGTACAAAAATTACAATCAGCACCCTCTAATGTCTTTAAAAGTCCTTCTTCACTTATAAAGCCTAGACTATCCGCCTCAATAAGCTCACATATTTCATCAATCGTATGGGTTGTCGCTACCAATTTCTTACGTTCCGGTGTATCAATACCATAGTAGCAAGAATGGGTTACAGGTGGAGAAGAAACACGAACATGAACTTCTTTTGCTCCTGCCGTTTTAAGTAGACGAACGATTTTTTTAGAAGTGGTTCCACGCACAATAGAATCATCGATCATAATCACACGTTTACCTTCTACTTGAGACCGGATGGGATTAAGCTTTAAGTGAACACCTAATTCACGTAAGGCTTGATCAGGTTGGATAAAAGTACGACCCACATAACGATTTTTCATAAATCCATCAACAATTGGTATGCCAGAGGCCTCTGCAAATCCATGTGCAGCAGAAAGACCGGAGTCTGGGACACCTATAACAACATCTGCATCAACTGGATGCTCCTTGGCAAGAACCTGACCTGCTCTAAAACGGCTAGTATATACTTCCAGCCCTTCCATAATAGAATCTGGTCTTGCAAAATAAATATACTCAAAGGAACACATAGCTGATTTCTTGGCTGCTGATTCAACTATCCTTGAAGTCATTCCGTCATTATTAACAACAATAACCTCACCTGCTTTTACGTCCCTAACAAATTCAATCCCCAAAGAGTCAAAGGCACAACTTTCTGATGAAAAGACATAGGCACCATCTTTTTTCCCCATAACTAAAGGCCTCATACCAAGAGGATCTCTTGCTGCTATAAGCTTGTGTGGTGTCATAACCAGTAAAGAATAAGCTCCATTTATTTCTCCCATAACTTCAATTAAGGCTTCTTCTATAGAACTGAATTTGATCCTTGCCCTAGAAAGTAAGGCTGCAATCACCTCTGAATCAGTTGTTGTTTGAAACAAATGTCCTTTTTGTTCCAAGTCTTCACGTAAGATATTAGCATTAGTTAAATTTCCATTATGAGCTAAAGCCATATACCCCTTTGTATATTTAAGGACCAATGGTTGAGCATTCTCAGCCAAGGAATCACCAGCTGTAGAATATCGGACATGTCCTATAGCTGAATGACCTTGTAGGTAATCAAGAACCACATCATCAAAAATTTCTGTAACCATCCCCATTTCCTTACGATAAAGGATCGTCTTCTTATTGTTAACTGCAATACCTGCACTTTCCTGCCCCCTATGTTGTAAGGAGAAAAGTCCATAATAGGTCAAACGACCAGGATCAAGATCGGTTCCATCCTTGTAGACACCAAACACACCACATTCTTCATTCAACTTATCATCATATATGCTTTCTTTTATGATGTCACAATCATTCATCTTGCCCTTATCCTCCATTATGCATCACCTAATAGTCGTTTCATAACTTCCTGATAGGCTTCTTCAACATTTCCCAAATCTCTTCTAAAACGGTCTTTATCTAATTTTTCATTAGTTTCCACGTCCCAGAAGCGACAAGTGTCCGGAGATATCTCATCTGCTAAGATGATCTGACCATCAGGTGTACGTCCAAATTCAATTTTAAAATCAATAAGTTCTATCCCCACATCCTTTAGATATGCTGTAAGAAAGTCATTAACTTTAAAGGCCATATCTGCTATAGTTTTCAATTCTTCCTTACTACAAAGTTCAAGGGCAGCTATATGATATTCATTGATCATGGGATCACCAAGATCATCGTTCTTATAAGAATATTCAAGAACTGTCTTTTTCATCTTAGTTCCTTCTGGAAGGCCTAGTCGCTTGGAAAGGCTACCGGCTGCAATATTTCTTACAATAACTTCTAGTGGAATGATGCTTACTTTTTTTACCAGAGTTTCCCTGTCATTTAATGTTTCAATCACATGAGTTGCTACCCCTTCTTTTTCCAGAAGGCCCATAAGATGGTTTGATACAAGATTATTTACTCTGCCTTTAGCATCAATACTACCTTTTTTTTCACCGTTAAAGGCAGTTGCATCATCTTTGTAAGAGACGATAAGAGATTTACTATCATCCGTAGTATACACTTTTTTTGCTTTGCCTTCGTATAACAATTCTCTTTTTTCCATGTCTTCCTCCACAATCTACATCTGGTCTAAGTATGTTTCGTAACCAATATCTTCAAGTTTCTCAGCTTTTTCTTCAACCATTGCTTTTAAGTCATTTTTATATTCAATAAGCTTTTCTTCTACATATTCATCAGTCAGAGATAGTATGGATGCAGCCAGTATACCTGCGTTTTTAGCTCCGTTAATAGCTACTGTAGCTACCGGTATGCCAGGTGGCATCTGTACGATGGAATAGAGTGAATCCATTCCATTCATGGTTCTTGACTTAACAGGAACGCCAATAACAGGAATACTTGTCATAGAAGCCACCATACCAGGTAAGTGGGCTGCTCCACCTGCACCAGCTATAATAACACCTATACCATTTGCCTTCGCACCCTTAGCATAATCATACATTCTCTCTGGTGTCCTGTGAGCTGAAACAACAGTAAGTTCAAATTCTACATCTAGTTCTTTTAAGATATCTGCGGCTGCCCTCATAACCGGAAGGTCTGAATCGCTGCCCATAATGATTCCAACTTTCATGATCTATCCTTTCTCTGCCATAATCTTGATTTGATTAAATCCTATTCTTGCCTTAGATAGGGCTTCGTCAACACTTGAAGATAAGACAGTCAAATGACCCATTTTTCTAAAGGCTTTCGTTTCTTCTTTCCCATAAAGATGAAGTTTAAGTTGAGGTTCACTCAAACATTCCATTAGACCTTCAACCCTAGTTTTCCCAAATTCACCTTCTTGACCTAAAAGATTTTTCATAACACATGGACCGATTAGGTCTACATGACCTAGAGGGAGTCCTACTATTGCACGAATATGTTGTTCAAATTGTGATGTTAAACAGCCCTCAATGGTATAATGACCGGAATTATGTGGTCTTGGTGCTACTTCGTTAACCAAAACCTTGCCACTTGCAGTTACAAAAAGTTCCACACAGAACATACCAACACCTTCAAATACTTCCATAACCCGTCTGGCAATATCATGTGCTTTTTTTTGCACTTCCTTGCCAACTCTTGCAGGAACAATAGTCTCATCTAGTATAGAGTTTTTGTGTATGTTCTCCCCTACTGGATATATAGCAATATCTCCATTGATTCCACGAGTCGCAAGAACTGATATTTCTTTGACAAAAGGAATAAACTCTTCAATCATGAGAAGATATCCTCCTGACGACAAGGTACTATATGCTTCTTCTACATCACCTTCACTATTAATCAGAGCATTTCCCTTACCATCATAGCCACCAAGCCTGCTTTTAAGCATACCTTTAAATCCTCTATCTTTAATATAATCGTATATGTCATCGATAGAAGCAACATTCTTAAAGTCAGGAAGGGGAATTCCTGCTGCCTTCAACATTTTATTCTGTTGGTATTTATCTTGGATTTTAATCAAGGATTTGGGAGAAGGATAGATTGAAAAACCTTCATCCTCTAGGATATTAAGAAATTCAGCATCAATATGTTCAAACTCATAAGTCAGAACATCTGTCATCTCTGCTAGTTGTCGAAGTGCATCTCGGTCATCAAATGGAGCTATGATGTGTGTATCGGAAATAGAATGGCTAGGACAATGTTCAGTTGGATCTAAAGTTGCACAATAAAAGCCTAGACGCTTCGCATCCAGTATCATCATCTTACCAAGTTGCCCACCACCAATAATACCTATCTTCTTTGACAAAATATTCATTGTAAACCTCTTTATAGTTCATACATATGACCGACTTGTTATATGCTATTGTACATGGTAACTGAACTAACGTCAATGGTTTTTCCGAACATTTAATTCTTTTTAGTTGTTTTTATTCGGGTTTTTCCTGTCTTCATTTATCTTTTGTAAGGTTTTAACAAGAAATATAATAATAAGCCCATGTTTTCATACAAAAACAGGGCTTACTATTGTTATTTTCCGAACAAACTATTTAAGTTTATTTATATTCATATAATAAATAATCTAGCGCTTTTTCCAACTGGTTTTCTGGATGTGCATTAAAGTATATCGCCATGTAGATATCTTCTGACTCATAGAATAATCGCTGGATAGCAGGATTGTCTGATACATCAATCATGAGATACTCATCTGAATCATAGTTGACATCATTTCCTTTTATCAGAGGGTAGTCTCCTGGATCAAGTATACCCTTGTCAATTAATGGTCCCAATGGTAGAAAGGCATCTTCGACCATGTATGATTTATAGAAGTCATTAGCAAAAATCATGATATCAAATTCACCAAGTGAAGCTTTTGCAACCATTTTTGCTACAGAAGCTTGTTGGGTTGCCGGATCAAGATCTTCTCTAATAGGGAAAAACTCAACCATAGTAGTATTATTAACACCTTCATCGATAACATAAGCGTCCAACTGGTCTTCCAAAACGACTTTTTCTTCTTCATTGGCGTAGAGACCATAAAGAGATACATCGAAGGTAATTTCTGGTGGTGGATTAAAAATATAATGATTCAGCATCCAGAAGATAAAAAAGGCCCCAAAAATTCCTCCTATTATATGAAGCTTATAATACTCCCAAATATGTTCAGCCTTTTCATGTTTACTTAGTTCACTAAATTTAGTATGTGGTTTCTCAGCCATTTCTACACCTCAATATCCTTAAGTGGTTCGTTTAGCGCTTCTGTTCCAGCCAGAACAAAACGACCGTCTCTGATAATTTCAATATCTTCACCATTAGGAACTTTTACAATTATATGACCTAGTTCCTTATATGGTATAGTAATGTCTGTATGACAGTATGTATAAGCCTGTGAAGGGTCATCATGTCTTAACTTGGTTTTGGAGTTTTCTTTACCAACAATCTCTCGTCCATCAGGGTTAAAAACTTCGACCTCTTCGCTCCAAGCAAAACAGGTATCGCCAACTGCAAAATGTGGTCCCATTTTTTCACCGATCAGTATAGGAATGATATCGTCTATCTTATATTTTTTAGCCATAGCATAAGCTGTTGTATTGGTTCCTATAGCAAATTCGCCTAGAGGAAGCGAATCATAGGGGTGAGTCAGGTTTTCCCTAATATATTCCAGATTTTTTTCTTCATCATTAAAATTTTTACAGGAATATGAGGCCATCATGCCTTCTTCAAAATCAATCTCCAGTTCCTTATAATTCAAACCGTGAAGAAAAACTTCTGACACATGTAGCTTACCTTTTGTAGCTTCCAATTTAGGTGAAGTAAATACCTCACCCACAGGAACATTGACATCAGCTGTACAATTGACAAAATTCGTTTGTTTTTGCTTGTCAAAATCTTGATTAAATGCCACAAAAAGATCCGTCTTATTTCCATTTCTTCCGGTAATATGAGCCCCTATTCCTTTGTCTAGAGCTTCAATGATCTTAGCCTGGATATCCATATATTTGCTTTCATCTAATGTATTGACTTCAATAGTTGCATCAAAAATTTCTGAAAACTGATCACCAATTGCTGGAGTCGGGAAGGATATCAAAACAAAAGAATATGCACTTCTCGGCAAGAAGCGGTTAAGTATCTCTTGTCTTGAATTAGTAAAGCCCTTAATAATTTCTGTCAATTCTTTTGAATATTTTACACTTGTATCTTTAGAAATAGGTTCAAATGGTTTTTCACCAAAAACTTCCATAATAGCAGGTCCTGCAAATTGCTTCAAAAATTTCTGATGCTTAGTATATGCTTGATCAGTAATGGCAACTCCTTCATCACACAATGCTTGATCATTGTATAAACCATCATCGAACTTATGATCATATTCCATTTGGGGACTGGGCTTGGTGTTGATAATTCTCGGTCTGGGACTACCTCCTATTTCATAATAAACAAGAGGAAGCAAACCCTCTTTCTTAAGATTCTCATATGCCTTTTTAATGATCGGTTCAAATCCAATCTGATAGCCTACATTAACTGTTTTCTTACCTTCAAGAGACACATTGTTACGTTTAAAGCCACGAATAAAGGCTTCTGTATAGGTATCAGCAATCCTTTGAAGTTTTTCATCAGCTAAGGATTCAAAATAATCTAATAACTTGATCTCATTGTCGCTAATATACATACCGTATCGAAAGATATTTCTTCTATCATAAGGAAGGGAGGCAATACTGCTATAGACATTAAAGGTAGGATTAAACCGTCGATAGATACCAAGTTCCATTTTCTCGACCCGATTATTCCTAGCTTCCTCTTTCAGAAGATTAGTAAGCTTAATTCCAACCTCTTCATTATCCTTTAACTTATCCCGGTATGGTTTCATAAGTTCATAGGCTCCAACAAATAGAGATCCCACCCACATAATAGAAAACTGACGTCCTTCAAAGGCAAAAGCAACTGAACCACGAACACGAAAATAGATGGTTGCCAGAACCTGTCCTATTCTTTTTCCAAACATTTCAGTGGTTACATCTGGATTCGCATAAGATTGTAAATAATTATCACCAGCTATATCCTCATAGTATTTATGGTTCAAGTCAAGAAGTTGATCAAAAGTCTTGTCTGTAAAATATGCCTCATTAATCTCTGATTCCAGGCTGAACATATCTCCTAAGAAACCCGCCACCTGTCTGGCGTACGAGGCAAGACTATCCTTATTATTACTTTCTTCCATATAGATATCTACTAACGTTTCTTGTAAGGCAAGAATTTCTTCATTAAACTTTTCATTTAACTGGTGTATCATGGTTCATCTCCTTAAGTCTCTGTAAATTCTGTATTTCCTCATGGGATAAATTATATCTGGTGTATGCTAATAAAGTCAAGCCAAAGGCAATAAGACAGCCAATAACCAAAATAATACCTAGTAATACTTCCGTTTTCTCAGTCTGAAAACTTAAGGTCGGATCAAATCCAATGGTATCAAGAAGTACACCAATAATAAATATAGTCACCGCCTGACTAGCCTTATAGGCAAATGTCAAACCACCATAATAAAGACCTTCTGAACGTTTCCCCGTATTATATTCTTCCACATCAATTGTATCACCAACCATGGATAGGGGCATGGTTAGTAGGCCACCAACTCCAAATCCAGCTAGTATAAAAAAGAATACCAAGGTATATGGATAATCAAGGGTAATGGATCTAAAGATAAGGTTCATCAAGAAAATAAAACCTGAACTAATACCAATTAAGGTAGCCACTATGGCAGCTTGCCTTTTATCAAATTTTCTTGAATATTTCAACCAAAAAGGTTGGGACACAACCATAAATACAAAGAAAACGCCCAGTATAATACCTATATCAATTGAACCTAATCTAAAGGTATAAGTAAAGACATGAAGACCTATTGACCCAATAATTGCCGAAGACAAATTGGCAGCTAGATAAGCTAGTGCTACATAGAGATAATTTTTATTAGCAAATAATTCCTTTAAATCAATTTTTAGTTGGCCAAATACACCTATGGTTCTTTTAAGTCTTCTTTCCATTACCTTCTTATTCAAGTGCGGTATATAAGATTTGGTAGAAAAATAAGTCATGAGCCCCGCTATAATCATTATTCCTGATGTTGTATAACCTAAGTACCTATAACCTTCAGAATTAAGCTGGCCTATGGGAAAGGCTTCTGTTGACCGAAGAAAATATGTCATACCGACAACAACAGTAAAACCCAATCCTATAACAAAGAATACAGTACGAACTGATTGAATCTTAGTCCGCTCATAGTAGTCATCTGTAAGTTCACCAGAAAGAGCCAAATATGGTGTTACGAAAACAGTTGCCATGGTCTTAACTCCAAAAATAAATATGGTGATAAGTACTAGCTTGACCGTGTCAGACCACCCTATGTGAATACTCCATAACATAGAATTAAAAAAAGCAATGCCTATACATCCAATCAGTATATAAAGATGTCTTCTTCCGAATTTGTGATTGTAGGTAAAATCAGAAATCGATCCCATTATAGGATCACTGATAGCATCCCAAAATACGCTGATGCCTATTATGACACCAAGAATGGATCCTGGTAATTTTAGTATAGATGTACCAAAAAAAAGGAGATATGTTGTCATGGCCTGTAAAATCATGCCATAACCCAAATTTCCTACACCATATCCGTATAAGCTGTAAGTGGTTAATTTTATCTGTCTTTCCATTTAGTATCCTCCGGATTCATAACCTCTATCCTATCATGAATCCTCAACTTAGACCATATTATTTCTATTAAACTTTTATTAAATCTCCATCCTATAGCTAACACTCTGTTCATATCATGTCCGTCAAAAATCATATTGTATCTTTTGCAAGCCTCATATATAATGATATAGGTTAGGGTTTTATATCAAAATCTACGGTTTTGTGTCAAGGGGAGACTATTATGATAAGAATTTTTAGCAAACTAAGACTTATAATAACAATAACAATTGTATCTATTACTCTTCTTTTTGCTTTGCTTGTCTACAACCAATATAATGCACATCAAAAAGATGTCTTTAATATAAATCAACAGCTCCACCAAGACCTTAGTCAAGATATAAAGACCATAGAAATTCTTTATAAGAACCTATCAACCGTATATGAAGAGGAACTTATTAAGAACAATAACGGATTTACAAGCTTTCTCAAGTCCTACATAAATGATGATAACCTTAAAGACCTATATGTGAACAAGCTAAACGACCTTCTTACTTCGGCTATTAATAGTGCCAACGAAAATATGTTTTCATCCATTTCTCTCTATGATTATAACGACACTTTAATAACAGAAGCTTCTATTACAGATCCAACTGAAGTATCAAAGTCATTTACATATCCTATATATAGTGATACGGATTTACTCGGTTACCTTGAATATCAAGTACCCTATTCTGCCATTTGTAAAACTCTTGACTCTGCAACTGAACAACAGGTCTATACCATTTTCTCAAAAAATCTTATGTCAGATGAGGCATTGGAAAATAAGATCTATATTGATTCGCCTTATGGCAATACCTATCTTATGGATTCCCAACTTATGGCTCGTATTAATCAATATGCAAGCCTTGATGACTACAAGGTACTTGAAAATTTTCAAAATCAGGTTATTTCAACCATCTACGAGCCTCTGATGGCAAATGAAAACTTTACCAGAAGCAAGGAGATCAACGGCTTCTATTATTCATTAGTCTTTATTCGTATTTCTGATTTTGACGGTGATTCCCTAAACCCTGGTTACTATGTCTATTTTAAAAGCAATCCAACCTTGACTAGCCTTGAAAACAGCTTAGTCATGAATGTCAGCCTCTTCATCATCCTATATATCATTCTCTTGATTGTCATTGGTTTTATCTATTATATCCTTCATTACCTTTATAATTTTTCTTATACAGATAACCTGACCAAAGTATATAACCGTCATAAGTTTTTCGAAGTCATCAAGCATAACATTTATGAGTATCATCGTTACAATTATATGTTTTCAGTTATACTCATTGATATTGATAATTTTAAATCCATTAACGATGCCTTAGGTCATAATACTGGAGACCGTGCCCTTGTAGACTTCGCCTCTATATTGAACGACTCTCTTCGCACAACCGATTATCTCTTTAGGTGGGGTGGCGAAGAATTCCTTGTCCTACTATCTCATTGCGAAGGTAAAACAGCCTATCAGGTTGCCGAGAAATTAAGGAAAAGTATTGAGCATCATAATTTTCAGTTAAAAAGCGGTTACCAAGTAACCGCAAGTTTTGGTGTTGCTTCCTACAAAGATTCCACCAATGTTGAAATCATGATTAGCCATGCTGACAAAGCTCTCTATGAATCAAAAAGTTCCGGTAAGAACTGTACCACCCTTTATTCTAGTCAACCAAAAAGTGTCTAAGTTCAGGTTCATATCCTGCTTAAGTCGGATACCTTTTTCTTCAAATCGTTTCACATTCCCTTTCTTATGACCAATCAACCGTTGATAAACCCTCTGTCCACCTGCAAGTTCATAACATGGCTCCAGTTGATTTTGTTGACATTCTTCATCAAGAAATCCAATTTGATTCATTACTGTCATAAAAACCATTTCATCTAAAACCAATTCCTTAAAAGCAGGGTGATAGGGTCCTGCAAGCCTACTTGCTCCCTTAATATCCTCATTATCTTGAAGACCTACACGGATAACTGAAATTCCACAATTTTTAAATGCAGACAGAATTTCAGCCGTCCATGCAACTGCCTCTTTAAGGGACAAGGGTTGATAAAGCCCATTTTTATACATATCTGCAAGTTCAGTATCTTCAATGACCAAGGTAGGATAAATGCGTACGGTATCCGGCTTAAAACGAATAAGCTCTCGACAAGTTTCCATTGACTTACTATATGTATCACCGGGCAGACCTAACATCATCTGAACTCCCAATTCTATATCATAATCATGTATCAAGTCGATTGCCTCGTATACTTGATTTATCGTGTGGTTTCGTTTACTCATCTCAAGAACATTCGCATCCATTGATTGTATCCCTAGTTCTATAGCCACTACAGGATAATCTGTAAGCATGTCCATAATTGCTTTTGTGATATAATCAGGGCGGGTTGAAAAACGAATTCCCCGAAGATTATATGCTTCTACATATTCTTTAGCAAGGCCTAAGTACTTCTTTTGAATATTAAGATCAAGCCCTGTAAAACTACCACCAAAAAAAGCTATCTCAACTTCCCTATTCCCTTTTGTCTCAATGGAATCTTCAATAAACGCCCTAAGGGTGTCTATGTTTAAGGCATCATCATATCCACTAATCTTTCTTTGATTACAAAAAACACAGTCATTCTTACAACCAAAATGAGGGATAAAAATAGGTATATTCATTTTTTCAGACATCTTCAGCCTCCCAAAAAACAATAGAACCAATATCTCTTAAGACTTGGTTTTTCACTTCAAACAATTTCATTCCACTAGCTTCTATATAAGCTCTTATCCTCTCACCATCCGGATGATAATTTAAATCACCATTCACATAGACCCTATCATCATCCAGTCCACAACACCCACCTATAAAGCCATGAGTCATCCCTTCTAACAATATATATCCTTCTCGGATAAAAAGGATATCAAACTTATGACGAGTAAGCGTATCATATATGCCTTTATCAGCGCTTATACCTTTTCTGTCCGGCAAAAGGATCAATGAACAATTAGTATAACCTTGATTCACATGTATTTTTTCATACTTCTCACCATCAACATGATCAAGGATCTCTGTTTGTGTTATCTCAAGATGATGTATAAAAACCGAATCGTGAACTTTTGCATTAAAGGGTACAGAACCAGGATACTTAGAACTTAAATCAGAAGATAAAATATGTAAAAAATCCGGATTAGAGCGAATAAGCCATCTGCCTTTATTGGTTTCAATACTTTGATCAACAAAAAGATGCTTACCTACCGTCAACATCTGAATATCAGCATGCTTTGCTACCGCTTCATAGCACTTACTATTCTTGCCTATCAAAATTAGATCATATGATTTTTTTAGTTCATCCTGCAACTCTGTATAGGCTTGCTCGGAAACAAAAGCATATTTAGTCATGGTTTGAAACCCTTCCTGTTGAATGTCGAATATTTAATTGACATTCAAACTCTCTACTTTTTGACTCTATAGGGGTCTCCTTAGGTCTCTCTATCTGTCCAATAAGTTCTGTGACAGCGTATGAAGCCATTTCAGCTTGGGGTTGCTTACTTGAGGTAATTCTCGGATATGGTACTTCTGATAAATGGCGATATTCTATGTCATCGAAACCAACAACCGAAAAATCTTCTGGTATCCTAACGCCTGCGAGTATAAGTGCTTCAATAAGGATAGTCGCTATCATATTATTAAAACAGAAAGCTGCTGTAATCCCTTGATTTAAAATCTGAGGAACCAGTTTATTCAGGTAGGCTTTTGCTTCTTCCACAATATATGAAATAGGTATTGTTTCTGAATAAGCTAAACCATTTTTCTTAATTGCCTCCTCATATCCTAGACTTCTCAAATCTTTTTCCTGGGTCATATCAGTTGTAGATATATTAATTATCCTTTTATGACCAAGGCTTATTAAATACTCAACAGACTTCAATGCTGACTCGTAATTATCAACAGTAACATAAGTGATAGATTCAACCGGATGAGTACTTTCCATTGCAATGACAGGTATTTCTGATGCAGCCAAACTTCTCAACTCATCTTCACTGACCGTCTCTTCTCCAATAAAAATAAAGCCATCAACTTTCTTATTCAAAAAATCAATATAGTTTATATTAGCCTGATCCTCAACTGTTCTCATACAAAAAATCGCCCCGTAATGATTTTTATCAGCAGCATCATGCACACTTGAAATGAACTCAGTATTAAAATTATCTGTCAGGCTTCTGATAATAACCCCAATCGTGTTGGTCCTATTCATAGCCAAGGCTCTTGCTGTTGCATTTGGCGTGTAGTTCAATTTAGCTATGGCTTCAAGTACTCGTTCTCGTTTATCATCTTTTACAGACTCTTGATTATTAATAACTCTTGAAACTGTACTTCTTGAAACCCCTGCTTCTTTTGCTACATCATAAATATTTGGCATATCCGATCCTCTTTCTTTATATTATACAGATACCTACCCTCACTACATACTTACTACATTTATTATAGCCAAATACAGAAGAGATGACAACTTTAAAGCTTAATTGTTTATTTTATTTCTCCATGCATAATATCTATTCACCTTCCTACATGATTGCAATTCACCCTAATGCTTTTATATATAAACCTTATATCATCACTCTTTTAATAAGCCTAGTCTTTTCGATTGAATATTTTCACCAACAAAGGTTGAGCCGATAATTAATAAGCCTCCTATCATTTGCACTATGGTTAAGTGTTCATGAAGAAATACAACACTGAAAACCAAACCAAAAAAGGGCTCAAGATAACTATACATAACAATCTCAATTGATTTCATCTGATGATATGTTGAAAAATAAAGGTTATAGGCAATACCTGTATGGACAATGCCCAAAAAAAGAGTCATTATAAAAGCTTGTCTACTAAGGTCTTCTATAGATGGGATAAAACCTGATTTTACGACAAAAGGCAATAAGATCATAGAGGCCGAGATCATTTGGATTGCCGTAGCAATATTACTATTTAGTTTTACCTTAATCTTTCTATTAATCAAAACAATAATTGCATATAATAAGCCTGAAATACAACTCATTATTTTTCCCATAAAATCATCTTTTGTTAAACTTGGCGCACCGACTATTAAGATTAATCCAATTAAAGAAAGGATAATAACAAGAGTTTGAATTCCATTTCTTTTTTCTTTCAATACAATGGGAGCAGCTAACATCACATAGACCGGACACATATTATATATAATGACAGCTGAAGCAATTGTCGTATGCGCATATCCATAAAATAAGGCTACCCAGGCGACACCAATCATTGCACCTGATAGTATATATAAAAGGACACTTTTTTTACAGAAATTACTTTGGGTCCAATTCCTCTTACCATTCATCGCTAATACCACAATCCCTCCAAGAACTGCTCGAGAGTATGCCAACTGGATGGGAGATAAATCTATATACCTTGTAAATAAACCTATACTTCCCCACAAAACCATAACTACTATTAATTTAATTCTATTCATAAAAGCACCTTCCTTATCATTTATACCTATGATAAAGTGGTGCCTTTCATTTGTATTGTATGAAATTGCACTATAGTTGAAACAGTACAAGCTAGAAACTAGGCTCTGACGCTCTCCTGATAAGCTATAGGTGTTAATCCGTTCATCTTCTTAAACTCCTTTGTAAAATGAGCTTGGTCATAAAATCCTAATTCATAGCATACATCTAGAATGGACTCTTCCTGCATAAGCTTTTTTTTAGCTTCTGCCATCTTAAGCTCTAATTGATAAGCCATTGGAGTCGTATTAAAACTCTTGCGAAAACATCGAATCATGGCAAAGCGATTCATATTAAATTGTTCTTCAAGTTTAATTTTTTCCAACCAATGCATTTCTATATATGACTTCAGTTGTTCTCCAATGGAATCATCATTGCTTTCTATATTACTATTGTCTTCTGAAAGGAGCTCCAATAGTTCAATCAATCTTTCTTCTATATACTCTTGACTACTAGTTTCATTTAGAAGGTCCAGAAAGTCTTCAATCAATTCGGGATTTGATAATCTTACAGCTTTCTCAAAAGTTAAGGCTTGACCATAAAATCTAGGATTAATATAAAGCATATCAAAACGCCAATGTTCGACGTCGTCTGGAGAACACATATGGCTTAGTTTAGGCGGTATAATCACTCCGTCCCCTTTAACAAACTCAATGGTTTCACCAGGGAAGCTAACCTTGGTTGACCCTTCACGAATTATACCTATGGAAAGTTCATGATGCATATGATTCTTATAGCTTTGTGGACTTCTGCTACATTTTTTTAGTTCTACCATATCCTTCACTAGGCTAGTGAAGACAATTCCATTTTCTTTCATTTCAGCAATCCTATTTCTTCATAAAACAAAACATTATAAACTTTCGATTTACTTTATAATATACTAAAACTTTGAAACCTTTATACCAGAATTTTCATCTGGTATAAAGGTCATGTCCTTAAGTGCTTATTTAGTATAGATACAATAATTAAACATTTTCAATCTCTGCTTCATTTGGAACTTCAGATTTTTCTTCGGTTAGTGTATCAGGTGTCTCTTGTTTGCTACCAAGATAGCTTGGCAAATCCATTCCTGCCATATCAAACATATCGTTCATTGGGGGTATAGATTTCATCATACCTGATAGAAAATTAGCCGTTGCAGATTTTCCGCTTTCAGCTCCGTTTCCTGAATCCCAAACGGTAACTTTATCAATTTTAAGGTTCTTAACAGCTTCAACCTGAACCTTAACCAAATCTTCCATCTTATCAGCAATCAAAAGACGGACTGCATCATTTGAAGAACCAGCTGCATTAACCATTTCCCTAAAACCTTGGGCTTGTTTGGAAAGAATTTCCCAGTTACCACGAGCCTGTGCTTCCATCTTAGCATAGATGGCATCAGCTTCACCTTTTGCACGTCGTCTAGATTGTTCTGCATCTGCCTCAGCAGCAATTTCCAACCGACGTTTTTCGATTTCTGCCTGAACAATAATGTCAGCTTCTTGGGTAGCTTTTTCCTTTGATGCACGGGCGAGTTCTGCTTCCTTCTCTGACTCGTAAGCTTCTTTCAAGGCAAGAGCTGATTGTACTTTTTCAGATGCTGTTGCTTCTTTAAGCGCTTCGGCCTCTCTTTGACGTTTTGTTGATTCAGACTGAGCAATGGTTACTCTCGCTTGGTTTTCACCCTCTATAGCTATAGAGTTGGCAGCGGCAACCCGGATTCTCTCATCCTTTTTAGCCTCAGCCTCACCAATGGAACCATCTCTGTCTTTTTCTGCAACACTTTTCTTAGCATCATTGATTGCTTTTGCTGCTGCTTCTTTACCAAGAGCTTCGATATAGCCGGATTCATCCATAATGTCGGTAACATTAACGTTAATCAGCCTTAAACCGATTTTCTTAAGTTCTGACTCCACATTTCTTGATACTGCATCCAGGAACTTGTCACGGTCTGTATTTATCTCTTCAATATCCATGGTTGCTACAACGAGACGCAACTGACCGAAAATAATATCTTTTGCCAGTTCTTCTACTTCGTTAAGCTTGAGTCCCAATAGACGTTCGGCAGCATTTTGCATAATGCCTGACTCTGTTGAAATACCGACAGTAAATCTTGAAGGCACATCCACACGGATATTTTGTTTGGATAAGGCATTTCGAAGGTCAACATTAATGGAAATCGGTGTCAAATCCATGAATTCATAGTTCTGAATAACTGGCCATATAAAAGCCGCCCCACCATGAATACACTTAGAACTCTGGTCCACGCCACCTACTTTACCATAAATAACCAAAACCTGATCAGATGGGCAACGACGGTATCTAGCTAATATTACCACTAATGTTGAAAAAAACAGTAAGACAATTACGGTGATTAAAATCATTACTTCTGGTCTCATATACTTCCTCCTAAATTCTCTCTACAACTGCAGTATGATCAGATAAAACAGCTCTAACCAGGACTGAATCTCCAGACCTGATAGGTCCTTCATCCAGGGTGACTGCACTAACTTCAATCAATCTTTCCTGTACAGTCAAGGTAACTTTCCCTTTGCCTTGCTTATTTGGCGGTATAGTCAAATAAACTTCTCCTGTTTTACCAACACAATTGTCATAATTAATATTTCCTGATGATTGAAGTTTTGTCATTAGGTAAAACATATAACCTATGACAAACATGGCGCCAAACCCTGCCATTAAGGCAAATATGACGACAAAAATCGGATGAATAACATCCGCCAGCGCTGCTCCTGTCCATCCAAAGACCGAAAAGAAGGCGATAAGTCCACGGACGGTAAAAAACCTAAAATCACCGGTGAACCCCTCTTCCATAGCGCCACCGTCTAATTCATCAAGTCCATCCAGATCACCAAGGGCATTTAGTTCATTTAGCGCGTTCAGTTCGTTCATAGCATGTAAATTATCCAATCCATTAAGGCTATCCATACCATCTGCATCCATACCATCTGTCCCAGATTCAAAATCGGACAAACCAATAATTGACATAATTGACTGGACTAAAAGGATAATCGTTGCAGGCATAGCAACCGTATAGAAAATCTGCTTGATTATGCCTAACTCATTCCACCACTCTGTCATAACACCCTCCTTTACTTGGTCTAGGTTTACAGGTCCTTTTCAATGATGATGTATTATCGATAAAGTTTATACTTCATCAAAAGACATCACCTATGAATCATCGATGTTTCACTATAAGGATAAATCCTTTATTGAAATCATTACCATTATAGTACAAGGAATATGTCTTCACAAGGTATGGCGGATAAGTTATACTTTTTTATGTCTTAACTGTCATCTGATTTTTTTGTTAGCCTATACTTATTCCTTTATCAAAAACTGCTTTGTCACATTATGAGCTTCGCTCATATTTCCTATAGAAGAACCAAGAGGCTTCGCCTCGTTCGCTTGCGATTGCTACGCTAGGAAAGTTTCCTTAACATTTTATGAGATGTTTCTACTCATAAAATTCATATAGAGAGCTTTCCTATAGAAGAACCAAAAAAAGACCCTTATCTATGACAAGAGTCTTTTATTACATGCTTTACAAATTCCCTTAAGTAAAATATGTCGCTGTTCAATAAGAAATCCATCTAAATTCTGTGGAACAGTATCATCATCTGAAATATCAAAATTATACATCCGTCCACATATCCTACATTTAAAATGTCCATGTTCTTCAAGAACTGGATCATAGAGTACTTCATTGTTATCAACAGCAACAACTTTAACAATACCTTTTTCTACAAACTTCCTTAGAGTATTATAAATGGTCGTCTTTGACAAGGTGGGAATAGTATCTACTAAATCTTGGTATATCATCTCAGCTGTTGGATGCTGATCACGATGAATCAAGACTTCATAAACTTTAATTCGTTGATAGGATGGTTTTATATCATGTGCATTCAGTAAATCGGTAATTTGATTTACGTTCATATGATGCACTCCTTATTTTATTCTTCTACGAGTTCAAAATCCTCTTTACCAACACCGCAAAGTGGACATACCCAATCATCTGGAATATCTTCAAATGCAGTACCAGGTGCTATACCGCCATCTGGATCGCCTACTTCTGGATCATAAACCCATTGACATACAGTACATACGTATTTTTTCATCTTCATTTCCTCCTCGTGGATTAATAATCATTTTATAATTGAATAAATACATCATATTATAACAAATAATGATTGTCAACTAAAAATTTATACAAAATTATAGTTTTTCTATTACATGAAAATGCTTCTTAATAGGAAAAAACTCCACCAATAAGTTGAGGAAAATTTTAGATTTTTTCTGTTAAATTTGTATCAAAACCTAATTGACAATGATTATTATCTATGTTATCTTTTAGATAATAGATTGTATACAATAAACACAAACGTAAAAATAACGATTTATTTCAAAATACTATGGAATCAATCAAACAGGAGGATTCATATGAACACATTAACACTTAAAGACGGAATCAGCTATATCGGTGTACAAGATCACGATTTAAGGGTTTTTGACATTATCATGTACACCGAATTCGGTACATCCTATAACTCCTACCTTGTTCAAGGTAGTGAAAAAACAGCTCTTATTGAAACGGTAAAAGTAAAATTTATTGATGAATATATCGAAAAGATTAAAGCACTGACTGACCTTGATAAAATTGATTATATCGTAGTCAACCATACAGAACCTGACCATGTTGGATCAGTGGAAAAATTACTTGAGCTCATGCCTAATGCCCAGATTATCGGATCAGCCTCAGCCCTTAAATTCCTTAAAAATATTACCAATACCGAGTTCAAGTCCATACTTTCCACTTGTGTCGATAGCATAGATCTTGGTGGAAAAACACTAAAGTTTATTCCAGCTCCCTTCCTTCACTGGCCAGACTCAATCTACACATATATCGAAGAAGATAAAATCCTCTTTACATGTGACTCCTTTGGTGCACATTATGCACATGATGAAGTCCTTTTATCTACTGTAGCAAAACTAGACGACTACAAAAAAGCCCTCCGCTATTACTTCGATATGATATTTGGCCCTTTCAAGCAGCATATGCTCAATGCCATTGGCAAAATAGAAAACCTAGATATCGATATGATATGCAATGGTCACGGACCTGTTCTTGACAAGAATCCTATGGAAATCGTCCAAACTTGTAAGGAATGGTCAACAGAAGTTAATCCAAATACAAAGAAAACGATTATCATCCCTTATGTTTCAGCATATGGTTACACTGAAGCCATGGCAAAAGAAATCAAAACAAGTATTGATACCAATTATGGTGATAAGGTTGATACTGAATTGTTTGATATGGTTGAAGCTGATAAAATGGAAGTTATTGATAAGATATACTGGGCGGATGGTATCCTATTTGGATCACCTACAATAAACAGCGATGCCCTACCACCGATTTGGGACATTCTCATTAGCTTAAATCCAATCGTACACGGTAAAAAATATGCTTCTGCATTCGGTTCTTATGGCTGGTCTGGCGAAGCTGTCAAAAACATTGAAGCTAGACTTAAACAGCTACGATTCAAAGTCATTCCTGGCTTACGTGTTGAGTTTAAACCAAGCCAAACAGATTTAAGAGCTATCAGCGACTATGCAAAAGAATTTGTAGCTGACATGTTACATAAATAATCAGATATTAAAGGGGATATCTTAGCCAAAAAAGATAATGGCAAGATATCCCTTAATTTTATAAAGAAACAATACATAAAAGATAAGATTTTCTTTTATTCTTTCCTCATGAAACTATATAACTTTATCTATGAGTTTTCTTAAAGCTGGTGTTTTTATTTCAATGGCACTTTGGGGACATAGTTCCTGACAACAGTAACAACGGATACATTTGGAATAGTCGTAAACAGGTACTTGAGATTTATCACCTTTTTTCCAATTAACAGCTTTTTCCGGTACCGGGCACATATTAACGCAAACACCACACTTGATACATTTCTGACTAATAATATATGGTTTGGAAACAAAAAGTTGGTTAATGACACTCCTTAAACCATTCTCTGAAGCTTTTTCTATAGGCCTTCTAACCACATCATAGTCCTTGTTGATAAAACGTTCTATCGGCTCGCCTACTAAATCTATCTCATCTTCAAGATATGTTCCCATACCTATTTCATGTCCAGCCTTTATAGTCTCCACCAACTCTGGATCCAAATTCATCATACGACAAATAGTTGCATCAAGGGCAATGGGGTCAGTGGATAAAACCAGAACATTCATTGGTATCGGATTACCGCTTCTTGGACCATTTCCCTCCATAGCTATTATCCCATCCATAACATATAGCTTTGGTTTAATATAGTAGTTAAGGTCAACCAACATTTGAGAAAATTCAATACCGCCAGGTAGTTTGACATGCATCTCACCTTTTAATTTACCAGGTATACACCCAAACTGGTTTTTAACTGAACCTGTCATTCTGGCAAAACCATGAGTTTTTAACTTTGGAAGGCTTACAACAGAATCAGCTTCCATAACTCCATTTGCAATAAAAAACTTTCTACTAATAAGTCCCTCTTCAAAAAACACATCTAAACCATTTTCAAAATCCGCAAGTGGAACATCTAGCTTTTCCGCCCTCTTATGGATACCGATTTTCTTAGAGGCTGTTAGTGGTTTATGAAAAGCAGGTGAGTCTCCATAACTTAAATCCACTTTTAATTCCGACAAAACTCTGGCCACTGCTTCAAAGACTGATGGGTGAGTTGTCGAGGCTTTTTCAGGTGAATCTGCGGCTAGCATATTAGGTTTAAGAAGGACTTTTTCATCTTTTGTAAAAATCTTGTCAAGATCTCCTAAGAGGTCCATTCCTTTTTTTACCGCATCGTATACTTTTTCATCCTCATATGAGTCACAATAAACAAGTGCTACCTTTGACATCTTCATCTCCTCTATTCCAGGATAACCTCTACTATATGATACTTACTGCAACACGAACCACTTATTCTAATCTATACATAATCCGATTTATTTGAGATCATAAGTCTTAGTAAATAAATCCGCATCTGCTTCAATCTTATCCCCTCCACCAACGACACATAGATATTCGTCCAAGAATATCTTCTGATACATTTCTAAGTGGGATTTTAAATCTGCATTGGTTGTCTCAAGAATCTCAACCCTATTCTTAAGAATATCATCATGATTGACTTCTGTATAATAAAGAGACATCATCCTGTCATTTTCCAATGAAGGTGTCAGTGGTTGATCCAATGGACTGATCGTACCAATAATATATTTTGTCAATTCTCTCTCCGGTAAGTCAAGACCTTCTATGAACTTATACAGGTTCTTATAGGTGTCAATCGTTTCTCTTAAATTTGGGTCCCTATATGAAGCAAAATACATGGAACCATTTCTTGATAAGCCAGAAAAAGCTCCATAAGCTCCACCCTTAATACGGATATTGTTCCATAAGTAATCCAGATTGATTATAGTATTAAGCACTTTCATAGAACCCTTATACTCAAACCCATGTTTGGCAAAATCTCCTACCATAGCTACATACTGGACATCACTGGTTGTTTTAAAAGCTTCTTTTTGAATGTCAAGAAGAGATACCTTTGGTCTATTTCTTGTCACATTCTTAAATGGAAGAATATGAATAAAGTTTTTCATATTGTTCATAACATCATTCATATAGTCCTTGGACAGGGTAATTCCTACTGTCAGCCCATTACTGTTAACAATATCTAAAAGCATTTTCTTCATCATCTGACCAAGCTCAATAAGGTCCTGATCAGATTTTTCCAGCCATAAGTTTAAAGCATTATAAAACTCTACACCCCTAAGCTTTTCTTTATATGCTGAAGCATGGCTGTAGTAAGAGCCAGAACGTAGGATTGCTGTTGAGTGAGCAGAAGAATAAAAACCCATTTGCATACGGGATTTCATCTCATTCATAAGTTCACGCATACGCTTGATATCAGTAAAATCAGTCTCTAAAAGAATTTCCTGAAAAAGACCCAACATAGCATGAAGTTTATTTATGAAGCACTTTCCACTAATTTCAAACCTTGGTATAAAATACTTGTTAGAAGACTTATGTTCATATACAGCTAAGGATACACTGAGACCACCTGTCAATAGATTGATTTCATCAGATAACTCACCGTAATGGTGTTTGTCTGTCGATAACTTAATCATCATCCTAGAAATAAAAGACAGGATAGGCAATTGTTCTTCCTCTATATGACCAACATCAAAACCTGCCTTTACATACACAATATCGCTGGCATTGGCCTCATGGATCAATATTTTTGAGTCCTTAATCATTTCTTCATTATAGGTAAATTCCTTTTTATCCTTAGGAATATCACTTAGGTGAAGAAGTGGTAGTTTTTCAAGGTTTTCCTTACTTTCTGGTGCTTCTTGAAAAGCCAAGAGCTCTTTGTTTCTTGCAATCAAGTTTTCTTTATCCTCACGTGTAAGTGAATCATTATAAAGATCCAACTCAGCAGCAACTTTTTCTTCCTTTTTATCATTAAAATCTTCATCCGGAACAAGAGAAAGAAGTACCTTATGGGAGTTGGTCAAGAAATACTTATGGATTAAAAACTGTAAAAGTCCATTTCTGCATGCATCCTTAACTTCTGTGAAAATCTTGTCGTATTCAAAATTAACAAAAGGATCTTCATCATATAACCAAGTTTCCAATACTTTGATAGCATATATAATCCCCTTAGGATATTGCCCAAAATCTGCTTCTTTTGCCCTAAACTCAAACTTGTTTATAGCTGCCTGGACTTTTTTATCCTCAAAGCCGACATCGCCAATTCTAGCTAGCTCCTTATCTATAGTGCTAACAAATTTTTGTTTATCCTCTGAAGATGCATTTTTAGCAATAATCGAAAAAACACCTTCTCTGATACCCCCATCAAAGTGACAAAGAATATCTTGCCCTATGCCTGCATCAATAAGCGCTTGTTTTACCGGTGCTCCCGGAGCATCAACTAGGAGGTACTCAAGAATATCCAGCCCTACACCATCAATAACATCTTTTGACTGTCCCAAAAGAACATTATAAGATAAGTATGTTTTATCTTCTTTATCATCGCCTTTAGCTATAGGATATCCGACTTCAAGATCACGTACCCCGTCATATTTATCAACCAAAGGGATTTGTGAATTAACTTCCTTATAGTCAAAAGCGCTTAAGTATTCTTCATCCAAATAGGTCAATTCTTTTTCCATATCTAATTTACCATAGAAGTAAATAAAGGAATTGGAAGGATGATAATAAGTCTTATGGAAACGAATAAAATCTTCATAAGTCAAGCTAGGAATGGCCATTGGATCACCACCAGATTCATAGGAGTAAGGATGGTTCTCAAACATTTCCTGTTGAATTTTACGATAGAGAACCTGTTCCGGAGACGAGAATACCCCTTTCATCTCATTATAAACAACCCCTTTATAAATCGGGGTTTTGTCTGTATCAAACAGCTCATAATGCCAACCTTCCTGTTCAAAAGTTAATGATGTATCATATATATTGGGATAAAAAACAGCATCCAAATATACGTCCATAAGATTATGGAAATCTGTATCATTAACACTGGCTACGGGATACATGGTCTTATCAGAATAGGTAATAGCATTAAGGAAAGTATTCAAGGATCCCTTAGCTAGCTCAATAAAAGGATCCTTAATTGGGTACTTTTTAGAACCACAAAGAACAGAGTGTTCTAAAATATGAGGAAGTCCAGTATCATCCCATGGTGGAGTCCTAAAACTGATAGAAAAAGTCTTATTATCATCATCCGTTATCATAAAACAAACACGTGCTTTTGTCTTATTATGTTCGTATATGTATCCGGTCCCCTGAATATCAGGTAATTCTCTTTGTTCTAATAAACGATAATTCATCTTACACCTCCCAGTCACAGTTATCTACTAGCATAGATACCAGATGACTTAAGTTTTCTTGATCTTCATTGTCAAAGCGGTTAAGTATTGGACTGTCAATATCCAAAACCCCCACTACTTTGTCTTTTATTATAATAGGTAGTACAATTTCTGAATTCGTATCACCATCACATGCAATATGGCCAGGAAAGGTATGGACATCAGGAACCAATTGTACCTCCTTTGTCTCAACACAAGTACCACAGACACCTGCGCCCACCTGAATCCTTATACAGGCCGGTTTACCTCCGAACGGGCCTAAAACCAGCTGGCCTTCTTTTATAATATAAAATCCTGACCAGTTGATGTCAGTCATAGTGTTATAAAGCAAACTTGATATATTGGATAAGTTAGCAATGAGGTCTCGTTCACCTTCCATAAGCCCTTTAGCAAATAAAAGGAGAGACTCATAATATTCTTCTTTTTTAAGATTTTTAAAGGAATCGATATTGAACATGTATATCTCCATTCATCATAATTATGTTATTGGTTTTCCACCAGTCAGAATCGGATATCAAATACCAGCTAACATATGTTTTATTATTATATCATACATAGATATGCTTGAAAACGATATGAGAATTTTACAATAAACATTTAATATTTAGATAAAAAAAGAGAAGAAAATAGAAAAAAAGACTTTTCAGTCTTTTTTTCATTGATGAGGGGAGTATAAATAATTAATAAGGGTTATAGTCTAGTCACTAAATGTGCTGGCGCACTAGAAGGGATGACTAGCTATGAATATAATTTACCATATATGCCCGAACTTAACAAGTGTTTTTTAGAAATTTTAATACTTTTTCTTTTAATGTCTAAAGTGTCTCATACCAGTAAATACCATAGCAATCCCATATTTATTACATGCATCTATGGATTCTTGGTCTCTCACAGAACCACCTGGTTGAATAATGCACTTGATACCTGCTGCCGCTGCTGCTTCAACAACATCAGAGAAAGGAAAGAAGGCATCTGAGGCTAGGGCCGCGCCTTTAAGAACATCTGCTCCTAGTGCCTCAACTGCATGATCAATAGCCTGATTAGCTGCCCAAATCCTATTAACTTGTCCAGGTCCTACACCAAGAGATTGAGTGTTTTTTCCAATAGCAATACCATTAGATTTCGCGTATTTTACAATTTTCCATGCAAACTCAAGATCAGCAAGTTCTTCTTTTGTAGGTTTTCTATCTGTCACCAGCTCTAATTCACCACCAAAGAGCTTTGAATCCACAGTTTGAACAAGTAGTCCTCCTGAAACTTTTTTTAGATCATAGGCAGTCTCTGCTTGCTTGACTTCAATATTTTTCAACTCAAGGACACGGATGTTTTTCTTCTTCATTAAAATATCCAGAGCTTCTTTGGTATAAGATGGAGCTACCACGATTTCAATAAATATCTTGTTGATTTCCTCTGCAGTTTTTCCATCCACCTCTCTATTTGCAACAATAATACCACCGAAGATAGATTTTGGATCAGATGTATATGCCTTCATATAAGCTTCATAAATATCAGCACCGCTTCCAACTCCACATGGGTTAGCATGCTTGCAAGCTACGACCGTCGGTTCAGTAAACTCTTTGGATAATTCAAGAGCACCGTTGGTATCATTAATGTTGTTAAAACTAAGCTCTTTACCATGAAGTTGAACAGCATTGGTTAAGAAACCTTTTGTATTTCCAATTTCCTTATAGAAAGCTGCTTTTTGGTGGGGGTTTTCACCATAGCGCATATCCTGAACTTTTTCATAGGTCATAGTAATAGTTTCGGGAAGTTCATGTTCTCCACGTTGCTTACGCATATAATCTGCAATCATAGTATCGTAAGAGGATGTGTGTTCAAATACTTTAGAACTTAAGTAGAAGTTAGTATCTACTGAAACTTTTCCTTTCTCACTAAGTTCTTTAAGAACAACTGCATAATCAGCTGGATCAATAATAACCGAAACATCTTGATAATTTTTAGCAGCTGATCGAAGCATGGTTGGTCCACCAATATCAATATTCTCAATTGCTTCTTCACGTTCAACACCCTCTTTAAGGATTGTGGCTTTAAAGGGATATAAATTAACAACAACAATATCAATAGGCGTTACATTTAGATCAGCTATTTGCTTCATATGCTCACCATTAGATCTCATGGCAAGGATACCTGCGTGAATATGTGGGTCAAGTGTCTTAACACGTCCATCTAAACATTCCGGAAATCCTGTCACTTCACTTATTCCGATGACATCGATACCCGCTTCTGTTAGCTTAGCTGCGGTTCCACCAGTTGAAACTATTTCGACACCAAGTCCTACCAAATCTTTTGCAAATTCTACAATTCCTGTTTTGTCTGATACGCTGATTAATGCTCTCATATTTCTCCTTTTCTCCTACTAAGTTTCTTGTATCGTGATTGGTTACTGAATTTTTCCTTATTTATGTTTATACTTTTCTTAATTGAATCAAATAGAAAAAGTTTATATAGAACAAGGCCATATATTAAATGCTAGTGTGATAGGTTCTAGCTATAACTTCCTCTTGCTGTTCCCTATTTAGTCGATTAAAGTTAACGGCATATCCTGATACCCTTACCGTTAAATTAGGATAGTTTTCAGGATGATTCATAGCCTCTTTAAGCATTTCAGGACTTAAGACATTAACATTGAGATGATGAGCCGACTTTGAAAAATACCCATCTAGAATCCCTACTAAATTAATGAGTTTATCATCATCATACTTCCCAAGGGCTTTAGGATGAATACTAAAGGTACATGACACCCCATCTCTACATGAGTCATAAGGGATTTTTGCAACAGATTCAAGGGAAGCTAAGGCTCCACTCTTATCTCTCCCATGCATAGGATTTGCTCCTGGAGCAAATGGACTACCTGCCTTACGACCATCCGGTGTTGTTCCCGTCTTCTTACCATAAACCACATTAGATGTTATGGTCAGTATGCTTAGGGTATGTTCTGACTCCCTATATGATTCATGTTTTTTAAGCTCTTCGTGAAAATTTCTGGTAATAGATACTGCAATTGCATCAGCCCTATCATCATTATTACCAAATGTAGGAAAATCTCCCTCTATCCTAAAATCTGTTATAATTCCACGTTCATCTTTAACGGGCGTGACTTTAGCATATTTAATGGCACTTAAAGAATCTGCCATCACAGACAATCCAGCCATACCAAAAGCCATATACCGCTTAACATAGGTATTATGAAGAGCCATCTGAGTTTTTTCATAGGCGTACTTATCGTGCATTCTGTGGATAACATTCATGGTGTTGACATAAAGCTTCGAGAGCCATGCCTGATATATTTCAAAGCGTTCCATAACTTGATCATAGTCAAGAACTTCCTCAGGAAAAGCTTCCATTTGTGGCCCAAGTTCAAGACCTTTCATTTCTTCTTTACCACCATTTAATGCGAGTAAAAGGACCTTTGGCATATTACACCTGGCTCCAAAATACTGCATTTCCTCCCCAATACGCATAGCTGATACACAGCAGGCAATTCCATAGTCATCACCATAGCTAGGTCTCATAAGCTCATCATTTTCATACTGTATAGCATCTGTATTGATGGAAATTCCTGCACAGTATTCTTTAAAGGGTTGGGGTAGTTTGTTGGACCAAAGCACAGTCAGGTTTGGCTCAGGTGCTGGTGATAGGTTGTAAAGGGTCTGGAGCATCCGATAGGATGTTTTGGTTACCATGTGTCTCCCATCTTCACCAATCCCCCCAATGACTTCAGTAATCCAGTTAGGGTCTCCAGCAAATAACTCATTATACTCCGGTGTTCTTAACTGTCTGACTGCACGAAGCTTAATAACAAAATCATCAATAAGTTCCTGGGCCCCTGACTCGTCAAGAATACCTCTTTTTATATCTCTTTCAATATATATATCAAAAAAATTACTCATTCTTCCCAGACTCATGGCTGCCCCATTTTGCTCTTTAACAGCTGCTAGGTAGCCAAAATAGGTCCATTGGATTGCTTCCTTTGCTGTCTCAGCCGGCCCGCTGATATCTATTTCATAAGCCAAAGCCATGTTTTTCAGTTTACCAAGGAAGTCTATCTGTCTGTGGATTTCTTCCAATAACCGGATGTTCTCTTCTGTCATTGGGGCTTGATTAATAACTTGTTGATCGTCTTTTTTATTCAGAATTAATCGGTCCACACCATAAAGAGCAATCCTTCTATAGTCACCAATAATACGACCTCTACCATAGGCATCAGGAAGACCAGTAATAATTCCGATACGTCTGGCCATTTTCATATCATCATTATACACACGAAAAACACCATCATTATGGGTTGTCTTATAAGCAAACTCATTCTCAACCTTATCGCTGAGCTTATAACCATAGGCTTGGCAAGCTGTTCTTGCCATCCGGATACCACCAAAGGGATTGACCGCACGCTTTAAAAGTTCGTCTGTCTGTAAACCTACAATCAATTCATGGGGCTTGGCAATATATCCTGGTGGAAAGGTCAAAAGAGATGATACGGTTTCTGTATCAACCTTGAGTACTCCCTCTTGATTAGCTTCTTGCTGTCTTAACTTCTCATAAATACCATAAACGATTTTGGTTCGCTCACTTGGACCGCAAAGGAAGTCAGGTTTACCGTCATAGGGTTCATAATTATCAATAATAAAATCTCTAACACCTATGTCCTCTGTCCATTTACCAAGATTAAAACCATTCCATTTTTTTTCCATACAAATCTCCTTTTGAAAAACAAATCATGGCTCAAAAGGTCCCTTAAAACAAGGACTGACGTCCCTTTCAAAAGCAATAAAAGACCACCTGAGCTCAAGAACTAAGGTCTTTCGCCCAGGCGGTCGGCATGTTAACATCTGTACTCCCTATGGGTAGTCCCACTTATCCGCCAGTCATACAGATTTAAATCCTATTTAATTACGTCTACATTATATCGTGACCAATACAATTATTCAATATGTATTATTTACTAAAGATTTATATATTACATGCTTAAGTTAAATGTAATAGCCACAAAAACTTCCTCTTTATTCCTAGCTTTTAAATAAAAAGATATTTAAGAACAAAGGCTAAAGAAATTAGATACATCAGCGGATGTATTTTCTTTGCATTTCCTGTAAAGATATTAATGACTGTGTATGAAATAATTCCAAAAGAAATACCTTCTGAAATTGAATAAGTCACAGGCATTACAATAATAGTCAAGAAAGCAGGAATACCAATGGCAGCATCATTGAAGTCAATTTTTGTAACAGACCCCATCATGTAGAAACCGACAACAATAAGTGCAGGAGCAGTTGCAAAGGCTGGAATTGCCATAAATACTGGCGAAAAAGGAAGAGCAAGAGCAAAAAGAATTGCTACTACTATACCAGTGAGACCAGTTCTACCACCATCTGCCACTCCAGAAGCACTCTCAACATATGTAGTCGTTGTCGATGTACCTAGTAGCGCACCTGCTGTTGTCGCAATAGCATCTGCTAAAAGAGCTTGTTTCGCCTTTGGTAACTTACCTTCTTTATCAAGAAATCCAGCTTTTTCTGAAACACCAATCAAGGTTCCAAGTGTATCGAAAAGGTCAACAAATAAGAATGCAAATACAATTACCCAAAAATCTAGATTGCCAAGGAATGAGAAATCAAGTTTAAAGGCAACTGGTGCTAAGGACGGGATTGGAGCAACTATTCCATCAGGAATAACAGAGAAAAGACCTGCTTCTATATCTACAACATATAACCCAGTCTTCTGGGCAATCATACCAAGAACCCAGGTTACAAGGATTCCAATAAGGATACCACCTTTTACATTTTTCTTAATAAGTACACCTGTAAGCAGTATGCCTATAAGGGTTAAAATAATCTGAATCTGAATCAAATCCGGGTTTATAGTCACTAGTGTAGCACCATCAACTACGATTCCTGAATTCTGAAAACCAATAAATGCTATAAATAAACCGATTCCTGCACTAACTGCATACTTAAGTTGAATGGGTATAGCATTAAAAAGAGCTTCTCGAATATTTACGAAGGTTAATAGGATAAAAATAAGACCTTCAACAAATACAGCGGCAAGAGCTACTTCCCAACCGAATCCATTATTTTTAAGAACAACAGAAAATATAAAGAAGGCGTTTAGCCCCATACCTGGTGCCAAAGCAAATGGATAATTAGCCATAAGAGCCATAGCCAAAGTACCTATAACCGCGGCCAAAATTGTTGCAACAAAAATAGCACCCCAGTCCATACCTATAACATCCGTTAAATTAGCATCTTTTCCAGATAACGTGTTAGGATTAACAACAATAATATAAGCCATTGTCATAAATGTTGTAATACCTGCAAAAATCTCAGTTCTTACATTGGTACCATGTTTCTTTAATTGAAATAATGATTCAAACATATAATACCCCTTTCGTGTGCGTGCGTGTGTGCGCATATGTTTGTTTGTTTACGGGTTTCCTCCTATTCAGAAATAATCTAGTCATGCCTGAATATATAGGCATAATCAACCCAAGATTTCACACCTACCTTATAATTATATATAAGAACTTAATAGGGGTCAATCATTTTTCGAACATTTTCCAGCTATAGGAACCTAATGTTCGATTTTCTCAAAATACGAGGGATATGTCTTAACTATATGTCTATAACCTTATATGTCATATACAAATTTTAAGACCAGTGATATAATCTAAAACAACCGGACCATATCAATTGTCTATGGATCCTTAAAACTATACTAGATATTATAAGGTTTACAGGAATATAATAAGAAGGAAGTGACATAATGAAAAAAATAGTTTTAGCAGGAGGTTGTTTCTGGGGTATCGAAGAATACTTTTCACGAATTCCAGGTGTAACAAAGACTCTTGTCGGCTATGCTAATGGCAATACTGATAACCCTACTTACAAAGAAGTTTGCACCGGCACAACTAATTATGCCGAAGGTGTTTATATCGAATACGATGAATATACATGCCCTCTTGAAAAACTCCTTGATGCCTATTGGCAGATTATCGACCCAACGCTTCTTAACCGTCAAGGTCCTGATACCGGAACCCAATACAGAACCGGAATCTACCACTATGACGACCAAGATGTGGCCATCATACAAGAAAGTTTAGCTATGGAACAAAACAAATATATAGATCCAATTGTTACTGAAACCACTGTTTTAAAAAACTTTGTCGAAGCTGAAGAATATCACCAAAGATATTTGAAGAAAAATCCAGGTGGCTATTGTCATATTAAATTAGACTAAGTGATTGCTTATGTCTTATGTATCGTTAACTAACAAAATAAGCCGGACAAATGGATCTTATGCTAGATTTAAGCAACTGTTAAATCTCTAGCCTCCATTTGTCCGACCTATCTTTTACTCTTTATAATACAATTATCCTGTCTACAAATAGACAAGCAGTTATATTGTCACTGCAATCAAACATTTCTTAGTTCTCTTTTAAGACGCTTAATAATGGCTTGCTTATCACTTGGCTTCATATAGTAGAATCCTTGACCATATTTAGACCGAAAGGCTTTAACTGCCTCCTCCATATCCTTGGTTTCCACACCTTCAACAACCACCTCTATACCAGCATCTCTTGAAAAGTCTATCACACTCGTTATTAAGGCTTTACCGTTCATATTATTAATTGAATTCCACAACACACTTTTGTCTATCTTAAGATATTGAATAGGTAAGAGAAATACATTTTCAAGAGCCGAGTAACCAGTACCAAAATCATCAAGAGAGATGTTGATACCTAGTTCTACCAATTGTTTCAATCTGGATAAAACCCTTTCATTAGCTCCGTATTCAAAAGATTCAGTTATTTCAAAAACCAAATAATTAGGATCAAAATTAGTATTTTGAAGTATTTCCGCGACACGGTCAACAAAATTATCGCTAAAAAGTTGGACCAAAGAAATATTAACTGCCATACCATGTATTTTTCCAAACTCATTATGAATCAATCTACCAAATTGGCAGGCTTCGCGGATAACAAAGAGTCCTAATATATTGATAATCATCGTTTTCTCAGCAATTGGGATAAACTCATCCGGTTCAACCTTTCCTAGTTCAGGGCTTTCCCACCTAAGAAGGGCCTCGTGGCCTGAAACCAAGCCAGTTGTTATATCAACGACTGGTTGAAAATGCAGAAACATTTCATTCTTATCAATAGCACCTTCCAAGAGTTTTTCAATCCGAACTTTACGAAGGGCTTTTTTATAGACTTCAGATTCCATGATATCATCAATATCCCCATCCAGATCCACCTTCATAAGCACCGGATTTCCTTTAGATCGTTTCATCTTGACGTGGTCAATACCATCCTCCAAATATACATTGGAAACACTCTTAAATCCAAACTTCTCATAAAGACTTTTTACGGTTAGCTGAGCAGAAAGAACAATATCACAATCACCATATTTTCCATGAATGAAGGCTAGACTTTCTTCAATTAACATGGTAGCAAGCCCCTTACGTCTAGCCTCTTTGTGAACTACCACTCTTCCAATTGACACATCTTCATGCTTTTGACCTGGCGGCATAATTCGACAAGAAGCAACAACCTGTGACTGGTCTTCAATCAAGATATGATCACATGAAGGATCATAACCATCACAGTCTACATAGACACAAGTCTGTTCCAGAACAAAAACTTCTTCCCTAAGTCGAATCATCTGATACAGTTCATTGTTACTTAACTCCCTAAAGGGTTTAACCACTAGTTTCATGAACTTCACCTCGCCTTTTAATTAGAATCTACTATAATTATATCACTTTTAAAAAGGCTTAGATATAGCTCATTTAGTCCTAAAATATTCTTAAAGTCTCTTTTCGAATTTACCTTGCAGGACATAGTTTTAATGATCTATGCCTGAATTCTTAATTATATCGTGGATATGATAGCTTCCTTCTCCACCCTAGGTGCTTTTTCTTAAGTTTCACTTAACTCTTCTTCTAGACGTACATCACCAGCAGGTTGAATCTTCTTTATCCACTTTCCGCTTCTTAATCTAAAAACACACCATATAGCTTTAATAATCTGGTCAAGTTTTAAGGCAATTAATATCCAAAATGCAGATAAATGCCAGATTAAACCAGCCAAGATTCCCAATGGAATTGAAACCACCCAAAGAAAGAGAATATCTGCAATCATTAGAAAACGTGTATCACCACCACCTCTAAGAACACCTTTAGTTAAGAGGGTATTTTGAGCTTGAAAGATAATAATAATACTTATTGCTACCATCAGCTCACTGGCAATAACTTTTGTTTCATCTGATAAAGAGTAGAAACCAATCATTGGTTTTGAAATTGCTAGAATAATAAGCGCTGATATACAACCAATTACAAGACCAAGACCCCAGAATGTATAACCTTGGACCTGAACTTTTTTTCTATCTCCTCGACCCAGACTTGTCCCCGTAATAATTGCACTGGCATTGGCTGTTCCCTGAATCATAACTGAACTAAGCTGCATAACAACCACTGTCACTGCATTAGCAGCTACAAACGAAGATCCTATCCGCCCCATAACCATAGAAATAGCAGTGTTACCTAAACCAAGGAGCGTATCACTGACAAGGACAGGAATACTGACTCTAAAATACTCCCCAACCATATCCTTACAATCCATAAAAAGATCCTTAAGGCGATATGCCACATCCTCATCAATATAAATAAAGTAACCGAATATTAAAACCATCTCAAAAAACCTTGAAATTACAGTTCCAAGAGCTGCTCCGGCTATTTCCATTCGCGGTGCACCAAATTTTCCAAAAATAAACATGTAATTAAAAAATACATTAATAAAAAAAGCAAAAATGGATACTCTTAAAGGTACCTTAACCTTCCCGATACTTCTTAAGACAATGGTTGTTGTTAATGAAAATCCAAGTAATAAATACCCTGGAGTAAACCATTTAAAATACTTGACTCCTGCTTGTATCATCTCAGTATCCTGAGTGTAAAGCCTCATAACACCCTCAGGGAAAAACAAGGTAGCAAGTGTAAAACTCGTAGCAAACAAAAAGCACAGGCGAAACATTAGGGTTACACTTTTTTTAAGGGATACAATATCCTTACTTCCCCAATATCTAGAAGTCATAACCGATGCCCCCATGCCTAACCCCATACACATAATATGAAAAATAATAATAAACTGATTAGCCAGTGATGAAGCAGCCAGTTGTATCTCACCTGTTTGCCCCAACATTATTGTATCCATAGTATTAACACCAATAGTAATTAAGGACTGTAAAGAGATTGGTATAGCCAAATGAAACACTTGACTATAAAACTCCTTGTCCCCTAAATATTCTCTCAAGCCTACTTTCATTCTAAAGTCCTTTCTCATTCATAGGAAGTAATTCTAATCTGTTTAGATGAATATATATCATATATGTATCCACAATTCTTATCTAATATATTGTAACCTAAGCATTTATATTTTACCAGATATTAAAAATTCTTTTATGATATATCGTATATAGGAGAACTATTATTAATAAATTGACAATAATAATCATTAATTATGAGCGTTCAAAAAGGAAAGCTAAACGTATTAGCTTTCCTAATCTAACTATCAAATATGCATTACTTGGATTATATTAGGTCATTTTCTTTTCAAGTCCTTACTCGACTATTTTGTCCGACCTGCTATATGAACAAAGTACTTCCTCATAAACTTACTTTCTTCATCAATATCCATATCATCAATAATCTTTTCAATCTTCGATCGCTTTATCATCTTCTCTTTATCAGAACTAGCTTTAATTCGATTAAAGACTTCCTCTCTGTCCAATTCCTTGGTCAAATTCAACAAAGTGACAATCTGATTGTAGGCTCCATCCTCGTATAAGTAGCCATCCATTTCTTTAAAGTTATCAAAAGCTCTTGCATAAGCTTTCATTTCCTTTAAATCTTCACAGGTCATATCCCTATCTCTATATAGGCCCATTCGCTTAAACTGTTCCTCTGGTGCATCATTATCCAGCATAAGTTTCCTTATTTCATTGATCATTCTAAGTTCAATCTCTTCATTTTCAACATTAGTTTCTTGATTCGGATCTTCTTCCACATTAAAGAGCATAGTTCCATACTTGGTCGGATCATTAAAGCCAGCAACTTTAACTGGTATTTTCATTAACTTGCATCCTTTGGTAAAATCAAACCCATCATGAAGTTCAGTTTCCTGAAGCTCTTCCGGCTTAAACATACTTCGCATATGAGTAGGCATTAAGGTATATTCATTTAAAGGTTTATTGTCTTTATTTGCAGGTGCAAGTAAATATACATATTTACCATCTGTAATATTGACATGGCTACCGTGATAACCAAACATAGCTGTTTCCCTTACCGCTATATCTTTTTCAAGAACTGGCGCTAAAGATTTTCCCATCATGGTTTCTGGTATACTCACATGGAAATAATCTAATATCGTTGCTGGTATATCTATCGTTTGAGCCAATTGAGATGTATGTACATTTTTTTTACCTGATCTAGGATCCCAAATGAATAACGGGATGTTCGCCACTTCATTATACGTTGGCATAACAGATTTAGACCACCAACCATGTTCACCTAACATATATCCATGGTCTGTGTTAACAATCAACATGGTATCATCCCACATATTATAGGTATCCATCATATCAAGAACTTTGCCCAAATACTTGTCACACATGCTAAGAAGTGCTGCATACCTCTTTCTACCATGGCTAACAACTTCTTTGCTCTCCATTACTGGTGCATATGGTGGCCAATCAAATTCTTCCTCATTATAGTCTTCATCAGGATATAAATCACGATATTCCTCAGGAGCAAAAAAAGGTTCGTGAGGGTCAAAAGTCTCAATCTGAAGAAACCAATTATCCTCATGCTTATTATTCATCATAAACTCTAAACCATTTTTAAATGTAACTGCTTGTGGATAATCTTCTTCTTTCTTTATGTTTTTTCGATTTATCAAATCCTGCTGAAAAATATTGTATCCATAATGCTTTTGCATATAGGAAGTCATTTTGAAAGGGGTTTCCGGTAAATCTATCTTACCCGCAAATCCCTTCCAAGGGTCACCTTCCTGCCCACGACTAATCTCCCATGAAGAGTATCTCGTATGATATGTACATCCTCCATCTTCCCAATAGTGTTGATGATCTGATGTAATATGGGTGTAAATACCATTATTTTTTAAGATCTCAGGCATAGAATCATCAAAAGGTTCCATTGGTCCCCAAGACCTATGCAAAAAATTATAACGACCGGTTTGAAGTTCTCTTCGCGCTGGCATACAAGGTAAACTACCTGCATAACAGGTATCAAAAGTAACTGACTTTTCACCAAGCCTTTTAAAGTTTGGAGCATGAATCCACTCACATCCGTAATTAGGTAACATATGCTTGTTCAAAGAATCAAACATAACCATTATCGCTTTCATACTTGTCCTCCTTTTCTAGTTTTTCATACCCGAAGATACAACTCCTTGTACGAAATATTTTTGTGCAAATATATACACGATGATTGTTGGAACTACTGAAATCAAAGTAGCTGCCATTAACCAGTTGTAATGGGTTGCTGCACTGCCTCGAAACATTTGCAAGCCAAGTTGAACTGTTTTCATATCTTCAGATGTCGTAAATATTAAAGGATAAAAGAAATCATTCCAAGTCGCCACCGTTTTAAATATAGTTAATGTCGCTAAAATTGTCTTTGATAAAGGTAAATATATATATGCATACGTTTTTATTGGACCACAGCCATCTATTTTCGCTGCATCATCTAATGATTTAGGAAATGTTGAATAGAACTGTTTACATAGGAAGACACCAAAAGATCCTGCTAAGAATGGAATAATCAAAGACCAATATGTATCTAAGAGTCCTGTACCACCATGTCCCATAAAATCATTTCCACCAGCCAAAGGAAACATCTTCATAATCATATACTGTGGAATTACAACTGATTGGGGAGAAATCATCAACCCTGATAGAATAAGAACAAAGAGAAAATCTCTTCCTTTAAACTTGAGTCTTGCAAAAGCAAATCCTCCTAAAGAGTTGAAAATAAGACTACCACCAACTACAATGACTGTAATAAATAAGCTGTTTCTAAAATACCTTGACCAATTCCCCATCTGCATAGCTCTAGTAAAAGCTTCAAAGTTTGTAAAACTTTTCGGTAACCATCGAAAATTCATTAAGGTAATCTCTTGATCAGTTTTAAAAGCAGTTAGAATTACAAATACAATCGGAACCAATACAATAGCTGCCCAAACAATCAATACCAAATATGTTAGGCTTAGTTTTATCTGTTCTTTACGCTTTTTGCCTAGTTTACTCTTTTCAAATTTCACTTGACCACTAGAATCCTGCTTTATTGTATTAGTTTGCATCTGTTTCACCACCTTTACCATATCGCATATTTACAAGAGTAATTGACAAAATTAATACTAAAAGGACAACTGCCTGTGATGATGCGTAACCCATTTTATAATATTCGAAACCATTTAAATAGATTTGGTGGGCTAAGGTTGTTGTAGAATTAACCGGACCACCGTTTGTCACAATCAACACTTGTCCAAAAACTTGAAAAGAACGTATACATGCCATAACAAAAATAAAAAAAGTAGTCGGAGCTAACATTGGTATGGTAATATAAATAAATTTTTGCCAACCTCTAGCACCATCAATGCTGGCTGCTTCATAAAGATACTCAGGGATATTCTGTAGTCCAGCTAGATTGAGAACCATATTATAACCAACACCAATCCAGATACTCATAATAGCAATTGATATCATGGCCATGCCCGGGCTACTAACCCATTGAACTGGTCCAATACTAAATTTACGAAGAATCATATTCAAAATACCGGCTCTAGTATCATATAGATATATCCAGGCCATTGAAATTGCTACCATTGAAAAAATATTTGGAAGGTAGAACCAAGTCCTAAACATTCCTTTACCTTTTATTTTCTTATTTAAAAGCATGGCTAAGGCTAGACCTAATGCCATAGTCGGTAAGATTGTCATTACACTGTATCTTAATGTATTAAAGAAACTTTTAACAAACACATCATCCTGAAATAATTTAATATAGTTTTTAAGTCCTACAAAATTTGCTTCAACTAGATTATAGTCGGTAAAAGACATTACTACAGACCATACTACTGGTATTAATATAAACACAAAATATATAAGAAAACTGGGCGCAACCAGTAAATATCCAATATTTTGATTTTCCAGATTTTTTTTCCTCTTCACTATTAATCCTCCTGAATCAGCAGGAGGAGCATATGCTCCTCTTGCTTTTTTCATTAGTTGCCTATTCGTTTACTACCTTATTCCATTCATCTTCAGCATAATTTAAGCCTTCCTGTAAATCAGCTCCCTGAAATGCAGCATCCAAAGAAGTTCTTAATTCACGAACTGCAGCTGTATACTTGGCATTTGGAACTGTTGCATACAAGTAAGATCTTTCATACGCATATACAACTTTGGCGAATTCAGGATTTAAATTAATATAGCTTTCATCTAAGGACTTTCTACCAGAATAGTAACTAGCAATATCCTGTGAAATCTTTAATGACTCCTTAGAGAACATATGAATCAAAAAATCAGCTGCGATTTCTTTATTAGCAGAATCCTTATTTGCCGCCATATAGTTTCCGATAAGCAGGGTATTCATATCACTCTTAACAATTCCTATCTGTCCAGGAAAAGCCGCATCAAGAACTGCATAATAATTCTCAGGTAACATTTGCATTGAAGCAGTTCCAAGCATAAGGGCTGGGCTTCCAAAACTTGCAGGATCTTGTAACATGACAGCATCAGTAGAGGAAGCATCAATCAGCTTACTCATAGCAGTATAAACACCTGGTGTATTAAAAGCAGCTGTCAAATCATCATTCCAAAGTTTTAGGTTTTCGTCTTCCATAGAGCCATAACCAAAAAGAGTCTGTTCTTGATCAGGGTCAATTTCAAGTCCTGATATTAAAACCATGTCATTATCATCATAAACAGTCATTTCCTCAGCTAAATTTAAAACATCATCAATAGATTTAACATACATGTCTTCTTCCGTAAGTCCCGCTTGTTCTGCTATATCCTTACGGTACAAAAATACTCTAGTTGATGGTGTGAATAAAGCTAACTGCTGACCATCCTTTTGTCCTGCTACTAACATGTTTTCATAGAAGTCATCATATCCATCCCAGTCTTCAGGAAAATAATCATCTAGAGGAAGAAGAGCATCCATAGCTTCCAAGGTTCCAAATTGTCCATACCCAGTCATAAAAACGTCAGGTCCTGATCCACTAATTAGACCCGTGTTTAGTTTAGTGAAATAGTCTGACCAAGCAATATAACTAAGTTCATATGTGACATTTGGATGCATCTCAGTATAATTGTCAAAAATAGCTCGATAAGCTTCATCGTAAGCAGGATCACCTGCACCAGCTATCCAAACAGTTAATTTCACAGGTTCTTCTGTTGAAACCGTCTGGCTACTGGAATCATCTTCATTAGACGTGTTTTCATCTGTAGATGTACTTTCATTCGTCTTAGTACTATCAGTGCTTTCATCTTTACTATTCCCTCCGCATGCAGATAAAATCATAGTAAAGACAAGAATTAAAGATACTACCATCATTTTTTGTTTCCATTTTTTCATTGTAAAACCTCCTGATTTTTTTGCTTAAGCGCTTACTTAACGATTGTATCACCGTTTTGTTATTATTGTCAATAATTTAATTATTTTTTTCTTTTTTTAAAGCTTTTTGCACAAAGCAATTTAAAGAACCATCTTCTCATCAGGGTTTACCTTCAAGTTCTTTAAGTAAGCGCTTACTTAAAACTTATGATTAACTTATCCTTCCTTGAATCACCAAACTTGTTGACAAAGGTAATTTAATAGGTATAAAATATAAATCAAGTTAAATTAATGAATAAATAACGTAAATTTACGAAAGCGTGATATGATGAACTCAACAAGCAAAGTAACTATATATAACGTAGCCGAAGCAACAGGACTGTCTATCGCTACAGTTTCAAGGGTAATAAATAATAAAGGTGGTTATTCCGAAAAAACTCGTATTCGAGTTATAGACGCTTGCTCCAAGCTAGGATTTGTGCCCAGTAATACAGCTATTAATCTAGCTTCGAATAAAACCAGAATAATCGGTTTATCTTTAACTGCAAATGATTATTATGACATTGTTGAAGACACATATACCCTACGTTTTCTTAAAGGTACTATTAATACAGCTACTAAGTATAATTATGATATTCTTATTGAAAGTCATCCTGTTTCAATCGAATCTACTGAGCAATTTCGAATACCTCATAAATACGATGGTATTATATTCCCATATGTGGGTAATTCAAGTGTACCATACCTAGAATTTTTGCTAAAGTCAGGGTTTCCTCTTGTGTATGCAGGATTCCAACTGACGGATGACCCTAAGCATCAAAATATTTATGCAGGTTACAAGGAATATAAAAGGGCTGCCTTAGATATGTTGCTCAAGAGCGGCCATCAAAGGATCGCTGTTCTCGAACAATATTCTTTTTCTACTGGAAGCACCAACGTACCCTTGCTTCAAGAAATTATCAAGGCATTTATCTATGATAATCAACTGAATTTTGATGCTTGTCAATTATTCCTCTATGATTCAACCATGCCCAATCATCTGGGTAAGCAACTCCGTGAAATCTTGTCCAAGCCTAACAGACCTGATGCTATATATGCACCAAGCAAGGCAAGTGCTACAACCGTATACACAATTATTAAAGAATTAGGGCTGAAGATTCCTGATGATATTTCAGTGATTGGAACAGTGCATGGTCCAAACGACGGCGAATCCTTCCTACCACCCCTTTCTACAGTTTACATTAACGCCTATGAGATGGGTAGGGATGCCGGAGAACTAATCGTTCATTATATTGAAAAAAACGATGAACATCCTCCTCAGAATATTCCGTATGAGATTAAACTTCGTAACAGCATAAAAGAAAGAAATAAATAAACAGAAAAATTTGTTGACCAACGAGTGGTTCAAAAGGTTTCAATAAAATATACATTGTATATTTTTCGAAGTTATAACCTTTCAGCGCTTCGCCCACTATGTTTACCCTTCACATAAGAATGTCTTCTGCCTAATAATTTAGGATCCAGATATGAGTAAGTCCTCTTATCCTTCAGTAAACCATCAACATGAATACCGGATTCATGTGAAAATACCATCTTGCCTACAATGGGTTTCGATTCCATAAGTAGACGACCGGAGTACGCCTCTACCAACTTTGACACACGCATGATTTCCTTGGCCTTTATATCCACCCTAGCTTCTTCCAAAAGGCTTAGAGCCATAACAATTTCTTCAAGAGCTGTATTACCAGCTCTTTCTCCAAGTCCATTGATAGAGCAAGAAATACCCAATGCTCCTGCCCTAAAAGCAGCTAAGGCATTAGCTGTCCCTAGACCAAAATCATTATGACCATGAAAATCAATGAGTAAATCCCTCAAAAGTTCTTCTTCCCCTATCATGAGTTTACTTGATATGAGACGAATAAGATTTTCCATGCGGTCTATAGTGGTAAATGGAGTCAAAACACTGACAGTATCTGCATAGCGTATTCTTTTGACTCCATACATAATACCTTTACTAAAAACTTCTGCAAGAAAATTTTCATCAGCTCTTGATGCATCTTCCCCTCCTATAGAAACATTCACTTGATTTTCTGCACAATACGAAAGAACACTTTCTAAGTTATAAAGAAGCGCAGACTTAGTTGTCCTTAGCTTCTTCTGGATATGGACATCTGATACCGGAACGGAAATGTGGAGGTTCTTAGCACCTGTTTCCAAGGAAGCCTTAATATCTCGCATATGAAGCCGATTCCAAGTCAATATTTCAGGCCTTAGATTCAGGTTTAGAATATCATGAATAGTTCTTTGCTCCATGATATTCATGACAGGAATACCTGCCTCAATAATATCCACACCTAACTGATCCAGATGTTTAGCAATATTAAGCTTTTCTCTATGTGAAAAAGCAACACCAGGAGACTGTTCACCATCTCTAAGTGTTGTATCAATAACAACTAATTTTTTCATAGGCTTTTCCTTACACACTTTCTTTTTGCTTCTTTAAAAAAAAAGCAAAGGGTAATATAAATAGAATGAGCTGTAGAGCTGCCAGTGAGAAAGCCGCCTCTACATCCATCTGATACAATTGATAAATTCTTGTGGTCATAGTTTGTGTTTTCCCTACCATATTACCTGCAAACATAATAGTTGCACCAAATTCTGATAGACCTCTTAAGCCACAAAGAAAAATCCCAGCCAACATATGTTTTTTCGTCATTGGAATCATAATAAACCTTAAAATCGTAAAAGAATCAGCTCCTGCAACCTGGGCTTCTTCTTCATAGGCATCTTCAATCTGGTCAAAACCATTTAACATCATTTGATAAAAATAGGGTAAGGTAATGAAGACTTGAGTAACCACAATACCTGTAAAATGAAAAGCCACCTCCAGACTTCCATGGAAAAACAGACGACTGACCCAGGAATTACTACCAAAACCTTGTAAGAGTATTAATCCAGCTACTGTCGGAGGGAGAAGGAGGGGCAACATGATTAAAGCATGAAAAATTTCATAGACCTGACCGTTTTTCTTATGTATCTTAAATGCCAACAAGGTTCCAGCTACTACTACTAAAGATATGGATATAAGAATACTCAACAAAGAAACTATAATCGAAGTTAATGTATCTGAACTAAATACTTCTAATAAATCACTATTGGAATAAAAGGGTCTGAAAAGACCGGTGATCAAGTAAATCATGACTAAAAGTGTCATAGTCAAAAAAATAGATATTCCATAGTCAAAGCTTCTTTTTAAAACCATGATTGTCACCTTCCTTCCTATACAATTCTGTCTTATTAACACCCTAATCCTATTAAATTAGAATCCAAAGCTTTTCAGTATGTCTTGTCCCATTCCCCTAACTATATAGTCATAGAGGTCTGCCCCCTCATGATTATCATGGATCAGTATGGAACCATACTCAGCCTCAATATTATAGGCTTCTGGTATAGTCAGAGCATAAACACTAGACTTATCTTTAATAGCCATATAATCAGAAACGTAGACAAGACCGTAGTCAGCTTCACCAAGGAGAACTTTTGTCACAATGCTTTTCACATCATTTTCATAAGAAACTACATGGTCATAAAATGACTTATAACAATCTTCCTGGCCTTTTTTGTCTAAATAGTTGTTTAACATCTTTTCTGTATAAGAACCAACAGGGACAGACTCATGGGCTATAACAATTCCCGGATTTTCTATGTCCAATGATTCTATCCAAGAATCAAAATCTACTACCATCTGATGACTAGCAAGAAGAATTAACTTATTGGTCCCATAATGATCCACTTCCATACATCCTTCTACACCATCATCCACTAATTGGTCTGGGTAACGTAGGTTAGCACTGAAATATAGGTCTGCTTTGCCACCTGCCTTGATTTGATTATATAGCATTTGACTACCAGCAAAATTTAGGACAATGTCGATTCCAGGATTTTCCTCTTCATATACTTTTTCAATTTCCTGAAAACTCTCTGTCAAGCTGGCTGCTGCATAAACAAAAATTTCCTTATTTTGTCCCTCATTAGTTAGGGAACTACAACCAATCATAAATAGTAGAATAAAGACCAGTAAAGAGCTTTTATATAAGTAACCTTTCAACAACTTCACCTTCTTCCAGTGCATCCATAATCTCTTCCACATCATCTGGTGTCACTTTTCCATACCATATCTGGTCAGGATAAATCATAACAATTGGTCCCATGGAACACAGGCCTACACATCCGGTATTTGTTACCATAATTTCCGAATCCAACATACGGTCATTTACTTCCTCAACAAAGTTCTCTAAAACCTCAAGATTCCCATTGCCTGCACAATAGCCTTTAATTTCACCAGTAAGTCTTGAACTAGAACATACAAATATATGGTGCCTCAATTTTTCCATTCTAACCTCCTTCATCTTGTTACCATAATATACATTTACACTTTGGCTAGTATCAATATATCATATGGGTGTAGCTTAGATTCTTCAGTCACTACACTGCATTTCTGCATCCACCTAATTTACCGACAGCATCTGCACGACATTGATTACAATGCATCATTTGGGGTAAGATTGGATTCAATTCCAACCGCTTATTCATAACCTCACGAATAGGTGCTTGTTCCAAGACTTCAAACGGAGTTCCCTCAACAGGTATGTGAGGCATGATGTTGGTAACGCTGGCGCCACATGCACTTGCTTTTTTAACAACTTCATCTATATGATCATCATTGACACCTTTTAAATAGACAATATTTACCTTAACAAAAACGTCTTTGTCGGCTAAATACTTCACACCATCCCACTGGGCTTTTAAAAGCTTAGAACCGCCTTCCAATCCAAAATATTTTTCACCTTCAAAACGTATATGTCTATAGATTTTTGCTGCCACTTCCTCATAAACCGTATTGATGGTCACCGTAATATGGGATACACCAAGTTCTATAAGCTCGTCTGCATACTTACTTAGTTTTAAGCCATTAGTAGACAAGCAGAAGGTTACATCTGGATCAAAAGCATGAATAAGTTTCAAAGTTTCCCTCGTTTCTTCCCAATTGGCCAGTGCATCTCCAGGACCTGCAATACCCACAACAGATAAGGTCTCGAATTTTTTCTTGGTTTCCTTATATTTACTTAAAGCTTCTTGGGGTTTCAAGACGTCAGAGGTTACTCCCGGCCTCGACTCATTGCTACAATCAAACTTACGATGACAATAGTTACATTGAATATTGCACTTAGGGGCTACCGGAAGATGCATCCTAGCAAATTCATGAGCCTTGGCATTAAAACAAGGATGGGTTTTATTCTTGTTCTGTATCTTCTCTGATTGATTGGTCACTCTCACTGCCATATAGGTTCCTCCATTCTTTTTGTTACCTCTTTATGATAATTGTCAATCATACGTTCTTTATAACCTCTATGTTTTTGATCTAGTAACTTATTTACGACTTCATCTAAGAGTCTAATGGAACCTTTATATCCAAACCTTAATTTTCTTTGAGCACCAATATGGTCATGAACAGGAAAGCCAACCCGAACCAAGTCTATCCCGTCTTTTTCCCAAATAAACTTACCATCAGAACTACCAACCATAATATTGACTTCAGTCTCCAAGATAACATGTCTAATAGTCTCAAAATCCGAATCCTGCATAACAACCGGATGGCACTTATAGTTTTTCATAAGCCTCTCTATACCTTCTTTGAAGCCTTTTGTCTTACTCCCAGTTGCACAAACTTTAAGATCCATACCATTTTCTGCCAAAAGAAGGGATATACCATATACTAAATCCATGTCTCCAAAGATGGCTACTTTGCCTAAAGCAGAGTGCTTATGAGAGTCAATCATACCATCTAAAAGGCGTCCTCTTTCCTTAGTCAAGGCCATCGGTATCTCCATATCTAAGACTCCTGCAATAGTTTCTACAAAGGCATCCATATGATGAATACCTATAGGAAGTGGTAAACGGTACATAGGAATGCCAAAATTATCAAATAAATATTTTGCCGGAGAATACCTATCTGCTACTAAATGACCGAGCTCAATTGTAGCCAACGCTTCAAAGGCTCTAGGTATCAGGTCTCTTGAAAAACCATCTCCATTCAGTTTATTGTATTCGGCTTCATATGGTGCATCAAAAACATCTGATATATCAGGCAAAATAAGAAATGAAACCTTTAAGATCTGACTGATTCGCTTTAACTCCCTGATATCCTCACAGGTTGCATTAGAAACAATAACATTAATATGTCCTCCTTGCTTGCCTGCTTGGTACCTATCCCCGTAGTATTTTAAAATTCCTTTTATTGCTGCGAAATAACCTTCTGATTGAGAGCCCCCATACCCCGGAGTCGGTATAGGGATAATATCCACATCATCAAATTCACCAGTATCCCTAACTTCTTTAACAATACGATTAATATCATCCCCTATAGTTTCTGCCAGACAGGTAGTTAGGACACCAACTATTTCCGGTTGATACATATGAACCATATTTTTAATACCCAATTTCAAATTTTTAGAACCACCATAAACGGTTCCTTCCTCTGAAAGAGATGATGAAGCTATATCAACGGGTTCATTGTAATGGGCTGCCATATGTCTTCTGATATATGTTGAACAACCTTGTGATCCATGGATGATATTCATGGTATTGGCAAAACCTTTAAGGGCCTGGCTAGCTCCCATAGGCATACACATTTTACAAGGATTAACTTGCATATTCACATAATTTCTTTCTCTATCCATGTCAGCCTCCTATCTAAGAAGTTCCCAAACCGGCGAGTTAACAGTCAAGTCTACTTCTTTGGCAAAGTTCAAGGCACCTTCATAACCTGCAAGTGGGTGTTTTCTTTCATGATTATGATCTACAAAAGCTACACCAAGTTTATAGGCAAGAGGTCTTTCCTTAACGCCCCCAACCAAAATATCAGCTCCTGTTTCTTTCATAAAATATTCCAACTCTGTAGGATTTGCATCATCTAAAATGACCGTACCTTCCTCAGTCATCTCCCTAAACTCTTCATACTCACTTTTTGAACCAGTTTGGGTTCCAACTAAAACAGTTTCAATTCCCATATCCCTAAATTGGTCAATTAAGGATATGGCCTTGAAGCCTCCACCAACATATAGGGCTACTTTCTTGCCTCTTAATTTCTCTCGGTAGGCTCTAATTGGTTCAAGGAATTGGGCTTCCTTGGCTTCGATTAATGCTTCAAAACGTAATTTATGTTCTTCATTCCCAATGAGATCAACGATTTTACGAAGAGATGCTACCGTATCCTCAAGACCGAAAAATCGGACCTTCTCATATGGAATCCCATATTTCATTTTCATTTTTTTTGCTAAAAAGGTCATGGAGCCTGCACATTGAACAATATTTAATGTCCCATGCTTTGCCAATTTCAATGACTCAGTTGTTGAGTCACCAGTTACACATGTCAGTAGATTGAAGCCAATAGCTTCCAAATAGCTTTTTATAATCCAAGCTTCCCCTGCCAAATTAAAATCTCCTAAGAAATTAATGGAATAAGGAATTTTCTCTTTATCTTCTTCCTGACCCATTAAGTCAAGAATTGCATGACAAGCGGCTTTGTAGCCATCTTTCTTACTTCCTGAAAATCCTGATGAATTAACGGGGATGACCCTGATTCCATGTTTCATCTCTGCGTGTTTACATACTGCCTTAACATCATCACCTATGACACCTACCACACAGGTTGAATATACGAATACAACATTAGGTGATTCGTTTTCGATGACTTCGTCAATAGCTGCAACCAATTTCTTCTCTCCACCAAATATAATATCCTGATTATCCAGATCAGTGGAAAAACTCATACGATAGAGGTCACTGCCACTAGATAGTGATCCCCTGATATCCCATGTATATGATGCACAACCAATTGGTCCATGAACGATATGTGCTGCATCAGTGATAGGATTAAGAACAACCCTGGCACCACAGTAAACACAAGCTCTTTGACTGACAACTCCTGATGTGGAATGAGTTTCACAAGTGATAGAGGATGTTGCCTTCGAGTCTTTCACCATAATCTGTTTTTGCCTTTGATCGACGATTACTTTATCTTTCATCAAAATCCCTCCTTATGCCAAAACCCATGCTATACATCGAATAAAGGGTTTACTGTTATCCTAAAAGTTTCCGGACCCGGACCATCGAGCCCGGAAAATAGGAAATTCTAAAATGGTTGGATATACCATTTTTAGCGAATCTTACATGACTAGTTCAAAGTCCTCTTCAGGGCAATGTCTGTCATAATGATCAAGAAGGGCTGTGGATATTTTTTCAATCATCCTTATAGCACCCTTATAACCAACAATCGGGAAATATTGGTGTCCCATTCTATCCAGTATAGGCCATCCTACACGTACTAAAGGCAAGTCTTCAGCTCTTGCAATATATTTTCCATATGTATTACCAATAATTAGGTCTACTGGCTCTTCCTTAATCATTTGATGGAAGGCAAACAAATCTTCCGCCTCATAAACCTTACTTTCTGTAAGTCCAGCTTGGTCAAACATGCCTTGAATCTCTTTACTAAAAGCTTTACCAGGCGTTCCAGTCAATACAAGAGTCGGAACCATTCCTAAATCAATAACAAACTCGGTCATGGCAATCATCATATCAGGATCACCAAACATAGCCACTTTTTTTCCATGATAGTGATGATGAACATCAACCATGATGTCAACCAATTGGCCTCTTTCCGTTTCAAGTTCCTTAGGAATGATACCACCGTTAATTTCAAGAAGCTTCATAACAAAGGCATCCGTTGCCTTAATACCGACCGGTTCCTTCATAACAATAGCTGGTACATCACATTTTTTTTCCAATTCAAACGCTGCTGCTTCAGATGAGAATTTACCAAGAGCAAGAGTAGCCATAGCATTCCCTGACTTCCTAATCTCTTTAACACTAGTACCACCTTCCGGATACATTTCGTATTGACCGGTATTAGGCGTTGCAACAACATCAGATGTATCAGGATACATGGTAAAAGCTACTTTTAAAAGACCGGCCATACGTTTAATCTCTGACATATCACTTGGTTCAATAAAGCCTGGTAAGATATTGACACCTTTTCTCTTCTTGTCTTCCTTACGCTCTGCCAAGTGAGTAACCATAGCCTTACACATATTAGAAAAGCCTGTAATATGGGACCCCTGATAAGAAGGAGTATTAGCATAAAGCACTGTCTTGCCTTCGGGAATTTTAGATGACTTGACAATTTCACTAATGTCATCACCAATGGTTTCTGATAAACAAGTAGTGTTTATCGCAACAACCTCAGGATTGTAGATGTGGAATATATTTTCAAGCCCCTTCTTTAAGTTACTCTTCCCACCAAATACACAAGCACCCTCTGTAAAAGAAGATGTTGATGCTACAATGGGATCTCTGTAATGTCTTGTCAAGTGCATTCTATGGTAAGAACAGCACCCCTGTGAACCATGACTGTGGGGTAAACATTTATTTATACCAAGAGCTGCATACATAGCACCAACTGGTTGACATGTCTTGGCAGGATTAATCTTCAGCCCTGATCTAGCTTCATATGTTCCTTTCGTTTGATCTAACATACCTTTTCAACTCCTTCCACTTTACCATTTAAGAGAGGTTGCTTGTTCCAAGGCGGAGTAATATAAGACCATGCTGGTGTCAAAATACCGGCTGCAACATCTCTGGCAAAATTAACAGCTCCCTTATAGCCTGCATAAGGACCTGAATAGTCATAAGAGTGCATTTGCTTGGAATAGACACCCATTTTTTGAATAATATATTTATCTTTAATACCTGAGCCAAAAAATTCAGGTTTCAAGATATTAATAATAGCCTCAGTCTCGAAATGGTTTAAGTCATCGATAATAAGTGTTCCATCTTTCATTTCTTTGATCATACCGTCGTATCTAGATAATGGAATTTCTTTTTTCAAGTCTTCAACTTTAGCTGCAGGTATCCGGAGCTTATATTGCTTCTCATCTTTTTCCACTTTAATCTCTTCAATATTACGGCTATCCGCATCAATTTTAATATCCGGAATGACATCACGGCCTTCATAATCATCTCTGTGACCAAATTCATATCCGGCTACAATTGTTTCAATACCAATTTCACGAAGAAGCCCTTGATAATGATGGGCTCTCGAGCCACCTACAAAAAGTACAGCAGTTTTTCCATCTAGCATGGACTTGTAATCGGCTACTTCATCTTTAATAGACTCTACTTCTTCTGTAATCACTTGCTCTGTTCTTAGTCTCAAATCATTATCACCAAAATATTTAGCCATATCACGTAAGGTCTTAGAAAATGCCTCGACACCAATGAAATTACCCTTTATCCAATTAAGACCATACTTCTCTTCTATCATCTCTGCTACATAGTTAATGGACCTATGACATTGAATGACATTAAGGTCTGCCTTATGGGCATTGGCGATTTCATCAATGCTTGAATTACCGGTCATGGTTGTAATCACATTATATCCAATCTTATTTAGAACTCTGGAAATTTCCCACTCATCACCACCGATGTTATATTCACCAAGTAAATTAATAGAAAACTCTTTAGCTGGTGCATCATTGGTTCCGATAACATCTGTCATCAACTTATTATTGGCTATATGATGGCCTGCTGACTGGCTGACACCCTTGTAGCCTTCGCATGAAAAAGCTAATATTTTAACAGCGTGCTCCTTTGATTTTTCCTTTGCTATAGCGTGGATATCATCACCAATAAGTCCAACTGGGCAGGTTGCTGAAATAGATATAGCCTTTGGATTAAACAAGGCTACTGCCTCATCAATTGCCTGCTTTAATTTCTTTTCACCACCGAAAACAATGTCACTTTCCTGCATATCTGTCGTAAATGCATATTCCAGGAAATTCTGACCACCTTCTCTAGCCTTACCTTTATTACGTCTAGTTCCCCATGCATAATATGAGCAACCTACAGGTCCATGAACGATATGCACCATATCGACGATTGGACCAATAACAACCCCTTTACATCCAGCATAAGCACAACCACGGTTAGTTATAATACCTGGTACCGTACGGGAGTTAGCCATGATTTCCTGAGTCTCACCACCGTCTTTAATCAACATATGACTTTTACGGTTTTTCATGACCTTAGCAGGATAGGCGTTAAGAATCTTATCTACTAAAACTTTACTATCTGACATAATCTCACCTCTTCCTATATTGCGCTTACACCGGCTTCACCGGTTCTAACTCGAACGACATCACCTATATCTGATACAAATATTCTGCCGTCACCCATGTTACCTGTCTGATTGGTGTCAATAATGGCTTTTACCACTTTATTAACCTGTTCGTCTTCCACTATCAAAGTTAAGAATCGTTTTGCAATGAGTCTGTGGTTTTCAGATATAGATTCGAGAACACTTGGTTCTGCCACCGGTTGACCATCTATCAGATCTTCGATTAGTTCAAAATCAACTTTTTTCTTGCCTCGACCAAAAACCTTACGGCAGGTAATAGAGGAAAATCCAGCCTTTGATAAAGCCTCCTTTGTCTCACCGATCTTATTCATTCGAATGATTGCCATGACTTCTTTCATGAGACACCTCCTATAATCCAGTTAGTCCAGTAGAAATTGTATAGGCCTCTTCAATATCTGAAACAAAAATCTTACCGTCACCAAAAGATCCATCTTCACCTGTTTTTGCAGACTTACTTACAATTGTGATAACTTCTTCAACAGCATCATCTTCTACTACCATCAGTAATAATTCCTTTGGTATCTCATCATAATGGACATTACCTACTTTTACTCCACGCTGCTTACCACGTCCTACAACATCTACTTTCGTCACCGCCGGATACCCTGCATCACTAAGTTCAGAAAGTATAAAGGATGCCTTTTCAGGCCTAATTATTGAACGTATCATCTTCATATGTATCCACTCCTTCTCTAACTACAACGTTTATTTGATTTCAAAACACCTTTAAACACCAAGTAATCCATGTTCCATTAGGATTTCTTCCAAACGGTCTTGAGTCATTGGCTTTGGAATAACCAGCATTTCATTTTCATCAATATTCTTAGCCAAGGTCCTATACTCATTGGCTTGATTTACACTAGGATCATGGTCAATAACTGTTTTCTTATTAATCTCTGCATGCTGTACAATATTGTCCCGTGGTACAAAGTGAATCAATTGTGTGCCAAGCTCCTCTGCAAATGCCGTTAGCATTTCAAACTCATTATCAACTTTTCTTGAGTTACAGATAATACCACCAAGTCTAGTTCCACCAGTTTCAGCAAATTTAAGTATACCTTTAGCAATGTTATTAGCTGCATACATAGCCATCATCTCACCAGATGCAACGATGTAAATTTCTTCTGCTTTACCTTCACGTATGGGCATAGCGAAACCACCACATACAACGTCACCAAGAACATCATAGAAAACATAATCAAGATCATCCGTATAGGCTCCTAGCTGTTCCAACATATTAATTGAGGTGATAATACCACGACCTGCACAGCCAACACCTGGCTCAGGACCACCAGATTCAACACAACGGATACCACCATAACCTTCACGCATAATATCCTCAAGGTCAATATCTTCTCCTTCTTCCCGAAGAGTATCAAGTACTGTCTGTTGAGCCAAACCATTAAGGATCAATCTTGTTGAATCTGCTTTTGGGTCGCAGCCTACAATCATGATCTCCTTACCCATTTCTGCAAGAGCTGCAGTTAAGTTCTGAGTTGTTGTTGATTTACCAATTCCACCTTTTCCATAAATAGCTATCTGTCTCATTTGTAACCATCCTTTCTTTTCTCATAAACCTTTTTCAAATTGTTTCCTACTGAGCAATCATTACTTAGCATTCCATGTTACCGTTTATCACTTGTCAGCTTATAGATGAATCTCGGCTACTCTTTCATATTTTGAAATAAGTGAAAGATATTCCAGTTGTTGACAGAAATTGACTCCTTTAGAGCAATTTCCTGTAATACAACAAAAAGGACTTTCCTATAGAACAAAAAAAGCCTTAGAACATAACACTCACAATGTTATCTTCTAAGACTCCTTCGCCGCTTGCCCGGTATTGTTTTACTGACTTGCTCTTTAAGTTGTGATTTACTTTAGCACAATTGCCAGATAATTACAAACATATTTATTAATTGCAAGAATTCTTTCGTTATTGCATCCATTATTTTCAATACTTATACATAACTATGTCACAAGTTTTTGCATTTATTAGAATTTAATGATTATCCTTCCCATTTAGAATTGTGCAAAATAGATAATTTCACTTGCTTCTGTGGATATATCATGTTCATTTGTTTCAAAGTTGCCATATTACCAGAAAATATGCCTGTATTCTCTGATAAAAGCAAAAAAAGACCTTGAAGGAATTCTTCCTGCAAGATCTTTTATGAGAAATTATCTTCTACTTATAAACATTTACTCTGGAGACCACATTCTTTTGAACCATCTTAATCTAGTCTTATCCGCTTATTCTTCAGCCGTTTTTCGGCTATTTCACCAATAATCGTATAGAAAGTTGACAGCAAAGGTATGCCAACTAATATTCCAAGAATCCCAAATAAACTGTTTCCTATAACTACGGCCACTATAATCCAAAATCCAGAAAGACCAACAGAATTTCCAACCACCCTTGGGTATATTAAGTTGCTTTCAATTTGCTGTAATATACTAACATAGAGTATAAACCATAAAGCACTAACAGGATTGACCATTAAGAGCAGGAGTACTGAAGGTACCGCTCCGATATATGGTCCGAAAAGGGGAATGATATTGGTTAGTCCCACAATAACACTTATTAGGAGGGGATAGTCAAAACGGAAAATTAACATACCTATATAACAGATAGTTCCAAGAACCAAAGCTTCTATAAGCTGTCCCCTAATAAAATGCTCAAAGGAGTCATCCATAACCTTTAGATACTTCATAAATGGGTTGTTAAACTTTTCTGGTGTAAAAGCATATAAAAACTTCTTAAAAGTCATTCCAATACTTTCTTTGCTTAACAGAATATAGATAGCCATTACTGTACTCAATATAGCACTAAAGAATCCTGATACAAACTTTGTTACAACTCCAAGAGTTATAGCAGCTATATTAGAAACAAATCCAAGAAAAGTAGACAGGAAATTCTCCCATATCTCCTTAGCCTGATCAACAATATTCTCTGGTATATCAAAACGTTCAAACTGCTTTGTCGCAAATATACTAACATTATCAAAAAGCTGTGGTAACTGGTCCACTAATTGTTCAACGCTATTAATTAGCTGAGGTAGGGCAAAAGAAAATATGATGACGAAAAATACAATCCCAACTATAATAGTTATTAAGAAAGCCGAAACTCTTTTAAGTTTTGGAGAAATATTAACTTTTTTGAATAGGACTCTTTCTACACTCTTCATTGGAATATTAACTACATAAGCAATGGCAAATCCCACTAGAATCGGCGAGAGCACTTTCATAAACATATTCAGAAAGTCCAAGGTTACGGAAAAATTATCAACAACATGATATATGATAATAGCTAAAGTAATTAAACCTAAGATTGCTGTCAGTTTCTTAATCTCTTCATTTGTGAACATAACTTCTCCTTATAACCTCAATAAAGGTATTACAATTATTATCGTCTATTGTATTTCAAATCCATATGTTTCCATATCCATATGATAAATCATGTCGCTTCCTGACTTAATAAAAAGAATTTCCATAATTCCCTGGTCTACATAATTAACCACAAGATCATCATTAACAGATAGTTTAATGGGAAGCTTGGCTACATCTGTTACTTTCATATCGTCAACATTTAAGGTGTACAAATTCTCCAATGTAAAAACATAAATCAAGTTATCAATCATCGTTCCGTAAAAGGCCGGTTGATCAATTTCTTCTTCCATCCAAGAACGATTAACATCTAAGACACCAAAATAAGATGCCTGAATATCACTTCCTTTAAGGACTTTTGTTTCTACAAAAAGATATTTATCTCTCTGATAGACAGGATTGTAAGTAATGTTATTGTCACCTGAGTACATACGCTTCACTTCGCCTGTACTTCTCTTTAACCGTCTAATGGGTGTCTTAAAACTAGGGACTTCTTCTGTACTATTATCCTTATAGACCTTTTCTTCATAATAAGTATAAGTATCCGTCTCATATAAAATCTTCTGATTATCCTCAGCTATATAAGCCCAGGATTTATCCTCTCCAAGGGGGCTTTCAAGTAGTCTATCACCAACAATGAGCCACTTATTTGTTGCACCATAAATTGTATAATCAAAGTTCATAACACCAGTCCATCCGTCTTCATTGGTCGTACCCCAATAATATGCATCCTGACTTGGTTTCACCTTGTAACTCATAGACACATTTAAAATTCTATTATCACGACCTTCTATTGCACTAACAGCAGATATATCAATCATTTCATAGTCATTAATACTCATCTCCCGATGACTGTTATGTTTATACTGTCTCAATAGAGCCTGACCTGACATAGTAAGATAGTCATCAGAGCTTGTTTCAATTAGTAAAACATAGTCGCTGATAACCTCAGTTTCATCAAAAGTAATGTCTACCAGCTCATCCTGTTTATATTGAAGGATAGCATCCCTAGCAATCATACCTGGTTTAGTATCTTTATGTCCAGCTTTAGAAATCTCGTAATCATTACCATCTTTGTCCACCGCAAACAAATTGATGGAACTTTCATCAATGAAAACAAGATCTGTTGTTATCTCAGTAATTTCATTTTCTTTTGCGAAGGCTTCTTCTTCCTTCTCTCTAATTGGGTTTGGTTCATATATAGCCGTATTACAACCTGTTAGAACCAATAGAATAACTAATACTAGAATAGATTTCTTCATATCCTTCATATCCTCGCCTTATCTCCTTAAATAGCTTTCGACCACATAGCCTCAAGCTTTATTTCTTTCTTATACTATTATACTTAACATCACCTTCAATTGAAAGAATTATTGTCTTAAAACTTTATTACATCTTTATTTTTTCAGAAAATGCTATTTATACATCATGGGGATAAATAAAATTCAACTAGAGAACTTTCCTATAGAAAAATAAAAGAACAGCTGGGGTAGCTGTTCTTTAGGAGAAGGTATTTGTTCTTATGGGGTGTAGCAAAAATTTATATATATTGTATTGGGGGGGTTTTACAAGATTTATTATAGCACAGGATTTCAAAAACATGTGCCCAATGATTAAGTCTGGTTTACAATATTCATTGTTTATTTTTCAACTTTTTTTTGCCTATATGGATGGTTTTTCTTTATACAACTTAAAATCAATGCTTTCATTGTCAGAGGTGTACAAAAGGTAAAAAACCATAATCTCTCAAATGACTAATAAGAGTTCTATTCATTGATCTTAATCATACCTAATGCGAGTTTTTATCATGAATATTTAACATCAAAAAAGTAATTGAGACACCTATATTTATTAGACTCTAACAATAAATGTGACGAAAGTATTACCTCCTATCATTTATGTCATATAAAGCAAGAAAACACACACCTTACTACAGCAGAACCAATAACTTTCTTAATAATGTTTGACATATCATATGCTGTAATTATACTAACTACCTCTTAAATGATCAATAATCATTATTCTCATCGATCTTTTTTGCCTTCACATCAAACGACCAGCTCTTTAATATAATCAACATTCAATTCTTTACTTACAAGAATTTCTTTTTTTATACTTCCTACCACAATTTCCAGTTGGACCAACTCATCCATAACTTCGTCATTTACTATTGAAACATCGGCGATTAAACCTAGGGGTATAAATAGTTGCCTATAACCATAATCAGTTTCACTAGATTTCTTAACTTCTTTAACTCGTGTAAAGACCATCAATTCATAGCCATTCGTCAAAAAGAGAGAATCTTGAAGCACCGGTTTTTCAATTAAATCCAAAAGCTTGGTCCATGTATTGGAGTTAAGATGTTTAAGTTCCATAAATGGCTGGTACTGGAGAGGAATAACCTGTTCTTTTTTCTTGAAATCATTAAGAAGGTTTCTGTAAAGAGCTGTCTCAATCGTGTCAATACCCTTAATCTTGTCTAGGTCTAATATCCTCTCCTTATCTACAAAACGTTCACGCATAAAGTCCATCATTTCATCAATAAGGTCATCAGATACAGGATTATACGGCACACTATATTCTCTTTGTCCAGCATATATAAATATATGTCCATTAAGTAGATCATTAACCTTTTCAAGAATTTGAACATCACTGTAATTGATGCTTGCCAAGGTAACAACTCCTTCATGTCTCTCCATGACATCCAGATACTCTTCATGTAAGGCAATGACAAAATCATACATAGGCATACCGGGTTTGAGTTTTCTTCGTTCTATATTTACTGGTATCTTATAAGCCTTTGCGGCTTCTAAAATTCTCTCTTTCTCCCTGTCAAATTGTGGTGGGATTTCACTAGCTTCTTTTATCTCAATAATCCAAGGACCAAATCTGTCATACTCCATTTTAAACGATCCATCGTATACCTCCTAGAACTTTCAGTAAAATAGGTTTGTACCTGTTCCATCATTTTTGTTAATGCAATTGATGTCCTTTCATAGTCTTTTAGGTTAAAGGATTTAGTCAATCGTTTAAACCATTCTAGCCTGATAGTAATAAGTATATCTTTGATACGCAAACCATCTTCAGTCAACCTTAACTCATAGACCCTACGGTCTTTAATATTTAGCCGACGTTCTATGATTCCGCTTGCTTCTAGTCGATTGACCAAACTGGTGACCGTCGAGTTGGGCACGGAAAGATAAGCGGTCACATTCTTAATGGTCACTATATCCCTAGATATAAAAAGGCGTATTAAAAGTTTCTCACGATGCCCCAAGCTATAATTTAAAACTTCCTGTAGTCTAACCTGTTCATATCGATTATAGTCTTCTTGTAGCCATCCAAATTTTTGAAGCATTTCTTGGAGTATCTGGTCTGTAGATATTTTCATAAGCCACCTTCTTATTAGCATAATTGGCATTCATTTATTAGGTGTATACTAATATTACGATTATCGTAATATTAGTATACACCTTTAGTAATATTTCTACAAATAAGATAATTTTTCTACACTAAATTATAATTTCGTCAGTTAATTGCTCAATTTATATTCAAAGAAACAAGAGATTATTGGATTAGACTCACAAGAATCCTCATGTAAATGGAATGGAGAACTTTCCTAATAAACCAAAAAAGCAGACATGATCATCATGCCTGCTTTTCATACATTTCCATTTTGTTTTATGCTTTATGACTTAATACCTTTACAGCTCAACACCTTCCAAGAACCTTTTCTTAATTGACTTCTTTTCTCCACAATACAAGAAACGCTGCAATTGCTCAAGAGGAGTCAGTGACCCACTAACAGGATGTTCCTCTTGGATAATAAGCGCGTCAAACATGGATCCTTTTTCAAAGCTTCCTATAACTTTTTCTGAGTCAACAGCCTCAAAAAAAGAGCCGTTTCCTTTTGTACACATGTAAAACACTTCAGATTCCATAATCATTCTGTCACCAAATAAAGTATGTCTCATTTTTCCATTCTCTATAGCCGAAACCATAACCTGATTCATAGCCAGCGTGTGTCCAGCCCCAATATCAGATCCTAAGCCAATGGACAGCCCCATATCCAGATACTTGGTTAGAGGCATAATTCCTGAGCTCAAATTATTGTTAGATGTAGGACAATGGGCAATCCAAACTTGATTTTCCTTGCAAAGCTGAATATCCCTTTCTTCCAAATACACACCATGGGCCATAACCGTAGGTGTTTGACCCAGTAGACCAGTCATATGATAGACGTCACTGTATGAAGTTCTATCACCACCTAGTTGTTCCTTAAACAGATCCTTAACCCAATCCATCTCTCTTTTTGTTTCACATAGGTGTGATTGAACCGGTGTATTAGTTATTGCCGCCATTTGGCCAAGTCCTTTTAATAGATCATAGGTACAGGAAGGGGCAAATCTAGGCGTAATAATAGGCACAAGCTTTGTACCTTCTTTTTTTTCTAGGTTGTCAATAAAGGCTTTCGTCTTATCCAGTGACTGATGGAGAGTCTCAGTTAAGCCAATGGTCGTAAAGCGATTCATATTCACCTTCCCGACCAAGGCAGACAGGCCCTTCTTATCCAGCTCTTCGACTAAGACCTGATTGCTTTCATTATGGATGGTTCCAAAAATGACACTCCTAAGACTACCCCAATCATAGAGTTCTTTAACAAAAGCAGGATAGCACTTCTTCGCATAATTGACATCAGCAAATCTTTCCTCAATCTTAAAGGTATATTGATTTAACCAGTCTATAAGTGGCAGATGAAGGCCAACCCCCATTTGTATATATTGTGGGGCATGGAGATGCAAGTCAATAAAGCTAGGAATGATTAAATAGTCCGTAAAGTCCAAGAGTTCGGCTTGTCCACTCTCAAGAGCTTGAAGCAGAGATGAATCCAAGCTAGACACTATCCTGTCACAAATACTTCCTTCAACAATTAAATATTCATTTTCATGTATTTCAAATTTATCTTTTGTGGGTGTGTGAATGATACACCCCTTAAAAATTCTTATCATCGGGTCTCCTTACCTAATGATCCGGGTACCTGCATTGCCTTGAATAGCCTGGCCTAATTGCTTGGGACTGGTAATCACCGCATCATGTCCAGTACTTTCAACAAAGTTAATACAGGCTTCTATCTTGGGTAGCATAGATCCTTGTCCGAATTGATTGTCCATCATGAGAATTTTAGCCCTAGCCACTGTCATCGTCTTGATAATTTCTTCATGAGGTAGCCCAAAATTTGTACAGACATAGTCAACAGCTGTAGAAACAATAAAGTTTTTTGCTCCCAAACATTTTGCTAGCATACTAGATGCATGATCCTTATCAATAACAGCATTTATACCTTCCAAATATCCATTGGTATTCCTAACAACCGGAATACCACCTCCACCTGCAGCAATCACTACATGATTGTGACTCAGAAGAGTTCTAATGGCATCAATCTCTATAATATCCTTGGGATGGGGAGACGGAACCACTCTTCGATATCCTCTGCCTGAATCTTCTACCATGCTCCAATTAGGATGTATATTTCTAATTATTTCCATCTGCTCCTGTGTATAGAAAGTCCCTACAGGTTTTGAAGGACGAAGAAAAGCTGGATCTTTTGGGTCTACTTCAACTTGAGTAACAACCGTCACTGCCTGTCTGTTTAATCCTTGGGATTTCATTTCATTTTGCAGGGCTTGCTGAATCTGATAACCTATTGCCCCCTGAGTATCTGCGTCAATACTTACCAAAGGTACAGGATGCATATGTTCCACTTCTTCAGCTATTTCAGACCGTCTAAGAATAAAGCCAACCTGGGGACCATTTCCATGAGTCACGACAACGTTATAATTCATTTTTACCAATTCAACAATATGTCTAGCGGTCTCACAAACAGCCTTGTACTGATCCTCAACCTCCAGATGCTGTTTATCTAGTATAAGAGAATTGCCACCAATGGCTATAACAACCGTCTGTCTTTTATCTTCCAATCCAATCACCTTCTTATCTAGAATATGGCCTTTATCTTCCGCCCATTGTTAGCTGCATAACAGCTTTTGAAGTATGAAGTCTATTTTCAGCTTCATCATAAACAATAGAGTGTGGTCCATCAATAACCGAATCCTCAACTTCATTTCCACGGTCAGCAGGTAGGGCGTGCATATACATGACATGGGGACTTGCCAGTTTCATCATTTCTTCTGTACACTTCCAGCCTTTATAACTTTCGAGCAAATCATCTACAACTTCATCGCTTTGGTTATTAACCCAAGAACCCCAATTTTTAGGAATAACTACATCAGCATTCTGATAGGCTTCTTCCATGTTATGAGTAATTCTAAAGCTTCCACCATTATCCAAGGCATTTTGTTTGGCTTGTTCAATAGCCCAGTCTGGAAGGTCATAGCCTTCAGGATATGCCAAGGTTACATCCATACCAAAGCGTGGGAAGAGCAAGGCTTGCGTAAGAGGAACACTAATAGGCTTCTTATGACTGGTAGCATAAGCCCAAATAATAGAAACCTTAAGATTTTTCATAGTTTCAGTTTTTTCTTTAATAGTCATTAAGTCTGCAATCCCCTGCATAGGGTGATAAAGATCACATTGCAGGTTCATAATTGGCACTCTTGAATATTTTGCCATATCACGAAGATATTTGTTTCCTACTTCCCAGAAGCAATTTCTACAGGCAATGGCATGGCCATAGGAAGAAAGAATAACCGCTGTATCTTTAGCCACTTCTCCATGACTAACCTGCATAGTAGATGTATCGAGGAAATTAGCATGACCTCCCATCTGGGCAAAACCGGCCTCCATGGAATTTCTTGTTCTTGTTGACTGTTCAAAAAACATAAGGAACATGGTCTGATACTGAAGATAAGGGGTTGGAATTCCCATAGCGAATTTTTGTTTCAAGTCAAAGGATACATCAAGGAGAGTTTCAATCTCCTCCTTTGACCATTCCTGTAAAGTTATAAAGTGTTTACCTCTAAAATTAGTTTTCATCATTGCCTCCCTAAATCTATAGCTTGATTAACACAGGGTTCATACCAAGCTATCATGCTTTTTATTCTTGTTGTCATAGTCTCTTAATTTTTATTTAATTGGGTAATGTAATTCATGGGTATGGCTGCATAAAGGGCAGCAGCAGCCATCAATTCATCTTTCCAAGTTTTCTCATTAGGTGCGTGAGCTTCCTCTTCATGCCCAGGTCCAAAACCGATACAAGGTATATCATAACGACCCATAATAGATACACCATTAGTTGAAAAAGTCCACTTATCCGTTAATGGTTCTTTGCCAAAAAGTCCTCGATAACCCTCCTGTAAAGTTTTAGTTGCTATATGGTCTTCAGGTATTACCCAAGTAGGAAAATAACATTCTGTTGGATACTTTAGACCAGTATAGGCTTCTCTTTCATAAGAGTAAAGGGAAACTTTTGCTTGAGCCATCTTGACTGACTGAAGTCCTTCTATCTCTTCTATAGCACCCTGCCAAGTTTCACCATGAGTCAGACGTCTATCAATAGATATGGCACAGGAGTCTGCAACGGCACATCTAGAAGGAGAGGTATGGAATATTTCTGAAACAGTAAGGGTCCCCTTGCCCAAGAAATCATCATAATGAAGCTGATGATTAAGCTCTTGAAGTTCTAAAAGAATGGGAGCCATCTTATAAATAGCATTATCTCCTCTTTCCGGTGCAGAACCATGGCAGGAAATCCCCGTCGTCTCTACCCTGATTTCCATTCTTCCTCGTTGTCCTCTGTATATATTCAAAGAAGTCGGTTCAGTAATGACAACAAACTCAGGCCGGATACCATCTTTTTCAATAATATACTGCCAACAAAGTCCATCACAGTCTTCTTCCATAACGGTACCAGTCATATAAATAGTCGTATCACCAATAAGGTCAAGTTCCTTCATAATCTTAGCTCCATAAACCATGGAAGCCATTCCACCTTCCTGGTCAGACGCTCCCCGACCCATAATGATTGAATCATCTTCCATTCCTATATAGGGATCAATCGTCCAGTTTTCAATATTACCAACTCCAACCGTATCAATATGAGCATCATAGGCGATAACTTTAGACCCACTTCCCATACGCCCGATAATGTTACCCATTGGATCGATTGTGACTTCATCAAAACCAACTTTTTCCATTTCTTCTTTAATGCGTAAAATTACTTTTTTCTCATCACAGCTTTCGCTGGGAATCCTTATCATATCCCGCAGGAATTTACTCATATCATCTCGATACTTGTAGGCAAACTCATTCACTTTATCATATGGTATCATTTATTTATCCTCCCAATCTTCAGAACGCATGGCTTTAATACTTTTATCAATATCCTGAATCAAGTCATACTCATGGTTCCAAAAATCCATGGTTTTCATACTGTCTAGATATTCTTTAGCGTAACCGAATGGAATCCAATCTTTTTCTTTTTGTTTAAAAAGCTGGTCTTTTTTCTCCTTTGTTCTAAAGTCATATATCCGTTCAGTATCTGCATCCATAAACACATCTTTAAACCATCGTCTTAAGACAAAATCACTTGTTTCAAGATACCGTCTATTAAGATCTTCGATAACAGAGTCATATCGATTGAAACCATCGGTAGCTATAGTTACTACATTTTCTTCAGGTCCCAGTTTCAGATGTTTAGCCATCTTAATGGCTCCCAGTATGTTACAGATACCTGAAACTCCAAAAAGCGGAATCATAGACTTAGCCACTTCTGGGTCCACGCCAGCTTCGGCAAGTATATCTTCACCGTCATGAATGATTTTAAGACCTTTGACACAGTCATCATCTTCAATAAGAACGACAAAATCTGTTGTCAACACATTATGAATCAGGGTACACATCTTGTCACCAATACCCTCAATTCTATGCTGTCCCCTACCGCCATTAGCCAAGGTTGAGCATTCATAAGGTTCTAAAGCAGCAACTTTTGCCTCAGGAAAAACAGCCTTAATCTGATCGCCAGCCGCTATAGTTCCAGCTGATCCAGGTGCAGATGTGAAGCAGGCTATCCGCTCATTACCAATTCCTTTAACGGCTTCAACCGCTGAATTACCAGTAACATATCGGTGAAAACGATAATTTGGTAAAAGTTCAAATTGGGCCAGTGAATGGTTATTAGGATCTTTCATCAACTCATAGGTCCGCTCCAAGGTCAAGATAACGTCTGATTCTGTCCCGGGAGTTAGGTCCAGTTTAGCGCCATAGCGCTCAATCCGTTCATAGCGCTCCTTACTCATATTGTCCGGCATAATAACAATAGCGTCATAGCCCATAAGATTACAGATATATGAAACACCAATACCAAAATTACCTGTACTTGGTCCTAAAATCGTTTTTTCACCAGGCAAGATGTCTCCGTGTACACATCCTTCAATTAATGTTGCATAAGCCGGTCCAACCTTATGTGATCCTGATGGAAAGTAAGTTCCCAACATGACGACAATATTAGCATCGACTCCAGTAAGCTCTTTTGGTAGTACGATCTTGTTAATATCACCTTGATCATTACGCCAGGTAATATTAAAAAGATTATTTTTATCAAGCTCGTCAGCTTTTGCCTTGGTGGCTTTTTTCCTTGTTGCCTCGTCCATTTTGCTTGGATGAAGCATTTCCTCATAGGTTGGCCCAAAAGGGATTTTTCGATTATTCATAATTACATCCTTTCTACAATTGTGCGCAAATTGTCTAAGTTGGCCTCAAGTGGTTCTGGTAAATGAATACCTTTTAAAGCTCCTTTTACGTCTTTTAGTCCATTGCCAGTTACGATAACAACACTGGTTTCGGTTTGTCTTATTATCCCTTCTTTCACCGCTTTAATATAACCTGCCACAGCAGCCGCTGCTGCAGGTTCACCGAAGACACCTTCTGTAGACCCTAACAAATGACTGGCCTCTAGAATTGCTTGGTCACTTACACTTATATACATACCATTAGACTTCATAACAGCCTGAAGTCCCTTAACTGGGTTTCTTGGAATGCCTACTGCAATTGAATCAGCTAAAGTATTTTCCTCGACTTCCTTAAGGATTCCGTCACCCCTATAGGCATCTACAAAAGGCTGGCATCCACTTGCCTGAACACCTAGAATCTTAGGCATCTTATCTATCCAACCTAATTTCATAAAATCATGAATACCCTTGTATACGCCTCCAATTGAACACCCATCACCTACACTGATGACAATCCAATCAGGCACCTTAAATCTTAATTGCTCTAGGATCTCATAAACCACTGTTTTTTTACCTTCAATCAAAAAGGGATTAACTGCTGCATTCCGGTTATAAAAGCCATAGGTATCCACTGCCATTTTTGACATGTCATAGGCTTTTTTATAATCTCCCTTAACCTTGACTACATGAGCACCAAAAGAAAGAAGTTGTGCCAACTTACCATCTGGGACCCTTTCCGGAACAAATATAAGGGTTTTCAGTCCGGCCTTGGCGCTATTTCCTGCTAAAGACGAAGCTGCGTTGCCTGTTGAAGAACAACAGATGGTCTGGCCACCAGCTTCCAAGCTTTTAACTACTGCAATGATAGAAGCCCTGTCTTTAAGTGAGCTGGTTGGATTGAACCCATCATCTTTAATGTATAATTCTCCACCGCCTACTAGGTCAGTAAAAGTCTTACTCTTATATAGAGGGGAATTACCAACTCGAAGAAGTTCTTTTTGTGGTTTTCCATTAATTGGTAACAAAGGGCTATATCTAAATATAGACCGATCCCCTTCTAGCTCCAAAACTTCCTTGGTAAAAGTCTTTCCAATAGTTTCATAGTCGTAATCTATATCGAGAATACCTTTTTCACCACATGATGGACAGGTTAAAAACCCTTTACTTTCCTGGTCTTGTCTGGAATATTTTGTATGACATAGGGTACAGGTAAAACCCGTATAAAAACCTGACATCTATTCTTCCACCTCCACAAACTTAAAGGCAGTCGCATCAAAAAGCCCAATATCAGTCACTTTTATCTCTGGTATAACTGGTAAAGCTAAAAATGATAGGGTCATGACAGGATCTATGCCTTCTGGTACACCCATTTTACGAGCTGTATCAAAAACACTAGTCAACCTTTTAACAACTTCTTCCATTGGTTCATCTGTCATCAAACCACCAACTTCAAGTTGCAAGGCCTCAATCACTTTACCACCAGATATAATACAGATACCACCACTCATTGCTTTTAATTCCTGGACACAAGCCTTCATATCTTCATCACTATCTCCAATGACGATCATATTATGGGAATCATGAGCGATGGTAATACCAATAGCTCCATCTTTAAAACCGAAGCCTTCAACCAAACCCATTCCAATATTTCCGGTCTCCTTATGGCGCTCAACAACAGCCATTTTCAGTATATCTACCTTAGGGTTATACTTGAAATGTCCATCTTCAACATCAACCTTACGAACAACCTTTTTAGTGATGATACTTTCATCTTGAAGGCCAATAACTTTTACATATTCGCTTTTTAATTCCATCTTAAAATCGATTTCTTTATCTTTCTTGAGATGAATAGTATCAAGGACCTTAGCATCAACATATTTTTTCTGGTCAAAAAGATACTGACCATCTGCTGATACTTGGACTCCTTTTTTAAATACATCTTTAACATCAAAGCTATTTAAATCATTAAGAATTAAAATATCGCCTTCGTATCCAGGTGCAATTGCCCCCTTATGTTTCAAATTATAACAACTAGCGATATTAATCGTAGCCATCTGAACCGCCATAATAGGATCAAGGCCATTTTCAATTGCTAATTTCACATTAAAATCAATGTGACCTTCATCTAGTATATCTGTTAAATGCTTATCGTCAGTGCAAAAAAGTAACCATCTAGAATTAAGTGGACTTACTCCTCTAGTCAACTCTACTACATTACGCGTTGCAGATCCTTCACGGAGATGAATATACATGCCTTTGGATACTTTCTCCTTTAGCTCCCTGAAATCCACACATTCATGGTCTGTTTGAACTCCTGAAAGAATATAGGCATTTAGTTCTTTGCCTGTAAGACCTGGGGCGTGGCCATCAATGGGTTTGTCCTTAAATCCCATAAGTTTCTTGTGAACGCTTTCTTGACCAAAAGAAACACCTGGATAATTCATCATTTCACCAAGACCTAAAACATTTTCTTCATCCATAAGCTGTGCTAAATCTTCCCAATCAAGGACTGCTCCTGAATTTTCAAAATCCGTACTTGGTACACAAGATGGCATCATCAAATAAACATCAAGGGGTGTTATCTTAGAAGCTTCCAACATATACTTTATTCCGTCAAGTCCACAGACATTAGCAATTTCATGAGGATCAGCTATAACCGTTGTCGTTCCTTTAGGCAAAATGGCTCGTCCAAACCCTGGCGGTGTCATCATGGATGACTCAATGTGAACATGACCATCAATAAGACCAGGAACAGCATATTTTCCAGAATAATCAACTTCTTCTTCTCCTTCATATTGTCCAATTCCAAGAATTATTCCCTGACCTATAGCTATATCTCCCCTAACTATTTCGCCTGTAAATACGTTAACTATATTTAGGTTTTTAAGCACCAAATCTGCTTTTTTCACACCACGGGCCATTTTAACCAACCTGCGACGTTCCTTCAATATGTCCTTCATATGAATCTCCTTATTAAAATCTCGGTGGTGTTATAGTCGATAAAAATTCTAAGTCCTCATCACCGATGTTAGTTATCTTGTGTGGCATGGAGGCAAAATAATATATACTGTCTCCCTGTTCAAGAACTGATACATCTTCACCAATGGTAATCTCCATTTTACCTCTCATGATATAGATGACCTCTTCCCCCTTATGGGAAAGGGGTTCATCACAGGTAACTGCTCCCGGTTTCAGCTTAGCATAGAACATTTCCATCTGTCTGTTCAAGTCAGGAGATAAGAGCTCATATTCTAAATGAGACTTAGGAAATTTAAGCTTTTGTCTCTGACCTTTACGAACAATATTGGAGTTAGCCTTTTCATCAATGAAGAAATGGAAAACAGCAACATCTAGGGACTCTGCTATTTTACGCAAAGATGTAATCGATGGTTCCGTCATGTTCCGTTCTACCTGAGAAATAAATCCCGAGGTCAGTCCTGTCCGTTCTGACATTTCCTTTATAGACATGTTGATTTCCAATCGCTTTTCCCTAATCTTTGTACCTAAATCAGTCATGATCGCCTCCTAGGGTTTGAATAAATGATTTAAGAAGATTTACTGCACACGCTTTCCTATAAGCAGCAGATGAACGTTGGTCATCAATTGGCTGAATCAAGACTTCATATGATTCTACTAGCTCCTTGACAACTTTCTCATTAATGGAAGCAATCACATTGCTTTTTCCTGGCAAACTTGCATTAATTGCTTTTTCCTTATTTAGAGCATCCATCAAACTTAATTCCAGATTTCTGTTTCTGATAACCGTCTTGTATACAGCTCCAAAGGCGAGACGAATATCAATGATTCTCCCCTCATCATCCTGTACATAGGTTCCCCCAAAAGATAATTTACTAATGGCATCTGACCGTCTCCCTCCAACTTTTTCGTAGTAATAACCGGTGACCTCCAGATCCTTTAGGATAATTTCTTTAATCAATTCATCAGGTTTACGAATATGCTTTCCAGGACCGGTGATGAATTCGCTAATAGATAGCTCCCTTATTCCCTCTACGCTTTCTAAAACAACAATGGTATCGTAGATATAGAGAATTGGAAGTGTATCACCAGCTGGGGACGCATTCCCAATATTTCCTCCAATTGTTCCAACATGGCGAATTGCCGGAGAAGCCATCTGACCTATGGCTTCCCTAAGCAAGGGGCATACCAGCTGAGATTTAAGTATGGTTTCAAGACTGGTATTAGCACCAATATGGAGGCCTCTATCATCCTCCTTGATATAAGACAGTTCTTTAAGAGAGGCAATACTCAAAATGTCCTTATTAAGTTTAGGTGAAAGGCCTGACCAGTTTCGATTTCGGACCATGACATCTGTCCCACCTGCAATAATCATCAGGTCCTTATCAAAAAGTTCATCAAGGGCATGACTATATGAACTAGGAATGATTACCATAGGTCATCCTCCCTTCGACTAACTGCCTGAATAGCTTCAACAATCATATTATATCCTGTACACCTACATAAATTCCCACTTAAACCATCTCTAATTTCTTCTTCAGTAGGATGGGGATTCTTGTTGAGAAGAGACTCTGTAGCAATAATCATTCCCGGCGTACAAAAGCCACATTGGACTGAACCAAAGGTTTTAAAACCATCTTCAATCGCCTCATATCGTTTAGACCCTCTAAAACCTTCAATGGTTACAATAGTCTGACCAGCCACATTAGCTACCGGTAAGAGACAGGAATTAACAATATCACCATTCAATAAAATAGCACAAGCTCCACATTCACCTTCACCGCAACCTTCTTTGGGACCAACCAAATCATAATCTTCTCTTAAGACATCTAAAAGCCTTCTAGTCAAATCTCCGGTATACTCAATTTCTTTTTCATTTAGGATAAAGTTAATTTTATTCATGTCTCATCACCTCCATAATTCGCTCTGGTGTCACAGGTATAGCGTGGATCTTCTTGCCAATAGCATTTTCAATAGCAAGAGCTACTGCAGGTGCACCGCCAATAAGGGTAAGCTCTCCCGCTCCTTTGGCCCCATAAGGTCCAAGAGCAAAGGGATTGTCCATCAAATGATTTTCGATATGAACTGTATCCTTAGCTGTAGGAATTATATAATCCGTTACATTTTTTTGCATTATCCGACCATTCTGATGGACCATATTTTCTAGCATACCGTAACCGATTCCCTGAATCATGCCACCATCAGCCTGTCCCATAATAATTCGCTCATCAATGGCTTTACCTATATCGTAAACAGCCCAGGCTCCTGTCAATCTTACTTGGTAAGTCACCTTTGAAACTTCTACCTCCACAACGTGAACCCCCCATGAATAAGCTGGATAGGCATCACCACTTAAGGTATCCTCATCCCATTTGACATAGTCCGGCTGTTTGTAATTGGTTTCAATGAGTTGATCTTTCCCTTTTATCCATCCTTCTTTTAATTTCTCTGCTGCTTCAAGGAGTAGTCCCCCCACAATCATCATCGTTCTTGATGCAACTGTAGGCCCTGAGTCAGGTACAAAATCTGTATCAGGATTATCAAGGATTACCTGCTCAATAGGAAGGTCTAGAGTATGAGCAACTAATTTACGCATAGTTGTTTTGACACCTTGTCCCATGTCAACGCTTGCTATTAAGATATGTATCCTATCTTCCTTATCTTTTCTCAAGTGAACTTTGGCCTTAATATGTTTTTGCTCTCCACTTCCTGTAAAACCACAGCCATGGAGAAACCATGACATGCCAATTCCCTTGTAGACCTTATCTTGCTTGAATCCTTTTATCTTATCACCACTAGCAATCAAGGCTCTATAACTTTCAATTTTTTCCTTATAATCAGATATATCCATGGCTTTTTTTATCATATCAGGCATAATGATCTTATCTCTAAACAAACCACCGGTTGAGGTTGTATCCCCTTGCTTAGCCAAATACTTAAATCTGAATTCTAGTGGATCCAAGTCAAGCTCTTTAGCCATATGCTGCATAAACATCTCAATGGCAAAGATCATCTGCGGTGCACCAAATCCCCTGAAGGCTCCTGTTGGAACCGTATTAGTCCTGTAGACATCGCCTGATACCTTCATATGGTCAATAGCGTATGCACCACTAGCTGCCAACATAGCCCTTTGAAGAACGACACCTGACAAGCCGATATATGCTCCACCATCAATACCTACATGGGCCTGAATCTGCTTAATATCTCCGCTTTTAGTCGTATAAGCCTTAAAAGCAATGGTAGCCGGATGACGTTTGGTAGAAAACTCCATATCTTCGGTCCGTTCATAAATAAGGCTAATTGGAATCTTGAGTTTATGAACAGCTACTACCAGTTGACAGGCTAGAAGAGAAGGGAATTCCTCTTTCCCACCAAATGCACCCCCAGTTGTAGCCTGTTTTACCCTTACTTTCTTACCATCATCCTTGTCCTCCAATTTAAGATTCAAAATGGATAAGACTGCATTTTTCACATAATAGGGACACTGTATGGAGCCTATAAGACAGACCTTATTGTCATCAAAGTAACCCACCATACCCTGAGGTTCAATATATACATGTTCCTGATAACCAGTGTCATAGGTTCCCTCAATGATCTTTGTATCCTTATCATAGGTGACTTTCTGATTACCTTTTGCAATATCATAATGAATAGCTGAATCTGTGTAATCAAAAACCGGCTCTTCCTCATCATAGATAACAAGAATCTTTTCCATAATTTCTAGTATGACTGCCTTGTCTTTACCAATAACCAGACAAATAGGCTCGCCATAATAGTTTACCTTTCTTGTTGCAAAGACCGGCATATCATCAAAAATGATTTTAACCACATTATTACCAGGAATATCCTTACCATCAACAATATAATAGTCTTCTGGTAACTGAGGATATATAATCTTCTTGATACTCCCTTTTACAATTGATGCCCTATAGGTTTTTGCATGATAGAGACCATCAAAACCAATATCACTAATATAAGGTTCCTGGCCAGAAATCTTCGATATATTGTCCACCTTATCAATGGATAAACTAATATTTTTCATACAATCACACACCTTCCGACAATGCATGGACCGGACACTTGGAAATACATAACTCACATCCAAAACATTTAGATGGATCAATACACACCTGACCATCCATTTCTATAGCAAAATATGGGCAGATCCTCTCACATAAACCACACCTAGTACAGGTTTCATGATCAACCAATGGGGTATGTGGTTCATATCTAATAGACCGGTCAAGTCTCGTACTTATAACTTCTTCAATACTTTCAAAGCCATATTTTTCTAAGGCTTTTGGTAAGTCTTCAATAATCCTGCCATATAAATCCTTACCTTTTAAAAGAGCTCCACTAAGCATCTGTACACCAGAGGCACCAGCCAGAAGAAATTCAATGACATCGTCGGCTGACTGGATGCCACCGACACCGATGACGGTAAAATCAGGCATAGCTTCTTTAATCAGGTATACAATGGCCAAGGCTAGGTTCTTGATAACAGGACCTGAGGTCCATACAAAACCCTCAGTGTTACCATAAAGGATTTTTCGACTCATAGAATCAATATTAATAGTTGGTCCTAGAGAATTAATAGCCGCAATCCCTGTAGCTCCAGCCTTTCTTACTGCCTGTGCAAACCCTATAGGATCAGGAATATGAGGACTAATTTTCATATAGACGGGTTTATCAGTATATTTTCTAATGGTCTTCACAGTTTCAGCAATAACAGCTAAATCCTTTCCAACATAGTGGGTGGATACTTCAAAAGCATCGGCAAACGGATTTAACTTAGGTATCAATTCTTCCATATCTTCTTTGGTATAGCCAACAGATATAATTTTGGGCACGTCCATAGGTAAGTTTGGTAATATATCCGATAACCAATACTCATAAGGGTGCTCTGACCATAACTCAGAATTCATAATATAACCTTTACCACCATAAATACAAGGTCTTGGTACAACTGCCGGTTTGCTGGAAACCGTTTTTGTGACAATGGCTCCAATGCCTTGCTGATAAAGATAATTAAGTTTTTCAAGGTCACCCGATAAGGGTCCTGATGCAGGCATCAATGGGTTTTTTAGGATCAATCCATCAAATTGTGTGTTTAAATTCATAAGTTACCCCTTTCTCTCTAATAATCTGTCCCATAAGTCCAAAGTACTCTCGTGGATAAAGCTCTTCTCTTCAAAATAATCTTGGAGTCGCTCTTCATCATATCTATAATTGCTTACCAATAATTGTCCTTTGCACCAAACACTTTCAGGTCTGTGTTGATGAAAACTTCCAAAAAGTAAATGACCTAAAACATTATCACCATCCATTGGTGTATAAGCCTTATAATCCACTAATTGAAGATCACTGACAAAATCTTTTTCAATGGATCCGATTTTCTCATTTAGTGCCTTTGACACATACCTGTAACCGACTTCTATAGATGCACTAAGGTCATTAAGTGTGTAAGCGGTCGGACTTCCTAATCGGTGGTGCATAGCAAAAAGGATGTTCCTATACTCTGAGGCGATATCGCAAGTCATACCGTCATTACCAATAAGAACCGGTATGTCTTTAGAGCGAAAAAGATCGAGATTAGGCAGCCCAACGCTGTTGTTCATATTAGAAGTAACATTAACTGCTATATAGCACTCTCTTTCTTTTATAAGATTTGCATCCTCATCACTGATGTATACACAGTGGACCAGAATAGAATCTTTATTCAAAAGGCCAAAGCTATCCAACCGCTTTATGATAGAGCATCCGTATTTTTTTTGACAGGCAGCTTCATCTTCTGCGGATTCAGCAACATGGATATGTATAGGTTTATTACCAGCTAATTCCTTCATTCTTCTAAGGCTATCATCGCTTAAACTCATGGATGCATGCAAACCAATGAGTGAAAATCGATCTCTATCTGAATGAAGATCTAAATAGTCTTTACAGTAGCTATCAAAGTTTCCTGCTTCCTTTAGGACCTGGTCCATAGGAAATCTATCACTGGCCTCAAAACAGAAGCCTCCCCTAATACCACCAATGTCACAAACAGCCTTAGCCAAGGTCTTAAGACTTTTCTCTATAGTCCCGCTGGCATGGTGATCAATTATACTTGTTACACCACTTTTAGCAAAATCCATGGCACAAGAAATACCACTGTATTTAATATTAGCCAAATTAAGCTCACCATCAATTTTCCACCATAATTGGTCCAAAATATCCTGAAAAGACTCTGGTGAAAAAGGCAATGCCAAACCTCTAGCAAAAGCTGAATATATATGGGTATGTCCTGCAACAAAACCTGGAAGAAGAAGCTTTCCGTCACCATTAATGACCTGGTCACCTGACATATGAATCAAACCTTCTTCATAGGCCGAAAAATCTTCCATTTTGCCCACCTTAATAATATGGCTATCAAAATGAATGAATGCATTTTCTATATAGGACTTAAAGTCATATATAGTCACATGGGTAATGACATATTCTTTATTTTGTTTCCATGACATAATGACCACTTCCTCCCAAAAATTCACCTTTTCTAAGAACAAAGTTTCCTCCAACGATTGTAGACTCGACACGGCCATTAACCAGCATCCCTTCATATACCGTATAATCACTGTTTCCAATAGGTCCTTCAATAATCCTCTGCCTGCTGGTGTCATAAATTATTATATCAGCGTCTGCACCAATATTGATGTGGCCTTTTGCTGGGTAGAGTCCAAAACGTATGGCTGGATTAATAGTCATAGGAGCAATACAATGGTCACCAAAAAGGGTATACATGATATCAAAAGAGTGTTCAACCCCACCAATACCCATAGGGATATCCTTTAAATAAGTATGGTTTTTCATAGCTGTGGTATAGGAACAATGGTCTGTTCCTATGGAATAGATGTACTTAAATGATTTCTCAAGATATTCTCTTTCTTCTTCTGTCCTCAATGGTGGCGCCATAGTGTATTTATAACCATCTGCTTCTTTTAGTTTATCCGCTGTTAACCTAAAATAATGAGGACAGGATTCAATAAAGAAAGAAGTTCCTATAAGGCTTTCGTATTTTTCAACAAGAGCTTTCAATGTTCTACCGCTTGAAAGATGAACCATATAAAGACGCCCTTTAGTCTCCTTAACCAGATCAGCTATATGAAGCGCTTCTTCGGTTTCCGCCGCACTAGGCCTCGATTTTAATAGGTCGCTAACGGTATATTCAGGATCTAAGTCAATTAAATCATCTTTTTCAATATGGGCCATAACAATAAAGTCTCCAAGACTTGAATACTCTAAAAGTTCCTTTATTTGGGGATCATAGGTTCTTCTACCTGAGTCCGAATATGTGGTAAAAATTTTAATACTTTTTAAGTTGTAGTATCGTAACTTAGCTATAATTGACTTAATGTCTTTAGGATCTTTAAGGGTTAAATGGAAGCCATAATTCACTGCAGAATTTTTAGCTAACTTCATTCTTTTATTAAGAGCGCCCTTAATCTCCTTAGATGTAGATATAGGATCAAGAAAATCGATATAAGTAGTGACACCTCCCCTAGCACAGCACATAGATCCTGATTCAAAGTCATCTACACTTTGCATTTTAGAGCCAAGGGCAAAGTGTACATGAGGGTCAATAAGGCCCGGAAGAACCAGTCGTTCACTGGCATCATAGGTATGCTTGGCCACTAAAACTTTCTCATCTATAGCTGCTATCTTTTCTCCTAATATGTAAACATTGGTTTTGGTAAATGCTCCATTGATATATACTTTTCCATTAATAATTGCTAAATCATACATACTCTCACCTCAAGTCTATCTGAATCCCCATTTAACTATTTACTTCTTATTCTTTCCTTTAATCTAACAATTTCAGCATCCTCCAAGCCAAAAACCTGGATTACATCATTAAGAAATTCCTTTCTTGTTGAAATATACAAGGTTTGATCTTTTCCAAGTTCACTGAGTATAGTTTTTAGAAGGTCGCAAAACCCCTTTCCTTCAAGTTCCAACTTCCCTATTTCATCAAGATATAAGGGACTAATACCTGCCTTCACCATGTCTACCATGTTTCTTTCTATAAGGGCCATGGCCCTTTCATAAAAGGCATAAGGCCCCAACCAATGTCTAACTTCCTCACTAGGATCTTTCCTTATAAGAGGGCCGGTTCTTTTATCTGACAATCTCAAGTAATCAAATCCTGATACATAGCTACCTGACATGTTTTTTATAAAAACATAGCCATCTCCTCTATAGTTCTCAAAGCGGCGAATAAGCTCTGTCGTCTTTCCATCATGAATACCGCCTGTTATAATTATTACCACTTGCTCACCCCACAAAATATATTAAAATACAATCTACTTATTCCTATTATTCGTCCCGCATATGCCTATGACCACCTATTCCATATTCAATGGCCAGCATTTCTGCCGCTATGGAAACGGCAATTTCCTGAGGAGATCCTCCTCCAGTAAGAAGGCCGATTGGTGAATAGAAATGACTTAAGTCAATGTCCTGGCCAAAGGCCTCATAGGTTAACTTCAAAAAATCTTTCAACTTTTCCTTCGAACATAACATGCCCATATACTTAGGCTTAATGCCCATTTCCAGTATTTTGTGCACTACATTATAATCGTACTTATGAGAAGGGGTCATAATGACAACATAAGAGTCCTCCATAACCCCCCCTGACTCAATAAAATCCACATAGTTCATCTGGACCTTCCTATCTGCACCAGAAATGACATCAAAAACTTCCTGACGGTTTTCCACAAGAGTCACATGATAATCCATTGTTTTCAGTATCTTAAGGAGGGCCTGTCCACAGTGTCCTCCTCCAAAGATGGTCACATAGCCCTTTGCCCCTATGTACTCAAAAAACAACTCTACAACACCACCGCATACCATAGGTAATGTAGTAGCATCTTCAATGACCTGACCTTCATTTAGTAAGTATTTCTTTTTCAAACTTTCACCGTTTTTTAGGAGGGTTTTACAAAGCTCTCTCGCTTCATATTCAAGGGCTCCTCCCCCTACAGTTCCAAAGGCCTTTCCATCGCCACAGACAATCATTTTCTTTCCTACATCTACTGGACTCTGACCGGTTTTGGATACGACGGTAACCATGATTAGGGGGATTTTATTATTCATATATTCTAATGTCTTAGCATAAAGATTCATGTTAGAACTCCAGTCTTTATAGGTTTTTAGATTTGGCAAGAGCCATCAAAACTTTTTCCGGTGTAATCGGAAGCGTATCAATCCTAACACCAATAGCATTGCTTACGGCATTAGCAATAGCAGCAGGTGGTGTATCAATACCAATTTCACCAACTGACTTGGCTCCATATGGACCACTTTCTTCATATGTTTCCGCAAATTCTACCTGCATATGAGTAACTTCTTTACGGGTTGGAATTCTGTAATTCATAAAGTTATTGGTAATCTGACGTCCTTTGTCATTAATAATGACTTCTTCATACATAGCCATACCAATACCTTGAACCAAACCACCCTGGACCTGACCAAGGGCCAGATGAGGATTTAATGGTGTACCACAGTCAACGACGGCAACATAATCAAGTACTTGAACTTTTCCTGTAAGAGTATCCACTTCCACTTCAGCAAAGCCTGCCATAAATGGTGGCGGTGACTTGGTTCCAACATAAGATCCATCCGCAACCAACTGCTTCTGATCTTCACTATATGTTAAACGATTACCTAGTTCAGCTAAGGTAATTTCTTGACTGCCGTCTTTAGTCTTAATAAGTAAACCTTCGTAAGAGATTTCACTAACATCCACACCAAAAGTATGGGCTGCCTCCTTAATCAATAGACTTCTCATCTTGTCTCCTGCATTTTTAACAGCATTTCCGGAAACATAAGTAGTCGATGATGCATAAGCGCCTGTATCAAAAGGGGTCAGGTCTGTGTCTGAAGAATAGACAACTATTTTTTCAAGTGGCACCATAAGTGCTTCAGCTGCAATTTGGGATAAAACTGTATCTGAGCCTTGGCCGATATCTGTAGCTCCGATTAAAAGATTGAAAAAGCCGTCATCATTGAACTTAAGAATTGCCCCAGCCATATCAATATAAGGGATTCCTGATCCCTGCATAGCTATAGCCATTCCAACACCTTTCACCTTCCTCCCCTCATTGATTCTTGGATATTTGTCCTTCCACTCTATCAGTTCCATACCGCGCTCTACACAGTAATCTAGCTTACAACTTTCCATATACATGGCTGTACCTTCTGTACCTTCTCCCATGATTTCAAAAATCGGTGAGGTCTGCCCCTGACCTATCATATTTTTTTGTCTGAAAGCTATGGGATCATAACCCATTTTTTCACACAAGATATCCACACAAGATTCAAGAGCAAAGTTACCTTGAATAGCTCCATATCCCCGGTAGGCTCCACCTGGTGTATGATTGGTATAGACAATATCTCCTGTAAAACGAACGGAATCAACCTTATTATAAAGAGGTAAAACCTTGGAACCAGCCACCATAAAAACAGTCAGGGCATGTTCACCATATGCACCAGTATCTGACAAAATGTTTACATCAAGTGCTTTCATAGTTCCGTCATTCATGGCGCCAATTTTTACCCGGATTCGCATAGGGTGTCTAGAAAAAGTTGATTCAAAAACCTCTTCACGATTATAAACAATCTTACAAGGCTTACCAGTCTTTAAGGTAATAGCAGCCAATAGCATTTCTCCATGGACACATTGTTTACCTCCAAAGCCACCTCCAACCCTAGGTTTTATTACTCGAATTTTACTAAGTGGATAATCAAGCGCCATGGAAATAATCCGTCGGATATGCCACGGAGTCTGAGTTGATGAGTGGATAATCAAACGACCTTGATAATCAATAAAGGCGTTGGCATTATGAGGTTCCATCATTGCATGAGCTTGAGCTTGAGTATAAAACGTATGCTCTACAACGACATCACAAGCTTCAAAATCCTTGTCTACATTGCCTATATTCATCTGATAGGATGCTGCAATATTCCGCTTAGGCTCAAAGCCAATAGGAAACATCTCGTGACATTCATCTTCCTTATGTATGATAGACGGATTATCAATAGCTTTCTCAAAATCAAGTATAGGCTCAAGGACTTCATAATCAACCTGAATCATATTCAATGCTTGGTCACAAAGCTGACTAGTTACTGCAGCAACCGCCAGAACCTCATCTCCCACATGTCTAACAACATCATCAAGAACAAACTTATCATGGGGGGAAGGTTCAGGATAGCCCTGTCCCGCCCTCGTTACAGCAATACGCTTAAAATCTTTGTGGGTGACAATACATTCAACACCAGGTATTTGATCAGCACCATTTAAATGAATATCTGTAATCTTTGCAAATGGGTGTGGGCTTCTAAGAACCTTAATAATAAGAGCTCCTGGATCTGCATAATCATCTGTAAAACCGGATTTACCAGTCATCATACCTTTGCCATCAACAGATGGATGGTCTTTCCCGATACATTGCATTATTCCACCTCCATATATTTTCTAAGAACAACTTGTTGTCCCTCATAACCGGAACAACGACAAAGATTTCCTACCATATAATTACGAATGGCATGATCATCAGGATTTTCCAGTTTATTTTTCATAGCAAAAGCCGTTAAAATAAAACCCGGGCTACAATAGGAACATTGGTCTGATCCTTCCTGAACCAAAAGGTCGGCCAAGTGTTCAGCTTCTTCTTTAATCCCTTCAATAGTTGTAATTTTGTGTCCAACAGCCTTTGCTGTAAAGTATGAACAGGAAGCTGTAGGGTTTCCATCTACCAAGATTGTACATACACCACAGGAAGTTGTTTCACAACCACGTCTTACACTAAAGAAACGAAGTTTTCTTAGTGTTTCAACAAGATACTCGTCAGGTTCAATCTTGATATCATAAGGTACTTCATTTACGGTAAGGGTTACAATCATTTCAGTACCTCCTTCATACCATCTGCTATTAAGGCAATGGCTAATTGTCGTCTGTATTCTTTGGATCCTCTGTGGTTAGTGCCAAAAATGTAAGCATCTGCTATTGACTGAGCCAAGTCATGTAGTGACTGATGGTCTTTGTATACTTTCTTGACTTCTTCCAGAGACTTCACCACAAGCTTGGCTCCTCCAGGTCTAGCTCCTACAACAATTCTAATATTATCCCCATCTACAGCTAACGCAACATTTAGTACGGCAAAATCAATACTAGTCTTCTTAAAGGTTTCAAAACTTGCAGCCATAATTTTTTTAGGAATAATAACTTCCACTAAAATATCCTTTATCCGCCCCTTGGTGGACAAATAATCCTCAAGAGTCATGACTCCCTCCTGATAAAATCTCAATCTTGCGTCAAGGGCTAATAGGGAAGGAATAAGGTCAGAAAACCCATACTTCCCACAAACCGTCCCTCCTAGGGTAGCAATGCTTCGAACTTGAACCCCCATAATCAATGATGCGCTTTTTGAAAGAATTCCACTACCGTATCCAGCTACTAAGGGGCTAAATTCCAAATCATATAAACTTGTCATAGCACCAATAACTAATCCATCATCATTTTCTTTGATGTACGACAATCCAAGATGGTCCATATCAATGCCCACTTCTTTTTTGAGATTTCCAAGTTTTAGCCAGGCTCCACCAGCGATAATGACTCCGTCTTTTTCCTTATACAGATCCATGGCTTCTTCTAATGTTTCCGGTTTCCTGTAATCCAATAATTTCACTATACCTCTCCTTCCAATCTTCCTTTCAACTGATAATAATCTTCCTTACGGTCCATGTCCCATAGAATGCTTTCATCCTCTACAGGAACCTCTGTCACCATACATGTGTCTCTAAATTTTTTTAGGTTAGAATCTAATGCTTGCTTTTTTAATCGCTTAACTGCAGATGCATTAAGTAAAACAGGGTGACCTCTTTTTCCATTAAAAACAGGTACAAGAAACTCGCCTTGGCATGCAGCCAGAGCGTCTATACTTGATTGCTTAAGAAGAGGATAATCACCAGGACATATAAAGCATGCATCATTGACTTCACGTATTCCACGCATAACAGATGAGAACATACCCAACTGGTAGTCCTCGTTGTAAAGTACCGAGACTTTTTCCTCGTCTTTAAGCAAATCTTTAATTGTATGATAATAGTGGCCACCAACGACAAGAATCCTGTCACATCGGTGTCTAAAGGCATCAATGGTCCACAAAAGAACCGGTTTCCCCTGAATTTCCAGTTCCATTTTATTACTGCCCATTCGGCTTGAATAGCCTCCTGCCAGTATAATTACCTCAAACATACCAACACCTAACTTTCCGCCTTTAAGTTATAGGTTGTTTCTCTTCTGCCTGAGTATTCCAATAAAGCCATGTCTAAAAACATGTTCTCTATCGAATGATGTCATCTATAGTTGTTGACTCATGATGTATATATGATATGTAATTCATCTTATTTGTAATGGATTCTTTTATCAACTTAGCCCATTGAATTCCATTAGCAAAATTTAATCTCACTAAATTTATTTAGTCTTATTATACCTTTTCGCTTAAGATGTCGCAATAGGACTTACAAAATCCTATGTTACTATTTTCAATATGTCTTTACCATGATATAATGGTATAGTTTGTAATCAGTAGAAAAGTCACGATTGTGCCAAAGAAAGGAAACACATGAATCCAACATATAAACATGCCGCCCATATAGAAAAGCGCAGAACTTTTGCAATTATATCTCATCCCGATGCTGGGAAAACAACTTTAACGGAAAAATTCCTCTTATATGGTGGTGCTATTCGTGAAGCCGGTTCTGTAAAGAGTCGTCGTTCCAACAAGCATGCTGTCAGTGACTGGATGGAAATAGAAAAAAAACGTGGTATCAGTGTTACCTCTTCTGTACTTCAATTTAATTATGATGACTACTGTATCAATATTCTTGATACTCCCGGTCACCAGGATTTCTCAGAAGATACATATCGTACTCTCGTAGCTGCAGATAACGCTGTCATGGTCATCGACTGTGCCAAAGGTGTAGAGGCCCAAACCAAGAAACTTTTTAAGGTTTGTAAGCTCCGAAATATACCCATATTTACTTTTATCAATAAATTAGACCGTCAGGGTCAAGACCCCTATGAGTTACTGGAAGATTTAGAAAATGCATTAGGTATCCGAGGATGTCCTATGAATTGGCCAATCGGTATGGGAAAAGACTTTAAGGGTGTCTATAATCGTGAAAACCAGGTCATTCAGCTTTTTGGAGATACCAATCACGGTCAGTCTAAAAATCAAGACCTTATCATTAGTGTTCATGATGAAAAAGTTCCTGAACTTCTTAGTCCTGAACTCTATGACCAACTGATGGAAGACATTGAACTTCTTGATGAAGCCGGTGATCCCTTCGATCTTGATATGATTTTAAAAGGTGATCTGACTCCCGTGTTTTTTGGCTCTGCCCTAACAAATTTTGGTGTTGAACCTTTTCTAGAAGACTTCCTTAAGATTTCAACTATTCCTATGCCTAGAAAATCCAACCTGGGACTAATCAACCCGGTTGACAACAATTTCAGTGGCTTTATTTTTAAGATTCAAGCCAATATGAATCCAAACCATAGAGACCGTATTGCCTTCCTCCGTATTTGCTCCGGTAAATTTGAAAAAGGTATGATGGTTAACCATGTTCAAAAAGGTAAAAAAGTCAAATTAGCTCAACCGACCCAGTTTATGGCCCAGGACAGGTCTATTGTTGATGAAGCCTACTCAGGTGATATTATTGGTATACATGACCCTGGTATTTACAACATTGGTGACACCCTTTGCCAAAATGGTCAGGGTATTGAGTATGCAGATATTCCTCAGTTTGCTCCTGAACACTTTATGAGAATATCAACAGTTAATGCCATGAAACGCAAGCAGTTTTTAAAAGGAATTCAGCAATTATCCGAAGAAGGTTCCATCCAGATTTTTAAACGTCCTTTTACTGGTTCAGAAGAAATTATTGTCGGCGTCGTTGGTGCCCTTCAATTTGAAGTTCTTGAATATCGGTTGAACAATGAATACAATGTAGAAATTTCCAAACAGCAACTCCCTCACAGATACATTCGATGGATTGACCAGGAAAACTTTGATGCAAAATCCTTCAAAGGAACCATGGACTCTATGTTAGTATATAGCGAAAAGGAAGCACCCGTGGTCCTCTTCCAATATGAGTGGTCCGTAAAACAGACTTTAGAAAAAAATAAGGGATTGAGTCTTAGAGAAACTTCTTCCACTTTCTAGAATTAAAAAGGTTGTTAATACAACCTTTTTAATTCATTTACCGACTTTTGTATTTCATTGAATCCTCCATTCGATTATTGGACTATTACAACTAATCTCGCATGGAGTACCTATTGACATTCTTTTCCCTTACGTACATTCTATTACATCTTTTATCAACCATTTATCTAATATAATTCATATTTTTTTTACAATTATTCCATTCAACTCCCATTATAAACCATGCTATAATAGATATGAGGTGTTAATAATGAAAAAAATAATGGACATGTTGAGAAGTCTATTTGTAGTAGAAGCTACTGATAATAAAGAATTTAAACGCTATACCTTAGAAAAAACAGCTAAAAGAGGTACCATCTTTGCTGTCTTTATTCTTCTTGTAGAAATTCTTATGATTAGTCTGACCTTCATCATACCTGAATATTTTATTGAAAATTTAATTCAATTATACCGAATTCATTATTATGTACTCGCAGGAATTTCCTTATCTGGCATCTTCTTTTTTCTTTTGTTCAAGTCAGGAAGAATCAAATCAATAGTCCTGTTAGAGTATTTTCTTATGGTTAATGTGATTCTTTGCTTAAGCTGGGGGGCATCCGTCTCATTGTTGGATCAAGTGAACAGTTCTCACATTGCCGTATACCTAACCTTTATGATTCTATTGGCAGTAGGTGCGCTACTTCCTCCTAGCAAAATGGCTTCTATACTGGTTTCAGTTGAAGTCCTATTCATCATCCTATTACCCTATTACCAACAAAACAGTGATTTTCTTTTTAGTATTAGACTAAATTCGTCCTTTTTTCTTCTCTTTGCCTTTGTTATTGCACGTCAATTTTATGCAGAGGAATACTTGAACTTCAAAAAGGACATATTAATTCAGGAACAAAATAATTCCTTAACCAAACAAAATGCAAGGCTAATGTATCTCAACAGTATTGATCCATTGACCAATCTTTACAATCGACAAAGTCTAGATAACGTTTTGGCAAGCTTATGGGAAAGTAGTGACCACCAAGATAAGGCCCTTCATGTCTTTATGATGGATGTTGACCGATTTAAGTCTTTTAATGACAACCACGGTCACATCGCTGGTGATCATTGCCTAATTATGATTGGTCAGGTACTTAATGATGTAGCAAAGGACTATCATGGTTATGCCTTTCGTTATGGTGGTGATGAATTTCTCTTTTTATTAATATCCGATGATAAGGATCAAATAAATAAAATCATAGACCATATTTACACCAAAATCGAAAACAGTCCAATTCAAACTGACCATACCTTATTCTATACTAAGATTAGCCTAGGACATGGTAGTGGTAAAATCAATTCAGACACTAATCCTTGGGATATTATACACATGGCTGATCAAAAACTTTATATCTACAAAACTCAAAAATGACATTTGTCACAAGACACATGACAAAAGCTACTTTTCATATAGCCTAATATCTGATATGATTAAACGGTAAAGGCATTTATAATTTAATATGGAGGAAATACTATGTCAGATCAAGAAAATGTTGTTTTCACTCAAGAGGATATTGACCAAAACAAAACCATGGGTATCATTGCTTATTTCATCTTTTTCATTCCATTATTGGTTGAGCCAGCTAAGAATTCACCATACGCTAAGTTTCATGCTAATCAAGGTTTAATAATTGTATTAGTCTATATTGCTTCATCAGTTATTGCAATTATTCCGGTTCTTGGTTGGATTGCAAGTCCTATCCTTTGGATTGCAGGCATTGTTTTATTCTTTATCGGTTTAATCGGTGCCATCAATGGAGAAGCTAAAGAACTTCCAATTGTAGGTCAATACAAATTAATTAAATAATCAACTAAAAGAGCTTCCTTTGAGGCTCTTTTTTGATGCTTAACTTTCTGTTTTATGCTATGATATAAAGAACAAAACATAAGGGTATAGATAAACCTCTTTTTATCCCATACCCAAACTACTCGGGAGGTAACCATGATAACCAACATAAACGGACAAACTATTAACTATGACATCTGTGGAGATGGGCTCCCACTGATTATACTTCATGGCTTCAGTCTAGATGCCATATCCATGCAAAGAGCTATTGAAGATACCAGCATCATACTTAAGGGCTTTAAACGAATATATATAGACCTGCCTGGTATGGGGCAGTCACCGAAACACAACTTAACTAATGATACAGATACCATGTTAGACTTGATTTGCCGATTTATAACAAAAACTATCAGCGATCATCCATTTATTATCATGGGCTTTTCCTATGGCGGGTATTTAGCACAAGGAATCGCTAAAAAATTTCGTAATCAAATTTTAGGAGAAGTATTAATCTGTCCTGTTGTTTATTCCAATAGCAAGACACGCCGTCTAGCACCAATCACCAGTCGTGAAATTGATGGTGACTTCCTTAATACACTGGATGAAAGTAAAAGGGAGGAATTATTAAACTCTATGGTGGTCATCAACAACCGTACTTATAATCGAGTTGAATCTGACTTTTTCAGAGCTAAAGCACTGTGTGATAGGACATTTACTAGGGCATTATTTAGAGATGGTTATCATAGTTCTTTTATTGAAGAAGATGATATGATCCATCAGCATAAAGCCCTTATTTTCTTAGGTTATCAAGACAATGTAGTTGGATACCTTGACATGATTGACAACCTTCACCGCTATCCAAAAGCAACCGTCAATCTTCTGACAAATGCCAGCCATTCTTTTTTCTTAGAACAGCCTAAACAATTCGAGTATATTCTAAATTCTTGGCTCGCTCAATTCATGTCATAGATGAAACAAGATATTCACACATAAAGAATATAAATAATTAAGGAGTTAGCCTTATTTCTTGGCTAACTCCTTTTCAATCATTTCATTTAGGGGCATTGGCTTTGCAAAATAATATCCCTGCCCTTTTTCACAATTCAAGTCAATAAGTAGATCTTTTTGGTCTTTATATTCAATACCTTCTGCAACTACAACTAAGTCAAGATCCTGACCTAAATTAATCAACAGCTTAGCAATAGCTAAATCTGTAGGATTATTATGAATAAAATCAATATAAGACTTATCAATCTTCAGAACATCAAAAGGAATTCGACTTAAATAACCTAAACTGGAATATTTAGTACCAAAATCATCTATGGACATTTTAATTCCTGCTAGTTTAATGGCATCAATATTTTTTTTAGACTTTTCAAAATCCTGAATAATTGAATATTCAGTAACTTCAAGTGTAATCCGCTCTGGATTAATCCTATATTCTTCCAATTTTGATAAAAGAAAATTTACAAATTTACTTGATCTAAAAAATACACTGGAAACATTTAATGAAAAATTAGTTTCCTGAAGAACTGGATGTTCATGGATAATTTTAAACAGGTGATCAATAACCCACCTATCAATCGCACTAATTTGCTGAGTCTTTTCAGCAGCTTGAATAACCTTACCAATATTAGAAAACATAGTATCCTCATGAACCCATCTTAAGAGCACTTCATAGGAGGTAATCTCTTCCGTTTTCAAGTCGACAATCGGTTGAAAGTGAAGGTTTAACCCTTCTTCTGCCATAGCTATCTTTAACTCATGTTCAAGTCTACTCAAATAAGTAATCTCTTCCAATAAGTAATCACTATAGATAACATATTGTTCTTTACCGTTTTCTTTAGCCTTAAAAATAGTAATATCCAAATTTTGGCTAAGACCAGTAAAGTCCTTACAATCTTTCGGATAAGAGCTGACACCCACATTTACAGAACAATGAAATGATACATTATCCATATGCCAATCTTTCCCCATAATGCTCTGTATCATATCAATTTTTTTGATAATTTGACTCAATTCCTCCTCCATGGAAATAAGCAAGAACTGGTCTCCCCACCATCTAAAAACACTTCCGACTTCCAAATCCTCCAAGGTATTTCCTATCAAGGTTAAAAACCGATCTCCATAATCATGACCATGGACTTCATTCAAATGTTTAAAATTATTAATATCTATAAGATATACAGTAAAGGGAATTTTCTTGAGTATAAGATACTTAGCTTTTTGCTCAAAAGCAACTCGATTATCCATACCTGTTAAGGAATCCTTATAGGCCAAAGACAATAACTTACGGTTATCATACTTTATCAGTACATAGAGCAAGCCTCCAGTCAGCAAAACATATATTATACCCTTGTATGTTTGAATTCGTTGGTACATTTCAGGATCCTGTACCAAAACAGATAAAACCTGATCGGAGAAATATATCCAGACTACACCAAAAACAAGATAGCCCAACACAGGTCTCCACGGTATATTTTTTAAGTTGATATTCTTCATAATACGCCTCTTTATAGTAGGTTGCTTCCGGCTACTACCTTTCCTAACCACCTCTCTTCTTAGTATACTAGTTTAAGCCAGGAATGTCTAATCTATACCATTTAACTTACATATATAAAGGTAATTATTTACAATCTTATAAATCACAAATACAGATTAGGCTTTTTTAGGTCTCATCTTGTTGGTTCTTGATTTTTTTATCATTAAGCGGCTAATAACATGTGTCATAACAGCAAGAGGTACGATTAACTTTGACACACTGTGAATTCGTTCTAAAACTAGATACATAGTGGTATTCACGTATAAACCATTATTAAGTAAAAATCCGGTTACGACACTAAAGATATAATAAACAGCTATCACTTGTGTCGATCCTTTGGCCACTTTCATAATAGGCCTTCCTTTGTAATTAAAATTACCCTTAATCATTTGTATAATCAATTTTTTCTTTTTGGATATTAGGAAATACAATAAAGGAACAAAGAAACTGGCTATCCCCACCACCGGGTGAATCTGATAAAAAAACGCATGACTTCCTCGAAGCCACCCAACAATAAAAGTAGTTGTATACAAGGTAATAAAAATAAAATGCAGTACCATAAATTCGTTCTTAAATTTCATCAGCAGCAACCTCTCTTTCAATTCTTATGATTTCCATATAGCCTATTATACCTTGACAGAAAATGATAATCAATCATCCTTTCAATTTGCTATTACTAGTTATCTTTGTCATCTACCAATAACTACAAACAGACAGCCACATGGCTGTCTGTTTATTCTCATTTGGTCAGATTTAACCTTTATTAATATAGACTAGGAAAATCAGATTACCAAGTTTCCATTTCTAAACACTTCCACTTCTTTACCTTCTGCAGTAACACCAATAATTGACAAGTCTTCTGTACCGACCATAAAATCAACATGAGTCATGGAATCATTGGCTCCTGCTTCAATAAGTTGGTCTTGAGATAATTCACTACCTCCGACTATCGTTGTTGGATAAGCTCTACCAATTGCAAAATGGCAGGACGCGTTCTCATCAAAAAGCGTATTAAAGAAAAGTGTGTTCATATCAGATATAGGTGAATTATAGTCGACAAGAGCTACTTCACCTAGATATCTTGCCCCTTCATCAAAGTCTATCATTTCACGAAGAACGTCTTCCCCAACTTCAGCTCCATAATCGACAATCCTTCCTTCTTCAAACTTAAACCAGAACCTATCGATAATATTACCTTGATAACTTAAAGGAAGGGCAGAATATAAGATCCCATTTGTACCCATCTTATCAGGCATTGTAAAGACTTCTTCAGTAGGCATATTAGCGAAGAATTTAATACCTTCAGCAGAAAAAGCGGAACCACCACACCATAAATGGTTTTGAGCCAATTTAACCTCAAGATTCGTACCCAAACTGTTTTTGTAAACTAATTTATCAAAACGGTAATCATTAAGTACTTCTTTACGTCTTTCCAAGTTTTTATCATGAGCTTCCCAAGCAGCAACTGGATCTTCTGTATCCACACGGACAGTTTTATAGATAGCTTCCCACAAAGCTTCCAAGGCTTCATCTTGCCCTAAGTTAGGAAACATTTTTTTAGCCCAGGCAGGTGTAGGCATGGATGCAACACACCAAACCAATTCATCATTCATCATCTTATCATAAAAAACACGAAGGCTTTTCATTCTAGATTTAGAATAGGTTCCGATTTTATTTGGATCTATTCCTGTAAGAAGATCAGGATCTTCTGCTGCAATACTAATTAGACTCGAACCCTTTTCCACAAGCTCATCAAAAAAAGCTTTTTCATATTTAGGTAAACGAGTAAATACCTCATCTGCGGCCATTTCAAACTGAAGGCGTTTGACTTTTTCATCCGTCCATAAAACATTAACTTCAGACGCTCCTTTAGCATATGCCGCCTCGGTTAGCGCTCTTGTAAAATCTTTTGCATCTGTAGTTGACCGAATAGCTAAGCTTTGTCCTTCTTGTATATTAACACCAAATCGAATAATCAATTCAGCATATTGTTGTAATCGATTCATATTTCCTCCAACTCTATCTCGCCATGAAGGCTTCTATATCTTCTACCGATTTAATTATATTCTTAGAAAGAACATCAAATCCATTCTTTGTTACCAAAACATCATCTTCTATACGGATTCCAATGGATTCTTCTCCTATATAGAGTCCTGGTTCAACTGTTATAACCATACCAGGTTTTAAAGTCAACTCTCTGCCTCCAACATCATGGGTATCTAAACCAAGAGAATGACCAATAGAATGATAATAATACTTTATAACATCCTTATCCTCTGTAATTAAACCAAGTTGTTTAAGACCTTGAGTCAAAAGCTCTTTAGCCTTCGCGTTAAGTTCAGTCATAGTCACACCAGGTTTTATCATGGAGATAATGGCTTCATTGGTAGAAAGAACTACGTTATATACATCCTTTTGACGATCAGTAAACTTGCCGTTTACTGGATAAGTTCGACTAATATCAGCAGAATATTCATCAAACTGTGCGCCTAAATCAAAAAGAACTAACTCACCATCATGCATGACATCATCATTTCCCACATAGTGAAGAATAACAGCATTGTCGCCTGATGCAGCAATCGTTTCAAAAGCTTCTCTATCTGCACCTAGTTTAGCTATCTGGTAATCAAACTCAGCGACAGGTTCATATTCTTTTTGTCCTGGCTTTAAGCTAGAAAGTACCCGTTTCAAACCTGACTCTGTCATATTAATAGCTTTTTGCATTTTTTCAAGTTCCATCTCAGACTTAATTAACCGCTGTTTTGCCAATAGGTGGGATGAATTTTTAATAGAAATAAATGAATATTTTTCTTGAATAATGTTGGAATATTTCATTGCTTGAGTCTGAGTCACTTCTGGACTCAATCTAAACATATCAAGATATACCCTCTTAACTCGACCTAGGCCAATCTTGCTATTTAACCATGTATCAAAGTCTTCCACAAAAAGAACCTCATCTACTCCTGATATGTCTAGGGCTTCTTCTTTCTTCAAATAAATCCCCACCCATTTTTCAATATCAAAGTTTGGTCTTTTTATGAACAAGGTTGACTCTACCTTGTCATCTACCTTTTCAATAGACAAAATAAACTCTTCTTTTTTTATTCCAGTCAGATAAAGAAAATTCTTATTAGGTCTAAAAGGATATAAACTATCTGCTGTGCTGTTTGGTGAAGTACCGTTAAAAAATAGTGCTAGTGATTCATTCTTTATTTTTTTAGAAAACTGTTTTCTGTTATTGCTTACAAACGCTTTCATAGAGCCTCCTTTTTGTTAGATATTCAGCAATCTAATCATTACATACTAAGATTGTCATCTAATATATTAGTAAAAGTATAGCAGTTTGTGTCCCTATATTCAAATCTTTTTTCTATACATATAGACTCATGTGTGTAAAAATGTTATAATCATGCAGATTTATGCGTTAATACATTAAAGGAGCTTGTTATGAATGAACCGACTTTCACATTAGGAATTAAACATAGTATCCCTATCGCACTAGGTTATTTCGTAGTTTCATTTACCTTTGGCATGATGGCATCACTAGGCGATATAAGCCCTTTCCATGCCATTCTAATCAGCATGACCTCTGTTACCAGTGCCGGGCAATTCGCAGGAACCAACATCATGATTGCAGGTGGTAGCTATGTGGAACTCTTGCTTTCCATGTTGGTTATCAATTCAAGATATGCTCTTATGTCAGCCTCTCTGAGTCAAAAACTTAGCCATCATATGGCTTTATGGAAAAAATCGATAATGGCATTTTTAATCACAGATGAAACATTCACTGTCGCTTCTATCGAAGTTGAAGAAGTGACTTTTCCATACTTTATGGGTCTAGCTTCTCTTCCTTATATAGGCTGGACCCTAGGTACAGTCATCGGTAGTTTTATGGACCATATCATGTCTATTTCTATGCAAAACGCTGCTTCTATTGCATTATACTGCATGTTTATCGCCCTATTTATACCGCCTTCCAAAAGCCAATCCAGTATACGTTCAGTTGTCCTACTTACAATTGTCTTAAGCTCTATCCTATATTATATTTCTTGGTTTAAGTTCATTTCGACAGGTTATAAGATTATTCTTGCTGCAACATTAAGTTCTACCTATGGGGCACTACGTTATCCCGTTACAAAGGAGGTTACAGAATGAATCCAATAGCTGCTATCCTTCTCATGGCCGTTATTACCTATTTCATTAGGTCTATTCCCCTCATATTCATTAAGGAGCATATAAACAACGTCTTTATCCAGTCATTCCTTCATTACATTCCCTTTGGAATTCTAACAGCTATGACTATACCCTATATTTTTTACGCTACAGGCCACCTTCTATCAGCTCTTGCCGGAACAGCAACAGCCTTACTTCTTGCCTGGATGAAAAAAAGTCTGATTACAGTCTCAATGGTCTCTGTAGCTATTGCTTATGTGGTCGAGACATTATTGGCTATCCAACATTTATAAACTAATAACCTTCTTCTACTTTATCATAATTGTTTTTAATTCATATGGTCTAAATTCAAGCTCAAAAGAACTCTCATTTGTTATTAAAGTTTCATTTTCTTCCATCAAGTCACATATATAGCAAGCTTGAATATCCATATCAAAGTCAAGTTTAAGAACAGCTTTACCACCATACATTTCATGAAATCTTAAAACTATAGCTTCACTATCCTCAGCCTTTTTCATTGCATCTAAACATACGCTGTCTCCATCAAGTCTTACAAAAGATTGAGGTTTTTTCACTTTTCCTGAAAAACACTTAAGGGAATCATTTAAGTCCCAAGCCTCATGTATAAGTTTTGACTCATACCAAATCTCTTCATGCACATACAGACTATAGGTAAACACCTGTCTTCCTCTATCTGCTACTGGATCAGGAAAACTTGGAGACTTTAGTAAGGTAAGACGCATCACATTATCTTTTATATCATAACCGTATTTACAATCATTTAATAAACTTACTCCAAAGCCCTTTTCTGATAAATCTGCCCATTGATGACCAACAACTTCAAACTTAGCCATATCCCATGATGTACTTCGGTGAGTCGGCCTGGTGACATTTCCAAATTGAATATCGTATCTTGCCTCAGTAGATCGTACATCAACAGGGAATGCAACTTTAAGAACTTTATCACGTTCCTCCCAGTGTACAGTTGTTTTAAAATCAATGCGTTTAGAATTCTTATAAACAATTAATGTTTGAATAATATGAGTTTTGTTGTACTTCCAACTAAACTCATAAGATGCCATTAGAGGGCCATTAGACACTTCTTTAACACCCTTAAAGTCATCGATAATTTCTTTTTTCATATCAATCGTTGATTCTAACTCCCAAGCGTCATACTCTCTTGGTTTGTCTTCAAAAATCTGTAATTCATTTCCTATACCCGTTAGCACTTCACGAGAAGTTTTTTTATCTATGATTGATGTCAATTGCCCATACTTGTTCCACTTAATTTCATAATGAGGGGTACTTAAAAGGTTATCTACCTTCTCAAAACTTACAGTTTCCAAAAGATTTTCATCAGCTATATAAGAATCTAATATTTCATTTCTATTCTTAATAGAAACAGTTTCCATACTCAATGGTTCCATATTATCCATAAAAACAACTATATTCTTATCTTCTTTTTGATAGGATAATTGCTTGTTTGATCCATCAACAATGACCTTATCTTCTAAATCAAGATTTTCCAAACCTTTCAAAGTCACTAAACCTTGACGTTTCCAACCAGCAGTATTAAAAACAGTAAAAGTTGAATCCTTTTTTGTAACTAAATGTTGAAGGGCTTCTTTCTCAACATTATTTACTATATTTTGAACATCCTCATATTCAATTTTAGAATCTTCATAAACCTCATGAATACTTGACCCTGGTATAATATCATGAAATTGATTTCTTAATATGATCTTCCAACCTTCATTAAGCATCTTCCATAACCTATCGTCAGTATCATTTTCATTTTTTACCATACCAAAAACACTTAATATCTCTGCATTCCTATAGCTTAGCTCCATTTTACGATTCATGAGTTTGTTATAGGCTTGAGAGGTATATGTTCCACGGTGAAACTCTAAATAGAGTTCGTTATCCCAGGTATGAAGATATCTATCATTAGACTCACTTATTGTTTTGTGTAAGCCTTCTAAATAGTTTGTCACACTACCAGTTTTAGTTGATGCCATTGATGGTAGACTATCAATAACACGTCTATTTTCTAACATGTCACGATTAACGCCACCACCTCCATCACCATATCCATAAGACACTAACATTGTGTCATTTAGGTCTTTATTTCGATAATTTTCCCAAACACCTTTAACGATTTTTGGAAGTATATTACCATTATAGGTATAAAATTTCGTATCTCCATCGACATCAGGTGTTGTTACAAAATGTGTCAGAACTTCACTCCCGTCTAAGCCTCTCCATATAAAAGTGTCATTAGGCATACGGTTTACTTCATTCCAACTGATTTTTGTTGTGATAAAGGTGTCTATTCCTGATTTTTTTAGAATTTGTGGCATTGCCCAAGTATAACCAAAAACATCTGGCAGCCACAAAAACGTATTTCTATATCCAAATTCCTTTTCAAAAAAACGCTTTCCATAAAGAATCTGTCTTACAATAGACTCACCACTAGTTAAGTTACAGTCAGCTTCAACCCACATACTACCTGATGGTTCCCATTTACCCTCATTAACTTTTCCTTTAATCTGTGCATAGATTTCCGGAAAATCTTTTTGTATATATTCATACAACTGAGCTTGTGTCTGAAGGAAATGATATTCATCATATTGTTCCATTAACCTTAATACTGTGGAAAATGAACGTGAAATCTTTTCTCTCGTGTGTTTTAAACGCCATAACCAAGCTACATCTATATGGGTATGGCCAGTACAGATAACCTTATGCGGGCTCTTACCATCCATTTTTTTTAGTTGGTCTTCAAGATAATTATTTGCTTTTTCGACTGATAAGTAAAATTCATCAGACCTATGATTGGTAAAGTCAAGAAATTGAAAAGCATTAACCAAGATCTTCTGCAACTGGTGTTTATATAAATCGCTATCATCTAGAACTTCAATGGTTTCTCCAATATTCTTAGCTAAATAATACAGGGAATCACACGCTTCATCTAATACAGCAATAAAGGCTTCTCTAAATTGATGGTATTGTAACTGAATCTCCCCACCACCTTCAAGTCCAGACCACAAGCGAAAATCAAGTCTACACGCTTCGCCTAATTCATCTATATCAAAAAACACTTCTTTATGATTAGTATCCACACCTTGATAGGGTTTTTTATTGATATAAACCATAGATTCAAATTGAGAATTATTACCTATACCAGTTTTACCAAAGTCAAAATACCCAACAACTTTCTTTCCTTTAAATGATTGAGGAAATATAATCTGGCTATTCAGCCATATATATGTATCTCTACCTATCCAGTACTCATTTTTACTTAATTGCTCACTATCATAATTAGGTATACTTGGGTTAATCAAATCATCTTGACCATTTGCTTTTTTAAAACTATCGATATTGACAATATCTCTATATCTTAAATATTTTAATTCATTTATTCTTTTTTGTATTTGTTCTAAGTAAAAAAAAGGTGCTCTCATAACTTCCTCCAACTATTATTTAATAGATCCACCAAGTGAAAATCCTTTTGACATAAATTTTTGAGCCATAAAATATAATCCTGCTATTGGCATGGTATATAACAAAGAAAATGCAGCCAATTGTCCATAAACCACTTTTCCATGAGCGCCAAAAAATTGGTATATAGAGACCGAAGCTGGGATTTTATCAGCTGAACTAAGTAAAATAAAGGGTACGAAAAAGTTCCCCCAACTTCCTGCAAATGTAAAAATAAAAACAACAAAAATACCCGGTAATATAATTGGAAAAATTACATTTATAATTGTCTGAACCGTTCCGGCCCCATCTATCCAAGCCGCTTCTTCTAATGTTTTTGGCACATCATCCATAAAATTCTTCATCATCCAAATACTGTATGGAAGTGCTGTAGCTACTAGAAATAAGGTTGTTGACGCCAATGAATTAGTCATTTTCAAGCGAAAGAAGACCATGTAAACAGGAACCATTATTGCTGTAATAGGTAAGCCATTTAAAAACAATATGGAATACATAAATTTTGATTTTCCTTTAATATCATATCTTGACAAGGGATAGGCTGCCATTATTGCAAAAACGACAACTAATGATGCCTGTGAAAATGATATAAGAAAACTATTCAAGAAAGCTCGATAATTCATTGGATTCGTTAGCACTTGACGATAATTATCCAAGCTGAACTCCTCTGGAATCCTAATTGTTAAAGGTGCGCCTGCATCGAAGGAAGCAAACAATAGCCACAACATCGGCCAAATAAACAAAATTCCAATGACGATTAGAACTAATGCTTGAAAACGCTGTTTAAACTGTCTTTTATATCCTATCTTCATGTTAGCCTCCTATATTTTCTGCTTAAAACTTTTCATATAAAACATACTCATAATCATTCCAAAAAAGACCATAATGATTGCCATAGCTGTTCCATAACCTAATTGATATGCTGAAAAAGCTTGATTATACATATAGATGGGAACTGTTGTTGTATCATAGCCTGGTCCACCACCTGTTAGGGCATAGATTAATCCAAATAAGCCTATTGTTTGAAGAGTTATAAGTATTGTATTTGTCACGATAGAACCTTTTATCATGGGTAAAATGATTTTAATCAAGACTTGCCACCCGTTAGCCCCGTCAATTTTTCCAGCTTCTTTTATACTATCTGACACATTACCAAGGGAAGATTGAAAGATCATCATGGAAAAAGCTGTACCTCTCCAGACATTCGCAAATATGATGGAAAGCATTGCATGGTCAAAGAGCCAAGCAATAGGACCAATCCCAAAATTTCCAAGAACATTATTTAATGATCCTTCTGTATTCAAGAAAGCAAAAAAGATAAAAGAAACAACAACTTCAGGTGTAACCCATCCTAATAAGACAGCTGTTCCAACAAACCTTTTAATAGCTGAACTTTTCTTTTCCATAAAGTAGGCCAATGTAAATCCAAGCACTTGTTGGCCTACTAATGCTGACATAAATAAAAATACAATTGTATTAATTAATGATTTGTAAAAACGTTCATCTTTAAACATAATCAGGTAGTTTTTTAATCCTACCAAATTCCAGTTTTGGGCTTTTGCACCAACTAATGTTTTATCTGTAAAAGAATAAAATACTGTTACAAATACTGGTAGTGCAAAAAACACAAAAATCAATACCAAGGAAGGCAACATGAATAATATTGCTTTTCGTATTTGCGCTTTTTTCGTCATCATATTCCTCCAAATTTTCCTATAGGAAGGGTTAGAGAGATAAACCCTCTAACCCTATAAGTTTAACTTATTCTTACTTGCTACTTTTACTACTTTTCTATGTAGTTTCCTTCTCCGACTATATTTATTACATTTTCCTTATAGGCATCCATTGCTTCGCCAGCTGTCATCTGACCTGTAATAACCGCTTCTACCGCTGCTTGAATTTCAATAGATACACTTGGATAAGCTTCTACACCAGGTCTAAACTTGGTAAATTCAGTATAATTACTCATCTCAGCCCTATATACGTTTTGATCGATGTAGTCTTTATTACCAACAACATCAGCTCTAACTGCCATATCTCCACCTGCAAGAGTAAAGGACAAAATATTATCTTTATTTGTTGCAATTTTAATGAAGTTGAATGCTTCTTCCTTTGCATCAGATAATTCTGAAACAGCTAAAGTCCATCCACCACTCATTGATGAGAATCCGTCACCATCACGGTTAGGAAGCTTTGTTACCTTAATTACATCTTGATAGGTGTCAGGTAAAGCATTTCTCCAATCACCGCTTTTCCAACTACCATCAAGACAGATACCAACCTCTTTACTTTCAGGCATTTTTTCATTAAGCACTTGCCATCCGTTTGCGTCTAGCATTGTTGCTAATTCAGTATTTTCATATATACCTAGGTCTCTTAGTTCTTGAATAAAGCCAAGAGCATCATTCATACCTGTAGATGATACGACCCATTTTCCATTTTCATATATCCAATCATCAGTTCCGCCCATTAGCATTTCAAATGTTTGCATTGTGGTTCCTTCACCTTGAGCTTTAGAACCATTCATCCATATTGGGAACTTGATATCAGCTTCATGTAAAATCTTTACAGCTTCTATCACTTCATCCCAGCTCTTAGGTTCCCAAGGTACTGGTAATCCAACTTGATTGAAGATTACTGTATTATAATATAGACCTCTTGTATCAGTTGTATAAGGAATTGCGTAAACTTTTCCATCAAATGTCATACCGTTTCTTACACTGTCTGAATACTGGTCCTTCCAGTCTGACCATTGTTCAACCGGGAGACTGGCAAGAGCATTTGACGCTACTAATGATGGTGCTAAAAAGCTGTCAACAACCATCACATCAATAGTATCATCTGATTGAAGCATCAATGATGTTTTTGTATTATAATCACCTTCATTACTAGGCATTTTTGCTAAATTTACTTTTACATCAGGATATGTCTTCTCAAATTCGTCTTTTGCTGCTTCTAACCATTCATCATAGTTATCAACCTCTTTATACGTAACATTAATTGTTACCTGCTTCTTTTCCCCATTATTTCCATTAGACCCGTCATCAGCATTATCTTGTTTACAACCAACAGAAAGAATTAGTACTAAGCTTAAAACCACACCCAAAAATTTTTTCATCTTTTTCTCCTCGCTTATTGATAGCTTATTCAGAAAACAACATAGCTTACATTTGTTATATTAGATATATCTAATTCAGTAATAAGTATTGTTTTCTGCATTTCCATGTCATATATTATACCTAATTCTATGCTTTGTCAACATTCTTTCCTTAATTTGTTATATCTTTTTCTCCATTCTCTATCTTTTTCACTCAGCTAGGTCTTTTTGCAGAAGATTTTCGTTCAATCAGACTAACAGGTAGCTTAATCTGCTTATACTCATAAGATCCTTTTTCCATAATTTCCACAAGAAATTCTGCAGCCCTCTTGCCAATTTCATGAAAATCCTGATGCAAAGTTGTCAAAGGGACTTGCAAATACTTTGTCATTTCTAAATCGTCAAACCCTGTAATTGAAAGTTGATCTGGTACATTAATATTCATTTCTATTGCTGCTCTTAACAAAAATGTAGCCACTTGATCATTTACACCAACAATTGCAGTCACTCCTTTTTCTACAAAATGTTTAATGATTGATTTATATTTACTACTCTTGTATTCCCTATGATATTCATCTGTAAAACCGTTTTGCGTATAATCATTAATGTTCATAAAGCCAGCATCTCTTAGTGCCTTAGTATAACCAAAATATCTATCTCTAACAGAGGTTGTACTTTCAATAGACAAGTCTGAAACAAAACCGATTTTTTCATGCCCAAAATCAATAAGGTGTTTCGTCACTTTATAGCAACCGCTGTAATTATCTGCGATTACACTACTAATTGGAACACCTTCAAAATACTTGTCAATGGTTACTATAGGATATTCATTAAGAACCAGCATATTAAGTAATTTATAATTATCTCTATCCGACACCGGATAATATATAATGCCTTGAACACCTTCTTGATATAGTCTTGTTATGATTTTTCTCTCATCCTCTGAGCTCTTTAGGCCACTATTGACAATACTATAAAAACCCGAACGATCTAATACTTCAATAGCTCCATTAATCGACTTAGCAAAACTACTTTCTGTAACATGTAAAGGCATAATCAAAGCAATCATTGGTTTTGTACCGTCCTTGACTATCCCCCTTGACATAGAAGTATTTAGGTTATCTGAGGTGTGAATAATCTCCGGACTCACAAAGCTCCCACTCCCTCTAACCCTGTATATCAAACCAAGGGCCTTAAGTTCTTCCAGTGCCCTTTTTGAGGTGATACGACTGACTTTATACATATCTGCCAACTCTAATTCTGTAGGTATCTTTGTATCTGTTTGGTATTCACCTTCAAGTATTTTACTTTTTATATCTTCAACAATTCGTTCGTATAACGGTTTTTTCCCTGACATATGCAACCTCTTCTCTAAAACATATCTAATACATTGAAAATTATCTTTGATATATCTAATTTATATGTAAATATATCATTTGTCAATGCCAACTTATTCATATTTGTTTATAAAAAAGACGTTAATGAAATTTCATAACGTCAACATGATTCGTCTTGTCCCATCCACAGAAGTTAAAACTTTAGTTTAAAACTAAAATATAGGCTATCTTCTATGTTGTTTTCACACCTAAAAGATAGCCTACCTGCTTCATTAAGCAAAGACAAAGTTAAATATAAGTTTTATACATATATAATTTGTCATTTCACCTAAGTTCAATAATCAATTTAATCCCTCAAACATCATATCTTCTTAGTCAACTTTAAAATGATTAACTTCACTAAGTAACTGGTCTGCCATAATTGTCAATTCATTTGCAGCTGCGGCAATCTCTTCTGATACGGCTGTCTGTTCTTCATTTGCTGCAGTAACACTTTCCGCTTCACTAGATGTCTTTGAAGCACTGTCTACAACAGCATGAAGAGAGTCGTTTACACCAGAGGCATCACTTTCAGTTTGCCAAATCAATTTATCAATGTTTTTAATCATCCCAGAAACCTTACTAATTTGGTCATAAATATTTCCAAGAGCTTCTTCTGATGAACAAACGGCTGTAAGACCTGATTCTACCTTTTTACTTTCTTCCGTTATATATCCATTGGTTGTCTGGATATCCTCTTGCAATTGTGTAATAAGTAACTGAATACCCTGCGCTGATTCTTGTGATTGAGCTGCTAATTTACGTATTTCTTCCGCAACAACCGCAAATCCTTTACCTTGTTCACCTGCTCTTGCTGCTTCAATAGCTGCATTTAAGGCAAGTAAATTAGTTTGATCTGCTATTTGGGAAATCATTTCATTGATACTTCCTATTTCATCAGACTGCTGTAATAATTTGTCTATAATAGCAACCGTCTTTACTGAAGTTTCCTTGATGCTTTCCATTTGTTTTCTGGCCTTTTCAACAATTTTGCTACCGCCCTCAGCAACTTCTTCAACAATTCCCGTTTTTTCTGCCATTTCAGCAGCAGTCTTGGCTGTTACTTTTATTCCATTTTGCATAATATCATATTGAGTAAAAGCTGAACCTACTTCCTTATTTTGAGAGTTGATTTCATAGGATATCGTTTCCATTCTTGCAGCTGTTTCCTCTGCAGATGCCTGATTTTCTTCTGAAGAAGCAGACAATTGTTGAGAGTTAGATGCTAGTTTAATTGAGCTTTGTTTGATGGTATCCACAACACCATGTATCTGTTCAATAGTTGCATTAATCGCCTCACCCATCTGATCAATCTCATCACCGTTCACTGCAACTTTATCAATTCTACTTGTCAAATCACCTTGGGCGACATCTCTCATTACCTTATTGATACTCTTGACTCTCTGAACCAACTGGTAAGAAAAATACGAAACTAATAGCGATCCAATAATGAAGAAGGCAAGCCCCATCCATAATTGAAACATAATTAATTCTTTTACAGGTGCCAGATACTCAGCATCCAAAGCATTAATTGATATCGACCAATCACCGACAGGCCCATATTTATTTAACTTTGCAACACCATCGTAAGTATAATTAATATAACCGTATTCACCTGCAAGCATAGTATCCAATTCATTATTAATCGGCTCAACGTTATAAGTTCTGACATCAGTTCCTAACATTGTATCCACTGGATGAGCAATAATGATACCATTCTTATCAAGGAGGTAAGCATAACCTTCTTCACCTACCTGAATTTCCGAAATAATGTCTCTAAAAATTTGGAAACGAATGGCGGCAGCAAGAACACCAATAACTCTACCATCTTTTTCAATAGGGACACTAATTACCTGAATATCATCTCCTGTAGATTTTGATTCTAAAAGATCAGACCAATAAATATTACCTTTATAGCTTTCTATAAAATAATCTCTATTAGATATATCAATTCCTACGTTCTTGCTATCCATATTGTCAATAACAACAATCCCTTTATCATCAGCGACGTAGACAGCTTCGATAGCTCCGTTTGATTCTTCACCTATTGTTACAAGCAAGCTAACTGCAGCTACTGCATCTACCTCATGGTTTTTTATAGCATCAGTTCTAGCCAAGAGTTTTAATTCTGACTCAATAAAATCCTGTTTGCTTTGAATAGTGTCTTGAACCTTCTCAATTTCAATATCCAATTGTTTGTGAATTTCTTTTGTAATCGCTTGAGAACTTTTTAATGAATTAATCACGCTTGAAATAGTCACGATGCCCAGTATGATGATTGTATTAATCACCAAAAGTTTAAAAAGAATGCTTCTCCTCATTTCAATCTCCTCATAAATTTATTTTACCCTTAGTTAGTTATTACTAACAGCAGTATAGCAAATTCTTTATACTTCAAAAAGCACCTTTTTCAATATTTACACATTATTCATAATTGTTCATAAATCGTTAACTACTAGCCATCGCAACTAAATCTTTTTATTCACAAGTAAAATCAAGAGAAGAAAGAGGCTTCGCCAGCCTAATTTTCTGCTACCATTTGTCTTCAATAATCTCTTGTCTTTTCCTAAGATACTCTTCTTCAGAAATCAACTCATCCTTTTTCAATTTCTCTAGTTTCCTTAGCCGCTCATCAAAATCAACTTGATGTAGGTCTGTTACATTAATATTCACTTCACCATTTTCTTCATCAGTTTTCTGTCTTTCTTCCTTTATGTCCATTAGCCAACCGGCCAGAACGCCAAAAACTCCTATTGTTGAAAAAATGTAATATGGCAAAACTGTAAACAAGCCTAGGGCAATCAACACCAATGAAACAACAATAATAATTTGTGGACCAGTAATTCTTGCTTTCATCCTCCTACCTCCGTTCATGGTATGATTATTTAAAATAATTGATAACCTTATCATATACCACTAAGAAAATATATCAAGATATTTTGTACTATCTATACAGGTTTCTGTCTTAACAATACCATGTATCTTCCATTGTATCTCCAGATTTTTGAGTTCAGCCTTAAATACCTTATTAGTAGAAAAGGCACCTTTATTTATAAGACAGATACCACAGTCACCCCCACCTGATCCAGAAATCTTAGCTCCGCTATATATGAAAGAATTACGTAACCCAGCATCTATTGGTCGACCTTTCCGCTCTTCAATATGGTTCCCAATATCGACCAAGGCCTTAAGCCTAGATGTAACAATACCTAGACTTGCCTTAAAATCCAAATCGGTTAGAAGCTCTTGATTTCTACGAATTCCTTTCAAAATCCCCTTTACATCATGATCAAAAAAAGCTTCGATAAGCTTATTCATATTCACACGACTTTTCATAAGCCATATAAAATAATCTTCTGGACAACCACGTCTGTATCCATGAAATTTATTTAAGAATTCCTTTGTTGACGCTGGATATCCAGTCCAGCCTACAAGCATTTCTATTTCTTTTGGCATAGTCAAAGACCAAATAAACTCATTTCTTTCTGGAACATGAGTTAAGTGAAGAAATTCATCACTCATATTCTTATATGCAAAAAAACCTCCAAAAACTGCCGCAGCAATATCAGCTCCAGATCCCTTAGATTGAAGATCAGCATGAGTTCTCAATGTCAATCTAAACAATTCTTCTTGGTCAATTTCAACTTCCATCCATCTTAAAATGCCCTTGGTTAAGGCTACAACTAAAGCTGCACTAGAACCAAAGCCCAGTTTTTTACCTGTCTTTTGTTCATGAAGTTGACTTTCAACAACAAGACTAAACACCTCAGGTTCCTTTCCTCTACTTCTAACATACTCAAAGGTTTTATTTATTGTCTTCACTAGATGGTCAAACTCAGATATTAATTCCAGCCCGTCAACTCGGCCGTCCACAATCGACCAAGGCAATTTATGACCTAAAGCTTCAACAAAGTGCTTTTCACCCTTGATATCTTGCCCATGCTTTACTCTACAATCTGATAAGGTCACCTTGATATATCTATCAATGGCCATAACCAGAGCCTTCTCATCAGGCTCAGTAATGGCGTACTCTCCAGCTATCATTAATTTTCCTGGTGCTTTTGCTACCACACTTTTCAAGACATCACCTTCCCTATAAAGGCAGAACTATGATTAAAAAATATTTGCCATCTTATCAACAAGCCAGGAGGCAGAATAAAGGCTCATAAAGAGGACTCCATAACCAACTCCAAGCTTTTTAAAGGTTCCTGCAACAACACCTACCAAAAGGACCCCAAACATGTTCATAACGCCGGCATCTCGATATGCCAAAAATAGAACGAGAGCAAAGAAGAGACCTAAAAAGGCTTCATGAGGTATATTCTTAAAGACAAAACGACAAATCTGTCTAGAGTATCTAACCGTAATGACATAAGTTAACGCACAGGCAATGAAAGCACCAATAACCGTAGCTATTAACATATCAGGAAGGCTTAGAATATGGTGCATATTATTTTCCAGCGTATATACTGGAGGCGCATTGAACAAGGGATTAGCTGGTCCTATGGCCATTGGGGATAATGGAATTCCAAGGGCTATAAGGGGTATCAAGGTCCCTGAAAAATATGTAGCTTGAGCCAATGCTTCCATGGTAGGAAGAGCAATAGACGCTTTTTGAACCGGATCTTTTTTTCTTCCTGACACCAATTCTCCAAGAAAAATAGTCAATCCAACTGGACTTAAAATAAAGAGAACAGAACCAATTAGGGAGGCTAAGGAAGAAAAACCTAGCTCCTCTTTTGTTAAAATCTTTAAAGGATTAATAGATGTCGTTTCTCCTTCAAATTTTAAGTTCAGTTTTCGTTTACCAAAGGTTGGCTTCCCACCCCTTAATTGGCTGTTCAAAAGTTCAAAGAAACTTAATAGGGCAGGACCAAGGGTTATACCTAGGAAAAAAGAGATAAATACATTTTTTCCTTCATCCACAACACCAGTTGCCCAATATAATTGTCTAAGCCCTTGAATCACTAGGGCCATAGGTATTATGGATGCAAGCCCAATTAATTTTTCTTTACTCATTAAGGCTAGGAGGATTGCTCCCACAAAGAAAATCATATTGCCATATGCTTTAATAGGTTCTGCATAAGGTGCAATAAGTCCTGCCAATAAAAAGCTGACGGGTATAGAAATAATAGTCCCCACTAAAGCGCCTGCGGCTATTTTCCGAATACTTCTATCTACCAAACCATGCTTTTTAAGAACCATAGCATGTTCAACCATTGGCGTTGACATCACCCCAGCCGGTATACCTGCAATGGATATGGGTACTGCATCAATCAGCTTACAGGAAACAATAGCTGCAATAAAAAAGCTCAATACCACAGGTGCTGATACGCCTGCCAAAATCAAAATCAAAATTACGGGTGCAATGGTTGCTGTTTCATCAGCACCTGGTGCAGCACCAATAATACTATATATAATAGTTGCAGCAAGCGCTGCAATAATCATCTGGATTATCATTAAAATTCCCTCCTCTTTTACTCAATATCCCTTTTAGGGCTGATCCAAATACTGCTGATAATAAAACCAGTTATCGCACCAATCAAACCTAGAAACAAGCTTTGACCCACCATTTCGCCAATAGTTAAGGCAAAAGCAAAGGCTAAAAATGTGCACAAAAAAAGAGCTTTTATCAAATCTTCTAATTTCACAAGGTCTTCCCAAATTTCTATATATTCATGATTTCCATCATTTTCATTCTTCTTCATTGTTCAATCCTTCCTCTTGGATATAATTAGATGTTTACATACTCAATTCCCGGTCCAGGCTTACACACAATAATATCCAGTACTTTAGGTAATCTCCTAAATCTGGCTACAAGGGCTTCCTGGTCTTCAGGTTGACATAAAACTTTTACATTAGGGCCAGCATCAATAGTAAAATATACTGGAATCCCCTCACTTCTTATAACTCTTACCTCTTCCATCACTTCTAATGTTCCTGAAGTAAAATACATGAAAGGAGGATTTGCAGCCATCATACTTCCATGCATTTTAAGTGCATTGTACTCAGCTACTTGACCTAAAAGGGGAAAATCCCTATTCTCGATTGCTTTTTCTATATGTTCTATATCTTTTGGAACACTCTCAACCCAGGCCTCATAAAAAGGTGAGGTCCTTACAGTTGTCTCCATACCTTGTCTACTAGAAATACTTTTTTTTTCTTTCGACACCTGAAGGGATATCACCCTCAGGTCCCACCACTCCCTATTTCTCATTTGCTGACTATAAGAATCAGATCCATCATCCTCATGACCCATATGCCATTTCACAAAACCGCCATATACGGACCTTGATGCAGAACCTGAGCCCTGTCTTACAAGGATAGATAGTTCTTTATCCGTAAGTTCAAGGCCACATGCCTTTACTGCTGCAGCACCAAGGGCTGCATATGCCGATGCAGATGAAGCAAAACCCACCGCCATAGGTACATGATTTTCTGACTTGACTTTGGCAAAAGTCCCAATGCCTGCAAGCTTTCTAACCTTGTCCAAAAACTTACTCACCAGAATCTGGTCCTTTTCATTTGCCAAGGAGCCATCAATTTCCACATGATCCTTAAGAAGCTCAGTTGAAAACCCTACTGATGTTAGAGTATAGAACTGATCTAAGGTTAAGGAAATACTTGAATTATATGGCAAAAAAAGTTCCTTATCCCTTTTCCCCCAATATTTAATCAAAGCAATATTTGTATGTGCTTTAGCTCTTGATGTAACCATTGGATTCACCTACACTGACTTCCTTACGTTTGGCTTTTATAGTCCCAGTCTCCTTACCGTCAAAAGAAAACCACCAAACATTTACCTGGTACTCTTCAAAAAGTTTATTGCATATATTTATCGCACTTTCTTCACTGTCAGCCAGTGCGAGAATACAGCCACCCAATCCACCACCGGTCATTTTACTTCCTAAGGCTCCTGCTACTCTAGCGCCTTCTACAAGACTATCAAGTTCCGGACAACTGACACCTAGGTCTTTTAGGCAGGCATGATTGCGACTCATTTTTTCTCCAAGTTTGTCCATATCTCCACTTAGCAAGTCCTCTCTCATACCTATAGTTAACTTTCCTATTTCTTGAATCACCACTTGTAAATTCTTGTTTGCTTTTATGGCTTCTCTAACATAAGAAACGGCTTCTTTTGTTTGACCCATAACACCAGAATCAGCAACAACAAAATAAAAAGCTAATGGCGGCTTAATCAACTGTGCCTCTGTCCTAGTTTTAAAAAACAAGGGTTGTTCCATAACCTCTGTTTTCATGTCAATACCACTTGCCCGGCCATGCCAATGATTTTCAGATACCGTAACAAAACTAATCAAGGTCTCTATGGACAGTGTCTTATCAAAAAAACCAAAAAGAGCCCTAGTAAGAGCAATGGCCACAGCTGCACTTGACCCAAGACCTCTAGCCATTGGTATATCCGATTTCACCTTAATCCTAAAGCCCATTACTTCCTGACCTAGTCTTGTCACAAGAGTTTCGAGTAAGATTACAAGTCCTTTTAAAGCCTTAGGTACTTGGTCTAACTTTCCTGTATAAATATCAGATTGAATCTCCACTGCTTCACTTGGATCACATGCCTCAACAGTAACATATACGCGTAAAGGAATCGGGAAAACAAGAGCTGGTTGGTCATAAATAATGGCATGTTCACCTGAAAGAATAACTTTCCCAGTTGAAGATGCCATTGTGGTTTTTTCCCTATATAGATTTCCACTTTTCATCTCTCCAAGCCTCCTAAGCATTGTGATATGTGAATCATAACACAGGCTAGCAGTTTTGTAAATGATAATGGTTATCATTTTTAAAGTTAAAAATATAACTATTTTTTTCATATTTTAACAATCAGACTCTACTGATCCTTAAGAAATGTTTCAATCTCTTTCAAAGATGGACAATAACCGTCAACCGTTAACACTTTAAGCGAAGGAACATCATAATTCGGCGGATTATACTCTCCCCCTGGCATAAACTTACCCGTTTCCCGATATATGGCTACCCTTCGATCCCCATGATAAAATTCTCGTTTAGGATTCGCCAACCCTCTTTCTAAATGTCGTCTAGCACTTCTTTCTGCATCAAGATCACAAATAATAATGTATAAATTGGCCACTTTCTTTATATCAGGCACGATATGCTCCCAAATCTTATGATCAAATGCAGCCTCAATAATCAAAGAAATATTCCCACTAAGCATATTTCGAATTGTGGAAAAAAACACCTCATTCACCAAGCCATTAGTTTCTATAGGGAGTTTATCATGTTTAATACCAAAAGTATTAACGTATCCTTCTTTAAACTCATCTCTACTAATCTTGGGGAGGTACAAGATTTCAGACAACTTATTAGCTAACGTTGACTTCCCTGAACCAGGTCTTCCACTTATTAAAACGCACTTGGGTTTATTATTCATTACACGTCCTCCCTTCTTGATTCAATTTCTTTGTCATAAGCATTTCTAAAAGCCACTAAGAAAGAGAAGTTTTACTATCTCACTAAAAATCCACTATTTCATCATTATAATTTTATCACATTTTCTTAACATTTTCCTCTTCGCTTTATATCTATCAGTCGTTTTCCACATTTCACATTTACTTATACCCAAAACAATGCTATAATTTTAACAAAATTCAAGACATGCCTTGTTCTTTTTATACTACCTGATAATGATAATCCTTCAGAGCAGGGTTTTGGTATGAATATAACTATTGGTAGAAATCTATTAATACTAGATATTTTCTAGCAAATAGGCTGCCTATACTAATTAATTGGAGGGTGAAATGGATACTAATAAAATTGAGGCACTAATAAAAGAAATGACATTGGAGGAAAAGGCTTCCTTATGTTCTGGACAAGACCATTGGCATTCAAAAACTATTGAACGATTAGGAATTCCTGCTATACGCATGTCTGACGGTCCACATGGTCTTAGGAAACAGGCTCAAGGCGGCGATCATCTAGGTCTAAATAAAAGTTTACCTGCTACCTGCTTCCCAACTGCAACCACACTTGCCTGCTCATGGGATACTGAATTAATCAAAACAATAGGCAATGCATTAGGTATAGAGTGTCAGGCAGAGCATATAGATATTCTTCTTGGTCCTGGAGCGAATCTTAAGCGTTCCCCTCTTTGCGGAAGAAACTTTGAGTACTTTTCCGAAGATCCATACCTTTCCTCAAGACTTGCCAGTAAATATATCCATGGACTTAAAGAACAAGGTGTAGGCGCTTCTTTAAAGCATTTTGCTGCAAACAATCAAGAAAACTTTCGATTTCTAGCTGATTCCATTGTTGATGAAAGAACTTTAAGAGAGTTATATTTAAACAGTTTTGAATTTGTTGTCAAGGAAGCTCAGCCCGCCACTGTCATGTGCGCTTATAATCGCTTAAATGGAACTTACTGTTCTGAAAATTCTTATCTACTTACAGATGTATTACGCACTGATTGGGGTTTTGAAGGATTTGTTATTTCAGATTGGGGTGCAGTTAACAAGAGGAGTATGGGATTGGAAGCTGGATTGGAATTGGAGATGCCACCTGGAAATTTTGAAGGCGATAAATCTATTATAAAGGCTGTTAAAGAAGGCAAATTAAATGAAGAAGTTCTTGATCTTGCAGTCAAACGTTTCCTTACAGTTGTATTTGATCTAAACGAAGCTCATAAAGAAAATATGCGTGTTGATATAGAAAAGCAACATGAAATTGCTATGAAAGCTTTATGCGAGTCAATAGTTCTCTTGAAAAATGAAGACGACATCTTACCTCTCGATAAAAGCAACGCCATTGCAGTCATTGGTGGTTTTGCAAAACAACCTAGATTCCAAGGAGGCGGTAGCTCTTATGTCATGCCATATCAACTTGATTCACCTTTAGATGAAATCCAAAAAATAGTGGGCGATTTTGGGAAGGTGACATATTCACAGGGATACAATCTGGATTCTACAGAAGGTAGATACAGCGACCATCCTTTTAGTTCAGCAAGTGATGAATTAAATGAAACATTAATTGATCAAGCTGTTGCCACTGCAGAGAAGGCAGATATAGCCGTTATTTTTGCCGGTCTACCTGAAAGTTACGAAACCGAAGGTTACGACCGTCTTCATTTAGACATACCACTAGGTCACAAAGAGCTAATAAAAGCGGTCAGCCAAGTTCAAAAAAACACAATTGTCGTTTTGAATAACGGAGCCCCTGTTATTATGCCTTGGCTAAATAGTGTTAAGGGACTTATTGAAGCTTACTTAGGCGGCCAAAGTACAGGAAGTGCAATAGCCAATATTCTCTTCGGACTTTCCAACCCATGTGGTAAATTAGCTGAAACTTTTCCTCTTCGAATAGAAGACACTCCTTGTTCAATTGATTTTCTCACTGAAGAAACTGAAGTCAAATATAATGAGAATTTATTTATTGGCTACAGATATTATGATGCAAAAAAAATAGAAACCCTCTTTCCTTTTGGTTTCGGTCTTTCATACACGAATTATGCATATTCAAATCTTCATCTTGACAAGGATAGACTTAATGAAAATGATTTATTGACAGTTTCTGTAGATATTAGCAATATAGGTGACAGGGCAGGAAAAGAGATTGTCCAGCTATACATCCAACAAGCTTCACCAAAACAAACTAGACCTATCAAAGAACTCAAAGCTTTCACCAAAATATCCCTTGAAGCTAATGCTTGTAAAACCGTAACTTTTTCTCTTGACAAAAGGGCTTTTGCCTATTACGACGTTACTGCAAAGGACTGGTTAATAGAATCAGGTGAATACATTATACACATTGCCAAATCCAGTCAGGATATAATCTTATCATCTTCAGTCTACATAGAAGGAAGCAAAAAAACGAGTCCCCTCTTGCATAGAAACTCCTCTTTTGCTGAATTAGTATCCAATGAAAAGGCTTACAAATTATTTGAACCTTATATAGAAGGAATAAAAGAAAAATTTATGATAGATTTTGAAAGCGAAAGAGGTAAGAGTTTCCTAAAGGGTCAACCTATAAGAACCCTCATATCTTACTCAACGGTTCCTATATCTGAGGACAAATTATTGGCTCTCATTGAAGAAGTCAATAGATAATTAATCTATTGCAAGGTTAAATAAGAAAAGGGAAATGTAGCCTCTAGGTATCTATTTTTATACGCTCCATCAATCATATTGGACTAGTTCAAAAGTTGTCCCACGATTAATCCCCCGACAACACCAAAAAGAAAACTAAGGAGTGTCCCATAAAGATAATACTCGGCAAAAGCCCTGTCTTTAAGTTCTTCATAACGAGCCAAGGACTTTCCTGCCAGAATTAATCCCATGGCTCCGAACTGCCCTGCAGCAACAAATATAATAACAAGTATACGTTCCAATATACCAATTTTTATACCAATCTTTTTTTCTTGGTCGCTTAAATGCCTGGACCTAAATGACGTCCCTAGACCAATAATTGTCTCTTCTTTTCTAACTTCCTTTTCGCTTTTTACAATGTTAAGGCCCTTCAGAAAATAAGACAAGATAAAGCCTGCCATATAGGAAAAAAGAATCAAAGTAATCACGGCCAAAACATATTCTAGCTTTATCTGGGGAAGCCATATCTTGCCTGAGGTAAAATTGTTTTTATAAAGTCCAAAAGACGGAATATATTGAGCTTTACTACTAATATTGAATCCTGCAGCAATTATGTATAGGATAAGCAAATGAATACATTGGTCTAGCAAGAAATAAATAAGTTTGTCATCCTTTATACTTTTCTGCAAGACCATCTTCATATAATCAGTAAACACGTGAAGAATTGTTATAATTATTGACATCACTATGATCCAGTGGCCTGGTGAGAAGAAAAAATGCAGCGTTTGCATAAGGCCAAATATAATTAGACCATGCCATAACAATGGATTTTTCATTGACCAAAATCTTTTGTTTTCCTCGAAATACTTATGTTTACCCAAGGCGATTTTATCTGTCTGAAATACAAAATCTCCTAAGAGATGGCACATAATTAAATATATAAATACTTCCATAAACTCTCACCCCTCCTCTAGGAGTCTCAAGGCTCTTCATGCTTATCGAGCAGTTTTAAAACTCCTCACCCCTTGTTGATAGTCTTAAGACGCTTTGCTTCTCTTGCAATATACGCTTTTATAATCTCTTGTGTCTCTTGTTCAAAAATTTGGAGAACTGACCAATGACCTGCTGATGCTCTCTTTGTATATGCTGAAGAAGAAATGTGATTATATCCATCTAACTTCCTGAAACTTCCATATTTCTCCATCAAATAAATGGCTTCATAAGTCTTATGGCTCCACCTAGAAAGTATGGTATCATAGAGCATAAGTTGATTATTCATTAGACGATCAAACGTTTCATCAACACTAGTAATCCTAGATTGTGGTGTCTTATAAAATAATGGATGTTTACTAAGATCTTCAAGGGATTTTCTAGCAAAATGAAAGGCTTGACCATTTAGCTTCCAAGGGTCGCCCAAAGCAAGTCTGCTTTCATCATCAATCTCTCCAATTCCAATGCCGATACGGACTTCTATGGGATAAAACGCCTCTCTTACATACCTTATGTTAGCAATTAGGTTCTCATTAAACGCTAAAAGTCCTTGAATCTCGTCACCAACTAAAACTTTAAATCCAAGAATTATATCCTTATTCCTTAAAAGATCTTTATTCAGTTTTTCCATTCGACTTTCAATATCTGCTGTTACCTTGTCAATCTTTTTTGAAGAAATACAGTCCATAGTAAAAACTACATATTTCATGCCAATCCTCCCTCTACCACTTTCTTAATATAAAAGACTATGTTATAGAAAATCCTTTATACTTAATTAATCCTATATAAAATTTTAGCATAAACTATATATTAATACAATACTCTCAGCTATTGCTTTAGACGTCTCAATCAAAGGAGTTTTGTCCACTGAAAAAGTCTTATAGATGACTTTCTATTTAACCATCTTCTTTACTTCCTATCCTCGATACTCCGTGGGGGTCACTCCCATATACTTCTTAAAAAGTTTAGAAAAATAATGGGCATCACTTATACCAACGTGTTCAGAAATCTCATAAGTTTTGTCATCAGTTGTTTTTAGTAACCTTCCAGCAGCTTCCATCCTGACTTCATTTAGATAGTCTACAAAATTCTTATTAAGCTCCTTGGTAAACATACGGCTTAAGTAATAGGTAGAAACGTAAACTTCATCAGCCAATTCCTGTAGAGTAATAGAGTTATGATAATTGTTTTGAATATAGTCCATAGCCTTTCTTAAAGTTACATTAATATTAGCTTTGTTATAATCCTTAATCTTCTCCGCCATTGAAACTGCTGCTGATTCCAAAAGTTCATGAATTTGAATCATATTAGAGGAGTCTTCAATCATCTTATAAAGAGATCCCATATCAAAACTAATATTAGAAGAAGCGCTTTCAAGAGACTTCATAGAAAGACGTATGTGGTTGATATTATAGGCCATCGTCCAATAATAATGCTTAACTTGGTCTGGCTTTAAATTATACCCGGTAATACCATCTTTCAACTCTCCCAAAACTTGACGAACCTGTTGATCATCTCCCAACTGAATAGCACTTGATAATTGTTTCTCATACTTTTCTAAGCCCTCAAGGTCAAACCCCTTATAAAAACCTATAATATCCCTATAAAGAATAATAGAATTTGCCCCCATATAAAAAGAATAATTCAGACAGCTTTCACACTCCTTGGCTCTTACATAAAGCTCATCCACCGAAAAACCCGGATCACTTAGAGTCATGGTTACCGTAAAGTTAAAGCATCTCTGAATCAACTGCTGGACACTGCCAGCTATTTGGGCCGCCTTATCCAACTTTATCTCACTCTCATTTAAGTTCATAATAATAAAAACAACCACCTGAGCATTAAGGACAACTTTTTCCACCTTATAATTCTCGGAAAACATATCCATAACCGTATTAAAAACACCAAACTGATAAAGATGTTTCTGATCGATTTCATCTCCTGAAACCAAATCTTCGTCGATACTGACGTACATAACCAAATACTCATCCAACCTAAGATCATAAAGACTCATCTGATAATACAAATCCTCTTGGGAAACTTTATAACCGTGAACTAGGTCAAAAAGAAGCTTTTCTTTAAGAACTGGAATAGACTCACTATACTTAGCCTTCATCTTCTCATGTTCTTTCTCCTCTTCCCTCTCCAGTTTCAATTCAAAAACCGCCCTGTTAAGGATTTCACTGATTTCTTCAATTTTAGAAGGTTTGAGAATATAGTCATAGGCTCCAAGCTTTATGGCTTCCTGTAAGTATGAAAAATCCCGATAGCCTGTTAGTATAATAAATTTACTTGCCGGCAAAAGATCTTTAGCCTGTCGTATCATATCCAAGCCGTTGATTTCAGGCATATTTATATCCACAAAAACAATATCTGGTTTCAATGCCTCAATTTTTTCTAGTCCTTCAACTCCATCTGAAGCCTCACCACAAACCTCGCAGTCATAGTTTTTCCAATTTATGATATTGACCAAGCCTTTTCTAATATAAGGCTCATCATCAACTATTAGTACTTTAAACATCTTGGTCCTCCTGCCCTTCTTAACCTCCATCTTTTTAATAAACATGGATTTCTAGTCAAGAAAAAATCTATCTTAATCCTTATTAGGAAGGCTAATAATTACCTTAGTAAAGACCTCCTCTTGGCTTTCAACCTGAACACCGAATTTATCTCCAAAGAAAAGTTTAAGTCTCCGATTGACATTCATAAGGCCAATACCAAATTTATTGTCTCCATTTTGATCCAGATAAGAATCATCCACTAACTGTAACTTATTGTTCAGATTCTTCACATCTTTTTCATCCATACCCTTCCCGTTATCTGTTATCTCTATCCAAATCACTTGCTCCTTCTGATACATGGCCAAATGAATTTCACCTATTCTTCGGTTCTTATCAATACCGTGGTAGATAGCGTTCTCAAGAATTGGCTGAAGCATAAGTTTTGGCACCTTGACCCGAAGAACTGAACGGTCCACATTTTTGGTAAAAACCAAGCGGTCTCCATACCTATTTTTCATGATGAGAATATATGCATCAACAAAATCCAGCTCTTCCCTTAAAAGAACCATAGGTCCGCCTTTTCCGATACCTGCCTCCATAAGAGAAGACAAAGCTGTCACCATATCACTGATTTCAGGCACTTCATTGAGTCTAGCCATCCAATTAATAGACTCTAATGTATTAAAAAGAAAATGAGGGTTAATCTGAGCTTGTAATGTCTTAAGTTCAGCTTCTTTTCTGGTCAATTGCTCTTTATATACTTGGTTAACAAGAATATCGATTTCCTGACTCATGTCATTAAAACTTTCTCCAAGATATCCCAATTCATCTTTACGATCCACAACAATAGCATCATGAATCTTGCTATTTTTCATTCTTTTCATCCCATCTGCCAGACGCTTAATTGGCTCAATAATATCAATAGCCATAAAAAGACTAAGAGCCGACAGAATCAACATGGTCATAGCAGATATAATAAGAAAATAATCTCTAAAATCAATCATATCCTCATTGAGCTTACTTAAGGATATTTCCGTAACAATTCTCCAGGGAGGATAAATCACATCCCTATAGCAAACCAAACGGTCTTCTTCTTCATCGATCCAATAAGTAGATACTGTCGTCTCATCTAGTTCATTCAATTGACTTAAAATAATCTGGGTCGGTTGACCTGTGCCAATAATGAAATCACCAGCTTGGGTAACAATAGAGATTCTCTCCATAAACTCAGTAGACAGATTACTATACACCTCTTCTAGATTACTCAACTGAACCTGCATAACCAAAAGACCCAGTTCCTCATATTGATCAATATTGTAGATACTCCTAATAACGTAAAGAGATTTTTCGTCCTCTTGAGTCACCATTTGCCATGTCATTCGACCTTCTGACTCCAGAGCAAAACTATGAAGCTCTTCATAATCAAGGTTTCTCTCTATGTTTGCTCTCCCTGAAGAAGAGTCATAGGTATAAAAATTACCTTTGTTAGATATTAGGGTAATGGCCTGAATTTCATCTCTAGATAAACAAATTTTACGAAGAATAGCATTTAAATTTTCAAGCTTGTCAGAAGAAACTTCACTGTCCGTAGCATCCTTTTGTAAAACTTCATAAACATCCGGATCATACAAAAGATCTTGAGTAGCTACCTTCACATTATCAGAAAAATCATTAAACCTCAATTCAATCATCTTCAAAATATCTACTGAGTAGTCAATAGATTTATTTTGGATAATATCTGTTGAGGTTCGGTAAAGCATCATTCCCATAAATACAAGAGGAATAATGATCTGTATTGAAAACAAAAGTAAAAACTTCTGTTTGATTCCCAGCTTTTTATAGAATGATGTCATGGCCTTTTTTCCTCCATCTCATCCTTAACCAAGTCAGAAATCTCTTCACTTGTCAATTCTCCACTAAAGAGATTACTGAAGTTTCCAACTATAGTCTTCTCCCATATCACCCTGTCAATAAAAGAATCTGTCGGTCCTATTAGAACCTCTGCATCACTTATCAGTTCATTACCTCGTTCAGCAATGTACGAAGGGCTATAAGCATCCTGGGGAATGATAATATTAGATATAAAACCACCTGTCTTTTGAAAACGAATAGCAGATTCCACTGATGTCAGATTTTTAAGAAGTTCAATGGAATAAAGCCTTGTTTCGGGATCATCCCAGGCCTTTTGACTAATATGAAAAATCCCATTTCCACAACCATAGATAATATCACTGGCACCTGCTTTTCCACCAGACACTTGTGGAAAAGGTACAATATCCACACTTTCATCATCGGGACTGACACCCTCCTGGCCAATAAACCAAGTACCTTGGACAATCATAGCAGCTTCTTTGTTAATAAAAAGATCATTCCTAGTCTTATCATCAATATACAAGGCATCCTCTGGAAATGCTCCAAGTTCATATAAGTCTTTCATCATATCCATACCTGTAAGGAAACACTTCTTAAGCCGCCCATGCTCATCAAAAGGATTCTCAATGTCATCTTTTCCACCAATCTTCATGACCAGATTTTGATATAAAAAACTACCTTCCGGAGTCTGATTATATGCAATGGGAATAATATTATGTTCTTGAAAAATCTTAACAGCAGTAAGTAACTCTTCGTAAGTTTCCGGAACTTTCACTTGGTAGGCTTCAAACAAATCCTTATTAACAAAAAGGCCTTCATATATCATTTCAAAGGGAAGACCATATATTTTATCATCATAGGTAACATAAGACCATGTATTATCATGAAACTGATTCATCCACTCAGGATTATCAGCTAATAAGTCTGTAAGGTCTGCAACCCTTTCCTGCTCAACCAATAGGTCAACATCTGATCCCGGCCATAGACCAAAGACATCCGGATCATTCCCTGTGGCAAAGTCTGTCTTAAGGGTAAAGAGAAAATCTTCACCAGCCATGGACTGGTCTACAAGACTTATGCCCTTATGGCTGTCTCGAAATTCATCCAGAACCTTTTCTAGAGACCGTGCTCTTGTATCATATCCAGCCCATGATGAAGTAAAGATCAAGACCGGATTTTCCTTAAGGTCACTAATAGTCTGAATATCTGATGTACTTGTCTTTCCTGTTATGATATACATAATAATAAAAAGAAAACATAACAGAAAAATAACAGATGGAACCACAAAACTTTTTTTCACACCGGTAAACACCTTTCGTTAATCCTGATACTATTTTATCCCTTTACGCCACCAACTGCAACACCAGCGATAATATTTTTGGACAAAATGAAATATACGATCACTACAGGGATAATAGCTATAGTAATCAACAAATATACCTGACCCATATCAAACCTTAGATAATCAGCTGACCTTAGTTGGGCAATCAATATAGGTAATGTCTTTTTATCGGTAGACTCAATGACAAGTGCTGGCAGAAAAAAATTATTCCACGCAGTAACAAAAGTAAAGATGGCCTGAACAGCCATAGCGGGTCTAACCATTGGTAGAACGACCTGATTAAAGGTTCTAAACTCATTGGAACCATCAATTCTAGCCGCTTCTACAACAGACAAAGGGAGTACACTTTCCATATACTGCTTCATAAAGAAAAAAACGGCTGGCGCTGCTATAGACGGAACAACAAGAGGAACATAGGTATCCATTAACTTAAACTTGTCCATTAGATCCAAAAAACCTAAAGTAGAAACCTGAACCGGCACCATCATAATCATGAGAATAAAGGTAAATATACCCTGTTTGAACCGAAAATTATAGGCATGAATACCAAATGCGGTTAATGCCGAAAAGTAAGTACAGAACAAGGCCGTTAAAGATGAGATAAGAAGGGAATTAAGAATTCCTTTTACTATGGGTAAGTTCTCGTTATCCAATATATTTTCTAAGTTATGAAAAAATGAAGATCCCGGTAACATAGAAAACCCTTTTTGAATATCAGGATGGGCTCTTGTGGAGTTAATAACTAGGATAACAAAAGGAATGATACAGGCAAGTGTTAAAAGAATCAAGACAAAATATGCTACTGTCCTCTTCATATTTAATTTGACTTTTGATTCACTTTTTATTTTTTTCATACTTATTCACCATCCCTTTTACCTAATAAAACTTTAAAAATTCCAAGACTGAGTACCGTAGTCACCACAAATAAAATAACGGATACTGCACCAGCTAAACCGAAGTTTCTAGAGTATAAATGTTTATTTAAATACATAATCAGTGTCATTGTAGATCGGTTCGGACTTCCTGATCCACTTGTTAACACCTGAGGAACATCAAACATTTGAATACCACCAATAAGTGAAGTTACGATAACAAAAACAAGAATAGGCATGATTAAAGGAAGGGTTACCTTTGAAAAAATCTGCCAAGCATTGGCTCCATCAACCTGAGCCGCTTCAAACATAGAGGTATCGATACCCATAATAGCTGCCATTAATAAAATTGTCGTATTACCAAACCACATAAGAAAGTTCATAAAAGCAATTAGTCCTCTAGTCGTTCCTGACATTGAAAGAAAACGAATAGGCTCTTCTACGCCGAAATAAGACAATATGTCATTGATAGGACCATAATCAGAAAATAGTGTGAAAAACAGCATGGAAAAAGCCGCTGCCATAATCAAGTTTGGCATATATATAATAGTCTTAAAAAAGCCCTGAGCTTTCAATTTTAATCGTAAATTAGTAAACCATGATGCCAATAACAAAGATACGACAATTTGTGGAAGGAATCCCATCAACCAGATAATTGTTGTATTACCAAGATATTTGCTTACATCACCATTGGTTAATATCTCTTTGTAATTGCCGAGCCCAACGAAGTTTGGACCGATTTGATCCAATCCAACCCGATAATTTTCAAAAAAGCTATAATAAAATGTTGTCAGTAAAGGATAGAACTGAAATATTGCAAATACAAGAATAAAGGGTGCTACGAATACATATCCCCATTTATCATATGAAATCGATTTTCTTTTACCCATCTTTTATCACCTCGTGCTTAACATAGGCGAAGGATGCCATAGGCATCCTTCACCATATCATTTAACTTTACAAACTATCTTTTTAGGTTAGGGTACTTTTCTAATACAGATGTATAGAAATTCTCTAAAGCCTCTTCCTTAGTTACAACGCCATCAAAGTAGTCTTTGAACGCTTCTTGGAACTCTTCATTCATTCCTTGGTCATACTTAGAAATATTACTCATATCAATATTTGGAGCTGCCGCTGCAAACAATGCTATATGATTTTGTCCACCTAGGAATTCTGATTTGAAATCGCTATTAGCTAATTCTTCCATAGCTGCCATATTGTTAGTATAATCTTGAGTATCTTCAGTAATCTTCTTCATGGTCTCTTGATCACAAGTTAATTGATACATAACATCTTTTACCAGTGATGGATTGTCTGTACCTTTTGCGGCACAAATCCATGTACCTCCCCAGTAATATGATTCAGGACCTTCTGTTACCGCCCAATCACCAAAGATTCCGTTACCAACTTCAAGTGCTCCACCTTCAGATTCAGGTGTTGCCAACGCGTTGCCAAGAAGAGTAAAGTTGATACCCCATGTTGAGTAGAAGAAACCGAATACATTTCCGTCTGGACCTTGGTCAGCTGCCCAACCATCACTCCAAAGTGTTGTTTTGTTATTATAGTCACTATCCGTATATGCCTTGGTCTGATCAACCCATACCATAAGATTATCATCAATACGAATTTTATCACCATCAACCCAAGGACCTGACATGTTATTTGAGAAAGTACGATAAGCATCATCAAAACCAGAAAGCATTTTGTAACCCTTAGCTGCAGCTTCTTGTGCAACATTATCAAATTTATCCCAATCACTTAAATATGATTGAACTTGAGTAGGATCATCAGTACCTAGCACATCTTTAGCAATAGAACGTCTGTAGGCAAAAAGACCAGGAGTTGCTTGCCATGTCACACCTTTAAGTACACCATCAGAGTCTGTTGCAATTTCTTTTGTGTATTTATATTGGCTAGCAAGATCATCATCTGTAAGACCAATATCACCTTTTACATCTAATGTATAATCACTGTCCACATACTTAAGGGCATAATCTGCTTCAATCAAGAAAATATCTATTGGTTCCTCAGAACCGTCTTGACTTAGTAAATCTGCATCTAGTTTATTCTGATATGCATTATCAGCGTTAGGAGTAATCACCCACTCCACTTCAACGTCTTCAGGTAATTTACCCGATGTCACAAAATAGTCATTAAATCTTGATTGGAATTCTTCATTCCACGCATAAATACGTAAAACTTTTCCTTCATTTTCACTCTTAGTATCACTTGCTGATGAATCATTTTTGTCAGATGTCTCAGCAGCACCTTCACTCTTTTCATCACTTTTTTCATCACTGTTTCCGCATGCAGCTAGTGAAAGCACCATTACTGATACCAATAAAAATGCCACTAACTTTTTGATAACATTTGAACTTAACATGTTACCCCTCCTTATATATTTGCTTGATAAGAAACCTGCTATAATGACAAGCTTCTTTGCTACAAGAATAATTATAAGTATATACGTCCTCGATATAAATAGAGGAACTTGCGGTTTTGTCTACTATTTTGACAACTTCAAAACAAGATATACAAGATATTGCAACAAGATTTTACAACTAAAATATGGCTGATAAAAAAGGACCCTTTTGGGCAAGAAAAAAGACCTCCTTAGGGAAGTCATTTTCTTACCATCACTTTTATCTTCACTAATACAAGGTCAACAAATTCCTGAGCCATTCCTCTTTTCCTCAACCCCATACTGATATAAAACTCCTCAAAACGCCTACTTATTTCATTAACTCTTGGAAATCTTATATTTAGAAGCTACTAGCTCATTCCAATATGTCCAAAAATACTCATAGCCCTTATTATATAATTCACTTATATTACCATACTCTTTCATATATTCTATTACAGTAAAAAATCCACTAATGGCGATATACTTATCCCAAAAAGGTCCCGAAATTCCTTCTTCTAAGATTTCTTCACTTATCTTACCATTCACAATTTCATTCAATTTAGTAAATGCATTCATTTTGAAATTCAAAGAATCTTTGTCCTCATCATCAAAATCTACTATGTTTTCAAAACTTAAATAGTGGGCAAATCCTTCATCAAATAATAGTTGTTTTAATTTTGTAAAAAGATCTATCCCATCTGTATACAACCTATATTTCTTATCAATTAAGATATGTGCTACCTCATGTGTAACTATCCCAGGTATTACCCTATCGAGCTTATTATAGCCAAGCAGCCTTACAACATCAAAAACTATAACATTATCACCCTTTAAGTTAGTTCTTACCAAGGCATCATATGGTTCAGGCAATCCAACAACTACTAATATTTCCTGTTTGTCACTTACAATATCATCATTAGCAAATACCTGTTGCCATAAAGCGTAATTAATTGGTTTAAAATTTTCTAGTAAATATAAAATTTGTTTTTTTAGGTTAACTATATCCTTCATATGTATATTCTTTGGTTCTTCCAATTTAATTGAACCTGGAACAATAGCCGAATATATCCAATGGTTTTTACTACACTCTAAATTATTGTATTTTATATAATTGTCCACTATTTCTGTATTAATTATCATATAATCTCCTTCTAAGCTTCTACTTTAATAGACCAACTGTTTACGACCACCGCTATAATCATTCCAAGGATAAGAATATCCATATTACTCCAGTATCAACATTACCAAATATGTATGCCACAATAAGTACTTATAATTCTTTTCCACTTAGCTCTCCATTAAAATTTTAATGAAATCCTATAATGGACATCAATTTACACCATCAGGAATCTTCCATACTTTTTATTCTATACCGATTATATATAATGAATACTAATGAACTTATAATCAAAACATATGATACTATGACCGAAATAGGTATACCAGTATGCGCAAATAGTAATTGATCAGTTCTAAATGGTTCAAGTATTGCCCTTCCAACTCCGTAAAACAGAAAATATAATGCTATTATTTCTCCATCAAACTTCTTGTGCATAAAATATATCAAAATTAAAACTAGCATAGTAAAATTCCACATCATTTCATATAAGAACATTGGTTGAACTTGAATATACTCAACTCCATTATAAATAGTCATATTATTCACGAATTCTAACGGTATATATTTTGCTTCTGTTCTTTTTACTGCCATAGCAAATAAGCTGTCACTATAACCTCCAAAAGCTTCTTTATTCATAAAATTACCAATACGTCCAAATATTTGCCCTACAAATACACATGGTGCAGCTGTATCTGCAATAAGTAAGAAGTTTAATTTCTTTACTTTTGTAAAAACAACCAGTGCGAAAACGGCACCTATTAAACCTCCATAAAAACCCAACCCACCATCTCTAATCCGTACTATTTCAAGTAAATTGTCCTTATAACTATTCCATGAATTGAAAACATAATAACTTCTCGCTCCAATTATTGCAGCTACCATTCCCCATATTAAATAATCCGCATATATCTCAGGATTCTGATTAGTTCTTTTGGCTAGATAACGTGCTAAAATCAAGCCAATTGTAAAACCTAATGCAATAAGTATTCCGTACCAATACACCTCAATCCCAAACAGTGAAAAAGCCACTTCATTTATTGTTTCAAATTTAATTCCCAAATTGGGAAATATTATATCTGGGCTTTTAACTTCCATTTAACTTCTCCTATAGTGTGAACTTTTTTCTCCATATATAAACTAGTAAACTCTTACAAATCATATTGATACCTTCAAAACATTTCTTTCCTGTTGTTCAATATCTACTTCCATACTATTTCTAGTTATAGTCTCATTGTTTTCATGGGTGTTTATATCGTCATCTAACTCTATTACTGAACATAATGAACCCCCATTAGGAATAAGAGTATTGGGAATCGTATGCTATGAGATAAAACGGTTCATCTCCACCTTATTTATCTTTAATATAAATGTATTTGATCACTGAAATCAAGATTAATATCGCTCCAAGTATCATGAATGATATCGCTATTTCGTTAATCGCTCTTTCCTGTATTGCCCAAGATGTTTCTGACATTTGACCAATTGGATACGATGCTTCACTTGGCCATGCGATTAAATGAGAGTTATATCTTATTACAATGCCTAAAAAATAAATTACAA
>CAXXSW010000006.1:0-114778 GCA_963677625.2 Vallitaleaceae bacterium
TAAATACTCTTATACTGATCGACAAAAATATCCTTAGTTACCGCCTCTGCAATTGTCTCCTGAATCAATGACTGACTTGGCCATATATCCCTTAGAAAGATTTCCCTTCCATTTTCAGTCACACCAAGAGCTTCTTTTTCAAAATCAATAGTAACTCTTCCTGCCAGTGCATAAGCTACAACTAACATTGGAGATGCCAAATAATTAGCCTTGATATGGGGATGAATCCTTCCTTCAAAATTACGGTTCCCACTTAAAACAGATGCAACCAACATATCATTTTCAAGAATTCCTTTCGTCACCCCTTCATCTAGAGGACCACTATTACCTATACAGGTGGCGCACCCATATCCAGCCACATAGAAACCAAGTTTTTCTAGGCTCTCAAGAACATTTGCTTTCTTAAGATACTCTGTAACTACACGAGATCCTGGTGTCAAGGAAGTCTTTACATACTCCGGTGTTTTCAACCCCAAATCAATCGCTTTTTTTGCTAATAAACCAGCTCCGAGCATAACAGAAGGATTGGAAGTATTGGTACAAGAGGTAATAGCTGCAAGAACGACAGCTCCTGTAACCAATTCCACTTCTTTTTCTTTCACTTTCACTTGATAGCTTTTAGTCAAGGCTTCACTATTTAGCCCGAATCCTCCCTCATCAATAGAACCTAAAGCAGCCTCTACAAAAGCCTCTTTCATATTCGACAGGAGAATCTTGTCCTGGGGACGTTTAGGCCCAGCAAGAGAAGCTTCAACTGTTGATAAATCAAGGTCAACAACTGATGAATAGACGTCTGGGTTTTCTCCTGTACCATACAAACCCTGATGCTTCATATAAGCTTCAATAATCATCAAAAGCTTTTCTTCTCTACCAGTCATACGTAAATAATCTATAGTCGTATCGTCTACCGGAAAATACCCCATCGTTGCTCCGTACTCAGGAGCCATATTCGAGACTGTAGCGCGGTCAGGTAAACTTAGGGCCTTTACCCCTTGTCCGAAAAATTCAACAAATTTACCCACTACTTGGTGTTTTCTCAAAAGATTGGTAACTGTTAATGCTAAATCAGTAGAAGTAACACCTTCCCTTAACTCACCGGTTAGGTGTACACCTACGACTTCCGGCAGGATAAGATAAACAGGTTGACCAAGCATACCAGCCTCAGCTTCAATGCCACCTACACCCCAACCTAAAACACCAATACCATTAATCATAGTCGTATGAGAATCCGTCCCAACTAATGTATCAGGATACAAAAAACCTTGGTCTGACCCAACAACTTTAGCAAGATACTCCAGATTCACTTGATGTATAATTCCCGTTGCTGGTGGAACAGCTCGAAAGTTATCAAATGATTCCTGGGCCCACTTAAGAAATTTATAACGTTCGCCATTTCTCTCAAATTCACGTTTAGCATTATAATCCAGACTAGATGCCTTACCATAGTCATCCACCATGACAGAATGGTCAACAATCAAGTCTACCTGAACTCTGGGATTTATCACTTGAGGGTCCTTACCCTTTGCTTTGACAGCTTCTCTCATAGCCGCTAAGTCTACAACTGCTGGTACACCAGTAAAATCCTGTAAGACAATTCTGCCCGGTACAAAAGGAACCTCCTCACGAACTTCAGACTTTCCATAATCAAGAAGTCGCTGAATATGAGCAGGTTCAATCAAAGTCCCATCATAATTACGGATAGCACCTTCAAGAAGAATTTTGATAGTTTTAGGAAGGCCCGACAAATCATGACCCTCCTTTTCTACTTTATTCAAATCAATTATTTCATACTTTTCATCGCCGATCTCCATAACCGACATAAATGCTTTCTTATTCATAAACACCTCTTATCTCAGGTTTACACCGACAACCCCCTTTTTGTAAGAAAAGCAAATTCCCTAAAAGAGATCAGTCGCTTGGCCTTAGCATCATATAATTGTAAAAAGGCCAATTTAAGACTTTCTGTTAGTGTAATGGTTTTTACTTGTTTAAGTTCATCAAAAGCTTCATAACATGCTTTTAGGTGATAATTGGGAATTCTTGCATTCAGATGGTGGATATGGTGGTAACCAATATAACCGCTCACCCACTCCAACAACAATGGTAGCTGATAAAAAGTGGAACCTTTTAAGGCCGCTTCAACACTGTCATAAGCTTCTTCTGATTCCCAATAAACTTCTTCGAATTGATGTTGTACATAGAAGAGCCATATACCCACTCCTCCTGCTATAGTCATAATGATAGACTGAATGACAAAGAAATTCAAGAGTCCAAAAAAACTGCCATAAAAAGAAAAACAAAGAAAATTCCTATATTAGTAACATAATAGCTTAACTTTTCTTTTTGTTTTGCTCCACGTCTTGGTACTCTTTGAATAATCATAAAGAGAAAATAAGGTGCAATACCAAAAAGGAAAAACGGATTTCTAAACAACCTATACAAACCTCTAATCAAAAGCGGTTTTTCTTTATATTCCTCAACTGTTAAGGTCCAAATATCTCCTACGCCTCTGTTATCAAGATTGCCAACAGCTCCATGATGGATCCCATGGTCTTTCTTCCAAGGCTCATAAGGTGTAAAGGTAAAGATTCCCAACATATGCCCAACATATCTATTCCATTTTCTACTTGGTAAGAAAGAATCATGGGTACAATCATGAAATAGAATAAATGATCTAACCATAAATAACGCTGCGAAAATAAGAACTGGCGCTTGAATATACCAACTTCCACCTTTTTTGCCAAAATAGGCTGAAAACGTTAGTAGGAATAGATATGGGATAAATGTATTAAATATCTGCCCAAGGGCATGCTTGGTATTTGGTGTTGCATATATTTTTAACCTTTTGTTCCATTGCGATCTTGACATAGTATGCTCCTTATTAAGTCTTCAATAACCTTTTATGTAGTTTCAATAACTACATGTAGTATATCGAAAATGATAATCATTGTCAAGACCTCTTCACAATTATATTTCTATTAATTGATTTTGTCAAAACCGCATACATTTATCTTCGTTTATTGAGGCCCTCTTTATTTCATGGTATAATGATTTGGCAACACCATCTAATGGTACTTATTCAAACCGTATGCAAATACACTATAACAGTTAGGATAATGATCATGAAAAAAACAATAATATTTCTACCTATAATTTCTTTTTTAGTATCTACAATTCTAACTTTCAATAGTGTAGATGCTTCTAAACTAAGCTCTTACTCAGACACTATAAGTCACAAGTCTAATTCTGTAGCCGCCTATATTACACAAATTGAAACCCATCTAAACACTTACCAAAGGGAAGATGCCTACCAAGAAGCCTTAAAAGCATACCAAGCATTTACAGAAAAAACACCCCCTATAGAAAAACTAGAAGTTCTAACCTATTTAGTAGAACTGGAATATTACTACTGGATTGAGGACGCTTTTTCTCAACATACAATAGAACTATATACCCTAGCTATAGATAAAAATAATGACCAATACCTCTTAGTGGCAATTAATTATTTATCCAGGATGAAGCACTTAAACTATGATAATGAAAGCTCTTATGAACTCCTTCAAAGCATGCTTACATTTGAATACGAAGATATGAATAACTCAACATTGATTAATTATCATTTAGGTATGTCCATGCTTTATAGTGATCTTTCAGAATTCGAAAAAGCCTTTAACTCTCTAGATAAAGCCTTTACCCTAATCAATGAGAATAAGAGTCTCAACGTCATAGGCCAACCTATAGCTTTCCTACTTTTTGATTACCAAGCCTACTATTACTTTCTTCAAGGAGATTATATTCAGGCTATTGATACTTTAATAACTTCTTTAGATCTTATTGATTCAGATGATATCGAAACGATGTTTATCGCCAAATACATGCTAGCCAAATATTACATATATCAAGGAGATTATGAGCCTGCCAATGCTATATACGGTGATTTAGTCAACCTATATGCTAAAACGGGCCCTCTATTTAAAAATAAGTTTCCAAAGGAAGATATGCTTTCATTGGAAGCCAATATTGCCTATCTTTCAGAGAACTACAAATATGCTGCTTACTTATATCAGAAGCTTTATAGACATGGACCTGAGATGGAAGAAATAGAAAGAGCTGTAACAGCCAGAGAAAACTTAGTCAACTTCCACGATTCTTTATTAGAAGACAAACTTACCCTTTATGAACAACTAGAAGCCTCACAAAGAGAAAATATTAAGATACGAACTAAAACTATCATCATTATCAGTATTTTCGGACTTTTTATCATAGCTGCACTCATTATCATAGTCCTACAGAAGCGTCGCTTACACCTTCTATCTACCACAGACCACTTAACTAAACTTGATAATCGCCATAAGATCATGGAAACCTTCGACAAAATAAAACCTGGTCAAATACTTCATCGCCTTATTGGATCTTGATCATTTCAAAGAAGTAAATGATACCTACGGCCACCTCTTTGGCGACCTAGTTCTTGAAAAAAGTTGCTCAAACAATCAAAAAAATCCCTTGGCTCCAAAGATTGCCTTGGACGCTACGGTGGTGAAGAATTTATACTTATGCTTTACTCACAAGATGTAAACCATGCAAAAGATATGATTGAAGGATTGCTTAACAGTATCATCAATCTGGAATGGGATTATCCCAATCTCCACATAACAGCTTCCATAGGACTTGTTTATTCCACAACTATCGTAGGAAATCAATTACTAGATGCTGCATATGAAACAGATGTATCTATCAAAATCCAAGGGTAGAAATCAATATAATTTTAAAATTTTAACTTAATACCTAAACATTTTATGAGGTGTTTCTACTCATAAAAATTCAATTAGAGAACTTTCCTATAGAAGAACAAAGATGTTTCGCCTCCTTCGCTTTCCTATAGAATAAAAAAACCGACCATAGGCACGAAACATCTATGGTCGGTTTATTCTATCTCTATTTAGCCGCTTTAAGAGCAGCGTCAAAATCAGGAAAACTTGTAATTTCCTTAACATATTCAACATGCTTAACAATTCCATCTGGACCAACAACGACTATGCCTCTAGCCAGTAAACGAAGCTCCTCAATAGTAAACCCATACTGATTTCCAAAATCCAAGTCCTTGTGGTCTGACAGGGTTTTGACCGCATCAATCCCCTCAGCTCCGCAAAATCTGCCTAAAGCAAAAGGCAAATCAACACTAATTGCATAAATAAGAGTATCACCCAGAGCTGCAGCCTCTTCATTAAATCGCTTGGTTTGAGATGCACATACTGACGTGTCAACAGAAGGTGCCACACTAATAATAACTGTTTTACCTTCTGCATCTGATAGTTTAACCGGATTTAAGTCTAGGTCCAGAACAGTGAAATCAGGTGCTTTATCACCCACTTTAATAGCTTCACCATATAATGTTACAGGATTGCCACCCATGGTAACTTCATTTTTTCTTCCCATATTATGTCTCCTTTACTTCTAATTAACAAATAATGATTATTAGTTGATAACATTATAACACATATATGCTGGGGGTCAATCCCTATTTATATCTAATTGCAAATATGAAAAAAGTCCATAATAGGCAATAACTAAAGTTTTTTCATCAAAAGGTAATGATCTTGAACTATCAATTGCCTCAAGATATGACAGATGTATACGGCGACATATAACGGCGTCTCTTGCAAAATTCTTTATCGATTTGTAAGATGCTTTCATTCTATGAATAATTTTACTCATATACACCCTAGCCTCTTCTTCATTCATATAGGTTTTGGAAACTCCAAGTCTTAGAAGGAGTACCAGATTACATAAATCATAAGCAAAGCTTCCCATAGACGGCCATATTTTTTCGAAATCGTTTAATACATTAACTACTTTTCTCGAATAGTGATGACCATTAACCACAAGCTCTTTACTACTGTCCTTTATATATTCAGTCAGGATTCGACTAATCCCATAAAAATGACCCAAAAACTCGTCTTGCTCAGAACCATCGAGAAGTTCATTTACTTTTGAATAGAAGGACTCCCTATCAACAACCTCCATATCTTGCAAAAAGTCAGTATATTGTTGTTTATAATTCAAATATCTACTATCTTCAATATCCACACGAATCGGAATATCACCTAAAGTCTTTTTCTTATAGAAACCTAGATCTGTCAGTCTATCTATATCAGGATAAGGTCCAAGATAAGAAATTCCGCTTAATAACCAACCGGTATAAATATTCATAAGCCTACCTCACCAATCCAAAAAGAGATCTTTTACTTAATTGACTGTCTTTTCCAAGCACTCTATGATATTTCCCTTGGGATAAGAATTTTATCTCTTTAGGACTTAAATCTTCTAAATCCAACCAAGCCGGATATTCCACCCTTTCACGCATATACTTTTCTGCCAGCTGTAAGTACAACAGAACGTCCCTATTATCACCATACTTCTCTATAAATAAATGGCAATTTACTACTGCTTTGTCATATTCCATATGGTAAATGTAGAAAAAAAAGCTGAATTTTATCTTTGATATATGAAGCCGCCTTGTTCCAGGGTAAACCATCTACTTCTTTTAATGAACAAGCAAAATGTTCTGAACAAAGTTCTTTCCACTTAAATTCCTTATGTTCCATAATAGGATATCTGGTCCTAATAACTTGCCATACTTCATCGGTCAACTCATAGTGATCGTTAAAAAAAGATATACATCTTTTGTCAAAATCCGCCTCTTCTGCAAATGACATACAATTGAACTGATTAATCCAAGCTTGTGGCTGAATACGTTTCTCACTATGATACAGATGATGTAATTCACTTAAATAACCATCAGCTACTATACTTACGGCGCTCCATTGGAGTTTTTCAGTATTGAAAGATTGTACTGCTTGCTTATAAGCTTCATTAACTTTTGTGAACGCATCAATATCCCTATCTTGGTCCAAATCCCGGAGACGTTTGGCATAAACTCTCTTAATGGTTTTTAAGTCAACCTTCTGTTCCACACCTAATATGTGCCACCACATTATACCAACTCCTTGTAGGTATCAATTATTTCTAATAAATGTTCTTTAGCCTTTGCAACCTGTAACTTATTACTTCCCTGTATCGCTTCCTTGAAGAAGGAAAGAGCATTATAAACGCCTTCCTTCTCCCTATCTAAGGCTATGTTGTATAGCTTCTCAGCTTTAGACAGGAGATAGAGATTCTCTTCATTTTCATAAGGATGAGCCTTTAATTCACCTAGTTTACTGAGGCAGTTTTCAATTTCCTCTTCGCTTAGAGCATTGTTATTGAGAAGAATAACTCTTTTTTCTTCACTAGTCTTATGATTTTGGGTCAAAACTTCAAGAATACCATTCCTGTCAAAGGTAAAGCGAACGGTTGTCATAGAATCCTCTTCTGAACCGGAATCAATAGCTTGGACGATCTCACCTAAAAAAACATTCTCCTCCGGATTAGGATGTTCGCCCTGATACATCTTAATACGAAGCTCTTTTTGGTCCTCATCAATAGCTACATATTGATGGGCTCTAGATATGGGAACGGTCATATTACGTTCAATGATCGGGTCCAGTTTCTTATGATAGTGTCCATCGGATCCAAGAACCATAGTTTCTGTTCCTAAGGTATAGGGACAAACATCTGTCATAACCATATCCTTAAGATCTACATTTTTTTCACGCAAGGCCGCATATACAGCTGCACCCTTAGCAACTACTTCATCAGGATTCAAATAGGATAAAGGAACCCTTCCAAAAAGCCTCGCTATTTGGTGTTGAACTAAAGGCATCTTAGTCGATCCTCCAACTAGAATAACTTCTTCGACATCCATAGGATCAATATTAGCATCAATAAGCGCCTTTCTAACTGGTTCTTTTAACCTGCCAAGAACAGGGACACAAGCCTCTTCGAACTCCCCTTTTGTCATTTGAACATCCAAGGTCAAGCCTGACAAACTTATAGGAAGGTTAATAGATTCAGCATGGTCAAACTCCCTTTTGATTTGCTCAGCCATATATTTAAGCTTGTTCCTGTTGGATTCATCAAGTCCCTCTATATTAATTCCATACTTGTTGCAAATATACTCCATAATTGCATAGTCAAAGTCTTCACCTCCCAGATAATTATCACCTGCGACAGCCTTAACTTCAATAACAGAATCATATATATCCAAAATAGAAACGTCAAAAGTACCTCCACCTAAATCAACAATCCCAATCACCCTCTCTCGCTCTTCTTCGTGAAGATGGTAAGCAAGTGCGGCAGCTGTTGGTTCATTAACAATCCCTAAAGTATTTAATCCAGCTATTTTAGCCGCCTCAAGGGTTGCCTTTCTTTGTAAGTCCGTAAAATAGGCAGGTACACTAATAACAACCTGGTCAATAGCTTCCTCAAGTTTCATATTAGCATCATCAACGATATTTTTGAGGACGATTGCGGATAATTCAATAGGTGTCAGTTGAACACTTTCTGACTGATAAACCTTCTCAGTCCCCATATTTCTTTTGAAGGACGCAAATGTATTAACCGCATCAACAATAAAACGTTCTCTAGCTATTTTACCAACAACCATTTCGCCTTTTTCAAGCAAGCTAACTACACTTGGTGTTAAATTTTCATTAAATCTGTTGGGAATAATCTCCATAAGACCATCGTTATATACGGCAACCAAACTATTAGTTGTACCTAAATCTATTCCTATAATCATATAAACTCTCCATATTAATACTCATCCACTCATTATACTTCAAGACGGATAAGATGCCATCTTATCCAAACAAAAACACCTCGTTTCACTCCAATATTGTATCATGAAATTTCACATCTTTTAAGACCAAACACAAAAACACTTAAGTATGTTCGTAAAATATGATATAATTTTTGTATTATGAACCTAAGAGGATCAGGCAATGGTCACGAATCATTGATTGGGAGGTTAGCCTATGAAAACAATTGCTTATTACATCACAGATAGTGGCTTCGGTCACTTAACCAGAAGCACTGCTATTATCGAATACATTCTTGAAAACAGTGACTATTATATTCTAATCGTTTGCAACAAAAACCAGAATGACCATGCCAAAATTGGTCTACGTCAATACGAAGAACGTCTTATTTTCATTGATGTAGATACAGATGCCAACTCTGCATTCATTGAGAATTCTCTCAAAGTTAATGTTGAAGAAACAGAGTCCAATATTAATCAATTCATGCGTCTACTCAATCAAAATGTCACCAACCAATATAATCTCCTAAAGGCTATGGATATAGCTATGGTTATAACTGATATCAGTATTATGGGTATTATGGTAGCGAAAAAGCTAGGTGTCAAGGTAGTAGGCATTTCCAATTACACTTGGTATAATCGGTTCAAGTCTATGGGAATCAGCGAAGACGTCACTAATGAATATAAAAAATGGTACAATAAACTTGATTTACTCTATCGTTTTGAACTATCGGACAACATGGAGGGGATTACCTGTCCGACTGAGGATGTCGGCTTGGTTTGTCGACGTGTTAATGAAATGGCAGCTGGTGACCTAAAAAAGACTTATTGGCCAGCAGTCTATATGAGTGTAGGACAGGTTGAGAAAAAGCAGGAAAGTTTCCATGTACACTTCCCTTCAGGCAATATTTTTGCTACCGGTAACATTAAAGTAGATGGTAATGTCCACCTTGTAAAACTTCCACCAAGGGTATCTCATACACAGGATTATATAGCAGCCAGCTCTTTTGCCTTAATCAAAGGAGGGTGGTCATCTGTGGCTGAATGTTTGATTCTTGATGTACCTTTTGGTATTTTAGTACAAGATGATACAGAAGATGAAGAGTTAGTCAACAAGTTATTCGAGAAAGAATACGCTTTCCAGATTACTGAGGATGAATTAAGAGATTTTCAGATACAAGACCTAAACATCAAGTCTAGATCATGTGCTAGACCTGAATATGAAAATGATGCCAAAAATATTGCTCTAAAAATGTTGGCTCAAGCAGAAATGCCTCTTACAGCTAAATAAGAGCAAGAACAATCAAGACTAATATTTATCTAAATAGTAAAGCCTAGGGTCAATTCATGAAAAAAAAGACTCTGGGCCTTATTCATAAAATCGATAAAAGGTCTAAAACTTTTCTAACTTCATCACCAAATCTTAAAAACTTTATTAAAAACAATTAAATGATTATATAAAATCCTCTTTTTTCCTAAAAAATGTGGTATGATGCATTCAACACAAAGATGGACAAATAGAGACTGGATATTCCAGGTAATATAGAGGAGTTGATAAGATGAACCAAACCAACAAGAACAGATTTATTATGATAGCAATATTCATAGCGGTATTAACCTTCAGTACGGTGATTATGCCCGCCTTATTAAACAGTAATGTTAAAGATGTAGACTATGGCACCTTCCTTTCCATGCTAGAAAACGGAGAAATCAAAACCGTACAAACTGACGATTCTTATGTATACTACACAGACAATACTTCCCAAGAAGCAGCTTACCGCACCCCAAGTTTTGAAGATCCTGAATTAGTTGATCGTCTTAAGGAAGCCGGTGTTGAATTTGCATCTATTCCAAGAAGAGAAATTCCACCAATCATTAGTTTTCTTCTTTCCTGGGTACTTCCCTTTGGTTTACTCTTCCTTTTTTACCGATATGTTGGTAAAAAACTAATGAGCTCAATGGGACAAGGCGGCTTAGGCAATAGTCCAATGTCCTTTGGTAAAAGTAATCCCAAAGTATATGATGATTCAGATGCAGATGGTAACAGCACAGGTATTAAGTTTGAAGACGTAGCCGGTGAAGATGAGGCCAAAGAAGCCTTAACGGAAATCGTTCATTATCTCCATGCCCCTAAAAAGTACGCTGAAATCGGCGCAACCATGCCAAAAGGAGCCCTTCTTGTTGGTCCTCCCGGTACAGGTAAAACTCTACTTGCAAAGGCTGTAGCTGGAGAAGCTGGTGTTCCTTTCTTCTCCATTTCAGGTTCTGAATTTGTTGAAATGTTTGTTGGTATGGGAGCATCTAAAGTCAGAGACTTATTCAAAAAAGCAAAAGAAAAAGCACCCTGTATCATATTCATCGATGAAATTGATACCATTGGTAAAAAACGTGACGCTAGAGGCTTTGGTGGTGGAAATGATGAGCGTGAACAAACCTTAAACCAACTCCTATCAGAAATGGATGGCTTTGACGGCACCAGCGGTATTATAATTCTTGGAGCTACTAACCGTCCTGAAACTTTAGACCACGCCTTACTAAGACCTGGCCGTTTTGACCGCCGTGTACCTGTAGAACTTCCTGACTTAAAAGGTCGTGAAGAAATTCTAAAGGTTCATGCAAAGAAAATCAAGTTATCTGATGCCATTGATTTTAACCGCATTGCAAGAATGGCTCCTGGTGCATCCGGTGCAGAACTTGCTAACATGATTAATGAAAGTGCTCTTCGCGCTGTTAAGCTCGGACGTAAAATCGTCCTTCAAGAAGATCTTGAAGAAAGTATAGAAACTGTCATAGCCGGTTATCAGAAGAAAAACAAGATTCTTTCAAACAAAGAAAAACTAATTGTAGCTTATCACGAAGTTGGTCACGCCCTTGTAGCCGCCCTTCAAACCCATACTGCTCCAGTTACCAAGATCACCATTATTCCTAGAACCTCAGGCGCTCTTGGTTATACCATGCAGGTTGATGAAGATGAAAAGAATCTTCAATCAAAAACAGAAATGGAAAACAAGATTGCAGTCTTTACCGGTGGTCGAGTCGCTGAGGAGCTTATCTTTGATTCTATAACAAGTGGTGCTTCCAATGATATCGAACAGGCCACAAAAATAGCTAGAGCCATGATTACTCGCTTCGGTATGAATGATGAATTCGGTATGGTTGCTTTCGAAACTGTGGATAATCCCTATTTAGGTGCAGACACCAGTTTAGCTTGTTCACCTGAAACATCTGCAAGAATTGATAGACTAGTTGTCAGCTTAGTTCAAAAGCAGTATAGCAAAGCTAAGTCTTTACTTGAAGAGAATATAGAAAAACTTCATGAACTGGCAAAATTCCTTTATGACAAGGAAACCATAACCGGCGAAGAATTTATGGATATTCTTGAAGGCAAATATTCAGATACTCCAGCTCCTGATGTAGCTGCTGCAGAGGTCAACGATAAAGAAACTCCCCTGAATCAAGGCAAGCTTCAAGGACCAAGCTTCGCATAAACTCAGTCCTTTAGGATATGAACCTAAACATCACTTGAAGAAAAATAAAAGGCAGACTCAAAAATCAAATTTTGAGTCTGCCTTATCTTTACTTAATTAGGGACATTAAAAGATTCATATCAAAATTCTCTTGAATCCGTTCAGCTAGTAAATCATAGGAATCTTCTTTAATTTTACTTGTATCAACTTTCTCTTGCAAAGGTAGGCCATTCCATCCTCTTACATCATTAAGCCATTGATGGCGATACTCATCATTATGAAAGAGATTGTGAAGATAGGTTCCCATAACATTCCCTTCTTTATTGATAGCCCCATCCAAGCGACCATCCGATAAAAGAATATAGGCTTCTGCTTCATCATCATAGGATGTTTCACCTAGATGAATTTCATAACCCTCAACCTTTTCTTCATTACCTAGACCCCGGATTATACAGCCTGATATTTGTCTCACATGCTTATCTTTTGCAAACTTAGTTTCAACATTTAGTAGGCCAAGCCCTTGAGCTTTTTGAATCCTATCGCTGTCAATACCTATTGTATCTTCAAGTGTTTTACCTAAAACCTGAAATCCTCCACATAAGCCTACCACCTTACCACCAGCTTGTGCAAAGTCCTGAACTTTCTTATCAAGGCCTCTAGACTTTAGAATATTTAAGTCATCAATAGTAGACTTTGTTCCCGGTATAATGACCGCATGCGGCTTGCCAAATTCTGAGGCATCCTTCACAATACGAAGCGAACAATCCTTCTCAAAAATAAAGGGCTCTACATCAGTATTGTTACTGATCCGATCCATATGTATCACTGCTATATCAAGAGGAATCTCAGTTTCAAATTGATTGAGAAGCTGAGCACTTTGTGCATCCTCAGTCTCTACATGAATATCCTTCATATAAGGTAAAACGCCAAGTACTGGAACACCTGTATAGTCTTCAAACCATTTTAATCCATCGTCAAGAAGTCTAATATCTCCTCGAAACTTGTTAAAAACCACCCCTTTAATGCGGTGTCTATGTTCAAAAACCAGTTCAAGAGTCCCCACTAAGGCTGCAAACGAACCTCCTCGGTCAATATCCGTTACTAATATAACATCTACATCAGCTGCTTCAGCAATACGCATATTGACAATCTCTCTATCATTTAAGTTGACTTCAGCTGGTGAACCGGCCCCTTCAATAACGACTAAATCGTAATTATCCTCAATATATTTCAGACTCTGAATAACAGCTTCCATACCCTTTTCCAAAGTGAACTTCTTACCATATTCCATCCCTGAATAAGAGCGAAAGACCTTACCATGAACAACGACTTCGCTCTTAGAATCCATTCTGGGCTTTAAGAGTATAGGATTCATATGAACATGTGGAATCTGCTTGGCTGCCTCCGCTTGGACCCCTTGAGCCCTTCCAATTTCCAACCCATCATAAGTTACATATGAGTTATTGGACATATTCTGGCTTTTAAAGGGAGCTACCTTATATCCTTTATTAGCCAGTAATCTACAAATTCCCGTTACTATATAAGATTTACCAGCATCAGAACTAGTGCCTTGAATCATAATGCCTTTCATTATTATTCCTCTTTTCATTCAAGATATCTCTAATTATATAGTCCACTGTCCATGTACTATACCAACAAGATACCATACTCCTCCCAAATTTTCCATAACTAATGTAAGACTTTTCCAATCCATACCTTCATAAGTCGGGTTAAACATATCATAATAAAATTCTACATAGGAAGCACTTGGATATGCAGTAGAAATGTTATTAATCATGTTTCCACCTGACAATAGAACATTCTGTCCCACATAGGGCGCAGCCAGAAAGTCTTCATCATAAATAAAACTGTTAAAATAATCCAGTCCAGACAAATCAATTGGATCTCCACTACCATCGTAAACACCCCAATTAGTCAATGGATATGTTGCCAGACTACTAATATCAGCAGTTGTTAAAACCACATCGCTTCCTGTATCAACATATTGATAAGGGCTAACTCTAACACCTGAAGTAGGATGAACATAGGCAGCTAGACCTGGAAAATCATCTGCCTGCATTAAGGCTAGCACCTGGCTGGCCTCAACTAGCAGGCTAGCACCTGGACTTGGTCCTGAGATCATCATTTCTTCAGATTGATTAAGTTCTTCTTCTAACACTGTCACTTTCTCAGACAATTCTTCTTTATCTTCTGTTAAGGTCTGAATAGTAATACCATGTTCATTAATGACCATTTCTTTTTCTTTTATATCTTCCAGCAATTTAGATATTTCTTCGTTCTTTTCCTCCAAGCTCTCTTTACTAATATCAAGCTCCTCCCCTAAGGATTCAATCGTCTGGCCAGCTTTATTAAGATCTTCTTTTAACTGGTCCGAAAAATTCTTATCCGGTTCTTCTGTCTTGCAGGCTGTCATCAAAAGAAGAAGGGTAAAAATTAGAAATATACTATAAGCTCTCTTTATATTACTTGTTTTTTTATTATTTCTTTTCATGGTAACACCTCTCTTTCTATCTTATACATCCCTCACATTTATATGTTACCATAAAAAGTCTATTTGAGACAGGTATTCAATTCCCTTCTTATAGCTTGTCCCAAATACCTAGAAATTTTTTACCTTGCCCATAAAAAGAATCGTTTCGGTTTCCCAATCATAAACCAAAAACAAAAATGGCCTATCTGCAATAAAAATTTTAGGATCAACAATTTCACTTGCTTCTCCTTTCGTTACTTCAACCTCCGTAGCAGCTGCTCCACAACCACCGACTTCATCAATTTCAAACACAGCCTTATGAACGATATTACTTATATATAGGGACTTGTCACCATCATAAATCCCACGAAAATCTGCTGTTTGACTATAAAATGGCGCCATAAGACCTAAGTTTTTAAAATCTTCAACTAAAAACAGGGGTCCAGATTCTATCTTAAATTTCGGTATCTGTATCGTCACATGACTCTCCCTTTTCAAATGATCCATAACATCATCTAAATAAGCATTTCCTATAGAAAAATCTGTTGTAAAACTATCAATATCAATTCCATCATGGGGCATTATAAAAAACATACCTGTCCTATCCCCTTTATAGGGTAGATATAAAGCTTGCATATCACTATTTTCATAATATTTTGCATCTTCCTTCATTCTCATAAAGTCAGTTTTCACAACTCTTCCATCATGATTATTAAAGTCCATGCTCTTGGTTGACCTTTCCTTGAATGAAGTTTTCCATTGTCCATTAAAATATACTGTATTAAGCAAATACATCATAGTAAGATCATCAATAGGTCCTTCAACAATTTTATCAATTTTCCCTTGGGTCATATCTTCAATCCACTTATTCATATCTTTCACTGACTTACCGTCTGAAAAATCCACTTCATATGTGTAGGCATCAAAGACCTCTGCCGTATCCAAAAGATATTGGGATTTAGGCTCAAATCCTTGTCTGATCCAAATAGAATTTGAAACTTCAAGATTCGTCTCATCTTGACTATTAAGGCTCTGTCTCACATATTTTTTAGCCCCCTTATACACTTCATCCCCTATATCTTCTATACCTAAAAAAGTTTCTAATTCAGCTTTAATTTCACCTCTAGCACCAAGATAAGCCATACCTAACGCCTGAGAAATTGAATAAGGTGAAATCACTAGGTTTTTTTCATCACTTGAATTTATTTGACCAAACAACTTAAAGGCTAAAACCTTATCCTCCCCTAATACGACTTCATTTGAAAGCGGCTTAATTGTATCCGGTATAACTCTTGGTTCACCTGAGCGCCAAACCTCAATCCGATTTTTCCCCTTTTCTTTTGCCTTATATAGAGCCCTATCCGCTGCATCTGTTAAACTAAAGAGAGAGACAACTTCTTTGCCACCAGTTGCAATGCCTATACTAGCCGTGACACTAAGATTTATGGTCTCCTTATCCCTGATAACAGATACTTTGTCTTCTTGAAATGCCATAAGTATATTTTTAGCTAAACTTAATATATCATTCATTGATCTGGTTTTTGTCAATACAATAAATTCTTCTCCACCATATCTCCCTAAAATATCTAGGGGCCCAATACTTGCTCTAATTAGATTCACACTGGCACTCAAAACCTCATCACCAATCAAATGACCATACCTATCATTGATGAGCTTAAAATCATCAATATCAATCATAATGGTTCCAAGAATTTCTCCCTCTATCATCCCAGCTAGTTGCTGACCTGCCAAATCAAAGAAATATCTTCTGTTATAAGCATTGGTTAAGAAATCATGACTAGCCTGATAAATAATGTTACTAAGCAGTCTTTTGTTATCAATAGTTATAGCAATTTGGGTAGCAAAATCCTCAATAGTTTCTCTAACATTCTCATTTATAATAACTGAATATTGACTTCCAAGAGCAATAAATCCAATTGGATGATTAAGATTGACCAAGGGAATAATATCAATATTTTCATCGTTGATACCATAAGCAGCCGCTAAGGCTACTGTTCTTATGTAAAAAGATTTTCCACTCCTCCTCAGTTCTTCATAGATATCTGCATAGACATCTTCTTCTAAAGACAAGTGCTTAAGTGCCTTACCTTCTTTATCGTAGATATCCATATGTCTTCGTTCCCTATCTAGGAGCCCAATCATACCCTGATCATATTCAGTAATAGAGTGAAACATATCAAGCAAGTAGTCAAATACATCTTCAATTTCTTGGGCAGATGATATCTTCACATGCATCTCATGCAGATTCTTAAGTAATAGACGTTTCTCCACCTCTACACCACGAAGATATTCAACTGTATTTAGCTTCTCCGATAAAGCTAAACTAAAGATAGAAATAAGACCTAATATAGCAACTTTAGGTGACAACTCAGCAACCATCGTATAGGGGGTCAATTTTAGACCTGCTAAGATATTTAAGGCATTAGCTCCAATAAAAAACTGCCATGCCAGGAGAAAAAGTACTTCCGCGCGACTACTAATCTTTTGACTTACAATAGCAATAACAGCCAATATCAAGGTTGAAACAGCATTGAACATAGACAAGTACACACTTGTATTACTTGGCAATACAAAAACAAGAAAAATCGAAAAAAGATGAACCCACATAGATATCAAGTATACTTTCTTTAACTTATTAATTCTAGGCAGTTTCAAAAAGTTCATCGTAAAACCAAGAAGGGACATACTAACCAAATCAATAAAGACAGGATTCGCCCTAAGATCCCATAGGCCACTGTTAGGCCATAAAAATTGAAAGGCAAACCCATCCCAGGTTGCCTGAAGTAGTGTATAAGAAAAGATAAAAAGTGAAAAGTATATATATTTCATATCCTTAATTGAAATGCCTAGAATCATATTATAAACAAGCATAATCAATAAAGCCCCATAAAAGATACCATGGCCAAGCATATCTTCTGACAGCATATCTACCCAGCCAACCTCATGCCATAATTTAATAGGAAATTGCAAATAAGAATCTGTTTTCACATAAAAAAGCACTGCATCAACTCGGTCAGTATCAAGCTCAATATAATAATTACGATGGTTATATTCTCTTTCATTAAAAGGTAAACTGCGCCCAAAATCCTTTTGGCTTAAAAGTCTCCTATCTTGGTCCAACATATAAACAGTAAAATGATCCAATTGGGGTTTCCCGATTTCAATGAGATTCAATTCATCTTCATAACCTGTCATAAATGCCCTAAGTATATCTTGATCAATATAGAACCAAAAAGCAGAATCAGTAAGTGATCCTGCATAATCAGTGTCTTCATATAAGCGAAAATCAATCATATCTTTAAAAAACATATCTAGAAACTGGTCCTGTGAACCATCTTTCATCTCATATACCTGGAGATGTTTTTCCAACGATATGCTCTCTGAATTCATTTGCCACGTCGATTGTATTGGTATTTGCAACAGTCCAACAACTGCTATTCCCAGCCATAAAACCAGACTGGATATTTTTAGTAAAGATTTGCCTTTATTCATCATGACTCCTAAAAAGCTATATTATCCTAGATCCGTGTATTTAATAGTCCAAAAGACCCAAGTACATTATAGCCTATCTTAAGGAAGGAGTCAGTAATTATTTAGAAGAATTTAAGTTTCTAGCAAAATAGTAATTAGAAACGGTTCCTTGATGCTAGCACCTCTTCCTATTGCTTTAAACTTTTGAATCAAGTACTGATTTGACACACTCCTTTATAATATCCATTTCATCTTCCGTCATCATCACTCCATCGCCCATATTGGGTTGAAATTGGATTTTATCAACTTCCTTACTTACTAGGTATATATACCAAGTAAGTGCAAGCGCATATCGTCCATATAACATATCCATGTGGTGTCCATCTCGACATAAACTTCTACCAGTTTCTTGGTAATTAAAGTTCTTATTTTGTCTAATTGCCTGTATGACCTCACCAAATGGAATTACTTTTATATCAAGTTCTCTTGCCACTTGCCTATAAGCTTTTTTTAATGCTTCAAACATCTCTTTTTGACTAAAATGATATCGTTCAAATGATTCGTGGGTTGAATCAATTTCATAAGCCCATGTTTGATGGATCATAATCTCACAGTTTACTTGTATTTCTCTAACGTACGCTACAAGGTTAGTCATAAAGGGATAATATGTTTTAAGAATACCACTATGACCACTAAACTGTTGTAATGTAACAACATCCCACTCCTCTTCAAGCAAAATCTCTTTAATACTTACTTTCCGGTTGGTACTTCCACCGTTCAAGTGATACTCATAGGCTTTTTTATTTTTACATGCATTTACCCAATGTTTTTTTAAGGTGCATGCACCGATAAAAAGACTCACAGCTTTTATATCGACCCCTTGGCACTTTGCCATTTGGTGTAGATAGGCTGTTGAATCATCAGAAAAACTATTTCCTATTGCTAATATTTTAATCATTTGGATTCTATATTAACTCCTTTTCTATTTAAAACTTTGATTACTCTTTTACAGCACCAACCATGACACCAGCAACAAAATACTTTTGTACAAAAGGATAAAAGATTAATAATGGCATGGTAGAAACAACAATAGTTGCATATTTAATCGTTTCTGACAAACCGACAATATCTCCTGTGGCTGCCCCCTGTGTCATATTCGCATCACTATTACTTACCAGTATTCCTCGTAAAACCAATTGTAGCGGATATTTTGTTGAATCTTGCATAAATAAAGAGGCCCAAAACCAACCATTCCAGATACTGACACCATAATATAAAACCATAACTGCTAAGACAGGTTTATTTAGGGGCAACATGATTTTAGTAAAAGTTTTCCAATGACTGGCACCATCCAATCTAGCCGACTCTTCCAAAGACTCAGGCACCGAAGCAAAAGATGTTCTCATAATAATTAAATTAAAGGCACTTACTGTAAAAGGAATTATCAGAGAAAACAAACTATTCATTAGGCCTAGGCCTTTCACCAGTAGATAAAAAGGAATCATGCCTCCTTGAAAAACCATAGTAAAGGTAATAAACATCATAACAAAGTTGCGGAATGGGAAATATTTTCTTGAAAGGACATAAGCCCCCATAGCTGTTACAAACACCTGTATACCAATGCCAACCACTAATAAGAAGAGTGTGTTTCTATAACCAGTCAATATGTTCGGATTATTAAATACTCTTTTAAAAGCCTCAAAGTTAATATCACCGACAGGCAAAAGAATAAAACCACTATGTGACGTCAATGCATTTCCTTCACTAATGGATGACATAAGAACATGGATTAAAGGATATAGTGTCGATATTGCTAACATACTCAAAATTGTTATATTAAAAAAGGTAAATACACGATAACTAATTGATTGCTTTATTTTATTCTTATTCTTTATTTTATTCATTTGACAACTCCTACCATAAGCCTGATTTAGTAAAAATTCGACTAAGCTTATTTGCTGAAACCAATAAAACAAAGTTTACAACCGAATTAAATAAGCCAACAGCCGTGCTATAACTATAGTTCATCTTCTGTAAACCAAGACGATATACATAGGATGAGATAACATCAGCGACTGAATATGTTGATGGATCATACATCAATATAATTTTCTCATAACCGATGGTTAACATTGTACCGATCCTTAGAATAAGCATGATCATAATTGTCCCCCTAATACTTGGTAAGGTAACATGCAAAATCTGCTTAAAACGATTTGCTCCATCAATTCTTGCCGACTCATATAATTGGGGGTTTATACCTGATAAAGCAGCTAGATATATAATAGAGTTCCAACCTACATTTTGCCATATATCTGATGATATATATAAGGTTCTAAAAGCCGCAGGTAGCTGTAATAAAGGAAATCTGTCAAATCCTAACACGGCTAAGAGATCATTAAACAATCCAGTTGAAACGGTAAATTCTCTCATTAATCCGATAATGACAACCATGGATATAAAATGTGGTAAATAGGTCACCGTTTGAATCACACTTTTAAAAACCTTATGTTTTAGTTCATTCATTAATAAAGCTAGTATAATCGGCGCTGGAAATCCCCAAGCCAAACTATATAAACTCAATAAGAATGTATTCTTCAATACTCTCATAAAGTATAAGCTATTAAAAAAGCGGCTAAAGTGCTTAAGCCCCACCCATTCACTTCCCCAGATACCATCTCTAGGCAAAAAATCTTTAAACGCAATTATGGCCCCATACATTGGACCGTACATAAAAATTGCAAAAAATAAGATAATCGGAAGAATCATAAGATATAACTGCCAATTCCTTTGAATTTCAATTCTAAGCTGATTACTTGGTTTTTTTTTGCCTTTATTTTCTTGTTTGTTTAAGGCTTTTTCAGATGCTATTTCCACGTTTTCACTCCCTTTTAGACTTACATTGCCACTATTTCGGTAATCTTTTCTTAAAAATGATAAAAATATATAAGGGATGCAGAAAATCCTACATCCCTTATCACATTATTTAACGATTATTATAACGTTCAAGAGCTGTTTGATATATTTCGATAGCTCGATCAATACCCATATCTTTTATGTTTTGCACATAGGTGTCAAATGAGTCAAGGCTTTCAACTCCAATAATATACTTCACTTGCATTTCATCACGATATGTTGTTATTTCATTCATAATCATTGCAATTTCTTCACTTTCATCAGGTGTTGGTGTTACTTTTGGCATTTGGTGTAGGTCAACATCTGAAATTGTCCAATTTGAAATTGCTTCTTGTTGTTGTTTAGGGTAGGTAAAACCATATTGTTCATAATATTCTTTATCTTGTACAAACGGGCCATAATAGTTGGCTCTTGTATGCATTGCCAGCGCTGTGTTAATCGACAAATCTGCATTATTCAGAATCAAGTCACTGTATGTAGGATAACCATCTATCATATTATAGCTGACACCCTCGACTCCAAAGTTATATAAAAGGTTTCCATCTTCCGAATAAGCCATATCTAAGTATTTAACAGCCGCCTCAATGTTTTCACATGATGTAGAAATAAAGGCATCACCTGTTCCAACAATCGCTTGATCTTTTTGAGACAAGAAAGGTATGTCACCTTCATTTAGCACTGGCGACTTTACTCCAGTAAAATCAAAATTATCTTTATCTTCAACGGCAGCAAGCCAAGTTCCCATTCTCGATGCCAAGTATCCCATACTTGCTCCAGCTTCACCGGTTGTCATCTTTTCGCCAACCATGCTTTTATTCATTGTTTGTATATCTGCATCAATCAAGCCTTCATCATACCATTTTGAAAATGTTTCAAGGAATTGTTCATATCCAGGTTCAATTGAGCCGTATTGCACCTTACCATCATCATCGATATAAAAGTCTTCTGCCACATTAAAAGCTTCTATAAACGGCGATCCATTCCCGTTATTTAACATCCATGATTCGTAGGTCAAAGGAGCACTAGCACCTTTTTCATTTTTAAATAGTGTTAGCATCTCATACCAATCATCCATTGTTTCTGGATAATCAAGACCTAACTCATCAAGCCATTGACTATTTACAATAATACCAAAGTATGATAGCAAAGAAGCATCCCCTCTAACAAATGGAAAACTATAGTATTTACCGGTATCGGTCTTAGCTTGTTTAGCGACCTCTGGATGTTCTTCATAATACTTCATTAAATTTGGTGCATATTCTTCAAGATAAGGAGTTAAATCAACGATGACCCCATCTTCAATTGCTTTTTCAGGTCCACCTGGATAATAAGTCAAAATATTATATTCAAATATATCTGGTAAACTACTTGATGCATATAATAGATTAAACTGTTCTGAAGCATCAGATCCTACAGCTGGATGTTGATATTTAATACTTACACCTGTATATGCTTCTAGATTCTTTGCAAAATCTGTTTCACTGAAATTTGAAATAGCTTGATTTAAATTTGCATCAAGACTCATCCAATAAGTAAATGACATTCCTTCTAAATCTATAGACTCATATGCTGACACTTGGTCCTTAGAACCAGTATTTTCTCCTAAATCAGAATCGGCTGAACCATCCTCCTCAAGATTCGATGAACCATCACCTATTGTTTCATCTGAAGAATCTGTTTTCTTATTGCTACATCCCACCATTGATAATATCATGATAACGATTAGCATAATTACAAAATGCTTTTTCAAGATATTTCCTCCTTTGGCTTTCCCTTTTTGGAATTGCTCTATTAAGTTGAATTTCATCATATTAAGTTTGCCTGTATTCGAATACCATTTCATCCTACTCTCAAATGATAAACTTGTATATGAACCATTTCGAGGATTTAATACACAATAAAGCATCATATAATAAGCTATTTAATAATTGTTCATCCTTTTATAATTGTTTATGCCCCACCCTATTGCTTTAAAGCCTTATACTGACCTGGTGTAATTCCAGTATGTCTCTTAAAGAATCGTATAAAAGCATTACTGTAGAGATAACCAACTTGTAAAGATACATCACTAATACTTAAATCTGTTTCTTCCAATAGTTTTTTAGCAGCATCAATACGGATCATGTTCAAGGTATATAGAACAGAATAGCCTGTTTCTTTTTTATATAGTTTTGATAAGTAAGCAGGAGTCATATCAAAAACCTCACCTAGTTTGGAACCATTTAAATCAACATCTGAATAATTGCTTTGGATATAATCATTTACCTGCTTTTCAATTGAATACCTTGGTGCTTCACTATGGTGTTTTGCATTAATGTTACATGCAAACTCTGCGACCTCTAACACTATTTCCTTCATGTCTTCCACATCAGTCGCCATATTCAATCGCTTAATAGGAGATTTCACCTTTAACATGTCGTAAAAGGGCTCATTATTGACCGTCTTTAATATTGACCCTAACAAATCAAACATAATACACTGTAAGTAATCTAATTGAATCGATTGTTCTTTCAAATGAACGCGAATTACCTCATTGATTAAAGTTCTTGTCTGTTCAAGATTCCCTTCTTTTATAGAGTGCATCAAATGAAACTCTTGTTCCTCACTAAAGGCATACCTGGCTTCATTATTAATAATGTCTTCATAAAACACAATCTTCTTTTCACCTGTCAGCTCGGCTACACTTAACGATTCATTACTTTCTTGATAAGCATTTGGTAAGGCACTTATATGCTGATGCTTCATACTGATACCCATATAACATTGTAGTCCAAAGTAACTTTCAAGCATTTCTCTTGTTTTATATAAGTGTCCTTCAATTTCCTTAACTGTCATAGTATTCTCATCAGTATCTATAATGCAAGCGACTAAGCCTTCTGACTCTATCATCTGTATGTTAAAATAGCTGCATAATATTTCTTCCATTACATTTCGTATAACAAATTGAGATAACTCTACATCTAATTCGTAGTAGCCGCTATCATTCTTTTGGTCGCTACTTTTCATATATAGATATTTAATCACGACCAGCTGATAACTTTCATCATCAAAGGTTATATTAAAGTTTTCCATCTGCCGCTGGATATAGCCTTTGTCTTTAATATATCCTTGCATCACTTTCATGAAAAAATTGTTTTTCAAAGAATGGCGTTGACGATCCAAATCACCTTTCATTTTTTCCTGTTCACTACGACTTTTTTGAATGACCGATTCAATGTACTCATATTCTGAATCAAAAGGCTCTTTCTCCTCTTTCAAAGAATCCACCATTTTTCTAACCGGCATATACATACGATTCGTAAGATAAAAGGCAATGAGTAAATTAAATGCGAAGAATATAATTATCATCAGCATCATAACCCAATGTATTTGGTCCAATTGGGCAAAATAGTACTCTTTAGGTACTAAGCTGATATATGTCCAATTTCTTGTTAATGATGTTTTAATTGCTTTGATATATTTAGTATCTTTTATTTCAATTTCATCAGATTCCTCTTTCATTTTCATTAAGGAAATACTTTCTAAATAATACTGGGGATCATTTGTAAAAATTAATTCTTCTTCACTATTGTAGATGAACAACTTTCCATTTGGTATTGTATTCTCAGCTATTTCCTGCATTTTAGTTTCATCAATTTCCACTAAAAATGCTCCCGTTGGCTTATTGGCAAACTGAACCGGTAATGACTGTATGTAAATTAAAGGGTTGTTACTAATTTCAATCTCAGGAAACAGCGTTCTCAATCTAATAACCCTATGATTGTAGCCTACTTCAAATGCTTCGAGTAGGTCTCTTGCAGAGATGTTAAATGATTCCTTGGCGTACAAGTCAATATAATCGCTATAGTAAACATTACTGCCTTTGACAATGAATTCTGGTTTTTTCGCAAACATATTTAATTGGGAGATCAAACGATTAGCTCTTGAATTAACTTCAAGGTTTTTAGCAGCTACTAAAATATCATACCGATCGTTTGCTGTAAGATTCATCCCCATATTTAACAAATTGAGTAAAGACTTATTAAATCCCATCGTATATACAAGGCGATCAATTGATGCAAATTCATCATCAAAAATATGCCCCATTTGTTTTAAATAGCTGTCATTTAATGTATCTAAATTTTCTCTTATATTGTTCTCATAAATCGAATTGATACCTAATAGAAAGAATAATGATATCGAGATAAGTATTAAATATGTTAATAACCATTTTTTGAACAAATTCGATTTCCATAGCTTCATCTTATTATGCCCCCTTGTTTGTAATAAATAGCAATGATGATACTATAATTATATACTACTCACCCACTAGAGCCTATTAACAATCATTGAAACCCATGCACAAATTATAAAAAAAGACTGGATATCTGATAAAATAAGCTTTTTATAACTTATCTCATCTGATTTCAGTCCACTTATTTTTTAACGGAAACATAGATCGCTTTTAACCTGTAATAAACTTCTTTAGTTTAGAGATGCCGCTTGAAAGACATCACAATCCTAAAATCTGAAAAGGAATCAATTTTTCTTATATCTACCATTAACCCCTCCCCTCCTAAAACTCTTTTAGTTTATTATATTCAGATGCATCTTTCTCATAATCGAAAGGAAAACCCTTATGATTCATGTAAGCATCAAATGTCGTATCTACAATAACCCACCTATCTTCTTCGTTAAGATAGACCTCGTTCCATGCATGATAAACATCAGAATTTTCAGCATATCCCTTGGCCATTTTTGAAGGGATACCCTGACTCCTTAACATAGCTGCATAAAGGGCTGAATAGTCATAACATATTCCCTTTTCTTTTTTTATAGTTTCATCATTATCAGGAATATAAGAAAAATCTAGCCCTTTAATCTTATCATAATCATATTGAATCGTTTCAATCACAAACTCATAAAGGACTTGGTTAATATCATCAAGACTCAATTTAACTTCTTCTATGCCTAAGTCTTTCCGCTTAGCTTCCAAGGCCTGGTCAACCAAAACACCAGCAAGCTCAATTGATTTGTCCTCAAAGGTCCAGTGAATCTCAAGTATCGACTGGAGATAAACCAAATTTTTCTCACTAAGCTCAACATTATAGGTTTCAGATTTCAACTTCTTATACTTAGTTCCATTTGTGTTGATATATAAACTTACCTTGTATTGTCCATTTCCTAATTGCAAAGGGTAATTAACATATTCTGAATTATTGAAAATATTGTATATATACTTGCTATCATCCTTTTCAACAATAAGTTTCTTCTTTTTCTCAGAAGTTGATTGATAAAAAACACTTACAATTCCATACGATGCATTCTCAAAACTTATATCATAACCATGTGCATTTTTTGCCTCTAGAAAAGGAGCATACACACTTCTCTCTTGACTATTTTCCAAGTTAAGAACGTAGCGGTCATTAGCATCAACTTTCTGTTGATTATGTGAACATAAACCCAAGAGTAAGCCAATGCTTACGATTAAGGCATATACTTTCATGATGACCTCCTTCCTCTCAAAACTAAACAAATTAATTTCTTCAGAATTCTCTCAACCTAGCCATATTAATATTTTAATCCTAGTCTTAGCAAGTGTCAAAAGAAAGCTAGGCACAGGCTGCGTAAACTTAATGTCGGAAAAAGAAAGATAGAATTATCCCTCTGTGATTTTATAAGATTTTTTCTTCGGTTAATATTATACTTTTATCCGCAGATAACTGTATACTTTTTCTGTTTCTTTTTATCTGTTGATCAAGTGCTGTTCTTATTTTATCTTGCATCTCTCCTGTTGCTTTTCAACACGATATTTGTCCCATCTGCATATTGTTCATTTCTACTACCGTTAGTATATTTTTCTACACAATCAACAGTTTCATTCTCTTCATTATTTAATTTAATTTTTTTTGAATCAGACGTATAGATATCATTAGTTTCTTTATTGTCGTTTTCTTTAACAAAATACAACTTGATATAATAAATGTTATAATTAAAAGTGACATCAATACATAATAGATTTTTTTATAATACTACCTCTTATTTAATTATTTAGCACCCCTGCTAATTAAATATTATCAAAAACAATAATTGTATTTGGCAATAGTTTTTTGAACAAAATGGCAAAACATTTTGAACAGCACATTCAGTTAACGAGTTACTATTTTAAAAGTGCATTCTGTTTCCTGTGACTTGGTCCATCAAAGAATAGTAGATGAGAGTGGTGAACCACTCTGTCAATGATGGCCGCCGTCAGTTTTTCATCAAACAGGAAGTTTTTCCAATGGCTAAACTCAATGTTTGTGGTAATGATAAGGCTCTTTTGCTCATAGCACATACTGATGACCTCAAAGAGTAGTCTTGCACCTTCTTGATGAAGTGGAAGGTATCCCCATTCATCAAGAATTAGTAGATGCGCTTTCTTAAGCTTCTTCATGAATTTTTCATAGGTGTCATTTCCCCTTACCTGAACGAGCTTATTAATAAGCTCATGAACCGTAAAGAAGTATACAATTTTACTTTGCATTACTGCTTTGACTCCAAGGGCAATACCCAAATGAGTCTTGCCAGCTCCAATATTTCCATAAAGAATCAGGTTTTCCTGGTTTTGAATGAACTCCAAGCTTGTGATTGCATCAAGGGATATCTTCTCAGGTATCTGCACATGACTCCATTCATAGTCATCCAAAGTTTTTTTAACCGGGAAGTTAGCCTGCTTCATGTTTCTAGCCATAATACCTGCTTGACGCTCATTATAGAGCTTTTCAAGAAGGTCATGGATGAATTGGTCCTTGTTTTCATAAGGCGTTGTTTCATATATATCAATAAGGTTATTGCTTAAACGAAGTTTCTTCTGATAGTTGGTAATACTTTCTTTCATCGCAGTTCACCACCAATCAGATCGTCATAATCTTCGAGAGTTACGGTGAAGTTTGGGAACGAGAGCTCCGACTCCTGTGTATCTGGTAAGTATAAGGACTGGTCCTCATTCATTCGGTAGTATGTAGTCCATAAAGCTTCAGGTTCCGTTACGTGCTGGTTCATATTTTCTTCAACGACTTTTGTTGCAAAGGCAAAGTCCTTTTCAATAAGACACTGTTTGAGGAAATATAAAGCATCACGTAAGTCCTCAGGATTAAGGAGTGCTGTGTAGTCTTGCCAGACTTTAGGCAAGAGGTGATAGAACTCTACATACTTTAACGCTCTTGGTCGTTTTGCCACAAGGTTCAGGAAATCTACCCAATGAGTGAATTTCTTGCCTTTGTCAAAAGAACGCCTGTGTCGTGTGATTTCTTGATACTGCCGGTTATATATAACTAGTTCATTGGCAAAGAACTTAACGATGACGTGTTCACCAACATGACTTGGTGATACGGAATATTCATTGTTATCAACCTTGATATGACCGTTTTTATAGACTCTATACTTATCTTCCTTAGCATAATCAAGGGGAATCGGATTGAAGTCGTGCATAAGGTCCATTTCCTTTTCAAAGATAGCATTCAGAGTCAGTGGCTTTAGCTTGTAGTGTTGACGGTTATTGTCCTTGTTACAGCGATATAGAAGGTCAGCATTGTATTTATCAAGGTCATTGATAATAGGTTCAGGTATGAAAAGGTTATTTCTGAAGTAACCTACTTTGTTTTCGACGGAACCTTTTTCATTACCGGAATCTGGATTGCAAAAGACAATCTCAAATCCGTAATGGACAGCAAACCGGTGAAATCTCGGGTTAGGGATAACCTTGCCGTTTGAATCTTTTAACCGCAGGGCGGCGGCAGCCATTTGATCAAACCAGATCTTACTTGGTACTTTGCCAATATGTTCAAAGATTTTTACCATACTTTGGCAAACAGCTTCCATGGTTTCACTAAGAGTTATCTGGCAGAAACCAGCGTTACTAGCTGGAAAACTCATAACGAATTCATGGGCAGTTACTATTTTACCATCTTGGTAGATGTCGATTTCACCGAAGTCAACTTGGGCTTCGCCGCCGGGATGGTCTAGGTCAAGGAAGCATTCTCTATCGACATAGATAAGAGCCTTTTCTTCTTTGACAATGTTACGCATGGTTCGTTCACTGATTTTGCATAAGTCAGGAATTTCCTGACAAGCTCTGGCGTAAATGCGTTTGGCAGTGTGGCGCTTTTTCCTTCGTTTATTCTTGTCCTGAAGCAGTATACTTCGGACAAAGGGGCGAACAAGATCAGATTTTCTTTCTTTGGACCGAGTGTAAGCAGGAGGGTTGAAATCCTCTTGATTTAGGTATTTAGTGATGGTGTTTCTGGCATGTGTTGTACGATTTTGGATTTCTGTTACAGAAAGTCCTTTATTAAAGTACATATCTCGGATATAATCTATTTGAGTAATTGTCAGCACGTCCTTTCGCTCCTTTAAGTAGTAGTGTACCTAAAAGGATATTCGATTGTGAATGTACTGGCAATTACTTTTTAATTTGTTTTGCCATTTTGCTTAAACTTATTTTACCAAAAACACAATAATATTTATGTATAAGTATTTTTCACCATTTTTCAAACCCACAAACAACAATACTCACTAATTTTTCATCTAATATCTTCGTATTTGGACATAAAATAAAAGCCCAGAATCTAATCCAGGCTTATACTCTCATGTTCTCTCATTTACTCATGATCTTATCTATTAGATTTATATACGCTTTATCCCTTTCTGACTCGCTTATATCTTCTACTAAATGAATTGCAGCTAAAAATTGTTCTGTTGAAACAAGTCTTTCATGAAAGAGTGCTAGTTGATTTGTTGTCCTAGTATATAGCCAGAAGAAAAGTCCTGATACCAATTCTACAACAGTTCCAGAAACTATTGCTATTAGAGTAATATCACTACCTTCATTCAATATAACATGTATCAAACCTGATGCATACAGTATGAAACCAAGTATACAAAACACTAACGAAGCTGAAAAAGCACGATTAGCATGTCTTTTATTAATTACATAATATTCCTTTGTTTCTAATACATTCTGCTTCATCAACTCAACAATATTAAATTCTTTCGACTCGATTGATTCTTTAAACGGAAGCAATTCTTCTTTAACTGCTTTAGTATCTTGTTTCGTGTATCGATTATTAATCGCTTGTACAACCTACGTAAGAGCTGCTAAAGTAGCACCTACTAAAGCACTTGCAATTAATGTGCTTATAATTTCAAAACTCATAAAATCCTCCTCATAGTACCGTATTCGGACATAAAAATAAAGCCCAGAATTTCATTTATGCTTTTGACGCTTTATACCTGTTTAGTTGTATACATGACATTCTTAACTCATTAACTACACAAATATATATGAACTGTTGATTTAGAGCAGTTAATCGAATATCTTTGCTATTTTCTTAGTTTTCTAATAAGCTCAACGATCTTCTTGACTTGTTCTTCTGCTTTTATTTGAGTTGAAACATCATTGGCATTTATCCTCTCTATCTTAGCACCCTCATCGGACAGCATTTTAGTTCTACTATGTGCTTCAGAAGCTGTTTCACTATGATATGAATCGCCATCAATCTCAACAACTATTGTAATTTTATCACATACAATCACAAAATCTGGTTCAATTCTTTTGTATGTTTTTCCGCCTTTAATAAATACAGGTAATGGAGTAAAAGGTATTCCCGCCTTTTTTAACGCTCTGTAAAAAAGAATTTCTGGTTTAGATCTAAATAATAGTCCATCTTCTGTTCTAGAAGCAACATTATTAGATCTGACCCCCTACCTTGATTTGTCAAACCTTAACCTGCCAACCATTTCCGACACTTATCTTGCCAGTCATCGTCCTCTATGGCCATAAGACTAATAACTGTCTTATTAAGAATCATATCATCTAATATCAAACACGCGACCTTTTCTTGTATATCTTCCTCTAATTTATATATCTCATTTGTAATAGAATTAAACACCTTTGGAATAACCATTATATCTAGAACATATTCGTATATGGTTTCCTTGATTCTATTATTCCATACATCATATTCATTGACTATCCTAAGTCGAGATTTACACGTCGCTAAAATGTTAACAATTTTTGCATTACCCTCGTCTGTGAACACCTTAGAAATAGTTGATAAAATAATCTCTGAATTCAACTTAACCCCTCCATTCTTTAATTAATCAGCAAATAATGTATAGCGTATTTGAGCTTGATAACAAAATAAATTTTCTAGTATGTAGAGTAGCAACTCACTAAAATTATCTTCATCTACATTATTAAACATTTTTGATATATTGCCATTCTCATCTTCAAATAACATAAATAGTTTACCTTTAGGTGACTTAGCCTCTCTAATTAATTCATCATAACTCATCTCTTTAAAAACATCCTTTTTTGAATCTCTACTTGCATCTCTAGACATAGGATATCTAAAGTAGTCACTTTTATAATCATATCCTGATAGTTTTCGAATATACTCTCCTAGCTGCTTTGGAAAAGTCCAATCCTCCATATGTAGCTCTTCTAATTTGCTAATGTTATTATTTATAAGAAATTCTGTATAATTATACATTAACTCTAGGTCATGAGATTTCTTTATCATTTCTAGTTTACCATTAGGCCGCTCAAAAACAAAATCATCAATTGTAGCAGCATCTTCTACTAAGCACAATCTTTTACTGAACAAAACAATTATCGACTTAAGATATAATTCTATCGAATGTCTTCTCAAAAAATTAATAGGAAAATTAGAGTACCAATATCTGTCATTGTTCTTGTTCTTATATAATATTTCAGAAGCATCTTTATAGGCCCCTGCAATAATACCAAAGCCAAAGTCATTATGCTCCGTAAAAGGTAAAAAATATTCTTTCATAATACTCTCCTATATTCTCTAGATATGTCTACAACTTATCTACTTTCTCTTACCTCTTTACATATAATATTAACGTATTCTGAGATAAATTAAAAGCCTAGCATTTAATCCAGGTTTGAACTCATATTCTGTTACGTAAGTTTTGTAACTATATAGAATCTATAATTTATTATTCATTTTTATCATTTGATTCTTTCTGTTTTCTAACTCTTCATAGCGTTCCATAGTAAGTATATTATTAGTATTTATTTCCTCTTTAAAAATTTCGCGAGTTAAGACTTTTAGCTCAGTTTTTAAAAACACTTCTGCCTTTAAACCTATCAAATAAATTGCTATTCCTAATCCAAATAATGTCAATACATCGTTAGTCGTTTCTAGAACGTCTAAAGAAATATATTCTGTTATCTTATACGAGGAATAGCTATAATTGAAAAAGCCGATAACGCTATTAGACTATTATGAACTATCTTAATAAATATATTTTCTTCTTTACCTGTTCCTTTATCATTTGAATTCAAGTAATTTTTTACTTTCAACTGAACGAAATCAGATAAAAGTAAAAATATTGCGGTCAATGATACTGCTAACATAAGTCTAGAATCAATATCATAAATTGGAGTCATTCTAATTATGCCAAGAATCCCAAATCCAATCCCTAAGAATTTAATGAACTTATTACTAATTTCTACATTTAAAAACATATTCCTCACCTCAACAAGTTTTTTTTATACGTTACTCTCACATTTATAATATCGTATAAACGTATAAAAATAAAGCCTGGAATTTAATCCCGGCTTGTGCTCTCATATCTGTCTATTAAGATACAAAAAGCTAGTTTCCCAAGCTGATGCAATGTTATATATTCGTCTTTTGCCTTGCCAGATTAAGCATTTCATTACATAAGTCTCGATCAGCATGCATCATCTGAGAAAAATTTTGAACTACATCAAGTGTACCTTTATCGATCGTAGTTATCTCCAATAAGGCCTTATTCACAAATTTATTGACCATTATTATTCCCCCATTTTGTCTATTTCTAGAAAAATACTCGACAGACTCCAAAGCAATTTTGATTGATTCTTCTATATTACCTTTATCGTATTGAATGTTTGCTTCAATCCACATCGTCTTTGACATTATCATTGAATAATTTCTTTTTATTTTTTGGTCAATGCTATTAAACATTTCAAAATACACACTATCTAAATTCTTAATTTTTAACTCATAATCTGAAATTATTTTTTTCAAATTTTTATCATATTCATCAAACTTAATCTCTGTTTTGTCAGAAAAATCTGAGATTTTCTTTTCTAACTGGTCTTCTGCGGCAACAATTCTATTCATGAGAGTATCATAATCCTTCTGTTTCATTCTCCAGTTAAAATATGTGTATAATCCAACAAATAATGCTGGAACTCCAATTACTAGTCCTATTGCTAAGTACAGCGGTTGCAGAACTCGATCGTAGGATTTGTCTAACTGCTCATACATTATTTTATAATCAACCTGCTTTTCTATATCATCCCTTTCTATTATTTCTTCACTAGCTGGTATTGGCTTCTCATTTATCTCATACTTATTTTCAATTATATCTTCTGCAGAAAGTATGGAGAAATGGTTAAAATATACAACCAATAATAGTATTAATAGTATAAAAATAATTTCTTTTCTTCTCTTCATAAACAAACTCCTTCTCATATGCTATCATCATTCTAAAATCCATTTACTAAAAATGTATGAATTCATTGTACTTAACTATAGAAAAAAAGGCAAACTACTTAATATATTCAAAAAAATAAAGCCTTGTTTCCAGGGCAATTTTAATTTCATATTCAATTAGCATAAATTAATTTTCTAATTATTTTAATGATTAAATCCTAATCAAGAACAAAGATATTTTCTCTGACCATTAACCTGCCTTTCTTGAACAGAGCTATCGTAGTTTGCTAAGTTATCCTTGATAATGTTCAAAAAATATTAACTGCGATAATCCTTCTATAAAACATTCCCTTTACTATTACCCTGATTGTGGCAAACTTATGTTACCTCAAGTGAATCCGCACATTCATACGTTTTTAACCGAAGGTGCTTCTGGTAACGAAACTGTTTGGCGTAAAATTCCCCATATCTGTTTTATCTCTCTTCGCAAACGTTGGTATGCATGTGATGCTACAATGGCTCCAAAAAACCATACTGGCATTCGTGGTTTTACTTATAAGCACGAATAATAAATTTTCTAAGCTTATAATCCTTGGCTGTTTTTTATACCTTGGATTATTTTTTTGTCTTGAAATCTTCTGTTTTAGAAAAGTAGAACTTTCCTATAAAACAAAAAAACACTACATATTGTATGTAGTGTCTCTTGTTACTTACTAAATGCGGATGACAGGAATCGAACCTGCACACCGAAGGTACTAGATCCTAAGTTTAGTATATTCATAATTCTATATTTCGATATATTGTATCGATATTGCGAATAAGAATATATTTATTAATATTGAACAATTGACTACATAAAGTGTTCGTATTATAATAATATATACGAACAGACGTTCGCTACCTTAGTGCACAAGATTTTTTTTGATAGGGGTTGTGATTATTGATATTGGTACTGGCAAAACTAGAAATGCTTATATTTTTAGATTATCAGGGAAAGAAGAAAGATGCTCTATTAGATCTACTTGCACAGATGAAGAGACTAGTTGAAAATGACTAGTCTTTTTGTTTTTCTTTTATTATGTATTCTGTTTTTTCTCCTGGATCAATGAAAATATTTAGGATCCCTAATATGGCTGAATCGTTTCTATCTCCTACATCAAAAACACTAAATAATAATAGATTGTATCTTTTTACTTCTTTCAAATTGAGTTCATAATTATATGTTTTGTTTAGATTTATATCCGTTAGTTCTTCTGCAATATTTGTTTGTTTTAATTGATATTTAAATACATATCTACTAAAATCTTTTAAATTTGGATTTGATAAAAAAAATACAAATGGTAGTAGAATTAAAATTATATGTATTTGTTTTCTTCTATAGTCAGCATTTATATTTTTGAGTTCTCTTCTCTGTTCTTTATTTAATCTATCAAGATTCATTTTATTCTCCTTTTATAGAATCCTGAAGTCTTTGAACTTCTCTCAATCCCGTTGCTTCTTTGACAACTTTCAGTTGATTTTCTGTGTTTAACTCTCTAAAACATTCTATTAGTTTTGTTTCAATCAATTCTGAAACTTGTTCGTCTCCAAAAATTAAATAGTCTGTAGAGACCTGGAATAATTTTGAGAGTTTTGCAAGTGCTTCAGAATTTGGAAAATTTAGTCCATTTATATAATTACCAATTATAGCTCTACTCATTCCAATTTCTTCTGATAATTTTTTTTGAGTCATATTATTTTGTTTCATTAAATTTTTTATTCTATCGCCAATATTTTCCATTATTGATATCCTTCCTGCTAAATTATTCCACAAAATATATTGACATTGCCAATATATTGTCTTATAATTCATTTAAGGCCAATATGTTGGCCGATTAGTTAATTTATTGCCTTAACTTCAAATTGTATCATATTTAATGCAATAACAAAAGTGTATGCAAAGGAGAATGTAATGGAAAATATAGAAATTGAAGCTATGTTCAAACCATTTATTCCTAAGATTCAGGACCATCTTAATGAAACATACTGTTTGGACTTCATTCCGAACATATTACCTTTCTCATATCAGGATAATGATGTTGAAAGAATCCTCTTGTTTGAGATCTACGATCATGAGATTGGCAGCATGGAAATGAAACTGGTTGAATTTTACTTGGTAACCATTGATAAGGTTTTTGATTCTGTAGATATCCAATATCTCAGGTCACAACTCTTTTCACAAGTCTTAAAAGCACGTTTTACAGGAAAACTTATTAACAATGAAATGATAAATACAAAGGAGATTACACATGTTAGCTAAAATATCAGGAAATGTCGTATTCAAGGAACCTAGAACTTTTGGTGAGGGCGAAGATGCCAACACTTACTATTATGTACACCTGTACCAGACAGGTCAAAAAGAAGTCGCAGAAATCACTGTTGACGAAGAGTCTTTTAAGAGAGTCGAAGTCGGTAAACCACTTAGCATGGATGTTGATATCTCAGCAAGAGTATCCTACAACCACCCAGTATTAAAAGCAAGACTTCTCAAAAAATCCTGATAACATTTTTTATGTTATGCATACACTTTGGATATCCGTTAATTATCAGTGGTACGGTGGCAAATTGCTAATGGTTCGACTCCATGTATCCAACTCGAAAGGCCTGGTGAAGCAAATGATAGAACTTATACATTTCATGATTACATTACTCATATTGATATGGTTCTTCATTCAGATCATCAGAGTATAAAAGAAAGGACACACCATGACAAATAATCGGTTGAAATTACTGGCTCTCATATGCATGACCATAGACCATATTGGAGTAATCCTCTTTCCTGATCTACTGATTCTAAGAATCATCGGTCGGTTAGCATTTCCAATATTTGCTTTCCTATTAGTTGAGGGTTTTAAGCATACGAAGAACCTTAAGAATTATATGATACGTTTACTGGCCTTTGCCTTTGTATCAGAAATCATATTCGATGTTGCTTTTTATGGTTCGTTCTCATTGAGAAATCAGTCCAATATCTTTTTTACTTTGTTGTTTGGTCTGTATCTGCTTCATTCTATGGATTCGGCCATCAAGGGAAAAAGAAATGTGCTTAGGCTTTTAGCTGACACAACAATCGTATTCACACTGTCGACAATCATGCACGTTGATTATGGGATTTATGGAATATTAACCATTGTTATTTTTTACCTTTGTAATTTCAAAAAATCGGTTATGATGTTGTTCCTTTTAAATCTGATCTATATAGGAAGTTTTCATCCTATCCAGATCTTATGCTTACTTGCTCTAGTTCCCATCTATTTCTATAACGGTGAACGTGGCAAGAAGATAAAGAAGATAAACATGTATGTTTACTATCCAGCACATTTGTTGCTGTTATTAATAATAAGTAAGGTGATGTTATGAGAAAAATAGCGATTCTGTTAGTTCTAACCCTTACAATTTCATATTCCTATCAAGCGACTAATATTGAAGTTGAAGCTACTGGTATAGAACTTGTTGCAGGTGAATTACTTTATGATTTACTCTTATCTATTGTCATAACAACAGCTGGTCAGGCCTTTGTTGATGAAATGGTTGAAGCTGGTTATGTTGCTGGGGAAATAGAATTGACAGATATCGGTGAATTCATAAGGTCTCATAAGAAGTTGATACTTGTAGCTGGCGGAGTTGCTATAGTCGACTTATTTACTGGTGATACTGATACAACTGTAGACCTAACACCTGATAACATTGATATGACTGAGGGCAACATGGCCCAAGATCTAGTAACTGGTCAAAATACAGTAGACGAGCGTAAACAAGACTTTATGGATTGGTATTTCGATTCAGTAGAATATGTTGGAACATATCCAGATGGGTCATACAAAGTAAAAGAACCGACTTGGTCCAACGTTGCGAATAAGTATTACTATGTATATCGATTTTACGACACTTTAGAAGAAGCTTTTAGCCACTTTCCTTATGAGTATCAACAAATGATGCATGAGTTCGGCCAAGATTGGGTTGAATGGTATTCTAAGGTTTGGGTTGAGTATCAGGTTGATAATGATTTAGTTAGTTCATCAGGTGCTGTTGGTATTGTAACAGATGCTGTGGTGAATGATTTTCTAAATATGACGGGTCAAATGATAACATCCGAAGCCGATGTCGTGAACTACATTAACTCACTTGGTATTGACCTAGGTGGTGAAACGGATCTTGTTCATGATTTATATGATTTCACACAGAATACTAACTATGCTTACCTATATATTGAAAATTTTGGTACCTGGTATAAGATACGCATAATCATTAATCCGCTGCCTATGTTGAGTGGGTATTCATATGTGGATACTGATAGCGCCGGGACAATAAGAATGTCGGCCGAAACTCCTTTCGGATATTTCGAATGGTCGAGATGCGTGATTGATTCAAGGAGTAGTTCTTATAATTCAACGACTTTATATGATTTGGTTCAGGGTTCCAATATTGCTAGAACTGACTGGATTAATAATTATGATTACACCATATACAATGGTGCAAGTGGTGACATTGTATCACCTCAGTATTTTCCCTTGGATCTTCCTATAAGTACAGATACAGGAGTATCAACAGTAATAGGCAATCCTGTAGATGTCGGCTTCGAAGAAGATGAAGATGGAAACATCGGTGTCGTACCTGGTGATATTCCAGGAATAACTTTTCCAGATGTAGGAACTGCCGAAACTCCTACTCAAGAAGATTTGACTAAGCAAAGTACTAATGTTTTGCAAGAAGTAAAGGAATGGATTCAATCCCTTACTGAAGCTGGTGGCATCGCAGTACCAGAAGATCCTGGATTAAAACCGACACCTGGCTTTTCCGTTCCATCCATACCAAACCTATTTGCATTACTAGTTATGATATTGATACAGATACTGTTACTTTTCATCAAAGGGTTTGTCATTGTTGGACTGATCTTCAAGATTCCAGTCTCAACTACTCTTTTTCATCCTGATACCCTATTAGCGATTGAAAAGACTAAACAACTGACATTAGGTGGTTTTAACCTATCAATCCATGAATTATTATCGTGGATTGTAACCTTTGTGTTTACATTTATATTGCTAAAGACTCTAAAGCGTCACTTGGACACTTTCAGAGTAACATAGGGGTGGTGACGGTATGCAGCAAATGATTGATTTTTTCGTTGGTCTTCCAGGAGTACTTTCTAACTTGTGGGAAGACCTGATTCAAGTATTTTACACCTCGTTTGATAGCATCTATGAATTTTATGGATTGCTTGTTAACCAAAACGTGGTAATGCAAGACATGATTGACCAAATTAATGACGGTTATAGCTTTGATGGTGTTAGCTTAATCACCTTTATCGGTGGTTATCGATACCTAGCTGGTGAAATACTCTTTCACTATACATACCTACTTCTTATCGTCGGTGCTGGATTTATGATCTATAAGCTTCTTATGGCAATCATTAACTTTATCAAGAACATCTTCCTTGGTAGTGGAAAATTAGGTTCCATGCTAAAGACTGGAAAGTTGTTCAAATAACTAAGTATTTAAAGTGCACATTTAAATAAATAAAACTGTCTTGGAGGTAATAAGATGAAAGACACTAACAGCAAACAATTAGCTGGAAAAAAGACTGGTTTCATGAAAGGTCTTTGGGGAAAATTGTTAAAGGGAAAAGATGTAGCGGTTGCTCTTACTTTTGCTTTGATAATGACCCTTGGAACCACCATCGGTAACTGTACTGAAGATCCTGCACCAGCACTCAGCTTGAATTTTAATATGTCTGAAATGTTCAGCTGGACTCAAATGATTCTGGATGTTATGTTGCCAGTATTATACATCACTCTTGGTGTATCTTTGGCATTCATCATCATCAGAGCTTTGAAGCAGGCTTTCAACTAAGATGACCTTAAGGGGCTGTCACTTGTTACTGAGTGATGGTCCTTTTTCAAAAGAAAGGAAGACTTATGACAGAGTTAGAACTTTTACAATATCTAGTAGCTATTGGAATGACACAATTAGCACTTAATGTCATGTTAGTAGCTGCTGTATTACTTAAGAGAGGACGTGTTGACAAGTAATGGATAATATTTTGATTGAAGTCGTTTCTTATGTCGTAACTATATTTGTTGGTATATTCGTTGTTGACGTTGTAATCACCATTGGTTCAAAGATGGTATCTTATGGAACATCAGCCTTTGACCATGTGAAGTTCAACAACAAAGTAAGGAAGTGATTGAATGGATTATAGTATCTTAGTTGCTATGGCCATGACAGTGTATGCAATAGCAGGAATAAAGAATGTCATGAGCTCTATAGACAATCGGAAATATTGAGGTGATAGCCGTGAAATATATATTAATCACTGATGACCAGATCATCATTAAGAAAAGTATCTCTGCCTTGAATAAAGAAGTCAAGGCAGAACTGAAACCTGAGTTATTCGAACTCATGGGCAACTATCGTGTATGTAAGTTGACAGAAAAAGAACTAGAGAAAGCTATAGACCTAAAGACTTTTATGTCTATACCAGGACATAAACTCTTCAAGCGTGAATCCTCCATATGGGGTATGTTACCCGTCTATTTAATGCTTGCTGTGGTTCTACTGCAAGGATGTGTTAAGTAATGAATATTGATTTTGCGAAAATGTTTGACGAGTTTTTTACTGGATCAGAACCAAATAGTGCTGTAAGGGAAGTTTATAATATCATACCAACCTTTACCCAAGAACAGCTCAACATCATTTGCGCCTATATGTATTTTGCTGAAAAATACGATTTACAACATATCAGAGATTTCATAGACCAAGTCATTAAGCTTCAAAGTGAAAACAAGAACCTCTCATTCTTCCAGAACAACGTAGCAGGCAAGCTTTTAAAAGCTTATACCCTAGAAGAAATGATGGGACGTGTTAAACCTCAGGTGGCCCACGTCGAAGAGCAACAACGACAATGAGCGGCATAATCATGGGGGCACAAGGACAACAACGTTCTGGAAAAACATTCTTGATGTACTCCATCGCTCAAAAGCTTAGTGATGACTTTGACCTTGATGTTTACTCAAACATCATAGTCCGACACAAAAACTGGAAATACATTAACTCGCTTAATGATTTTCCTTTTGACTTTAAACCAAAGGTACTCTTTATAGATGAAATCTATAATGGTGCCGATGCTAACGACTGGAAGAAGTTGAAGGACATTTCAATCTTCATCAACACCCTTGGTAAACAGAATGTACTCTTCCTGTTTACCACCATTGATTTCAATATGGTATTCAACCGAATACGAAATCAACTCACCTATGCCATTTTCGTCAAAAGTGATGCGAAGCATATCTATTATAGATCAATTGGAGTTACGCAAATGACGCAAGCCGATTTCACGCTACGAAAATGCAAGGACCTGTACAAAGATGCTCTTTATGATCATACCTTTGTACCTCTCGAATTTGATTGGAACATGGATAACTTTAAAACCAAACTCATTAACTACTATAAACAAGAATATCCTGAATTACTAGACTATATAACATAATCTACCTTAATCTAACTCATCTACTTAATAAATAATAATAGATAAAAAAATAGGGATAGAACCGAGGTCGATGTTTGGCAATATTTTTGCTTAGTCATAAAATGTTGGGCGAAACCTATCCCCCTCCTCTCTCCTCTGTATGCGAAGCTCAGAGGAGAGAGGGAAATAAATAATAATAAATAAAAGAAATCAAGTCATCACGTTAGAGATGATTGTAACTTGATAGAAAGAACAACAATAGAATATTGGAATAAATGAAGCGTTAGGGCCTGATTGGGTGCGCGTCTTTCCCTCAGGTAATCTTATCCTGATCTAGGGGAAAGAAAAAGAAGACTCTCTTCTTCGGTGTAAAAAGAGAAAAACTCTTTATTGCCATAGAATTAGTGGCTGTTTGAACTGTTGGTAACTTTTTCGGTGTTAGGATACCTTGGGCCCTGTTGATCTGTTGGCTGTGGTTAACCTGGTTAGATGGTTGTGAACAGGCTGTGGTCAACGCTCTTCTCAGTTGTCCACTGCTTGTTCATCAATCAGATGACTAGATTATCCATAGTTGACAGGTCATCAGGGCCTTAGGTATTCCTTTCATTGAAAGGGTTATCAATAGTTTGAATGGCCTAGATACCACAAGGTAAATTCAGCGCGCAATCCGAGGTGTGGCTGGGTAACGATTTGTTTATTTAAATATCCTGCTGTCGTTGTTGAGAGCAAGAAGAAAACTTCCCTAGGGGTAGCTTGATTTTTTAAGATTTTAAAGAAAGCAGATAACCGGTTAACTGGTGTCTTAAATTTAAAGAAAGGAATGGTGTCAATGAAAGCATTTAAATTGAACGTAGATGTGATGATTTCTACTAGAGATAGACTTAAGGAGCTTCAAGAGGTACGTTTGCAGCAAAACGGCAAACGTAAACCCTCAATGGGTGATCTCGTTGATGAAGCTGTCGAAGCTCTCTTCAAGAAAGAAGTGATCCATCATGCGTAAAGGAAACTTTACTTGTAGTGATTGCTTGAAATATCGTATTGATGGCAAAGACTGTAAGAAAGGTTCTGTACCTACTTTATGTATTTATAAGCTATTTGAAAAGCAGATAAGGGTGATTAAGTGAGATTATCAGAAACTAGGCGCAAGAATGCCATAAGAAAACTTTACTCTGATGTAAAGGAATCTGGTGGCGCTATGGATATGCGCTCTCTCCAATCCAGATTATGTGGATTGTGTAACTTTAACTGTTTGCGCTGTCAAAACTGTTTTATCTACGGTGGCTGGTGTCCTTCTGAAACAACTGGTAATTGTATGTATTATCAATTGGTTGATCTCTTCGCTTATGAAGATCCTAAACCGAAACCGAAGTTTGAGAACAAGACACTACTATTGGTAGATAAAGCAATTCAACTCAAAGAATCCAAGGGGTTTTTAACTAAATCAATTCTTCAGTACCATTTTCGAATCGGAGGACAATATGCTGATGAATTGATGGGCTTGGTTGAGTTGAAGCTAAATAAAGGACATTACTAAGTGTATGAAAAAATAAGGAGTGTTAGAAATGAAAAAACTTTACGGATTAGTGGCAATCATATACATGACTATTGCCTGTGTTATAGCAATATACTTTGCTATTCAATCAGGAAACTTTGATTATATTGTAGTTTCATGTATCGGTGTTTTTGTTATCGGAATCATATTATTGACAATTTCAGTATCTGGTGAATCTACTGATAATCATGACAATGGCCCTGATGATGAGGTCAGGGCCAAATAAGAATGAATAACATAGATAAAATAATTTATCTTGGTAACTCTATTATATCAAAGAATGACAGAAAGAAAAGTGTTATTCAGTCGTTCTATGTTCAGACTGCTAAAGTAATAATATAGGATTAGAATATAAGACTATAAGTTCTTAGAAAGTGAGTTGTTGTATGAGAGTTAAAGCTTTGTTTACTGGCTATGATTTGGTTGCTGGTAATGTGTATGAAGTTATTGAAGAGTATGATTCTGTTTATGAGTTGAAATGTGAGACTGGTATTTATTGCCGTAACAAGGACTTTTTTAAGGTGATTGAGTATGTATTAGTTTCTCAAGGTATTGAGATATTTAGGACTGATGATAAAGAAAAAGCTCAACGAATAATGGATGAAGCAAATAAAGAATATTATGAATATCTTGAAGGGTGTAGTTTGGCATTTAAGACTTCAGTAGATAATGAAGTCTTTATGTATGAAGAATAGCAAATAAACAAATTTATTCGTTCCCCCTCCCTTACTAACAGGGGGGGCTGTAAAACCAGTAAGGATTTCGAAATCCAGTATTTATGCTGGTTCGCAATAGTCTACTGGTGTTAGAAACCCGCGGTTTTGTTTTTTGAAAGGAAGTGTATGTATGACTGATTTATATGTGCTTTGTTTATTTACTGCTTGGTGCTGCACCAAAGGTAAAAAATATAAAGTTATTACAGAATATGATTCTGTATATGAAATTCAATGCGATAATGGAAAGATTTATTGCAGAAATAAAAACCAATTTGAAATTGTGAATGACGGTGATAATCATGATCCCCAACATTGACACTCTTGTCCTTAACTTTGACATTGCAAATTATGATTTGGCCATTGTCAAATTTATCAAGGAACTAGAAGAAGCAAAAGACCTGGCAAGAACTTATTTATATGAGAATAGCAATGATATATCAAATGTCATCATAGGAAATATTCAATTCCAGGTATTACCTAATGGGGCTAGATCATATGCTTACTTGCTGCAGAATGACCGTTTAAGGGTCAGTCTTGCAAAGGGTCGTTCGAAAAATCCAACCACTTTTCCTGTGGTTGTCACTTATACTTCTGCTCTACTTTGGGAAAAAGGATTAAATGCTTATTTCTATGCCTATGATTGGCTGGTAAATACATTTGGTGAGGTTAAGACAACAATGGTATCAAGAGCAGACTTTTGTCTTCATACTGACAAAATAGCGCTTAATATCATGGACCTTGATAGGTTTGTAGGTAAATTCCGAAAAGATAGTCTGCACCGTTTAGATAGAAAAGTTGAAACAGTCTATCTAGGGTCCGGGTCAACTCAAACAGTCATGTGTCGGATCTACAACAAATCAAGAGAAGTTCTCGAAAAGAGAAATAAACTCTGGTTCTTCGATATCTGGCTGGCAAATGATTTAGACATAACCAAGGTCTGGAATGTTGAGTTTGAACTTCATAGAAAATTCTTCCGGGAAATAGAAATAAGTACCTTTGATGATCTCATTGATAATATCAAAGGTATATGGGATTACCTAACCAAAGAATGGTTAAGGTATGTAGACGAAACAAGTGCTACTCGATTGGAAAGATGTAATTCAAAAGAAGAGTGGGAACTTATTCAACAAGGTTTTCAAGAATTTGATATGGACGGACATATCCACAGATCCGTACAAATCCTAAGGGATGTCAACAAATATATCCCTGGAGCTGTGGGTTATTTAACTTCACTATCGGCCATGTTGAATATAACTGACGAAAACGAAGCTATGAGTTATCTTTATGATGAAATGAAACGGTACCTGGAAGACAAGAAAATGGTCGATTTTAAAGGTGCTGTTGAAGATAAGCGAAAGGCTTTTGACATTGAAACTGTAAAACGAAAGGTACACGAAAGTCAAGTTTCGCGTACAGATTAAACTATTAATTCATAAGGAGTGTATGTATGTTATTAACTGAAGCGTTTCACATGTTTATCCGTGAAAAGAAAATGAAAGGTTGTTATGAATCAACCATAAAGACCTATGGGAATGTTATAAATGATATCTTCATCAAATATACTGGAGATATCGATACTGAAGAATTGACACAGGAAACTATCGAAGATTTCATCATTATGCTGAGAAATAGGGATATTTCCATGAATACAGTAAAGAATTATTGGACTCACGTTAGTGGCTATATAAGGTTCTTGTATCGCTCTGGACATATTCCTGATGATTATACAATTAAGATACCTACTATGTCTACTTATAAGCCGCTTAAGCCGATTTACATGGATGATGAAATACAGATGCTATTCAAAAATATTAAAGGCAAGTCAGAAATAGCGTGGCAGAAAAGAGCTGTATTTGCGATTCTATTGGATACTGGAATCCGTGTTGGAGAGCTAGCGAAAATTGAACTCGATGATATAGATCGTGTAAATCATTTCATGAAAGTAAGGGGTTCGAAAGGTCATGAGGATAGACGTGTACCGTTATCCATGCCAACGATGAACATCATTGATAATTACCTAAAAAAAAGAACTCCACCAATTAACAGCAAGAACTCAAGGTTAATGTTCAGAAATTCAAATTTTGAACCAATCGGAGCTAGAACAGTACGATCTTATGTTCACACTCACTTGAAAAGATATGGAGTTGATAAGGCTACTGTCCATCTGTTTAGGCATACTTTTATCACTAGAAAATGTCTTGAAACTGATAATGCTTTTTTTGTTCAGCAGCTTGCAGGACATAAGGAATTAAAAACTACATTGGGTTATTATCAGGAGAAGACTTCATTTCAATTAGTAAATGTATCATTAATGCCAATACCTCAATTACTTGCAACTATTGTAATAAAATAGAGACTAAATAGTCTCTATTTTTCAAACTCCAAAAAACTGATTTGCATTTAATTGTGACCAACTTAATGATTTAGTTGGCTTTGTTGGCCTAGTTTGTCTTGTTCCTTTTGTGGGTCTTGTTTGTCTTGTTCCTCTTGTCGGTCTAGTTTGTCTTGTAGGTTTTGTGGGTCCGCCAACTGCATGGTTGTCAAAGAATATAGGTCTATTTGATAAATCGTTAATCCAACCGTTTTCATACCAACCTAAAAATCTACCACTAAATCCATATAGATACTTATCCTGCAACCATGCAACGGGTCTTCCATTGTAATAATATATTGTATTGGTATTGTCATCTAACCAAGCAACGGGTTTTCCAAAACGATCATAAAATGCTATATAGTCCATACTTACCCTCTCATTCTTTTTTGTAATAACTCTCGAAATATTGCTGAATTTCTAATGAGTTCTCTTCATTTTCTGCGAATTTGTTTAAGGTTTTCAAAAAGTCATCTTGACTGATATTGTATTGGTCAACTAAGGTTTTTATTAACATATCAATTCTTATTTCATTACATTGGTTGTAAAAGGTCTTTTCAGTATTGGAAATGTTTTTGTATGTTCTAATAATAGAAAAGATTCTAACTAGATTCGAAACTAATGATACTGCATAAAATAGATTAAAGAGAACAGTATAAATGGTCCATGTGATTAATGGTATGAAAATACATAATGGCAGAATTTTAAGGTTGCTATTAACTGCAAAATATATTATTAATAAATAAATGACTTCTACTGTAAGCATAAAGGCAAAATACTCGAAATGATTAAGAAGTTCTTCTGTTGCTTCTTTTTTCATAGATTTATCAATCCTGTCACTTGTTTCAGGATCGATAATACCTATCATTATCGCAACACCAGCTAAGACAAATCCTAATAATCCTATCATCCCTGACAGCATATATAAAAGTGAATTACTGATTACATCTTCAAAAATATTAAAATTTTTATAAATTCCAAATGTAAGTAGTAGGACTGTGAAGATAATTGATATGATTAATGCAAACCAAAACTCACTTTCCTTAAAGTTGATTATGTCAAAAAATCTATTGTATTTAATGAATCTTTTTAACATATTAATCCTTTCTGTTGAACACTAATGCTCTAAGCATTTCACTAGCAGCTTCTATAAAGCCACCAATAGTTTTTTGTTCTTCATCAATTAAACCTTTCATAGGTCTATCTTTTGTTGAAAATTTATTATATTTTCCTGTAGCTTCAATATTTGCATAACCGTTGGTAATTGCAGATTCTTCATCGAGGTTACTATGTATACCACTTATTCTGTCTAATTCCTTGTCGATAATGGTTGATTCAATGTTTAAACCTGCGGGTGAGTTACTAATAAATACATGACTTGTTTGTGAAGCATTTGCATTCTTTATATTTGATAAATATTCTTCGCTGTCTTTCTTTATTTTATTTAATAAATTATTGCCAGGATTAGGGGCTTTTATATCGATTTGTAGCTTTTTAATGTATCCTAGCTCTTTCAGTTCGTGTTTTATTTTAGCAAGGCTTAATGGTTTTTTCAATAGATCGACATAAAACATTATCTCGTATTCTTCTAGTGATTTGTTTAGTATTCCTTCAAATGCAATATTGAACTCACTATAGCCTAATCTATTTGTAGTATAGAAAACAATTATTTCTTTATAAACGTCAAAATAAAAGCCTACAGCTTCTGTATTCTCAACGGACTTTCTAATCAAAGTTCCATCTGAATCAATATCTTTATAAAAAACTTTTGCTTTTTTATATAATCTGCCTGCGATTGAGTTGTTATATTTGTTGTCTAATTTCTGTATATCATCAACCCAATATGTTGCATCATAGGTAACAATTTCATTGTGCTCTTGATATCGAACGTCTTCCCTAATAAATGAGATACCGTTGTTCAGATTTATTGTGATTAAATCCAAGTATTTTTTTAATAGTGATGGCTGCTCATATACCTCATGAATATGTGATGATAGATTGATTTTGGAATAATAAACAGTAGCTTTCATAAATCTCCTCCTCTTTTCGTCGAATGTAGTTTTTCCCTTATACATACTAGATTATCTTAAAATCTTGCATTTGACAACAAAAAAAGACTACATATTGTATATGTAATCTTCTTTCTTTACTAAATGCGGATGACAGGAATCGAACCTGCACACCGAAGGTACTAGATCCTAAGTCTAGCGCGTCTGCCAGTTCCGCCACATCCGCTTATTTAGTGTATAAGCAGCAATCTACTGCGTCAGATTTAGATGCGTCTTCGATCATTTACTGAAGTAAATTTCCTTGTCTTATCTTCATCTTCCTTGTATATTACTACTTCTACCCAAAATATCATTTAGTACCACTATATGAAATTGGGTTAGTGAGGCACCCGGGGCTCGAACCCGGGACACCTAGATTAAAAGTCTAGTGCTCTAGCCAACTGAGCTAGTGCCCCTCAATATTTTATAATTTTTAATCTCATACATTCAGCTTCAAGAATGATACGACACTTGGATGGTATGTACAATCATACATGACCTAGATCAAGTCTTCTATCCTGACAAAGCATGATGGATGTATATGGTCAAAAATTAGCTGGGCATACTGGATTCGAACCAGTGAATGCAGGAGTCAAAGTCCTGTGCCTTACCGCTTGGCGAATGCCCATTAATATGATTCTTCCGTCTCTGTAGATAACCTCGGACTTATTTGGGTTTAGGTCCTGTAAGACCCATCCTGTGATAAATCGTACTCGTCATAAACTTGACGTCGAATCCTCAATCTCTTGACCCACGGTATTTCATCATCTATATGTGGGGTTTGGGATTGATATTTTAATCCGAAGCGGATTACTTCATGTAATCATTCGAATGTTTTACAAAGTTCTTAGCCTTACGGCTAGGGTGGATAATGGGGCTCGAACCCACGACATCCAGAACCACAATCTGGCGCTACTACCAACTGAGCTATACCCACCATGTTACGTGCCTACGGGGATTCGAACCCAGGACACCCGCCTTAGAAGGGCGGTGCTCTATCCAGCTGAGCTACAGGCACATAATGATTTTCTTATCTTTAACCTCAATCAACTGCTTGGATAAAAATAAGCGGGTGATGGGAATCGAACCCACGTATCCAGCTTGGAAGGCTGGTGTTCTACCATTGAACTACACCCGCAGATGTAATAGTCGGGGTGACAGGATTCGAACCTGCGGCCTCCTGAACCCAAATCAGGCGCTCTAGCCAAGCTGAGCCACACCCCGATGTTTTACCATCGGCTTGTCTGTCGTGTTTGTCCTCACTTCAGACGCAAGTGATATTATACATACAATAACGATATAAGTCAACACTTTTTCCAAAGTTTTTTTAAAACTTTTTTATATATGGCTTAGAGTGGCGTAAATACGGCCTTTCTCGTCAATTTGAATTATGGCGAAACTTGGTTTTTTTCCATCTCGAGGGGAAGAAATACTTCCTGGATTCAAAATAATTTTTTCTTTATGGTATGACATATGACTCATATGTGTGTGCCCAAATAAGACACAATCATAGTCATTTTCATCAATTAAATGTTCCAAATTTCTCAAAGAATATTTGACTCCCTCATGATGACCATGGCACAAATAAAATTTTTTTCCTAAAATTTCGACTATTTTTCTTTGTGGAACACGATTTTCATAAAAATCACAGTTGCCAGCTACATAATCTACAGGAATATCCACCACGGATTCAAGATCCATGGCGTCACCAACAAGATCACCTAAGTGAAAAATTCGGTCTGCGTCAGAAATCCGGTCCACTAACTTAAACATGGACCGCTTTCTTCCGTGGGTATCACTGATGACTAAAATTTTATACATTCTTTTTTTCCATCTTCTCTCTAATGAGTCTTAAGGCATTGCCTCTGTGACTAATAGAGTTTTTTAGCTCTGGAGCCATCTCTGCAGTGGTTATACCATATTCTGGTACATAGAATATAGGGTCATAGCCAAAACCGTTCTCACCAGCTATAGAAGGGCCTATAATGCCCTCTATTGTTCCACGAGCAGTAATAACTTCACCGTCAGGGTATGCAGCTGCTATAACGCATACAAATCTGGCAGTCCTATCTTCTTCCTTTACCCCTTTAAGACGGTTAAGAATAATCGTATTCTTCTCAATATAAGGTGTATCACGACCTAGGTATCTAGCTGAATAGATTCCAGGCTCTTTATTAAAAAAATCAATTTCTAAACCGGAATCGTCGGCTAGAACCAGTTGGCCGGTTACCGCACTGATTTCTTTAGCTTTTTTTATGGCGTTCTCTTCAAAGGTACTTCCATCTTCTACTACATCAATATCAATACCTACTTCTTTCATAGAAACGATCTCATAAGGAAGGTCTTTAAGAATGTCTCTGATTTCGATCATCTTATGATCGTTTTGGGTGGCAAAAATTAACTTGTCCATATTTATATTTCCAATACCTTTCTCTGTAGTTCCTGTAATTGCAGATTACCTTTTTCTCCAAGGTCAAGAAGCTGATTAAGCTCATCTCTGGTAAAAGATCCATCTTCTCCAGTTCCTTGAACTTCAATAAAGGCTTTTTTATCTGTCATAATGATATTCATATCCACTCTAGCTGTAGAATCTTCCTCATAGCATAAGTCAAGAAGTGGTTGGTCACCCAAAATACCTACGCTAATGGCTGAAACCATTCCTTCAATGGGATTTTCTTGGCAAAGTCCCATTTCTACCAATTTACGTCCTGCGAGAGCCAAAGCAACATACCCACCGGTAATACTGGCGGTTCTAGTTCCACCGTCAGCTTGAATCACATCACAGTCCACCGTAATGGTCCTCTCGCCAAGTTTTTCAAAGTTTACGACTGACCGTAAGGCTCTGCCAATTAAACGCTGTATTTCGGTGCTACGACTGTTTTTCTTTAATTTAGAAATATCACGTTGCATCCTTGTGTGGGTAGATCTTGGTAACATGTTGTATTCAGCGGTTACCCAACCTTGGCCAGAGTCTCTCTTAAAAGGTGGAACTCTTTCTTCCACACTAGCGTTACAAAGGACCTTAGTATTACCCATATGAATCATTACACTTCCTTCAGGATAGATAATAAAATCCTTAATGAAAGTGGTTTCTCTAATATTATCAAAGGGACGATTATTGCTTCTTTCCATAAACTCTTCTCCTTATTTTGCTTTCTTATATTTCCTTGTGACCTAATTCAATAAACGAATCAGCGATATTTGTCTTAACCAATTGCCTATCCATATTCAGGGCCTATTCTAGAATCTTCCCTTTTTATAGCTAGTACATAGGTGGACGCTTATATAAAGGAGAAAGATTTCTCATTTTCTTTATATACAAAAAGAGTGCCAAAGGCACTCTTATTATCGTCTTAGCTTTCAGTCAAGTATTTCTCAAGGGCCTCAATTGCTTCAGCTTCGTCTGCCCCACTAGCGCTGATCAATATGGATTCGCCTTCCAGGACTCCAAGGGACATCATCCCCATAATGCTCTTAGCGTTCACTTTCTTGTTCTGAATGGTTACATAGATGTTGGATTGAAATTGGCTGGCTGCCTGCACAAAAAGGGCTACCGGTCTGGCTTCTAGGCCTGATTCAATCTTTACTTCCATTTTTTTTTCAATCATTGTTGTCCTCCCTTTTATCTCTTAAGCTCTCTGCAAATCTACTAATCTTTCTGAGTCTGTGGTTGACCCCTGATTTACCGACTGTTGGTGATAACAGTTCACCTAGCTCTTTAAGGCTTGCATCACTGTTATCTAACCGTAAATGAGCCAATTCTTCAAGATGTTCCGGTAATGCTTCAAGGCCAATTGTGTCTCTGATATACTCAATATCCCTAATTTGCCTGACAGCTGCTGATACGGTTTTATTCAAGTTCGCCGTCTCACAGTTGACAATACGGTTAACATTGTTACGCATTTCCTTCAATATTCTTAGGTTTTCCAGCTCCATTAATGAAACATGAGCTTCGATAACATTTAAGAACTCAACAATTTGCTTACCTTCTTTAAGATAAACGACTTGATACTTCTTTCGCAAAACAGTCTTAGCATCCATATCAAAATAATTGATCAGATCCATTAACTGCCTGCTATGTTCTTCTCTCAGGTCCACTATCTCAAGGTGATAGGTCTTTTCAGGGTCACTCATAGATCCCGTCGCTAAAAAGGCACCTCGGATATAGGAACGTTTACAACACGTTGTTCCTACAATCAATGAGTCAATTTCATGCCTCACCTTTCCATCCTTAATCAAATGACAAGCCTGGAGTATCTTAGTCACTTCATTCTTTCCAAAAACATAGACATTATATACACGTTTCTTCTTTAAATGGTGGCTTCTACGCATGACCACTTCAACATTTATATTAAATGTTTTTTTCAATAATGTAAAGTATTTTCTTGCTACAGTGGGATTTTCTGTGTGAACTTTTATACCATAACTCCCACTTGCCTCATTATATTCAATCTGTCCGTTAAGATTGATGATAGCACTTATCTCTGCAATCCGGCAATGCCTTGCATTGCCAATATGTCTGGCAAGTTCTTCCTTAACTTTTGAAGAAAAAGACATTTTATCCACTTCTTTCCATATTTATTCATTTATTCTCATAGTTTAATGATGATATCAGCTAAGTGACTTGCATTATGTCTCACATATCCTAACTCTTCTGATACGGTAGCAAAATCCGTTTCGATAATCTCAAAATCAGTCCTAGCTTCATAATCATTTTCAACTAGCATAGCATCGTCTTCCTTATAATGTTCAATAGTTTCAGAATCCAGACTAGACTTATTGGCAATAACATAATCAATCACGCCCTGACCTAGATAGCGTTCAATCTCATCAACATGCATTTTTAAAGTAAAGTTATCAGTTTCACCTGGTTGGGTCATAATATTTGACACATAGATAACCTTGGCAAAAGATTCCTGAATACTCTTACTAATACCATTAACCAAAAGATTGGGAATAATTGAGGTGAATAGGCTTCCAGGTCCAAGTATGATGGTGTCTGCTTTTGCAATTGCCTGGATAGCCTTATAATAGGCATTAGGCGCCTTGGGTAAAAGCTCTACCGTATCAATCTTCTTCCTGACCACCTTATTGGTATAGACGATTTCATGTTCACCAGTTATAGTTGTTCCGTCTTCGTAATAGGCACGTAATTGAATATTCTCTGTTGTAACCGGTAATACTTGGCCGGTTACAGCAAAAACATCGTTAGTTGTTTCCACTGCCTTCTCAAAAGAACCGCAAATATCTGTCATAGCTGCAAGAAAAAGATTTCCCAGATTCTGGCCCTCAAGACTGCCACTGGTAAAACGATATTGAAATACCTCAGCAAGAACTGGTTCTGTTTCAGCTAGGGCAAGGATGCAATTCCTGATATCACCCGGTGGCAGCATGTTCATCTCCCGCCTAAGAATACCGGAGCTCCCTCCATTATCAGCTACAGTCACGATGGCTGTAATTTCTTCTGTATAGTTTTTGATCCCCCGAAGCATAGTCGATAAGCCGGTACCACCACCGATACAGACAACCCTCTTATTAGTGTACATGAATTATTTTCCTCTTCTGGCGTCCTTTTCAATATCACGATGGTGAATATTGACACTATAATCCTCAGACGACAGGCTTTCGAACAATTTGTTGGCCATGGTAACTGACCTATGTTTCCCACCGGTGCATCCTATGCTGATGACTAACTGATTCTTGCCTTCTTTCACATAATTAGGCAATAAAAAGGCAACCATACCTTTCAATTTTTCAAGAAATTCACTTGCTACATCCCATTTCATAACGTAATCTTGAACCTCAACCTCATTACCGGTTTTAGCTCGAAGCTCCGGCAAATAGAAGGGATTGGGAATAAATCTAACATCAAAAACCAAATCTGAATCTGATGGTATACCGTATTTAAAACCAAATGATAAGACCGTTACAATTAGATTGTCATAGGATTTCTCTTCTATAAAAATCTTGTAAATTTCTGTTTTTAGTTCCCTAGTAAGGAGACTTGATGTGTCCACAATATAATTGGACCTACGCTTAGCTTCCTCAAGAAGAAGTCGTTCTTCGCGAATTCCATCTTCAATACGACCACTAACCACTAAGGGGTGCCGTCGTCTTGTTTCCTTAAAACGTTTTATCAGAACTTCGTCAGAAGCCTCCATAAAAACTAGGTTGCTCTCATAACCACTGGCTATTAATTTATCTACTTCCTCAAAAAGCTTAGTAAAAAAATCGCCTCCACGAACATCAATCCCTAGAGCAACATTATTAATACCTGAATCGGGACTGAAACAGATATCTGCAAATTTACCAATGAGGGCCGGTGGTAGATTGTCCACACAAAAATACCCTAAATCTTCAAGCATCTTCAAGACAGTTGACTTACCTGCTCCTGACATACCTGTTACAATTGAAAATCTCATGTTTCACCTCTACATATATGCAAGCATAATAGATAACCTATATAGTTCCTTATCTTTCACCGATAATTTTAACTTCTCTTTCCAATTCCACACCATAAGCATTAAGAACCCTTGTCTGTATATATTGAATCAAAGAGTAAACTTCTTCAAATGTTGCCTGTCCTGTATTAATGACAAAACCACAATGTTTGTCCGAAACCATAGCATCACCAATCCGATAGCCACTAAGACCTGAATCCATAATCAACTTTCCAGCATAATAACCTTCTGGACGTTTAAAGGTAGAACCTGCACTAGGAAACTCCAAAGGCTGTTTGTCCTTACGTCTTCCATTCAAATCTTTCATCATGGTTTTTATATCCACCTGATTGCCGGCTTTAAGCTCCATGGTTACCTCAAGAGCGGTATCTCCATTATCCTGAAGGTTACTGTGACGATAAGCAAACTCCATTTCATCAGCCTTATAAACATGCATTTGTCCTTGACGATTGACAGCAAGTACCTCTGTCACTACCTGACTCATTTCGCCACCATAAGCACCTGCATTCATGAATACAGCTCCGCCAAGAGTTCCCGGAATACCTGAGGCAAATTCTAAGCCAGTCAGAGATGCCTTGGCTGCTAGAGCTGCTAGAGCTGCCAGTGAAACCCCAGCCTTAGCACGAATTCGAGTTCCTTCTATAGACACCTCATTAAAGTTTTGATAAAGATGAATAACAGCTCCTCTATATCCCTTATCAGTAATCAGAAGATTAGATCCATTTCCGAGTATAAAAACAGGAATCTTATACTTAAAACAGGCTTTTAGGGCTTGACTAATCTCTTCAGAGCTTTCTGGTTCAATAAAATAATCACAGGGACCACCTATTTTGAAACTTGTATATGATCTTAAAGGTTCATCTATTAGAACCTGATCTTTTCTAAGGAATAAATGTATCTCCTTTAAAAACTGTTCCTTATTCTTATTCATAACGATTGTAGACTCCTTAGCTTAGGAATAATTCAGGTTTTATTATAACATATGTACCTCATTTTATGGCAAAAAAAATGAGTTGACAAATCCTTGTCAACTCTTAGCTATATTGAGAGGGGATCCCAATTATAACAATACTATAAACGAGCAACTTTAATATACTAGAAGTATAAGTCTCTCATGTGTAATTTATGTGTCTTTTTTGTGTCCTTGCCCTAATTCTTGTATAATTAGTTCAATTTTCCTATTTTTTTATAATAATATCAAATGACCTATTTCAGGTTTTCACTATTGATATTAACAGGGTAAACTTCCTTAAGCTCTGCTACCTTATCAAGGTATACCTGCTGCTGTTTAGCGCCTGCAAGATTTTGCTTAATGTTGGCCTCTACGGCTTCAAATGGTTGAACCGCTGCTGGAGTAATCTCATCAACAACAATCAAATGGTATCCGAATTGAGTCTGAACCGGGCCCACAAGTTGGCCAAGTTCTGCACCAAAGGCTGCCTCTTCAAATTCTGGAACCATTTGGCCTTTACCGAATGCACCAAGATCTCCGCCACGCTCTTTACTTGGGCAAGTTGAATATTCTTTAGCAGCATCTTCAAAAGATTTTCCGCCTTCGATTTCTTCCTTAATTACATTGGCTTTTTCTTCGCTGTCTACAAGGATATGCTTAGCAGTCGCCTTTTCTTGGTCCATGAACTGACTTCTGTTCTCATCATAGAAACCTCTAGCTTCTTCTTCAGTCACTGTAATGGTTTCGAACAACTTGTTAACTGCATAACGTTGAAGCAAGCCTTTTTTTGTTTCTTCAAGAATTTCTAAGAAACCTTCTTCTTTATCCATATCTTTACTGTAAGCGTCTTGTGAAAGAAGCTCACCAGCGATCATTTCTTCAAGTAAACGGGCTCTGCCTTCTTCACCGGCAACGCTTTGTTGATGTTCTTGTGGAATGTTTCTGAGAATTCCAACCATTTGGTCTTTAGTGATTTCTACATCACCAACTTTTGCTAAAACTACTTTTTCCATTTTTTCTCCTAACTCTCTCGCAGACTATCGTCTACCGTAATCATAGCCTCTGACAACCAGAGGACACATCACTCAATAGTATTACATATTTAATAGGAGTTTGCAATAGGTTACTAAACTTCCATTGACTGCAAGAGATAATATTTATAATATCTACCATTTTTCGCCATAAGTTCTTCATGCTTACCTTCTTCAACAATTCTGCCCTTTTCAAGAAGAATTATCTTATCATATTTTTCCATCTGAATCAGTCGATGTGTAAGTACAATAATTCCTTTATCATGATAGTGATCCAATACCATCTTCATGATTTTATCTTCTGTGTCTATATCTATACCTGCCGTAATCTCATCCAGCAAAAGAAAGGGAGCATCTTTTGCAAGTGCTCTAGCTAAGGCTAAACGCTGTTTTTGTCCACCAGATAGTTTTAAGTCTCCACCTCCAAGTTCAGTATCAAGACCATCTTTAAGCCCTGCTATCCATGAAGATAACTCGACTTCTTCCATAAGCTTATTCATGTCTCTATCACTAAGCTTCCTATTTGCCAGGCGAAGATTATTCTTTATCGTTGTATTGAAAAAATGAACCTTTTGATCAACCACCCCAAAAGACTGGCCAGAATTACCCGGCACGACAACCCTTCCTCTACTAGGTTCCAACCATCCCATCATCATTAAAGACAGGGTAGTCTTACCAGACCCACTTGCCCCAATAACAGCTAACTTGTCGCCCTCTTTCATCTCTAGATTAATCTCCTTAAGAATCGATTTTCCAGGATCATAACCACCATAAGCATCTTGAATACGAATGGAATTTTCTTGCCTAGAAATCACGAAGCTGGTAGCTTCTTCCTTTATATCCAAAAGCTGATTAATATTTTTTATTGATTCATTACTTCTTAAGCAAGTCTGAAACACTAAAGGAAGTGGTAGCACTCCTTCATAGAGAGCTTGAACACCATAAAGTAAGGGTGGGAGAATTAATGGCTCCAAGCGACCATTGCTTACCGCTACAATCCCAACCCATAAAACACCTAAAACAGATAAGTGCATAAGGATCTGTATAGCAGAATCGCCTAAGGCCTTCCACTTATCCTCGATCCCTTCCAGTCTTTCTTCCTCATCCCAACCATCTAGGATTCGGTTCTTGATTTGATCACGATCATCATTGACCAACACATCTGCAAGCCCTGATATCATATCCAATATCAAACCTTTACTTCTTTCAGCTAATTTTGCCAAATCAAGGACTGGCTTCTTGGTCTTAACAAAGATAATATAAGGTACCAAGATAATTGAAACGCTATAAAAAGAAGAAAATAAAAGCCCCGCCGGTTTGGAAAAAACGCTAATTAACAAAGCCCCTATCAAACCGATTATAATGCCTACAATATAAGGTGTTCCTGTTCTCAAGTAAAAATCTTCAAGCATACTAATATCATCAATCAATTTTTTAAAGGCACGGTCTTTGTCTAACTTGATTAAGCGATTCATACCAAAAGAAGATATATGCTGGTAGAGTCGGTTTCTTAAGGCACCAAGTAGACGAAAGGTTGTATGATGGGAAATCAATCTTTCCAAATAGCGAAATATTCCTCTAGCAAGACCAAAAAACCTTATCCCTACTACAGGCACCATAACTTCAACTAAAGAATGGTTCACCCCTGTAAAAGATATAACATAAGAAGATAGCATAAATAAGCCAACTGAACTTAATATAACAGCCGTTGAAAGTAAAAGGACTCCAAGGACCCTAGCCAACTCATGGCGAAACAGTTGAGAAAAGAGCTTCCAAATCTCCATAATCCAACTCCTTTCCATACTCAGTTATCTTCGCTTGTGACAGGAAAATAACCCGATCCATCCTAAGGATTGTCGGTATCCTATGCGCTATGACAATTATCGCCTTTCCCTGAAAACCCTCTTCTAAGAGAAGTCCGATTTTGCTTTCTGAATCAGGATCCAATGCAGATGTAGGTTCGTCCATAATCAAGAAGGGAGTATTATTAATCAAGGCTCTGGCAAGAGCAATAAGCTGTGTCTGCCCTCCACTAGGACTCAGACCACCCTCTCCAATCTGTGTATCCAAACCCATACAAAAGTCATCACTCCCTAAGCTTAAACCAACTTTCTCAAGTACAGACATGACCATGTCATCATCTGCCTCAGGATTAGCAATAGTTATATTATCTCTAAGACTTCCTCTAAACAGCTTGGGTTTTTGAGGTATATATGAGAAAAAAGACTTCCATCTTTTATCCGATATTTCCTGGCGAGTATAGAATTCTCCAAAGGTTTCCATCCCTATATACCCTTTATAATCCTTTACGAAACCTAATATCAAAGAAATAAGGGTGGTTTTCCCCTCGCCACTTGGTCCGATCAAGGCAATCTTTTCTCCTAGGTCAATCCTCAGTGACAGGTCTTGAATAATTGCATGCTCTTTGTCGTATGCAAAACTAACATCCTTAAGCAACAAGCTCGGTTTATCCCAGGAAATAGGCTTAACTTCTGTAGCTTGTTGACTATTTTCTTCCTCTTGTTCATGACCTTCTAAAAAATCATATATAGATTTTGCACCGGTATCAGCGTTAACAACTGCATGAAATTTCATTCCAAGTATTCGCAAGGGTTGGAAAAACTCTGGTGCCATAAGTAAAATAAAGAATGCATTCAAAAAGGAAATATTACCATATACAAGTCGAACACCTAGAGCTACTGCTATGACTGCTGTACTTAATGTAGCTACCAGTTCCAAGGTAAGCGCTGATAAAAAGGCAATTTTTAATACTTTCATGGTTGTTTTTCTAAAGGACTCATTGACTTTCTTAACAACCTCAACTTGATCTTCCAAACGATTAAAAAACTTTAAGGTCGTCATACCTCTTAAAACATCCAAGAAATGTCCACTCTGTAGTTGGAGTAATTTCCATTGCTTCAGGCTTACCCTTCCTGTCATCTTTCCTATTAGAATCATAAAAACAGGTATAAATGGCAAGATCACCACCATAATTACACCTGACAATATATCAAGAAAAAAAACACTTATAAGAACCAGTACACTAGAAGCTGCCACGGTAATGACCTGTGGTACAAACTCACTATAAAAGGTTTCCATATCCTTTGTTGCTTTCTGTAATAAATTGGAAATAGCCCCTTCTTGTTCATCTTTCATTTCAACAGGACCTTTTTCATAAATCCGAAGAAGAAGAGCCTTTCTTTTTTCAGACTTTATTCGCCTAGCGCAAGCGTACTGGTAGCTTTCCTTCTTGAAACGTAGGCCACCACGTATGACAATCATCAGAAAAATGAAAATCATTAAAGCTTTCCAATTCATCGTTTTGATTTTTTCAAAGATAAGTCCATCGACAAGGACTGCAAGCAACCAATGATGAACAATCGTCAAAATGACAGTAGCACATGCTGCCACTGTCATTTTGATCCAGTATCCCTTTATTATTTTTAATTCTTTGAAGAGTCTCTTATCAAACATAGCCGCTCCCAAACAATCTAATTAATATTCTACATCCTTTTGAGTTACTCTTTTTCTGAAAACCCAATAGGTCCATATTTGATACGCAAGTACAATAGGCACCATAGTCAGCGCAACAATAGTCATCACCTTAAGTGTATAGGGTGAAGAAGATGCATTTTGAACAGTCAGGCTATACACTGCATCTGTTGTTGACTTCATAACATTTGGAAACATACCTGCAAAGAGACTAGCCACTGCAAAAACAATTGCTGTACCGTTAGAAATAAATGCCCAACCATATCTCTTACCAGCTACCATGACATAAGATAGTAAAACCAAACCTGTTGTAACAATAAGTGTTATAACGACCACAAGTTTTACTCCATCTGTCACAAAGACAGTTTCACCCAAAAGGATTACCCAAAGGATAATAGCTACTATACCAATTTTCTTTGCCGCATCAGAGGTTCTGCTAACCAGTTGATCACTTGTCTTTAAAAGCAAGTACAAAGCTCCATGATAGGTAAAGAATGCCAGGCTAAAAAGTCCTGCAGTTAGGGTATAAATTGAAAGCAAAGAAAAGAAATTTCCTGTGAACTCCATATTAGCATCAATAGGAACGCCTTTTACCAGGTTGGCAAACGCAACTCCCCATAATAAGGCTGGTAACAAAGATCCACCAAACAAGACCCAATCCCAAGTTTTTCTCCATTTAACAGTGGCTATTTTACTCCTGAACTCAAAAGCTACTGATCTAGATATCAAAGCCAAAAGAATAAGGAATAAAGCCAGATAAAAACCACTAAACAAGGTGGCATACCAATTAGGAAATGCTGCAAAAATCGCTCCACCTGCTGTAAGAAGCCATACTTCGTTACCATCCCACACAGGCCCAATCGTATTAATAATCAACCGTCTTTCCTTATCTGAACGTCCTAAGAAAGGCATCAAAATCATAGCTCCATAATCAAAGCCTTCCAGAAAGAAAAATCCTATGAACAATACACCAATCAAGATAAACCATAAATTACTTAGTTCCATAAGTTTTCACCTCCTTGGTTCTCAATTTCTTCACCATGTTCCAAACCTTGTCCACTAACATGACGCTTCATCAAATACACGTCTACAATGGCTAAAACAGAATAAATCAGAATGAATCCGATTAAAGAAATGAGAAGACTTGTTCCATCTACAGCCTTGGATACTCCATCTTTTACTGAAAGGAGTCGATACACAATCCATGGCTGTCTTCCAACTTCCGCCATGATCCATCCAGTGGAATTTGCTATATAGGGAAGGGGCAGCATGAAGATAGAAAGCTTTAGTAACCAGTGTAACTTATCCGTTTTCTTGAATATCATAGCCACTACTAGTATAGCAAATACGAGTAACATTAGGCCTCCAGTATAAATCATAAGCCTGAAACTCCAGTATGTTAAGGTCACAGGTGGGGTATAATCACCCTCGCCAAATTCCTCTTCAAAACCTTTTTGTAGTTGGTTAATACCTTCGACTTTGTGTCTAAAGTTATTATAAGACATAAAACTCAAAAGATTAGGAATTCCTATATCAACAGGATTTTCCTTCTTATCTTCGTCAATAATTGCAAATACACTTAGGGGGGCAGATTCTCTTGATTCCCATAGCGCTTCAGCTGCAGCCATTTTCATAGGCTGAGTCTTTATGAGATATTTCCCCTGTTGATCTCCAATATAAATAACTAACAGCAAACTGATAAGACCAAAAACTGCACCGATTTTTAAGGATTTCATAAATTCTTGATCCGGTGATTTTTTCAAGAGATTGTAGGCTGAAATAGCCACAACAAATACAGCTGCTGTTGTAAAACCAGCAAAAACAACATGAGGGAACTGCAACCACAGATGACCATTCCCGATAATTTCAAAAAAGTTCACCATTTCAGCTCTTCCATTACGAAGGACAAAACCAGAAGGCTCCTGCATAAAAGAATTCGCTGTCAAAATCCAAAAAGCAGACAAGTTACTAGCAAAAGCAACTAGCCAAATAGCTGCCAAATGGACCCCTTTGGGTAACTTATCCCATCCAAAAATCCATAAACCCAGAAAAGTTGACTCAAGAAAGAATGCAACTAAGGCTTCAACGGCCAAAGGAGCTCCAAAAATATCACCAACAAATCGTGAATAGGTAGACCAGTTCATACCAAACTGGAATTCCTGAACAATTCCGGTAGCAACTCCCATAGCAAAATTGATTAAAAACAAAGTTCCAAAATACTTGGTCAATTTCTTGTATCCTTCATTTCCCGTTTTGAAATAAATGGTTTGTAAGACTGCAACCAAAACTGACAAACCCAGCGTCAGTGGTACAAAAAGAAAATGATAGACAGTGGTAATGGCAAATTGCCACCTTGATAATGACAAAACATCCATAAATAAATCCTCCTAATAATCTTTATCAACTTTATGCTACCACATATTGTAGCTATTGTCACCTAATAACAGTTTTCTCAGTAAATTTTTTTCAGATTGAGACCGCTCTTTTCTTAGTGTATAATAAAGAAAACTTTATTCTAGGGAATAGAGTAATAAAACCAAATAATGTGATTCAGGTTTAGCAAAGGAGAGCATAATGAAAATAACGAGTCAACCATTCGGTAAAACATCGAATCATAAAGAGGTAACCGAGTATACGATGACCAATAACCACGGAGCCAGTGTATCTATACTTACCTACGGTGGTGTCATTAACAAGGTCATCGTTCCAGATGCAAAAGGCCAGTTAGCCAATGTAGTTATAGGCTATGATTCTATACAAGAATACGAAACCTGTTCTGGCTTTATCGGAGCCGCCATTGGTCGTTCTGCCGGTAGAATTGCTGGAGGAAAGCTAACTATTGATAAGGTATTATATCAATTGCCAATTAATCAAGCTAGCAATAACCTTCATGGTGGGGACAATGGCTTTGATAAACAAATCTTTGAAGCAACTGAACTACTTGAAGACAAGAAAGCAAGTGTGACCCTTCACTATTTAAGCCCTGACATGGAAGGCGGCTTTCCAGGTAACCTTGACGTAAATATAACCTATTCCTTTGATGATGATAATGCATTGACCCTTAAATATGTCTGTACAACAGATAAAAAGACCTTTGTCAATCTGACCAATCATTCCTACTTTAATCTAAGCAGTGATTATAAGACCAAGATTCTCGATCATGAACTCATGATAAAAGCGGATCATGTGTTAGCTGTTGATGAAGTTACCATACCCGTTTCTATTGTCCCAGTTAAAGATACTCCATTTGATTTTACAAGCTCCAAACCTATAGGTCGTGACATTGATGCCGATAATGAACAAATCAAGTTTGGTAGTGGATATGACCATGCCTTCCAGCTAAATCAACCAGGTCAAGGTCCTCAAATCGTAACTAAAGACCCTAAGACAGGACGTATTATGGAAGTAACCACAGATGAGGCATGTGTTGTCTTCTACTCAGGTAACTTCTTAGAACCAGACTGTAAAGCCCAAGATGGCACTCCTCTTCACCCAAGAGCAGCTTTTTGTCTGGAAACCCAGTACTATCCCGATTGTATGAATAATGACTTCTTAGAACCAAAGTTCTTGAGTCCAGATCAAGTTTATAGGAGCAAAACGACTTATAAATTCAGTGTATAGACGAAAGACAGCACCTAACTAGCTTTAAGGTTTTATAATTCCCAACTATATTTCATCTAAAGAACAGAGAGGCTTCGCCTCCTTTGCTTTAGGATTGTTGGCTTAGGTAAGTTTCCTTGTAGGCATCATGTCAGTCTTTTTGGACATGATGCTAAAATGGAGACCTTTCCTGTAGAAAAACAAGAAACGGAGATTTATAAGTCAAGCCATGCCTAACACTATAAATCTCCGTTTTCAATATCTTATATACCTATAACCTAGCTATTTAGCCTCAAAATAATTTTCAGTCACATAGTAGGTATACTTTGAACTCTCATCAACATATATGGAAATACCCACGTATTCCAATCTTTCATTTAGCTTATTCCTCTTATGCCCTTCCGAAAACATAAAGCCAAAATGCATATCCATACCAGTCGAATAACCTCCAGCTACATTCTCAGCCCAATAGATTGCATGAATCCCTTGATCTGTCATACGCTCACGAGGTTCGGACCCGTCTGAACCTTTATGTCCAAAAACGTTCTCAGCCATATCTTTACTATGAAGATAGGCAGAATCGTGGGCTTGAAAAGAATAGCTAAGTGGTGCTACACCAACTTTTGCACGTTCAGCATTAGCTAGATAAAACATGGTCATTTCCTCACCGGCAATAGATTCTTCTGTATAATCCTTTATAAACTCAGTATTTCTATCTTGAATCATTACACCTGCAATTCCGTCAGACTTATCCTTATCACTATAATATATAATATTCAGATCGCCATCCTTGACATATAAATAGTAACTGTATACTGCCGGATCTTTATAGTAAGCATCTATAAGCTCACTGCCTCCGATAGTAATGCCATAGGGAGTTGACAAATCTGTATTACTGGCAACGCTAACTACCTTTTGTCCTTCTAGTTCAGCAAAGACCAACCAGGAATAGTCATCGTAGTATACGTACGTCTCATAACCTGATAAGGAGGGATAAGTGTCATTAGGATTACCCAAAGTCCCGATAAGTTCTTCTCTTGTCATCCCTACATAAATACCTTTGATATTATACTCTTTATTAATAGAAGATTCATTTGTAAGGTCTTCACTATATCCTGCAACCGCAAGGATATCTTCTGGTAATTTTCTTCTAGATTCATCTAACATTCGGATGATGACTGTTGCAGCCTCAGCCCTATTGGTCAAAAAATCACTTCGTATATTCCCATCAGCATAACCGGTTATAATTCCGGCCCCATAAACCTGAAGGACTGACATACGATGCTCTGCTTTAATATTGGCATAGTCTTTAATAGCTGAAGCATATTCAAGAATCTCTTCTTGGTTCAAGCTACTTTCAAGATCAAGCACCCGACTAAGTATATCAGCCATTTCACCACGATTGATATATCTTTCATAGTCTTCGTAATAATTAGAATCAATAATATCAGCCTTAATTGCTGCATCTACATAAGAGGAATACCAATATTTTCCACGAGTTTCATCAAATTCAATATTGGCTGCTACAACGATAAGTTTAATAAACTCACCGACCTTAATCTGCTTGTCTGGTCTAAAGGTATGATCTTCATACCCACTGATAATACCTTTATCAACTAATTCCGTAACATCCTGATAAAACCATTCACTGCCCTCTATATCATCAAATCCGATGCTTCCATATGATTCAAAAGAGCCTGATCCAAACAATAGCAATATAATTATAAATCCACTAAATAATTTTGTTCTCATTTTATTCACCTAAATATTTCTTTTACTCTACTTTGCCAATATTCATTATACAGGAAAATATGACAAAAACAAGAAACCTTCAAACCCATGAGTAACCTTCCTCGAACGAAGATTCCATATGCATTGAGTCATTTATTTTATGTATCGGTGTTTGAAGGTAGACCTACCACTGGCATAGTCCCCTACTACTTGCCCTCTGCCAAATAACTTATATTTATAAATAATAAGACCATCTAAACCTACTGGACCTCTCGAATGAATCTTATTCGTTGATATACCAACTTCAGCTCCAAAGCCATACTTGAATCCATCTGAAAAACGAGTAGAACAGTTATGAAAAACATTTCCTGAATCCACTAGCATCATAAAGGCTTTTGCTTCATCATCACTGGATGTTACTATCGTTTCTGTATGACCGGATCCATAAGTATTGATATGGTCTATAGCCGCTTTCATATCATTGACCACTTTGATGGACAATTCATAATCCAAATATTCAGTTTTCCAGTCTTCTTCAGTAGCTGGGATACAGTCTATATATCGTCTACATGTCTCATCCCCATGAATAATCACATTTTTCTTAGCCAACTCTTTAGCTAACTCAGGCAGGTAGGCTTCTGCAATTTCCTCATGGACCAATAAAGTTTCCATTGCATTACATACAGCCACATACTGGGTTTTAGAATCGTAAGCAATACGAACTGCCATATCCACATCAGCATCCTTATGGATGTATCCATGACAGATTCCATCTGCATGTCCTAAGACTGGAATTCTTGAGTTCTCGATAATATATCTCACAAAAGAGTTAGATCCCCTTGGTATAATCAAATCAATATACTCGTCTAATTTTAAGATCTGACCGACTTCCTCTCTAGATTCAAGATTAAAAAGCCATCCCTCAGGCATTCCAGCTTCTACTGAAGCTTCACTAATCAGCTCTGATAATATTTTATTGGTTTCTATGGCCTCTCTTCCACCCTTAAGAAGAACCGCGTTACCACTTTTCAGACATAAACTTGCTATTTGAACCAAGGCATCAGGTCTAGACTCAAAGATAACTCCAATGACACCAATTGGACAGCTTTCACGATAGAGAGTGAGATCATCATCTAGTTCTGTCTCCATCAAAATCTTACCAATAGGATCTTCAAGTTCTACCAAACTCCTGATACCTTCAACCACCCCATTTAGTTTACCTTCATCAAATTTCAATCTTTTCATTAGGGGCATTTCAAGATTTTCCTGGTCACTTCTTTTAAGGTCTGCCTCATTGGCTCTATATATCTCTTGTCTTCTTTCCCATAACTTGTCAGCCACCTTGAGTAAAGCCTGATTCTTTTCCTCAGATCCTGCAGCAGCCAATAATATGGAAGCTTTCTTGGCCGCTTGTGCCGCTTCTAACATTATCATGTGAAACCTCCTAGTTCCTTTGAACTGGCTGTCAGACAATAGTAAGGCCAGTTTCGTTTACTTATCCATCTATATTTTCACTATTTTAGCATAGCAAAGTACTAAAAACAAGTAAAAGCAACTTTCTGGAAAGTTGCTTTACATTTATTGTTTATTAAATTGTAAACTCAATCAATTAATTTCTTTATCTCCAAGATATGCCTCGTATTCATCAACTTTATTCGAAAGAAACTCAGCCAATCCTACAAACTCACAGCCATATAGGTTACTGCCCTCTGCTTCTTCCTTACGAATAATCTTAATGACACAATAGAAAAACCGTTTCTCATTAAATTCAATCTTAGCGTTGAAATAGTAATCCAGGGGCAAGTCATCACTACAGATGAAACCGATACCGGTTTTAGAAATATTAATGACCTCAATAGTCTCATTAATATCAGTAATGACCTCATTGTCTTGCTTAAATAACTTGTCTATATCAATAACCAATTTAATCGGCAAACGCTTGTGTCGACGTCTTTCTTCCATAGTACCCACCTTCCTTGTAGCCTATATTCAATTATAGTACATATATAAAAGATTCACAAGAAGATTCATATAATTACTGAAACTTTCGTAATATAGTTTTGTAATTATTAACCTTACGTTTATCATATCTTATGTTTTGAGATATGGCCCTATCTAATATTTTTGAATTATTAATAGAACTCATCAGTTTTGTATAGATGGTTTCAAAATCATCTCCATCCGAACCTAAAGTCAAACCATAAAGGTAAAGTTTACCTTTTGTTGATATGACTCCACTCTCTTTATTGATATTGAATTGGTGCCTAATCTTATTCTCCACTTCCACCAAAAAATTCTTCGGTGTAAAGGGACATACAATCAGATAATAATCCTTTTCATGTGTATTAAGGACGATATCTGTTTCACGTAAGGCATTTTTTAACACATCAACAAAAAGGACTTTCTCTTCTGCCGCCACAACACTTAAATCCACCATAACAAAAGACAAATCATAGTTCCCTCTTATGGCACGATTCACTTCAAGTTCCACATTAGACTTAAAATCATTAATGCCATCATTAGAATCAAGAACCCGCAACTGTGGCAACCGCATTAAGGTAGTAACTTTCTTCCTGAAAGATGTAACCTCAAAGGGTCTAGCCATTAAATCATCAACTCCTGCTTCCTGACAAGCATCAATATATTTAATCTCATATTTTGGAAAAATAACCAAAATCTTCCATCCGTTCTCTTTCATGGTCCTAATTTTCTTATATTGCTCCTCATAGTCATGAATGTACTCATGAATATAAAGCTTATTGGTATGGGTGATTAGCTTCATTTTAAAGGGAAGCTCTTCTTTCTCAAAAACTTCAATAAAAGACACATGCATATCTGTCAGTGTAGGTATAATTTTAATTTTTAATTGATAATCCCTAATGAATAAAAGTACTTTCCCTTCCATGGTATCACTCTCTTTTCTCAAATCAATATAGCCGACATAATCATCCTTGATAACTGTCATTACACCACTCATTGTATATATCGACAGGATTGTAAGCTTTATTATAAGGGATATATAAGTAATTGGTACTATTCTATAGGCAATCCAAGTCCATTTGAAGTTGTACGATATCCATGGGAACCTTATCGAAAAGAGGACTAACTGATTCCCTATTATTGATTCGCCTTATGGTTTCAGCAAACAAGGGGGCTACGGATACAATCTTTATCTTCTTAGAACAGGCTACATTTGGATTCGCAACAGAATCTGTACTGATTAAAAGTTCAATTTCACTTTCTTCCAACCTCTCAACCCCAACCTCATTAAGCAAAATATGGGATAGGCATGCAATAACCTTCTTAGCACCTCGTCGTTTTAACTCTTTTGCCAATTGGAAAAGCGTTCCTCCAGAAATGGTAAAGTCATCCACAATAACGCAGTTTTTCCCCTTAACATTACCCACAATTTCAACAATTGATGCATGTTCACTATGATCGATTCTTTCCTTATCACCTATGGCCACTGATGTATCCAAGTACTTGGCAAACCGTCTGGCTTCTTTAGCATATCCAGAGTCAGGAGCAACAATACATATATCGTCCAATTGCATAAACTTAATATATTCAGCCAACATAGGAAGTGCAAAAAGATGGTCAACTGGAATGGTAAAAAAACCTTGAATCTGAGGAGCGTGAAGGTCCATAGTTACTACCCGATCCGCTCCCAACATCTGTATGCAGTCAGCGCAGACTCTTCCTCTTATGGATACCCTTGGTTCATCTTTTTTATCTCCTTTTGAATAGGAATAAAAAGGCATAACAACTGTAACTGAATTAGCTGACGCCCGTTTAAAAGCATCAATCCAGAATAGAATTTCTGTGAACTCATCATTTGGTTTTAATCCAATGGATTGAATAAGAAATATATCCTTTTCCCGAACTGTTTCCTCAACCTTCACATAGGTATTACCTTCTGTAAAGGTGATGACTTTGGACCTCCCCAAGTCCGCTCCTAAATAACTGCATATCCTCTGAGCAAATGGCTTCCCTGAACTTCCTGCAAAAACTTTAATTTCATTTGGTAGACTCAATGAACCGATCTCCTTTCGAGTAAAAGACGGTAGATAATTATATGTAATTGATGGTTAGGTTATATCACAAACGTAACTGCTACTTCAATTATATCTTACTTCAAATGATAGTCAAACAAAAAACAGCCGGTTTTCCTTTACCCGACTGTTTTTATAAGTTTTTACTATTTTTAGCATATGCAATTTGTTTTATATTTTGTAATGACTTCATGAAGATATAACATGGTCATATACGATTTCCTATCTTCCAAAATAAGAGAAATGCATATAGTCATTTGCTGAACGCCAATAATTACCGCCCCAAGCAAATCCATATTTTGCAAAGGCATTGACAACGTCACCATCTGGAAGAATTGAATATGGGTCTTCCCCTGGTTTCCAGTAAAGACCAGCTACAATACGTCCATTACGAATCATATAATTCTCATTTGGGTTAATATCAATGGCAGTACCTTGATTATGCTCAGAAGTCGAACTCTGTCTCCATGCATAAGAATGAACTGAATAAATTGGAAATTTTTCTTCACCATTATAAATTTCATTAAAGACAAGCTTGACACGTTCTGCTATAGCTTCATTAACAGTCAATGTTTTTTTGCTCGTATACTTCTGTCCATCTGATCCCAGCTCCCATACATCAACACTTATTTTAACCATGTGGGCATAAGCTTCGTCACTGGTCGTATAGTCACTTCCATCGCCATAGACATATTTCGCTTTACTAGAGTTATATCCTAGCCTGTTCAGCGGGTCGTTAACATCATCAAAAGAATCCTCAGTCGACCCGGTACTATCTGATGTTGATAAAGATGAAGCTTGGTCCTGTCCATTGTCTTCTTCATCATCAACGCCAAGAACCACTTTTTTTTCAAGGGTAGAATCAAGCATTCGCTTGACCATAATAATTCCTTCAGCGATAGTTGTATTATCTTTTGGATTCATATTGCCTTTATTGTCGCCGCCAGCGATGCCTTCATATTTCATAACAGCAACCGCATCCTGCGCCCAGGTACTGACAGCATTCATATCATTGACATCACTAAGAATTCTAGAAGCCACTTCAGAATCAATCTCATATTCACCTTTATACATCACTAAAAATTTATGCAGAATTTTGAAAATCTCTTGCCTAGTAATCAAGTCATCTGGTCTAAAACTTCCATCAGGATAACCTGAAACTAATCCAATATGGTAGATGGAATTGACATGATTTAGATTTGTGTCAACAAACACATTCTCCTCAACACCAGATGGTCTATCCACATAAAGCATAAAATAGGCACTATAAAGCACCTCACAAAACTCAGCTCTTGTTATATTCACATTAAAATCTTTATTCTCAAAACTTTTTGGTATAATCCTCCAGAGCTCATCTGCTTCTTTTATTTCGTCTACGAACCATGATTTTACTCCTGAATAAGCTTCAACTGTATTACTGGCCCCAATAACAATTGTCATTATTATTAGTAGTGATACAATTTTCTTCATTTTCACCTCCTAGGATGCCTAGGCGACCAGTAAATTCTATAATTTACGACCAGCCTAATATTATAAGCCTGACAATTATCTATTCACTAAAATTTTGTCTAGATAAATAGCCATTGATACCTTATTCATATTATACTAAATACATGCTGATTTAACATGTACAAAGTATGAACATTTCTTTAAAAATAACAGATACTAAGGCCTATAGCCTTGATTTTAGAACATTTTTAGGACTTAAGACTTATGTTATTATAGGCCTCAAAAAACCCTGAGCACGTTTTCTGTACTCAGGGGAATATTATAGTTCGTTATCGTCGACCCAATGCTTAGCATCCTCAACCGCTTCTTCATGAGGAATGTTAATATGAGTGTCCGGTTCAAAATGTTCTACATCTGCAACTCGTTCTGTACGGTTGCTTCCATATATAACATCTTTTTGTCGATTAGTCATATACATCACTCCAATCCATTGACTATTTCTTAAATTGTCACTTAGGTAATTTAATTAAAACCTTTACACAGTTACACTACTAGTAACCCTTGTGTCTATTATGAAGCATAATCGGACCTTTGTCAATGATAATTATTATCAATTACACATATCTTTCAGCATTAAATACAGCAGTTGCACCATCACCACAGGCAGTAATAACCTGTCTTAGCGATTTTTGTCTTAAGTCACCCGCAGCAAAAACACCTTCCACATTGGTCATACAATTCTCACCTGTAGCAATATAACCTCCTCTATCCATGGCAACCTTGTCTCTAAGGAAACCTGTGTTGGGATCACTACCTATTGCTATAAAAACACCATCTACATCTAGCACCTTGCTATCATTTGATTTATTATTTCGAATACGTGCTTTCTCGACAAAATCTCCACCTTGAATTTCTTCTAGTTCAGTGTTCCAAATCACTTCAATATTAGGTATTTCAAAAAGCTTTTCTTGAAGAACTTTAACAGCTCTAAATTCATCTCTTCTATGTATAATATAAACTTTTTCACACATTCTAGCTAAATATATGGCGTCTTCAACGGCAACATCACCACCACCAACGACTAAGGTAGTTTTGTTTCTATAAAAAGCACCATCACAAGTGGCACAGTAAGATACACCTCTACCTGCAAATTCTTCTTCACCTTCAATACCTATTTTCTTCCATGTTGCACCTGTTGCTACAATAATCGTTTTGGTTTCATAGCTAGCAGCATTGGTCACAACTTTTTTCACTGGTCCTTCAAGTTCTACCTTCTCTACATCTTCTGCAAGTATCTCAACACCAAAATGCTCAACATGTTCCCTAAACATAGTAGAAAGCTCAAAGCCTGATGTCATCTTGACACCTGGATAATTTTCTATTTCATATGTATTAGTAATTTGACCTCCGGCAAAAGACCTTTCAAGAATTTTAAATTTTAGTTGGGCGCGACTTGCATAAATAGCCGCAGTCATACCTGCTGGTCCTGCTCCAATTATTACTAAATCAAGTATTTCACTCATTTTATCTCCTAACTTCTGAAAATTTGCTTCTATTATAACACTGCCTATAAGAAAAAACTATACAAAGGCAAAAAATATAGTGTATAATTATTGTGGATAATGATTATCTGTTAAAAATCTCTTGACGTGTATACAGTATACAGTATATAATGTACATATAAATCAACACTCATTTTATGAGTCTGATATTATATTAACAATTAAAAACTATTGATTCAAACCTTTTAAAGATATAAGGAGGCACATGATGAACCAAGCATATCAATCATTCATTCCCGGTGCATGGACAAATAGTATCAATGTACGTGATTTCATCCAAAAAAATTATAAGCCATATGAGGGAGATGACTCTTTCTTAGCTCCTGCTACGAAAACTACCTCTGACCTATGGGAAAAAGTTTCCGAACTTATGATTAAGGAACAAGAAAAAGGCATCCTTGACGTAGAAACCAAGAAACCATCAACTATAGTTTCCCATGGTCCAGGTTACCTTGATAAAGATAAAGAAAAGATTGTCGGTTTCCAAACAGATGCACCTCTTAAAAGAGGCATCATGCCTAATGGAGGTATCCGAGTTGTAAAGAACGCTCTAGAATCCTACGGCTACGAACTGGACCCTGTAACACTTGACATTTTTACCCACTATAGAAAGACTCATAACGAAGGTGTTTTTGATGCCTACACAGATGCTATGCGTGAAGCAAGACGTTCTGGAATTATTACAGGACTTCCAGATGCCTATGGACGAGGACGTATTATTGGTGACTATCGTCGTGTCGCCCTTTATGGTGTAGATCGATTAATTGAAGAAAAACAAATTTCCAAAAAGCAATTGGAAATGGATTATATGGAAGAAAATGTCATCATTTTAAGAGAAGAAATTTCTGAACAGATAAAATCCCTTAAGGAGCTAAAAGACATGGCGGCTTCTTATGGATATGATATCAGCCAACCTGCTCTTAATGCTGCACAAGCTATTCAGTGGACATACTTCGGTTACCTTGCAGCAATAAAAGAGCAAGATGGTGCCGCAATGAGTCTTGGTAGAATCTCTACTTTTCTTGACATTTATATTGAAAGAGATCTTAATAATGGTAACCTTACTGAAATAAAAGCCCAGGAACTAATGGACCATTTCGTCATGAAACTTCGTATGGTTCGATTCCTAAGAACCCCATCTTATAACGAGCTTTTCTCAGGTGATCCAACTTGGGTAACTGAGTCTATTGGTGGTATGGGTATCGACGGCAGATCTTTGGTTACCAAATCAAGTTACCGTGTATTACATACTCTTTATACATTGGGTCCTGCACCGGAACCAAATCTAACTGTACTTTGGTCAGAAAAACTACCTGAAAACTTTAAGCGTTTTGTTGCAAAAGTTTCTATTGATACATCTAGTATCCAGTATGAAAATGATGATCTTATGAGACCAACCTATGGTGATGATTACGGTATTGCCTGCTGTGTATCAGCAATGCCAATTGGTAAACAAATGCAGTTCTTTGGAGCAAGAGCAAACCTTGCAAAAGCTCTTCTCTATGCTATAAACGGTGGCGTAGATGAAAAATCTGGCAAACAGGTAGCACCAATGTTTGCACCTGTAACAGGGGATATCCTTGACTATGATGATGTTATGGGTAAATTTGATCAGGTGCTAGACTGGCTGGCTCAGCTTTATATCAACACACTAAACATCATACATTACATGCATGATAAATATGCCTATGAAAAACTTCAAATGGCCCTACATGACAAAGTAGTAAAAAGAACATCTGCATGTGGTATAGCAGGGCTTTCAGTTGTTGCAGACTCACTGGCAGCTATTAAATACTCTTCTGTGAAAGTTATCCGTGATGAAAATGGTCTTGCTATTGATTATGATGTTGAAGCAGGTTCGTTCCCATCTTTTGGAAATAATGATGATAGGGTTGACGAAATCGCATCAGAACTAGTAGAATTATTTATGAACAAGCTCAGAAAGCATAAAACCTATCGAGATTCCGAACCAACTATGAGTATTCTTACCATTACCTCTAATGTAGTCTATGGTAAGAAAACAGGCTCAACACCAGATGGTCGTAAAACAGGAGAGCCATTTGCACCTGGAGCAAATCCAATGCACGGACGTGATACTAATGGTGCTATTGCATCCATGGCTTCTGTTGCCAAACTTCCATTTGAACATGCTGAAGACGGTATCAGCTATACCTTCTCCATTGTACCTAAAGCTCTTGGAAAAGACGATACACTACGAGTCAGTAACCTAACAGGTATGCTGGATGGGTACTTCCATGATGGTGGTCATCACATCAATGTTAATGTTTTCAATAAAGAAACTTTACTAGATGCAATGGAAAGACCTGAAGAATATCCTCAGCTTACAATCCGCGTATCTGGATATGCCGTCAATTTTGTAAAATTAACCAGAGAACAACAATTAGATGTCATCCACAGAACCTTCCACGAAAGGGCATAGCACCTGAAGTTCTATGGAAAACCCCCGGCAAGAGCTACTCATATAAATTTCCACTAGCTAGTACCAAGCTTAAGCCGGTACATCTAAACATATAAGGAGGTTTCCTATGGCAAAAATCCACTCTATTGAAAGCTGTGGTACTGTTGATGGTCCAGGCATTCGTTTTGTTGTCTTTACTCAAGGTTGTCCACTTAGATGCCAATACTGCCATAATCCAGACACTTGGAAGATAAGCGACGGTAAAGAAACCTCTTCTGATGAATTAGTCACAGAGGCCCTTAAATATCAATCCTATATGAAGTTTTCCGGTGGTGGCGTAACTGTCACCGGTGGAGAACCCTTATTACAAGTTGATTTTGTTAAGGAATTCTTTACTAAGCTCAAGAAAAATGGCATTCACACTGCCATAGACACTTCCGGATATATCTTCAACGATAAGGTCAAAGAAGTTCTTGATCTAACTGACTTAGTCTTATTAGATATTAAGCATTTTGACCCTACCCATTATAAACATCTAACCGGAGTAGATATCCAACCGACCCTGGATTTTCTGGATTACTTAGGCGAGAAAGGAATCCAGGTATGGATTCGTTATGTTCTAGTTCCTGGACTTACAGATCAGATGGAGCACATTGAAGGTTTAAGTAAGCATCTTAGTCAATACAGTAATATCGACCGTATTGAGCTTCTTCCCTTCCACAAAATGGGTGAATATAAATGGAAAGAGCTAGGTCTCACCTACAAATTAAAAGATACGTCAGAGCCCACTAAAGAGCTTATGATTGAAGCACTAGCTACTTTCAAAAAACATAATCTCAAGGTAATAATGAACTAAACCTAACTTGAAAAATGACTTGTAATTCCAAAAGGTTTAGTTTACAATAAATGTGTTAACCATGATAGTTAGCATACTAAATAAATATACTTACAGGAGGTAATACCATGGCTTATGTAATTAGTGATGAATGTATTTCATGTGGAGCTTGTGAAGCAGAGTGTCCAACTGGTGCTATTTCAGAAGGCGATTCAATCTACGTGATTAATGCAGATGAATGTATCGATTGTGGCGCATGTGCAGATGTATGCCCTACAGATGCTCCAAATCCACAATAATCAATAAGATTAAAAAAAAGAGGTTCAACCTCTTTTTTTATTGCAAAAAACCTGTCTATTCATGTATCGACCTATACTCTAAAAAAAGATGAATCTCTAATCCATGTAAATCGTAAGGGAACCAACTCATCCAAGTCTCCACGACCAATGAGCTTATACAATACTTTCTCAATCCTATTTGGTTCAATCACTTGAGGATTACATACTTGACAATCAAATTTGGCATCAATCAATGCTCTTCCAAAATCATTGTCATTCAACTCACATGAATCGTTAAAAAAACATCCCATAAATCGGCATCGATAAAAAGTAGTATGGTCAAATTTACAGTTTATAAAAACCACATTTGAAAAACTCGAAAAGTCAAAGGCACTATAAGAAAAATCAACATTCTCAAAATAAGCATCATGAAATTTCACCTTTAGAAGACTGATACCCCTAAGATCTTGAAGTTCTACCGGCTTGATATACTTGCCCGTCTTAGCGTAAAAATCCTTGAGTCGAAGCCAACGGGGACCCGATTGGAAGGAAATCTCATCAAATCGACTAAAAGGCTTGTTTCTTCTAAATATGGATTTAACCTGAAACCGGAACCACATACCTTCATGTGAAGCCCATCGCACTTTTAGTTCAAAGACTTCTAAATCTCTGTATGACAGCTGTCCTTTGTCAATCTTTCCTGCAATATATTCCAATAAACCTTTATGGTTCTGAATCCAATATCTATATATATCATCATTTCCATCATAACCATAATCATAAAGCAATCTAACAACCGGATTTTTTATCAACATATGCCTCTCTCCTTTCCACCTTATAAGAAGAAAGGCCGAACAGCAATCTGTTCGGCCAGAAGTATTATTACTAAGCTTTATATCCTCTGTTCACATCTGTATCAACAGTCTCATTTAGGTTTCCTCTTCCATACGTTAATCCTGCATAAACCTTTTGACCGTTTGAAATAACAGGTGCATCTTCGTCATAATCCGTCAATTTCCATCCTTCAAGAAGAATACCGAGAATCTTTCCAGCTTCTATTAAATCATCTTCAGATTGATTAATTGAAGCATCTATAAATTTCTTATTAACATATATATATATGGACATTAATTCTTTACTGATGTCATATTGGAAGTCCAACCCACTAGATAGCTCTCTCAATAGCTTATGAGCATTTACCATAGCTTTTGAAAAGCCTTCGTCATCTCCCTCATGAACAGCAGATATGGCATCATCTATCTGGGCTAATAACATTTCGTAATTAATAATCAATAGTTCTCCTCTTCCTGCATTAACAATTCTAGTCTGAAAATCTTTTACTAATTGTTTATTCATCTAATCACCTATCCTTGTAATAGTTGAAGCAGTGATTGTGGTCTTTGGTTAGCCTGAGCCAGCATTGAAGTACCAGCTTGCTGAATAATATTTTGTTGAGTAAATTGAGCCATTTCATAAGCCATATCAGCATCTAGGATTCTTGACAGTGAAGCTGTCATATTTTCACTAGCTGACTCAAGATTGGCCACAGTATGTTCCAAACGATTCTGGTAAGCACCAAGTTTAGAACGTACATTTGAAATAGTTTCAATAGCACTATCAATAATACCAATGGCTTCCTGTGCACCTTCTGAAGTGGATAGGTTAATCTCAGTAATTCCAAGTGCTCTCGGAGAAAGGTTTTGAATTCTAATTTCCATGAACTGGCCTTCATTGGCACCAATCTGAAGATCAAGAGGCCCTGTTTCAAGTAAATTCATGGTAACTGTACCAATTTGCTCACCGGCAACCAGACGAAGTTCAAAGTTATCATTAGATTCAAATATAATATCGGTTCCTACTGTTGTAACTGTTGTTCCAGTTGGGAAACCATCAATAACATTAATCGTGGTAGGGTCATCATAAGTAATACTTCCTGCATCAATCTGAACGTTTCTACCAAGATTACCAAAACCGGTTTCAAGAGTTACATTAGCAGTTTCATAACCAAGATTCTTCACAGCATCAGTATCGGCTGCTGTGGAAGTTGATAAAGGCTTTAAGGTAACTTCCAAACCGTCTTGATTATATATTTCAAGTTTAGGTGGCGTATCATTACTAAAGGTAAAAGAAGTATTGGCCACACCGACGTTATTAAGATCTGTCATAAAAGCTTCTACACCAGCCGCTGTCGCCAAATTATAGGCACCTGCTGCAAGTGTTGAATCGTATGCTCCATCTACATATATGGCTATATCACCATTAATAATTGCAGCCATGTTTACTGTACCATCAGGAACACTCTTGGTAAGATCACCACCAATGCCAGTAACAGCTGTACCACCCTCAAGACCAGCCAAGTCAGTAGCAAGCGCTATATCATTGGCATCTGTTGGGTTTGCCGGTTCTACAACTAATGGTTTTGCGGAGTATATTTGTACGTTACCTGACCCATCATATCCAAGTTCAAGGCCTGGGATATTAACTCCTTTTAGCTTTTCATAAAAAGTCTGATTTGTGTCCGTATTGGTCAAAGTAATAGTTGTACCATTGACCAATACATTAGCTGTAGCTGGAAAACCAGCTGAAATAGCTCCAATATCTATGGTAGTGTTATATACTTCTGCTGTATTTGGTTGGAAATGCTGATTATCTAATCCAAGAGCCTGAAGTAATGATAAATCACCTGTTACTTCCAAATCTCTTGGACCGTATTGATTCATCTCAAGGTTTACAGCTTTTCCATTCCCAAATGGAGGTGCCGGCTCAATAGTGATACTTACATCAACTCTGGAAGCAAGATCCCTAAGTTTAGAAAATACTTCTTCACTAGTTTCACCAGCAGTAATTTCCACTTGCTCTCCATTTATGTTGATCGTTCCTGAAACTGTAGCTTTTGAGTCACCATCAAATAAGGTAATCAAACCACCAGTATCAGATGTCCTACTAGCCAATTGAGCAACATCAAAAGAGTACTCACCAGCTTCAACTGTATCACTCATGGATACAATATCTGCAACTTCAGCATTCGTTGAGAAGGCTCTTCGATCAATGTCACCGTTAAGAAGTTTCATCTCATTAAACTCGATATCGTCTGAAATTCTTTGAACTTCATTTTGTAATTGTGTTACTTCATCCTGAACAGCTTTTCTGTCCGTCGCATCGTAAGTACCGTTAGAAACTTGAACCGCCAATTCCCTTATTCTTTGCAGCATAGAATGCACTTCGTTAAGAGCACCTTCTGCTGTTTGTATTAATGATATGCCGTCCATGGCATTTCGATTCGCTTGTTTCAATCCTCTTACTTGCGTATCCATCTTTTGAGTAATTGCTAATCCAGCTGCGTCATCGGCCGCATGATTAATTCTAAGTCCTGATGATAACCTTTCCAAAGTTTTGTCCAGTTTACCATTAGATTTATCAAGTTGATGCAAAGCACGAAGGGCTGGAATGTTGTGATTAATTCTCATAAATACACACCTTTCTGATTGAATTAAACGTGGTTAAGTTTTCTACTCTTAATTGTTTTCTACCTAAATTATCGACTTAATGGTATCAAATATTAATGTTTTTGCTATTTTTTTTTGATAATTCCTCCTGCAAGGCCATATTAAAGGCTTCCTGAGACTTCATTGCTTCACTATTACCCACAGCTTGATCCATCTCACCAACAAGTCGAACCAGATGCTTGGCCAATTTTTTTACTTTCTTTTCACTTGCCATGAACTCTCCTACCTTTCTAAGATGTCATTTCAAAACGTGAATGATAGCGTTTAATTTGATTTTGTTGTTTTGTTGTTTGCTTTTCTTGTATAACTTTTGGAAAATCAAAGCTACTATAATTAACCCTATCAATAGGCATTCCAACTTCTTCGAAGAGATTAACAAACTGACTCTCATATGTTTTTAATTCCCTGTTTCCTCTGTCATCAGTGGCAAACATGGTCAAATCAACCTTATCATCACCTATATCAACACGCATATTACAAGCCCCCATATTCTGTGTTGAAATACTAAAGTAAACGGAATAGTTTTCATCTCTTTCAAACTCTCTATCAGCCTGCCTAAAATAATACATATTCATTTCCTGAATATGACCATTAACCATAACAGGGATACTATAATAATCTTCATCTAAAGCCAATTGCTTGGACAGACTTACCTCCTGTCTAACCTCTTTAGCCTTATCTACCACTTGATCTTTTGCTTCTGCTAACCTTTCTGGGAACTCCTCCTTAAATATCTGGTCATCTTTTAGTTTCAACATTTCGTCTGTAACACGTTGAGTTACATTTTTCATAAGCTGGCCTAGCTTTGATTCAAATTGAATCAGTCCATCCTCATCCAAATGATCCAAATAATGGTCACTTATGTTCTGAAAAGTTTCCAGCTCTTCCTGAGTGAAAAACTGACTGATTCCACCCATGGAATCTTTTAAAAGAAAGCCATTATCACTAAGCCCTTCAAGGTTTTTCCACTGCCCTAAATTAAGGTCCATAGGAATTGCTTTTTCCAATATCTCCCTAGGATGGTTTTTAAGCCCTGTCAAAAGTTCTCTAAAATTCTGTATCTTTTCCTGGATTTCCATCTGCCTAAGATCTTTAAACGTTTCTTGCCTATAATTACTTTGATTATTATCCTCTTCTGCACCTGATTTAGGATTTTCAGAACTGATTGGGCTTACTTCTCCCTCTCTAATCATCTTCATTAAGCGCCCAACTTCTATATTCTTTTCATAGAAACCTGACCGGATCTGCTCTTTGATCTTTTGTCCCATATTTGAAATAGTTTCAAGCATACCAGTAGCATCTGAAACGCTCAGATCAATATAAGACTGCTCGGTTTTTCCACTACCAATAATTTTAGCTACTTCAAATAGATTTTCAATCGTTACTTCCATCTGATTATTGACCATCATTCCAACAGCAGCACCTTTCGAAACCTCAATTGTATGAAGCATTCGAAAGACCCCAAGAATACCCTGTCGTTCACCTTGTGACAATCCACTTTTACTAAGGGCCATCAGATCTTTTGCGGCAGCTTCTGAAGGATCAATAAGATGATCACTATCTATTTGGTCAAGGTAGGCAACTATATTCTCTATAGGTTCGTTAACTACATCTACACCCATATCTACCAGATCTCCAACATGGCTAGGCAAAAGTCTGCCAATCACTTGCTGTAACATCATATCCAGCTCTTTTACTGCTTCAATATTTTCAACTGTTATAGGCATTTCATTTCGACCTAAAATTTCAACAGCTCTTTCATTATAGGCAGTCTTCTCCAGATGAAGGTCATCAAGTATATCATCCACATTGATGAAAGCCTTTTCAATCCGATCACCAAGGTCTGACCTAACCTCAGTTCTGAATTGGTCATATGTATCTGCCGCTTTTGCCAGCTGAGCACTTTCCTTACCTTCACTTACAATCTGCGCCAATGATTCAATCGTTTTCTCTTCAAGATTAACTGCTGCTTGGCCAATATCTTCAATAGATGCTGAAGATATTACTGCAAGCTGCCTTCCAATATATCTTATCTGATCAAGTGTAGCAATTGCTTTTGAAGCCGGGTCCCCCCTTGACACTGAGGATCCAGGGTTATCACCTGACTTAGCTTCAGTCTCCTGACTTAGGCTAGCTTCAGTATGACTAGCTTCTAGCCTAAACTTAACTGAAGACATTTCCAATTCTTCTAAATGTCTGCGTATATTCTCAATCGTATCATTCTTTAAATCGACACCCTTAATATTTAAGGTCATGGCAGCCTTATAAGTCATCTTATACCTTAAGATCTGAATTTCTTTAACTGCAGCATCAACTTGATCTTCCACTACATCACTGATTTCTCCTGTGTCCTTAGCTTCAGATACCTTTGTAAGCTCTGAATCCGAACCCCTTGTCTCCTCCATCTTTTGGACTTGCATACTAAGTTCTTTTAATGTCACTTGGGGACTTTTTTCAAGAACTTTTACAAGTGTATTACGATCTGTTTTTTCAAGAGCCAACCTAAGATTTTGAATTTCACTCTTTGACAAAAATGGCGTCTTTACTATGTTTGATATAATAGTATGATCCTCAGGTTTTTCCATTTTCAACAACTGCGCAACTGCCATATCAAGTGTTTCTTCTTGTGTTATGGGTTCATTAACAAAGGTAATAGTCTCTATTGTTCGCTGATCTAAAGGAAGTCCCTTCATGACTAGGTCCTTGACTAGGTCTTTTATTTCCCTCTTATCAAAACGTTGATTACCACTATCACTAACTTCAAAATGTTCATCTACCCATTGATTGACCTGATCTTTTATTTCTTGAAAGTCTCTTGGCCTAATAACATCTTTTTGAGCACTCTTGTTACCAATAAAAAGGCTCTTATACATTTCCTTAATAGTGGATTCTTTGTCACTATGAATAAAATGCATTAAATCTTCTTTGCTCATATTCTTTATGGCGTCAACTTTATCGACAAAGCTAGCTATTTTTTCAAACTGGTCCAAATCCATAGGTAGTCCTGAACTCTCAAGCTTCTCTGATACTGACCGAAAAAAATCTATATCCATTTGACTGATTAAATGCTTATTACCATATTCTTCAATAAGTTTGGTGATTTTTTCTTCATTAACCCTAATATCAACTCTTGGATTCTTACCCTCAGTAAGACTTATTTTTTTATCAAGTTCCCTTGATTGACCTACTTGATAAAGTAGATCAATAGTCATTTTTTCTGGATCCAACCCATCTGCAAGTAAGCTTTTTAACTCACTATCTGAAAAGGTATTGAGCAAATACTCTACTTTTGAAATAGCTTCTTGAATGTGTTTATCCAATTCTTTTGAATATAGAAGTGGGGTTTCACTCTCCAATACAGCCCGCTTAACTTCCATGGTATTAATGGACTCTGACATTTTACTGGACAATTCCTGCTTCTCTTCATCCAACTTGCGAATAGATAATTGTGCACTTTTAAGATCTGCTTTTAGGACACTAACCTCAACTCTATCACCTATACTTAATCCAACTTCTTTATCAAGGGCTACCTCAATTACCTTATCAGAATTATTGACAGAAATAGAAAGAGAGGTATCAGAAAGACTAACAACTCTACCTTCCATGATATCTCCTTGCTTCAAATCCATTTGATCTTTATTCAGTTTTTTAGCTGACCCACTTACAGTCATATCACCAACACCGGTAATGGTCATAGTTTCAACTCCATTCTGATAAATTCCTTTTCATATACATTATGTCGGTTCACAGGACCTTTTACTTAATGGTAAGAACCGGATTACTTATGTTATAATTTGATAATCAAATCAATTAAAGAAACTTTATCACTTCTCCACATGGATTAAGGAAATACTGCGAGGACTCATTATGAAATTAGCTATCTTTGATTTTGACGGAACACTTTTTACAAAAGAAACATTACCTTTTATTCTTACTTTTTGGCGAAAAAGTGGTAGACCCTTATTCCCATATATCAAGACCTACTCCAAGATTATTGGACTGGTTATACTCTATAAGACCGGCTATAAATCTATGGATAAGCGAATTTTTAGATCGAAGGCAGCCGAAATATTCATTCACCTTTTTGATGGTATGACAAAAGACCAGCTAGTCCACTTTTTTAGGGACTGTGCAAAAGACATGTCAAACCATCTCTACGCTCCAGTCATTAATGAGGTAAAAAAGGCAAAATCAATAGGCTATCATACAGTCATATGCTCTGGTAACTACACCTTATCCCTAAAGGAAATATGCGCATATGTACCCTTTGATACCATTATCGGCACACATTTAGATTTTGATCAATCCAATTATTTAGACAAGAAGAAAACTCCTAAGATTATTACAGGAGAAAGAAAAAAACAAGCTATTCTAAGTCATTTTTCAGGTAAGGATATTGACTGGAACAAGTCCATATCTTTCGGAGATTCATATTATGATGTTGATATTATGGAGCTAACCGGTAATCCTGTCGCTGTTCGTCCAGATTCAAAACTCAATGAAATAGCCATAGAAAAGGGATGGAAAATTATTTAAGCTAAACACTTAGCATATCGACAATATATTAAGCAAATATTATATTACGTGAAAGAACCCTATGCTATAATAGCATTAACTACTAGATACACTTTGGGAGGTAATTATGCGTATTGATATTTTAAAAGCGGCAGAAGCTGAATTTTTCTCAATCTATCCAGAAGGATTTGATGATCCTGAAATGGTAGCTATAAAAAAAAGGCACAAAAGCCATAAGATGACTGAAATGGCTCATGAAGCCTTTGGTGAAGACAAATTCGGCTTCACTCATGAAATCATCGAAAACATGATTAAAATTGTAACCCGGTCCTCTCTGATTTCAGTATTTGAAAAACCTAAATACCGAGACTATCTTAGATCTTTAGATGCTGATAGTAGAGAAATGCTAGCTCATGGCCTTTATGAACAGCTTCATGGTAATCCACAAGCGGGATTTAATGAAACCTTAGATATTCTAATTCAAGGTAAATTAGCCAAATGGTCCCTGATCTCAGTCATTCCCTATTACTATTATCCTCAAACTGAAGCCTTTATGAAACCGACAACAGTTAAGGGGATTGTAAATACCTTTGAACTTGAAGGTCTAATATATAAACCAAGACCTTCCTATAATTTTTACATAGAGTACAGGAAACAGTTAATGGAAATGCGGAAGATGGTCAGTCCTAACTTAGGCCCTGATAATGCAGCTTTTTCAGGTTTTCTTATGATGATTATGGGTTTTAACAAGCGTTAACGGTTCTTTTACCATTCCGCTTACCCCGATACATCCGGTTGTCAGCAATGGATATGCAGTCTTCAACAGAGGCTGCTTCTTCCCTGCAAACAAAGCCTGCACAGAAAGTGACTTTCACCTCTGTACCATAATATATATAGGGTTCAATTTCTATAAAATCCTCAATCATCTGCTCAGTAAAATATCTTTTTTCTCCTGATATAATGACGATAAATTCATCACCACCCAATCGACCAACAATAGCCCTATCACCAAAATAATCCCTTAGGTATTTGGCAAAATATGTAATAACCTGATCACCACAACCGTGACCATAGGTATCGTTTATCTGCTTCAGATTATCCATATCGATTATACCAATAAAAGTTTTAGAAAAAAGACTTTCTTTTAGCCTATCCAAGTATTCATAAACAAATCTTCTATTATATATGCCTGTCATAACATCTGTTTTCGATATCTCATCCAACTGCTTATTTTTCTCGTAGAGAACATTAGAGAATGCAATTAGCATGCCAGCTCCTATAACAACAATTAAGATCAATTGAAATAGATTGTCCAAAAAAATTTTTTCAGGTTTAAAGGCACTAAACCATTCTGGTTTCAAAATTTCCAAAAACAACATTACTGAAGTGACCAAACTCAGGAGTATAATATATAGTATTCTTAATTTTCCTATATACATATATGAAACAGCAATCAAAATAACCAATACATATGCTAGGGTAAAATGATTGTCAAACCCTGAATGAAACCACGTCACAGGTAAAAGAATAAATGTTACAATATTAAAATAAATATGATGTATAATTTTTCTAAGTCCGGGATACCTATACAGGAAAAATAAGATAGAAGATATTACCAATGCTAGGGTCCACTTTAAATTGTAGTAACTAGGATACCCAAGAACAATGGTCTTAACTATTAGAATCACCGGTGCCAGTATAGAAATACACAAGATTACAAGGAAAATCCTCGTCACAGGATCTTGTAGTTTTTTTTCGCTAAACATAAAACACCTCACATAGTACTTTAGCCTTGAGAACATTATACTATGCCACTGTTTTCTAAGCAATAATTCTCCTTAAATCTAATGAAATATTAATATGTTGTTCATAACCTTCCAAAAAAAGACCGATCCATAATCGGATCGATCTTTCATCTAAAGTTCTATTCTTCCTTCTAAAGCCCTAAGCAGTGTAATTTCATCCACATATTCCAGGTCTCCACCAACTGGTACACCATTGGCAATTCTGGAAACCTTGATTTCAAAAGGTTTAAGCAATTTACTAATATAAACGGCTGTTGTTTCCCCTTCAACCGTTGAATTGGTTGCAAGAATAACTTCTGTTACCCGGTCATCAGTCAACCGTGTCAGCAATTCTTTTATTCGTATATCATTAGGACCAATACCCAACATAGGAGAAATAGCGCCATGTAAAACATGGTATAAACCTCTGTACTGCTTCGTACGTTCATAAGCTACCAAGTCCTTGGAGTCTTCAACCACCATAATTGTAGACTTATCACGTTTCTCACTCTTGCAAATCGGACACAATTGATCATCAGTTATAGTACAGCACTGTACACAATACTTGGTGTTCTTCTTAGCATCAATTAAGGCTTCTGAAAACCTGCTTGCAACCTCTTCTGGTTGATTGACGATATGAAAAGCCAAGCGTTGTGCTGTCTTCGCTCCGATTCCCGGTAATTTGGAAAATTCTTCAATTAACTTTTTAATATGGCTACCATAATAATCCATAAATTCTGATTAGAACATACCTCCTGGTAAGCCTAATCCTCCTGTAAGTTTTGACATCTCTTTATTAACAGTCTCATCAGCTGTCTTTAGAGCTTGGTTAACCGCTGCTATAATTAGGTCTTCCAACATTTCAACATCATCTGGGTCGACTGCATCCGGATCAATATTTATTGCTTTTAATTCCTTTTTGCCAGTCACGACAGCCTTAACAACACCACCGCCAACGATGGCTTCAAACTCCTTTGCATCCAGTTCTTCTTGCATATCCGCCATTTTTGTCTGCATCTTCTGAGCTTGTTTCATTAAATTGTTCATATTATTAGGCATTCCACCTGGAAAACCGCCACCTCTTCGTGCCATAATTATTCCTCCTATGACTAATCTTGAATTTCAACATCAAATTTAATCTTGCCTCTTAGCCCCTGTATTGCTCGTTCAATATCTTCAAGTCCGCCTTTATGGGTCGCACTGTACTCATTCTCAGCAATAATATTCAAGTCAAACTTTTTACCATGTAGGCTGGCAAGTACCTCTTCTATTTTACTCACATTTGCTTCTTCTGACAAGGTATTTTTTTGGACTACATCTCGACAAACTAATGTCAATCGCTCATCATCCATATAGAAAGGCTTAGCTTCTTTCATAGCAGCCTTCAAAAGACCTGCTGTTGAGAGAATAGCCTTCGGCCAATCTCTAATCGCCTGCTTAATATCCTCAGGAAAGGCATCTGTAGCTAATTCAATAGGCTTTTCCTTAGACATATCAACTTGCTCCTTAGGCTCTTGTTGGTGGGTTTGATCGTATCGCTCCACACTAAGCATACCTGAATGTATCTGCTGCTCGATCTGGCTCAATCTTGAAAGGACAGCATCATTATCAGTATTCAAAGCCGGCTGACATAACTTAATAATTTCAATCTCTATTAGAGTCCTCTTACCTGACATGTATTTGATTGTTGCTTCCAGCTCTGAAAAAGACCTAATCAAGTGTATCAGCGTAGATTCATCAACTTCTTTACTTTGCTTTTTTAGGGCATCTAAAACCTCTCCTGAAACATCAATCAATGTAGATGATTCTGAGACAGAACCAACCAAAAGCAGATTTCTTAAATATCCGATTTCATCAACGATAAACTGACTTAAGTCTCTACCCTGCATAACAACCTGATCAATAAGATTCATACAATTTCCCGTATCCTGTTTTATAATGGCCTCAGTAAGTTCATAAAAAACATCTGTATCCACAGCTCCAAGAACTTCAAGTACCTTATCCAAAGTAATTGTTTCACCCAGATAAAAGGCAATACATTGATCAAGTACACTAAGACCATCACGCATGGACCCATCTGCTACCTTGGCTATGTACCGTATTGCCTGATCATCTGCATCAACCGCTTCCTCTTTAAGATAACCAGATAAGGTAGCTGCTATCGTTTCCGTTGAAATCCTCTTGAAATCATAGCGCTGACATCTAGAAAGAATTGTTGCTGGAATCTTATGGGGTTCAGTTGTAGCTAAAATAAACTTAACATGTCCTGGTGGTTCCTCCAAAGTTTTTAGAAGGGCATTAAAGGCTCCTGAACTCAGCATATGAACCTCATCGATAATATAGACCTTATACTTACCTTCTGTTGGTGTATATCTAACCTCTTCACGAATTTCACGAATATTGTCAACTCCATTATTAGATGCAGCGTCAATCTCAATAACATTCAAGTTCTGGTGGTTCAACATGTGCTGACAGGTTGGACATATATTGCAGGGGCTTCCTTGAATAGGATTTTCGCAATTTACTGCTCTAGCAAAAATTTTAGCTGTTGTTGTCTTTCCCGTACCTCTTGTACCACAAAACAAGTAGGCATGAGACGTTCTGTCCGCTTCTACCTGATTAGTTAAAGTTCTTACAATATGATCCTGTCCAACCAAATCGTCAAAATGATCTGGTCTCCATTTTCTATATAATGCTTGATAGCTCATCTTCTTCTACTCCATCTATAGCTTTTTATACCCTAAATTCTATTATACAATAGATACTATCCTTGAACAAGAACTCTACTCCTTTAAACTTCATTTCGCAAGGTTCGCTTTCCTATAGAAGAACGAAAAAAAGCACCTTCATCAGGTACTTATGGTCTGGTATTCCTTAACTATATATATTATTAAAAAGTATACGATATAAATTAAATCCGTGCGCCGCCCTTTGCCAATCACTCACAGACGTTACTCATATAGTTTGCTCAGGCCAGGCACCCTTACGGCACACAAAAGATTCTGCTTAGTGCTGCTTCCGTCAAGACCTGACACGGTTCACAGATTTCTGTTGCGTAAGACCCAGCCGTCAACGCTACTTGTATAAGGCTGCTCCACAAAATGAAAGTCTCAGTTTGGCATCACCCCTGCTGTAGCGGATTGCAGGTAAAGGGCACCGCTAACTCCCCGGCTGCACGGAAACTTTATAACGTATTTAGTTAGCTGCACTCATGATGTCCGTCTTCGCAAGTCTTCATATCAAGTCTATCTTATAAGTCCTACTAAGAGATACAGCTTTCATAGTATATTACTTTTTGTAAGCCTTGTCAATGAATGAATTATTAAAAGACCATTAAAGCTCCTTACTCTTCTTATGGTTCATCTTTTTTCCCTGCCTAAGTTCACGAAAAAACTCCTGCATCATCAACTTACATTCTTGACCCCGAATCCCCTTTAATGTTTCTACCTGGTGGTTGAATCCAGGTTCATCTAATAAATCCAAAACAGATCCCGCACAACCAGCTTTGGGATTCATGGTTCCAATAACCACCTTTGGAATCCTTGCTTGAACTATAGCTCCTGCACACATAGGGCATGGTTCCAAAGTAACATACATGGTGGTCTCTTCCAATCTCCAATCACCTATAACTTCCATTGCCTGATCCATAGCTATCATTTCAGCATGTGCAAAAGTAGATTTATCCGTATTTCTTCTATTATATCCCTGTCCAATAATCTTATCTTCATAAACAATAATTGCCCCTATTGGAACCTCTGCTAAATCATAAGCCATCATAGCAAGCTCAATTGCACGATCCATGTACTCTTCATGGACTACTCTTTCTTCTTCTGGTAAGTCCTTGTTTTTTTTATTCGTATCCAATTTTACACCTTCATTTCATCATCCAAATACTATCATAGGAATTCTAACATATCCAAGTTAACATCACAAGACATCCAGCTTTCTTCTGTTACCTAAAGCTTTTATAATCATAAGCGGCAACCCTTTTTAAGATTGTACACTGAGAACATTTATGATATGATAAAAAGTGATATTCGTAAGTGGCTATAAGGATAAAGGGAGGCAATTATGGAACATTCATTTTCCATATCTAAAAAAGGCTATTTGCCATCTGAAGTTGATCGGTATATTGAACGACTTGAACTAGAGCTCCATGACTACAAATCCAAAGAAACGGCTATTTCCAAATCCATTATTCATTCTGAAATGGCATCTCAAGAGATTATAAACGATGCCCATAAAGAAGCTGAAATTATCCGTGAAAAAGCAGAAGACCAACTGAAAGAACTTCAGAAAAAGATCAAACATATGCGAATGAAGCTAGATACATTCCAATCTAGTTACAATCAACTCATGCACAAGTATATTATTACAATGAATTCCAATGATTTTAACGATTTATATCAATCTCTTGACAATATCAGCGATGCCTTAACTTTAAATCCAAAACAAAAGGCACAGGAAGAAACCGAAAGGTCTACTCCAAATAATATGTCTAACCTGATTGATATCAACTATGAGAAAGTCAGTGATAACCGTTAAATAGAGTTTTTATTGGACTTGACCATGTATTAATTATATATTAATAGGTGGTTTTTTTCTTGTCCAATTTTAAGTAAGCTTTCTATATTCGATATGATTCCAAATAAAACCTAATTAAAATAGGAATATAAAATGACCCCTCCTCTTAGTAGGTCAGAAGCTTTGATAAAAGGCAGCTGTCTTAACTTCCTAAGAAGACGGGGTCCTTATTTTAATTGTTAAAAGAATAAGTCAAACAAGTTATACTTACCAAAAATAGATACGGTAATCAATGAAATAACAGCCATGATTTTAATTAGTATATCCAAAGAAGGACCAACTGTATCTTTCAGTGGATCACCAACAGTATCGCCAACTACAGTTGATGAATGAACATCAGAACCTTTTCCATGACCTTCAACTCCATCTGACTCAACCAATTTCTTAGCATTATCCCAAGCTCCGCCACTATTAGCTGAAAATAGGGCTAACATAATACCTGATAAAGTCGTACCTATTAATAATCCACCTACAAACTCAGCTCCAAAGACAAATCCACTGCCAATCGGAACCAGTACTGAAATAAGTGCTGGAAGTTTCATTTCCTTAAGAGCTCCTGCTGATGAAATAGAAATACACTCTGTATAGTCTGGTTTTTGTGAACCATCAAGAATACCTGGGTATAGCTTAAATTGACGGCGGACTTCATCGACCATACGTCTTGCAGCATTGGCAACGGCTTCAATAAGAATACCTGAGAAATAGTAGGGAAGCGCAGCACCAACTAGTGCTCCTGCAAGTGTATAGGTATTTATCATATTCAATGATAGTGTGAATCCATTAGTGTCTCCAGGATTAGCTTGTGAATACAAGTAAGAAGCTAATAAACTAAGGGCCGCTAAAGAAGCAGAGCCAATAGCAAAACCTTTACCTATAGCAGCAGTCGTATTACCTACTGAGTCCAATTTATCGGTTATCTTTCGAACACCAGGATCCAATTTACTCATTTCTGAAATACCACCAGCATTATCAGCAATAGGACCGTATGTATCTACTGATACAGTTGCTGCAACAAATGACAACATTCCAATTGCAGCCATTGCTACACCATAAAGACCTGCAAAGTAGTTAGCACTAAGTGTTGCAACTGCAAGAACAATTACCGGGTAAAATGTTGATTTCATACCAGCTGCCAACCCTTGGGTTATGGTAAGTGCTGTACCTTGAAGAGACGCTTTAGCTATATTTTTAGTTGGCTTAAAATCATAGGATGTATAATATTCAGCCAAATTACCGATAGCAATACCAGCTACGATACCAAATACAGCCGCTAACCAAGGTGATAAAGCTCCTGCTTTAAAACCAAGAACCGAGGTGTCTTGACCCTTGAAAAAGAAATAGGTTAAAACGCCAGTTCCGACCAATGTCAACGCTGCTGAAACCCAAACAGCATAATTCAACTCTTTATGAGGGTGCTCTGAAACCTTTCTAAACACAAGGAAGAGAACACCGATAACACAAGATACCAAACCAATTGCTGCAAAAAGAATTGGATAATTAATTAAATTCTTTAAGAGATCTGTCGCAATTGTATTGCTGGTTGTACTTGTTGTGTAGAACATATATGATACTAAGACGACAGCTGAAATAAGTGCTCCAACATAGGATTCCAAAAGGTCCGCACCAAGTCCTGCTACGTCACCTACATTATCTCCAACATTATCAGCAATAGTAGCTGGGTTCCTTGGATCATCTTCAGGAATACCTGCTTCAGTCTTACCAACAAGATCCGCACCCATATCTGCAGCTTTCGTATAGATTCCTCCACCAACACGGTCAAACATGGCAATAATAGAGCAACCAAGTGCGTAACCGGAGACAGTCATCGTAAAAGGTATAAAGTTAATACCAATCCAATTGCTTTGGATGACAAGGTTTTCAGGTTCTAGCTGTCCCAGTAACTGTCCAAATACCAAGTACATAAGCCCAAGTCCAAGTAAAGCGAATCCCCCAACACTAAGACCCATAACAGAACCACCTTGGAAAGCTACCTTCAGTGTTTGTCCAAGGCTCTTACTCTCTCTGGCTTTATTTGAAACCCTAACATTGGCAATCGTTGCAATACGCATACCAATAAAACCAGCCAAACCACTCATAAGTGCTCCAAAAACAAATGCTACACCAACATACCAATTAACAAGAACCCCAAGAGCAATAGCAATAAGAACTGCAATCTTAGCGATCACCTTGTATTCATGATTGATAAAAGCACTGGCACCTTCCTGAATTGCACTTGCAATTTCTTGCATAAGTTCTGTACCAGGACTTAACTTCTTCACTGCATTGAAATTATAATATGCTACAAGCAATGCAATGGCTACTGCAATGAAAACTAAAAAAATCATACATCTAACCTCCTTAAGCCAATTATTACCTTCTAACAGATTTATGCAGAAATATCAAAACGCCAAAATCTGCTTAGTATAAATTCTACCACATAAATGTATGGAAATATCCCTTTTTCGCCAAGATTAAGTACTGAAATTATGCCCAATTCATTATGCTATTTTAACAACAAATCAAGAAAAAAAAGCGTATATCCGTTATTATGCACAAGAACAGATATATGCTTTTATTAGCTATAACTATTTACTTTTTCAAGATTTTGATTTTCGTATTTCTTCTCCCTATGACTCAAAAGGAAATTCGAATTGAGAAAGGCCAAGTTCATCTCGTACAAAAATCAATTCCTTCTGTACAGCTTCATTAACAGGAACACCTTTATCTTTTCTATAAAGCCACGTTTGGTATTCTTTTTCACCAGCAGTATATATTTTTTCACTTCCTGGGGCCTTCTGTGAACCTCGAAGCTCTCTAAGTATATCTCCTGCTGTCTTCTTAAAGCTTTCAAGTCCCATAAAAGCTTCTGTATCAATAGCAATAAAGAAATGTCCCAAGTGATAGGCTACTTTTTCTCCCTTTTCACCAAGACCAGTCAACATTCTAAGAAAATTCCCTTGCTGCAAAGCTGCTGACAATATCTCTACAACTGTTGCATATCCATACCCCTTATAACCTGCTAGTTCTTCACCGATGCCACCAAGAGGTGCAAGCGCAGCTTTTCCCGAAACTAAAGACTCCAAGATTTCTTCTGAATCCGTCATTGCTAGTCCTTGTCGGTCAAGCACCATACCAGCAGGTGTATCTTTCCCTGTTCTGGCAAAATATTCAATCTTGCCTCTTTGCGTGATAGATGTAGCACAATCTAGTAAGAAAGGGAATGGTTCATCTGTAGGAAAGCCAAAAGTTAATGGATTCGTACCTAACATATTCTCAACACCAAAAGTTGGAGCTATTGAAGGTCTTGCATTAGTCCCTGTAATTCCTATGCATCCGGCTTTAGCCGCCATTTCAGCATAGAATCCAGCAATTCCGTAGTGTGTGGAGTTTCTGACAGCAACCATTCCCATGCCGTAGGTTTTAGCCTTCTCAATAGCCATAGACATAGATTTATAACCAATAACCTGCCCCATACCGTCATGTCCATCAACAACAGCAGTCGTTGGGGTCTCCCTAACAATCTCGTATTCAGTAATTGGTTTTTGGATACCGGCTTTAATACGATCTAAATAGATTGGCTTAAATCGGTTAACACCATGGGAATCAATCCCCTTCTTGTCTGATGCCAGTAATACATCCCGACAGATTTTAGCATCTTCTCTTGGGATACCATAACCCACAAAAGCTTCTTCCACAAATTTACTAATTAAGTTCCAATTAACAAATACAGAACCCATACAATACCTCCTTCTCTTAGAAAAATCAAATCTTACAACTGAGTCATTAACTCAATACATTACCTAACAACACCTGTTTCTCTAGCTGCTTTACCAACAGCTTCTGCTACAGCTTTTGCTACTTTCTTGTCAAAAGGTGACGGAACGATATAGTCTTCCCTTAGTTCCTCTTCCTTCAATACAGATGCTATAGCATAGGCCGCAGCCAGTTTCATCTCTTCGTTAATTTTTTTTGCCCCTGCATCAAGAGCCCCCCTAAAAATACCTGGAAAGGCAAGAACATTATTAATCTGATTCGGATAGTCACTCCGTCCTGTTCCTATGATTCTGGCCCCAGCCTCAATAGCCAACTCTGGCATAATCTCAGGTGTAGGATTGGCCATAGCAAAAATAAAAGGGTTATCATTCATGGAGGCTACCATTTCCTTAGTAAGACAACCTCCTGATGATACACCAACAAAGACATCAGCTCCAACCATAACGTCGGCTAGGTTGCCCTCCACGTCATTTTTATTGGTAAAAGTCAGGATTTCTTCTTTTACAAAGTCAAGATTATCACGTTTTGAGTGAATAGTGCCTTTTCTGTCTAAGACAATGATTTCACCCACTCCATATTCATAAATCATTTTGGCGATTGAACTTCCAGCAGCTCCTGCACCGTTGATAACAACTTTTAAATTTTCCTTGACTTTACCTGTCAATTTACATGCGTTAATTAGTGCTGCAATAGTAATAATTGCAGTTCCGTGTTGATCATCATGAAAAACTGGAATATCCAGTTCATCAATTAATCTTCTTTCAATCTCCACACATCTTGGTGCTGATATATCTTCCAAATTAATTCCACCAAGTCCTGGTGCCAATAGTTTACAGGTTCTAATAATCTCATTTGTATCCTGTGTATCCAAACATATTGGAAAAGAATCCACATCTCCAAAGGTTTTAAAAAGAATTGATTTACCTTCCATAACTGGCATAGCTGCATGTGGACCGATATTACCAAGCCCCAGAACAGCAGATCCATCTGTAATAACCGCTACCAAATTACCTTTAGATGTATATTTATAGATATCATTCTGATTAGCTTCAATCTTCCTACAAGGCTCAGCAACTCCTGGTGAATACGCCATACTCAACTCTTCTTTGTTACTGACAGTTACTTTTGATACCACTTCAATCTTACCTACATGCTCTTCATGCATCTTCAATGACTTTTCATAAATATCCATATAATCCTCCAAATTAAGCGCCCTTTAGGTCTTTTACGAGCTTGATTATAACATATGTTGTATTTGTTGTGTGAATGAATTGTAAAAAAAATAGAAAGCGTAAGAACCATTAACTGATTCTTACGCTCTAGGTATTAGTCGCTGTATACCATTCGGTCCTCTTTAATATCTATAAGAACTTCCTCTAGATATTTTTTGGCATGATACTTGGCAGTATAAAGATTCATGTCCTGGAAGTTACCACAATCTCTTCTCGTGGCACCAGGGATATCATCCTGATAATCTATAATGAATTGGCACAATTCTTTGAGTAAGGGTACGATTTCTATAGGTTTTAGTTCTCCTGCCAACAAAAGGTAGAAACCGGTTCTACATCCCATTGGTCCAAAATAAATTACCCGTTTAGCCCATGTTTCATGGTTTCTTAAAAATGTAGCACCCAAATGTTCAATAGCATGGATTGGTGCATTTTCCAAGGCAGGTTCAAAATTAGGTTTTGTAAAGCGCAAATCAAAAGAAGTGATGGTCTCTTCGCCTATGTGATCCAATCTTGAAACATAGACACCTGGATACAGGTTATCATGATTTACAGTAAAACTTGGGATTTTTTTCATTTTGGTCTCCTCTTTCATTCTAGGCTAACTCATACCCCATCATATCAATAAATTCATCGACTAAATAAGGGTCAAATTGGCTTCCTTTATTCTCAATTATTTCATTATAAGCTACTTGTATTGGCAGGGCCTTTCTGTAAGGTCTATCATTTGTCATGGCATCAAAAGTATCAACAATAGACAGAATTCTACATTCAATCGGAATAGCGTCGCCTTTTAAGTTTTCAGGGTATCCATTTCCATCCCATCGTTCATGATGGTAAAGAATAAGATTGGCAATATCCCGAAGTTCCTTGGATTCATTGGCAATTCTCTTTCCTATCTGAGAATGGGTCTTCATGATCGTATATTCATCATCAGTCAACTTTCCTGGTTTATTGAGTATATTATCCGAAATCCCAACCTTACCAATATCATGGAATTTGGCAAGAAGCTTAACCTTGTCAACCTTGCTTCTTCTAAGTCCAATTCTTTTGGCCAATTTGTAGGCTAATTTCTCCATACGATCTGCGTGACCTTCAGTTATGAAATCCCTAACCTCTAAAGCCTTCATCAAAGTATTCACTAAGCCACTTCGTACACTTTCAGACTTTAACATCTTATGGTGATACATAAAATTATCTGCTTGAGAGAATAATTCTGTCATATTGTTCTTGTTTTGTCCACCTTTATATATTGCATATCCATAGGATAATGAAATCTGAATCAATTCTGAAGTAGAATTAAAAACTGTCAATCTATCCATAACTTTCTTCATTTCCTGAACTACAATTCCTTCATCCCCGGTTTCAAGGAGAACCCCAAATTCATCTCCTCCTAAACGGGCAATCAATCCATCAGTCTGAATACTCTGAAAAAGAAATTCTCCTGTCTTCTTAATGACTTCGTCTCCAGCCAAATGACCAAAAGTATCATTCAACATCTTAAGTCCATCGATATCTACAATAATAAGAGCCACTGATTTATCAGGTACTCTTTCATAATCATTCATATATTCTTCGAAGACTTTCCTACTATATAAACCCGTCATATAATCCCTGTCTATCATATCACGAAGTTTCTCCTCTAATCTGACTGATTCCGTCACATCACGGATCATCAGTAGTATCTCACCAATATCCGACATATTAAGCCTAACTTCCAAAACCATGGATTGCTTCTGGTAGTCAAAATCAAAACGTTTCGTGATTTGGATATTCATCTCAGCAACCTGACTAATAAGCAAGCCAAGTTCCTCAATCATGATTTCATCAGAAATAAGGGCATGTAAAAAAGGGTTTGTATCCTTGGAAAAAGTAAAGGGAGAAATATTTCCTTCTTTATCACTGACCAACATCACGTCAGGAATAGTATTAATGATAATCTTATTCCTTGCATTAATACGTTCCAAGTCGAGAATTTTACTTTGAAGTTCAGGGTAATAATTTTTACGAAAAGAATCCTCGCCTAAACCAATAATTGATTCCCTCGTGTATCGACTATTTTTTTTTGATGATTCTATCAAAGATTTCACCTACTTCATCAAAAGATAGTTCTTTGGGATTGGTTAGCATACAAGGATCTGTAAGCGTTGCTTTAATCAAGGAACCTCTTATCTTGTCATCCATATTCTCCACTTGAACTAAAGTCGGTATTCCGACACTCTCTCTAAGTTGGCTTATTCTCTCTATCAATTTTTCCTTATTACTACCGCCGATGTTAATGTTTTCATCTATGTCTATACCCATGACCTTAGCAATTTGATCATAACGTTCACTGGCTGCGTCATAATTTACGTCAATCACATGCTGAAGAAGGATTGAGTTACATTCACCATGAGCTAAGTTCAGCAAGCCCCCTAAACTATGAGCCATAGCATGGACAGCTCCTAGACTTGCATTAGAAAAAGCAAGTCCTGCTTCTGTAGATCCTATCATCATTTTGTAAAAATTTTCTATGGTCCTATTATGGTCGACAACATCTTGAATGTTATTTACCACATACCGAATACCCTCCAACGCATGGATATCTGTCATGCTAGAATGGGCATTGGAAACATATGCCTCAATAGCATGTGTTAGAGCATCCATACCTGTACAGGCCGTTAAATACTTATCCATTGTCATAAGAGGTACTGGGTCTATTAGCGCTAGATCAGGTACAACTTTCTTACTTATAATGGCCTTCTTTATCTTATTGTGTGTATCATTTATAATTGCAAACTGAGATACGTCAGCAGCTGTCCCCGATGTCGAAGGAATACAGATCAGGGGCGGTCCAGGCAGATTAATCTGGTCAACTCCCTCGTAGTCAAGTATATGACCACCATTAGTTGTTACAATAGATATGCATTTAGCACAATCCATTGGACTGCCTCCACCCACGGCAATAATCAAATCACAACCATTAGCCAAAAAAAGTTCAGCTCCTAGCATGGCTTCCGTATCTTTGGGATTTGGTGTCACAGAATCAAAAATAATTAACTCATCAACTACTTCTTCAATATTATCGATGATTTCCTGACACCATACCTGCATGCGAACATTTTCATCAGTTACAAAAAAAGGCTTTCTTGAAGTAAAATGAGTAATATATCGGACTACGAGAAGTCTTGCATCCTGCCCAGTAATAATTTCAGGTGCCACAAATTTTCTTAATTCTAAGTCTTGCTCTTGGAACATATAGACCTCACTTCCTTCCACTCTCACCTCCATTATATCATAGGTCTAAAGCTTCTGAACCATGAGATTTCCAGATTCATATTTTTTCAGGCCCTTAGAAAACACAAAAAAACTAATTATTATCCATATGCCACTTACAAGACTTAGTAATAGAAACCACTTAAGATCAAAGTTATTTATCAGACGTACCGGAACCATAGAAATAAAACCAGCAGGTAATATAGTAAATAAGATAAATTTAATAATCCCCCTAAAAATATCCGCAGGATAAATTGAGGTTGTAATCAAAAACTCGAAAACCAAGCCTGCTAGAGAGCTAATATTCCCATACCAAAAAGCCATGGAGTTAGCTATAATCAAGACACCTGCAAAAATAGCACCACCTGTTATAGTAAAGTAAATAAACAAAAAGCTCCCTTTAAAGGAAAATCCTTCTACTAAGAAAAAAATAATAATTCCATAGAAAAGATCACCCCATGCTGAAATATTGGTCTTAGAGGAAATGGTATTTAAAAGAACATTCTTAGGCTGTAGAAGGTAAGCATCCAATTCTCCCTGTGTAATCATTTCAACCAACCTAGTTATATTACCAAAAAGAATAAAGCAAACACCAAAACCTGCTGAAGAAAATGACCACAGAAGCATCACGTCCTTAAAGCCATAACCACCTATACTTGAAAATCTTTCAAAAAGAAGCCACCAGAAAAAAGCAAAGGAGAGATTATTGAGAAACATGCCAAAAGTCTGAATCAAAAAACTAGTTCGATACTCCATTGCTGATGATAGATTCAACTTAAAATAGCCACCTAACATATCAATATTTCCCCTAATCTTACCTACCCTTTTTTTATCCTCCGTTAACATTTAAACCTTTCACTCCTTTCCGATAAACCATATAACACATAAAAATGGCTATAAACAAATAAATCAATTGTCCTAGAAAAACCTGAACAAACAGGTCTCTAGAAAAATCTACAAATAATTTTCCCGGATAATAGGTTATATATGCAAAAGGTAAGTGCTTACTAAACCCTTCGATCCAATGAGGAAAAAGTTCCAAAGGTAAAAGCATACCTCCTAATGTAAATACCAACTTCTGATAAATCCATTGAAAAGCCGAGTTTTCTTCTACCCAAAATGCTGTTAATGCTAAGGAAAAATTCACAAAAAAGTTAATGGTGATTCCCATAATTATACTTAAGATAATAAAGGGCAAGCTCCAAATATCAATCCAACCTGGCAAGCCGACAAGAAGTATACCCACGCCTACACCAACAACAATATTAACAAAAAACCGAATGCTAATCTTCCCCATATTATTTGCATATGAATAAAGGATATAATCATAAGGCTTATTCAATAAGTATGCAATATTACCAGATTTTACATCTCGGGCTACTTCTTTGTAATAATTACTAGTTGACAATGTAACAATTTCAGTCATAACCAAATACCATATCATCATACTTAAGGTAAAGCCCTCAATAACACCATCACCACTTCCATATATATTCTTCCATAGAAGCAGATATACCCCTAATATAAATGCAAAAAAACCGCTTCGACCAAAAAAGTCCAACAGATACACCATGGCATCCATCATGGATGTTTTAAATACATATCCATATTTACTTACTTTAGCCATCATAACTGCCACCACCTTTACTTTTCTCTTGGTAAATAGAAGCGATAATTTCTTCCATTGGTGGATCTTCAATGGTAATGTCTAAAACTCTTCCCTTTTTCATCAGCCTGCTAATTACATCATCAATGTCCGTTCTACTGGTATCAACTTCTACCTTTATACCATATCCCTTACTTTTAATCACCTTAATATCTTGATCATCAATGACTACCTTATCACTGTATTTTAGACTGATTACCTTATTGCTTAGATAATTATATTTTAGATTCTTAACACTTTCATCAGTAACTACCTGGCCATGATTAATGACAATAACTCTTTTACAAAGTTCTTCTATATCTCCAGCATCATGGGAAGTTAAAAAAATAGTTGTCTTCTCTTCCTTATTGACAGTTTTTATTAAATCTCTAATCCTCTGTTTAACAATAACATCTAGGCCAATAGTCGGTTCATCCAAAAAAATAATCTTTGGTTCATGCAAAAGGGATGCCGCTATTTCACATCTTATCCTTTGCCCCAAAGACAATTTCCTTACTGGTATATTCAAAAGTTCTTCAATTCCAAAAACTTCTGTCAAATAATCAATTCGGCCTTTTAGCCGATGCTTATCAATCTCATATATTTTACCAAGTAGTTGAAAACTATCTCCTGGCGGGAGATGAAACCATAGTTGTGACTTCTGACCAAAAACAGAACCGATTTGGTAGGCTAGTTCTGTCCTATCTTTAACGGGATTCAATCCAAGTACTTCCATTTGTCCACTTGTAGGATGTAAAATGCCTGTCATCATCTTAATGGTTGTCGATTTACCTGCACCATTAGGTCCAATAAAGGCAAGAAGTTCACCCTCCTCTACCTCAAAGCCAACATGATCTACAGCTTGAATTCGCTTATACTCAGGTTTGACCATACTTTTTAGGCTTCCCGAAAATCCAGGTTCTTTGATTTTAGTTTCAAATGTTTTAGTAAGATTGTTAACACGAATACTCTTCATCACGTTCTCCTAATTTAGCCTTTTAATTGTTTTATTCATGAATACGTTTCTATATCAAGATATTTCAAATTATATTACAGGAAATATCTGTTAATTGCAAGACTTTTTTATCCTTGTCATAATTTTCATCTTTTTATCAAGGACACATGAGTATATTTGTCTTTTCACTTTGTCCCTTTTTTCTATATAAACAAGACAAAGAGGCTTCGCCTCCTTCGCTTGCGATTGTTGTGCTAGGAAAGTTTCCTTGACATTTTATGAGATGTTTCTACTCATAAAATTCATATAGAGGACTTTCCTAGTAAATAAAAAAGGTCTGTACCAAAATAAGGCACAGACCAAGCAAATAAATGATTTAATTCACTTCTAACATATTATTAAATATTTCTTTGACTTCCGAAAATTCTAAATTGTTCTGACTACATATGTCTCTAATAAGCATATTTTCATTTTGAATTTCAAGGCCAAGAACCCCTTCTATCTCATCAATTGAAAGACCAAAATCTAAGAGATCCCTTACACTTGTCTTTCCTCTCACAGCCACTGTTTCCTCGTGTTCTGCTTCTGAACTTTCTATATCGCTTTCTTGATACAAGTCTCCTGTAAGATTGGACTTTGCATCAACTTCATCTGATGGAAGATCAATAATATGGCCATCCATATACAAAGCTTTCTCTTCATTCCATTTATCTTCCTTAATTAGAACATCAACGCCTGACTGAAAGATATAATCTTCAGACTCATAGGGCAAGTCTGTATATAAGGAAACGAATAAACGTAGCGATCCTGTTCCAATTTCAATATCTTGACTCATATCTCCATAAATTTCTTCTAAATTCTTAGCTTGTATACTCTCTGAATTATCAGTTGATAGCCCAAAGGCTTCTGCAATAAGTTCTGACTTTATACCAAAAGCCTTTTCAATGTCCGAGAAAGTATAGGAACCTCTAATATCACCTGGATTCGGTAAACCTTCGTATATACCATCGCTAAATACGGCTGGTGTTTTTGTTGACTCGGTCTGCCAATATCCCATAGCATCTGATATGATAATTCCTCCAAAAACCACAAGCAAGCCAATAACTGCAATACTTATATTTTTTAGTCTCATTGGTCACCTCCGGTATTTCTCATACCCTTGGTATGTATATCTTCTCTTTTTCCCATGTTTGATGCTCCATTTACATCACCAAAACCTTTAAGCCTCATTTCAACAGTAGCTTCTACTGGGCAATGGTTTTCTGATGTACAAAGACCACACCGGATACATTGATGATCTCTAATAGTCTTCTTATCTGATACCTTAATGTTCATCGGACATACATCATCGCATTTGTAACAACTTACACAACTTGTTTCATTTCTCCGAATCTTGTATAGACTAAGTAGGTTAGTCAGGCCAATAGCTGCCCCAAATGGACAAGCATACTTACACCATGGTCGTTCCACAAATAGGGACATAAGCAAGACAACCAGCAAAACAATAATACCACCTATAGTTGCTTCATCTGACCAAAAATTAAAGAGGGCATAGTAGGGATCAACTTCTAAAAAAACGAGTTTTAATGAGTTTGTGGTCAAGTATATGGTAAAAACCAATACACCATACCGTAGGTACCTGAGAATACGGTCAACTTTATATGGTATAAAACCATTATATCGCTTTTTAAATAGCTTTTTTCCAACCTTGCCTATCCATTCTTGGATGGATCCCAAAGGACACATATAAGAACATACAAGAGGTCCCATCAACAAGGCCAAGACCATGATAATCACCATAAGGACCATGGAAGATGGATGAATCTTCTGTACATAAACACCTAATGTAGCCCAAGAAACCAATGTTTCCACACCTCCAAAAGGGCAAATAGCATGAAGGGATGACGCTCCAATGAAAGGGATACTTAAACCTGATTCACTTAGATAATGATTTAGGCCAATTAATCCAACAATAAGAAAAAATACAACCTGACTGATTAACCTTGCCTTTTTTGAAATTTTCATCATACAAGACTCCTTTTTTTTATTTGCTTGTATCATAAAATTCTTTTGTGACAACCAAGTGACAAAGTCGTTTTTTCTTAATTTATCTTATAACTTAAATCATAACCGTAAATTCTACACCGTCTTCAATATTTTCAACTCGGTACTCCCCACCATGAAGAAGAACAATTTCTTTCAAAATAGCAAGACCCAAGCCTGTCCCTTTCTTTTTCCCTTTTTTCTTGTAAAAGCTTTCAAACACGTTATCAATATCTTCCTCATCTATAGCAGGTCCATCATTATAAACACTTAAAATTAACTTGGATTCAGTATTTTGAATCCTCGTTCTAATAAGAGTCTGTCCATGTTCAACTGCATTTGATATTAGGTTTCGATATACCTGCTCAAACCTCTCTTGGTCTAGAGACATAAAAAAGTCATCATCAAGATTCATTTCAAGTTCAAACCTTAGCTCATGGCTTTCGACAAAGTCCATATAACGGCTAAATAAGCTGTTGACAAAGGGTTTTACTCTTACTTCCTTAGGTTTTAGCTTGTAGTTGCCTGTTTCCATTTTGGTATAATCCAAAACATCTAAGATCAACTTTGAGACAGCTTCTGATTCCTCAAAAATATTCTTCAGGTACCGATCCCTTTCCTCTTCATCCTTATACATGCCGTCATAAAGAATCTCTGCATAGCCGCTGATAACTGCAATTGGCGTTTTCAGTTCATGGGTTGCCTGGGCAAGAAACCTCTTCTTAAGGTTTTCAGCATTTCTCTCCTTGTTCAATTCTGTATTAAGCTTGTAAATATTCCCTCTAAGCTCCTCATAAAGTTCATTAAGAGTCTTATTAAGTTGACCGATTTCATCTCGCCCTTTACTAACCATAATAGGTTTCACCGTTTTGGTTTTCATGGATTCTGCCAATGCATTCAGGTCTTTAATAGGCCTGGAAAGATTTCTAGACAATATCCATGCCATCACTAAAGCCAAGAGCAATACAAGAGCCAAGAGAACCCAAATAAAATCTATCATCGTATCAGTAGCCTTATTCAGGGTCTGAATAGGTACTTCATACACCAGATATTCCTCGTCTAAGAGCACACCTATAAGATATATATCTACTCCAATCTTATTGGTATACTGATAAACGCTAAAGTCACCTCTAGGTGTAAAAGATTGACCATTAGATATTACCGGACGGTTCTTACCTCGACCCATACCATATCCTGTTTGGCCGCCCTGTTCAGAATAATAATAAAGTTCTCCACCTAGGTCATTCTCCATTTCTTCCATAATATCCATGACCAGATTATAGTCCTCATGCGTATATGCTGTTTGAATCTCTACTTTTAATTCATTAAGAAGTCCTAGCTGTTTATCCAAGTAATAGGTTGGTAGGACAAACTTGGTTGCTGTTCCAATAAGACCAACTATGATTATAGAAAAAATAAACATATATCCAAATACTTTTACACTAATTGATGATTTCATTCTTCTACCACCATCCGATAACCGATGCCTCGAATGGTCTTAATTCTGGCTCCTTCCTCACCGATTTTCTTACGAAGTCTTTTTACATGGGTATCAACCGTTCGTTCATCACCAAAATAATCATATCCCCAAACTCCATTTAGAATCTGATCTCGATTAAGGGCAATATTCCGATTATCCACAAAATACATCAATAACTTATACTCTAAAGGAGTTAAGTCTATTTCACTGCCATCAATCTGAATTTGATGAAAGGACGTATTAATAGACATACTACCTAAGGTCATGATTTCTCCTAATGTAACAAGATGGTTACGTTTCAGAACAGTTTTTATTCTGGCCATCAACTCTTTTGCACTAAAGGGTTTTGTAACATAATCATCTGCACCTAGGTCAAAACCAAGAAGTTTATCATCCTCTTCGCTCCTAGCGGTCAACATAATGACAGGAATATTATCCTCTTTCCGTATTTTTCTAAGGATAGTCCAGCCATCTGTATCAGGTAACATAACATCTAATAGGACTAGGTGGTATTCCCTCTCGTCCATAAGATCATATGCCTCCTTGCCGCTACCTGCCTCAAAAAGATTATACTGTTCCTTAATAGCATAAGTCCTAATTATCTCTCGAATCTTCTCTTCATCTTCAACCAATAGAATATTAATATCTTTCATATCAACTACCTCTCTACTATCAAAAGATTCATTATTATCTTAATTGTATCCAATAACTTCCACTTTGTCACATATTTCATCCTATTCCACCTATGTGACAAATAAGTGACATACACGAGTACATAGGGGATTAAATCCATGAATTTTACTTATAACAAAATTAGGACTTTATATTTTTCCATTTTAATGTATAATAATACATAGTTGTAAATATAAGTTTGACATTTATATTTTCTTGATGTCATAAAAACCTAAAGGAGATTATTATGAGTTTTAATTTACGAAACCGTCATTTTCTTACTTTGTTGGACTTTAGCCAGGAGGAAATTCGTTATCTAATTGACTTGTCCAAAAACTTTAAGAACATGAAACAAACAGGAGCCGCACATGAATATTTAAAAGGGAAAAACATCGTCCTGCTTTTTGAAAAAACATCTACTAGAACCCGTTGTTCCTTTGAAGTTGCAGGTATGGACTTAGGTATGGGTGTTACATACTTAGATCCAGGAAGTTCTCAAATGGGTAAAAAAGAAAGTATTGCAGATACTGCTAGAGTTCTTGGACGCCTATATGATGGTATAGAATACAGGGGATATAGCCAGGAATTAGTTGAAGAACTGGCCACCTTTGCCGGTGTTCCTGTTTGGAATGGCTTAACCGATCAATTCCATCCCACTCAAATGATCGCAGATCTTATGACGATTGAAGAAAAATTTGGCTATCTTAAGGGGCTGAACTTTACCTACTCAGGGGATGCTAGAAACAATATGGGTAATTCACTAATGATAGCTTGTGCGAAAATGGGTATAAACTTCACTGCATGTTCTCCAAAAGAACTTTTTCCTGCTGATGACCTAGTAGAAAAAGCTCTTGCACTAGCAGAAGAAAATGGTTCAACCGTTACCCTTACAGAAAGCATTGAAGAAGGTGCTAAAAATGCAGACATTATCTACACTGACATATGGGTATCTATGGGTGAACCTGATCACGTTTGGGAGTCCAGAATTACTTTGCTAAAACCATATCAAGTCAATAAATCCATGATGGATCTTGCAAAACCTTCAGCAATTTTTATGCACTGCCTTCCTTCCTTCCATGATACCAAAACAGCTATTGGGCAGGAAATGTTTAATAAATTCGGTATAAATGAAATGGAAGTTACCGATGAAGTTTTTGAATCCAAGCAATCTGTCGTTTTTGACGAAGCTGAAAATCGTATGCACACGATTAAAGCAGTAATGTATGCTACCCTCAAATAAATAGCTATTAGAGATTATATCTTAAGTAAAACATTTTATTCTAAAAAGGTCCAGACCCCTAGTCTAGGACCTTTTTAGAATCTGATGAAGAATGTATTCATAGTCTCGATAAACAATAGATGCCCCTACTTTTTCATTAATCAAAAGTTTTTTAAACTCGTTTAGCTGGTCCTTATTTTCTTCACTAACATCAATGTCAATAGTAAAAATTTCACCTGAAATCATGTCTTTTAGCTGTATTCGGTCACCATACCAACAAACATCCTCTGCTGGAGCCGTTGTCATATGATACTCTGTCGTTTGTAAAGGTGGATTGTCAATATCTACCTCAATCTGATAATGACTATCTAAATGATCTCTGATCATCTCAAGTACTTGATTAGGATTACGCCACCAGTCATAGGCCCAAACTCTTACCACATCCCATGATCTGGCCTTATAAAATCGGCTTCTATATATATCCCTCTCTAAAGTTGTCTGTTCATTACCATATAAAGTAGAATCACACTCAATCCCAAGAACAAAAGCTTGATGCCTATCATCCCATACCGCAAGATCAAGAGCATACTTGCCTGAGCCAACCTTAGTTTCAATGCTTAAGCCTAGTTCTCTTAACCTACTGGCTAATTGGTCCCTAAACTCATCTTCAGTAAATATAGCACTTTTTGACTTTGCCATGTGCTCCAAAAGCATCTCTTGCTTATCAAACTGTTTGTCGGAAACAACCTTGGCATATTCCAAATACTTCCGAAACAACTTAGCTCCATCATTTTTTGTCTTGCTAACGTAGAGTTCTTCCGGTTCAATCGATGTTACAACGTAAGTTTTTTTCTTAGCCCTTGAAACGGCTACATTCAACCTATTTTCACCACCATCTTGAGACAGAGACCCAAAATTAACACTAATCTTACCTTGCTTATTTGCTGCATAACCCACTGAGAAAATAATGATATCACGCTCATCACCTTGAACATTCTCAATATTCTTTACAAAAATCGAAACATCCTCATCCTTTTTCTTCCTAACCAGTTCTTCCTGATAAAGGCTTTTAAAGGTTTCATCAATTTGACATCTGGCATCCAATAAGTCCTCAATCAGGTCTTTTTGGTTAATATTAAAAGTAATTATTCCAATGGTTTCACTGTCATTCCTATTTTTTAAAAGATGGTCAACCAAGTCAACGATTCGATTCGCTTCCACTGAATTTCTTCTATTTTCCCAGAAACCTTTTACCTTAATCCGCTCAATAGCTGGACTCCCGTCATAATGGAATTTGATTCTGTTAGGAGATACATTTAATCTAGCCCCATAAAAGGCATGGTTAGAGAACTGAATGAGTTCTGAAAACCGTGAACGGTAATGGTAGTTCAAATGAACTTGATCATAATTAACTTTGGCAAGGTCGAGTAGGCTCTCTTCCTCAAGCGCTGCTGCTGTCTCAATATCTAAAAATTCTTCATCATCTTCTTCAAACCTAGACATGAATGTAGATGTTGGTCTAAGTTGCTTATCATCGCCTGCTACTACAACTTTAGCTCCTCGATAAATCGTTGGAATAGCATTCTCCACAAACATTTGAGATGCCTCATCAAAGATAATCAAATCAAACATATCAGCTTGTAAAGGAAGCACATCCGATACTGTTTCCGGGCTCATCAACCAACAAGGATACATGTTAAGCAACATAGTCGAAAATTCAAAAATCATATTCCTGATTGGCCATAAGCGACGTTTTTTCTCAGCTTGCCGCTTTAGTTCTTTATAGCTAGCATCCCCTTGAAAAAGTTGCATTTTATCATTCCATAGGCTGGTAACGATACTGGCAGTTAAGGTTTCATTTTTACTACTCAAGTCGTTAATCTCATCAATAATTTGATTAAAACGGTTGAAATAGAGATAAAATTCATTAAAACCTTCTGTCTTTTCAATCCGGTGAATATGCTCAAGAATAATAAAATCAAAAAGATTATCTAGCATAATCCCCATTTCATCAACATTGCTCGCATGATCAAAACTATATTCAAGGAGCATGAGATCCGATACATCAAGAGCATGAATACTGACCAAGAGCTCATTATAATAATCCTGGTTTGTTAAACTTGATTTAATACCTTCCATACACAAAAGCATTTTGCTAAGGTCTTTTATTTCACTAATGACTCGCTTTCTTCCATCACTGTTCATAAGCTCAAGAAGTTCCTTCAAATCGCTAAATACTTGATTAAAAAGATGACCACAAACAGCAAAAAGTTCCTTATATTTGGCCTCTTCTGCTAAGAATTTTGTCATATTATTTTTACGTTCATTAGATTTAAGAGCATAGCCAATAACTTTAGGAACATTCCACCACTTAGCCTTGTCATTGTCTATCAGTCCATGGTTTATCTCTTTATTATAGCCTTTTGCATAGTCACTTAGTTCCTTGTCACTTAAGATTAACCGGTTAACCGTATAGTATTTACTAATATGTGCAACAATAATCTTATCCAAACCTGTAAGGTCTTTTTGATAGGTCTCGATCTTATGAGATACATCAATAACTCCCTCTTTTTCCATAAAAGTCATAGGTCTAGAAAAAACTGGTAGATAGGAAAACTCCTCTATTAGTCTCGCATACTTAAAATAAGTATCAACAATAAAAGGTTGCTTATTCAATTTCTCAAAAGAACTGTTTAATGTGTCATAGTCCACATCCATAAAAGGATTGTCTTCTCTAAACTTTTTATAGTAAGAATACCTTGGATCTTCCTGACTAAAAATGCCTTTAGTCTTCATATACATTTGCTGAAGACTGATACCGAAAGGACGTTTATGTGTTAGCTCATGTTCAAGCAGCTTCAACTCATCTAGCAAGGAATCAACCTTTATTGCATTCTCTTCGAATTCAATTTTTCCATTATGGCTGATATAGTCGAAGCCATCCTCAATCTGACTTCGTAGCTTAGTATAAAACTTATTCTTATCCTTATTAGCATCATGTATAAGCATAAGTTTTGCTTGTATAGGTGATAAACGGTTATAGAGTACATCAAGAGCTGCCCTTTTTTGAGAAACCATGAGTATTTTTTTCCCCTTGGCTAGAGCGTCACTAATCATATTTCCTATTGTTTGTGATTTTCCTGTTCCAGGTGGTCCATAGATAACCAGCTGATTAGTTTTAGTCAAGGCCTTTATAGCAGTTTCTTGGCTAAAATCAATCGGTGCTATCGTAAACAAGTCTTTTCTAGGTAGGTCAATTTTCGAAAAATCAAAACCTTCACTTACATTGTTCACACTAACATTAGTTAGTAATTCCTTAAGACTTTCATTATAATCCTCTTCATCTTCCAGTAATTCATAATCAGTGTATATAGAATTACTAATAGGAAACTGACCAGCAACAACGTATGGGATAAGACGTAATTCACCATACTTATAGTTTGGAACAGTTGCATTTGTATAAGAAGTTAATTTGGCATAATCATATTCAAAAGGTTGGCAAACCATACCCATATCATCTAATTCTTGAAGAATATGTTGGACTAGTGTCTCTCTCGTTAACTCACTGAAATCTGGTGTATCATATACCTTAATCGAACTTTGCTGACATTTTTGTGCAGCAAATAAAAAAACCTTATTGACCATAGGGTCCCTAGCCGGATTATTTCGAATATACCATCTGTTGTTTTTTACTTCAAGTTCGACGGGAAATAGATAAAAGGGTGCACGAACAAAAGAACCATCTTTAAACCGACCTTCCACAAAAGGATAGCCTATATAAAGATCATACTTACCTGTTTCTTTTTCTATAGCCAATGTTTCACGATACAAGTAATTTATATGATTAGACATAGATAGCAAATTCTCATAGATACTTTCGATCCGTCTGCTTTCTTCTGATGCCAGTACGTCATACTTCTCTTGAATCTCAGACCGACGCTTACGTATAATCTCTTCATCTTCATGGCTTAAGGATTCCTGTTTCTTAAGTACATTGTTTAGAGACTGAATCTCCTCTTCTTTATCAATCTCTAGTTGTTCATTACTGTCCCCTGTCAGCCTCATACGGGTTTTGTAGGGATCGTCAATAATTAAAGTTGCCTTTTTTTCATCCTGTAGAAGGCTTGTTATCAGTCCATCCAAGTCTTGTTCTTGCTCCGCAAAGGATGCAACTATATCAAATGTCCGTTTCTTATAGATTTTACGTAATACCAGACTTCTATTTCTGCCGCTAATATTAACCAACCGGTCCTTATAGGTTGCTAGTACCGCTTTCATGTTCCCACCTCTCTCATAGAATATCAATAAAACACATATGTATAAAGGGTTCTTCGTTTACTATTGAATAAATTATAGCATAAGTGTTTCACATCTGATACAATTAATACAAAGTTAATCCACGAAAGGACAGTCATGAAGAAACTAGTGTTAGAAACTGAACGGCTAATTCTTAGAACTCTTCCTGCTTCATATGCATCCAAAACATTGGATTTCTACGAAAGCAACAAGGAATTCTTAGAGCCTTATGAGCCTGAACGACAGGCATATTTTTATACTAGACAGCATCAAAAACAGATGCTAAAGTGGGATCTAGAAGGTTTAACTAGTCTTTCAATGGTTAGATTTTGGATATTTAAGAAAACTGATCCTGAAAAACCAATTGGGACCGTTGCCTTATCAAATATTATTCGTGGAGTTTTTAAGAGTTGTTTTGTTGGCTATAAGTTGGATCAAAAGAATACCGGAAATGGTTATATGACAGAAGCCCTTTTGAAAGTCATCGAATATGCCTTCTTTGTCTTGAAACTTCATCGAATTGAAGCAAATATTATGCCCAGAAATCTTGCCTCCCTTAATTTAGTGACCAAATTGGGTTTTCATAAAGAAGGACTTGCCAAGAAATATCTTAAAATATGCGGGACCTGGGAAGACCACATACATATGGTTCTCCTCAATGAGGAAATCTAGGAATTACTAGGACTTTAGTCTTAATCATTTATTTCCTACTAAAAAGCATATATTTTGTACATTTATTATCCACTAAATAACTATTTTAACAAAAAACTCGATTGTTAACACTATGTTCATAATTAGGACATTATTTTGTCACATTTATAAGATATTATCTTTTATGTAAGAATTAGTTACCTCTTACATATTAAATACTCTCCCCCTCATCCTTTACAATAGCACCGAGTCTAAAACGGTGCTCTTTTTTTTGTCAAAGTTCAGATTCCCTCCCTTAAAAAACACCTAGTTATAAAGGCCTATCTAATAATTGTGATATAAGCCGTTCATGTTACTTTGTAGTAATATCATGCTTTACATTTTGTTCATATTTATTGCATAATATAGACACATTTAGGGTGTAATATAAGGGTGTAAGAAATAGTTACCTCTTACATATTAAATACTCTCCCCCTCATCCTTTACAATAGCACCGTGCATTACGCAAGGTGCTTTTTCTTTTGCTAAAATTACAAAGATCCACTAATAAGAACTATCAATCGCCTAATTAAATTCCACTACATGTTTTCTATACTTAAGTGGTACAAAAGCTTGTTGAAGTTTAAGATTCTTCCTTCCTTCAATACCGATATGGTCAAAATATCCTTTCCATAAGTCCCTAAGCAAGGTCTCCAATTCATCATCCTCCGAGCCTTCTGGCAAAAGTTCCTGATTATCCACATCATACAGTAGCCATTCACCACCATAGGCCACCAATGCTTTATGACGCTTTAAGTCGTGAATAACTATTCTTTCATTCTTATATCTATCAGCAAAATGATCACCTATGAGGGTTAGAATATCACTGTCTGGTTCAAATCTAGCATAGAGATATGGTTTTCTCTCAACAAATCGAAGTAAACCTAAAAACCGATGAGATTCAAAACCAACCCGTCTACTTAACTCACGAATCCTTATGACATAAGGTTCACTGTACATTCTATCTATCTTAGCCCCCATCTTAAATCCAGCCATTAAATATTGCAATATATAGTTATCCTTGTTTGGCTCATCCGACAAAAAGCTTCTATACATATCCATATATCCATTACTAGAAAACTTATTCTTAATGGCCAACTCAACTTTTTCAGCCTTAACTTCATCTGTTACGATAAACTTGCTTTCATCAATCAAGGAGCCTTCAAAAAGTTGAACAGCATATATCTCATTGGCTTTCATAGTATAATAATGTTCATAAACACATGAAAGCATACCATAATAGCTTCCATCATATAGGTATATCATGCTTCATCCTCCTTAAAATCCAGCTACTTCAGTCAAAGTCATTTGGTGAAAAGGACTATTCTTTGTCAATGTATTTCGTATATATTCAGGTGTAAACTTGCGATCACCGTAATATTTACCCTTACAAGTGATAAAAAATCTTGCTCTTTTCAGAACAACCCCCATTTTTTTTAATCCATCATAATCGACTAATTTGGCATTTCTCTGAGTAACAATCCGTCTGGCACTTCTTAAGCCAATTCCTGGAATTCTGATTAACATTTCAAAGGCTACCTTATTCACTTCCATGGGAAACAAATCCAGATTTCGAAGAGCCCAAATCATCTTAGGATCAAAATCCAGATCCAGATTCAAATCTCTTTCAGTCAGTATTTCATTAGCAGTAAACTTATAAAATCTTAAAAGCCAGTCAGCCTGATAAAGTCTATGCTCCCGTTGTAGAGGTGGTTCTGTCTGGACACTAGGAAGTAATTCACCACTATTTACCGGCATATATGCTGAATAATAAACTCTCTTCAAGTTAAACTCCTGATACAAGTTTTCACTGCGAAAAAGAATAGCTCGGTCAGTCTCACGTGTTGCACCAACAATCATCTGAGTCGATTGTCCTGCTGGTACAAAAGATTTAGCGTGAGAAAAGTACTTTTTATCATCTTTAGCATGAGAAATACCTGTTTGTATATCTTTCATAGGCAAGAGTAATTTCTGTATAGGCTTCTGGGGTGCTAATAATTTGAGTCCCTCTTCAGTGGCCAATTCCATATTAACGCTCATTCTGTCTGCCAAATAGCCAGCTTCTTTTATTAGTAGAGGATCTGCACCCGGAATAGCTTTTACATGAATATAGCCTGAGAAATGATATTCTCTTCTCATCAGTTGAAGAACCTTAACGATACGTTCCATTGTGGAATTTGGGTTATGCTCAACAGCAGAACTCAAGAATAAGCCTTCGATGTAATTTCTTCGATAGAATTCGATGGTCAATTTGGCAATTTCTTCTGGCGTAAAGCTTGCCCTTGGCACATCATTAGATTGTCTATTCACACAATAAGCACAGTCATAGACACAATTATTGGTCATCAAAACTTTAAGTAAGCTAACACACCTGCCATCAGATGCCCATGTATGACAGATACCCATAGCTGCCGAATTACCTATACCACCAGTATTCTTTCTTTCTACTCCACTAGATGCACATGACACATCATATTTGGCAGCATCTGCCAATATAGTTAATTTATCCAAAGTCTCTTTAGTTAGCATACTATCACCTACTTCTTCTCTTCCCTTTAATTTTTCAATACCATTTCATCAAAATAATATTAAAGATATTTCTACAAATTCCATTAAAAGTTATATCTAATTATAGCAAAAAGAACATATGTTTGCAAACATATGTTCTCATTTATTTTCGTTGCTTTGAAATTTCTTCATTATGGGTTCTAGTGTAAGAAAAAGACTAAATCCAGTGGCTGCAAGATTCAGAATTTTGATTAGAATTCTTTGGATTTTAATCAGTATTCGCAAACGTCGAATTCTTCTAGGCAGTCCTAACAACTGTTTTGGAATCTTCATTATCACCCTTGGTACAAGGAGAACAGTCCAGGTACCAAAGGCAGATATTCCATGAATAATCCAGATAATAAATCCTTTTAACAACTAAAGTAACTCCAAAATCCTTTCGATCATTTTGCAGGAATTCAAGGCAGCCATTTTTGTGAACTCAGCAAAATTCATATCTGCCGAATCATCGGCCTTATCTGAAATTGAGCGAATAATAACATATGGTACTCTGTTTAAGTAACATACATGGGCGATTGCAGCACCCTCCATTTCAGTACAATAACCACTAAAATCACGAATAATCTCTTTCTTGCGTCTAGGGTCTGCAATAAACTGGTCTCCACTTACAATTCTTTCTATATAAACATTAACCTGTGAGCTAAGAACATCACTAGCCTTTTTTGCAATTTTAATCATATGTTCATCTGCTTTAAATACGCTTGTAGCCATCCTAGGTATTTCACCCAACTTATAATCAAAACTAGTTGCATCAAAGTCATGTTGAACGGCTTCTTTTGAAATAACCACATCTCCGATTTCAAGCTTTTCAGATAGGGCTCCTGCTACGCCTGTGTTCAAAATTGCATCTACATAAAATACATCTATCAAAATCTGAGTACATATGGCAGCATTAACCTTGCCTATGCCTCCCTGTACAACTACAACTTTTTTGTTTTTTAACTCTCCTACAAAGAAATCCAAAGAT